>NZ_JBITJE010000001.1:0-1661094 GCF_044459685.1 Kribbella sp. NPDC050241
GGAACGACCGATCACACCCGTTCGCCTGGACCAAGACCGCCGACCAGATCCTCAAGAAAGCCAACCGTCAGAAGACCTCAGACGCGCGGCACTAGCACGTCTGTCACCTCACTTCGCGAAGGCCGTTGCCGACGACAACACTCGCCGATTGCGTGCTTCGACACGAACTTTGTGCGCGTGTCGCCAAGAAATTATCCGGTCCCTCGGGCATCCTCATAGCGCGGCGGAATCCCTTCTGCACAAGGATTTTCGGCATTTGTGCGCCGCTTTGCGACCAGGACGCCTTAACCTGCGGACGTTTCGGGTGCTTTACGTACGCACCAAGTGTTGTCATCATCGTGACGACGAGGAATCCACCGTGGTTTTCCTCAGCCGCACCAAGGAGGCAGAGTGCCAGCCAAGAAGGCAGCCGCAGGGAAGGCGACAGCCAAAAAGGCTTCTCCCGCCAAGAAGACTGTCGCGAAGAAGGCCAGCGCCGCAAGGACGACGTCCGCGCGCAAGGTCAGCGCAGCGAAGAAGACAGTGACGAAGAAGGTGAGTGCGGCAAAGAAGGCGCCAGCCAAGAAGACGGCCGCGAAGAAGACCACTGCTGCGAAGAAGACGACCGCAGCGCGGAAGACGACGGCGAAGAAGGCTCCGGCCAAGAAGGTCGCCGCGAGGAAGACGACCGCGAAGAAGACCGTCGCGAAGAAGGCGCCGGCGAAGAAGACCACGGCCCGCAAGACGGCCGCGAAGAAGACCGTGGCCCGCAAGACGACGGCGAAGAAGACCGTCGCGAAGAAGGCTCCGGCTCGCAAGACCGCGGCGAAGAAGGCTCCGGCCAAGAAGGTCGCTGCCAAGAAGGCCCCGGCGAAGCGGACCGCCGCCAAGAAGGCGCCCGCCCGCAAGGTCGCGGCGAAGAAGGCCCCGGCCCGCAAGGCTCCGGCCCGCAAGACCACCGCGCGGCGGGTCACCCGCTGAGCCCGGCGTCCGCACTCGCGCGACGTCGACGAAACCAAGACCGAGGGGCACCACCGAGATCGGTGGTGCCCCTTGGTGCGTGTTCATTGCGCAGCGCCGTGTCAGTAGTGCGTCGTCAGGTGCGCGGTGTCAGTTGCGGTCAGTCGTCGTCCCATTTGGGGTCGTTGTCCCAGGCCTCGTTGCGTTCCTGGACCTTCTCCAGTGCCCGAGCAGCTTCCTCGGGGGAGTTGTACGGCCCGAGCCGGTCGCCGGCCTTCTCCCCTTGGTACGGCTCGACCTTGCCGGTCTTGACGTTGTAGTACCACTCGTTGCTGTGATCGTCGCTCATCTGGATGACCACCTCCTGGGAGTCTTGTCGCAGCTCACTAGAATGATCTCACCATGTCGACTATCACTCCCGGCATCATCTCGCCGCGCCGCGAAGTACCCGCATCCATCCCGCGCCCCGAATACGTCGGCAAGCCGTCTCCGACGCCGTACGACGGTTCGTACGTGACCGCGCCGGAGTTGGTGGACAGGATGCGCGTCGCGAGCAAACTGGCCGCGCAGGCCTTGCAGGCGGTCGGTGCGGCGGCGAAGCCTGGTGTGACCACGGACGAGTTGGACGCTATCGGCCACGAGTATCTGATCGAGCGCGGTGCGTACCCGTCGACGCTCGGCTACCGCGGTTATCCCAAGTCGCTGTGTACGTCGGTGAACGAGGTGATCTGCCACGGCATCCCGGACGACCGTCCGCTCGAGGACGGCGACATCGTCAACGTCGACATCACGGCGTTCCTCGACGGTGTGCACGGCGACACCAACGGGACGTTCCTGGTCGGCGACGTCGACGAGGAGAGCCGGCTGCTGGTCGAGCGCACGCAGGAGGCGCTGAACCGCGGCATCAGGGCAGTCAGGCCGGGCCGGAAGGTCAGCATCATCGGGCGGGTGATCGAGTCGTACGCCAAGCGCTTCGGGTACGGCGTGGTCCGCGACTTCACCGGCCACGGGATCGCCACGGCATTCCACTCCGGCCTGATCATCCCGCACTACGACGACGAGCGTTTCGACGACGTGATCGAGCCCGGCATGACGTTCACCATCGAGCCGATGCTCACCCTCGGCACCTACGACTACGACCTCTGGGACGACGGCTGGACCGCCACCACCAAGGACAAGTCCCGCACCGCCCAGTTCGAACACACCCTGGTAGTCACCGACACCGGCGCCGAAGTCCTGACCCTCCCGTGACCGTCACACAGTACGAGCACGCCCATCTTCCAGGCGTGCTCGCACTGTGCGAGGCATCGACCTCGTCACTGATGAGGCTTCGGACTTCTACGCGTCGCTCCCGCATCGCACGTTCAAGGGCTTCCGGATCTACCCGTCGTGAAAGCCGAACCTGCGGTAGAGCGTGAGGGCAGCAGTGTTGTCGTCGTCGACGCGGAGCGCCACTGTGTCCGCGGAGCAGCCGCTCAACAGCAGTCGGGCGATGCCTAGCCGCCGATGCGTCGGCGCGGTGAACAACTCGATGACGAACGCGCAGTCCGGGGTGTCCGGCCATGGTGCACGCTGGACGACCAGGATCGCGCCGACCATACGGTCACCGACGAGAGCCAGCCGGCTCAGCCGCGGATCGAGCACCCCGTAGGCGTCCTCGAAGGTCAGCGCGATGTCCTCGATCGCCTCCTGTTCGGACGCCGACGCCGCGCCGGGCGGATAGGCCTCGAAGTACAACCGGCCCAACGCCGCTGTGTCCGCCGCCACGGGCGGACGCAGCACAACACCCTCGACCCGCGGCGCCTCGACCGGACCGGCCGGACGGACGAGGGTCAGCATCGGTGGCGTCATCGGTTGGAGGCGCCCCGGATGAACGTCGCGATGTCTTCGGACTGCTGGACGCGCGACGGGTCGTGGACGTACATCATGTGACCGGCCGGGTAGTACTTCGTCTCGATGTTGCCGAGCAGTTCGGCGGGGAGTTGCAGGCGACCAAGGGTGTGTTCGGTGGCGAAGTACGGCGTCGCGCCGTCGTAGTGACCGCAGGCGACGTGCACCTTGAGATGTGGGTTCACCCGCATCGCCTCGGCGAGCTTCTCCGCGACGGTGATCTGCTGACCCTCGAACTCCTTGTACGACCAGTTCTTCGCCGCGTCCATGCTGAGGATCTCGTACGGCAGGTCGTTCTGGTAGCCGAGCTCCACCCGCACGTAGTGGTTCAGCGCCGCCGTGTACGGCCCGATGATCGCGCTGAACGACGGGTCCTTGGCCGGCGTCTCACCGGCGTAGTCCGCCTCCCAGCCGGTGAAGCGGCCGTCCAGCCGGCCGACGGTCTGCCGACGGGACCGCAGCACCTCGCCGAAGAACCGCATGTGCTCGATCCGCAGATTGACCCGGTCGATGTAGTCCTCGGTCAGCCCGGTCAGGGCCGCGATCCGGCCGACCACCTCGGCCCGGAAGTCCTCCGGGATCCGGTTGCCCTGGGCAAGCGCATTCGGGTAGCGCCCGGCCGCGAACCGTTCCGCGTCGGCGAGCACCTCCTCGAGCGTCCGGTCCGGCATCAGGCCGTGGTAGTGCGCGATGGCGGCGTACGTCGGCAGGTAGAGCGTGTACGGCAGATCGTTGCCCGGCGTGAAGTCGAGTGTGCCGAACTCGAGCACGGCGGAGATCAGCATCACGCCGTTCAGGTACATGCCGTAGCGCTCTTGCAGATGCGATGCGAGTCCGGCGGCGCGCGTCGTACCGTAGGACTCGCCGGCCAGGAACTTCGGCGACATCCAGCGTCCGTTGCGCGACGTCCACAACCGGATCACCTCGCCGACCGACTCCAGGTCGCGGGTGAAGCCGTGGTAGTCGCCCGGCTTCTCGCCCTCGACCGCGCGCGAGTAGCCCGTCGACACCGGGTCGATGAAGACAAGATCGCTGTGCTGCAGCAGGGTCTCCGCGTTGTCCACCAGCCCGTACGGGGGGGGCGCGAGCTCACCCGCGTCGCCGGAGACCACGCGGCGCGGACCCAGCAGTCCCAGATGCAACCAGATGCTCGACGAACCCGGCCCACCGTTGAACGCGAACGTCACCGGCCGCTCGGCCGCATCGGCGCCGTCCAAGGTGTACGCGGTCAGGAAGACCTCGGCCTTCGCCTGATGCCCGTCGAACTTGCCGTCGGTCAGCACCTCCTGCTTCAGCACGATCCGTCCCGTGGTGGCGGTGTACTGCAGTTCGCGCCCCTCGATGGTCAGGGTGTGCTGCGAGGTGACAAGGTCGTCGGTCGGCGTCGCCGGCTTCTTCTCGTCCGTCGCGTCGGTCGTGGACTCGGTGGTCTCATCCTTGGCCATGCCGAGCACCCTAATCGACGCACCGGCCGTACCGAGGGCTGTCTGTCGACCAAACCGTGCTGCGGTGATCCGCGATCCGGAGCGCGGGCAGCACTAGCCTGTGGGCATGGCGACGATTCTGCATATCGCGTTCGTGGAGCACTGGGAGGCTGCGCAGGAGGCCGGCAGCTATCGGTGGTCGACGCGGGGCAAGTCCCTCGATGACGGGGCGACGTTCATCCACGCGTCGCGGCCGGAGCAGGTCGCCATGGTCGCGAATTTCGTCTACGACGACGTGGCCGAGCCGGTGTGCCTGCTGGTGATCGACACCGGGCGGCTGGTGTCCGCGCTGTGCGACGAGGACCTGGACGGGATCGGCATCAGCTTCCCGCACATCTACGGCCCGCTGAACCTGGACGCCGTCGTCGACGTCCGCCCGTACGAGCGAGGCTCCGACGGGCGCTGGCCGGAAGTGTCCGCCGAGGCCGTATCCTGAATTGAGGAACGGGTCGGTCGGGCGATCGCGTCGTCCGCGACAGCGGGCGCCGAGGAAAGTCCGGACTCCACAGGGCAGCGTGGTGGGTAACACCCACCCGGGGCAACCCGCGGGACAGTGCCACAGAGAACAGACCGCCAGCGGCTTCGATGAACCCCGTGGTTCATCGGAGTGCGGGTGAGGGTGAAACGGTGGTGTAAGAGACCACCAGCTCCGCAGGTGACTGCGGAGGCTCGGTAAACCCCACGTGGAGCAAGGCCAAGAAGGGCGGTGGGCAACCACCACCCGCGCGAGCGTTCGAGGGCTGCCCGCCCGAGCTCGCGGGTAGGCCGCTGGAGGTGCCCGGCAACGGTCACCGTAGATGGATGATCGCACTCGACAGAATCCGGCTTACATGACCGGCCCGTTCCCTCACCAGCCGAAGGATGCCGCCGTGGCCCGGAACAGCAACTGGTGGCCGACAGCACAGCATGACCTGTCTCAGGCCCCCACGAGGTGTTGCAGACCCCGGGACTCGCCTGGAGCAGCCCGCGCTGGATGCTCTCAACAGAGCTGCCGCCGCGCGGCGGCAGCTCTTTGCGGGTGTTCCTCAGAAGGTGTGTTCGTCGGCGGGGAAGGTGCCTGCGGCCACGTCGGCGGCGTAGGTGGTGGCTGCTGCGGTGAGGATTCCGCGGAGGTCGGCGTACTGCTTGACGAAGCGCGGCATGGTGCCGGACCGTAACCCCGCCATGTCCTGCCAGACCAGCACCTGGGCGTCGGTGTCGCGGCCGGCTCCGATGCCGATGGTGGGGATCGTGACGCGCTTGGTGATTTCCGCGGCGACGTCGCCCGGGACCATCTCCAGTACGACGGAGAACGCGCCGGCCTCGGCCAGTGCGACCGCGTCGTCGATCAGGCCGGCGGCCTGGTCGCCACGACCCTGCACGCGGTAGCCGCCAATGCTGTGCTCGCTCTGCGGTGTGAAGCCGATGTGCGCCATCACCGGGATGCCGGACTGGGTCAGCTTCTCCACCATCGGTACGACGGTCCGGCCGCCCTCCAGCTTGACCGCGTGCACGCCCGCTTCCTTCATGAACCGGACGGCGGTGTGGAACGCCTGCTCGGGCGACGCCTGGTACGAACCGAACGGCAGATCGGCGACAACCAGCGCCCGGTCGACCGCACCCGCGACGGCGCGCGCCAGCGGGATCAGTTCGTCGACGGTCACGCGCAGCGTGGTGTCGTAGCCGAAGACGTTGTTCGCGGCGGAGTCGCCGACCAGCAGCACCGGAATGCCGGCCCGGTCGAAGATCTCGGCGGTGTACTGGTCGTACGCCGTCAGCATCGCCCACTTCTCGCCGCGGTTCTTCATGTCCCGCAGGTGGTGGATGCGGTACCGCCGCGGCCGCTTGCCGGCCTCACCGGGGCCACCGCCGTCGGACGGCTTATTGTCCGCCGGCGCCACCGGGGCGCCGAGCGCGGACGAACCGGCGCTCGCCATGGCCTGCGCCCTGCGGGCAGCGCGGTGCGAAGCCGTGTGCTCGTTCGCCACCTGGCTGGGGGCGTCCTGCTGGACGTCCGCACGCCGCCGCGCGCCGACCGACGGCTTCGGCTCGTTCATCGGTGCGTTGCTCTCGTACTCCGCACTCGGATCCGACAGATACCTGTTGTCCTGCTTGCTGCCCGAGTCCTGCTGGTAACCCTCGATCGACTCCGGCATGTACGCCGTGATGGTCGGGGTGTCCACCGTGTGGTTGGCCGGGGGAGTGGCAGGCGTACTCGGCCGGTTCTGTTGTTGTTGCTGCTGGCCTTGAGGCTGCGCGGGCGGAGCCGGGGGCGGCGGCGTCGTCGGAGTCTGACCAGACGGCTGGTGTGAGCTGATCCCGTTGCTCAACCCATTGCTGAGTCCGTTGCTCTGAGCCGGACCGTTCGATGGAGTAGGGCCTTGCGCAGGCGCCTGGCCGCTCCAGTTCGCGTTGCTGGTCCCGTTCGAGCTGTGCGGCCCTTGAGGCCGCTGCGTCAGCCCGTTGCCGGCCTGCGGGGGTGCAGGCGGCCGCTGCGGTTGCGGCTGCTGACCGGCCGCCGGTGGCTGCGCCTGCCGGTTCGGCGGCACGCCGTTGCTCCCCGGGCCGAACGGGCTCGGGCGGCCCTGCTGCGGCGGAGGAGTCTGCTGAGGCTGCGCAGGCTGCTGCGGACGGAACGGGTTCTGCTCCGGGTACGCCGGCTGTCCGTACGACGGCTCGTCGGCGCGGGACTGCTCGCGCTCCCCGTAGTGCTCAGGCCGCTGCGGCTGATCGCCGTACTGGCGGCTCTGCGGCTGGTCGCCGTACCGCTGCTGCTGGGGTTGCTGCGCCGGGGGCGGCGGCACCGCGGGCAGGTACGGCGGCTTGGGTACGTAGGGCTGCTGGGGCACCGGGCCGCGCTCGTAGGACCTGGGGGCGTTCGGCAGCGACGGCGACGGGTCGAGACCGAGGCCGTTGGCCCGGTCCCGCCACGAGTCGTTGTCGTAGTCCGAGCGGCGGTGCTCCTCGGTTGTCCGGTTCTTCGGTCCGGTCCCGTACGGCGACGGCAACTCCTCGTCCTCGCCCTGGGTACCGGCCGACAGGAAGTTGTCAACCATGCCTTCATCGTCCCACCGTTGCGGAGGGTGAGCGCCACCGGCTGTGCCTGAGTGATCGCTCACACCGTCGCCGGGCGAGCCGGACCGACCCGTGGGCTCTTCAGGAGCGCCCCACGGGGTGTCATTGGATGGGCGGTACCGCCAGGAATCGCTCAGTGCTCGGCTGCCTTCCGTGCGTCCTCACGCCATGCATTGGTGATCGGCAACCGGCGGTCCCGGCCGAAGGCCTTGTGGGTGATCTTCGGGCCCGGTGGGTACTGCCGGCGCTTGTACTCCGCGCGATCGACGAGCTGGATCACCTTGCTGACCAGCTCGGTCTCGAATCCTGCCGCGACCAGCTCGGCGCTGCCGCGGTCCAGCTCGACGTAGTCGTCCAGCATGTCGTCGAGCAGGTCGTACGGCGGCAGCGAGTCGGTGTCCTGCTGCCCCGGCCGCAGCTCGGCCGACGGTGGCTTGGCGATCGCGTTCTCCGGGATCGGCGGCTGCTGGCCGCGCGCCTTCGCGTCCGCATTGCGCCACTTCGCCAGCCGCCAGACGAGGGTCTTCGGTACGTCCTTGAGCGGGGCGTAGCCGCCGACCGCGTCGCCGTAGATGGTCGAGTAGCCGACGGACAGCTCCGATTTGTTGCCACAGGCAAGAACCAGGTGGCCGTCGGCATTCGACAGGCCCATCCAGATCACCGCGCGGACCCGGGCCTGCAGGTTCTCCTCCGCCAGGCCGGTCAGGCCGAGCGTGTCGATGAACGGCTGCACCATCGGCTGGATCGGCACCACCCGGTAGTTCAGACCGGTCCGGGCAGCGAGCTCGGCCGCGTCGTCCTTGGAGTGGTCGCTGGAGTACACGCTCGGGTTGGAGATGCCGAACACATGCTCGGCGCCGACCGCATCACAGGCGATCGCGGCCACCAGCGACGAGTCGATGCCGCCGGACAGACCGAGCAGGACGGATTTGAACCCGTTCTTCTGCACATAGTCGCGCAGTCCGGTCACGATCGCGCCGTACATCTCGGCCTCGTCGGACAGCCGCGGCGCGACCGCGGCCGCGATCGGGTCGTACGCCGCCAGGGCCTCGTCGTGGATGACCGTGTGGACGATCTCGATGCCCTCGTGGGTGCCGGCCGGCGTGCCCGTCGGGGCCGCCAGCTCGAGGTCGACCACCATGCTGCCCTGCTCGAACTGCGGGGCGCGGGCGAACACCTTGCCCTCGGCATCGGCGATCAGCGAGTCGCCGTCGAAGACCAGCTCGTCCTGGCCGCCGACGAGATTCACGTACGCCAGCGGGCAGCCGGCCTCGCGGGCGCGGCGACGGACCAGTGCGCCGCGAACGTCGTCCTTGTTGGCCTCGTACGGCGAGCTGTTGATGACGAGCAGGAGCCCCGCACCAGCGGCCTTGGCGGCGGCGACCGGGCCGCCGTCCTGCCAGAGGTCCTCACAGATCACCACAGCGACGTCGACGCCGTGGATCCGGACCACCTGCAGCGTGTTGCCGGGGACGAAGTGCCGGAACTCGTCGAAGACGCCGTAGTTCGGGAGGTGGTGCTTGACCGCGCTCGTGATCACGCGGCCCTGGTGGATCACGGCCGCGGAGTTGGTCGGGGAGCCCTTCGGCCGGCCGAGCCGGTCGATGCCCATCGCCGTACCGGTCGCGCGGTCGAGGTAGCCACAGACCACCACGATGTCGCCGAGCCCTTCGTCGGCCAGCCGCTTCGCCAGGTCCTGGATCCGGGCCTGCGACGCGTCTACGAACGACGCTCGCAGGGCCAGGTCCTCGACCGGGTAGCCGGTCAGCGCGAGCTCCGGGAACGCCACGACATGCGCACCACGCTCGGCCGCGTTCCGCGTCCAGGCAACGAGCTTCTCCGCGTTGCCGTCGACGTCACCGACGGTCACATTGAGTTGAGCGAGCGCTACCCGAAGCTGAGGCACGAGAGCACATTACTGGTTACCCCGGCTCTTGCGAGAGTCCGCTGTACTTCCGGACCAGCCGGAGGTTCCGCTGGACCGGATTCATCGCGTCCACTGTGAGGTGCTCGCGGGTCAGCCGCGGGTACTCGACCCGCATCCGTTCCACGTGATCCCACCCGACCTCGTGCCATCCGGGAATCCCACGCCGCCGGCCCTCCAACCGGAGCCGGTGCTCGCCTTCGTCCGTACAAACGCACTCGATCAACCGCAGCCGTGCGTCGTACTCCGTCGCCAGTTTCTCCCATCGGTCCGCCACTGTGTCGTCAACCAGACAGTCGACAATCGCCGACTGCTCGAGCATCAGCTGCCGGCGAACCAACGTCTCCAGCAGGTCGTAGTACATCGCCAGGAAGGCCGGCCGGCTCAGTCCGCCGAGTACGCCGTGTGGTTTGAGCGCCCCGAGCAACCAGTCGCCGGCGAAGACCGGAGTAGCTGCTTCGACAGCAAGTGCTTCGGCCAGCGTCGACTTGCCAGTCCCGGGCAGACCGGTGAACACGATGACCTGCTTCATCCCACCGACGGTAACCGCGTTCGCGCGACAACCAAGTCGGCGACCGGCGACCAATCGAGGGATTGGTAGAGCGGGAGTCCGTCGGGGGAGGCAGAGAGAAGACCCGTGGTCGCGCCTTGATCGATAGCGACGTCGGCCAGGGCGGACATCACGGCGCGGGCCAGACCACGGCGACGGTGCGGCGGCGCGGTGTAGATCACGTCGGCAACTGCGTCGGCTCCGAGGACTGCCATCCGTCCGCTCGCGGCGGTCTTTCCGTCGGTGCGCAGCTCGACGTCGATCAGGCCGGGCGTCGCACTGACGTCGAGCTCGTACTGTGCGGGCACCTGACTCGATTGCTGATCCGACAAGGAGATTGTCAACAATCGCTCGGTCCGGATGAGCTCGAGCGGATGGAGTACGGCGGCCACGCGCTGGCGGGACGTCGTGGCGATCTTGAGCCAGGAGCTGCCCGCAGGGTTGGCGTCGGTGTGGGCCATCCGGGCGGCTGTGGTCGCGTGCTGTTCAGTGGCGAGGTATTCGACCCGGCGGTCCGGCTCGCCGACGCGGACGACGATGACTCCGTCGACCTCGGTGTAGTCGGTCCACTCCCGCGCCACGGACCAGCCGCGCTGCCATCGACGGAGTACGTCGTCGTCCATGCGGCTCATCAAACAGCGACCAAGGTTCACCAGGCCGGGAACTTTGGGTGGATGGCGAGGCGGCTACGGCTCGGTTCACTCAGGGGTATGGCGAACCAAGGTGGGCCGACCGGGCTGGGGGAGCGGGCGCTGGGACCCGATCTTGCGCGGGGTTTCATGCTGCTGTTCATCGCGCTGGCGAACTCCCACTACTTCGTCTACGGGACGCGCGTGTTCGGCGGCTTCCCGATGGACGGCTCGAGTGCCGACCGCGTGGTGGGGATGGTGCTGTCGACCTTCGTCGACGGCCGCGCGTTCCCGATGTTCGGGGTCCTGTTCGGGTACGGCGTCGCGCAGATCGTCCGGCGGCAACGGGAATCCGGCAAGGAATGGTGGCCGATCCGGACGTTGCTGTGGCGCCGGAGTCTCGTCCTCATCGTGCTCGGCTTCGTGCACGCGATGCTGCTGTACATCGGTGACATCCTCGCGGCGTACGGCGTACTCCTCTTCCTTGGTGTCTGGGCCCTGCGCTGGAAGGACCGCTGGCTGTTGATCGTCGCAGCGCTGGTCTTTGTCCTCACCGCATTGCCGAGCGACGACTCGCTGGCCACTGCGTCCGACGCCAGCGATCCCTCGATGCTTCCTCCGGACTTCCTGGGACAGTTCGGTGACCGGATCGTCGTGCAGCCGTTCATCGCCTTGCTCGGCTGGATCGGGTTCGTCACGCCGTTCCTGGTCGGTCTGTGGGCCGGCCGCCGGCGCATCCTCGAACGGCCGGCCGAGCACCTGACCCTGCTGCGTACGACGGCAGTCGTCGGCCTCACCGTGGCAGTCGTGGGCGCACTACCGGTGTCGCTGGTCGTCGGCGGCGTGATCGACCAGCCGAGCGGCGAAGCGCTCACCCGGCTCGGTCCGCTGCATGACGCATCCGGTGTCCTCGGCGGCTTCGGGTACGCCGCTCTCAGCGTTCTGATCGCGCTCAAGCTGCGCGATCGCCAGGACCGGATCACCCTGGCGATCGCTGCTGCCGGCCAACGGTCGCTGACCTGCTATCTGTCCCAGTCGGTCGTGTGGGCCGTGGTCTTCACGCCGTACCTGCTCGATCTGTCCCGCACGTTCTCCACCACCACGACGGCACTCCTCGCGGTCGCGACCTGGCTGGCGACCGCATGGATCGCCGACAGGATGCGGCGCGCGAGCTACCGCGGTCCGTTCGAGATCCTGATCCGGAGGGTGACCTATCAGCCGAGGAGGACCGCGGCCACCCGGTCGCGGAGCTCGGGCAGCCTCGCGTAGAAAACGTCACCCGGGCACTGGGTCGAGTTGTAGTCCCGGTGCCCGACGATCGCGGCATGCGGATCGAGGCCGTACGTCGTACACAGCCAGGCGCAGGTCAGCACGGACATGTCGAACAGGGCGGTCGGCACGTTCTGGCTGACGTAGATGCCTTCGTGCTCGATGCCGATCGTGTGGCTGTTCTGGTTGGCGGTCTGGGCGCCGAGGACATTCTGCCCGTTCCTGATCGAGGACAGCGACTTGCTGCGGCCCTCCATCAGATAGCCGCCGCGGCTGATCGTGAGCTGCTGGCCGGAGTCGATCCAGCCGTTGGTGTCCATGTGCAGGTCCTGGATCCAGTGCGACACGGCGTACGCCGCCGCCAGCGAGTAGTCGGTGACGTTCGGGCTGGCGGTGTGGTGGATGACGATGTGGTCGGGTGCGCCGATCACCTGGGTGGCGGACTTGGGCGGGCGGGCCGACCATTCGGTGCGCGTGTAACAGCGCGGCGCGGGGGCGGCGTGCGCTGCCGTGGTCGAGACGGCGATGCCGCCGATCAGCACCCCTGAGGCGGCAGCGCCGCGCAGGACAGTGCGCCGGGACATCCGGGCAGGTTGGAAATTTTCTGGGGCGGTCATGGTATAGAAAATTCCCTACCGCCGAGCTGCCGAAACCGGTCTGGTCTAATGACGGTCGTGACAGATGGGCAGGAGCGGGCGGGGGACGCCCGGCTGGGGAAGGTCGGCAAGGGCGTACGGGTGGCCGTCGCCCTGGTCGGGATCGGCCTGCTGATCAACGGGTCGGTGCGCGCCACCGACGACGCGTGGCCGTTCGGCCCGATGTCGCAGTACGCGATGTCAGTGCCCGACGACGCCTCCATCACCTACACCCGGATCAGCGCGCAGACCGATGCCGGAACGACGGTCGACGTACCGCTGAACATCGAGGGCGCCGGCGTCGCGCGGGCCGAGATCGAGGCCCGGACCGGGGACATCGTCAAGGACCCGTCGCTGCTGCAGCAGGTCGCGGACGGGTGGGCGAAGAAGCACCCGGACAAGCCGAAGTACGTGAAGCTCGAGTTGATCCGTGACACCACCCAACTGGTCGAGGGCCGGGTCGTAGGACCGCCGGCACCGGAGGTCCTGGCCACCTGGGAGGTGCGCAAGTGAGCGCCCGCACCGCCGCCGTCCGCGCCGCGAACTGGTTCACCCCGGCCATCGCGCTCGCCCGGGTGGCGTGGTTGCGGACCGTCCTCTATCTGTTCGTCATCGTGGACATGCACGCCTTCGTCCGCGACACCCGGCTGAAGGGCGAGCATCCCGGGCTCTACCAGCCGTTGCTCCTGGCCCGCATGTTCGATCTCCCCAAGCCCACGGTCTTCAACACGACCGCCTTGTACGTCGTCCTGATCGCGGCCTGCCTGGTCGGCGCGTCGAACTACTTCCCGCGGATCGCCGGCTGGATCGTGGCGCCGGCGTTCACCTGGTGGGTGCTGATCGGCATGAGTGACGGGAAGGTCGACCACGATCACCTTGCGCTCGTGATCGCGTTGTGGGTCCTTCCGACCGTGAAGGCCGGTCGCGGCGGACGCGCGTCGTACAACGATCAGACGCGATCGGAGTCGGCCGGTTGGGTGATCCGGTGTGTGCAGATCTGCGTGATCGCGACGTACTTCCTTTCCGCGATAGCGAAACTGCGCAGTGCCGGATGGGCGCTGACCTGGCCGGGGAGCGCCGTACTGACGTGGGCGATCGTCCGGCGGCCGCATCCGGTCGGGGAGTGGTTGCTGCACCATCCGTGGATGCTGCACGTGATGCAGTGGGTCGGGATCACCGCGGAGTTCCTGTCCCCGGTCATCCTGTGGCTCAAGGGGCGGTGGCAGTTGCTCGGGGCCCTGTTCTTCCTCGGGTTCCACGCGGCGAACACCGCGATCCTGCTGATCCACTTCCTGCCGACCGTGGTCTGCTGGCTGGCGTTCGCGCCGATGGAGCGGATCGTGCCGTGGTTCCAGCGGCGGCGGGCCTCAGACAGCGACGCCGGAGAGGCCGAAGACCAGGCCGAAGATGGCCGGGAGGCCAAGGAGCAGGCCGGCGCGTAGCCGGAACCGGCGGCCGCCCGGTCCGGGAGTCCGCACGACCCGGGACAGCACCGCTCCGGCGTACCCGAAGACCAGGGCGGCGAGCAGGATCTCCTTGGTCGGCAGGTCGTCGGCGTTGTGGTGGGTCAGCCCGAGCGTGACCAGCCCCGGGCAGCAGAACGCGAACATGCCGAATCCGAGCTCCGGGACGGGCAGCCAGCGCCGTCCGAGGACGTCCTGCTCGGCGGTGCGCTTCCGCCGGATCGTCTGGACGAATCGCGCTGTGCTGAGCAGCAGGTCGCTGGCGCAGAGGGCCGCTGCCACGATCAGCGCCACGTGGTACCCGGCGCCGAAGATCGTTTGCACGACAGACACGGTAGGCCCTGGCGCTGCCGATGTCCCCAGCAGCACGTAACGTCTGCTTAACAGAGCCGGGGCACACTGTGTGAGAACCGACCGACGCCGTGAGAGGTGGACCGATGGACAAGCAGCAGGAGTTCGTGCTGCGCGCGCTGGAGGAGCGCGACGTACGCTTCGTGCGGCTCTGGTTCACCGACGTGCTCGGGTTCCTGAAGTCGGTGGCGGTGGCGCCGGCCGAGCTGGAGGGCGCGTTCGCCGAGGGAATCGGGTTCGACGGGTCCGCGATCGAGGGGTTCGCGCGGGTGACCGAGGCGGACATGCTGGCCAAGCCGGATCCGTCGACGTTCCAGATCCTGCCGTGGCGCGGCGAGACGATGGGCACCGCGCGGATGTTCTGCGACATCAACATGCCGGACGGGTCCGCGTCGTTCGCCGACCCACGGCACGTGCTCAAGCGGACGCTGTCCAAGGCGGCCGATCTGGGGTTCACCTTCTACACCCATCCCGAGATCGAGTTCTACCTGTTCAAGTCGCTCACCGGCGCGCCCGGGACGCATCCGGAGCCGGTCGACTCGTCCGGGTACTTCGACCACACCCCGCAGGGGATCGGGAACGACTTCCGCCGCGAGGCGATCACGATGCTGGAGTCGATGGGCATCTCGGTCGAGTTCAGCCACCACGAGGGCGGGCCGGGCCAGCAGGAGATCGACCTGCGGTATGCCGACGCGCTGTCGACCGCCGACAACATCATGACGTTCCGCGTCGTGGTGAAGGAGGTCGCGCTCACCCAGGGGATCTACGCCTCGTTCATGCCGAAGCCGCTGAGCGACCAGCCCGGGTCCGGGATGCACACCCACATGTCGCTGTTCGAGGGTGACCGGAACGCGTTCTTCGAGGGCGGCGCGCAGTACCAGCTGTCCAAGACCGGGCGCGCGTTCATCGCCGGGCTGCTGCACCACGCGGCCGAGATCACCGCGGTGACGAACCAGTGGGTGAACTCGTACAAGCGGCTTGCGGTCGGTGACGAGGCGCCGTCGTTCGTCTCCTGGGGGCACAACAACCGGTCCGCGCTGGTCCGGGTGCCGATGTACAAGCCGCACAAGGGGCAGTCCTCGCGGGTCGAGTTCCGGTCGCTGGACTCGGCGGCGAACCCGTACCTCGCGTTCGCGCTGATGCTGGCCGCTGGGCTGAAGGGCATCGAGGACGGGTACGAGCTGCCGCGCGAGGTCGAGGACGACATCTGGGCGCTCACGCCGCGTGAGCGCAAGGCGCTCGGCATCAAGCCGCTGCCGAGCAGCCTGGCGGAGGCGATCAGCGCGATGGAAGACAGCGAACTGGTCGCCGAAACCCTCGGCGAGCACGTCTTCGACTTCTTCCTCCGCAACAAGCGCGCCGAATGGCTCGACTACCGCCGTCAGGTAACCCCCTTCGAACTCAACAAGCTCCTACCTGTCCTCTAGAACCACGGATCTTCGCCAGCGTGCTGCCTCGCGGGTGCACAGCCACTCGGCGGGCTGGTGAATCCGGCTAGCAGGCCATCCGCTGGCGGGTTTCTTGATGAGTGGCGCACTGCAACGCGCTATCGGGAAAACAAGCCGCCAGCCGATCACGGGCGGGCCCCTGGCGGCTGGTACGCATGCGGTTGGCCGGCGGGTGGACGTGGTGGGGTAGTGCGGTTGAGTGGCGATTTGCCGCGTGGTGGCGGTAAATAGTTTCCTGAGTGGTCACCTAGTAGTCGCCGGGGTCGCGTGGGATCGGGTCTCATGCGGCGACTGCTGGTGGGTATCGGACTGCTCGTCCTGTTGTTCCTCACGGGAGCCTCGGCGGCCTCGGCTCATGTGATCGCTTCGACCGGGTACTCGACCGTGCACCAGGACGGCAGCCGGGTCACGTATCTGCTGAGCCTCGAGTACGACGTACTCGGGCGAGCTGTCGACCTCGGCGCACCGACCACGGACGACGGTCAGCGCGCGCAAGCCCTGGACACGGCCAAGGACCGCATCGCGGCGTACCTGCACGACCGGGTGGTCGTCGCCGTCGACGGTGCCGCGTGTGAGCAGTCGCTGGAGACGACATCGGTCGGCCAGCGCGCCACCAAGGCGTACGCCGACCTCGGGCTCGTGTTCGAGTGCCCCGGCTCTTCCGGCGCGTTCAGCCTGCAGTTCAGCGTCTTCGCCATGTCCGAGGCGGTCGCCGACGACCACACCAACCTGGTCGAGTACACCTTCGACAGCGGCGCCGGCCGGACCGTGTTCGACCGCTCCCACCACGACTTCACCGTCGGCGACAACACGCTGGCCACGTCGAGTCTGCAGTTCGGCAAGATGGGCGTCGAGCACATCCTGACCGGGCTCGACCACGTCCTGTTCGTCGTCGCCCTGATCCTCGGCGCCGTGAACCTGCGCAGTCTCGTCCAGGTGATCTCGATGTTCACCGTGGCGCACAGCGTCACGCTGATCTCCACCCTGCTCGGCGGCCTGTCCGTGCCGCCGGTCATCGTCGAGCCGCTGATCGCGCTCTCGATCGCGTTCGTCGCGGTCGAGAACCTGCTCGGCTCCACCCGCCACCGGCTCCCGGTGGTCTTCGGTTTCGGTCTTCTGCACGGGCTCGGTTTCGCCGGGTCGTTGCGGATCACCGATCAGGTCAGTCCGGAACTGCTCGTCTCGCTGCTGAGCTTCAACGTCGGCATCGAGGCGGGTCAGGCGTTGCTGCTGCTCGCCGTGTTCCCGCTGGTCCTGTTGATCCGCCGGACCCGGCTCTCGGTTCCGGTGGTCCGTTCGGCGACAGGGGTCGTCGCCGCCTTCGGCCTCTTCTGGTTCGTAGAAAGGTTCCTCATCGCTTGACGTCCTCCCCGCCCTGAACGACGAGGATTCCAGCCCATCTACGCGGAGGTAGTGAGTTGAGGTTCACGCTTCACCGACTCACCAACGGGTGTGTCTCGGCGTGCACTGACCGCCCGTCCGGCGGCGATGTTGATGGCGGCGTTGATGTCAGCGTGGTCGCGGTGGCCGCAGGAGCGGCATCGGAACGCTTGACTCTCGCGATTCCGAGGCTCGCGGTGCCCGCAGCGCGAACAGGTCTGACTCGTGTAGGCAGGGCAGATTCGCTCGACGCGGCCCACAGCTTTGTGCTCGAGCCGCTGGACCAGCAGTCCCCAGCCGCTGCTGAGGATGCCGCTACTCAGCGCGGCCTTGGCGCGTCGTCGGTTCGGCAGGAACGTACCTGGCTTGACTCGGTTCGGTTTCGGTTTCGGGCGCCGCGTCATCTGCGTGATCTTGAGGTCCTCGACTCGGATCACGTCGAATCGACGCGCCAGATCAGTGGAGGTCTTCTCGATCCAGTCCTTACGGCGGTCCACAGCGCGGGCATGCACCTTTGCGATCATGGCCACCACCCGCTTCCTGCGGTTCGAGCCGCGCTGGGCTCTGCTGAGTCGCCGTTGAAGGTGGACCAGTCGCCGACGCTCGAACTCGGACATAGCTGGGCAATTGAGCAGCTCTCCGGTGGACAAGGCGGCAGACACGGCCACGCCACGATCAACTCCGACGACGTCACCGGTGCCTGGTGGCGGGATCGGATCAGGTACGGCGGCGAATCCGATATGCCACCGTCCGGCCCGATCGCGGGTTATGCGATACGACTTCGCCCGCGGTACTGCGCGGCTTGCCCGAAACCGCACCCAGCCGACCTTAGGCACCAGGGCCCGTCCCCACTTCCGGTTCACGCGCTCGACTCGGCCGGCCTGCGCACCGACGATACGAAATCCTTCGTGTTCTCCGGCCTTCCGCCACCTCGGGCGGCCGTGGCTGCCGGCGAAGAAGTTCTGGCGTGCTTGGTCGAAGTCCCGCAGCGCTTGCTGCTGGACGGTCTGCGACCCATCACGCAACCAGCCGAACGCGGCCCGCGCCTCGGTCAACTGCCGAGCTTGCTCGACGAACCCTGGGCTGGAGCCCTTGTCAGACGTCCACATCGACCACTGCTCCAAGGCGAGGTTCCACACGTACCGCGCATGGCCACACTGTGCGAGCAGCCCAGCTGCCTGCACTGGGGTGGGGACCAAGCGAAAGCGGGACATGCCTCGTATCCAATCAGCCACCGCCGACAGTTCGGCGACCACTGTGAAAGGAGGAGTCGCGGTTCAATCCTGTCCGATGAGACAGCGACTGCCCGCGACGTATCGCATGATCCGCCTGACCCGCTCGTCTCGCGATCACAGACCAACAACGAAGTGGCACAAACTCCTGTACGGCGTCACCGCAGGGCTGGCCGTGATGGTGATCGGTGTACCGCTGACCGGGATCGTCGCCGACGCAGTCGACGGTCCCAGCGCCACCATCACCGGCACGGTCTTCGAGGACCGTGACGCCGACAACCGGATCGACGCGGGTGAGGCCGGCATCGCCGGCGTCAGCGTGTCGGACGGTCAGCAGAGCGTCGTGACCGATGCCCAGGGTCACTACACGTTCACGACCGACGTCGAGCGCCGTGACGTCGACCTGGTCTTCGTCACCCAGCCGGCCGGGTACTCGGTCGGCACCGACGACAACATGACCCCGAAGTTCTTCCGCAGCCTCGGCCAGCTGGCCGACGGCGCCGGTCAGGAGGTCAACTTCGGCCTCCGCAAGGACCAGGCCTCCGCGGCCGGCGGGTTCACCTTCGCCAACGTGGCCGACCCGCACGTCAACGCGCAGCTGCCCGAGCAGATCACCGAGATCAACTCCACGCAACAGAAGCTCGCGTTCATCCAGGTCAGCGGCGACCTGACCAACAGCGCCACCGACTCCGAGTTCGAGTTCTACAAGAAGAGCACGGCGAACTCGAAGGTCCCGGTGTGGCCGGCGGTCGGCAACCACGAGTACGCCGCGGGAGCGACGTACGCGGCCCGGATCAACAACTACCGCAAGCACGTCGGTCCGGAGTGGTACTCGTTCGACTACAGCGACCGGCACTTCCTGGTCCTGGAGAACAACGGGGCCGCGCCGTTCGCCGAGCAGCTCGAGTGGGTCAAGGCCGACCTCGCCCGGAACATGAAGGAGGGCAAGCATCTGGTCGTGCTCACCCACCAGCCGATGAACGTGCCGTTCGGTTCGCCGTCGGTGTACGACGAGTACGGCAAGGTGCTGGAGCAGTACGGCGCCGAGCTGATCCTGGTCGGCCACGAGCACTCCAACGACGTGGAGCCGAAGAGCGACTTCGCCGGCACCGCGAAGCACATCCAGACGGTGTCCAGCTCGTACACGATCGACAACTCGCCGCGCGGGTTCCGGTTCGTGCACATGGACAACAAGGCCTTCGACAACCCGTTCCGGATCTACGGCGCGGAGAAGGACCTCACGATCGTGTCGCCGGCGCCCGGTACCGCGGTCCCACTGAACGGGTTCCCCGGGATCCAGGTCAATGCCTACGACACCACCGACCAGCCGGTCCGGGTCCGCTTCAAGCTGGACAAGGGCTCGTGGCGGCCGCTCAGCTCGACCGGTGAGTTCACCTGGTACTCCGCCCTCCCGAACGGCATCAACGCCGGCAAGCACCAGCTCACTGTGGAAGCAGCCGACAAGACCGGGGCGACGTGGACCCGGACCTCGGACTTCACCTTCACGAACGAGAAGGCGATCAAGCCGGTCGCCGGAGCCAACTGGTCGCAGCACCACGGTGACGCCTCGCACAACGGGGTCGCCACCGACGCGATCGCTGCCGGTCAGCGGCTGGCCTGGTCCTACCGGACCAAGGGCACCTTCCTGACCGGTTCGCCCGCGATCGTCGACGGCGTCGTGTACGCCGGGACGCGGGACGAGAACGGCGACGGCAATGCCGCGGTCCACGCGGTTTCGCTTGCCACCGGCAAGAAGCTGTGGAGCTACACCGTGCCGTCCTCGGTGCACGGCAGCGTCGCCGTCTCCGACGGCCTCGTCTATGTCCCGACCCTGCGCGGCACGCTGTTCGCGCTGGACGCCAGGACCGGCGCACTGAAGTGGAAGAACGACCCCGGGCCGGCGCCGGAAGGCAACAACCAGCGCACCTACGGGTACTACGGTGTGACGGTTGCCGACGGCAAGGTGTTGTTCCCGTACCAGACTCGCTTCGGCGAGGCGGCCACCGGCCTGCTCTTGGCCCTCGACGCCACGACGGGTCAGCGGGTCTGGGCCGCACCGATGAGCGGCGCCACGATGAGTGACGGCACGCCGGCCGTGTCCGACGGACGGGTGTACGTCGGCAACGAGACCGCGGATCGCGTGATCGCGTACGACCTGAAGACCGGTGCGAAGCTATGGCAGGGCACGGAAAGCCTCGGCGGTTGGCAGGACGGCATCCCGTCCGCGGCCGACGGCAAGGTGTTCATTGGCTCGAACAACGGGATCGTGGCGCGCGACGGTGCGACCGGCGCGGTGCTGTGGAGCTACCGCAGTTCGCACCCGTCGCTGGTGAGCAGCGGCGCGACCCCGTCCGCGGCGGCGATCAAGGGCAACACGGTCTACATGTCCTTCCCGAGTGGTGCGATCACTGCTCTGAACGCGACCACGGGTGACGTGATCTGGGATCAGTTGCTGCCTGGATCGCAGTACCGGGGTGGCTCGTTCACCTCGCCGGCGCTGTCGGGGAACACGCTGTTCGTCGGCGCCAACAGTGGTGGGTTCTACGCGCTGGACGCGCGGACGGGCCAGCCGATGTGGTCGCAGGACATCGGCACCTGGGTGTCGGCAGGTCCGGCGGTCAGCGGCAACACCGTGGTCGCCGGCGCGTTCGACGGCAACCTGTACGCCTTCACCCCGGGTGGTACGACGGACGAGCCGTGGCCGGTCGTGTCCGGCAAGGTGACCAACAAGGTCACCGGCGGTCCTGCCGCGAACAGCACCGTGCTGGTCGTCCAGGACGGTACGGCAGTCGGCCGGACCACGACCGATGCTGAGGGCAACTACCAGGTCGGGCTCTCGCAGGGTGCCGGCACGTACACCATCCAGGTCGCGCAGCTGGGCTTCGCGACCGCGGCCAAGGAGGTCGAGGCCGGCGACAGCGGCACCTATCAGGCAAATCTGGAGGTGTCGCCGGTCAACGTCGACGCGAGTATCGGCAAGCGGCTCCCGAGCGGTCTGGTCGAGGGTGGCGTCGGTGACATCGTGATCGAGAACAAGCACCTGGCGATGGCGATCGCGAAGGTGTTCCAGGACTCGCAGATGAGCCCGTCCACCCCGGGCAAGGTCGTCGACATGGCGATCACCGGCCAGCCGGACCAGCTGGACTGGATCAACCTGCCGTACGTCAGCACCACCGAACCCACCGGTGGCAGCGCGTGGCAGCAGTTGCAGGTGCGGTCGACCGACGTACGCATCGTCGAGAACACCGGCGAGAAGGCGGTCGTCCAGGCCACCGGGACCTCCTCGGAGAACCCGAACCTGAAGGTGGTCACGACGTACACCGCGACGGCCGACGAGCAGTTCGTCACTGCCGCGACGACCTTCACCAACGCGACGGGTGCGCCGCTGACGGTGTGGGCCGGTGACGCCCTCGACCACGACGGCGCGGGATCGCGCTCCGCGGTGTCGGGCAGCGCGCCGGTCACCAGTGGTGGACCGTTCGCGCAGACGCCGGACGCGAAGCGCTGGATCGGGCAGTCCGGGACCGGCCCTGACAACCAGACCTACGGACTGGTGTACGGCGCGGACAGCGGGGCCTTCACCGGGTACTCGCAGGCGATCTGGACGATGAGCAAGTTCAAGCTCGACCTGCCGGCCGGGGGATCGCACACGATCACCCGGCGGGTGGTGGCGGTATCGAACGAGGGTGCGACGGACAAGTTCGCCGTACTGAACCAGTTCGCGTTCTGATCAACCGATCAGGACGTCGATGATCCGCACGGGCTGCTGGGGCGAGGCCGCGATCCGGTCCAGCACCGGCAGCCCGTCGGTCACGGCGCCGATGACGGTGGAGTACTTCGGCAGGCCGTCGGTGCCGTGGACGAAGAAGAACCGGCGGTAACACTGGGTATGCGGATTGCGACAGAGTGTATTCAGAGCTCGGCGGCGTGGAGCGGTGCCTGATCGGAGGCGTGCTCCGAGGTGGTCGTCCAGCGGGCCGCGGCGGTGGAGTGCCGGTACGGCGGATCGGTCGGGGAGGCCGGCGCGGTCATGGTGAGGTCCGGGAGCGGTGCAGGCTCGGTGGACGAGATCACCTGGGTGCCGTCCGGTGCGAGTACATGGACCTCTTCCACCGTGAGTAGACCGACCGGGCGGATCCCTTCGGTGATCACCACGATGCATCCCGGGATCACCTGCTGGGCGCGGTTGCCCTTGGACGGGACGAGGATCCCCTCCGCCGGCGTCCGCCAGGCGCCCGGTGCGAACCGCCGGAGTGCGATCCCCGCCTGCCCGTCCTCCGCGCTGCGCGGCGGCAGGTACGCGGTGGCTGTGTAGTCGTAGTCGTAGTCCGGCTCGGGCGGCCCGGACACCCGCCCACCCTGCTGAGGCGTCAACCAGACCACAGTGCCCCGCACGGCGAGCGACCCCGTCATCATGACCATGAACAGCCATCATGCCGACTACAGCCCGAATCCGCTACACGACACCGTGTATCCACTGCAACACACTTGGTATCCATCCGAGGTGCCCAGTTCGCCCTCCCAGGGGCACGGGTAGCCTGCTGGGGTGGCTGAGGCTCGGAGGGGTTCCTGGGAAGGCCGGCTGGTTCGGCTGGGCTTCGGGGATCCGCAGCGGGCCGGGGTGATGCTGGAGCAACTGGACGCGTTGGCCTCGCACAGCCCGCTCGCCACCACGCAATTGATCAACACGCTGTCGGAGTCGGCGGATCCGGACCTCGCACTGCAGGGACTCTGCGGGATCGCGGAGGCGCTGCATCGGTACGGGTACGACGTCGCCGCGTTCGCACGCACGCTGGAGATGGACGACGACTTCCGCCGTCGGCTCGTCTTCGTGCTCGGCGCGAGTGAGGCCTTCGGGCGGCACCTCGAGGTGCACCCACGGCACTGGTACGACCTGGCCGACCCCGCGCTGGCCGCCGTACGCCCGACACCTGACGACGTCCGCGCCCGACTCGCCACGGCCGTCGACGCACCCAACCCGGTCGACGCGCTGCGGATCGAGTACCGCCGCCTCCTGCTCCGCCTCGCCGCACGCGACCTCGCCGAAGGCCTGCTGGTCGACGAGGTCGCCGCCGTGCTGGCCGACCTCGCCGGGGGAGCCCTGGAGACCGCGCTCCACATCGCCCGCAACGCGTACTTCGCCGCCCACCCCGGCGCCGCCGACTGCCGCCTCGCGATCATTGCCATGGGCAAGTGTGGTGGCCGCGAACTCAACTACGTCAGCGACGTCGACGTCCTGTTCGTCGCCGAACCGCACGACGGAGACCCCGAGGTCCCGGCCCTCAAGACCGCGACCCACCTGGCCGCCGCCGCGATGCGAATCTGCTCGGAGCACACCGGCGAGGGCACCCTCTGGCCGGTCGACGCCGCCCTCCGCCCCGAAGGCAAGTCCGGCCCGCTGGTCCGGACCCTCGACAGCCACCTCGCGTACTACCAACGCTGGGCGAAGACCTGGGAGTTCCAGGCCCTGCTCAAGGCGCGCCCGGTCGCCGGCGACGCCAAGCTCGGCGAGCAGTACGCCGAGAAGACCGCCGAGCTGGTCTGGTCCGCGGCCGACCGTGAAGGCTTCGTCGACGACGTCCAGGCCATGCGCCGGCGCGTCATCGACCACATCCCGGCGGCCGACGTCGACCGCCAACTGAAGCTCGGTCCCGGCGGTCTGCGCGACGTCGAGTTCGCCGTACAGCTCCTGCAACTCGTGCACGGCCGCAGCGACGAAGCGGTCCGCAGCGGCACGACGCTGGTCGCGCTCGAGTCGTTGACTGCCAACGGGTACGTCGGTCGCACCGACGGCGCCGTGCTCGCGGACGCCTACCGCTTCCTCCGCTCGATGGAGCACCGCATCCAGCTGTACCGATTGCGCCGTACCCACCAGGTCCCCGACGACGAGGCCGACCTCCGCCGCCTCGGCCGTTCGCTCGGCTTCACCAAGAACCCGGTGACCGACCTGACCGCGGCGTGGAAGAAGCACGCGCTCGAGGTCCGGCGGCTGCACGAGAAGCTGTTCTACCGCCCGCTGCTCGCGGCCGTCGCCCGCATCCCCGGCGGCGAGGTCCGCCTGACCCCGGAGGCCGCCAAGCAACGCCTGACCGCCCTCGGGTACGCCGATCCCGCTTCGGCGCTGCGGCACATCGAGGCGCTGTCCGAGGGAGTGTCGCGGCGTTCGTCGATCCAGAAGGCGCTGCTGCCGGCCATGCTCGGCTGGTTCGCGGAATCGCCCGACCCGGACGCCGGCTTGCTCGCGTTCCGGACGATCTCGGACCACCTCGGGTCGACCCCGTGGTACCTGCGTCAGCTCCGCGACGAGGGAGCCTCGGCCGAGCGCCTTGCGCACCTGCTGGCCAGCGGCCGGTACGCCGTGGACCTGCTGCAGCGTGCTCCGGAGGCGACCGCCATGCTCGCCGACGAGCGCGAACTGGTCCCGCGCTCTCAAGAGGCACTGCTGGTCGAGATGTCCGCAGCTGCCGGCCGCCAGGAGCAACCCGAGGCGGCGGTGGCCGCGATTCGTGCGGTCCGGCGCCGCGAGCTCTTCCGGACCGCCGCGGCCGACCTGTCCGGTCTGCTCGAGGTCGAGGCTGTCGGGGAAGGCCTGACCGCGATCTCGGTGGGCACACTGACCGCTGCGCTCGAGGTGGCCAAGCGCGCGGTGGCAAAGGGCGAACCTGAGCCGACGCGGATGTCGATCGTGGCGATGGGTCGCTTCGGGGGCCATGAGCTCGGGTACGGCAGCGACGCCGACGTCATGTTCGTCCACGATCCGCTACCGGGTGCGGACGAGCGGGCGGCGACCGACTTCGCGACCCAGGCCGCGACCGAGCTGCGCCGGCTGCTCGCCCTGCCGGGCGCGGATCCCGCCGTCGCGATCGACGCCGACCTGCGTCCCGAGGGCCGCCAAGGGCCGTTGGTCCGGACACTGGCGTCGTACGCCTCGTACTACGCGCGCTGGTCGGCGGTGTGGGAGGCGCAGGCGCTGCTGCGAGCCGACCCGTTGTGCGGTGATCCCGAGCTGTGCGCGTCGTTCCGCGAGCTGATCGACCCACTGCGCTACCCGGCCGACGGGGTCAGCGAACGCGACGTGATGGAGATCCGCCGGATCAAGGCTCGCGTGGACGCGGAACGCCTTCCGCGTGGTGCCGACCCGAGCACACACACCAAGCTCGGCCGCGGCGGCCTGGCCGACATCGAGTGGACTGTGCAGCTGCTGCAGCTTCGCGAGGCGCATCGCCTGCCTGAGCTTCGTACGACGCGCACCCTCGGCGCACTGCGCGTCGCGGTGGACGCAGGCCTGGTGGAAGCGGCCGAGGCGGCCACCCTGCGCGACGCGTGGGAGCTGGCGACCCGGATCCGGAACGCGATCATGCTGGTCCGCGGCCGGCCTGGCGATTCCTTGCCCCGCGATCCCCGTGACCTCTCCTCGGTCGCCCAGATCTGCGGCTACCCGCCCGGCGAGTCCAGCCGCTTCTCCGACGACTACCTCCGCATCACCCGCCGCGCCCACAACACCGTCGCGCGCCTGTTCTGGGACGACTGAGCAGCAGGCAGTCCTGCCCGCCCTGGATCACTCGTCGTTGACAGGCAACCTTTTAGTTGCCTATTGTCGAGGGGTGGAGCTGGTGTTCAAGGCGTTGGCGGACGAGGGACGCCGCCGGTTGCTGGACGCGTTGCGGGAGCGGAACGGGCAGACTCTGCTGGAGCTGTGCGAGCTGCTGCCAGAGCTGACCCGGCAGGGCGTGACCAAGCATCTGCGCCTGCTCGAGGACGCGAACCTGGTCGTCACCGTCAAGCGCGGCCGGCACAAGTTCCACTACCTCAATCCGGTACCGATCAACGAGATCGCCGAACGATGGCTGAGCAACTACGAGCGCGACAAACTGCGCGCCCTCAGCGCATTGAAAGCGGCGCTCGAGGAGGACAGATGAGCAAGCCCGCGATGATTCACGTCACCTACATCGAGACGACCCCGGAGAAGCTGTGGGAGGCGCTCACTTCGGGAGCGTTCACCCAGCTGTACTGGTTCGGCCGGCGGATCGAGTCGGACTGGACCGTCGGCTCGCCGGTGCGGTTCTACGACAGTGCCGACGACAGCCTGACCGATTCCGGCGAGGTGCTGGTGTACGACGAGCCGAAGACGCTCGCCTACACCTTCAAGAACGAGTTCCTGGAGTCCCGGCGCGACGAGGTGCCGGGCCGCGTGACGTTCACGATCGAGCCGGCCGGGTCGACTGTGGTCAAGCTGCAGGTCGTGCACGACGAGATCGCCGCCGAGACGGTCGAGGGCTGGCGCACCGGATGGGCCCCGATCCTGGCCAACCTCAAGACCTACCTGGAGACCTCCCGCACCCTCGCGATCGAGTTCTGAGGCGGGTTTCCTAGACTCGGCGTGGTGGAAAGGACGGATCAGGTCAGACAGGCGGGCGTGTTCAGCCACGTCCGGCGCACTGTCCGGATGACAGTCGGGCAGAAGCGGGTCTGGGAGACGCGCTGGTCCGGGCTGGGCCGGAAGCTGGAGGAGCTGCCGCCGGGTGATGTCGATCTCGACGAGTGGTTCGGCCGGGAGGCGCCGACCGTTCTCGAGATCGGATCCGGGATGGGCGACGCGACCGCCCAGCTCGCGGTCGCCGCGCCGGAGGTCAACCACCTGGCCGCGGAGGTGTACCCGCCCGGTCTCGGGCAGTTGATGCTGTGGGTGGAGAAGTACGACCTTGACAACGTCCGGCTGCTGGACGGCGACGCGCTCGACTTTCTCCGCGACCACGTGGCGCTGGGCGCCTTGTCCGGCGTACGGATCTACTTCCCGGACCCGTGGCCGAAGAAGCGGCACCACAAGCGCCGGCTGGTGACGCCGCCGTTCGTCGCGCTGGTGGCGTCCCGGCTGCAGCCCGGCGGAACGTTGCATCTGGCAACCGACTGGGCGGACTACGCGGACCGGATGCTCGAGGTGTGCGAGGCCGAGCCGCAGCTGCGTAACGCGTACGACGGCTGGGCCCCGCGCCCGGAGTGGCGTCCGGTCACCAAGTTCGAGTCCCGCGCCCAGGCCGAGGGCCGGGCGGTGCGCGATCTCCTCTACACGAAGGTCACGCCGACCGGCTTGTGAAGCTCCAGTGTCCGGCCGGCACCGTGTAGACGGTGTAGCCGTCCTGGTACGACGGTTCGCTCGCGAACTGACCCGGCACGACGGTGACCTCCGACGACGCCGCCGACGGTACGTGGACTTCGGCCGTCGTACCGACCGGCACCTGCACCTCGAGGGACAGCACCCGGCTGACCTGCCGCCACACCACGGAGACCCGCCCCCGGATCGTGTCGGTGTGGATGCCGGCCGAACTCGTCTCGTCGCGTGCGTCCGGCCGGACCACGATCCGCTCCCAGCCCGCGTCGACGTTGCGGAGTCCAGCGACGTTCTCGTAGATCCACTGCACGACGGTGCCCTGGAAGTAGTGGTTCCGCGACCGCGAGTCCTCCTCCCACTTCTCCCACATCGTGTCCGCGCCGAGGTCGAACCAGTACCCCCAGCTCGGATACGAGCGCTGCAACGCGACCTTCGTCGCGGCCTCGCCGTACCCGTGGGCGGTCAGCACCGGCAGCAGTTCGCCGACGCCGAGGCAGCCGGTGTTGAGATGGAAGCCACGCGCCTCCACGTCTGCCGCAAGGTTCGCGGCGACCCGGGGGACAAGCTCGTCCGGCACGATCCCGAAGGCCAGCGGCACCGCGTTCGACGTCTGCCGGTAGTCCGGGTCGTCGGCCGACCGGTAGTGCCCGGCCTCGCGATCAAGGAACGCCCGGTTCAGCCCGTCGGCCAGCTCGGCCGCCGCCTTCCGGTAGTCGTTCGGCTTGCCGATCAGATCACCGACCTCAGCGGCCGCGAGAACGGCGCGATAGAGGTACGCCGTACCCGTGAGCCGGCGGTCCTCGGGCGCCGGACCGCGGCCGTAGCCGGGTGGCAGCCAGTCACCGAGCACGCTGACGGACAGCCCGTCATCGACCCGGTCGAGCTCCCAAGCCAGGTAGCGAGTCAGCGAGTCCCAGTGCTCGCGGAGCAGCCGCTCGTCGCCGTACGAGCGGTGCATCTCGCGCAGCAGGAACGGGTAGACAGTCGGCCACTCGGTTGCGGGGGAGAGGTCGGTGAAGCCCCAGCCGCTGGACGGGACGATCACCGGCAGCTGCCCGGACTCGGCCTGGCTGTCGCGGATGTCGCCCAGCCACTTGGTGAAGAAGCGAGCCATGTCCAGCGTCGCCAGCATCGTCGGACCGCCGACCTGCGCGTCCCCGGTCCACCCGTTCTTCTCCATGAACGGCGTGTCGGTCGGGATGCCATGCAGGTTGTTCAGGATCGTCCGCCGCATCGCCTGGTCGAACTGCTCGTACGGCGCCTGTGCCGACGTGAACCTGGTCACCGTGCCGACGTCGGAGTGCGCGACGCGCATCAGTACGTCGGGACGCTCGGTCAGCCCGTCGATCTCGACGTAGCGGAAGCCCTTGTAGGAGAAGCGTGCTTCCCACTCCTCGACACCGTTGCCGGCGGTGATGTACTCGTCGCGCTGGATCCGGTCGCCCTCGACGTGCCGGTTCACCGCGACCACGTTGCCGTCAGCAAGCGTCTCACCGTGCGTCAGGCCAACGACTGTCCCGGCCGGCGCGGTGACGGTGAGCTTGGTCCAGCCGGCTGTGGTCTGGCCGAAGTCCGCGATCCAGACCCCGGGCCGAACCTCGGTGAGCTCGACGGGCGCGACGGTCTCGACCACCCGGATCGGCTCGTGCGCCTGTCCCTGCAGCTGTCCCTTCGGCGCGTCGACCACCGAGGCTGCGGACCAGGCGGAGTCGTCGAAGCCGGTCGCGTCCCAGCCGGGGAGCGCGCGGCGGGCGTCGTACGTCTCGCCGGTGTAGAGGGAGTCCGAGAGGGTCGGGCCGCCGGTGATGCGCCAGGACTCGTCCGAGACCACCTCGGTCGTGTGGCCGTCGTCGTACTCGACGACGAGGCGCGCGATCAGCCTCGGCTCGGCGGTCCATGGGGCCTCGTGCCAGCGCCAGGCGTTCGGTGACGTGAGTCCGAAGAAGCCACGGCCGAGCTCGGCACCGACCACGTTGTCGCCGGCGCGGAGGAGTTCGGTGACGTCGTGGGTCACGTAGAGCACGGTGTGGTCGTAGTCGGTGAAGCCGGGGTCGAGGACCGCGTCGCTCACCGCCTGCCCGTTGAGTCGCAGGTCGGCGTACCCGAGACCGCTCGCGTACAGGCGCGCGCGTCGCACGGTGCCGTCGACGGCGAAGGCCTTGCGCAGGAGTGGAGCGCTCTCCACCTGGCCGCCGATCCACCGGGCGGGTCCGAAGCCCTCGTCCAGCAGCCCGGTCTCGAACCATTCCGGTGTAGCCCACTCGCCTTGGCGGTCCAGTCCGTCCCACAGCTGGACGGTCCAGTGGTAGCGCGTGCGTGCGGTCAGCGGCGGGCCGTCGTACTCGATGCCGAAGGTCCGCGCCGAGCTCACCGTGCCGGAGTCCCAGACATCCGCACTTTCCGGCGTCAGCAGCTCCGGCGTGCTCGCGACCAGGATCCGGTACGCCGTCTGGGTCGCGCCGTACCCGGGGGCGGTGGCGATCCAGCTCAACCGAGGCCGCGACACGTCGGTGCCCAGTGGGCGGACGGCGTACTCGGTCTTCAGCGTTCCGGCGTTCAGTGGACCCCCAGGCGTCCAACCGTCCGGCAGATCAGGCATCAGGCGGCTCCTCAGGCTCATCGGCACCCCGAGGACCGTAGGCAGCCCGCCGCCAGGCTTTCAACATTCTGACCACAACCGGCCGATGAGTCCGTCCGCTCAGCGATTTGTCGTCTCACATCCCGAAACCTGAGCATGTCACTCGACTTTGTCCGCTTTCATGGACTCATGCAGGTCACTCGAAACGCTCCCGGCGACGCGCTCACGCGGCGCCGGCACGTCGACCTGCTGCGCGTGAACTCTTCGGGTTGTCGACCTTCGGCGTAGGACTCCGCCCTCCGTCACCGTCTCCTCCCGACCCGTAGGAGCAGTTCCGTGCGTCGTCTCATCCTGATCGCGTTGCTGGGCTCCGTCGCCCAACTCGTCGACGGCACCCTCGGCATGGCCTACGGCGTCACCGCCAGCACAGCCCTGCTGATCACCGGGATCACCCCGGCCGTCGCGTCCGCTTCAGTCCATCTCGCCGAGGTGGGCACCACACTCGCCTCCGGTATCTCGCACTGGCGCTTCGGCAACGTCGACTGGCGCGTGGTCGCGCTGATCGGTGTGCCGGGAGCCGTCGGCGCGTTCGCCGGTGCGACGTTCCTGTCCAGCTTGTCGACTGAGTCGGCATCGGTGTGGGTTGCGGCCCTGCTGCTTCTGCTCGGCGTCTACATCCTGGCCCGGTTCGGCACCGGCAAGGTGCGGGCCGTGATCGAGGGCAGGCCGGCGGGCCGGTTCCTCGGGCCGCTGGGTCTGGTCGCCGGCTTCATCGACGCCACCGGCGGTGGCGGTTGGGGCCCGGTGGCGAACTCGGCGCTGCTCAGCAGCGGCAAGCTCGCGCCGCGACGCTCGGTCGGCTCGGTGAACGCCGCGGAGTTCCTCGTCTCGGTCGCCGCCAGCATCGGATTCCTGTTCGGACTCGGCGGGAAGAACCTGCCGTACGGCATCGTCGCCGCGCTGCTCATCGGCGGCGTCCTCGCGGCACCGCTGGCCGCCTGGCTGGTGTCCCGACTGGCGACTCGCTGGCTCGGTGTCGGTGTCGGCCTGGTGCTGATCCTGACCAACGCCCGCACGCTGATGAATGGCCTCGACGTCGCCGCCGGCCCGCGCTATCTCGCGTACGGCGTCCTGGTCCTCGGCTGGGCCGCGGTCGTCGCGTACGGCGTGCTGTTCGCCGGCCGCCGCGCCGTGGCCGAGGCCGAACGTGTCCTGGACGACGAGCGCGAGCTCGTCGAGACCGCCTCCTGACCTGCTCTTTCCTTCCGCCCGCGGCCGTCCGGCCGCCTGCACCACCGAAGGTCCGCTTGTGAGTATCCACCGCATCCGTCCTGTCCGCCTGCTTGCCGCCGTCCTGGCTCTGTCGGCCGCCGTCACTGGCTGCTCGCGAGCCGACCGCGACGAGGCTCCGGTCGCGTCGACCGACAAGGGCCCAGCCACCGAGCTGCGGCTCGGCTACTTCCCGAACGTCACCCATGCCGCCGCCCTGGTTGGTCTCGACCAAGGCCTGTTCACCAAGGAACTCGGCAGCACGAAGCTGGTGCCGACCAAGTTCAACGCCGGCCCGGAGGCCGTCGGCGCGCTGCTCGGCGGCTCGCTGGACGCGTCGTTCATCGGCTCCGGTCCCGCGATCAACGCCTACGCGAAGTCCAACGGCGAGGCCGTCCGGCTGATCGCCGGTACTACGTCCGGCGGTGCGCAGCTCGTGGTGAAGCCGACGATCACCAAGCCGGCCGACCTGGTCGGCAAGACCGTCGTCACCCCACAGCTCGGCAACACCCAGGACGTGTCGCTGAAGAAGTGGCTCGCCGAGAACAAGCTCACCGGGAAGGTCAAGGTCACCAACCTGGAGAACGCGCAGACGCTGGACGCGTTCAAGCAGGGCGAGGTGGACGCGGCCTGGCTGCCCGAGCCCTGGTCGTCGCGGCTGGTGCTGGACGCCGGCGCGAAGGTGCTGCTTGACGAGGCGTCGCTGTGGCCGGACGGGAAGTTCCCGACCACTGTGCTGATCGTGCGGACCAAGTTCCTGCAGGAGCACCCCGAGACCGTGAAGGCGCTGCTGACCGGCCTGGTCTCGGCGATCGACTTCGCGGACAAGGACAAGGCGGCCGCGGAGACCGCGGTGAACAAGCAGCTCAAGGAAGCCACCGGCAAGGCGTTGAAGCCGGCCGTCATCGACCGCGCGTTCCAGAACATCCAGATCACCGCGGACCCGATCGCGTCGACGTTCCCGCAACTGGCCAAGGACCAGGTCACCGCGGGCATCGCGAAACAAGCACCGGCGGTGGCCGGATTCGCGGACCTCGGTCCGTTGAACGATGTACTGAGCAAGGCAGGCAAGCCGGCTGTCGACGCCGCCGGTCTGGACACGAAGTAGTCACCAGGGAGGCAGCCATGACCGCGATCGTCGAGGCCGATCGAGCCGTAGTGGACAGCGTGAGTCCGGTGCGGTTTCACCAAGTGGGCAAGGCGTTCGGGAGCGGCCGGTCGGCGGTCGTGGCGCTCGAGGGTGTCGATCTGGAGATGGCCGCGGGTGAGTTCGTCTGCCTGCTCGGCGCGTCCGGCTGCGGCAAGACCACACTGCTCAACCTGGTCGCCGGTCTGGATCAGCCGACGAGTGGACGGATCGAGCTGAGCTCGTCGCGGCCCGCGGTGGTGTTCCAGGAGGCTGCGCTGATGCCGTGGCTGACGGCTGCCGGGAATGTCGAGCTGCCGTTGCGGATGGCCGGCGTACCGAAGGCACGGCGGCGTGCGAAGGCTGCTGAGCTGCTGGAGCTCGTCCGGCTGGCCGGGCTCGGTGACAAGCGTCCGCACGAACTGTCGGGCGGGATGCGGCAGCGGGTCGCACTGGCCCGTGCGTTGGCATCGACGACGGACAACACCGGCTCCGGTGCCGGCAAGCCGTCGCTGCTGCTGATGGACGAGCCCTTCTCTGCCTTGGACGCGATCACGCGGGACGTGCTGCAGGGAGAGCTGCTGCGGATCTGGCGTGCGACCGGTACGGCGATCCTGTTCGTCACGCACGACGTCCGCGAGGCCGTGCGGCTGGGGCAACGCGTCGTACTGCTGTCGTCGCGGCCTGGTCGGGTCGTGCGGCAGTGGGACGTCGACCAGTTGCCCGAGGCTGAGGCAGTTGACGAGATCAACACCGAGCTTCGCAGGGTGATCAGTAGCCATGCCGCAGCTTGATCTTCAGCAAGAAGGCTCGGTCGAGGCCGGCCTGGATGCGCTGGACACGCCGGTCGAGCGGTCGGAAGGCTCACGGGCCCGGCGGATTGCGGCGGGGGTGCTCCCACCCATCGGTGCTGTCGCCTTGCTGGTGGCTGTGTGGCAGGCGTTGTGGGCGGCGGCGTTGTGGCCCGAGTTCAAGTTGCCGGCTCCGATCGATGTGTGGGATCAGATCTGGCAGTTGGTGACGTCGGGGGAGATCCTCGAACTGTTCTGGGTGTCGGTGCATCGCGCGGTGATCGGCTTCGCGCTGTCGCTGCTGATCGCCGTACCGCTCGGCCTGGCGATCGCCAACATCAGGGTCGTACGGCGAGGGATCGGGCCGTTGGTGTCGGGATTGCAGAGCCTGCCGTCGGTGGCGTGGGTGCCGGCCGCGATCTTGTGGTTCGGGCTGAACGACCGCGCGATCTACTGGGTCGTGCTGCTGGGCGCCGTGCCCTCGATCGCGAACGGGTTGGTGTCCGGTCTGGATCAGGTGCCGCCGATCCTGCCGCGGGTCGGGAAGGCGCTCGGAGCGGGACGACTGAGTGGGATCCGCTACATCCTGCTGCCGGCCGCACTGCCCGGATTCCTCGGCGGACTCAAGCAGGGCTGGGCGTTCTCCTGGCGGTCGCTGATGGCCGCCGAGTTGATCGCGACGTCGCCGGACCTCGGTCAGGGACTCGGCCAGTTCCTGCACAACGGGATGTCGCTGTCGGACATCTCGATGGTGTTCGCCGGCATCCTGCTGATCTTCGTCGTCGGCGTCGGAATCGAACTGCTGGTGTTCCGGCCGCTGGAGAACTCGGTACTGCGCGCGCGGGGTCTGACCGTCACAGCGCGCTGACGCCGTACTGTGGGGGCGTGGTCCGATTCCTGCCGTTCCTGATCAGCCTGGCGCTCAGCGTGTACGCGCTGTTCTCCTGCATCCAGACGCCCGACGAGGAAGTGCCGCATCTGCCGAAGCTGGTGTGGATCGTCCTGATCGTGTTCGTCCCGTTCGTCGGGCCGATCGTCTGGCTGCTCATGTCGCGCACCCAGGGCAGTCGTCGGGAAGTCACGGGCCGGCCGCCACGGCCGTCCGCACGCCCGGTCGCGCCCGATGACGATCCGGACTTCCTCAAGACGCTGGATCGCTACCGCGACCCGCGGACCACGGTCAAGCCGCCGCACGACGACGAGCCTCACGACCGTCCGGACGATCGACCGCAGGACGCTGTGCAGAAGCCCGAGCCGAAGCCTGAGCAGCCCGAGGAGCCGGAGACGAAGCCCAAGGCGAAGGACTCCGGCTCCGAGACGACGCCAGAGGCTGAGACCACCTCAGAGCCCGACGACGGCAAGGCCTGAGCTCGCGCGCAGGCCCCGCCGATCAGGGCTCGTGTGGTGGTGAGTGGACGAGCAGCGGCTCACGCGGACTTTCGGTGCTCGGGCAGGAGGGTGTTGTCGCGCTCCGACTCCGTGGTGCCGCCCCAGACGCCGTACGGCTCTCCGACCGAGAGTGCGTGCTGCCGGCACTCCGGCTGGACCGGGCAGGTCCCGCAGAGGGACTTGGCCACCATCTCGCGGGCACGTTTTCGCACGCCACGCTCCGACTCGGGCGAGAAGAACAGCTCTGGGTTGACGTCGCGGCACGCGGCCTGCGACTGCCAGTCCCACAGATCCATGAGCGGGCGGGGTAGGCGAGGCATCCCTCTCGACATGGCAACCTCCTTGACTCACCGTAAGCGCGGACGGGCGCTCGGTGAAAACTATGCTCAACTCATGGCGAGTTCAACCCTTGTTGTCTCGAACTTCGGTCCATTCGTTATCGGCAGGTGTCGTCGTGTGTCGTGATCGGGGCCGGATCACGCGGAGAGTGTGTTCACGTCATCACCGGGTGTGACTTGCGCCACTTATCCGGTGACCGACAGGTCAGACCTCGCCGGCCGGGTCGAACCGGTAGTACTCGTGCGCTCCGTGCGGGGTGCCGGTCTCGCCGGTCAGGGCACGGATGACCATCGCGTGCGTGATGGCCAGCACCGGGCCGTCCGTGCTCGCGGAATGCCGGGTGAGTGCCGCACGGGCCCGCTCACGGACCCGGGACAGCGGCTCCCAGGGCCGTTGGATGCCTTCCGGCCACTCGCCGTCGTACGCCTCGAGCTCGGCCTGTGCGGCCCGTACGTCGGCGATGCCGCGCCACGCACCGGTGTGGTCCGGCAGCCAGTCGCGGAGGTCGTAGTCGACCCGGACGCCGAGGGCCAGCCGGTGGCCGATGATCGCGGCGCTCTGCAGCGCGCGGGTGAACGGGGAGCTGACCAGGTACGTCGCTCCGATCCCGCTGAGCAGGTCCGCGAGCTCCTGGGCCTGTTTCGTCCCGAGCGGGGTGAGCGGGGCGGAGTCTGCTGCCATACCTGGCCAGCCCCGGGAGTCGATCGGCTCGTAGTCCGGCTCCCCGTGCCGGACCAGATAAATCTGTGTCACGGCCATGTTCTACCGGAGATGGCGGGCGCCTGCCCATCCTCGGGCGTGGCTGCTCGTGGACGGATCTGCGACGGAGGCGGGCGGACGGATGTCGTGCAGCTCGTCGAAGACGTGGTCGATGCCGGCGGCGGGATGCGGGCGTGGCCCCGGCTGCGGCTCGATCCAGCGCACCTCGGTCGCGCCGTGGTGGCCGTGCACCGCGAGCACCGAGTGCAGATTCGGCCAGACAGCTGTCGCGGGATTGTCACCGCGCCAGCGCAGCGCCACCGACCCGTCGCTGAACTCGCAGCCCTCAGCGACCACTCCCGTGCCCGACACGCCACTGGGATCCCGGTAACGAACCAACTCGAAGGTCCGCGGCCTCACCACCGTGCTGCACTCCTCATCGTGTCGACCCGTCTTGCAGCCCTCAACGAGGCCGGACCGCCTGCGGTTACTGAGGAGTGACAGCTCGGCGCATGAAGATGCGTTGCGCCGGGTCGAGTCCGAACGCCGTCTCGGCGGCCAGGAGGTCGGTCAGACCGGGAGTCCACTCGTCCGGCCGCAACTCCACGAAGCCGAGGCGGGCGTAGTAGGGGCCGTTCCAGGGCACGCTGCGGAAGGTGCTGAGGGTGAGTGCGGGCAGACCCTGCTCAGCCGCCCACGAGTCGACGTGCTCGATCAGCAGGCGGCCGAGGCCCTGACCCTGCTGGTCGGGATGGACACTCACCTGCTCGATGTGCGCCGCGTCGTCGACCAGCGTGACCAGGACGAAGCCGGTCGGACGGTCGTCGGCGTCGGTCGTGACCCAGAGCCGGCCGGCCTGGCGACTCTGCTCGAACAGCTCGAGCGGCGGCGCTGGATGCTCGGCGATGTCGGTCATGCCGATGTCGCGGAAGAGGACGCCGGCGGCGACCTCGAGCTCGCGCAGGAGCTCCAGCTCGTCCTGGCGCGCGGTACGGATGCTCACCCCCTGAGACAACCATGATCGAGGCGCGGATGCCACGGACTTTCCGCGCCGGTGGTACTCTCGGTCCCGTGACGCGCAGCTATTGGCGATTTTTTGAGTGGCCGGCCTTGGTGCCGGGCGACTCAGCCGATCGCTGACGCCCACCGAAGACACCAGAGCCGGCCCGAAGGCAAGGACATCCGTCCTTGCCTTTTCTCGTTCCCAGCCGGCTGCCTGCGACCTTCCGCGGTGTCCGGCGGAAAGGTCCCCAGTCATGAACACCATCCCGCACCAGGCCAGTCAGGCGGCCGTCGTCGATCGACGGATCGAGAAGACCGTCCCGTTGATCACTCCGCTCGCGCTGCACGACGAGCTGCCGCTGAGTGACTCCCTGGCTCGGACCGTTGTCGACGGCCGCCAGGCGGTCGCCGACGTACTGAACGGCGTCGACGACCGCCTGCTGGTCGTCGTCGGCCCGTGCTCGGTGCACGACGCGAAGGCGGCCCTCGAGTACGCCGAACGCCTCCGCCCGGTCGCCGAGCGCCTGTCCGACGGTCTTCTCGTGGTGATGCGCGTGTACTTCGAGAAGCCGCGCTCTACGCTCGGCTGGAAGGGTCTGATCAACGACCCCGGCCTGGACGGCTCCGGTGACGTGAACCGCGGCCTGCGGACCGCCCGGCAGTTGCTGCTGCAGGTGCTCGAGCTCGGCCTTCCGGTCGGCTGCGAGTTCCTCGACCCGATCACGCCGCAGTACATCGCCGATCTCGTCGGATGGGGCGCGATCGGCGCCCGGACCGTTGAGAGCCAGGTCCACCGTCAGCTGTCGTCCGGCCTGTCGATGCCGATCGGAATGAAGAACCGTCCCGACGGTTCGATCGGTACGGCGGTCGACGCGATCAAGGCGGCCGCCGTACCGCACGTGTTCACCGGGATCGACCACGACGGAGCGCCGGCCATCCTGCACACCCGCGGCAACCCGGACTGCCACCTGGTCCTGCGCGGCTCCGACGGCGGACCCAACTACGATGAAGAGTCGGTCGCGGGAGCCCAGGAACTGCTGCGAAAGGCGGGTCTGGCGGAGCGGGTCGTCGTCGACGCGAGCCACGGCAACAGCCGCAAGGACCACCGCCGGCAGCCGGTGGTGGCCGGCGAGATCGGTGCACAGGTCGCCGCGGGCAACCGGGCGATCGTCGGCGTGATGCTGGAGTCGTTCCTGGCCGAGGGCCGCCAAGAACTCGACCCCACGAGAGAGCTGACCTACGGGCAGTCGATCACCGACGCCTGCATGGGTTGGGAAACCACCGAAACAGTGCTCGAGGAGCTGCGTGACGCGGCGGTCGCACGGCGCGGATAGCTGTTCATCTTGCGGCTGCGCGGCGGCCACAGGCTTTGCTTACTGTCCGGGGCATGACTGAGATCTCCCGGCGCCTGGTGCTCGGTTCGGCGGCGGGTGGGGCAGCGTTGTCGCTGCTCCCACCCTCGCTGCACACCGCGATGGCGCAACCTGTGCGGCGAGGTGGCTTGCGAGCGATCGAGCACGTGATCGTGCTCATGCAGGAGAACCGTTCGTTCGACCACTACTACGGAACCCTGCGCGGCGTCCGCGGGTTCGGTGACCGGCAGCCGTTGCGGCTGCGCAACGGCAAGAGCGTGTTCCACCAGCCCCAGACCGGCGGTGGCGAGGTGCTGCCGTTCTCGGTCCGCGAGGCGGCGGCCGCGGCCGGCCGGCAGCCCGACGACATCCAGTACCTCGGTGCGCTGGCCCACGGCTACAGCGACGCGACCCAGGCCTGGAGCAACGGCTGGCACGACGACTGGGTCCAGGCCAAGACGTCCGCCACCATGACCCACTACGAGCGCCGCGACATTCCGTTGCAGTACGAGCTCGCCGAGACCTTCACGATCTGCGACGCCTACCACTGCTCCGTCAACGGCTCCACCAACCCGAACCGCAACTACCTGTGGTCCGGCACGACCGGCTACGAGCCCGGTACGACGCAGCGCGCGGTCACGAACGCGGCGTACGACTACAACCACCTGGGCTACGACTGGACGGCGTACCCGGAACGGCTGGAGCGGGCCGGGGTGTCGTGGCAGATCTACCAGGAGTGGGACAACTTCACCGACAACGCGGTCGAGTACTTCAAGACCTTCAAGGAGTTGGGTCACCGGATCCTGGCGTCAGTGCCCGGCGGCTACCGGACCACCGAGGAGTTCTACGACAAGCTCTTCGCGAAGACGCCGGCCGAGCGGACCGATGCGCTGAAGCAGCTGGACGCGGCGGTCGACCAACTGCCGGTCAAGGACCAGAAGCTGTTCCGCAAGGCGATGTACCGGTCCGAGCCGGAGTCGCTGATCCCGCGGGTCCGCGCCGACATCAAGGCCGGGAAGCTGCCGCAGGTGAGCTGGCTGGTACCGTCCGCGGTCGACTCCGAGCACCCCGGTTCGTCCACGCCGGTGGGCAGCGCGAACCTGGTCTACGACCTGCTCGACGCGATCGCGTCGGACCCGGAGACGTGGTCCAAGACCGTGCTGCTGATCAACTTCGACGAGAACGACGGCTACTTCGACCACGTCCCGCCGCCGGTCGCGCCGCGGCCCGCTTCGGGTGAGGGTGACGACTGGTACGCCGGTCGGCCGATCGGACTCGGGCCGCGGGTGCCGATGACCGTGGTGTCGCCGTGGACCGTCGGCGGACACGTCAGCTCGCAGGTGTTCGACCACACGTCGGTGATCCAGTTCCTCGAACGCTGGACCGGTGTGAAGGAACCGAACATCAGCACCTGGCGCCGCACCGCGTGCGGCGACCTCACCTCGGCGTTCGACTTCGATCGCGCGTACCGGCAGCCGTCGGTCGACGCACCCGGTCCGGTGCCGGCGCCGATCGCGCGCTGGAAGCCGACGCCGCCGGCCGACCAGGCAGTGCCGCAACAGGAGCACGGCCGTCGTCCGGCGCGCGCTCTGCCTTACCAGCCGTCGGTCTCCGGGTTCGTTGCTGACGGCAAGTTGATGTTGGCCCTCGGCAACGACGGAGACCAGGCTGCGCACTTCGCCATCTACCCGTACGGCGGTGAGCTGCCGCTGCCGGCACATCTCGACGTACGGCGCTCGCACGTCGAGACGATCGCGGTGGACGGCCCGTTCGAGCTGGCGGTCCAGGGTCCGAACCGGTTCTGGGCCGAGCTGGCCGGTTCCGTCGACGGACCCGCCGCGGGGCTGGACGTGCGCACCGAACGGCACGGCAACGAGCTCGAACTGGAGCTCGTCAACACCTCGCGCAAGTCGCTGACCGTCAAGCTGAAGGCTCGCGGTTACGGCAGCAAGACCGTCACCATCGAACTGCGGGGCAAGCAGAACCGGTCCCTGTCCTGGCCGACCGACCACGGCTGGTACGACGTCGAGGTCACCAGCCCGGACGATATGTCGTACCGGCGTCGTCTGACCGGTCACCTGGAGATCGGCAAGCCCAGCATCACCGGCTGATCGCTGCCGTCCGCGCCCTGGTCACGGTGATCAGGTCGGCGGGGGACAGGCCGATGTCGAGACCGCGGCGGCCACCGGACACGTAGACCTTGGCGTGTTCGGTGGCCGTGCTGTCGACCACCGTGGGCAGAGCGCGTTTCTGGCCGATCGGGCTGATGCCGCCGACGACGTACCCGGTGGTGCGTTCGGCGGCGGCCGGGTCGGCCATCACCGCCTTCTTCCCGCCTGCCGCGGCCGCGATCGCCTTCAGGTCGAGTTGCTTGTCGACCGGTACGACGCCGACCGTGAGCTTGCCGTCGACCTCGACCAGCAGCGTCTTGAACACCTGCTCGGCCGCCAGCCCCAGCGCCTCGGCCGCCTCCAGCCCGAACGACTTCGCTGCCGGATCGTGGTCGTAGGTGTGCGTGCTGAACTCCACCTTCGCCTTCGTCAGCGCAACCGTCGCGGGCGTTCCCTGGCTCTGCCTACTCTTCGCCACCAGCCGAGCTTACGAGACGCACACAGCAGTGGCCTGCTTGCGGGTCGAGGCGAGCCTCGAGGGGCTCGTCGACGGTGTTGAGGAGGCCGGTCACCAGGTGCAGGTTCATGCCGCAGACCAGCCGGGGGTGTTCGGCGGCGAGGCGGCGGAAGGGGCAGTTGCCGAGCGCGATGCCGTCCTCGGCGGTGCGTGGCTCGAAGCCGTGCCGCTCCAGGATCTCGGTCAGCGAGAGGCCCGATCCGGTCCTCCCGAGGGCCTCGCCGTACTCCTCGGCCTTGCGGTTGACCGCGTCGCGGGGTGAGCTGCCGGTCGTCTCGGCGTCCTCGACCGCGGCCGCGAGCAGCCGGCCGGCCACGGCGTACTGGCGCTCGGGGAGGGTGATCTCGATCTCCCGGTCGGACCGGTGGTAGAGCTTCGCAGGCCGTCCGGCGCCGGGGCCGGTGCGGCCGGTCCGGCGCTCGAAGCCGGTCGCGAGCAGGCCCTCCTCGGTCAGCCGGTCCAGGTGGAACGCGGCGGTGGTCCGCGGGATGCCGAGCGCGGCGGCCGCTTCCTCGCGACTCACCGGCGCCGGCTGGGCGACGACGTACTCGTACAGCCGGCGTCGCGTCGGCTCCTCGAGCACGGCGACGGCCTGCACGCTCGCGTCCCAGGACATGTCCACGGGATGATTCTATCGACAAGATCCGTTGATGAAAATGTATAGTGACTTAGGTCCGTTGACCCCTCAGGGAGTGTGCAGATGGCGATTTCGGCCGATCTCGAATCCGTCCCCCTCCATATCGTCCCCGGCCGTGCGGAGATCGATCTCCCCGCCGCCCAGCGGGCCGTCGCGGATCTGCTGACCGCGCTCGGCCGGGACCCGCACAGCGCTCACCTCGCCGACACCCCCAGGCGAGTGGCCGACGCGTACGCCGAGATGCTCACCCCACGCGAGTTCGAGCTGACCACGTTCCCGAACGACGAGGGGTACGACGAACTCGTGCTGGCCAAGGACATTCCGGTCCAGTCCCTGTGCGAGCACCACCTGCTGCCGTTCACCGGCGTCGCGCACGTCGGCTACCTGCCAGGGGAGCGGATTCTCGGGCTGTCCAAACTCGCCCGCGTGGTCGAGCTGTTCGCCCGCGACTTCCAGGTCCAGGAACGGCTGACCAAGCAGGTCGCCGACTGGCTCCAGGACCATCTGGCGCCGAAGGGCGTCGGCGTGGTGATCGAGGCCGAGCACCAGTGCATGTCGCTGCGCGGTGTTCGCGCCACCGGCTCCCGGACGGTCACGTCGTCCCTGCACGGCACGCTGCGCGAGAACCCCAGCTCACGCCAGGAGTTCTTCGCACTCACGGGTCTGACGCCGTAGCCGGCGGTCAGGCCGTGGCCACCGCCGGTGGGCGGTGGTGGGTGTTCCGTCCGGTGGCGAGGATGTGGGCGACCTCGCCTGGAAGCAGATCGGTGCCGGGGACCGGTTCCATCTCGGAGACGTCGATCCAGCGCACTACGGTGGCGCCGCAGTGGCCGTGGACGGCGAGGATGGAGTCGAGGTCCGGCCAGATCGCCGTGGACGGGTTCGGGCCGTGCCAGCGGAGCGCGACCGAGCCGTCGGTGAAGACACAGCCTTCGGCCACGATGCCGGTGCCGGAGACTCCGCTGATATCGGTGTAACGGACGAGTTCGAAGGTCTGCGGTTTCACCGGCGGACCTCGCCGGAATGCGTGGAACCGCCGTAGCCCGAACTGGATTGGCCTGAGGGTGCCATGGTCCTTTCCCCGGTGGTCGGCGTGGAGGGGCGCTCGCCACAAACCGGGGACAATACGGACTGTCAGCGGGGAAGTACGGTCTGTAGCGACAGATCTTCTCAAATCAAGTTAGAACCAAACCGGCCGACACGCCAGAGATCTCCCCGCGTGTCTCGATCCTCGATCCGCCCCGCGGTATTTCGGTCCCGGTCCGGTCGCGTCCCGTGATCGAATACGGAAGTGTTCCTGACGCTAGCCACCGACCTTGCCGGAGTTGACGCACCCGCGAGCGATTTCGGGTTCCTGTTGCACAAGAACCCGGCGCGACCGCAGGGGATCGAGGTGACCGGCGGCACAGCGCATGTGTTCTACCCCGACGCCACCGACGAGCGCTGTACGGCGGCCGTCCTGCTCGAGATCGACCCGATCGCGCTCGTCCGCTCCGGGCGGGGGAAGGCGCAGGAGGGGTTCACCCTCGGGCAGTACGTGAACGACCGGCCGTACGCCGCCTCCAGCCTGCTCGCCGTCGCGCTCGGCAAGCTCTTCCGGACCGCGATGAACGGCCGCTGCGACGCCCGCCCCGACCTGGCCGCCCGGCCGATCCCGCTGGAGATCCACGTCCCCGCGCTGCCATGCAACGGCGGCGCCGAGCTGGCCGCCCGCATGTTCGGCCCGCTCGGCTGGATCGTCGACGCTCGGCCGGTGCCGCTCGATCCGGAGATCCCCGCGTGGGGTGACTCCCGGTACGTCGATCTGCGGCTGACCGGCGTACTCCGGCTGGCCGACGCGCTCAATCACCTCTATGTCCTGCTCCCGGTGCTGGACGACGCCAAGCACTACTGGGTCGGCTCGGACGAGGTCGACAAGCTGGTCCGGGCCGGCGAGGGCTGGCTCGGCACGCACCCGGAGAAGGACCTGATCTCCCACCGCTACCTGGCCCACCGCCGGTACCTCGCCGACACCGCCCTCGAGCGCCTCGCCGAGGCCGACGGCGTGGAGCTCGTGGAGGAGCCATCGGAGGAAGGCTTGGTCTCCCTGGCGGTCGAACGTCGCCAGACGGTTGCCGGCGTACTGCGGGAGCTCGGGGCGCGGCGGATCGCGGACCTCGGCTGTGGTGAGGGCGCGCTGGTCGGTGAGCTGCTGAAGGACCCGATGGTCGGCGAGCTGATCGCGACCGACGTGTCCGCGCGGGCCCTGATCGGCGCCAAGCGGCGGCTGCACTACAACGACCTGCCCGACCGTCAGCGGGAGCGGCTGCGCTTCCTGCAGTCGTCGGTGACGTACGCCGACCACCGCCTGGCAGGCCTGGACGCTGCGGTCCTGATGGAGGTGATCGAGCACGTCGACCCACCACGCCTGCCCGCCCTGGCCAAGTCCGTCTTCCAGGCCGCCCGCCCCGCCGCGGTCATCGTCACCACCCCCAACAGCGACTACAACGTCCGCTTCGCGTCCTTGCCCGCCGGCCGTTTCCGCCACCCCGACCACCGCTTCGAATGGACCCGCACCGAATTCCAGTCCTGGGCCACCGCGGTTGCCCACGACAACGGCTACGCCGTGGAGTTCCGTCCGGTAGGTCCGGAGGACCCGGAGGTGGGCCCGCCGACGCAACTAGCGCTCTTCACCCGCGTCGCCCCCGAGGGCGTGGCCTCTGCTGCCGCGTCAACTCCCGCCGGTCGCGCAGCGCAGCCGCGCGACCGGCGGGATGCCGGGGAGGTCATGAGCTGATGGGCGCACTTCACATCCCCAACCTGTGCCTTGTGGTTCTGGTGGGGGCCAGCGGTTCCGGCAAGTCGACGTTCGCCCGGACGCATTTCAGGGCTACCGAGGTGATCTCGAGTGACTTCTGCCGTGGGCTGGTGTCTGACGACGAGAACGACCAGGCGGCCAGCAAGGACGCGTTCGAGGTGCTCAACTTCATCGCGGCCAAGCGCCTCGCTGCCGGCCGCTTGACGGTGATCGACGCGACCAACGTGCAGCCCGAGGCGCGCAAGGAACTGGTTGCTCTGGCGCGGGAGCACGACGTACTGCCGATCGCCATCGTCCTCGATCCGCCGGAGCGTGTCTGCGTGGAGCGCAACGCACAACGCCCGGATCGCCAGTTCGGCGGGAAGGTCGTCGCCCGGCAGCGTTCGCAGCTGAGGCGCGGTCTGCGCAGCCTGAAGCGCGAAGGCTTCCGCACTGTTCACGTCCTCGACAGCGTCGAGGAGATCGATGCCGTCAGCATCGAGCGCACCCGGCTCTTCAACGACCTGACCGACCAGACCGGCCCGTTCGACATCATCGGCGACATCCACGGTTGCCGTGCCGAGCTGGAGCAGTTGCTGACCGAACTCGGCTACACCCTCACCCGCGACGCCAACGGCCGCCCGATCGACGCGGTCCACCCGGGGCGCCGCGCGATCTTCGTCGGCGACCTCGTCGACCGCGGCCCGGATACGCCGGGCGTACTGCGGCTGGTGATGGGAATGGTTGCCGCCGGCCACGCGTACTGCGTTCCCGGCAACCACGAGGACAAGTTGCTCAAGGCACTCAGAGGCCGGAACGTCAAGATCAGCCACGGTCTCGAGACCACGCTCGAGCAGCTGGCCGAGGAGCCGGCCGAGTTCCGCGACGCGGTCGAGCAGTTCATCGACGGCCTGATCTCGCACTACGTCTTCGACGAAGGCAAGCTGGTCGTCTCGCACGCCGGCCTGGTCGAGCGCATGCACGGCCGCGCATCCGGCCGGGTCCGTTCCTTCTGCCTGTACGGCGAGACGACCGGCGAGACCGACGAGTTCGGCCTACCGGTCCGCTACCCGTGGGCCCACGAGTACCGCGGTCGCGCGATGGTCGTCTACGGCCACACGCCGACCCCGGAGCCGGAGTGGATCAACAACACGATCTGCCTCGACACCGGCTGCGTCTTCGGCGGCGCGCTCACCGCGCTGCGCTACCCCGAGCGCGAGTTGGTCTCGATCCGGGCGGCCGAGGAGTACTACGCTCCGGCGAAACCATTGCATGTGGCAACCGCGCCCGCACGCGAGCCTGACGTGCTCGAGCTCACTGACGTCACCGGCCGCCGGGTGATCGAGACGTCGACCCACGGCCGGCTGAGCATCCGGGCCGAGCAGGCCGGTGCCGCGCTGGAGGTGATGAGCCGGTTCGCGATCGACCCGCGCTTCCTGCTGTACCTGCCGCCGACGATGAGCCCGGTCTCCACCTCGAGCGAACCCGGGCTGCTGGAGCACCCGCTGCAGGCGTTCGAGACGTTCAAGGGCCAAGGTGTCACCGAGTTGGTGTGCGAGGAGAAGCACATGGGCTCCCGCGCCGTGGTTCTGCTGACCCGGGATGACGATGTCGCCGAGAAGCGTTTCGGTCTCGCCGGTCGTGGCGCGGTCCACACCCGCACCGGACGGTCCTTCTTCGAAGCTCCACTGACCGACGAGCTCCTGCTCAGGCTGAGAGCGGTCGTCGAGACGGCGGGCGTGTTCGACGAGCTCGACACGTCCTGGCTGCTCCTCGACGCCGAGCTTCTACCGTGGAGCGCCAAGGCCGAGGACCTGCTCCGTCACCAGTACGCCGCTGTCGGTGCGGCCGCTCGCAACTCATTGCCAGCGGCAACCGCAGCGCTCGAATCCGCCGCTGCGGCGGGACTTGACGTCGACCGGTTGCTCACCGCAACAGGGCGTCGTACTGCGAACGTCGAGCGATTCACCGCGGCGTACCGGCGCTACTGCTGGCCGACGGACGGGCTCGACGGAGTCCGGGTCGCGCCGTTTCAGGTCCTCGTGTCGGAAGCAGCGACGTACCAGGACCGACCGCACGCCTGGCACCTGGGCATCGCGGACCGGATGGTTGCCGCGGGCCCGGACCTGATCACGCCGACGCGGCGCCTGTACGTCGATGCGTCGGGATGGGATGCCGGGATCGCGTGGTGGCAGGAGCTCACCGACGCGGGTGGTGAAGGCATGGTCGTGAAGCCGGCCGCCAACCTGACCCGGACCGCGAAGGGGCTCGCGCAGCCGGGGCTGAAGGTGCGCGGGCAGGAGTACCTGCGGCTGATCTACGGCCCCGACTACACCGAGCCCGCGAATTTCGAGCGTCTCCGCGACCGCAACCTCGGTCACAAGCGCTCACTCGCTCTCCGCGAGTACGCCCTCGGCCTGGAAGCCCTGGAGCGAGCCGCCCGCGGTGAGCCGCTCTGGCGCATCCACGAATGCGTGTTCTCCGTCCTAGCCCTCGAGTCGGAACCGGTGGACCCACGTCTATGACCAGCTACACGATCCCTGGAATGCACGTCCGCGAACACATCGTCTCGGTGCCGCTGGACTGGTCCACTCCGGACGGTCCGGACCGCATCAACGTGTTCGCCCGCGAGGTCGTCGACCCGATGCGCAAGGACGAGGACCTACCCTGCCTGCTCTACCTGCAGGGCGGTCCCGGCGGGCGGGCGCCGCGCCCGGTCGAGCCGTCCGGGTGGATCGGGACGGCGCTGAAGACCTACCGGGTGATCCTGCTCGACCAACGCGGGACTGGTCGCAGTACGCCGATCAGCGCGCGGTGGATGGAGTCGTTCGAGAGCGCCGAGGCCGGTGCGGACTACCTGGCGTGCTTCCGCGCGGACTCGATCATCGCGGACGCCGAGCATCTGCGGACGACCGTGTTCGGCGGGGTCAAGTGGTCGACACTCGGGCAGAGCTACGGCGGATTCCTGACGCTGACCTATCTCTCGAAGGCACCCGAGGCGCTGACCGCGTGCTACGTGACGGGCGGTCTCGCCTCGATCGATCCGGATGCCGCCGAGGTGTACCGGCGTACCTATCCGCGCGTCGAGGCGAAGAACCGCGAGTTCTACCGCCGCTATCCGCACAACGTGGACCGGGTCGCCGCGATCGCGGACCGGCTCGCGGCGGACGACGTACGGCTGCCGGACGGTGACCGGCTGACGGTACGGCGGTTCCAGTCGCTCGGGATCGCCTTCGGGATGAAGCCCGGGTACGAGCGGATGCATTGGCTGATCGACGAGGCGTTTGACGGGGATGCGTTGTCGGACACGTTCCTGAGCCAGGTGATGGGGGAGTCGTCGTACAGGGCCGAGCCGCTCTTCGCCGCGCTGCAGGAGAGCATCTACGGGTCCGGCGAGGGTGCGACTGCGTGGGCGGCCGAGGCCGAGCGGGCGCTGCGGCCGGAGTTCGCCGAGGACGCGCGGCCGCTGCTGTTCACCGGCGAGATGATGTACCCCTGGATGTTCGAGGAGATCCGGGGTCTGCGTCCCTTCCGGGCAGCCGTCGAGGTCCTGGCGGCCCGGCCGCGGTGGTCTGAGCTGTACGACCTCGAGCGGCTCGCGGCGAACGACGTACCGGTGGCGGCCGCGGTGTACTACGACGACATGTACGTCGACTCCGGGCTGCAACTGGACACGGCCCGGCGGGTCGGCAACGTGCAGGCGTGGGTCACGAACGAGTACGAGCACGACGGCCTCAGCACCGAGCGGGTGTTCAACCGCCTGGCCGAGCTCGTGCACTCGGTCGGTGGCGGCGTCCGCGCGGGCTGACTGGCAGCTTCAGGCTGGAGCGCCTGCAGTCCGCGCTGCGGTTCTACGACGGCTCGAAGCGGTAGACGCTCGGATCGCACAAGTCGGCGACGCTGGCCGGCTACCGGATCCGGGTCAGCGTCGCCAACAGCAAGCAGGCCACCTTCACGGTGGACATTCTCTGAGGAGTCAGGCCGACTTGAGCGCGCCGTCCGCCGTGGCGGCGGCGTCCGAGCCGTACGCCGACTCCAGGCGATCGAGGAACGCGGCGCGGTCCAGGGTGTACTCCTGGGTGCCGACCGTCTCGAGGACCGTGGTGGCCAGGGTGCAGCCGATCTGGGCGGCGGCCTCGTGGTCGAGGTCCGCGGCGCGGCCGGTGAGGTAGCCGGCCCGGAAAGCATCACCGCCGCCGGTCGGGTCGACCAGTCCCGGAGCCGGGACGGCCGCGACCTTGGCCAGGATGCCGCCGGCGTTCTCGATCACCACACCGTCGCCGCCATGGGTGGTGACGCGGACGCCGACCCGCTCCAGGATCTCCCCGTGGCTCCAGCCGGTCTTCTGCGCCATCAGGCCGGCCTCGTACTCGTTGCTGAACAGGTACGTCGCCCCGTCGACGAGCCGCCGGATCTCCGCACCCTCCATCCGGGCCAGCTGCTGGGACGGGTCCGCGGCCACGGCGATCCCGTGCGCCTTCGCCAGGTCGGTGTGCTTGAGCATGCCCTCGGGGTCGTCGGCGCCGACCAGCACCAGGTCGATCCCGCCGGTCTCGGCGTGGATCGCCGCCAGGTCGAGCTCGCGAGCCTCGGCCATCGCACCGGTGTAGAACGAGGCGATCTGGTTCGCGTCCAGGTCGGTCGTACACGTGAACCGGGCGGTGTGTACGTTCTCACAGACCCGCACGTGTGACACGTCCACACCGGCCTCGGTGAGCGCGGCGCCGTACTCGGCGAAGTCGGCACCGACCGAACCGACCAGCAGCGAGGGCTGACCGAGCTGGGCCATGCCGTAGCAGATGTTCGCCCCTACGCCGCCGCGGTGGACCACCAGCTCGTCGACCAGGAAGGACAGCGAAACCTTGTGCATCTGTTCTTCCAGGAACTGGTCCTTGAACCGTCCGGGGAACGTCATCAGGATGTCGGTCGCGATCGATCCGGCGACGGCGATGCGCATACGGGGTGCTCCCTCGGGTGGGGTGGTTGATCGTGGTTCAGGCAACCCATAGAGACTACAGGCGATCGATCTAATACACGGAAGGCGGGATTCGATGGGAAATCAGGTGCAGGTGACCGACCAGTTGCACGACTACATGGTCGCGCACGGCATGCCACTGGACGAGATCGCCACCGAACTGGTCGCCGAGACCCAGGGGCTCGGACGGGCCTCGGTCATGCTCACCACCCCGGACCAGGCCGCGCTGCTGACCACGCTGACCCGGCTGATCTCCGCCCGCCGGGCGGTCGAGATCGGCACCTTCACCGGCTTCTCGGCGCTGGCGATCTCGCGCGGGCTGCCGGCCGACGGGCGGCTGATCTGCCTCGACGTGGACGACGAGTGGACCTCGATCGGCCGCAAGTACTGGGAGCGGGCCGGCGTGGCGGACAAGATCGACCTGCGGATCGGTGACGCGCACCAGTCGGTGACCGAGCTGGACGGCGAGTTCGACCTGGCCTTCGTGGACGCCGACAAGGACTGGTACATCCAGTACTTCGAGGCAGTGCTGCCGCTGATCCGGCCGAACGGGCTGATGTTGTTCGACAACACCCTCGCCGGTGGGCGCGTGGTCGGCGTTCACGACGAGGAGCCGGTCGACCGCAAGGAGTTCAACGCGCACATCGCCAAGGACGCCCGGGTCGACGTGGTCATGCTCGGCATCGGCGACGGGCTCACCCTGGTCCGCAAGAAGTGAGCCGCGCGTGAGCAAGGTGGCGGCGCGCCTCGCCGTGTCGGGGCTGCAGCACAAGTACGGCGATCGCCCGGTGATCGAGGGCCTGACGTTCAACCTCGCACCGGGGAAGGCGATCGCGCTGGTCGGTCCGAACGGTGCCGGCAAGACGACGGTGCTCAAGTGCATCGTCGGCTCGGCCGAGCCCGCGGCCGGCAAGATCCTGCTGGACGGCCTGCCGATCGACGAACGTGCCGAAGCGGTACGGCGCGACGTCGCCACCCTGCTCGACGACCTCGACTTCTTCCCGGACCTGACCGCGGCCGAGCACCTCGACCTGCTCGCCCGCGCCCACGGCAACCCGGAGCCGGAGGACCTGGTCGACACCCTGCTCGACGACATCGGCCTGCTGCCGGCCGCGGACCAGCTGCCCGGTTCGCTGTCGTCCGGTCAGCGCCGCCGCCTCGCCCTGGCCACGGCCCTGGTCCGGCCGCGAAAACTCCTCGTCCTCGACGAGCCGGAAGCCCGTCTCGACGTCGACGGCGTCCAGTGGTTGTCCCACCGTCTGAGCGAGGAGAAGCGGTTCGGTACGTCAATCCTGTTCGCCAGCCACGACCCGGCCCTGGTCGAGTCGGTCGCGGACTCCATCGTCACCCTGACCCCGCTGCCATGAGCTCTGCGGACGGTCCGGTCGTCTTCGACCCGTCGGACTTCGGCGCCATCCCGACGTCGCGGGCGCTGCGCCAGTGGATGCGCACGACCCGGCGGCGACGGGCGGACCGCTCGTTCTGGCAGATCTTCGAGGACGTCTACCTGGTCCTGTTCACGCTCGCGATGGCCGCGGCGACCGGCGGCAACGTCCTGCGGCAGCTGAACGCGGACGCGTCCCGCTGTACGACGGCGGCCTGCCTGGACCTGGCGCACTACCTGCCGTGGATGCTCGTGCCGTTGCTCGTGGCAACAACGCTGCGAGTGCTGCTGAGTGTCGGGCCGGTGTCGGCGTCGCGGGCGGCCGGGTTCTGGCTGCTGGCCACTCCGGTGAATCGGACGGCTTTGCTGCGGCCGGCGTACTGGCTTGTGATCGTCGTTGTGGCGGTTGGTGGCGCTGTGGCGTCGGTGATCGCCTGGGCGCTGCTCGGTGCGCAACTGCGGTCGATCGGGGAAGCGTCGGTGCTGACGGCGTCCCTGCTGGTCTGCGCCGCTTGTCTGACGGTGTGGGTGCAGCAGTCGGCGGGGCGGAGCAGGTGGACGCTCCGCGTGGCCGACCTGCTGCTGATCGCGGCCGCGATTCCGGCGGTGTGGCTGGCGGTCCGCGGTGAGCCGGCGTCGGATCAGTCGATCACCGGGTCTGGGCTCTCTGCCATCAGCCAGTCCTCGTCGGAGCCGGCCCTGCTGACGTCGGCCCAGACGCACTTCCTGGTGGTCGGGGTGGTCTGCCTGATCGTGGTGGTTGCGCTGGTGATCGTCACCGCTCAGACGCTCGACAAGTTGACTCGAACCACTGTGATCGCCGGTGGTGAGCTGCTGGCCGGCCTGGCCGGGGCGGCGAGCAGTTTGGACATCAGCATGCTGGCTGACGTCGTCTCGGGCCGGCACTGGCGGATGAAGGGTCGCGTGCGGACGCGGCGCGGTCGTGGGTCCGGGGGTGCGGCTTTGGTGCAGCGGGAGTTCCTGCGGATCCTGCGCTGGCCCCGACGGCTCGTGATCGGCTTCGCGCTGCTCGTCGTACCGTATGCCGTCGCCGGGACCGGGTTCGACGTACTGGTGCCGATCGCTGCCGGGTTCGCGGGCTTCGTCGCCGTACGGCCGCTGATGGACGGGCTGCGATCGGTCTGCCGCTCCACCGGCCTGGTCCGTGCGCTCGGGATGGATCTGCGCGAACTGCGGGCGATCATGGCGGTCGTCCCGGCGTTGTTCGCGGCGGTGTGGGCGGCGCTGGCGTTCCCAGCCATCGGAAGCGGAGCCGCTGCCTTCGCGGTCGCCGCCGGGATGCTGTCGGGCGCTGTCCGCCAAGCCTCCGCGCGGCCGCCGTCGTACTCCGGACCGCTTGTCGCCTCACCGATGGGCGCGATCCCGCCCGGCCTGTTCTCGCAGCCGATGCGAGGCTTCGACCTCCTCATCCTCTGCCTGGCCCCGGTCCTGCTGAACCTGAGCTCCACCTGGGTCGTGGTCATCCCCGGTTTCGTCCTCGCGATCATGTTCGCCATCCGCCCGAAGCAGGACTGACGCTAGACCTCGTGCACGAGCCACTTCCGCTCGATCTCGCGCTCCAGGTCCACGTCGTGCTGCCGCGCGAACAGGATCAACTGACAGAACACGTCAGCGAACTCCTGATGAAACCCGGCCCGGATCTCCTCCGCCCCCAGTCCCTTCTCCCGCGCCCGCCCGGTGTGCTGCAGGTAAGCCTGCGTCAGCTCGCCGACCTCCTCCTGCAGCTTCAGCAAGAACCAGTCCGGATCCCGCTCGAACCCGAGCACCTCGCCGTACCGAACCGACAACTTCTCCAACCGCCCCGAAAGCTCCGCAAGATCCACGCCCGTACCCAACCAGGGCCCACCGACAGTCCTGCGCACCTGTCGGTGGAGGGGCACAGACTGGGGGGATGGATGTGGTGGCGTGGTTGGTGGGGTCGGGGGAGCCGGCGGTTCGGGGGATGGCTCGGCGGGATCTGCTGGGCGAGGAGCACGGGGAGGACGTGCTCGGTGGGGCGATCGTGGAGACGTTGCTGACTGATGCCTGTGCGGACAAGCGCGCGTACAAGAAGTGGACCGGGGCGCACTGGCGGATCGTTTCGCTGGTGGAGTTGGAGGTGCCGGCCGGGGAGCCGCGGGCAGTCGAGGCGGCGGAGTACGACCTGGCTGAGGTGACGCGGTCATTCAAGTACGGCGTGAGTGTCGTCGACGGACTGGTACGGCGGTGTGGCTCGATCGAGGGGAACACGCTCGGAGCGTGTGCCCGGCTGGGTCTGGCGGCAGATCCGCGCGTCCAGCAACTCGCGGAGGGGCTGATCGAGTGGCAGTGGCCCGACGGCGGCTGGAACTGCGACCGGAAGGCGTCCGGCCGGCGCTCGTCGTTCCATGAGACGCATGCCGCGGCGTGGGGTCTGCATGAGTACTACCGGGCCACCGGAGAGACAATCGCCCGGGACGCGGCCTTGCGGGCAGGGGAGTTGTTTCTCGAGCACAGGGTGTTCCGGAGCCTGTCGACCGGCGCAGTCATCAACAAGCGGTGGTTGCGGCCGGCCTATCCGCCGTACTGGCACTACGACATCCTGCAGGCCCTGCTCGTGTTGTCGCGGCTCGGACTCGCCCGGGACGAACGCGCCGCCGATGCACTGGACGAGCTGGAGCAGCAGCGACGACCGGACGGCCGGTGGAACGCCGGTACGCCGTGGTGGGGCCCACTCGGTGGCACGCGGACGCCTGAGATCGTCGACTGGGGACGCAGCGGTCCGAACGAGATGATCACCCTCAACGCGCTGCGGGTGCTCACCGCCGCCGGACGCCGTACGTTGCCTTGAGCAACGTACGGCGAGCGGTCACTACTTCTGTGCGTCGGACGCCGGGAGAGGCTCTGGGTCCTTGCCGGACTCGGGCACCTCGGCGTCGTCAGCCGGCAACTCCCCGTCGGGCTGCGGTTCCGGAGCCGGGACGAGCGGCTGGTCAAGGCCGTTGTCCTCGCTGATCGCCGCGCGGGCGACCGAGGCCTCGATCCGGTTGAGCTGTTTGCGGATAGCGGTCCCGGTGCCGGTCGGCGCGGCCCAGAACCGCCTCATGTACTCCTCGATCTCAGCCTGCATCATGGCCCTGAGCTGAGCTTGTGTGTACGGCAAATCGTCCTCCACGTGACCTGGGGTGAACTCGCCGCGGGCGAGCGCCGCCCGGGCTGCGGGGCCGGGACAGTCGGTACCGCCCGGCCGGACCGCGGAGTGCGGCCGGATCGCCGTACCGCGGGGAAAGATCGTGCGGAAGTCGGCGATCACCGCACGGGTGGTCGCCTTCAGCGCGGCGGTCGGCTGCTCACCGGTGACCAGCACCAGCAGGATCGCGCCGTACCGTTCGTTGAGATCAGCGTTGCCGTTCGCGCCGGACTGGGTTCGCAGCCCGCGCAGCGTCCAGGCCCGGCCGGCCTGGTCGACGGCGACCTGGTACGCGATGTCCGACCAGCCCCGGTCGTCCATGTGGTAGTTCTGCCACCCACGCAAGGCCGACGCGACCGCCGCCTGGCTGTGGATGACACTGGTCGATCCGGTCCCGGGCCAATGGATCACCGTGCCCTGGACTCGGGAGACGGTCAGGTTCCCCGGCCCGTCGTTCGGCGGCCGCGCCCTCCAGGCGGACCGCGGCAGATATGTCACCATCAAGTGCTCCTCACGTGCCTCACGAGCACCGCATACCCGCTGCTGGCACTCGGTAATCAACCGATCACACTCGGCACGCAGTCGTCAAGGCTGAACGGACGTCCTGTCGGTCCTTACCCAATCAGTGACCCGGTCCACGCAGGACCGTACGACACCAGGAGGCCAGCAGCGCCGCGGTCAACCGATCACGGTGCGGTCTCCTGGAGCAGTGGCAGTAGTTGGTCGCCCACGCGGACTGTTTCCTCGCGGTACGGCGTGTCGGAGAGGATGAAATGGGTGACGCCGAGGTCCTGGTACTTGCGCAGGGACTTCGCGACGTCGTCGGGTGATCCGACCAGCCACGTCGTACCCGCGCCGCCTCCGCCGTACTTGCCCGGCGCGGTGTACAGATTGTCGTCGAGTACGTCGCCACGCTCCGCCAGTTCGAGCAACCGTTGCTGCCCGACCGCCTTGAACCACCGGCGATCGCGAAAGCCCGCGGCCTCCGCCATCGTCGCGACCTTCGCCTCGGCGTCGGTCCACGCCTGCTCGGTGGTGTCGCGGACGAGCGTGGTGATCCGCAGCCCGAACTCGAGCGGCGGATGCTCCCGCCCCAGCTCGGACTCGAGCGAACGCAGTCTGCTGATCCGCTCCGCGATCCCATCCAGCGGCTCACCCCAGAACAGCTGCACATCGGCATCCGTCGCCGCCACCCGCTGTGCCGCGTCGGACGCGCCCCCGAAGTACAACCGCGGATGCGGCCGCCCTTGCCGTACGACGGGACGCGTGGCGACCGTGGATCCGGTGACCGAGAAGTACTCACCGGCGTACGACACGTCCTCCTCGGTCCACAATCGTCGTACCAGCTGGAGGAACTCGCGCGTCCGGGCGTACCGCTGCGCCTGGTCGCCCTCGGAGTCGCCGTACGCGGCGAGATTGTCCTGGCCGGAAACGATGTTGACCAGCAGCCGTCCGCCGGTCAGCTGATCCAGCGTCCCCGCCGCCGAGGCGAAGTGCGCGGGCTGCCAGTACCCGGGCCGGATCGCCACCAGCGGCTGGAAGGTCGTCGTCCGCGCCGCCAGTGCGGTCGCCACCGTGAACGTGTCCGGCCGGCCCCACCCGGTCCCGATCAACGCGCCGCCCCAGCCGTGATCCTCGGCGAGCCGGGCGAGCTCGGTCAACCGCTCCAGACTGTTGTGACCCGCGACAGCGTCGTCCCCGCGATGCCCGGGATCGACCTGATTCGGGAGATACCAGAGGAAAGTCATACAAAGGAGTTTATGTCCATCGTATTAGTAGACTTTCAGACCGTCTCGCGGTCTGGTCAAGCCCCCCGACCGGGAGGCCCACACCGGTCTCTGACTCAGTACTGCGAGTTGTCGGGGCCAGCAGAATTCCCTGTTGGACTGTGCGCCGGGATCGTGAACAGGATGCTGGAGACGTTCCCCAACGGTTCGGAGGACCGGATGACGAAGGCAGCACAGCGTTCGCTCGGCGACGGTGGACCGGAGGTCAGTGCGCTCGGGATGGGGTGCTGGGCGATCGGCGGGCCACACGCACGGCAGGGGAGTCCGGTTGGTTGGGGGGTGATCGACGACGACGAGTCGAAGCGGGCGCTGCGGCGCGCGTACGATCTCGGAGTCACGTTCTTCGACACCGCCGACGTCTACGGCTGCGGCCACAGCGAGAAGCTGATCGCGGCCGCGCTCGGCGACGTCCGCGACGACATCGTGATCGCATCGAAGGCCGGCTACACGTACGTCGAGGAGACCCGCGAGGCACCGGGGGAGAACGGCGACCCGGACTACATCCGCTGGGCCTGTGACGAGTCACTGCGGCGGCTCGGGACGGACCACCTCGACCTGTACCAGTTCCACCTGGGTGGCTACGACCTGGCGAAGGCGGACGACGTCCTCGCGGTCTTCGAGGAACTGGTCGCTGCAGGCAAGGTTCGGGCGATCGGCTGGAGTACGGACAGCCCGGAGCGGGCCGCGGTCTTCGCGAAGAGCGAGCACTGCCAGGCGATCCAGCAGCACTTCAACGTGTTCGGCGGCAATGCCGAGGTGCTGGAGCTGTGCGAGCAGCACGGCCTGGCGAGCATCGTCCGCGGTCCACTCGGCATGGGTCTGCTGACCGGGAAGTTCGACGAGAACAGCACCCTCCCGGCGGACGACGTACGCCACGGTTGGGACTTCCGCACCGGCGACCAGGCCGAGTCCCTCCGCCGCCTCGACGCCGTCCGCGACATCCTGACGTCGGACGGCCGCACCCTGGCCCAGGGCGCCCTCGCCTGGCTCTGGTCCCACAGCGAAGCCTTCATCCCCATCCCCGGTTTCAAGACGGTCGCCCAGGTGGAGGAGAACGCGGGCGCCCTCGAACACGGACCACTGACCAAGGACCAACTGGCCGAGGTCAGCACGATCCTGTCCTGACCGGCCTCAGCGGTCGGCGGGCTGGTAGGCGGTCACGACGGCGGCGCCGCCGAGGCCGATGTTGTGCTGGAGGGCGACGGCTGCGCCGTCCACCTGCCGGGCACCGGCCTCGCCGCGGAGCTGCCACGTGAGCTCCGCGCATTGTGCGAGGCCGGTGGCGCCGAGCGGATGGCCCTTGGAGATCAGTCCGCCGGACGGGTTGACGACCCAGCGGCCGCCGTACGTCGTGTCGTTGCCGTCGACCAGCTTGTGCCCCTCGCCTTCGGCGGCCAGGCCGAGGGCCTCGTAGGTGAACAGCTCGTTCGGGGCGAAGCAGTCGTGCAGTTCGATCACGTCGAGGTCGTCGGGGGTGAGCCCGGTCTGCGCGTAGACCTGGTCGGCCGCCGTACGGCTCATGTCCGTGCCGACCAGGTTGATCGCGCTGTTGGTGTCGAAGGTCGAGGGCAGATCGGTGACCATCGCCTGGCCGACGATCTCGACGGCGCGGTCACCGAGGTCGTTCGCCTCGACGAACCGCTCGCTCGCGAGCACTGCGGCGCCGGAACCGTCGGACGTCGGCGAGCACATCAGTCTGGTCAGGCCCGCGTCGGCGTAGACCGTCTTGGCGTTCTTGATCTCGTCGACGGTGTAGACGTCCTGGAATTGCGCGTACGGGTTGTTTGCCGAGTGCCGGTGGTTCTTGGCCGCGATCTTCGCGAAGTGTTCCGGTGTCGAGCCGTAGCGCTCGTTGTGCTCCAACCCGGCGACGCCGTACATCCACGGCGCCGGCGGGGAGGCGAACTCGCGCATCTCGGCCAGCGCCCGGACGTGCTTCGCGACCGGCCATTCGCGGTCGTCGTACGCCGCGGCGAGCGAACCGGGCTGCATCTTCTCGAAGCCGAGTGCGAGCGTGCAGTCGGCCAGACCGCCGCGGATCGCGCTCGCGGCCAGGTACAGCGCGGTCGACCCGGTCGAGCAGTTGTTGTTCACGTTGGTGATCGGGATGCCGGTCATGCCCAGCTCGTAGACCGCGCGCTGGCCGCAGGTGGAGTCGCCGAACACGTAGCCGACGTGGGCCTGCTCGATCCGGTCGAAGGTGATGCCGGCGTCGTCCAGCGCTTTGCTGCCGGACTCCTTGGCCATCGCCGGGTAGTCCCAGCCCTTCCGGCGGCCCGGCTTCTCGAACTTCGTCATACCGACGCCGATGACGTAGACCTTGTGCACGTCGTCTCCTAGTCCATCGTGACGAGGCCGGACAGCATGATGTCCAGCTGATCGATCGTGCCCGACCCGATCGACTGCGCCTCGAAGGAATGGCCGAACGGGCTTGCGTGAACCAGTGGCGCTCCCGCGCAGACCTCGCCGTCTTCGACAGCGAGCACGTAGCGAACGCAGGTGCCGGTTCCACACGGACCGCGATTGAGTACGCCGTCACCCCAGACCACCGCGCTGCGGGTCGACAATCCGGTCACCGGTTCAGTGATCAGGAGCATGTCCGGCGCCGGGATGTCGCTCGCCGGCCCACGCAGCCGGCTCAGGAGGTCGTGCCCCGCGACCGTGAGCTCGTGGAACGAGAACCGGTCGAGCTGTATGCCGAGGTCGGAGGCGGTGACGGCCGCGAAGCGGTTGCCGCCGGCCGATGCCGACCTGATCCGAAGGGGCCTGCCGAGGTAGTCGACCTGCTGACGAACCGACGTGCGCGCCACCGCGGGCATGTCGACAGCGACTCGGCCGGAGCTGAGGTTCCTTCCGACGATGACACCGGCCGCCGTCTCGAACGTCACCGCGGGGTCCGTGCTCGGGTTGGTGCACATGGCCGTGGCGAACAAGGTCGCCTCGCCACATCCGCCCAGCGGCCCGTGCGCGGCGACGAACCTGAGCCCGTAGTCGGCGTCGTCCGTCGACGGTGCGAACACCACAGCGACGATCGCCGACGGGTCGCCTCCGCGGGTCTTGAAGTAGTCAGCCTGGACCAGCTCGAGCGCCTCGCCATCGCACTGCTCCGACGAGGTCAGGTCGTAGCACGCGACCGGTTGGCCCTCGCTCGTTCCCTCGGCGACGAATCCGCTCACGATGGTTGCAGTCACCGAACCATCATTGGTTCAGCCTGATCGCGGTTGCGCCCTACAGGCGCAGGAAAACCCGTCACCCGCTTCCGACGAAGCGAGCTAGCCCGGCTCTGAGCGCTTTCATAGCGTGAATCGGCAGTCAAGTTCGGGACGGAGGCATCGGGATGTTCGCACCAACCGAGTCGGCGCGCGTCGCTGTGGTGACCGGCGGGGCCGGCGGCCTGGGACGGGCCTGTGTCGAGTCGCTCCTGGCCCGCGGAACGGCCGTGGCCGTCGTCGATCGGCTGCCACCGAAGGACCTGCCCGGCAAAGCCATCTCTGTGACCGCGGACGTGACGTCGCCCGATCAGGTCCGCAGCGCCCACGAGGAGGTGGTGGACCGGCTCGGCGATGTGTCGATCCTGGTCAACGCCGCCGGGATCGCTCGCTCCACCCGGTTCGCCGACATCAGTCTCGACGAGTGGCAGAGCGTCCTGGGCGTGTCCATTACCGGCACGTTCCTGATGACGCAGGTATGTCTACCGGGGATGCGCGCGGCCGGTTGGGGCCGGATCGTGAACTTCTCCTCGACCGCGGGCAAGAACGTCTCCACCCTGGGCGGTGCGCACTACACCACTGCGAAGGCTGGGCTCCTCGGCCTGACGCGCGCCGTGGCTCAGGAGCTCGGCCCGCTCGGCATCACAGTGAATGCGGTGTGCCCAGGTCTCTTCGAGACCGAAATGGCGCGCTCGCTTGCGGCCGGGTGGGATCTCGACGCGTACCTCGGTGGTCTGCCGGTCCCACGGATCGGGCAGCCGTCGGAGGTCGGCGAACTGGTGGCCTTCCTCGCCAGCGACCAAGCGGCGTACATCACCGGGGCGGCGGTCGACATCAACGGCGGGGAGCTGATGGTCTGATGCCGCCGTGGTGATACTGGACGGACCGCAAGGCCCGCGGATCCGCACCAGCGATGGGCGCGAGCTCCTCAACCTCTGCTCCAACGACTACCTCGGGCTCGCGAACGATCCCGACGTACGCCGGGTGGCGCACGAGGCGCTCGACCGGCTCGGGTTCGGCTACGCCTCCGGCCGGATCATCTCCGGTACGTCGACGGCGCACCTGCAACTCGAGCAGGAGCTGAGTACCTTCCTCGGCACCGAGGCGTCGCTGCTGTTCACGTCCTGCTTCGACGCGAACACCGGCCTGTTCGAGGTGCTGCTCGGACCTGACGATGTCGCGATCTCCGATGCCGCGAACCATGCATCGATCATCGACGGTCTTCGCCTGTGCCGGGCACGCCGGGCGATCTACTCGTCCCGCGACCTCGAGAATCTTCGGAGGGAGCTCGCGGCGTCCGGCGATGCCCGGCGTCGGCTGATCGTCACCGACGGCGTCTTCTCGATGGATGGCGGCAGCCCCGACCTGGTGGCTCTGTGCGACCTCGCCGATGAGTACGACGCGTTGCTCGTCGTCGACGACTCGCACGGGACCGGCGTACTCGGCAACCACGGTCGGGGCACCGTGTGCGAGCCCGGAGTCGCAGGGCGGGTGGACCTGGTGACCGGAACCTTCGGCAAGGCCCTGGGCGGCGCAGGAGGCGGCTTCGTCAGTGGCCGGCGCGAGTTCGTCGACCTGCTGCGTCAGAAGGCGCGCCCGTACGTGTTCTCCAACGCACTCCCGCCCGTGCAGGTCGAGGTGGCCCGGCACGCGTTGCGCCTGCTCGAGTGCGACGACGACCGCCGTTCGCGGTTGCTGGACAACGTCGCTCTGCTGCGCAGCGAACTCAAGCGCCATGGCCTCGTCGTGCCGGACGGCAATCACCCGATCATCCCGATCATCCTGGGTGACGCCGGCATCGCCCGGGCCGCGGCCGCCGAGCTGCTGCGGCGCGACATCCTCGCGGTCGCCCTGACCTACCCCGTCGTGTCCGCTGACACGGCACGGATCCGGCTGCAGGTATCGGCCGCGCATACCCGGGCCGAGCTGTTGGCCGCGGCAACCACGATCGCGGACGTCGTCCGCGGAAGAATCGCTTGCGAAACCGTCGGCGTACGCACATAGTGTACGTGCATACGTGATCGCGGAGAGGTGCACAGTATGGGCGGACGCTGGCTTGTGCGGGGTGCGATGGCGATGGTTGCCGTCATCTCCTTGTCCGGATGTGGCCTCGCCCAGCTGACCTTCCGGGTGGACGACCGGTTGCACTTCGCCGGCCCCGAAGCCCGGTCGACCGTGGGTATTCCGGTCACCGTCAGCTGGACGATGGACGACTTCCGGGTCGCGGCGGAGGGCAGCGAGGCGCCGTCGGACGAGGCCGGCTACTTCGCCGTCTTCGTCGATCAGAAGCCGGTCAAGCCCGGCCACACGATGGACGACGTGGCCGACGGCGACCCGTCCTGCGAGGAGTCGCCGACGTGCCCCGACCAGGACTACCTGGCCAAGCACGACGTCTACACCACGACGAGCGGCGAGGTCGAGATTCCGACGATCCCGGATCTGCCCGGCAGCGAGGAGAAGGTGCAACTCCACACCATCACGATCGTGCTCATGGACACCTCCGGGCATCGCATCGGTGAGTCGGCCTGGGACCTCGAAGTCCGGGTCCGGAAGGCGGGGTTCTGACGTGTCAGACCGAGAAGAACTGCGGGCGAACCAGCAAGCGGCTCTGCAGGAGGTGGACCAGGCCGGCGCGGCGCTGCGCGAGCAGGCCCGCGCGACGCTCGGGGTCACCGGCGACGAGAACACGGAGAGCTTCCGGTCACTCGTCCGCAAGCACAACCTGAGCTACTACCCGATGATTGCCTTGGGCCTGTTGTTCGTCACCGGTGCGTTCCAGAGTTATGCGTTCACGGTCCTGACGCCCGAGATCAGCCGCACGCTCGGCATCTCGATCGCCGCCATCGTCGGAGCCCGCGCGCTGTACCAGCTCGCCATCGCGATCGCGCCGCTGCCGATCGCGCGGCTGTCCCAGAGCCGGGCGCGGCGCGCGATGCTCTGCATCGTCACCGGGATCGCGTGGAGCTGCATCACGCTGATGACCGGACTCGTCACTTCACTGGTCGCGCTCATCGTCATTCTCTGTCTCGACGGCCTGGCCACCGGATCGGTCGTCGCGCTGCACGCGCCGCTCATCGCCGACAGCTATCCACCGGCCGCACGGGTACGCGCGCTCACGGCGTACACCGCGATCGGCACCTTCGGGCAGGCGCTGGCGCCGCTGCTGGTCGGCATCCTCGCGTCCGTCGCCGGTCTGAGCTGGCGTGGCGTCTTCCTGACTCTGGGACTCACCTCGCTGCTGCTGACGCTGTGTGCGATCCGGCTGCGTGACCCGGGGTTCGGGAAGTGGGACTCCGAGCAGCTACGTGCCAGCGTGCATGAGGAGCACGGCGAGTCGGCGGATTCGCTGGCGGCCAAGGACGTCGCCCTCGGGTTCTGGGAGATCTGCCGTCGCGTGATGCTCATTCCCACCAACCGGAGGGTCTTCGCCGGGTTCGCGGTGTACGGCGTACTCACCGTGCCGCTGGGCACCTTCATCTCGGTCTTCCTCGACCAACGGTGGAACCTCGGCCCGGGGGAGCGCGGCCTGTTCTTCTCGGTCTTCTTCGGGATCGGCGTCCTCGCCCTGATCGGCTACGGAGGCCGCGGCGAGAAGCAGTTCCGGTCCTCGCCGGCGCGGGTGTTGCGGGCTGCCGGATTCCTCCTGGCGGGGGCGGTCGTCTTCATCGCGATGGGCGGCGTGATGCCGGCGTTCGTGCCGATGCTGATCTGCTTCGGGATCGCCGGAGCGTGCATCGGGCTCCTGCAGCCGATGCTCGGGATCTCGATGCTCTCGATCGTGCCGGCCCACATGCGGCCGCACGCCCAGGCGCTGGCCGGGATCTTCGTCGCGATCGGTGGTTCGGCCGGCGCACTGCTCCTCGGTGGCATCGAGGAGCAGTACGGGATCGGCGGCACGATGGTCGCGATCGCCGTACCCGGGGTGATCGGTGCCTTCGTCATCGCCAGCGCGGGCACCTTCATCGAGGGCGACCTCGACCGGATGATCGACGAGGTGGTCGAGGACGAGGAGATCCGCCGGGTCGAGCGGAGCGGCGGACGCCTTCCGCTGCTGGCCTGTCGCGGGATCAACTTCTCGTACGGCCAGCTGCAGGTCCTCTTCGACACCGACTTCACCATCGACGACGGTGAGATGGTCGCGCTGCTCGGTGTCAACGGCGCCGGCAAGTCGACGCTGCTCAAGGTCATCTCGGGCATCGGCCTGCCGACCGCGGGCAGCGTGCGCTACCGGGGGCAGGAGATCACCTACCTCGACGCCGAACGCCGGATGCGGCTGGGCATCACCCAGGTCCCCGGCGGCCGCGCGGTCTTCGGGCCGATGACCGTCGTCGAGAACCTGCGCAGCTACGGCTACACGATGGCCAAGGAACGTGGCGCCGTCGACAGTGCGATCGAGAGATGCCTCGAGGCGTTCCCGCGACTGGCCGAACGCCGCAACTCGCTGGCCTCGACGTTGTCCGGGGGCGAGCAGCAGATGCTCGGGCTGTCCAAGGCGTTGATGCTCCGTCCACGCCTGCTGCTCATCGACGAGCTCTCGCTCGGCCTGGCGCCGGTGATCGTCGGTCAACTCCTCGACATGGTTCGGCAGATCAACGCCGACGGCACGGCCGTGGTGCTGGTCGAGCAGTCGGTGAACATCGCGCTGAACCTGGTCGACCACGCGTACTTCATGGAAAAGGGCGAGATGCGATTCGACGGCCGCGCTGACGAACTTCTGGCTCGCGACGACCTGCTGCGCGCGGTCTTCCTGCACGGTGCGGGAGCGGCGCGATGACCGCGGTGCTGCGGCAGGCCCGCAAGCCGCTCATCCAGCTGGCTGCGTTCACGGCCGCCGTCGTCCTGACCAAGATCGTGACTGCCGTCCTCGACCGGCACGACGTCATCAAGGCAGACACGCCACTGCCGGTGATCATGCTCGGCACGATCGTTGGGTTGACCTACGGTCTGCTGGCGGTCGGCATCGTGCTGGTCTACCGGAGCAACCGGATCATCAACTTCGCGCACGGACAGATCGGTGCGTTCGGAGCGGCGTTCTTCGGCGTCGTCGCGATGAAGTGGCACGTCCCGTACTGGATCGCGTTCGTGATCGCGTTGCTCGCGTCGGCGGCGACCGCGGCCGCCGCCGAGACCGGCGTCGTACGACGGCTGCGTAACGCACCGCGGATCGTGTCGATCGTCGCGACGCTGGGCGTCGGCCAGTTCCTCGTCATCTTCGCCGCTCTGATCAACTCCACGGCGTCCGGACCGCTGTATCCGCAGCCGGAGTGGTTGCCGGTCTTCAACGTCGGCGCGCTGCACGTGACGGAGGCGTACTCCGGCATGCTGTTCCTGTCGCCCCTGTTCGTTCTCGCGATCGCACTGTTCCTGAAGCGGTCGCGGTTCGGTCTCGCCATCCGCGCCGCGGCGGCCAATCCGGAAGCCGCGCGGATGTCCGGGATCTTCGCGAGCCGGATGTCGACCCTGGCGTGGGCGATCGCCGGCGCCTTGTCCGCTTTCACCGCGATCCTCACTGCCCCGACGCAGGGCTTCGCCAGTGCGGACAGCTTCGGCCCCGCGTTGCTCTTGCGTGCGCTGACCGCCGCTGTCATCGGCCGGATGCAGAGCCTGCCCATCGCGCTGGTCAGCGGTGTCGGTCTGGGGATCCTCGAGCAGTTGCTGCTGTGGAACTACCCGCAGTCGGGTCTGGTCGAAGTGGTCATGTTCGTCATCATCCTGGTCGCGCTGCTGGTGCAGCGCCGGCGCGGTGGGCGCGACGAGGAGAAGGGCAGTTGGGCGGCGGTGCGCGGCCTGCGACCGATCCCGGAGAAGCTGCAGAGTCTCTGGGCAGTGCGTGCGATGGGCCCGGCGTTCGGCATCCTGACAATCGCGGTGCTCGCGATCCTGCCGCTGTTCATCTCCAACGGCCTGTCGGTGACCTTCACCGGCATCCTGGCCTTCGCGATCGTCGGATTGTCGATCGGTGTCCTGACCGGTCTCGGTGGGCAGTTGACGCTCGGTCAGTTCGCCGTCGCCGCGATCGGCGCTGTCATTTCGTTCAAGGTGGCCGGCAGCACCGGCATCTTCCCGCTCGCGCTGCTGCTCGCCGGTCTGGGCGCGGGACTGGTCTCGGTGCTGATCGGTCTGCCCGCGCTCCGCATCCGCGGCCTCATGCTCGCCGTCACCACGCTCGGCTTCGCGCTGGCCGCGCCGTTGTGGCTGCTCACGCAGCCCTGGATGCTCGGCGACGGTCAGGATCCGGGAAAGCCGTCCGGGTGGCCGATCGGTGCGCTCGACACCGGCCGCTCGTACTACTACTTCGCGCTGGCGCTGTTCGTCCTTGCCCTGGTGGTGGCGCGAAACATCCGGCGCAGTGGATTCAGCCGCCTGCTCGTCGCCATCCGCGACAACGAGGAGAACGCGCGGGCGTTCGCCGTACGGGCGAGTCTCGTCAAACTGCAGGGGTACCTGATCGGCGGGTTCATCGCCGGCATCGGAGGGGCGACGTACGCGCACTCGTTGTCCACCATCAGTGCCGGGACCTTCCCGACGTCGGCCAGCATCGACGTCGTCGTCATGACAGTGCTCGGTGGCGTCTCGGTGCTGATCGGTCCGGTACTCGGGGCGATCTGGGTGCTCGGCCTGCCGTTGCTTGACATCGGCAACATCGGACTGGCGGCGACGAAGTTCGGAGTACTGCTGCTGATCCTGTGGAAGCCGGGTGGCCTGATCCAGGTCGTCGCGCCGATCCGGGACCGGATCGTGAAGTTCATCGCCCGCCGGCACGGCATCGATCCCGAGCCGTTGTACGCCGGTGAGGACACAACAGACGGTACGGCAACGGCCCGGGGCGTCCGGGTCAGCGACCTGCGCGTCGCTGAACCGGGCACCGAGATCGCAGATCGCCCTGAGGCGGGTGCGTCGCTGCTCGAGGCGCGCGATCTGCGCAAGAGCTTCGGTGGCGTACACGCAGTCCGCGGGGTGTCGTTCGACGTACGAGCTGGCGAAACGGTCGGACTGCTCGGACCGAACGGCGCCGGCAAGACGACGACGTTCGAGCTGCTGGGGGGCTTCACGAGACCGGACATGGGACAGGTGTTCTTCAACGGTGAGGACATCAGCAAGGTCGGCCCGGAAGGGCGCGCGCGGCGCGGCCTGATCCGATCGTTCCAGGATGCGGCGCTGTTCCCGACGATGACCGTGAAAGAGACCGTCATGCTCTCGCTCGAGCGAGTCCGGCCGACGGGTTTCGTGGCGTCGACGCTCGGTATGACCCTCGGCGAACGGAAGAAGGAAGGCCAGGCGCGTGCGCTCATCTCGGCGATGGGGCTGGATCGCTATCGGGACAAGTCGATCCAGGAGCTGTCGACCGGCACCCGGCGCATCACCGAGATCGCGTGTCTGGTGGCGCTGCAGCCGATCTGCCTGTTGCTCGACGAACCGTCCAGCGGCGTCGCCCAGCGCGAGACCGAGGCGCTCGGACCGCTGCTCGTCGACCTGAAGAAGGAGCTCGACCTGACGCTTGTCGTCATCGAGCACGACATTCCGCTCATCATGGGGATCTCCGATCGCATCATCGCGATGGCCGACGGACACCTGATCGCCGAAGGTACTCCGGACGAGGTGCGGACCGACCCGCTGGTCGTCGATGCGTACCTGGGCGGCAGCATCGAAGCGATCGAGCGCTCCGACGCCGGCCTGGCCGTGGCCGACCGATGACGACCGGTCGGCCTACTCGGGCTGGGCCGGGTCCTCGGGGACGGCGTCGAGCAGCGCTTCCATCCGGGACCGGATCGGTACGGCGTTGTCGGGGGCCGTGAGGATGTACGGCCGGTCGTGGATGATCGCGTCGACGACGAGTTCACCCACGACCGATGGCTGAACGCCCTCATCGCGCACCAGCTTCTGAGCCGCAGCCAGGATGGTCGTGATCGTTGCCGAGCGCACCGGTGCGTCCGCGGGCCGGAAGCGTTGAGTGTTCTCCACCATGTCGGTGGCCACTGGCCCGGGGCACAGGACGCTCACGCCGATCCCGTGGCGAGCCAGTTCCACCCGCAGCGATTCGCTCAAGCCGACAACGGCGTACTTCGACGCGTGGTACAGGAAGCCGGACTTGTAGAGCAGCGACTGCCCGTCGACGAAGAGCCCTGCCGCTGAAGCCGTGTTGACGATGTGTCCGCCGAGGCCGCGCTCGATCATGCGTGGCACGAACGCCTGGAGGCCGTTGTAGACGCCACCCGCGTTGACCCCCATGACGTAGTCCCACAGGGTGTGGTCCATCCGCGACGGTGCGACGGAGTCGATCACACCGGCGTTGTTGACCACGATGCTCACAGGGCCCAGCTCTGCCTCGACGGCGTCCGCGATCTCGGCGTACCGCAGGCGATCGCGGACGTCGAGCAAGTAGGAACGGGAGGTCGTCACCGCGGACAGCTCGGCATCGGCTGCGTGCAAGGACGGTTCGTCGAGGTCGGCCACCGCGACGGAAACACCCCGGCCGGCGAGCGAGCGGGCGATCGCCAGTCCGATACCGCGTGCCCCTCCGGTGACAAAGGCCGTATGGCCTGCGAGGGAATCCATTGTCTCTCCTCACTCGGAGCTGCCGGCTTCTCAGATTTGCCCCGCAAAGCCTTGCGCTCACCCTAGGCGTATCAGCATAGTGTATGGGCATACGTCATAGCCCGTGGTTGACAGGAAGGAGTTCCGCCGATGAGGACTGTTGCTGGTGTCTCCGGATCTCTGCTGGTCCTCGCGCTCGCCCTCAGTGGGTGTGGGAACTCCGGTGAGGCCGCGAAGCGCGTGCCGTCCGCGACGGTCGAGAACAAGAGTGGCGCTGCCACCGTGGACGCTTGCAAGCTGTTGACACCTGGTGGCCTGGAGCAACAGTTCGGGATCTCCTTCGGTGACGGTGCTCCGACCCACCAGGAGGAGACCGGGTCCGACCAGTGCGTCTGGACCAGCTCGGGCGGCACCCCGGCCACGACGTTCTCACTCACCGTGTTGCGCCAGGACGGGCTTCGCGGCGACCTCAAGTCCAGCGGGATGACGCTGGCACAGCTGTTCGAACAGACCAAGGGCGCGTACCCGAAAGCCAAGGCGATCGACCTCGGCGACCAGGCGTACATCGCCGCCCGCGAAGTACAGGTACTGGCGGGCGACACGTGGTACTCGTTCTCGTTCCATGGCCCGGATGACACCGGCGTCGACGGACTGAAGGCAGTGGCCGCTCAAGTGGTCGGCTGACCGTGCACACCTCGGGGAGAAGAAAGGAGTCAGGATCGATGATGCGTATTCGGAGTGCCGTTGTGGCGGCGTGCTGCGCAGTTGTCCTCGTCGCTTGCGGCGTGCAAGGCGGTAGTGGTGGAACGGCGGTCAAGGGCAGTGGTACGGAGTTCAAGCCGTCGACGTCCGGGCCGATCAAGATCGGGGTGCTGATCACCGACACCCGGGCCGAGGCCGAGCGGAACGGCGTCAGCGTCGTGAGCCCGTACAAGGCCTCGGCTCATGCGATGATCCAGGCCGTCAACGACGGCGGCGGCGTCGCGGAGCGGAAGCTGGAGGTCGTCGACGAGACGATCGACTTCTCCACCCCGAACTTCGACTCGGCGTTCGAAGCGATCTGCCAGCGGTTCACGAAGGACAACCAGGTCCAGGCGGTGGTGTACGACGGCCTCATCTACAACCAGGCCTTCAACAAGTGCCTCATGACCGCCGGCGTTCCGATCCTCTACATGGGACAGAACGGATCGCCGATCGGCGACGACACCGATCTCAAGGACAACCCCGGCGTCATCGCGGTGAACGCGGTGAGCATCGATCGCCGCGTCAAGAGCATCATGAACAAGGCAGTCGAGGCGAAGTTCCTTGCCTCCGGCAGCAAGCTCGGCGTGGTCATCGAGGACTGCCCGTACAACGAGCGCGCCTACGAGAACACGCTGAAGCCGCTCGCAGACAAGGCCGGCGTCGAACTCGTCAAGTCGGACATCAAGTGCGCCCACGGGTACGCCGACAACGGCCCGAACCTGGCCCAGGTCCAGTCCCTCGCCCTCAAGTTCAAGTCCCAGGCCGTGGACAGCGTGATGATCCTGACGCTGTACGAGAACGGGATCATCTACTACTTCGCACAGGGCGCACACGCGCAGAAATGGTCGCCGCAGTACCTGCTGTTCCACCCGCAAGGCATGGCCGACGTGATGAAGCTCTACCCGCCGGACCAGTTGGCGAAGATGCGCGGATTCGGCGGCATGCCCGACCAGGACGTCACCCAGCCGCCGGCGCCGCCGGCCGAGCAGGCCAAGGTGCGGAAGACCTGTATCGACGATGCCCGCAGCAACGGCGTGCCGGTCCAGAAGATCACCGACCAGATCGTCATCTACCAGGCGTGCGACGTGGTGCGGCTGCTGCAGCAGGGCCTGGCCAACAGCGGTGGCCTGGGCGGGATCGACAAGCTCGTGCCCGGGATCGAGAAGATCGGAACGGGGTTCGTCAGCGCCCTCACCCTGGACGGTGCGACCCAGTTCGGGCCGGACCGGCACGACGGCATGGAGAAGACGGCCGCGTCCAGCTTCGACCCGGCGTGCAAGTGCTTCACGTACAAGACCTCGCCCGCGCCGGTCGGATAGCGATCACCACCACTTCGAGAAGGGCCGTACAGCATCATGACCACAACGAGCGAGCCTGCGGTGCACGGACACGTCGAGGACGGTTGGGGGAAGGTCGCCGACCAGTTCCGGGCGAACTTCGAGGGGACTCCCGGTGAGGTGGGCGCAGCGTGCTGCGTGTACGTCGGTGGCCGTCCCGTCGTCGATCTGTGGGGCGGCCTGGCCGACAGCGAGACCAAGCGGCCGTGGCGCGAGGACACCATCGCCATCGTCGCCTCCACGACGAAGGGTGCGACCGCGATCTGTGCGCACCTGCTGGCCCAGCGCGGCGAGCTGGACCTCGACGCACCGGTGGTCGACTACTGGCCCGAGTTCGGTGCCGGAGGCAAGGACCAGATCCCGGTGCGGCTGCTGTTGTCGCACCAGTCCGGCCTGCCGGTCGTCGATGGGCCGCTGACGTTGGAGCAGGCGTATGCCTGGGATCCGGTGATCCGCGCTCTCGAGGCCCAGAAGCCGGAGTGGCAGCCGGGCACCGAGCACGTCTACCACAGCATCACCTACGGGTACCTGGTCGGCGAGCTCGTACGCCGGGTCTCCGGCAAGTCGCTCGGCACCTTCTTCGCCGACGAGGTGGCCGGCCCGCTCGGGCTGAACGCCTGGATCGGGCTGCCCGAGGAACAGGAAGAGAAGGTGGCGCGGATCGAGTACGCCGCTCCACTCAGCCTGGAGGAGATGACCGAGGGCATGATCGAGACCACCGGTCTCGATGCCGACACGGTGACCAGGTGGATCCAGGCAGTCTGGGGCGAAGGCTCGATCCAGGCCCGGGCCGGCTCGCTCGGCGGCGCGTTCGAGGTCACGTCCGACCTCAACGCTGAGCGGGCCTACCGAGCGGCGGAGATCCCGGCCGGGAACATGCTCACCGACGCGCGCTCGCTGGCCCGGATGTACGCCGCCACGGTCAGCGACGTGGACGGCGTACGGCTGCTGGATCCCGCCACGGTCGAGCGGGCGACCGAGATCCAGACCGACAAGACGCGGATGCACGGCCTGCCCGCGGATCTGGACCTCCCGGCCGACCGGTCCTTCAACATGTCGCTCGGGTTCTGGCGGGCCTGCCCGCCATTGCCGATGGCGGGGCCGAAGTCGTTCGGCCACCCGGGCTCGGGCGGGTCGGTTGCCTTCGGCGAGCCGGATGCCGAGGTCGGCTTCGGCTACGTCATGAACCTCTGGTCGTTCCGGACCGGCGAACCGCGGGCCTCGAGCCTGGCCGCGGCGGTCCGCTCCTGCCTCGGATGATGGGAGACCTCGGATGACGGAACTCCAGAAGACGGTGGAAGAACTCGTCGCCCGATCCGGTGTACCCGGTGCCGTGGTGGGCGTGCTCGAGGACGGGCGGATCGAGACCGCGGCCGCCGGCCTCGCGAACCTGACCAGTGGCGTCGAGATGACGCCGGACACGCTGTTCCTGACCGGCTCGATCACCAAGGTCTGGACCACGACGCTGCTGATGTCCCTGGTCGAGCAGGGACTGGTCGACCTCGACGCGCCGGTCAAGCGCTACCTGCCGGAGCTCGTCCTCGGCGACCCGGAGGCCGCGGATGCCCTGGTCGTACGGCATCTCGTCACCCACTCCACCGGAACCGACGCATCGGACCTGATCGCCGACGTCGGCGAGGGCGACGACGCGATCGCGAACTGGGTGCCGCTGCTCGCCGATGTCGGTCAGTTGTTCCGGCCGGGGGAGTACTTCTCCTACAGCAACGCCGGCTTCGTGCTGGCCGGCCGGATCATCGAGGTCGTCACCGGTCAGGGCTACTCGACGGCGATGAGGCAGCGGTTGTTCGCGCCGCTGGGCCTGGAACGCAGCATGTTCACGGCCGAGGAGGCGATCCTGCACCGGATGGCGATCGGCCACTATCCGGGAGCAGACGGATTCGTGCGCAGTGAGCGGTTCATGATGCCCCAGTGCCTCGCGCCGGCAGGCACGACGTTCATCACCTCGGTCGAGGACACGCTGACCTTCGTGAGTTCCCATCTGCCGACGACCACCTCGGCGCGGCGCCTGCTCAGCCCGGAGACCGTCGACCGGATGGCCGCACACCAGATCGACTTCCCCGTGCCGGAAACGGGCTCGGTGGGGCTCAGTTGGCTGCGCAAGCAGTACGGCGATCACGTCGTACTCACCCATGGCGGTGGTTCGTACGGCGGGATCGCTATGGTCGGCGTTGTTCCCGACCTCGGTGCGGCGTACATCGCCTTTGCGAACGGGGGACCGGCCTCGATGCCGTTCCACCAGGAGATCGCCGAGGCTCTGCTGCAGGACCGGTTCGGCCTGCCCGCGCCGGTTGCTCCCGACCTGTCCGGTCCGGAGCCGAAGCCGAGCCGCTACCACGGCAGGTATGTCTGTTGGGGCTGCGAGCTCAACGTCAGCGACGACGGCGACGCGCTCTCCTACCAAGCCAGATTCACCGACCCGGTCCTCGGCCGCAACCGTTCGGATCCGCCGCCCGTCCGGCTGCGACCGATCGGAGCACAGGCCCTGACCTTGGCCGATCACCCCGGCCAACCGCCCTTCGCCTATGGCGTCGGCGACGACGGAGCCGGACACCCGGAGTTCCTGTTCCTGCTGGACCGGCTCGTCCGCCGCATGGGTGACAACCAGCACCGCCACAGCTCTGGAGGATCTTGATGACGGAACAGTTCGGCACGTTCGACTTCGGCTTGGACGAGGCCCAGGAGGAGCGTGCCGCGCGGCTGCATCGCGAAAGCCTCATCGTCGACGTGCTGTTCCAGGGCCCGGTCGGGTACCGGGCGTTCGACGAGGAGATGAACAAGGAACTGCGCACTCTCCTCGAGAAGACCCACGACACCATGGAGACGTTCAGCCGTGGTCTCGAGGCGCCGCTCCGCCGCGCGATGGCGGGCCGGCTGGACGCGGTGAAGGAGCATTGGGACGCCAGCGGGATCACCTGCGGGAACCGCCAGGTGGAGATGTCCGACGAACGCCACGTCCGGGAGTGGTCGTTCGCCTTCGTGCAGAAGCAGTTCGACTACTTCCCCTGGCTGATCAAGGCCCTGACCGCCGCTGACATCCGCCGTGCGCACGAGACCGGAGCTCACGCCGGCCTGGTCAGTTCGCAGGTCATGCTGGGTCCGTGGCGCGACCTCGACGCACTGGCCTGGGCCCACGATGCCGGACTGCGGATGATGCAGCTCACGTACAACAACATGACGACTGTCGGCGTCGGCTGTACCGAGCGGACGGATGCCGGACTATCCGCGTTCGGCGTGGCCAGCGTGAAGGCCATGAACGAACTCGGCATCATCGTCGACACCGGCCACGTCGGCCGGATGACCACACTGGACGCCTGTGAGGTGTCGGAGGCACCGGTCGTTGCCTCCCACACCGCGGCGCAAGGCGTGTTCGATCACGCGCGGGGCAAGAGCGACGAGGAGCTGCGCGCGCTGGCCGCCACCGGCGGCATCATCGGCATCGTGACCGTCCCGTTCTTCCTCGGGGCAGGACCGACGGTCACCATCAATGCGATGCTCGACCACATCGAGTACGTCGCCGACATCGCCGGCGTCGATCACGTTGCCATTGGCACCGACTGGCCGATGCAACTGCCGAAGTGGATGCTCGACGACCTGCTCCAGCCGATCTTCGCCGAGACCGGCTTCAGGCCCGAGGACAAGCTGGTGGCGACGCAGGAGCTGGTCGGGTTCGACGACTACCGGGACTTCCCGAACATCACCCGCGGCCTGGTCGCGCGCGGCTGGTCGGACGAGGACATCGCCAAGGTGCTCGGCCTGAACTTCGTCCGCGTGATGGAAGCGGTCTGCGGCTGAGTATGAACGTGGCCGGTGGTCGCCGCCTACGCGGTGACCACCGGCCGTGCTTCTACTTCCGTTCGTCCTTCGCCACCACGCCGTTCTGCACGACGAGTACGACGCTGTCCGGGTCGGCGAACAGCTTGGGGTCGTCCAGCGGATTGCCCGCGAAGGCAACGATGTCGGCTTGCTTGCCGACCTCGAGCGTGCCGATCTCGCTGCCGAGCCCGAGCAGGTCGGCGTTGACGCGTGTCGCCGCGATCAGTGCTTCCATGGGGGATTGGGCCGCGGCTCGCAGTGTCAGTTCCTCGCCCCGACCGGTCTGGTCAGGGCCGATGACGTCGGACCCGAGGCCGACCCGGACACCGGCGGCCGTGGCGGCGAGCAGCCCGTCGATCATCGCCTGGCGTACCCCGGATGCCTTGTCGGCGAAGTGACTCGGCAGGCCGAGGTCGTCGATGTTCCTGATCAGCCTCTCGAGCGCGGTGAGCGTGGGCACAAGGGTGACCTCGCGCTCGGCCATCAGGGCGGCCGTCTCCTCGTCGATCCCGCTGCCGTGTTCCACACACCGCACACCGGCGAGGACAGCCATGCGGATGCCATCGACGTTGAGGGCGTGGACGGTGACGTAGGTGCCCCTGGCGGCGGCCTCGGCGACGGCCACCGCGATCTCCTCAGCGCTGAACTGGGTGTCGGTGAGCTTGTCGTGCTTGGAGATGACGCCGCCGGTGACGCAGAGCTTGAGGAAGTCGGCGCCCCGCCGGAACGATTCACGCACGTTCCTGCGCATCTGGTCAGGCCCGTCGGACAGCATCGTCAGCGTCCGCAGGCCGGGCACCTCGATCTCGCTCCACACATGGGTCGGCTCCCATTCGGACGCGTAGTGTCCGTGTCCGCCGGTCTGGCAGTGGATCGGGCCGCACTGCACGATCCGGGGACCCGGAAGTTTGCCTGATGCAACGACACGGGCGAGGCCGGCGTCGATGCCGCCACAGTCCCGCACCGTGGTGAACCCGGACCGAAGGGTCTGGGCGCAGTTGGAGAACATGTCGGCGGCGATCTCCGCCACCGACATCCCGTACCCGACGCTCGGCTCGAGTTCGCTGGCCAGGCCGAGATGGACGTGCGCGTCGATCAGACCGGGGGTCAGGGTCAGTCCGGTGCAGTCGACGACCTCGGCCTCGGCAGGGACGGATCCGCCGATCCGGGTGATCCTTCCGTCCTCGACGAGGATTCCGGCCGGCTCGGGATCGGACCCGGTCGCTGTGACGACGGTTGCGCCGTGCAGCCAGAGACTTGAAGTCATGGGCAGTGTGCTCCTTCGGCAGTGGTGTCGGCGTCGCGGACGAGAATCTCGGCCCGAACCATTCGCTTACGTACGCCCATACACTATGCTGGTACGCCAAGAGGGGTGCAAGAGCTACCCACGCCGTACCGGACTGGAGGACACGCCGTGGCGACACAGCGCAAGGTGCAGAAGTCAGCGCGGTTGGCGCGCGGCGCGCTCGATCGGGAGACGGTGGTGGCCGCGGCGCTCGAGATCGCCGACCGCGACGGGCTCAGTGGCGTCACGATGGCCCGGGTGGCCGAGGCGCTGGGCGGCAGCCCGATGTCGCTGTACCGGCACCTGAGCGACAAGCAGGAGCTGCTGGACGCCGTCGCCGATCTCGCGGTGTCGGAGATCCCGGCGATCGCCAAGGACGGGCGGTCCTGGCGAGTGCGGCTGGAGGAGTTCGCGCTGGACTCCCGGCAATGCGCGCTGCGCCACCCGGCCCTGATCGAGATCCTCCTGCAGACATACGTCCGCGGCCCGCACACGGAGGCGGTCGGGTTGGACATGATCGTGCTGCTCCAGGGGGCCGGCTTCGAGAAGGAGTCGGCCATTCGCGGGTTCATGGCTCTGCGCAACCACATCATCGGCGCACTGGCGTGGGAGGTGTCCCGGTTCCGCGGTGGTAGCGAGGAGTTCGCCCGCGGGGTGTCCGACAACTTCGTGCACGCGGACACACCGGCCGACTCGCCGTTCCGGGATCTGCTCGAGGTGGTGCCGGAGGATCCGGAAGCGCAGTACCTGTTCGGGGTCCGCCGCCTGCTCGACGGGTTCGAGACAGAGCTGCGGAGGATCCGTCGACGGTCCGGATCGAAGAAATGATCGAGGACCTCTATCGACGACCGTCCTTCGTCGACCTCATCTCACGGTCACTGCAGAACTATCCGGATCGCGTCGCGTTCTCCACGCCGACCGGTGACCTGACGTACGACGAACTGCGCCGGCTGATCTCACGGATCGCGTTCGCGATGCGGGACGCCGGGGTCAAGCCGGGGGACGGCGTGGCGATGATCGCCCCGAACCGGCCGGAGACCTTCGCCGCGGTGACGGCGGCGCAGTCGCTCGGTGCGCGGTACACGCCGTTGCACCCGATGGGATCCCTCGCCGACCACGTCGTCGTCTGCACCGACGCCGAGATCACCACACTCGTGGTTGATGCGGCGCAGTACTCCGACCACGGCGCGGCGCTCGCTGCCGAGCTGGACCCGAGCCCGAGAGTGCTGCTCCTCGGTGGGGACTCCGGATCCGACGTACTCGCCGGGCCCGACACGGACGGAGTCATTCCATCCGTCGCCCGTGAGTCCGACGTCGCGTTGCTGGGCTACACCGGCGGGACGACCGGACGGCCCAAGGGCGTGATGCTCACGCATCGTTCGCTGGCCACTCACCTCTACCTCACCGTCGCGCACTGGCAGCTCCCGACCGAGCTGCGGTTCCTGGGATCGACGCCGCTGACCCACGCACTCCAGGGCATCGTGCCGCCGGTCTTCCACCAGGGTGGAAGCGTCGTGCTGACCAAGGGCTTCGATCCCGCGGAGTTCTGCGAGACCGTGCAGAGGCACCGGATCACGGCGACCTTCCTGGTGCCGAGCATGATCTACGTGCTGCTCGACCACATCGCCGAGCACGAGGTGGATCTGTCCAGCCTGCAGACGATCCTGTACGGCGCGGCGCCGATGTCACCCGACCGGCTCGAGCAGGCTCTCGAGGTGTTCGGCCCCGTGTTCGTACAGTTCTTCGGACAGAGCGAGGCGCCGAACACTGTGACGACGCTCAGCAAGGAAGACCATGATCCGGGGCGGCCAGAGCGGCTTGCGTCCTGCGGCAAGCCGCATCCGACGCTGGACGTCGCGGTCCTCGACGAGAACGACCAGCCTTGCGCGGTCGGCGAGCTCGGAGAGGTCTGCGTTCGCGGTCCTCTGGTGATGGACGGCTACTGGAAGCAGCCGGAACTGACTGCGGAGACGCTGCGCAACGGCTGGCTGCACACCGGTGACGTCGGCCGCTTCGACGCGGACAACTTCCTGTACCTCACCGATCGCAAGAAGGACATGCTGATCACCGGTGGGTTCAACATCTACCCGCGCGAGGTCGAGGACGCGGTGGTGACGCATCCGGAGGTCTCGGCCGCGGCGGTGATCGGGGTTCCGGACCCGAAGTGGGGCGAGGCGGTGACGGCTTTCGTGGTCAGGACACCGGGCGCGACCGTGACGGCCGACGAGCTCGTCGCGCTCGTCCGCGAGCGCAAGGGTCCGGTGCATGCGCCGAAGAGGCTCGAGTTCCTGGATGCCCTTCCGCTCACGCCGCTGGGCAAGGTCGACAAGAAGGAACTGCGGGCCCGCTTCTGGGGCGACCGCGACCGAGCCGTGAACTGAACGCCTTCCAGGAGGAGAACCGATGAGCACCGACACTGCCGCACGGCCCGGTGACCCGGGAACGAGGTCCGGGCGCGCGGCGCGGCCACGCTGGGCGGACGACGAGGCGGTCGCGCTGGGTGCGGTCGCGCGGGCCTTCTTCGAGGCCGAGGTCGTCCCGCACTTCGAACGGTTCGACGAGCAGAAGTACGTCGACCGCGAGGTGTGGCACAAGGCCGGCGCGCTCGGCCTGATGTGCTGCGAGGTGCCGGCCGAGTTCGGTGGGGGAGGTGGCACGTTCGCCCACGACGCCGTCGTACTGAGTGAGCAGGCCCGGGCAGGCGACACCGGGTTCGGCAACATGGTGCACAGCGGGGTGGTTGCTCCGCTGCTTGCGACGTACGGGACTGACGAGCAACGGCGGCGCTGGCTGCCGGGGATGGCGACCGGCGACATCATCGGGGCCGTGGCGATGTCCGAGCCGGGCGCGGGCAGCGACCTCAAGAACATCGTCACCCGGGCCGAACGCAAGGGTGACCAGTACGTCATCAACGGCTCCAAGACGTTCATCAGCAACGGCGCCCGCTGCGATCTGGTCGTCGTCGTTGCGAAGACCGACCCCGCGGCGGGACGCAACGGGATCTCCTTGCTCGCCCTCGAGACAGCCGACGCACCGGGCTTCCGGCGCGGGCGCACCCTCGACAAGCTCGGCCGGCATGCCTCGGACACCGCGGAGTTGTTCTTCGACGACGTGTCCGTGCCGGCCGGCCACCTGGTCGGGGAGGAAGGTCGCGGACTCGAGATCCTCAAGGCCGAGCTGCCTCGCGAGCGCTTGGTCATCGCGGTCACCGCGGCGGCCGCGATGGAACGTGCGCTGGAAGAGACCGTCGCGTACACCAAGACGCGGGAAGCGTTCGGCGGTCCGTTGTTCGCGATGCAGCACGTCCGGCTCGAGCTCGCCGAGCTGGCGACGATCGTCCGGGCGTCCCGGGTCTTCGTGGACGACTGCATCGAGCGGTTCGTCGACGGCACCCTCGAGCCGGCCACAGCGTCGATGGCGAAGTGGTGGCTGACCCAGAACCAGTCCGACGTGACCGATCGATGCCTGCAACTGTTCGGCGGTTACGGCTACATGCGGGAGTACCTCATCTCCCGGCTGTACGTCGACGCGCGGGCCCAGAAGATCTACGGCGGGGCCAACGAGGTGCTGAAGGACCACATCTCCCGATCACTCTGAACGAGGTGTCTTTGCGGATGACCGATCCACGCCTGCTTCACAACGACGCCGTTGTGGTCGACACGCACAACGACCTGATCCTGTTGGTGGACCACTTCGACCGGCGCGAGCAACCCGACCACTTCGGCCAGTTCTGGTTGCCGGAGTTGCGCGCCGGCGGGGTCGACGTACAGGTCCTGCCGATCTGTATCGAGGACCAGTTCCAGTCCGAAGGGGCCCTGCGTCGTACCTTGCTGCTGATCGAGCGGATCCACGAGCTCGGGGCGGAGTACAGCGACGACGTGGCCGTCTGCCTGACCGGCGCGGATGTCGACGCCGCGACATCGTCCGGACGGATCGCGTTGGTGATCGCGCTCGAGGGCGCGCACGCCATCGGGCAGGACCCGCAACTGGTGCGGACCCTGGCCCGGGTCGGGGTCCGGGTGATCTCGATGGCGCACTACGCGCGGACGTTCCTTGCCGACGGCAGCGGGTTGGACGCGACCTCACGCAGCCGGCTGACGCCGGAGGGCATCACCGCGCTGCGCGAGATGGAAGAGCTGGGCATCGTCTTCGACATCAGCCATCTCGGCATCGGCGGTGTCGAGGACGTGCTGTCGCTGGCGACCCGGCCGTTCCTCGCGACACACTCGGCCTGCCTCGGCATCACCGACAGCCACCGCAATCTCGGCGACGAGCAACTGAAGGCCATCGCGGAGCTCGGCGGGGTGATCGGGGTCGCGGCCGCGGTTCCGTTCTTCATCGACGCGAAGTCCCCGACGGCCGAACGCGTCGTCGACCACATCGAGCGCATCATCGATGTCGCCGGCATCGATCATGTCGGCCTGGGGCCGGACATCATCGACGACTACTACCAGCATGTGTTCGGCGGCTGGGTCGGTGCCCCGACCAACGGCGTCGAGTACGAGCGGGCCGAGATCGTGCGTCCCTCCGACTTCCCGAAGATCACCGAGGTGATGGTGCGCCGCGGGTTCCGCGAGGCCGATATCCGCAAAATCCTCGGCGAGAACGTGCTGCGCGTTCTCCGTGACGTGATGGGAGTCCCGGCCAGATGACCGTGTCGGACGACCTCCAGTACGCGTTGAGGAGCAAGGACGTTCGGACGCCGGCGCAGTTCGCGGCGGCTGACGTCAAGATCGAGACCGTGAACGTGTCGATGCGGGACGGCGTCAAGCTCGCCACCGACCTGTACCTGCCGCCGAAGACGCCGGCACCGGTGATCGCAGTGCGTACGCCGTACGGCCGCGACGGCGACAACCTGGTGGCGCCCTTCCTGGCGTTCGCCCGCCGGGGGTACGTCGTCGCCGTACAAGATCTCCGTGGCACCGGGGACAGCGAACCCGAGGACCACGACTTCTACATGTTCGAGCCGCAGGACGGCTACGACTTCGTCGAGTGGGTCAGCGGTCAGGACTGGTGCGACGGATTCATCGGGTCCCTCGGCGGCTCGTACGTCGGTCAGGTGCAGTGGCCGATGGCGAGACATCCGAAGATGACCACGATCGTTCCGGAGGTCAGCGGGATCGGGGTCGGGACCAAGACGGCGTCCTTGCACATGGTGGTCAACGCACTCGCGCACACGATCGGCCACGGGGAGGAGAAGACTGATCTCCCGCACTGGCAGGTCGAGCCGATGATGCTGGACGAGACGCTGTCGACGGGGTTCTTCAACGAGCCTTTCGTCCATCCGATGCTGGGAGAGCTGACGGACGCGTTCCCTGCGCTGAAGGACCTGTCGCCGGTTGAGGCGCGGGCCTGGCTGTGGGCGCACTACTGCTCGCTGAGCTGCCCGGAGCGGGCCGAGTTCGTCCGTGAACTCACCGGGTCGCCCCACGTCACCATCGTCGATGCCGAGAACATCGGGCCGCTCTTCGGCCAGGGCATCTCGCTCGACCGGCACACGTTGCCTTCCGTCGAGCCCGCGCGACAGGTCGCCGAGTTCCAGGCGATTCCGCTGTTGCGCACCGGTTGGTACGACTGGTTCATCAACGACGCGCTGGCGACCTTCGAGCTCCTCCGGAAACACGCTCCCGAACCCTTGCGCTCCCAAGCCCGGATCATCATCACCCCCTCATCCCACAACTCGGTCGGCTACAAGGAGCGGATGGGGGAGCACCCGGAGCTGCAGCACAACCACTGGTCAAACGTCGACTTCACGTTGCGTTGGTACCAGACCGTGCGGGACGGCTCGATCGACGAGTGGCCGCGCGTCATCTACTACCTGATGGGCGCCAACGAATGGCGCAGCGCGGACGACTGGCCGCTGCCAGAAGCGGTGGACACGCCGTATTATCTCGGCGCCGGCGGGACGTTGATCACGACGCCTCCGCAGGAGCAGCAGGCCGTGGACCAGTACGTCTACGACCCGCTCGACCCGACTCCGACCGTGGGCGGCAGCATCGTCTCCTGGGTCTATCCGCCCGGGAGTGTGGATGTCAGCACGGTCCAGCAGCGCAACGACGTACTGACCTACACGACCGAACCGCTTGCCCAGGACATCGATGTTGTGGGCAACCTTCGGGCGGTGCTGCATGCCAGCTCGTCCGCGGTGGACACCGACTTCGCCGTACGGCTGAGCGACGTCGGTCCGGACGGACGGGCTGTCCAGCTGCAGAACGGTCTGCTGCGGGCGCGGTATCGCGATCTCGATCGTGGCGCGGAACCGCTCGTACCCGGTGAGGTCTACCCGCTCGAGATCGACATGTGGGTCACCGCGAACCGGTTCAAGGCCGGCCACCGGATCCGAGTCGACGTCAGCTCCGCGGACTTCCCGCGGTTCGACCGGAACACCAACCTGGGTGGCGCGCCAGGTGATCCGGTCCCGGCGACACAGATCGTTCATCGGGATGCGTCGCACCCGTCGCACATCCTGCTTCCGATCATCCCGGTCACGGCATGAGTACGCCGTACGAGCACCTGTCGACGCGTCAGCAGGGCGCGACCACAGTCGTGACGCTGGACCGGGGACCGGTCAACGCTGTCAACCTGGACATGTACGAGGAGATCCGCGACGTGTTCGGCCGGTTCGACGAAGTACTGCCGGGCACGAAGGCAGTCGTACTGACCGGCGCCGGGAAGCACTTCTGCGCGGGGAACGAGCTCGAGGAGTTCCTGACCCTGACCGAGGTCAACTCCGCCGGGCGGATGCGACTGGTCCGGGACGCGTTCGCGTCGATCTACGACTGCCCGGTGCCGGTGATCGGCGCGGTCCACGGAGCGGCGCTCGGGACTGGTCTGGCCATCGCGGCAAGCTGCGATGTGGTCGTGGCCGGCGAGAGCGCTCGATTCGGTACGCCGGAGGTGAGCGTCGGCGTGATGGGCGGTGCACGCCACCTCGCCCGCCTGCTTCCCCAACCACTCGTGCGTGCGATGTACTTCACCGCCGAGCCGTGGCCGGCGTCCGAGCTCGTTCAGTACGGCGCGGTGCTGCGCGTCGTACCGGACGACGAGCTGCTCGACGTGGCGCTCGGCCTGGCGGAGAAGATGACGCAGCACAGCTTGGCCGCACTCCGCCATGCGAAGGAGGCCATGAACACCGTCGAGTTCATGGATCTGAAGGCCGGCTACGAGTTCGAGCAACGGATGACCGGCCGTCTCGCCGCCGAGGCCGACGCCAAGGAGGCGATCGCCGCGGTCCGCGAGAACCGCAAACCGGCGTACAGCGACCGGCTGGGACGGGCGTGACCGAGGAGACCACGACCGGATTCGTCGACTCTCTCTGGGTGTATCCGGTCAAGGGCGCCGCGGGCGCGGCGGTCGACGAGGTCGACGTACTGCCCGGCACCGGAGCGCTCCACGACCGTTCGGTCGCGATCGCGCGCGGTGATCAGCCAGTGCCGCCCCGGACGCCGTGGCGGCTGCGATCCGCCTTCAAGCAGGTGGCGCGCGATCCCGACATGACGCAGGTGACTGTGACCATGCCCACGCCCGGAGTGGTCGAGCTTCGTCACCGCGCTCACCCCGACGGACCGTCGGTGCGCTCGGACCAGGCTCAGCCGCACCAGGAGGCTGTACTGCGCCAGTGGTTCGGAGAATCCGGCCTGCGACTTGTGCACGGCGATGCGGCGGCGCTGTGGGACGTCGCCGACGCCGAACTGTCTGTGATCAACCTGGCGACGATCCGCGCGCTCGAGCAACTCACCAGCACCACTCTCGACATCCGTCGATTCCGCGCCAACGTGTACGTCGACGGTCTGCCGGCCTTCGCCGAACTGTCGTGGGTGGGCCGGCGGATCCGTCTCGGCGACTGCGAGGCCGAAGTGATCCGGCCGACCGCCCGCTGCCGCGCGACGTCGGCGAACCCGGGGTCCGGGGAGCGGGACCTGGAGTTCCCGTCCCTGCTCACCCGGGCCGTCGGTCTCCCGCACCTGGGCGTCTACGCACGCCTGGTCGGACCTGCACGGCTTCAGGTCGGTTCGCCGGTGGTGGTGAGTGGCCGGCCCGATCCGATACGGCTCGTCGACAGGCTGCGGGAACGTCGTGAGGTCATGCATCCCTGGCCGCGGGAGGCCGAGGTGCTCGAGACCGTTCGCGAGGATGACCGGACGATCAGCGTGTGGCTCCGCGATCCCTACCGTCAGCCGGTGGCCGCCGGTCAGCACATCCGGGTGCACCTGCCGACAGCGAAAGCTGCGCTGACCTGGCGTGCCTACAGCGTCTCCGGTCGGTGCGACGATCGGATCCGGATCACCGTGCGTCTGCGCGGTGCGGTCTCGGAAAGCCTTGCATTGTTGGCTTCCGGAGACCGCCTGCTCATCTCAGGTCCGTTCGGAGTCCCCACGCTCTCGCGAGAGCCGCGGCCGCTGTACCTGGTGAGCGCCGGTATCGGCATCACCCCCGTGGCTGCGGCGTTGCAGCAGTTGGCGACAGCCGCGGACGGCCGCCCGATCTCCTTGCTGCACGTCGACGCGAGCAAGGAGAGCGCGACGCTCTGGCCCGAGGTGATCGAGTTCGCTCGACAGTCCGGGGCGACGGCCACGCTCTTCGAGACGCGGCGTGCCGCTCGACGTCCCACCCAGCGCGACATTCTCGGCAGTCTGGCCGGCGACCGCCATGCCGACGCGGAAGCACTCGTGTGCGGCTCGACCGACTTCGTGGCCACGGTGTCCCAAGTCCTCCGGTCGGCGGGAGTGGACGCGGATCGCATCCACTCCGACCCGTTCGTCTCGCCTGCGATGGAAGTGCCCGCCCGACGGCCAGCACCGGGGCCCGGCCCGCACCAGGTGACCTACTTGCCCGACGGCACGGCAGCGACCTGGACCGATGCCGACGGCACCCTTCTCGAACTGGCCGAGAATCATGGGGTTCCCGTGCTCTCCGCCTGCCGGTCCGGCGCGTGCGGCTCCTGCACGCTCGACCTTGTGCATGGCGAAGTCTCGTACCTGATCGATCCCGCACTCCCACCGGGATCGCGGGCGGTGCTGGCCTGTTCCGCGGTGCCCACCGGCCCCGTCGTACTGCGGTTGCCCAGGCGTCCCGAATAGGTGTGTCAGTCGGCCACGATGGCGCCGCCGGTGTACGGACGGCTCAGGCGGGTGAGGACATCGTGGTAGGCGTCCATGAACGCCGTACGGACGTTGTTCCGTTCGAGGGCCGCGACACCACGGACCGTCGACTCGCCCGGTGTGCCCACCTCACGGCGTACGGCGAGGGTGTCGCCGTCGCGTTTGATCAGGAGCTCGGCCGTGCCGGCCATGGTCTCGAGGAACATGGCCTTCGCGCTCTTGAGATCGAGGCCGTGGCAGACCGCGGCGTCGATCGCGGCCTCGGCCAGGACCGCGATGTAGGCGGGCATGACCCCGGACGTCGCCGTGGCCAGGTCCATCTGGCGCTCCGGAAGGACTACGACCGTCCCGAGCCGGGAGAGGAGCTCGACCGCGGGCTCGCCGCCCGCGGCCACGGCAACCACGCCTCGGCGGACCTCGACCGGCGTGTTGGGCATCGTCCGTACGACGGTGGCGCCGGGGTAGGCGGCTTGGAGCTCGGCGACGGTGGTGGGGCCCATCATCGAGATCACCATCTTCCCCGTCGCGTCGACACCCTTCGCGATCTCGGCCAGCTGGTCGGGACGATGACCCAGGAACACAGTTTCCGAGCGCTTGAAGAGGTCGGCGTTGGTGGGCATCACCTCTCCGCCCAGCTCGGCCACGAGCGCCGCCGCCCGCCCCGAGCCCGCGTCGGTGGCGTAGACCGGCTCACCGAGCCCACGCGCGATTGCACTGGCCATGTTTCCTGCGCCGACGAAGCCGATCATGAGGATCCTCTGTCAGGTGGACGAACGGTCATCTGAACCGTAGAGCGGTCGAGCCGTTCGTACTTGCGTCGCACGTCGGACCCGTGCCGCACGTTTTGCGTCACCTGTCGTTAGCAATCGCGGCCTGGCCTGCCGAGGATCGGTGCACAGAAGGAATGTGCCGGCAGGAAGGCCGCAAAGCATGCCGAGTAGAGGTGCGACCGACAAGTCGACGGGGCCCGCGAGTCCGCGGGTCCGGGTCCGGCGTCGACCCGCCCGAGCGTCGTACGACCTCGACAAGGTCCACGAGATCCTGGACGAGTCCCTCATGTGTCACGTCGGCTTCGTCGTCGACGACCAGCCGTACGTGTTGCCCACCCTGCATGTCCGGGTCGGCGATGAACTGCTCATCCATGGGTCCCGCAAGAACCGGATGTTCAACCTGATCGCCGACGGCGCGCCGGTCTGCGTGGAAGCCACGGTTCTCGACGGTCTGGCGATGGGCCGCTCCGTCCTGCAGAACTCGGTGAACTATCGCTCGGTCGTCGTCCTGGGCACGGGTACGGCGATCGAGGATCCCGAGGCCAAGCTGGAACGCATGCTGGCTCTCGTCGAGAAGTGCATCCCGGGCCGGTTGCCGGACCTGCGACCGCTGACGGATGCGGAGCTCGGCAGTGCCCTGTTGGTGTCCATCCCGCTCGACGAGTGCTCCGTCAAGGTGCGCACCGGCGACGGGGACGACGCGGCAGCGGATCGAGCCCTACCTGTCTGGGCGGGCGAGCTCCCGTTGCGGGTGACACCTGGTGAGCCGGTCCCGGACGAGCATGTGCCGGCCGGTACGGCGGTCCCCGAGTATCTGCGGTTGTGGGGCCAGGGCAGAACGGGAGTGTGACACCGGCCATCGGACGCTATCGTCGGAGGATGACGTCAGAGCTCCAACGGTTGGTTGATGCTCTCGGCCACAAGATCCAGCGGAACGTGACCGTCGACGATGCCTGGATGCGTCAACTGGCCTTCTCCTCGCACGAGTACGGCCCCGTCGACCGGCTCCGTCGGCAGTCGATCTTCCAGCAGCACGACGTACGTCCGGAAGTCCTGGCCTGGACGCAGGCGGCCGGAGCGCGGACCGCGGTGGAGCCGTTCCGGCCGCCGATCGATCCCCGGATCGGTTGCACTCATCAACGGCTGGTGGTCCCGATCCGGTGGCAGGGCGCACTGGTCGGTTACATCTGGATCGTCGAGGGGGAGAACGAGCTCACCGCGGAAGAGCTGAAGACCGTTTCCCAGACGACCGAGACGCTGGCTGCCGCCCTGCATCGAGACCAACTGGCTGAGGAGTTCGGCAAGAGCAGGATTCGCGATCTTGCCCATGAGCTGATTCTGGCCGGCGACCTGGCCGCTCGTCGGCACGCCGCCGCCGACCTCGTCGACGCCGACTACTTCGTCGCATCCGAGCCGGTGTGCGTCGTGGTCGTCACACTGTCCGCGGACGGCCGCGGGCTGTCCGAGAACGAGCGCGACGTACTCGGTGGATGGCTCGATCGCGCGGGACGGCGGCTGAGCGATCGTCGTCACATCTGCCTGGTCAGGCGAGACCACGGGCTCCTCCTGCTCTCCGACAAGGACCCGATGTTCGGCGGCACGGAGAAGGTCGCGCTGGTGCGTGATCTGCTGTCGAGCATCCTGGCGGATCTGCCCGACAGTGATCCGTACGCCGGCATCGGCAGCGTGGCCGGCGATCTGACCGATGCGCACAGCTCGTACGAGACGGCACAACGAGCAGCCCGCGTGGCCCGCGTCATGGGCGGCCCGGAGCGCGTGATGTCCCACGAGGAGCTCGGCGTCTACGGACTGCTCACCAGAATCCCGGGTCGTGAACTCGACGAGACCTGCGTGCCACGCGGACTGCTCCAGTTGATCGGATCAGGTCCGAAGGGCGCCCAACTGGTCGATACCCTCGAGGCGTTCCTGGAGAACGCGGGAGACGTCCAGGCGACGGCGGAGCAACTGTTCGTGCATCGCACCACGCTGTACTACCGGCTCCAGCGGATCGAAGAACTGACGGGCGCCCACCTGTCCAACGGGGAGGACCGCCTCGTGTACCACCTGGGCCTGAAGATCGCCCGGCTGATCGGGCTCAGAAGTTAGCTACAGGAGGAGGAGAGCGGGCCGCCGCTTTCCGACGACGGGAGAATGCCCGGCGCACGACCATCCCCCTAGCGTGAACGCGTGACGCGATTCGGGATGGAGACGCCGGAATGCTGGTGCTGACTGCGACGGACGTACGGGCGGCGTTCCCGATGGGCGACGCGGTGGAGTTGATGCGCTCGGCAATGGCCGCGCACGGCAGGGGAGAGGTGTTCCAGCCGCCTCGTGTGGTGCTGGATCCGCCGGCGTTCGATGGGTCCGTATGGCTCAAGCCGGCCGCTGTCGAGGGAGGGGTCGGGCTCAAGGTGCTCACGATCGTTCCTGCGAACCAGCAGCGTGGCCTCGAGGTGATCCAGGCGTTCGTCGCTCTGCTCGATCCCGTGACCGGCGTACTGCTGGCGCTGCTCGAGGGAGGAGTGGTGACGGAGCTTCGCACCGCTGCGACCTCGGGTGCTGCCACCGATCTGCTGGCCAACCAGGACGCAGGTGATCTCGCCATCATCGGCGCCGGAGTCCAGGCGCGGAGCCACCTTCTGGCGATGGCCGAGGTCCGCAAGCTCCGGCGCGTCCGCGTCTGGAACCGGACCGAACCACGAGCGCTCGAGTTCGTTCGATGGGCCGAGGCTCGCGGCTTCGAGGTCGAGGTCTGCGACAGCGTGCAGTCCGCCGTGGACGGAGCGGACCTGGTCTGTTCCGTCACGTCGTCGACGGACCCCTTGATCGACGGCGACTGGATCTCCCCAGGCACACACCTCAACGCGGTCGGTGCCTTCCACCGCGAGGGTCGCGAGCTCTGCACCAACCTGGTGCAGAAGGCGGACGTCTTCGCCGTCGACAGCCGCGAAGGCGCCTTCGCCAACGCCGGCGACATGCTGATACCACTCGGCGAAGGCGCCCTCGCCGACTCGTTCGATCCACCCGAGGTCGGTGAATTGCTCGTCGGCACTCGGGCCGGGCGGACGACGACGGACCAGATCACCGTGTTCGAGTCCCTGGGGTTGGCGATCCAGGACGTCGCGGCGGCAGCATCGATCGTCACGCTTGCGCAGCGTGAGGGCATCGGCGTCGTGATCGACTTTCCCTGACAGGAGCCGGTCGTGACCAAGGAAGTCACCGTTGTCGGCGGCGGAGCCATCGGTCTCGCCACCGCCTACTACCTGGCCCAAGCGGGCGCGGCGGTGCGGGTGATCGAAGCCCGCCAGGTCGGCAGCGGGGCCTCGTGGGGCAACAGCGGCTGGATCGCTCCCTCGTTCGCCGCGCCGATCCCTGCGAAGGGGCTGGTGAGCTACACGTTGAGGTCCTTGTCGGACCCGGCATCGCCGATCTACTTCGCCCTGCGAGCCGACCCTGACTTCATCCGCTGGGCGTGGAGGTTCTGGCGCCACTGCAACGACGGTGCCTTCCAGCGCGGAATGCATGCCACGGCAAAGCTGGGCGAGAAGACGCATCAGCTGTACGCCGGACTCACCGCTCGCGGGATCGACTTCGGAATCCGGCGCGAGGGGATCCTGATGGTCGCCCTGCGGGCCGGTGCGCTCGAGGCCGACCTCGACCGGCTCAGGATCTTGTCGGCGTACGGATATCCGTTGCCAGAGGCAATCTTGACCGGGGCCGAGTTGCACGAGGCGGAGCCGGTTCTGTCCGACGAGGTGACCGCGGGGTTCGTGATCGAAGGCGAGGCGCATGTCGACCCGGCGCGGATCAGCCGCGGATTCGCGGACGCCCTCGGCCAGGTCGACGCCGAGCTCTTCGAGGGCACCGAGGTTGCCGGAATCGAGCATCGCAACGGGCGGGCGACCGCTCTGCGCACCTCGTCGGGACGGTTCACGGTCGAGAACGTCGTACTCGCCGCCGGAGCCTGGACCGAGCCCCTCGCGCGGATGCTCGACGTCAGGCTGCTCATGCAGGCGGGCAAGGGCTACAGCTTCTCCATCCGTCCCCGGACTCAGCCGCTCCGGCCCATCCATTTCGGTGAATCGAAGGTGGTCGTCACCCCGCTGTCCGACGGCAAGACGCGCGTCTCCGGGACGATGGAGCTGAGTGGCCTCAATCTGCGTCTGGACGAACGTCGCATCCGCGCCATCAAAACCGGGGCGAGCAAGTATCTGGCGGACTGGCCCGACGACACCGTCGAGGACGAGTGGGTCGGCATGCGACCCCTCGCCGCCGACGGCCTGCCGATCCTCGGCCGCGTGCCCGGCTTCGAGAACGTCTATCTGGCGACAGGCCACTCGATGTCCGGAATCACCCTGGCCCCGGCAACCGGCCTCTTCATGTCCGACCTGATCATGACCGGCCGAACACCGCCCCCGCTGACCCCCTTCGCCCCCGCCCGCATCACCCGCCGCTGACGCAACAAGTCCACCCAGCCACCACTCCCGCAGCCGGACAGAATCGTCGTACTGGACGTCCCGCATCCGGCTGGATCCGGGGAGGATCTCTGACCGCTACGGGGCCGAAATCCTCCCCAAATCCGCCCGGGGTGAAGCAGACGCTGCGCCCATCCGGTCAGACGGCTCGCAGAGTTTCCTCGAACTCGATCACGAGCCCTTCGCCGCGGAAGCGGTCCCTGAGTTCCCGGTCGAGTTCTCCCGCGACCATGAGCAGCTGCACTTTGGATTGGCGACCGTTCCGGAGTCCGGTCTTGCCGAGTTCCACGGCCTGCTCCAGGTCGCCTGCCCGGCCCGCCATGATGCCGAGCGTGATCCGGCTTTCGGCTATCCGCATCGGGCTGAATTCGCTGCCGTCCGGTGAGGTGTTGTCGTCAATCACGGTCGTCGCGTACTGCGTGGCCAACTCGTCGTCACCGGCGATCCGGTGCACATCCATCGCGTGGTAATCCCACTTGGCTGGGTCGACCTTGAAGTGGTTGTCGGGACGGTCCGGGTACGGCAGGCGGTCGAGCATCTCTTTGCCCGTGGCAAGCAACGTGCTCAGGCCGGCTTCACCGAGACGGGCTTTGGCCTTGGCCTCCTGAGCGATCAGTTGGACGTGCACGCTGGACGATTGAGCGACCGCCTGACCGCGCTGGGCCGCGTCCACGGCCTGCCGGAATCGACCCTGGGTGAGGGCGAACCAGGCGGTCATCTCGTGACCCCATCCGGCGATCTCGGGGTGCCCAGCCTCTTGCCCGAGTGGCCCTGGGCGCTTCGTCGCGCAGCCGGGCCATGTCGTCGGACGGGGCCTTGCGGCCGTTCTCGATGTAGCTCAGGTACGACCGGCTGTACTGCGTGGCTCGGGCGAGGTCGGCCAGAGACCAACCGCGGTGGTCTCGGTACTCCTGGAGACGCCGTCCGAAGCTCACCCGTCCAGTGTCAGCCAAGGCCAGGGCGCCACGGGGGCAGGCGACCGAAATTGGCCGGTACTCAAAGCCTCACGGACCGAGCCGTGCGACGGCCTGCACCCGACAACCGGGCGGCCGTGCGTACTGGGCTACCACGACGGCCATCACCGCGACGTGTCCGGCGGTGAGTGGCCGGACGACTGAGCGAGCCGGCCCGTGCCGCCGTTATTGCTGGCGGCACGGGCCGGGAGTCTCACGGAACGGCCACGGAACGCGGAGGGGTCGTGATGACTTCTCCGCAGGTCAGCGGCCTACAGCCGATCAGACGTCGTAGTACAGCTCGAACTCGTGGGGGTGGGGGCGGAGCTGGATGGGGGCGATTTCCTGCTCGCGCTTGAGGTCGATCCAGGTCTCGATCAGGTCCTCGGTGAAGACGTCGCCTTCGAGCAGGAAGGCGTGGTCGGCCTCGAGGGCGTCGATCACGGCCGGGAGCGAGGTGGGGACCTGCGGGATGCTCGCGTGCTCCTCCGGCGGGAGCTCGTAGAGGTCCTTGTCGACGGGGTCGATCGGCTCGATCTTGTTCCGGATGCCGTCCAGGCCGGCCAGCAGCTGGGCCGCGAAGGCCAGGTACGGGTTCGCCGACGGGTCGGGGCAGCGGAACTCGATCCGCTTCGCCTTCGGGTTCGACCCGGTGATCGGGATCCGGATACAGGCCGAGCGGTTGCGCTGCGAGTAGACCAGGTTGACCGGCGCCTCGAAGCCCGGCACCAGACGGTGGTAGGAGTTCACCGTCGGGTTGGTGAAGGCCAGCAGCGACGGGGCGTGCTTGAGCAGGCCGCCGATGTACCAGCGGGCCACGTCGGACAGGCCGCCGTACCCGGACTCGTCGTAGAACAGCGCGTCGCCACCGGAGAACAGCGACTGGTGGCAGTGCATGCCGGAGCCGTTGTCACCGAAGATCGGCTTGGGCATGAACGTCGCGGTCTTGCCGGCCGCCCAGGCGGTGTTCTTGACGATGTACTTGAACTTCTGCAGGTTGTCCGCGGTCTTCAGCAGCTCGTCGAAGCGGAAGTTGATCTCCGCCTGACCCGCCGTACCGACCTCGTGGTGCGCGCGCTCGACGAGCAGGCCGGCCCGCTCCAGGGCCAGCGTGATGTCGTCGCGCAGGTCGCCGAAGTGGTCGGTCGGCGCGACCGGGAAGTAGCCACCCTTGTAACGGACCTTGTAGCCGCGGTTGCCGCCGTCCTCGACCCGGCCGGTGTTCCAGGCGCCGGCGACCGAGTCGATCGAGTAGTAGCCGGAGTTCGCCTTGGTCTCGAACCGGACGTCGTCGAAGACGTAGAACTCGGCCTCCGGCGCGAAGAACGCGGTGTCCGCGATGCCGGTCGACTTCAGGTACTCCTGCGCCTTGCGGGCGATGTTGCGCGGGTCGCGGCTGTACGCCTCGCCGGTCAGCGGGTCGTGCACGAAGAAGTTGATGGCCAGCGTCTTGGTGCCGCGGTACTCGTCGACGAAGGCGGAGGTCGGGTCGGGCAGCAGCTTCATGTCGGACTCGTGGATCTGCTGGAACCCGCGTACCGACGACCCGTCGAACATCAGGCCCTCTTCGAAGACCTCCGGTCCGAACGACGACACCGGGACGGTGAAGTGCTGCATGATGCCCGGCAGGTCGCAGAACCGGACGTCGATGATCTCGACGCCCTCGTCCTTGACGTAGGCGAGCAGCTCCTCAGCGCTGGAAAACATACGTACTCCTCGGGGTGGCTCAGAGATTGCATCTGAACGTAGGGCCTGCCGATTACTCGGCCGTGACCCCAATGTTTCGCGGATGTTACGCCCAGCGTGTCCGCGCTGACCCACTGGTGTACGGCGGTGACGGCCTGAGATCTCCCGGTCCGCTGTGTCCCGGCCCGGACCGTTCCGTAGGCTAGCCATCATGGCATCATCCGCGCAGCCGGGCACAGGACCCTCCGAGGAATTCCGGTTCCCGGGGAATCGGCTGGGGCTCCCGGCCACCGGACCGGGCTCGGTCGCGGGCTGGGTCCGCCGGGTGCTGGCGCTGCTGCTGGACTGGCTGATCGCCGGGCTGATCGCGTCCGCGGTCACGTCGAAGCCCATGTGGGCGGGTGGCAATGATTTCGGGACCGCGCAACTGGTCGCCTTCTTCGCCATCACCGCGATCCTGACCGGGCTGGCCGGCGGCACCATCGGTCACCGTGTGTGCGGGATGCGGGTGATCCCGATCCGCGGCACCACCAGCTACACGACGCAACCAGGGCTGCTGGCCGGTGTCATCCGCGCGTTCCTGATCTGCCTGCTGATTCCGGCCGTCGTCTACGACCGCGACCGCCGTGGCCTCCACGATCGCGCCGCGAACACCGCCGTCGTACTGCGGTAGTCAGCGCCGGGTGAGCCGGAGCTGGACGTCGTCCAGGTAGCCGGTGCGGAAGCCGGCCTCGGAGTACGCGAGGTAGAACTCCCACATCCGGAGGAAGGTTTCGTCGAAGCCGAGATCGGCGATGGCCGGCCCGCGCTCGATGAAGCGGTTCCGCCAGATCCGCAGGGTGCGCGCGTAGTCGGCGCCGAGATGCCGGAGCACCTCGAGTCGCAGGCCGCCGTGCCGCGTGGTGACGTCCTCGATCACCTTGATCGAGGGGATCAGGCCGCCGGGGAAGATGTACTTCTGCACCCAGGTGAACGTGTTCCGGGTGGCCAGCATCCGCTCGTGCGGCATCACGATCGCTTGCACCACCGCGACTCCGCCGGGCGCGAGCCGCCGCTCGATCGCGTCGAAGTAGACCGGCCAGTACTTCTCGCCGACCGCCTCGATCATCTCCACGCTCAGTACGGCGTCGAACTCGCCGATCTGGTCGCGGTAGTCACGCAACGCCACCTGCACCCGGTCGCTCACGCCGGCCTCGGCGATCCGGCGCTGGGCCATCAGTGCCTGCTGCGAGGCGATCGTGATCGCGGTGACCCAGGCACCGCGTTGCGCGGCGCGGATCGCCAGGCTGGCCCAACCGCACCCGATGTCGAGCACCCGCGATCCGGACACCACCCCGGCCGCGTCGAGGATCGCGTCGAGCTTGTTCAGCTGCGCCTGCGTGAGTTCGTCGTACGACGCTGTGGCCAGGTCCGCCGCGGCGGCGGGGCCGAAGTACGCCGCCGAATAGGTCAGGGTGGGGTCGAGGAACTCGGAGAACATCGCGTTGCTGAGGTCGTAGTGGCGGCTGACGTTCTCGCGGGCACCGGCCCGGTCGTTCTCCTGGTCGCCGGGTTGGGACCGGGTCACCAGCCAGCGCAGCGACTGTGCCCATTTGGGCAGCAGGTGCCGGGTCTCCTCGTTGCTGAACCGCTCGGCGAACGGGACCAGCAGATCGGACAGGTCGGTGCCCGGTTCGGGATCCCAGTCGCCGGCCAGATAGGCCTCACCGAATCCGGACCCGGCGTCGTGACCCAGCCGGTCCAGGAACGCCGCGCTGCGGTGCACCCGCATCGCCGGTCCGCCCAGGCCGTACGACCTGTTCTCGAGGTGGATCGTGGCCGGCAGGTCCCTGGCGATCAGACGGAGCGCGGCCAGCGCGCCGGCCCGGCGGACCGGGTTCGACCGAGGGCGGGCCAGCGTCGGCCACGTCTCGGTCACCGGCTGGTGCACAACCGGCAGGAGATCCGTCATGATCGTCAACCTCGTGTCCTCGATCCGTCCTGGTCGCACCTTAAGGCCCAACCTCCGCCCCACGACGCGACACGAAGGCACACTCGTGCCACGTCACGGACAGATCAACTGATGAGCGGCCGCCGGGTTACCCCGGCATCTCGCTCGTCGCCCCCCAGCGCCGAGTCAGCGGCCCTTCATGGCCTGCCTGGCGCCCTTGAGGCTGGTCGGCACCGGACCCTTCGGCATCGGCACCTGCGGGCGAACGGCGTCCAGCGCCTTCAGCCGCTGCAGCAGGTCCGTGATCTCCGACGGCTGCAGCGCCTGGGGCAGCTTCATCACGTGCTTGGTCAGCTTGCGGATGTCGATCTCGTCCTCGCCCTGACCGGCCACGATCTGGATCACCGGCGCGCCACCGGCCACCCGGTTGTGCTTCTTGCCCTCGGCGGCGAGCAGGTTCTTCACCCGGCTCGCCTGCCCCTCGCCGACCAGCACGATGCCCGGACGGCCGACGACCCGGTGCACGATGTCGGCGTTCTTGGTGACCGCGACGGCGGGCGTCACGGTCCAGCCGCGGCGCAGTGTCTGCAGCGCGGACGCGGCCGCACCCGCCTGGCCCTCGATCTGGCTGTACGCCGCCTTCTCGACCTTGCGGCCGAAGATGATCGTCGCGGCGAGGAAGCCGAGCGCGACACCCAGCGGGATCCACACCATCAGCGGCCCGACCAGCAGGCCGACCACCACGAAGATCGCGACGATGCCGAGGAAGATCCCGGCCAGCACCAGCCCGACCGTCGGGTCGGACTTCTTGGTCAGCTTGTACGCCGAGGCGATCTGCTTGAGCCGACCGGTCTTCTTCTCTTCGGGCGCGTCGTTCTTGGCCATCTCTCCCGGATCCCTGTTTTAAGCGGTCTGTGTCGCGGCGTTCATCCGCGACTCCACAGCCTGACGGTACAGCCGACCGGCCCGGTACGACGAACGCACGAGTGGCCCGGACATGACTCCGGCGAAACCGATCGCCTCGGCCTCGGCCTGCAGCTCCACGAACTCCTCGGGCCGAACCCACCGCTCGACCGGGTGGTGCCGCACCGAGGGGCGCAGGTACTGGGTGATGGTGATGATCTCGCAGCCGGCGGCGTGCAGGTCGCGCAGCGCCTGGCTGACCTCGTCCCGGGTCTCGCCCATGCCGAGGATCAGATTCGACTTGGTCACCAGGCCGTAGTCGCGGGCCTGGGTGATGACGTCCAGCGACCGCTCGTAGCGGAAGCCCGGCCGGATCCGGCGGAAGATCCGCGGCACGGTCTCGACGTTGTGCGCGAACACCTCGGGCCGGGACGAGAACACCTCGGCGAGTTGCTCGGGGACAGCGTTGAAGTCGGGCGCGAGCATCTCGACGCCGGTGCCCGGGTTCAGCTCGTGGATCTGGCGGATCGTCTCGGCGTACAGCCAGGCGCCGCCGTCGTCCAGGTCGTCGCGGGCGACGCCGGTCACGGTGGCGTAGCGCAGGCCCATGGTCCGGACCGACTCGGCGACCCGGCGCGGCTCGTCCCGGTCCAGCGCCTGCGGCTTGCCGGTGTCGATCTGGCAGAAGTCGCAGCGGCGGGTGCACTGGTCACCGCCGATGAGGAACGTGGCCTCGCGGTCTTCCCAGCACTCGAAGATGTTCGGGCAGCCAGCCTCCTGGCACACGGTGTGCAGCTGCTCGGACTTCACCAGCTTCTGCAGTGCCAGGTACTCCGGGCCCATCTTGGCCCTGGTCTTGATCCACTCGGGTTTGCGCTCGATCGGGGTCTCCGCGTTGCGCACTTCGAGCCTGAGTAGCTTCCGTCCTTCTGGGGCGATCGTCACGACCCCAAGCGTACGCGGCCCTGGTCAGGGGCGATCCACCCCCACGGGCTGTCCGGTGCTCCCCTGCGTGCTGCGCGGCACTCGGCACGGCATCTCGCTGCACTGGAGCAAAGGCCACGATGGAACCACATCGAGGCCTCCACTCCAGCACACCGAGCTACCGCACCGAGCACCTGCTCGCGACTGCAGGGGAGCACCGGACAGCCCGTAGGCTGCTGAGCTATGGCCACGCTTGAACTGGGTACGACGCCCGCGGCCGCCGAGCCGGGGACACCACCCGGCACCGGGACGACTGTTCGGGGCTGGGTGCGGCCCGGTCCGACCGCGGCGCAGCGGCGTGCCGACGTACTGCTGGGCCTCGGGATGGCCGTCGCCGCGGTGATCGGCACCGAGCTGGCCCGGGGTGCCTCGCCGACGCATGTGGACCTCGGGATCGGCGGAGTCGAGCCGTACGTGCTCAGCGCGGCGGTCTCGCTGCCGCTGTGCTTCCGCCGCCGGTTCCCGATCCCGGTGCTACTGGCGGTGGCGGCACTGTTCGTGGTCACGGGGGAGCGGGCGATCTTCGCCTTCGCCAGCAACCTCACCACCCAGGCGTCGCTGTTCATGGCGATCTACGCGGCCGTCGCCTGGGCTCGGGACCGGCGGCTGATGAAGGCGTCGGTCGCGGTCGTCTTCGTCGGGATGTTCGGCTGGCTGGCGATCAACTTCGTCAGAGCCCTGCGCAACAACGAGATCGAGGGCCCGAACCACGCACTGCTTTCGCCGTACGTCTCCAGCGTCATCCTCACCGTCGCACTCAACATCCTCTACTTCTTCGGCGCCTATTTCTGGGGCAGGACCGCGTGGGGCACCGCCCGGCAGCGCCACGAACTCGAGCAGCAGGCCACCGAGCTCGCCGCTCAGCAGGAGGCGAACGCCCGCCGCGCGGTCATCGATGAGCGGCTACGGATCTCGCGCGAACTGCACGACGTGGTCGCGCACCACATCAGCAGCATCGGCGTCCAGGCCGGCGGCGCCCGGCGGGTGATGGACTCCGACCCCGACGCGGCCAAGAATGCGCTGAGCGTGATCGAGGACTCCAGCCGTACGGCGGTCAACGAGATGCGCCAGCTCCTCGGCATGCTCCGCGCCGCCGACCCGGACGTCGACCTGGAGGCGCCGGTCGCCAAGGCGCCACAGGCGGGCGCCGACCGGCTCCCGGCGCTGATCGCGGACGTGAACGGCGAGGGCCTGTCGGTCGGCTTCCACCAGATCGGCCAGCCGGTCCAACTGCCCGAGACGGTCTCGGTGTCGGTCTACCGGATCGCCCAGGAGGCGCTGACCAACGTACGACGGCACTCGACGGCGCGGAGTGCACACATCACGCTGCGTTACCTTGGTGACTCGGTCGAGCTCGAGGTGATCGACGACGGCCGGCCCAAGCACGCCCCGGTGGGTAGCCGGCTCGGCCATGTCGGCATCCGTGAGAGGGTCGGTCTGCTCGGCGGCGAGACCGAGATCGGGCCGCGCGCAGTAGCTGCCGGTGGCTTCCGGGTCCGGGTCCGGATCCCGCTCGACCCGCAGAACCGCCCACTGCAAGGAGGAGACCAGGCATGACCGACACGGTGACCGAGCCGATGCGTGTCCTGCTGGTGGACGACCAGGACCTGGTCCGGGCCGGGTTCCGGATGATCCTGTCGGTCGAGCCGGAGATCGACGTGGTCGGCGAGGCCTCCGACGGGGAGAAGGCGATCGAGCTCGCGCTGGCGCTGCGGCCGGACGTCGTACTGATGGACGTCCAGATGCCCGGCATGGACGGAATCACCGCGACCCAGCGGATCGTCGCGGCGGACGCGGGCAAGGTCGTCATCCTCACCACCTTCGACCGGGACGACTACCTGTTCGAGTCGCTCGGGGCCGGGGCCAGCGGGTTCCTGCTCAAGAACACGGCGCCCGAGGACCTGGTCGACGCGATCCAGGTCGTGCACTCCGGCCATGCGCTGCTCGCGCCCGAGGTGACCAGGCGTGTCATCAAGCGGTTCACCGGCGGCGGCGAGCGGGTCTACCGCCCGGACCTGCTGGAGGACCTGACCGAGCGCGAACGTGAGGTGCTCGGCCTGATCGCCCGCGGCTTGACCAACACCGAGATCGCCAACCAGCTGTACGTCGGCGAGGCCACCGTCAAGACGCACGTCTCCCGCGTGCTGCTCAAGCTGGGCCTGCGCGACCGCGTCCAGGCTGTCGTCTTCGCCTACGAGTGCGGCTTGGTCACCCCTGGCGACGACCCGACCGGCTGACCGGCGACCACCGCGACCAGCGAGCAGACGGCGGCGGTCACGACGACAACGGCCGGTACGCCGATCTGCTCGGCCGTCAGCGGGACCACCGCGAGGACAGCGCCGGCGCAGAGGATCAGCGCGGGATGGATCACCCGGTCCACCTCGATCGGCTTGTGCACCGCCCAGAGCAGCACGATGAATGCGGCCGCAGGCACCGAGACCGAGTAGCCGACCGTCACAGGGGAGACCTCCATCTCGTGACCTGTCTGGACGGCCACCTCCAGACCGGCGCCCAGCGCGGCCAGCGACGCGAAGACGCCGTAGTGGCCGTAGCCCCAGCGGTACGACTGGTTGCGCCGCTGGCTGAGGCACTCTCCGGCCGGGTGCTGGAAGTAGAACCACCAGAGCGCGAAGAGCAGCACCAGACCGGCCCCTGCGACGACCAGGAGCGAGCCGCTGAACTCGCCGGCGGCCAGCGCGTTCTGTACGCCTCTGGTTGCCGCCAGCACGCTCTCGCCGAGCAGGATCAGCGTGAACAGGCCGTACCGCTCGGCAATGTGGTGCGGGTGCCAGCTGGTCGGGTAGGTGCGTTCGGCCCAGAGCGGCACGGACAGCTCGAGCACGACCAGCACCAGGAACACCGGCGGATTGGGTCCACCGGTCAGGACCAGACTCAGCACCCATCCCGCCTGTGCGACCGCGATCCCGATCGCGTAGCGGAGCGCCGTACGCCGACGGGTCGGGTCCTCGGCGGCCGCGCGCAGCCACTGGGCCACCAGGGCGAGCCGCATGATCACGTACCCGAGCGCCACCCAGCGGAAGTCCGAGTGCTTGGCCGCCTCCGGTATGCCGGCCGCGATGACCAGGACACCGCCCATCTGCACCATCGTGAGCAGCCGGTACGCGACGTCGTCGGTGGCGTACGAGGAGGCGAACCAGGTGAAGTTCATCCACGCCCACCAGATCGCGAAGAACACCTCGAGGAACGGCACCACCCCGTCGGCGAGGTGACCGTCCTCGATGCTGTGCGCCAGTTCGGCGGTGGCCGCGGCGACCGCGACCACCAGGGTCAGATCGAACAGCAGCTCCAGCGGACTGGCCGTGCGGTGTGGCTCGTCGACGGCGCGGGCCGTCATCCGGGCTCTGAGCGGGGTGCGTTCTGCGGGCAAGGTCGGCTCCTTGTCGGTCCTGTCACCAACTGAGACAGGACAGTGTCGCGAACTGTGACCGCCCGCTGTCACAACCGCGGTGTGTGCCCTGTCTTAGCTGGCGACAGGAGTGCGACCAGCGCACCCGGAGCACGAGAGGTGAACCATGAAGATCGTGGTGATCGGCGGTACCGGACTGATCGGCTCGAAGCTGGTCCGGCGATTCGAGGCGGACGGTCACGAGGCGATCGCGGCCTCACCGAACACCGGAGTGAACACACTGACCGGCGAGGGACTGGCCGAAGTACTGGCCGGCGCCGCCGTGGTGGTCGACGTGTCGAACTCACCGTCGTTCGAGGACACCGCAGTGATGAAGTTCTTCGAAACGTCCACGTCCAACCTGCTCGAGGCCGAAGCCGCCGCCGGGGTCGGGCACCACGTGGCGGTGTCCATCGTCGGCACCGAGCGGCTCCCCACCAACGGGTACTTCCGGGCCAAGATCGCGCAGGAGCAGCTGATCGAGAAGGGCGGCATCCCGTTCTCGCTGGTGCACGCGACGCAGTTCTTCGAGTTCACCAACGCGATCGCGGACACTGCCACCGATGAGGCCGGCAAGGTCCACATGGCACCAGTGAGCTTCCAGCCGATGGCCGGTGACGACGTCGCGGACCAGGTCGCCAAGACCGCGGTGGCCGAGCCGTTGAACGGCCGCCGGGACATCGCCGGGCCGGACCGGTACCGGATGGACGACTTCTTCCGGATGGCGCTGCCCGACCGCGAGATCGTGACCGACGACCACGCGACGTACTTCGGTAGCGAACTGCTCGAGGACAGCCTGGTCCCGATCGGCGACGTGACGCTCGGTCAGTTCCACTACCCCGAGTGGGCGGAGGCGCATCGATGAGCTCTGGCGACTTCCTGGAGCGACTGGAGACCGAGGTCAACGCCGACCTGGCGATGGCCCGAGCGGGTGCACCGGCGGCCGACACTCCGCCGAGTGAGTGGCTGGTGGACCCGGAAGAGGTCGAGGTCGAGCAGACTGAGTACACCAGTCTGCTCGGGGCCGTCCAGGCGCTCGAAACCGACCGGATGGATCCGCGCGAGACCCCCACCGGACGCGACGACACGGCGCGGGGGCCATGGGAGGAGTGACTGTGGCGGACGACCTCGAATCGGCCCTAGAGGTGTTCGAGGAGGTTCGCCCACGGCTGTTCGGGATCGCCTACCGGATGCTGGGGAGCGCCACCGAGGCCGAGGACCTGGTCCAGGACGTGTGGCTGCGGTGGCAGGCCGCTGACCGCAGTGCAGTCACCAACCCGGCGGCGTACCTGGCGACCGCGACCACTCGGCTGGCGATCAACGCCGCGCAGTCGGCCAGGGTCCGCCGGGAGACGTACGTCGGGCCGTGGCTGCCCGAGCCGGTCGACACCAGCGCGGATCCGTACCTCGGTGCCGAGCGCGCTGACGCGCTGGAGTTCGCCGTACTGCTGCTGCTGGAACGCCTGTCGCCGAACGAGCGGGCGGCGTACGTACTGCGGGAGGCGTTCGACTACCCGTATCCGCAGATCGCCGAGATCCTGCAGCTCAACGAACCGGCGGTCCGCCAGCTCGTCAGCCGGGCCCGTAAGCACGTCACGGGCGAGCGCCGTACTCCGGTGGACAGTGCCGAGCAGCGCAAGCTCCTCAGCGCCTTCGTGACCGCGGCGAGGTCGGGTGACCTCGCCGAGCTCGAGGAGCTGTTCGCGCCGGACGTGACCAGCGTCTCCGACGGCGGAGGGATCCGCAGTGCCTCCAAGATCCCGGTGCACGGTGCGCAGACGGTGGCGAAGTACTTCCGGTCGTTCAAGGACCGCTTCTGGGCTGGGGTCGAGGTGGAGCTGTCGACCGTCAACGGGCAGCCCGCCGCGCTGCTGCGGCAGGACGGCAAGGTCTTCACCGTGCTGACCATGGTCGCCACCAGCGAGGGCATCGAGCAGCTCCTGTGGGTGATGAATCCGGCCAAGCTCGGACGCGTGGGGTGATGGAGTCCGTCGTACGACGCTTCGCGGCGGCCTGTGCGGCGGAGGACCAGGAGGCCGTGCGGGAGGTGCTGGCCGCGGACGTCGTGCTGGTCAGCGACGGCGGCGGCCGGGTCCTGGCGCCGCTGCGCCCGATCCGCGGCGCGATCGAGGCCGCGCGGATCGTCGTCACACTGATGTCGGCGGCGGTCCTGTCGATCGAGGAGATCAACGGCCGTCCCGGCGTCGTCCTGCGCCGGGGCGGCCGGGTCGAGGCCGTTGCCTCACTCGAGGTGACCGGGTCCGTCATCACCCGCATCTGGGTCGTACTGAATCCGGACAAGCTGGCCCACTGGCTGGTGTCCGATCCGTCCCGCGGATGACACCGCCGATCACCCTGGCGGCCGACGTGCCCGCACGCCTGTCCTGACTAGCGTTGGAACCGCTCCCGCCGTGGGGGCGACCGGCGTGCGCCCGGTCAGGGGCCGACGTGATGGGAAGCGGTGACGGATGCTGAGGGTGGCTGGGCTCACTCGGCGGTTCGGGGATCAGCTCGCGCTGGACGACGTGACATTCGACGTCGTCCCGGGACGGATGACCGGATTCGTCGGGGCGAACGGAGCCGGGAAGACGACGGCGATGCGGATCATCCTCGGCGTGCTGGCGGCGACCGCCGGTGAGGTGCGGTGGAACGACGCGCCGCTGACCCAGGAGGTACGGCGGGACTTCGGGTACATGCCGGAGGAGCGTGGGCTGTACCCGAAGATGAAGATCCGCGACCAACTGGTGTTCTTCGGCCGGCTGCACGGCCTCTCCGCGGATCGTGCGGAGGAGCGCACCGACAAGCTGCTCGAACGCCTCGGGCTGGCCGAGCGGGCCACCGACGCGCTGGAGACGCTGTCGCTGGGCAACCAGCAGCGGGTGCAGATCGCGGCCGCGCTGGTGCACGAGCCGATCGCGCTGGTCCTGGACGAGCCGTTCAGCGGTCTCGACCCGCTGGCGGTCGACACGATGGTGGACCTTCTCCGCGAGGAGGTGACGACCGAGGTGCCGGTGCTGTTTTCGAGCCATCAGCTCGACCTGGTCGAGCGGCTCTGCGACGACCTCATCGTCCTGTCCCGGGGCAAGGTCGTCGCGGCCGGTCCGGTGGCGGACTTGGCTGCCGGCTCGGGTACGACGTACCGGCTCGTGGTCGACGGTGACGCGGGCTGGCTGCGCGACATCCCGGGCATCCAGGTGCGCGACGTGGCCGGCGGTACGGCGCTGTTCGACGTCGAGACCGACGGGGTGGGACAACAGATTCTTCAGCAGGCGATCACTCGCGGGCCGGTGCTCGAGTTCGGGCCGGAGCGGGTGGCGTTGAGCGACATCTTCCGGGAGGCGACCCGATGAACGACCGATCTCTGGACCGTCCGTGGATGCTGATCGCCGAGCGCGAGATCACCACCAAGCTGCGGGACAAGACCTTCATCGGCTCGACCGTGGTGATGCTGTTCATCGTCATGGTCGCCGTGATCCTGCCGGCGGTGCTCGCGGGCCGCGGCGGCGCGGACAAGATCGCCGTTGTCGACGATGCCGGTGCGAAGGTCGTGCAGCAGGCGTCCACCACCAAGGGCGGTGACGGCTTCGAGGTGATCCGGGCCGCGGATCGTCCGGCCGCCGAGCAGCTCGTGACCGACGGCGACGTGAAGGTGGCGCTGCTGCCGGATGCCGACGGGTACGTCGTCCTCGGCAAGGACCGGGTCGACTCCGGGCTCGAAGGCGCGTTGCGTGAAGCGGCGTCGGCCGTCGGGATGGAGAAGAACGCGGCCGGGGCGGGACTGACGCCGACCGAGCTCCGCGCCGGTACGAAGGTGCAGCTGGAGCTGCTCAAGCCGGGTCCGTTGCCGGACATCGTCTCCGACTTCGTCAACATCGGCCTGGCGCTGGTGTTCTACATGACCGCGCTCGGCTTCGGCATGATGATCGCGCAGAGCGTCGTCCAGGAGAAGGAGAGCCGGGTCGTCGAGATCCTGGCCGCCGCGGTACCGATCCGGTCGCTGCTGTGGGGCAAGGTGCTCGGCAACACCGTGCTGGCGTTGTCCCAGATCGTGGTGATCGCGGCGGCGTCGCTGATCGGGCTGCTGGCCACCGACCAGGCCGACATCCTCGAGGTGGTCGCTCCGGTGGCCGGCTGGTTCGTGGTGTTCTTCGTGCTCGGGTTCGTCGCGCTGGCCGGGTTGTGGGCGGTCGCGGGATCGCTGGCGACCCGGCAGGAGGACCTCGGGTCGACCACACTGCCCGGGCAGATGATCCTGATGATCCCGTTCTTCTTCTCGGTGTTCGCCGGATCATCGGCCAAGACCGTGGCGTCGTTCATCCCGATCGCGTCGTCGATGGCGATGCCGGGCCGGATGCTGACCGAGGACGTGCCGCTGTGGCAGCCGCTGCTGGCGATCGTGATCCTGCTCGCCGGGACCGTCCTGATCGTCCGCCTCGGCGCCCGTCTCTACGAGCGCACCCTCCTCCAAACCGGCCGCCGCCTCGGCTACCGAGAGGCACTGGCCATCAAGGCGACCTGATCTATCGTGCCAGCCGGGGCTGACGTTACAAGGTTGGTCCCGGCTGAGACGAAACCGCAACACTCGGAAACTGTGAGCTGTGCGTTGACCTGGACTACGGTCTCAACGCATGAACGTCGAGCTGCGCCACCTGCGGGTGGTGGTCCTGGTGGCAGAAGCGGGGTCCGTCGGACGGGCCGCCCGCTGGCTGAAGGTCAGCCAGCCGAGCCTGACCGCGCAGCTGAAGCGCATCGAGGCCGCGTTCGGCGGTGAGCTGTTCGAGCGCTCCCGGACCGGCGTCACTCCCACCGCACTCGGCCGGTACGCCGTCGACCGCGCCCGCGCGATCCTGGTCGACGTCGACCACCTGTCCGCCACCGTGTCCGCGATGACGGCGGTCGAGTCCAGCGCCGTACGGCTGGGCGGATTTCCGACCGCGCCCATGTCCGGCATTGCCTCGCGACTGCGCGACCACGGCGAGATCGAGCAGGTGAGCATCGAGGTCGAGTGGTCCACCAGCGTGTTGTTGCAGCAGCTGGAGAGCGGACGGCTCGACTTCGCGCTGCTGCGCGAGTTCCCGGGCTTCGAACTGCGGCTGCCCAGCGGTGTCGAGGCCACCACAGTCGTCGAATCGGAATCGGCGTACGTCGTGATGTCCGCCGATCACCCGCTGGCGGTCGCATCGCGGCACCGCGGTGAGATCGAGCTGGCCGCGCTGTGCGACGAGGAGTGGATCGGGGAACCGCCGGACGACAGCGGCTTCCACGTGTTGTTCCGGGCGGCCTGCGAGGAGGCCGGATTCCAGCCGAAGGTCGAGCACCACTCGGTCGACACCTCGGTCCTGATGGGCTTCGTCACCAGCGGCCAAGGCGTCGCGCTCGTCTCACCGACGTCGTACCGGATGCTCTCCACCGACGTCACCACCCGCACCCTCACCGGCGACCCGATCCACCGTCGCCTGCTACTGGCCTGGAGCACGGAATCGCCGCGCGCCCAGATGGCGCGGGACGTCCACGAAATGGCCGCCGCAGCCTACGAACAAGCCTTCACCGAACACGCCCGCCGAGACCAACACCAACGCATGCACGTCGCGTAACCCGCGCCCCACCGCGAACACCTTCCGGGAACCGTGAACACCTTCTGGGGCCGGTGAACACCTTCTGGGGCCGGTGAACACCTTCCGGGGACCGTGAACACCCCCCGGGGACCGTGAACACCTTCCGGGGACCGTGAACACCTTCCGGGGACCGTGAACACCTTCCGGGGACCGTGAACACGTCATACCGTGTCCGCGCTCCCCAGACCCTGTCCACAGCCCCCGGCGACGTGGGTGGGCCAGGGTGCTTTACGACCTTGTGCACGGGTCGACCACATCGGCGGGTGTCTGGTGGTTGATCGGTGCACAAGGTCGTGGGATGTAGCCGACCGGCTCGCCCGTCGGCGGCCTGGATCGAGCTAGGCGCCGGCCGCCCGGATCTGTCCCGGGCCATCGATTACCGGCGGGTTCTCGAAAGCACTGATGAAAAACTCCCCAGTGTCCTCGGGATCGTCCATGCGCTCCCGGTACTGAGACCCGACCTGCTCCCGAACCCCAGGCACCGGAGCAACCCCCTGCTCCCGAACCTCAGGCACAGGCGGCGTCCCAACCCGCTCACCCCTACGCTCAGCCTGCCCTCCGGCCGCCGCTCCCCGCGATTCCCCAACCTCACCTTGCGACGAGTCCGCCCCACCCGACCCCATCGACTCCGCACCCGGTGCCTGCGGCGCGGCTGCCTGCCCACTCGGTGCCTGAGGCGCGGCCGCCTGCCCACTCGGCGCCTGCGGCGCGGCTGCCTGCGCACTCGGTGCCGACGGCCCGGTCGGCTTCGACTCCTCGCCACCCGCCTCAGGCGCGCTCGCCTGGCCCCCGCTCTTCACCACCGGCTGAGCGGTCCCCAGCTGCCCACCCGACGCTCCAGCTGCTCCAGCCGCCGCCGCTCCAGCCGCCGCCGCTCCAGCCGCCGGCCCTCCGGCCGCCGGTCCGCTCGGTGCCTGCGGGCCCGCCGGCTTCGGCTCCTCCGGGCGCGCCTCGGGCTCTGCCTGCTGCGCAGTCTGCACCGGCACCTGCTGCGTCTCCTGCTCAGCCTCGTCCACCGGAGCCGCCGCCTCCGACTCCCCACCCGATGCCGCCGCTGCTCCACCCGATGCCGCGGTTGATCCGCCCGCGTCCCGCGTGCCCGCCGCCTCCTGCGTTCCCGCCGGCTGCTCGCTCGGCGTCTGCGGTGCGGCCGCCTCCTGCGTTCCCGCCTGCTGCTCGCTCGGCGTCTGCGGTGCGGCCGCCTCCTGCGTTCCCGCGGTCTGCCCGCTCGGTGCTTGCGGGCTCGGCTCTTCCGGGCGTGCCTCGCGCTCTGCCTGCTGCGCCGCCCGCACCTGCTGTGTCTCCTGCTGCTCAGACACGGGCGCCTGCTGCGTGGGCTGCTCGGTTTCGCGCACCGGGACCTGCTGTGTCTCCTGCTCAGCCGCGCCCGCTGCCGCCGCGCCAGCGCTCATCGGGACCTGCGTGACCTGCTCGTCCTCGGCCATCGGCTGCTCCGACGCCTCGGCTACCCGCGGTTCGGCCTCAGGCTGCTTCTCTTGCTGGGGTTCCGCGGTCGGCACCTGCGTGGTCTCGTCGCGATCGGTCGGCACGAGCTCCGTGTCATCACCGAACTCGTTGCCCTCAGCATCGTTGTTCATGCCGCGGAACTGCGCCGTGTTCTCCGCCGTACCAGCCGCCGGGAACTGCGCCGTCTGCTCATCCGCCTGACTCCGCGGTCGCACCGGCTCCGGGTCCTCGTCGAACAGGTCGTCGAACCGGCTCCGGCTCTCGTACGTCTCGGCGTACTGCCCCGGATAGGTGCTCCCGGCAACCGGATACAAAGCGGCCGCGTCCGCCTCCTGTTGCGCCTGCACGGCCTCCTGCTCCTGCTGCAGCCGCTCGGCCTCCGCGCGCTCCCGCCGGCGGCGCTGCGTGCTCTGCACGATCAGCTGGATCCCGTAGACCAGCGAGATCACCGCCAGGATCGGTACGACGCCGTTCAGCGTGTACTGCTTGGAGCCGTCGATCATCCCGTTGGTGACCCCGGGGACGTCGTTCAGGAAGTTCGTCGTCCGGTTCGGGATCCACAGCCAGCAGTAGATCAGCGTGCCGAACGCGATGAACGCACCGAGTGCGCCCGCGCCGGAGAAATACGACACGACGGTCCAGAAGATGAGCGCGCCGATGCCGTAGGCGAGCGCCATCTCCTTCACATTCAGCTCGATGCCGCCGGGCGCCGCGAGAACTCCGAACACAGCCGGGCCGGCCAGCGCAACGGCCACTCCGAGCAAGAAACCGAGAAACTTGGACACACCCCCAAGGTAGCGACGTTTTGCCGTCACACCCCGCAGACACTTCGGCACGTGCAGAAGGGCAAACGCTTGCGACAGAAGGCAGCGGCCACATCGGGTGACCTAGGCTGAGCGCCTGTGGAGCGACCGAACATCGTGGTGATCCTGTCCGACGAGCACACCGGTTCCGCAGCGGGTTGGGCCGGTCACCCGCGGATACAGACGCCGCATCTCGACCAGCTGGCAGCGCAGAGCGTGTCGTTCGACCGCGCCTACACGAACAGTCCGATGTGCGTTCCGTCGCGGTTGTCGCTGATGACGGGGCGATACGTGCACCAGATCGGGGCTTGGGACAACGGTGTCATCCCCGGTCCGGACTTCCGCTCGTGGGGACATCATGTGCGTGACTACGAGACGGTGATCGCGGGCCGCACCCACTTCAACGGTCCGGATCGCCTGCTGGGCTTCGACCGCCGCCTGACGGACGACCTCGACTTCTGGATCGACCACAGCGGCCGCCCACCTCGTCGTACGGCGGAGTGGCGCCGACCCACCAATTCACATGTCACCGAGTACGGCGCTGGTGAGCACGTCCACACCCGTCACGACGTCGCGGCCACCGATGCAGCGCTCGACTTCCTCCGCGATCCCGGCAAGGAGCCGTACCTGCTCTATGTCGGCTACATGCATCCACACTTCCCGCTGGTCGCACCACCGGAGTTCCGCGACCTCTACGACCCGGCCGACGTTGAGCTTCCGCCCGCTCCGTCCGACGACCAGCATCCGGTGATCTCGCTGCTGCGCCACGGCTTCCGCAACGATGAGCCCATCACGGAGGAACAGGCACGCGAGGCGACCGCTTGCTACTGGGCCCTGATCAGCCATCTCGACCACCAGGTCGGCCGGCTGCTGGCGGCGATCCCTGACGACACGGTCGTCCTCTACATCAGCGACCACGGGGAGATGGCCGGCCATCACGGCATCTGGCAGAAGCAGTGCTTCTACGAACCCGCTGTCCACATCCCGTTCCTGCTTCGCCACCCCGCACTGGACCCGGCCCGGACCACGGCACCGGTGAGCCTGATCGACGTACTCCCGACGCTCCGGGCGATCGCCGGTCTGGCTCCCGACCCGACCTTGCCGGGCACAAGTCTGCTGGGTCCCGTCCCGGTCGACCGCCCGATTCTCTCGGAGTACCACGCCCAGGGCATGATCAACGCGGGCTACATGCTGAGGTCCGGTCCCTGGAAGTACTGCTACTACGGACCGACCGACCCGCCGCAGCTCTTCGACCTGGACGCCGACCCGTTGGAACTACACGACCTGGTCAGCCGTCGACCCGACATGGTCGCCAGGCTCGACGCCGCTCTCAGAGCGATCCTCGACCCCGATCAGACCAACGACCGCGCGCACGCCGAGCAGGCAGCGCGAGCTGACTGAACGACCGTCTGTGCTGGTAGTGACGTCAGACGCTCAGGCCGTACGTGATGGCCGTGGGCGGTTCCTCGATGTGGTTGATGTCCGGTGAGCGCTCGTACTCTTCCCACGCCAGCATGCGGTCCAGGTGCCGCCGGATCGGCTCGACCACCTCGGTGACTGTGACATCACGGCCGAGCTCCTTCGACAGCGTGGTGACGTCGGCGTCCGAGATCCCGCACGGCACGATCCGGTCGAACCACGTCAGGTCGTTGTCGCAGTTCAAGGCGAACCCGTGCATCGTGACGCCCTGCGCGACCCGGATCCCGATCGCGGCGATCTTCCGCTCCCGGCCACGGTCGTCGGCCGCCACCCAGACCCCGCTGCGACCCTTGACCCGCCCGGTCTTCACCCCGAGCTCGGCGCAGACCGCGATCAGCGCCTCCTCCAGCCGCCGGACGTAGTCCACGACGTACACATGTGAGGCCAGCTTCACGATCGGGTAGCCCACCAGCTGCCCCGGACCGTGCCAGGTGATCTTGCCGCCGCGGTCCACGTCGACCACCGGCGTCCCGTCCAGCGGCCGCTCCTGCGGCTCGGTCCGCTTGCCCGCCGTGTACACCGGTGGGTGCTCGAGCAGGATGACCGTGTCCGATCCGGTGCCCTCGGCAACTTCCGAATGCAGGCGTCGCTGCTCGGCCCACGCGGTCTCGTAGTCCACCGCGTCGGCGCCGAAGCCGGCCTCCAGATACTTGATAGCCCTCACGTCTTCGAGTGTATGCGTCCCTGACTCCCGCCGTTCGCCGCCGTCCACAGGCCGCCGCCGATCAAGCCGTCGTACGGCGGCCGGCGGGGTGTGCTGTGGATAACTTCCGGGGGCGTGGTCGCGATTCGTGCACTCTCTTGGGCATGGACCTCGACGACATCGCCGGCTACAGCCTGCGCCGGAAGCTCGGGTCCGGATCAGCCGGCGGCGTCTGGCAGGTCCGCGACCTGGCCTCCGGCCGCAACGCCGTGCTCAAACGCGTCCCCGTCAGTGCGATCTCAGACCTGGAGGAGCTTCGTGAACAACTCTTCATCCTGCAACGCGTCAATCATCCCCATCTCGCGCGTCTCCTGGAGCTCCGCGAAACCGAATCCGAGTGGCTCCTGTTCGGCCAGTACGTCGCGGCCGGCACCCTCACCAGCCTGCTCGGCCGCCGTGGCGCCCTGTCCACCGGCGAACTGGTCACGCTCCTCAGCCCGCTGGCGGAAGCGCTCGACCACCTCCATCGCTCCGGCCTCACCCACGGCCGAGTCACCGCGCCGAATGTCATGTTCGACTCCGCCGGCCGCCCTGTCCTCACCGACCCCGTCATCCATCCGCACCTCAACCCCGGAGCCAAGTCCCCGGCACCCACCGACGACCTCACGGCTCTGACCCACCTCGCCCATCAGTCCGGCGGCAGTCCTGCCCTCTTCCCACCAACGCTGTTCACCACGGGCGGGACCCGTGACCTCCTGGCCCTCGACGCCCCCGCCCCAATCGACCTCGCCTTTCCCGAGCCGGAGAACGGCCCGGACACCACCAAGCCACCCACCGACGACGATGACCCCGTCCAACGCTCCCGAGGCCCGCTGACCCCATCGCCACCAGATGAGTCAGCAACCGACTCCGTGCAACCAACCAGGCCACAGCCCACCCCACCCAAGCCCGTTCCGCGCCTCCCCAAACCCTCTCGCCGCCCCACATCCCGTCGCCCCAGGCTCAGCCGCCGGACCGCCACCGCACCCACGAACCCCCTCGACCGCCTAACGCCCAGGCAACCCGCGTCCGAGCCGCCTGCGCCACCTCCCTCGACACCAACCACGAACTCGTCCGGCCTGCCTCCACCAGGACGTCGCCGACCACGCCGTCGCGTCTGGCGCCGGAAGCACACGTTCTGGCGACGCAGGTTCCCCCACCCCGCGTGCGGCGTACTAGCCGCAGCAGGACTCGGCGCAGCGGTCGTGCTCGTCCTCGGCCTACTCACAGTCGGCGCACTCGACAACCAACCCACCCCAACGGCCGCCACAGAGCCAGCCACAACCCCACCCCAGCAGGCCCCAACCCCACCACCGTCGCAGACCTCAACTCCAGCACCCGCGCAAACCTCGACCGCGTCTCCGCAGCCTTCAACACCCTCGCGCCCGCCACGGCCGGCTGAGACCGCGGACTGGGTGCGCACTCTGCAAGCTCTGGATGCCCAACGGGCACAGGCGTTCTGGGCTCTGGAACCGAGCCTTCTCGACAAGATCTACGTACCAGGGAGCAAACCGTGGACCTCCGACCGCGCCCTCATCGTGGCCTACAGCAAGCAACAGCTCCGGGTCCAGGGACTCCGCATCCGGATCGACTCCACCACGGTGGAGCGCCGCACAACAACGAGTGTCACGCTCCGGACCGTCGACCACCTGATCGCCGGCAGCCTCGTGGACCGTCACGGCACCAGCACCCCTCTGCCACCGGCCACGCCTACGACAAGGCTCATCACCCTCACCACGAACCCCAGCACACCCGCGTGGCGAATAGCCGCCATCACCAACGTCTGACGACCAAGGCGCGCCCCACCGCGAGCCGTGCGTCAGCTGCTGAGAGCGGCCGACAGCGCAGCGGTGACGGTGGGGTGGTGGAACGTGAAGTTCGTGGACTGGAGGCGCGTCGGGATGGTGCGCTTGCTGCCCAGGAGTTCCCAGACGCATTCACCGAGCACGGCCTTCATCAGGAACCCGGGAATCGGGAAGAAGGCGGGCCGGTGCAGCGCGGTTGCCAAGGCCTCGGTGAACTCCAGGTTCGTCACAGGCATCGGCAGCGTGACGTTGACCGGCCCGCTGATCGAGTCGGTCTCGGCGACGTGCCGGACCGCGCGGAGCCAGTCGGTCAGAGAGACCACCGGGAAGTACTGCGTGCCTGGTCCCAGCCGGCCACCTAGACCGAGGCGGAAAGGAAGCGAGATCAATTGAAAGGCCGGAGCCTTGCGATCGAGGACCACGCCAGTACGCAGGGACGCGACACGGCTGCCGGCTTCGCGGGCGGGTTCGAGCGCGCCTTCCCAGAGGCGGACGACGTCGGACAGGAACCCTTCGCCCAGCTCGGAGTCCTCGGTGAGGATGCGGTCTCCACGGTCCATTCCATAACCGCCCACGCCGCTCTGACTGACGAGCACCGGCCTGCGCTCGAGCTGGCCGGCGACGGCAGCCAACGTCGCGGTCGTACTGACTCGGCTCTCGCGCAGGGTCCTGCGGTACGTCGGAGTCCACGGGCGGCCGATGTTCGCGCCGGCGAGGTTCACCAGGACATCGGGCTCGCCGAGTGCGGCCGGGTCCAGGTCACCTCGCGCCGGGTCCCACTGGATCTCGTCCGGCTTGGCCGGCGTACGACGTACCAGGCAGTGGACCTGGTGGCCGTCGGCGACCAGGTCGCGGGCGAGTGCGGTGCCGAGGAAGCCGGATGCGCCGGCCAGGACGTACTTCATCCAGCGTGCTCCTTCGTCGGGTTCGGCGGTGTCCTGCTGGGTGCTGACGGCGGTGCCCAGGCCCAAACGGGCGTGAACGGAAGAGGCGCCGGTGCTCGCCTCGGGGAGACGGACACCGGCGCCATCAACGGATCAGACGTCGAACTGGGCCTCTTCGAGGCGCTGCTTGACGGCGGTCAGGTAGCGGGCCGCGTCGGCGCCGTCGACCAGTCGGTGGTCGTAGGTGAGCGCGAGGTAGACCATCTGCCGGATCGCGATCGTCTCGCCGAGCTCCGGGTGGGTGATGACGACCGGGCGCTTGACCACGGCGCCGGTGCCGAGCATGCCGACCTGCGGCTGGTTCAGGATCGGGGTGTCGAACAGCGCGCCCCGGCTGCCGGTGTTGGTGATGGTGAACGTGCCGCCCGCCATCTCGTCCGGCAGCACCTTGTTGTTGCGGGTGCGGTCGGCCAGATCCGCGATCCGCTTCGCCAGGCCGGCGATGTTCAGGTCCCCGGCGTTGTGCACGACCGGGACCATCAGGCCCTTCTCCACGTCCACCGCGATGCCGAGGTGCTCGGCGGCGTGGTACGTGATCTCGCCCTTCTCTTCGTCGATCGATGCGTTCAGCTTCGGGTACTGCTTCAGCGCGTCGATCGCGGCGAGGGCGAAGAACGGCAGGAAGGACAGCTTGACGCCCTCGCGGGCCTCGAACTCGGCCTTCTTCGCGTTCCGCAGCTTGGCGATCTCGGTGACGTCGACCTCGACCACGGTGGTCAGCTGGGCCGAGACCCTCAGCGAGTTGACCATGTGGGCCGCGATCGCCTTGCGGATCCGGCTCATCTTCTCGGTGGTGCCGCGCAGCGGGCTGACCGTCGGAGCCTGCGCCGCAGGAGCTGTGGCAGCTGCCGGGGCGGCGGCGGGTGCGGTCGCGGCAGCCTTCTTCGCCTCGGCGGCGGCGATCACGTCCTGCTTGCGGATCCGGCCGCCGACGCCGGTGCCCTGGACAGCGTTGAGGTCGACCTGGTGCTCGGCCGCGAGCTTGCGGACCAGCGGGGTGACGTAGTTCGGGCCGTCAGACGACGATCCGTTCGCCGACGCGGCGACCGGAGCAGCGGCAGGAGCCGGAGCCGGGGCGGCCTGCGGGGCCGGCGCAGCGGCTGGCGGCTGAGAGGCGGGAGCCTGGGCGGCCGGTGCCTGGGCAGCCGGTGCGGGTGCAGCGGCCGGTGCCTGAGCAGGCGGGGCGGCCTGCGGTGCCGGGGCGGCCTGCGGCGCGGGCGCGGCCGGGGCCTGAGCTGGCGCCTCGGCCTGGGCCGGGGCCGCGGCGGCGGGAGCCGCAGCGGGTGCGGGGGAGGAGGCCGGGGCAGCGTCGCTGGAGCCGACAATCGCCAGCTCGGCGCCGACCTCGACGGTCTCGTCCTCGGCGACCTTGATCTCGAGCAGCTTGCCCGCGATCGGCGACGGGATCTCGGTGTCGACCTTGTCGGTGGAGACCTCGAGCAGCGGTTCGTCCACCGCTACGTCGTCACCGACCTGCTTCAGCCAGCGGGTGACCGTGCCCTCGGTGACACTCTCGCCGAGCGCCGGCAGCGTCACCGACGTACCGGAGGCGGAGCCACCGCCGGAGGACTCGGCCGGGGCCTCGGCGGCCGGAGCGGCCTCAGCCGGGGCGGCCTGCGGTGCTGGGGCAGCCTGGGGTTCGGGCGCAGCCTCCGCGGCAGGAGCCGGAGCCTCGGCAGCCGGAGCGGCCTCAGCCGGAGCGGCCTCAGCCGGAGCGGCCTCGGCCGGGGCGGCCTCAGCCGGGGCGGACTCGGCCGGAGCGGCCTCGGCCTCGGCGGGCGCGGAGTCGGCCGGAGCGGAGCCCGAGCTCTCGCCGGCGTCGCCGATCACCGCGAGCTCGGCGCCGACCTCGACGGTCTCGTCCTCGGCGGCCTTGATCTCCAGCAGAGTGCCGGCCACGGGCGACGGGATCTCGGTGTCGACCTTGTCGGTCGAGACCTCCAGCAGGGGCTCGTCGACGGCAACCGTGTCACCGACCTGCTTGAGCCAGCGGGTGACGGTTCCTTCGGTGACGCTCTCCCCGAGGGCCGGCAGGGATACAGAGGTCGGCATGACGGTCGTTGCTCCTTCGTCTGATCGGTCGAGTGTCAGCCTACGGGGCCGCCGGAGCGAGCGGGATCCGGGTTACAGCGGACGCGCACGCCCCGCGGCCTCAAACCTACTCGGACAGTCCAGTGGCTGCCCGGCCATCTCAATCGTGGAAATGCAGTGCCTTTCCGGCCAGCGCGAGGTGGGCTTCGCCCAGGGCCTCGTTCTGCGTCGGGTGGGCGTGCACCAGCGGTGCGACGTCGGCCGGGTAGGCCTCCCAGTTGTAGATCAGCTGGGCCTCGCCGATGAGTTCGCCGACGCGGGAGCCGACCATGTGCAGGCCGACGACCGCGCCCTCCTTGGCACGGACGAGCTTCACGAAACCGGAGGTCTTCAGGATCTGGCTCTTGCCGTTCCCGCCGAGCGGGTAGTTCAGCGTCTCGACCTCGCCGTACTTCGCCTTCGCCTGCTCCTCGGTCAGACCGACCGACGCGACCTCCGGCTCGGAGTACGTCACCCGCGGGATGCCGGCCTCGTCGATCGGGGTCGGGTTCAGGCCGGCGATGTGCTCGGCAACGAAGATGCCCTGCTGGAAGCCGCGGTGCGCGAGCTGCAGACCGGGCACGATGTCGCCGACCGCATAGACGCCAGGCACGCTGGTCTGCAGCGTCTGGTCGACGGTGACGAAGCCACGGTCGAGCGCGACACCGACCTCCTCGTAGCCGAGACCGGCCGTGTTCGGTCCGCGGCCGACCGCGACCAGCAGCACCTCCGCCTCGATCACCTCGCCGCCCGCGACGCTGACCTTGACGCCGGTATCGGTCACGGCGACAGACTCGAACGCGGTGCCGGTCTTGAAGGCGATCTTGCGCTTGCGGAACGCCCGCTCCAGGGCCTTGCTCGCGTCGGCATCCTCCGCCGGGACGAGCCGGGGCAGTGCCTCGACGATCGTGACCTTGGTACCGAACGAGGTCCAGGCGGAGGCGAACTCGACGCCGATCACACCGCCACCCAGCACGACGGCGGATTCCGGGACCCGGTCCAGCGTCAGCGCGTGCTCGCTGGCGATCACCCGGTCGCCGTCGAGCTCCAGGCCAGGCAGAGACCGCGAGTACGAGCCGGAGGCAAGGATGACGTTCTTACCGGTGTACGTCGTGTCGCCGACCTGGACGGTGGTGGGGGAGGTGAGGCGGCCTTCGCCCTCGATCACGGTGATGCCGCGGGCCTTCAACTGGCCCTGCAGGCCCTTGAACAGCCGGTCGACGACGCCGTCCTTGTACTTGTTCACCCCGCCCATGTCCACGCCCTCGAGCGTGGTGCGGACACCGAACTGTTCACCTTCGCGGGCCGAATCGGCCACCTCGGCGGCGTGCAGGAGGGCCTTGGTCGGGATGCACCCACGGTGCAGACAGGTCCCGCCCACCTTGTCCTTCTCCACTACAGCGACGGACAGGCCGAGCGTGGCGGCCCGCAGTCCGGCGGCGTAGCCACCGCTGCCTCCACCAAGAATCACCAGGTCGTACGTCGTACTGCTGTCTGCCGTGTTCGTCACAGGTTCCTCCGTGGGCGTCTGGTCGGCGGGCCGGCCCCGGATCGCGGTTTCGGCCCGGCGACATCTTTTCACCGCCGCGGCCGGGCGCCTCCGCCGGGCCGGTCGCAGGGCGTGCCGCTGGGTGCCTGGGTTGTGGTGTTAGGGATACTTTGCCTATGAAGTGGTTCGGTCGCCGGCAGAAGCCGGGCACGATGCGCCGGTCGGAGAATCCGGATCAGGCGCACCTTCGGGAGTTCGCTCAGACCCGCCAGGGCGTCGAGGGGTTCGTCGAGCCGCGTACGGCGGTGACCGAATACACCCTGCTGCTGGTCGCCATCGACGGCGAGTGGACGCGGCGCCGGGTGCCGTCGGTCCAGTGGGCGCACAACTTCGCCAACAAGCTGGGGATCCCGTCGTACGACGCCGCGGTGGTCGGCTACCCGCCTCGCATGCGCGAATACAACGCCCGGATGAAGAAGAACGGGCTGAGCTGAGCCGTCCCGCTGCCGCGGACGGCGCCGGTGGGTGCAGATGAAGGATCAGCACGAGTTCTTCGCGACCGGCAACCTCGCGTGGACGGACGCGGGTGGAGGCATCGCCGAGAAGGTGCTCAGCCGCGACAACGAGAACGGCGACCTGACCCGGCTGGCCCGATGGGCTCCCGGCACCACGTCGGGCGCCGGCGTCATCAGGCACGAGTACGTCGAAGAGGTCTATCTGCTCGAGGGCTCGCTGACCGATCTCACCCTCGAGCAGACCTTCGGCCCCGGCGACTACGCCTGCCGGCCGCCGGGGATGCCGCACGGCCCGTACACGACGGCCGACGGCTGCACCATGCTCGAAATCCGCTACTCAGCTCGCTGAGGCGGCCAGCTCCACCAGGGTGCGAACGGCGTACCCGGTGCCGCCGGTGGGGGTGTAGCCGGACGGCCCGCCGTCGTTGAAGGCCGGGCCGGCCACATCGAGATGCACCCAGTCGATGCCCTCAGCAACGAAGTCGCCGAGGAACGCGGCTGCGGCCAGCGCGCCGCCCCACGGCTCACCGGTGATGTTGGCCAGGTCGGCGACCTTGGAGTGCGACTTCAGCTTGTCCAGCATCTCGGCCGGGATCGGCAGCGGCCACATCGCCTCGCCGGCGGTGAGCGCGGCGTCGACCACCCGGTCCCGCGCGGTGTCGGTGTTCGCGAACGCGCCTGCCACCTTGGTGCCCAGGGCAACGACGCAGGCGCCGGTCAAGGTGGCCACGTCGATGATCAGGTCAGGCTCGTCCTCGGACGCGCGGACCAGTGCGTCGCCGAGCACGAGCCGGCCCTCGGCGTCGGTGTTCAGCACCTCGACGGTCTTGCCGCCGTACATGGTCAGGACGTCGGACGGGCGTGCCGCGGACCCGGACGGCATGTTCTCGGCCATCGCGGCGTACGCGGTCACCTGGACCGGCAGCCCGAGGCGCGCGATCGCGACGGTCGCACCGAGCACCGCGGCGGCGCCGGCCATGTCGGACTTCATGCTGACCATGCCGGTGGAGGTCTTCAGCGACAGGCCGCCGGAGTCGAAGGTGATGCCCTTGCCGACGAAGGCCAGGTGCGTCACCGGCTTCTTCGGCGTGTAGCTCAGCCGGACCAGCCGCGGGGGATTCGTCGAGCCCTGGCCGACGCCGAGGATGCCGCCGTACCCGCCCTTGGCCAGAGCCTTCTCGTCCAGCACCTCGACCTTGACGCCGTACTCCTTGCCGAGCTTCAGCGCCTGCGCGGCGAACTCGACCGGGTGCAGGTCCGACGGCGGGGTGTTGACCCAGTCGCGCACCTGGTGCACCGCGTCGGCGGTGACCTCGGCCCGCTCGAGCGCGGCCTTGGCCTCCTTCGTCCGGGCCAGGTCGGTGAGCACGACGAGGTTGCCGGGGACGTCGGACGGGCTGTCCGATTTGTACGCGGTGAACGAGTAGCGGCCGAGTAGTGCGCCCTCGGCGACCGCGCGGATGCACTCGACGTCCGGCGTCGGCAGCGCGAGCGCGACGGACTGGGCCGTCTTCGCGGCGCGTACGCCGGTGCCGGCCGCGGCCCGCAGGTCCTCGGTCTTCAGTTCGCCGTCGGGGGCCGCGCCGAGACCGACCGCGATCAGGCCGGCCGACTTGCCCGGCTTCGGTCCGGGCACCTTGGTGACCTCACCGGATTTGCCGGTGGCGCCGAGGTCGGACAGCACCTCCACCAGCTTCCCGCCGTACGCGGCGTTCAGCGACTCGGTGCCGGCGGGCAGGGTGACGCCGCCGCCGAGTTTGACCACGCCGATGACCACGGCGTCGGTCTTGACACCGGCCGCATCCGACTTGCTCAGGGTGATGGTGCTCACGAAATCCTCAGTCCTCCTTGACCGCGCCGGGCAGACGGCCGGCCGTGACGGTACGTGAATGCTGCCTCCGCATGCTACGCGTCGGGTAAGTTCCGCTCCATGACCGCGTCAGCCGAATTGAAGAAGTCCCAGTTGCACGAGCGCCACGTCGCGCTCGGCGCCAAGTTCGCCGAGTTCGGCGGCTGGGAGATGCCGCTGGAGTACGGCGGTGTCGTCGCCGAGCACACCGCGGTGCGTACCTCTGTAGGGGTCTTCGACGTGAGCCATCTGGGCAAGGCGACAGTGAAGGGGCCGGGGGCAGCGGCGTACGTGAACTCCTGCCTGACCAACGACCTGGGCAAGATCGCGCCGGGACAGGCGCAGTACACACTGTGCTGTAACGAGCGCGGGGGAGTGGTCGACGACCTGATCGCCTACCTGCATGCCGACGACGACGTGTTCCTGATCCCGAACGCGGCCAACACCGCCGAGGTGGTCCGGCTGCTGCAGGCGGACGCGCCGGAGGGCGTCGTGGTGACCAACACCCACGACGACTACGCGATTCTCGCGGTGCAGGGGACCAACAGCGACGACGTGGTGTCCGCCATCGGTCTGCCGATCGGCCACGACTACATGTCTTTCACGACGGCCGAGTTCGCCGGTACGCCGGTCGTGGTCTGCCGCACCGGTTACACGGGTGAGCGCGGATACGAGCTCGTCGTACCGAACCAGGCCGCGGTTGCGGTGTTCGACGCGTTGCTGGCGGCCGGAGCGCCGTACGGGATCGTGCCGGCCGGACTGGGTGCGCGGGACACGCTGCGGACCGAGATGGGGTACCCGCTGCACGGTCAGGACATCACTCCGGACATCACCCCTGTGCAGGCGCGGTCCGGCTGGGCCGTGGGGTGGAAGAAGGAGCACTTCTGGGGAGACGAGGCGCTGCGCGCGGAGAAGGAGCGTGGACCGGCCCGGATCCTGCGCGGACTGCGTGCCGCCGGACGAGGGATCCCGCGGCCGCACATGACCGTGCTGGACCAGTCCGGCACCACTCTCGGCGAGGTCACGTCCGGAACGTTCTCACCGACGCTGAAGAAGGGCATCGCGCTGGCGCTGCTCGACGCGACGGTGAAGGAAGGCGACCAGGTGGTCGTCGACATCCGTGGCCGGCAGGAGACCTTCGATGTGGTCAAGCCACCCTTCGTCACCGTCCACGTACGGGAGAGCTGAAGGTCCTCGGGCCAAGATGTGACTACGGTGAGCAACCGGACACTGAATGTGTTCTGTCGTCACCGAGTGTTATAAGTTGGCACAAATTGGACACTGTCGGTGCTGTGCCGACGCATTTTGCGAACGAATGACTGCAGAGGGTGACGTCACGGGGCAAATGTTCCGTTCCGGTACCCGTTCCGGTAACGATTTGTGCACTGGTGCCGGGCACCGCTGGTTTGGTGTCACAGTGTCAGGCAGGCTTGCGCCCGGTTGTGGGGGAATCGGTGCTGTCAAGGGGATTTGACGGAGCCGCCCACAGAACAAAGGCTCGGCACGATATCCACCGATATGTGCCGGATCACCAGACCGAATCCGGTTGACAGAGCTGACGGAGCGCGAATGAGTATTGGGTCACCCGACTCGACCGTAGGTGTCGAGGACCACCCGGCGTCGGCGGAACCGGTACGGACCACTGCGACGCCGCACGGCAAGTCGCCGAGCCGGATCGCGTTCGACCGGCTGCGCAAGGACCGGGTCGCTGTGGCGTGTGCGTCGGTCGTGGTGTTCTTCATCCTCATTGCGGTGTTCGCACCGCTGCTGACCAAGCTGGAGGGGCAGAACTACAGCACCTTCCACACCGACCTCGTCGACGAGTTCGGCTATCCGACGATCTCCTTCAGTCCCGACCACTGGTTCGGGGTCGAGCCGAAGACGGGCCGCGACAGCTTCGCCCGCTGGGTGTACGGCGCCCGTCCGTCGCTGATCATCGCCTTCCTCGCAACCCTGTTCGGCACCGTCGTCGGTGTCGTGATGGGTCTGCTGGCCGGCTTCCTCGGCGGCTGGGTGGACCGGGTCATCTCGTGGCTGGTCGACTTCGTGCTGAGCCTTCCGTACCTGCTCTTCGCGATCGCGCTGGTGCCGATCGTCGAGTCGATGCGCGGCGGTTCGTTCAACCTGACCCCGCAGGAGCAGGCGCAGATCCGCTTCTACGTTCTGATCTTCGTCTTGTCGTTCTTCGGCTGGGCAGGACTGGCCCGGATCATCCGTGGTGAAGTCCTGTCGCTTCGCGAGCGTGAGTTCGTGCTCGCCGCCAAGGCGATCGGTGTCCCGACCCGGCAGGTCCTGTTCAAGGAACTGCTGCCCAACCTGGTCGCACCGATCGTCATCTCGGCCTCGCTGTCGTTGCCCGCGTACGTGACCGCAGAGGCCGGCCTGTCGTTCCTCGGTGTCGGACTGGTCGAGCCGATCCCCTCGTGGGGTCAGACGATCGCCGTCGCCACCAACTGGTTCAAGGCCGACCCGCTCTACCTCTGGTTGCCAGTGGTCGGGATCACCACTTTGGTGTTGTCCCTGGCCCTGCTCGGAGATGCGATCCGGGACGCCTTCGACCCCAAGACTCGCCGGTAGTTCGGCGATTGCCCCAGCGGCAGAAAAGGAGAAACCCGACCATGCAGTGGAAACGGATCACCGCAGTCGCGGCGACGGTCATGTTGGCCGCCGTGGCCTGTGGCAGCCCGTCCTCGAACAGCGGAACTAACAGTGGTGGGCAGGGCGACCTGGGTGGGGCCCAGGAAAAGGCGACTGACGCCACTGCGAAGGGCCCGGCCGCGGAAGTCGACGGAGCGAAGAAGGGTGGCACCGTCACGGTGCTGTCCGACGTCACGCCGGACACCTTCGACCCGACGAACATCTATTACACCGACGGCAACCAGATCAGCAAGCTGATGTTCCGGACGCTGACCCAGTACCGATTGGACGGGGACAGCCACAAGCCGGTCCTCGTCCCGGACCTCGCCGAGGACCTGGGTACGAAGTCGGCCGACGGCCTGACCTGGACCTTCAAGCTGAAGAAGGGCATCAAGTACCAGGACGGCACGGAGGTGAAGGCCGCCGACTACGCGTACGCGATCAAGCGCTCCTTCGCTCACGACCTGTACGACGCCGGACCGACGTACCAGCTGCAGTTCTTCAAGGACGGCGACAAGTACAAGGGCCCGTACGGCGCCGGTGGCGCGAACTACGCGGGTGTCGAGACGCCGGACGAGAGCACGCTGGTCATCAAGCTGGCGAAGAAGTTCGACGACCTGCCGTTCTACGTGGCGTTCCCGATGTTCACGCCGATCCCGCAGGCGAAGGACACGCAGAAGAACTACGAGCAGCGCCCGATGTCGACCGGCCCCTACAAGGTCGACTCCTACGTTCCGGGCACCGAGCTCAAGCTGTCGAAGAACCCGAGCTGGGACCCGAACACCGACCCGGTGCGGCACCAGTACGTCGACGCCTGGGACTTCAAGTTCGCCCAGGACACCATCAAGGCTCAGCGTCAGGTCCTGGCCAGCTCCGGCCCGGACGCCAACGCGCTGAACTACTCCAACCTGGACAGCACCCTGCTCGCCGAGGTCAAGGACCAGTCGCAGCTCGTCAAGGGCCCGTCCCCGTGCACCATCACGTACCCGATGGACACGCGGAAGATCCCGCTCGAGGTGCGCAAGCTGATCGCCAAGGCCTACCCGTACGACTCGTGGCGTAAGGTCGCCGGTCTGAACCCGGCCACCGACCCGCCGGCGTCGACGATCCTGCCGCCGGCCGTCCCGGGCTTCGTGAAGTACGAACTGCCGGGTCTGAACGGCACCGGTAAGGGCGCCGAGGACGACGCGGTGGCCGCCGAGGTCAAGTCCGAGCTGGGCAAGCTGGGCAAGGCGAACTTCGAGCTCAGCTGGTACTTCTCGATCGACGACCCGATCTCGACCCAGAGCAGCCAGCTGCGTCAGCAGGTGTTCGAGAAGGCCGGCTTCAAGGTCAAGACGATCGGTGTTCCGAAGGCCAAGCTGCGTACCTACGTCGGCAACCAGGACGCTCCGGTCAACATCGGCAAGACGCCGACCGGTTGGTGCTCCGACTGGCCGTCCGGCACCAGCTGGTTCCCGGTCCTCTTCCGCTCCGACGCGATCGCCCTGGGCAACAGCATCGGTCAGCTGGAGGACAAGGCGCTGGACGCCAAGATCGACGCGGTCTCGGCGAAGACTCCGGATGAGCAGCTGACGGAGTGGACGAAGATCGACAAGGACATCCTGGAGAATTACCTCCCGGCCTTGCCGCTGTACTACTCCAACACCGAGGCTCCGATGGGCAAGAACATCGGGCACGCGATCAACGACCCGACACAGGGTCTGCCGGAGTTCACCTCGATCTACCTGAAGCAGCCCTGATCGAGGCCCGTTCTGAAGCAGTAGTCATTCAATGAACGGTGGAGTGGTGCCCGGATCACGGTCCGGGCACCACTCCGATCGGTGAGGAGACAATCCCGTGCTCTACTTCGTGGCGCGCCGTCTGGTCAGCGCGCTCAGTGTCGTGTTGGTCACGCTGATCGCGACCTTCGCGCTGTTCTTCGTCGCGCCCACGGACCCAGCCGGCGCGATCTGCGGCGAGCGCAACTGCACCACGCAGCGCTACAACGAGATCAAGGCGAACCTTCACCTGGACAGGCCGAAGGTTCAGCAGTTCGCGGAGTACACCGCAGGCATCTTCACCGGCCGTGAATTCACCACCTCCGGCGTCAGCCAGCACTGCGCCGCGCCGTGCCTGGGCTTCTCGTTCAAGAACGACCGCCCGGTCACCGAGATGCTCAAGTCCCGCCTCCCGGTGACGGTGTCTCTGGTCGCCGGCTACGCCGTCCTGGTACTCACCATCGGCGTCTTCGTCGGATCGATGGCGGCGAAGAGACGCGGGACCCTGGGCGACCGCGCCCTGATGACCAGCACGCTGGTGGTCAGTTCGGTGCCCTACTACATCGTGGCGCTGATGATCGCGCTGTACCTGACCATCTTGTATCCGATCCTTCCACGAGGGGAATGGACCCCACCGTCGGAGAGCGTCGGGAAATGGTTTGCCGGCCTGCTCACCCCGTGGCTGGTGCTCGGTATCTACAACTGCACTTCCTACGCTCGGTACTCCCGCGGATCCATGGTCGAGACGCTGAGCGAGGACTTCATCCGGACCGCGCGGGCCAAGGGCCTGTCCGACCGGGTGGTCACCTACAAGCACGCGCTGCGGTCCGGCCTGATCCCGGTGATCACGATCTTCGGCCTCGACGTCGCGGGCAGCCTCGGCGGCGCGATCTTCACCGAGAAGATCTTCGGTCTGCCCGGCCTCGGCGTACTGGTGCTGGACAGCTTGAACAGTTACGACTTGCCGGTGATCATGGGCACCGTACTGGTGGCCTCGGTCGTGCTGGTCGCGATGAATTTCCTCGTGGACATCGGCTACAGCCTGATCGACCCGCGGGTGAGGCTTTCGTGAGCACACCTGCCCCTGAAGACCGGAAGGACAGCATGGTCGAGAGCGCAGCTGGCGAGTCACAGTCGACCGCGGCGGCCAAGCGTGGCCCGTCGGTCGCCACCCGTGAGCGTCGGCAGGCTTCGATCAACCCCAGCGGCGAGACGCCGTACCTGGTGGTCGAGGACCTGACGGTCAAGTTCCCGACCGCGGACGGTCTGGTCAGCGCGGTGAACGGGCTGAGCTACTCGGTCCCGCTCGGCCGGACGCTGGCGATCGTCGGCGAGTCCGGCTCCGGCAAGTCCGTGTCCAGCATGGCCGTGATGGGCCTGCACGACCGCAAACGCACCCGGATCACCGGCTCGATCCGGCTCGGCGGCGACGAGATCGTCGGCCTGTCCGAGCACGAGCTGATGAAGATCCGCGGTGACGCGGTGGCGATGGTGTTCCAGGACCCGCAGTCCTCGCTGCACCCGCTCTATACGGTCGGCAACCAGATCACCGAGGCCTACCGGGTGCACCACAAGGTGTCCAGGGACAAGGCGAAGAAGCGCGCTCTGGAGATGCTCGACCTGGTCGGCATTCCGAACCCGCAGCGCCGGTTCTCGCAGTACCCGCACGAGTTCTCCGGCGGTATGCGGCAGCGCGCGATGATCGCGATGGGTCTGGTCAACGACCCGAAGCTGGTCATCGCCGACGAGCCGACGACCGCTCTGGACGTGACGGTGCAGGCGCAGATCCTGGACCTGCTGAACAACCTGCAGAAGGAGTTCGGCTCCGCGATCGTGCTGATCACCCACGACCTGGGTGTGGTGGCCGAGATGGCCGACGACGTGCTGGTGATGTACGCCGGGCGTTGCGTCGAGTACGGCACCGCCGAGGACGTGCTGGCCAACCCGCGGATGCCCTACACCTGGGGTCTGCTCGAGTCGATCCCGACGGTGTCGGCGGCGAGCGAGCGGCTGCGCCCGATCAAGGGTCTGCCGCCGAGCCTGCTGAACCTGCCCGACGGCTGTTCCTTCAGCCCGCGCTGTCCGTACCAGGACCGGGTGAAGGGCGAGCGTTGCATCACCGACCTGCCGGAGCTGCTGCCGGTGGACGGCGCCGGTGCCCACACAGCCCGTTGTCACCTGCACGACAAGGCCACGATCTACGCGGCCGAGGTCGCGCCGAGACTGGGCTGACAGGGGGCTGAGGAGAGAGATGAGCGACAACACAGTGCACAAGGTCGACGGCGTTCCGTCCGGCAGCACGGCGAAGGACTCCGGCACGCCGCTGCTGCAGGTCCGGGACCTCAAGATGCACTTCCCGATCAAGGAAGCGGCCGGACTCGGCCGGACCAAGAAGGTCGTCCAGGCCGTCGACGGCGTGAGCTTCGAGCTCAACGCCGGCGGGAGCATGGGCCTGGTCGGCGAGTCCGGCTGTGGCAAGTCGACGACCGGCCGGATGATCACCCGGCTGCTCACCCCGACCGCGGGCGAGATCCTGTTCAAGGGCACGAACATCGCCCACCTGAAGGAGCGGGAACTGCGCCCGTTCCGGCGGCAGCTGCAGATCGTCTTCCAGGACCCGTACAGCTCGCTGAACCCGCGCCAGACGGTCAGCAACATCATCAGTACGCCGCTGCGCGTGCACAACCTGGTGAAGAAGGGCAAGGAGCTCGACCGGGTCCAGGAACTGCTGGAGCGGGTCGGTCTGAACCCCGAGCACCACAACCGGTACCCGAACGAGTTCTCCGGCGGTCAGCGCCAGCGCATCGGCATCGCCCGGGCGCTCGCGGTGGAGCCGGAGGTGATCATCGCCGACGAGCCGGTGTCCGCGCTGGACGTGTCCATCCAGGCCCAGGTGATGAACCTGCTGGAGGACCTGCGCCGCGACCTCGGCATCGCGTTCGTGTTCATCGCTCATGACCTGGGCGTGGTCCGGCACTTCTGTGACCGGGTCGCGGTGATGTACCTGGGCAAGATCGTCGAGCAGGGCAGTCGCGATCAGATCTACGGTGCTCCGCAGCACCCGTACACGCAGGCGCTGCTGTCCGCGGCTCCGGACCTGGGCACCATCCGTGGTGTGCCGCCGAAGGAGCGGATCCGGCTGGTCGGCGACGTACCTTCGCCGATCGACCCGCCGAGCGGATGCCGGTTCCGGACCCGCTGCTGGAAGGCCGAGGACATCTGCGCGACGCAGGAGCCTCCGCTCGAGGCGAAGGCCCAGTCCACCGCCGGCCACGCCGCGGCGTGCCACTTCGCGGAGCCGAAGGTCGACCTCACCGCCGAGGTCTCAGCCTGAAACCCGTTGCACAGAAGGGCCCCCGCTCCGGCGGGGGCCCTTCTTCATCCGTGCTTGAGCTCGTCCCGCTCCTGGGCGAACCGGACCGTCTCGAACGCGACCAGCACCGTCAGTAGAGCAGCGAGTACGGCGAGCTGCCCGAGCGCCGGCACGTTCGTGACCAGCGGTATGGCGATCAGCACGAGAGCGGCTGTGATCAGCCGGGACACGCTCCACTGGTGCATGGTCCGGCGCTTGAACCCGACATGGCCGAGCAGGTAGAGGGCGACGCCGACGAAGAGCGCATAGAGACCGACGCCCTTCAGCGGATCGTCCAGGTGATGGTGCTCGGTGTCGCCGACGTACTCCAGGACCTTCTTGAGGCCGAGGGCGAGCAGGACGATCCCGATCACCATCGGCAGGTGCAGGAACGTGTACGCGTCGCGGGCCAGCTTGGGACGGGTCTCGGGTGGCTCCTTCTCCAGCGCGCGCTCGCCGTACCGCACGGCAGCGTCGAAGTAGATCCACCAGAGCGCGGCGGACACCACCAGGCCGAGGAGGGACGCGAGCAGGATCGGCCAGGAGATCGGCAGGTCGGTGACGCCGACGCCGATCGCGACGATCGACTCGCCGAGCGCGATGATCACGATGAGGCCGTGCCGCTCGGCGAAGTGCGCCGCCGACCGGAACCGCCAGCCGCGTGCGTCGATCAGGTAGGTGCCGCCGTAGTCCGCTGCCAGAGCCGCTGCCCACAGCAACGTCTGGGTCCTCCCGTGGTACTGCGAGGCGATCAGCAGGAGCGCCGTAGCGGCGAGCATCGACGGCGCGAACCGGAGCAGCGTACGCCGCAGCACCGGGTCGCCATCGGCGATCAGCCAGAACAGGACCAGGTGCAGCGCCCGGAAGGCGAAGTACGCACAGGCGATGACCACCGGGCCGGGCAGACCGCCGGGCAGGTCATGGAAGGCCTCGGGAATCGCGAGTGCGATCAGGAACATCGCCGCCATCGACAGCAGCAGGACGCCGGCGACCGAGCCCTCGTCGGCCTTGACGAGGTTGCACAGCCAGGAGAAGCCGATCCAGCTCCACCAGAGCAGCCCGACCAGGAGGATCCCGCGGAGCAGTCCGTGCCAGCTCAGGTCGTGCGCCATCAGCGCCGTGATCTGCGTCAGCGCGAAGACGAAGACGAGATCGAAGAACAGTTCCAGTGTGGTGACCGACTGGTCCGCACTGGTCTCCAACGCCCGGATGGATCTCCTGGATGCCGCCATGGCGCACATCCTGCCATCCGGCCCGCGCTGTTTCCCTCGATCGCCGATTGGAACGGTGGGCTCCCGCTGGTCAGGGTCAGGAGGGAGCCCACCGGTCTCTAGGCGCGGCCGTGCGCCTGCCGGCTGCGACGGCTGAGCGAGTCGATGGTGACAGCGATCAGAAGCACCACGGCAGTCACGATGTAGCGGACGCTGGAATCGAGGCTGAGCAGGGCCAGACCGTTCGAGATCGACATGATCACGAGAGCTCCGAGCAAAGCGGAGTACGCCGATCCACGGCCACCGAAGAGGCTCGTGCCGCCGATCACGGCGGCGGCGATCGCATTCAGGTTGGTGTCGGTGCCGCCGCTGCTCTGACCCACCGCGACCAGCCGGGCCGCCGCGAGGATGCCGCCGACGGCGGCGAAGGTCGAGCAGGCCGCGAAGACGGACAGGTAGATCATCCGGACGTTGATACCTGCCCGCCGGGCGGCCTCGACGTTGCCGCCGACCGCGAACACCGAGCGGCCCCAGCGGGTCCGCCGGACGACGAGATCGGTGCCGACCACCAGCGCGAGAAAGAACAGGAACATCGACGAGACACCGCGATCGCCGTTCAGCACGAAGACCGGGACGACCAGCGCCACGGCCAGGGCGCCTGCCTTGATGGCGATGACCGATGTGGGGGCGGCCGACAGTCCGGCGGCCGCGCGGGCACCTCGGCCGCGCAGCCGAGTCAGCACGTACAGCGCGACCACCACCACGATCAGTCCGTAGGCGACGGCGGGGGAGAGGAAGCTGCGCGCGGCGAATCCGACCAGCGCGGAGTCGTACGGCAGGTTGAGCGTGCCCTCCTTGCCGAGCACAAGCAGTTGGAGACCGAGGAAGCCGAGCAGACCGGCCAGCGTGATCACGAAGCTCGGTACGCCGAACCGGGTGTAGAGCGCCCCGTAGAACAACCCGATCACGAGCCCCAGGGCGATGCTGACCAGGAGCGAAAGCACCCAGGGCCAGTCCAGGTTGACGAAGGTGACGCCGAGGACGGCGGCGGACAGGCCGCTGACCGAGCCGACGGACAGGTCGATCTCGCCGAGCAGCAGCACCAGCACGATGCCCAGCGCGATGACGCCGACCGAGGTGGTCTGCAGGGTGAGGTTCACCAGGTTGCGGCTGGACAGGAACGAGCCGTTCGCGATCTGGAAGACCGCCCAGATGATGATCAGGCCGACCGCCACCGGGACCGAGCCGAGGTCACCCGAGCGGAGCCGGGCGGTGAACGCCGAGACGGCGCCGCTGATGCCGTGGCTCGCGATCAGCCGCTCGTCCTGCAGGTCGGCGGGCAGTTGGTCGGTGCCGTTCGTGGACGGGGTGCCGGGGGGCGGCGTGTCCTGCGGCCGGATCTCTGATCCGTGCAACGTCATGATGCCGAGCCCTCCTGCTGTGTCCGGCGTGCGGCGCGCTCGGAGACGGCGTTGTCCGTCGCGCCGGTGATGGCGGCGATGATGTCCTGCGTCCTGGTCTCGCTGACCACGAAGACGCCGTTGTTCCGGCCGAGCCGCAGTACGGCGACCCGGTCCGCGACCGCCATCACGTCGGCCATGTTGTGGCTGATCAGGATGACGGCCAGGCCGCGTTCGCGCAGCCGCTCGACCAGGTTGAGCACCTCGGCCGTCTGCGCCACGCCGAGAGCCGCGGTGGGCTCGTCCAGCATCACGACCTTCGGCTGACCGAGCAGGCTGCGCGCGATCGCGACGGTCTGCCGCTGGCCGCCGGACAGACTGGCGACCGGGATCCGGACCGACGGGATCTTCGCGGACAGCTGCCGGAGCAGTTCCCACGACGACCGCTCCATCTCGACCTCGTCGAGCACCCGGCCCCGGCGCAGCTCACGGCCGAGGTACAGGTTCGCGACCACGTCGAGGTTGTCGCACAGGGCCAGGTCCTGGAACACGGTGGCGATGCCGAGCTGCTGCGCCTCGGCCGGGCTGCCGACCCGCACCTCCCGGCCGTCGAACACCATCGTGCCGTCGTCGGCGGTGTAGACGCCGGCGATCGTCTTTACCAGCGTCGACTTGCCGGCGCCGTTGTCGCCGACCAGGGCCAGCACCTCACCGGTCCGGACGTCCAGCTCGATGTTCTTCAGGGCCTGGACCGCTCCGAAGCGTTTGGAGACGCCCCGCAGCGTCAGCACCGTACCGGTGCCGACGGGGACAGGTGTGGGGGTGACAGTCACTCGATCAGCCTCCTGGGCTTTGCGTTCAGGCCATGATCGCGGCGATCCGTTTGCCGGGACAGACCCGGCGTTGCCCCGCACCTCACTGCGGGGCAACGCCGAAGGGGCGGGTCAGTTGCTGGTCAGGCCGGCCGCGGTGCAGGCGGCGGCGAACGACGCGGTGCAGATGTCGCTCACCTTGTAGATGTTGTCCTTGACCACGGTGTCCTTGATGTTGGCCTTGGTCACCGCGACCGGGTCGAGGATCGTCGACGGGATGCCGCTCTTCTCGGTGGTCGACTCGGGCTTGCTGCCGTTCGCCAGTGCCAGCGCGCCCTTCGCTGCGGCCTCGGCCTGCGGCTTGACCGCCTTGTAGATCGTCATCGCCTGGTCCCCGGCGACAATCCGCTGGATCGCAGCCAGTTCGGAGTCCTGCCCGGTGACCGGCGGCAGCGGGGTGACGCCGCCACCCTTCAGCGCTGCGATCGCGCCGCCCGCCGTACCGTCGTTGGCGGCGTACACACCGACCAGGCCGTTCTTGATCGCGCTCAGCTGGCCTTCCATCCAGGCCTGCGCCTTGTCCGGGCTCCAGTCCGGGGTGTCGAACTCGGCGGCGACCTTGAAGCCGCTGCCGTCCAGCACGCTGTGCGCGCCCTTCTTGAAGTCGGCCGCGTTCGGGTCCGTCGGCGCGCCGTTGATCATGGCCAGGTTGCCGGAGGTCTTGCCGGCCGCCTTGAGGGTGTCGACCAGGGTCTGGGCCTGCAGCTTCCCGACCGCCTCGTTCTCGAACGACACGTAGTAGTCGGCGTTCTCGATGAACCGGTCGTACGCGACCACGGGGACGCTCTGGCTCTTCGCGGAGGCGACGACCGCGGCGGCGGCCTTGCCGTCGACCGGGTCGAGCACGAGCACGTTCGCGCCCTGGGTCAGCGCCGCCTCGGCCTGCTGTTGCTGCTTGGCCGCGTCCTGGTCGGCGTTGCTGTAGATCAGTTCGCAGTCGGCGCAGGCGGCCTTCAGCGCCTCGGTGAACAGCGGCCGGTCGAGCGCCTCGTAGCGGGTCGTCTTCGACTCCGGCAGCAGCAGCGCGATCTTCTTGGCGCCGCCCGAACCGGAGTCACCGTCGTCGGAGCCACAGGCGACGAGGGAGACGGCGAGGGCCGAGACGGCGAGGCCGAGGCCGACGAGACGGGATGCTGACACGGACATATGGCGGCTCCTTGACGTGAAGGCCCGGGTAGGCCTGACGGAAGTCAAGCTCCCGGTAGCCTTGACGTCAAGACTTGAATTCAAGAAATAGACATATTCCTGCAACGTGACCGTCGCAGGGCAGGCGGAAGCCCCCGTCGTACTCCGGATGGCGAGGTGGCGTCAGGAGATGCTGAGCGACTTGGTGGCCTGAGCGTGGCTGAGCGCGGAGGCCAGGTGGATGGCGCCGATGATGTCGGCCTCGTCGCCGAGTTCGGCGCGTCGCAGATCCACGGTCGCGGCGGCGCTGGGGATCGCGCAGCGGTCGAGAGCTTCGCGGAGCGGGTGCAGGATCAGGTCGCCGGCCTCCGCCATCAGGCCGCCGACCACGATCACCTCGGGGTTGAACAGGTTCACCAGTCCGGCCACCGCGACGCCGACCCGGCGGCCGGCATCCTCGATCACCCGTCGGCAGCCGAGGTCGTCCTGCAGGGCCCGGCTGATGATGTCCTTCAGCCGGAGCGGGCCGTGCGACGCGGCAAGGCTGCTGATCAGGGCGCGGGATCCAACGAACGTGTCCAGGCAGCCCCGGTTGCCGCAGCGGCAGATCGGGCCGTTCTCGTCGATGGTGACGTGACCGATCTCGCCCGCCGTACCGGCTGAGCCGCGGAACACCTCGCCGCTCAGCACGATGCCGGCGCCGACACCGTAGGAAAACTTGAGGTAGCAGCCGTGCCGGACGCCGCGGAGCGCGCCGTTGCGCAACTCGCCGAGGGCGGCCAGGTTGGCGGTGTTGTCGAGCGCGACCGGCGCCCGCAGGTGGCCGGCCATCGCCTCGGCGACGTTCACGCCGCGCCAGCCGGGCAGGACCGCGTCGGACCCCGCCTCGCCGCTGACCGAGTCGACCGGCGCGGGCAGGCCGAAGCCGATCGCGCTGATGTCCTCGACGCCGGAGCTGACCGTCTCGGCCAGGTCGGCGAGCAGCCGGGCGGCGCGCTCCATCCCGTCGTCGGCGACGTGGTCGGCCTGCAGCGGCATCAACTGCTGGGCGAGGACCTCACGGGACTCGTTCGCGATCGCGACCCGGACGTCGCGCTCGCCGAAGGCGACGCCCGCGAGGAGACCGCCGCCCGACGCGAGCGAGACCAGGACCGCGCGGCGGCCGTTGCGGATGCTGCGGGACAGACCGACCATGCCGGCCTGGTCCAGTTCGCGGACCATGTTCGACACGGTGGCGGCCGACAGTCCGGAGGCGGTGGCGATCTCGACCTGGGTCAGGGGGCCGTGTTGCCGGACGACTCCCAGAACGCGTTCGCGGTTGGCTTCGCGCAGCGAAGCCTGCGACCCAGGTGCGGGGCGGGTTGCGTTCATTACATAAACATAACGGATCGCGAGGTGTACCCGGCCCTGTACCGGCCGTAAACCGCCAACATCACATCTGTCCTCGCCGTCACTACCCCACGTTCGCCGTTCACCGGCGACATTAATGCACGCCTGCCCGCCGCCTACAGAAGACACACTCGGTACGTCATGCGCTAGGTGGTCAGGGCGAGGGACAGCAGAGCGACCGGGAGCGCCAGTTCGACGGTGGCGCCGAGTACGTCGCCGGTGGTGCCGCCGAGTGCAGCGTGGGCGCGGCGGGTGGTGGCGAACGCGGTGGCTACGGCCAGCAGGACTGCGGCGGCGGTGCCTGCGAGTCGGAGGAAGTCGGGCGCGGTGGTCAGCCAGGTGAGGACCAGGGCAGCGGCCAGTACGACGACTGTGGCCGCGGCTGCTGTCAGGGGGCGGACGGTGGCGGCAACGACGGCGCCGAGGCCGTCCGGGCGGGCTGCGGGTGCTGTGGTGCGGCAGGACCACGGCAGAGTCAGGCGACTGGCTGTGGTGGCGATCAGGGCTGCCTGCCAACCGAAGCCTGCCTGGATGCAGGTGGTGAGGGCCGCGACATCGACCAGGAGTACGCCGATGATGCTGACGACACCGAATGGCCCGATATCGCTCTGCTTCATGATCCGGAGCATGGTCTCGCGGTCGCGGCGGCTGCCGAGCGCGTCCGCGAAATCCGCCAAGCCGTCCAGGTGCAGTGCGCCGGACAGGCCCGCCACCACAAGCACGGCAAGCACCGCGGTGAGCAGCTCCGCATCCGGCCGCACCAGTTGGACCAGCGCCACGACGCCGGCAGCGACAGAGCCGATCACCAAGCCGACGGCGGGCGCGAGCACCATCGCCCGCCCACCGACCGGACGGTCCACCGTCGACGGCATCGGAGCAGGAAGTACCGACAACGTGCCCAAACTCAACCAGGCCCCGTCCAACCATCCACCACCGCCCCGGTCGGACTGCCCCTCGTTCTCCGTCATGTCAGGGGGAGGGTTCGGCCGGCGATGGTCCAGAGGACCTGGTCGGAGGCCAGGGAGATGGTGGTGTTGAGGCGGCCCATCAGGTCGCGGAAGAGGCGGGTGCCGGCATCGGCGGGGACCACGCCGGAGCCGATGTCGTTGCTGACGGCAACCACGACCCGGGATGTTTCCGACCAGGCGCCGGCGAGCTCCGCGATGCGTTCGTCGACCAGGTCCGAGCGACTCAGATCCGACCAGACGTCGAGGGAGTCCATGGTGCGGGAGAGCCACAGCGTCAGGCAGTCGATCAGCATCGGCGGCCCGGACGACTCGAGCAGCGGGACCAGATCGATCGTCTCCGCCAGACCCCAACTGGCTGGGCGTCGGGCCTGATGCTTTGCGACCCGCTCCGCCCATTCCGCGTCACCGGAGTCGTCGCCGCCAGTCGCGACGTACAACACCTCGGGCTCTGAGGCCAGGCGGCGTTCGGCTGCGATCGACTTGCCGGATCGCGCCCCGCCGAGGATCAACGTGCGCTGCTCAGCCATCCGCCCTCCCGGAATCGAACACCACTGGTACGTCGAAGGCCGCCTTCCGCGCCGTACGGCGGAAGGCCTTCAACACCGGCCCCCCGACGAGCAGCACCAGGACCGCGCTGAGGATCCCGCGCGGGATGTCCCAGCCCAACGACGTCGCCACCACGAACAGGAGGTACCGATGCAGGTTCCCGGCCAGCGCGTCACCCGGGATGAACGAGAAGTCGCTGCCGAAGGTCGCGTACGGCCAGAACCACAGGTTCATCACCACGCCGTACAGCACGCCGGAGACCAGCGAGTACGCCGCCAGCAGCAACAACTCCAGCCGTCCACCCGCCCGTGGCAACAGCCCGGCCAGGCACCCCACCCACGCGCACGCGAACATCTGGAACGGCATCCACGGACCGACCCCGCCACTGATCAACGCCCCACCCAGCAGCGATACAGCCCCCAGCACGAACCCGAAACCTGCCCCGAACGCCCGCCCGGCCAGCACCAGCAGGAAGAACCCCGGCTCCAGCCCCGCCGTACCAGGACCCAGCGCCCGCAGCGCCGCGCCGACAGCCGCCAGCATGCCGAGCAGTGAGATCACCTTCGCGTCGATCCCCGACTCCGACAGCTCCGCGAGTACGACGGCGACCAGCAACGGCAGCAGCAGGACGAAGAGCCACGGTGCGTCGGTGGTGTGGCCGATCGCGGACGCACCCGCCTGATCCGTGTGCAAGAACAACGGCCAACCGAAGGCCAGCAGCCCGGCCAACGAGGCGACCATGAGAGCCGCCGTACTGCGAGGCTTCAGCCGGACGAGATTCACGACGCACGGTCCAGTGCGGTGGCGACCTCGCCGACGGTCAGGAACGGCAACGGAGCAAGGATCTTCGCCACCTGCGGCGCGAACGCCGGCGACCCGGCGATCACCGCCGCAGTCTCGCCGTCACTCACCAACTCGCCCTCTGCGAGCACCAGGACCCGGCTGGCGACCTCGGCGACCATCTCCACGTCATGCGTCGACAGCACCACCGCATGTCCAGCAGCAGCGAGCTCACGCAGGATCTCCACGAGCCGCCGCTTGGCGCCGTAGTCCAGCCCACGCGTCGGCTCGTCGAGCAGCAGGAGCGGCGGGGCACTACACAGTACGACGGCCAACGCCAGACAGAGCCGCTGACCCTCGGACAGGTCCCGCGGATGCATCCGGTCGTCGATGTCGGGCGCCAGCCGGTTCAGTAGCGCTCGGCAACTACCGGACGGCACTCTGAAGTCGGAGTCGGCGCTGGCGCACTCGTCGGTGACGGTGGCGGCGTACAGCAGGTCCGCAGGCTCCTGCGGCACCAGTCCGACCGCCTTCACGAGCTTGTCAGGCCTGGTGCGACGTGGATCCGCGCCGCCGGCGACCGCCGTACCGGATCGGGCCGGGACGATGCCGACCAGCGCGTTCAGGAGCGTCGACTTACCGGCGCCGTTGCGGCCCATCAGAGCGACGACCTCGCCTGCCTTGATGCTCAGGGACACTCCACGCAGCGCCATGACGCTGCCGTAGCCAGCAACGAGGTCGGTGCACCGCGCGAGCTCAGAGCCAAGTGACGCGTTGGGTCTGACCGGCGCAGCCGAGTCCAACCGGCTGCGCAACGCGACAGCAGCCCGCCGGGCGTCCCGCACCGACAGCGGCAGGGGAGACCAGCCGGCCAGTCGTCCGAGCTCCACCACAGGCGGTGCGACCGGTGCGGTCACCATCTGGTCCGCCGGCAGCCCGGTCGACACAGCAGCAGAACCACCGGGTACTTCGATCACGCGGTCGGCGTACTGGATGACGCGCTCGAGCCGGTGTTCGGCCATCACCACAGTGACACTGAGGTCGTGCACGAGCCGCTGCAGCGCGGCCAGCACCTCCTCCGCCGCCTGTGGGTCCAGAGCGGAGGTCGGCTCGTCCAGAACGAGCACAGCCGGGTGAGAGGTGAGGGCCGCGCCGATGGCGGTCCGCTGTCGCTGTCCGCCGGACAGCGACGTCAGCGCACGGTCGCGTACGTCGGCCAGTCCCAGCAGGTCGAGCGTCTCTTCGACCCGGCGCCGCATGACGTCCGGCGCGACTCCGAGTGACTCCATGCTGTACGCGAGTTCGTCCTCCACTGTGTCGGTGACGAACCCCGCCATCGGGTCCTGCCCGACCATGCCGACGACATCGGCCAGGTCGCGGGGCCGGAACTCGCCGGTGTCCCGCCCGGCGATCAGGACGCGCCCGGACAGCGTCCCACCGGTGAAATGCGGCACCAGCCCATTGATTGCCCTCAGCAACGTCGACTTGCCGGAACCGGTCCGGCCGATGACGAGCGCCAGTTCGCCCTCGGGCACGGTGAAACTCACGTCCCGCAGGGCTGGTTCTGTGGCGCCGTCGTAGGTGACCGTCACCCGGTCGAACTCGATCATGCGACCACCCGCCTCACCAGTGGCGGCGCGGCCAGCGCCGGAGTCAGGCCCACGAGGATGCCGAGAATCGGCAGCAGCGGAGCAGGTGGGACCACCATCGGCCCCGGCAACACCAGACCGGCCACGCCACGCGACGCTGCGGTCACCATGGCCGCGGCGGCGATCGCACCGGAGCCGACGACCAGCCACTCGGGGAGAGCCCACGGATCGGGCCTGTACTGCGTCCGTGTCACCCGCTGCCGCCCGACCGCCATCGCACCGACGGCCATGAGCAGTCCGACGCCGAGAGCGGCCGCAGCGAACGGGAACGCCATGGAGTCGGTCAGGAGCGCGTAGACGCCGAGCAGGATGCCTAGCAAACCCAGCAGCACGCACAGTCCGGTGAGGCGGCGCTGGTGCTTAGGGACCTGCGCCGTACGGCCGTAGCCGCGGGAGTCCATCGCGGCCGCGAGCTCCACGGACCTGTCCAACGCACCTTCCAGCACCGGCATGGCCGTCGTACGGAATGAACCTCGGGTGCGGCCGCGCAGGCGGCGGGCGGCGCGGATGCGGCGGGAGTCCGTCACCAGTTGCGGTGCGAAGGTCAACGCCACCACACAGGCCACGCCCATCTCGTAGAGGGCGCCAGGCAATGACTTCAGCAGTCGCCGCGGACTGGCCAGTGCGTTGGCGGCACCAATGCAGCAGAGCATGACCGCCAACTGGAGGCCGTCGTACAGAGCGGTGATCAAGGCCTCGGCGGTGACCTCGCCGCCGAGCTTGACCCCGCTGGCCCACTCCGGCAACGGGATCTGGGGCAGCGTGAACAGCACTGTGTTGCCCTGCGAGCGCGTGGACAGCAGCGCCTGCAGGACTACTCGGAGACCGATGACCACCAGCCCGAGCTTGAGGAACGCAGCGTAGCTGTGGGCCCAGGGAGCGTCGCTCCGGCGGGCCGCCACGACGAAACCGGTCACTGCGAGGATCAGCAGGAGCAGCACCGGGTTACGCGTCCTGCTGGCGGCCACGGCCATCCCCAGGGACCACAGCCACCATGCCCCCGGGTGCAGGGCCCGGGGGAGCGTCAGGTGGTGGACAGTACGCACTACTGACTCGAGGAGCGCCGGCGGCTGAGGACCAGACCGCCGCCTGCCAGTACGAGGACGACCACCGCGGCGATGATGATGCCGGTCCACGGTGCACCGTCGTCGGACGAGGACGAGTCGGCGGTGGTCGGTGCGGGGGCAGCGGTGGAGCCGACCGCGGCACCGATCTCCAGCGTCACCGGCGTATCCGTGGCCGGCACCTTGATGTTCTTCAGCTGGTCGCCACAGCCCTTGGACGGGTACCCGTCGATCCCACAGGTCAGGCCCTTCTCGATCCGGACCGGGCCGACCGCGGCCAGGATCTTCGCCCCGGTCGACTTCGGATCCGTCACCACGCAGGTGCCGGTGGCCGGCTTCGGCGTCTCACCGCTGAGCGCGTCTTCCGGCGTACCCGGGTCGACCACCAGGGCCACCCGCTTCTTCCCGGTCTCGGCCGGGGTCTTTCCGCAGATCGCCTCGAAGTCACCAGCCGCGCGCGGCATCCGGGGCGCCGCGCCGCCGACGGCGAACCGCCAGCCCTCCACGGCGCCATCGGCCGGTACGACGACGTCCGCGCCCTTCTGGGCGAAGGCCCACTTGCCCGCCGTCCACTGGTAGTAGCCCCAGAAGCGGTAACCGTCCTCGGCCTGTGCTGTGGTGGCGACGGTCCCCGCGAGCAGGAGACCCGCCAGCAGGCTGAGGACCAGTCGTAGCGTCCGTTGTGCAGTCATCTGATTGTCCTCGGTCAGGCCGCGGCCCGATGGAGGAGGTCCCGCCTGCGCAGGCAGGGTAGGGGCTCCACCCGCGGACCACGGCGGGTAGCTGAGCCTGTCTGCCTGCGTCACAGTGTTCCGGCTCGCCACCTGAGGTGGCCTACGGTTGCGGGTCAGCGCCGGACTTGGACCGGCTTCCCTGTGACGCAGGCGTTTGGTTCGGACCGAAGCCTACTCTGGCGCGGCGAGACTCATCGGGCCGTAGACCTCACGGCCGTCCTCCAGCAGGTAGACCTGCCCGACGCCACGCTCGGACAGGTCCCGCCAGGTCTCACCCAGCCAGCTCTCCGCGTCGCCCTGCGCGGAGAAGTCGGCCCCGCCGACCTCACCGGGATCGACCAGGGCGCCGCTCGCGGTCTCGAACCGCCAGCTCCAGCTCATGAGCCCGGCCGGGTCTGCGGCGAGTTCTGCACGGTCTTGGCCGGGTCGCGCTCGACGATGCCGCCCAGGACCTCGTCGATGCGCTTGAGCAGGCCGTCCTCGAGCTTGACGCCGGACGCCTTCACGTTCTCGACCACCTGCTCGGGCCGGGAGGCGCCGACGATGGCCGACGAGACGTTCGGGTTCTGCAGCACCCAGGCGACGGCCAGCTGGGACAGCGACAGGCCGGCCTCGTCGGCGAGCGGCTTCAGCTCCTGCACCCGGGTGAGCACGTCGTCGTTGAGGAAACGCCGGATCATGTTCGCGCCGCCCTTGTCGTCGGTGGCCCGGGAGCCCTCCGGCGGCTGCTGGCCCGGCACGTACTTGCCGGTCAGCACACCCTGCGCGATCGGGGAGAACACGACCTGGCCGATGCCCAGCTCCTCGGAAGCCGGCACCACCTCGGCCTCGATCACCCGCCAGAGCATGCTGTACTGCGGCTGGTTCGAGACGAACGGGATGCGCAGCTCACGGGCCCGCCGGTGGCCCTCCTGCAGCTGCTCGGCGGTCCACTCGGACACACCGATGTAGAGCGCCTTGCCGGAGCGGACGACGTCGGCGAAGGCCTCCATCGTCTCCTCCAGCGGCGTCTCGGTGTCGTACCGGTGCGCCTGGTAGAGGTCGACGTAGTCGGTCTTGAGCCGCTTCAGCGACCCGTTGATCGACTCGTGGATGTGCTTGCGGGACAGGCCGGTGTCGTTCGGTCCGCCCGGGCCGGTCGGCCAGTAGACCTTCGTGAAGATCTCCAGCGACTCGCGCCGCTGACCCTCCAGCGCCTCGCCGAGAACCGACTCGGCCTTGGTGTTGGCGTACACGTCGGCCGTGTCGAACGTGGTGATGCCGGCCTCCAGGGCCGCCCGCACACACGCCTTGGCCTGTTCGTTCTCCACCTGGGAGCCATGCGTGAGCCAGTTCCCGTACGAGATCTCGCTGACCTTCAAACCACTGTTGCCGAGATAGCGGAAGTCCATACCCCCGACCCTACTGGGCCCGGATCAGCTCGGCTTCTCGCCGCGCTTCACCATCGGCTTGGGCATCCGCCAGCGGCGCATCTGCATGGTCCGCCGGACCGCGTAGAACCCGATGCCCTTGGTCGGCTCCTTCGGGAACTTCGCCGTGACCGCCTTCCGCAGGCCGGCCGAGAGCAGGAACCAGTCCAGCGCGATCAGCACGATCATCACCAGGAAGAGCAGGTTGACGATGCCGGCCAGCCAGGGGAACTGCGCCGAGAACACCACGCCGACCAGAGACACCACCAGGAGCACCGGCAGCGCGAACTCCATCACCGAGTAGCGGGCGTCCACGTAGTCCCGGGCGAACCGCCGGACCGGCCCCTTGTCTGCGGCCGGCAGGTACCGGTCGTCGCCCGTACGCATCGCGTCCTGCATCTTGGCCCGCTCGGTCCGGACCTTCTCCCGCCGGTACGCCGACGCCTCCTTGCGGTTGCGCGGCTTGCGCAGCGCGGCCTTGCGGGCCGCCTCCGCCTCCTTGCGGGTCGGGGTGGGGCGTCCCTTCCCGCCCGGCTTGGCCTGGGGCTCGGCGGGTACGGTGGTATCTGTCTCAGACTTGGTACGACGGAACACGGGGTCTGAACCTCATTCGGCAGGGCAGGTCGCGACTCGGGGTGGTCCCCGGACCTGACACCCACTTTATCGGGGCCGGTCCTGATGGTGTGGTGACCCGTGGGGACATAGGGTGGACAAGGCACGCCGGGTCGTCACGCCGGCACAGAAGGGGTACGGATATCGATGAGCATCTTCAGGCGGATGTCGACGATCTTCAAGGCCAAGGCGAATTCCGCCCTGGACAAGGCCGAGGATCCTCGCGAAACCCTTGACTACTCGTATCAGAGGCAGCTGGAGCTGCTGCAGAAGGTGCGGCGAGGTGTGGCCGACGTGGCCACCAGCCGCAAGCGGGTGGAGCTGCAGGCCTCCCAGCTGCAGTCCCAGTCCAGCAAGCTCCAGGACCAGGCGCAGAAGGCGCTCTCGATGGGCCGCGAGGACCTGGCCCGGGAGGCCCTGACCCGCAAGTCCGGGCTGCAGGGCCAGATCGACGATCTGCAGACCCAGCACGCCCAGTTGCAGGGTGAGGAGGAGAAGCTGACGCTCGCCTCCCAGCGGCTGCAGGCCAAGGTCGAGTCGTTCCGGACCCGCAAGGAGACCATCAAGGCCACCTACACCGCGGCCGAGGCGCAGACCCGGATCAACGAGGCGTTCTCGGGCATCTCCGAGGAGATGAGCGACGTCGGTCTGGCAGTCCAGCGGGCTGAGGACAAGACCCAGCAGATGCAGGCCCGGGCCGGCGCGATCGACGAGCTGCTCGCCTCCGGCGCGCTCGACGACGCCAGCGGTACGGCGAAGGACAACATCACGCTGGAGCTGGAGCGGATGTCGTCCGGCTCCGACGTGGAGAGCGAGCTGGCCGCGATGAAGGCGCAGCTCTCCGGCGGCAGTGCGCCCAAGGAGCTGTCCGGTGAGACCCCTGGGCCGGCCCAGGCGCAGGCGCCTGCCCAGCAGCCGGCGCAGCAGCCGGCCGCCGAGCCGGCCCGGCCGCAGGACGGTGATGTTCGATGATCGTTCGCATCATGGGCGAAGGTCAGTGGCGACTGGCCGACGACAAGCTGGACCAGCTGAATGCGGTCGACACCGATCTGGAGAAGGCTGTCTCCGCCAGTGACGAGGCGGGCTTCAAGACTGCCTTCGCCGCGCTGCTGGAGTTCGTCCGGGCCGGCGACAAGCTGCCGGACGACGAGCTGCACGACTCCGACGCGATCCTGCCGCCGGGCGACAGCACGCTGGGCGAGATGCGCGAGCTGATCAGCGGTGACGGCCTGATCGCCGGCTGAACACACTGCCGGCGATCGCCGTCCCGACCCGGCGGCCGATCACGTGCTGTAGTCGACACGAGACCCCCTGAGCCTGGAAAACAGGCTCCGGGGGTCTTCGTCTGGGTGCTGGATTTCGCACGGGTAAACACTCGCTCCGGGTACTGTCCGACCAGGGCATTCCCGTAGTACTCTCTGGGTCAATGCCGTTGTGGGGGCGGCATTTCATCGAGGTCCGTGACGGGGAGTGGGTTGGTCGCGGGCATCGCTTTTCACCTGTGGGGGGTGACTGTGCGTGACTGAATTCGTCATGTCCGAGGGGTTGGCCGATTCGGCTGATCTACGGCCGGCGCCGTCGGGGGAGCGTCGTCGGCCGGTCTGGGTGGTACCGGACGAGATTCCGGCGATCGTGCCGCTGTCGGCCCGGTTCACCGAGGCGCGTTGGGTGGGCAGGTACCGCCGAGCCGCGCTGGGGGCCGACCTGGCCGCGGCCGTGACCGGCGGCTCGCTCGCGCTGGTGGCCCGCTTCGGGGCCCAGATCAACCTTGGCTACATCCTGGTGGGCGCGCTGCTGCCGATCGCCTGGCTGGCCTGTGTGGCGCTGCAGCGGGGCTATGAGACCCGGTACTTCGGCACCGGGCCGGAGGAGTTCCGCTCGATCATCCGGGCCGCGGTCGCACTGACCGCCCTGGTCGCCATCACGTCGTACGCGACCAAGAGCGAGGTCGCGCGTGGTTTCGTCATCCTGGCGGTGCCGATGACGTGCCTGGCGGCGATGTTCGGCCGATGGGTGCTGCACCGCAGCATCTCCTGGCGACGGTTCGCCGGGCGGTGCATGCGCCGGGTGCTCGTTGTCGGACGCAACGACCAGGTGACCACGCTGCGGCGGCACCTGGAGGAGCGGCCGGCCGACGGCTACATCGTGGTCGCGAGCTGCCTGCCGCGCGGCGACGTCTTCGAGGAACCGGAGCCCGAACGGCTGGGCCGGACCGAGATGAACATCCTGGCCGCGGTCGACCAGTACGACGTCGAGGTCGTGGCAGTGGCCGCGGATCCTGAGCTGGCGGGGTACACGCTGCGGAAGTTGTCGTGGGCGCTCGAACAGCGCGGTGTCGAACTGATCGTCTCGCCGGGCATCGTCGAGGTCGCCGGTCCGCGGATCTCGATCCGACCGGTCGCCGGACTCTCGCTGCTGCACCTGGAGCGGCCGTCGGTCAGCGGCGGGCCGCACCTGCTGAAGACCATCTTCGATCGGGTGCTGGGCTGTCTGCTGCTGCTGGCGGTCTCGCCGATCCTGATCGTGACCGCGGTCATGGTGAAGGCGACCAGCCGGGGGCCGGTGCTGTTCCGGCAGACCCGGGTCGGCCGCGGCGGTGAGCAGTTCTCGATGCTGAAGTTCCGCACGATGGTGGCCGACGCCGAGGAACGCAAGGCCGACCTGCAGAAGCTGAACGAGGGCAACGGGGTGCTGTTCAAGCTCCGCGACGATCCACGGGTGACCAGGGTCGGCAAGTACCTGCGCCGGTTCTCGATCGACGAGCTGCCGCAACTGGTGAACGTGCTCCGGGGGGACATGTCACTGGTCGGCCCACGGCCACCGCTGCCCGCCGAGGTCGCGAAGTACCAGATCGACGACGCGCGGCGGATGCTCGTGAAGCCCGGCCTGACCGGCCTGTGGCAGGTCAGCGGTCGCAGCGATCTGACCTGGGAGGAGTCCATGCGGCTCGACCTGCGGTACGCCGACAACTGGTCGATCGCGCTGGACCTGCTCATTTTGTGGAAGACCGCTCGCGCCGTCCTGGGAAGCGACGGCGCCTATTGAACCCGCCCGGCCATCTGCCGGCCGGGCGGAGTCAACCGCACCACTACGTCGGGGGACGTCAGAACACGCGGTGCATTCCCGAGGGGGGAATTCATGATGCAACACCTCAGTGCCGAGCCCGGTACTGATCAGGAAACGGCCGACGACGCTGTCGTCGTCCGGTCCGAGGCCGCGACCCTGGTGATCCAGGCCGCGTCCGGGGACCAGGGCTCCTGGAGCCGGTTGGTCGACCACTATGCGCGGCTCGTCTGGGCCGTTACCCGCAGCTTCCGGCTCAGCGACAGCGACGCCGCGGACGTATCCCAGATGGTCTGGCTGCGGTTGCTCGAGCACATCCACCGCGTCGACCCCGAACGGGTCGGCGCGTGGCTGGTCGTCACCACCCGCCGGGAATGCCTGCGGGTGCTGGCGTTCCGCAAGCGGGTCCTGCTCACCTACGAGTCGGCCGCGTTCGAGGGGGTGCCCGGCGACCTGCCGGAGCTGGACGCGGATCTACTCGCCGACGAGCGGGCGGTCGACGTACGGCGGGCTCTGGAGAGCCTGCCGGACCGGTGGCAGCAGCTGCTCGGCATGCTGATGGCCGACCCGCCCGCGCCGTACGCGGAGATCTCGGCGACGATCGGGATCCCGATCGGCAGCATCGGCCCGATCCGCGGCCGGTGCCTGGAGAAGCTCAGACTGCTGCTTGCCTCCTGAAGCAGGAGCCTGTATCCGGCGGCTGGTCCGGATCCGTCTGATCAGAGCATGATCCAGGCGGTCCGGACCGGCCGTTGTGTGCTGCCCGGCCACCTGAGCAGGAAGCTGACCAGCCGGGCCGCGGTCGGTCCGTCGTCGGCACCGCGGGACTCGACCATCACCGGTCCCGACGGGGAGACCCGCAGTTCGACGGTCAGGTCGGTCTGTCCGTGCACGTCGACGTCCAGGGTGATGCCGTACCCGGCGAACCGCAGCCGCCGTACGTCGCCGCTGTCCGGGGCGTCGACGAGGCTGTCGAAGACCACGTCGAGGACATCGAGATCCCGCTCGTGCCGTCCGAACGCGGCGTACCCGACCGAGCGGAGCAGTGCGATCTGCTCGCCGGCGGCACGCTCAGGAGGCCCGATCACCGTGCTCAGCGCTCCCCTTGCACCTTGATCACGCTGTCCTGGTCCTGCCCGTACGGCGCGCCCTGCCAGGCGGCCCAGTTCACCCGGCTGCCCTGCTCGTGCACGACGAAGTTCCACGGACCGGCGTAGGTGTTGTCGAAGAACCGGTTGCCCTGGTCGAACGTGATCGCGTCCTGCACCTTCGCCTTCTGGTACGGCGACCAGGTCGGGAACGTACCCCAGTTGGAGAACAGGCCGTTGAAGCCGCAGCCGCTACGGAACGCGCAGGTCTTCCCGATCTTGTCCGGGTCGAGGCTGAAGACGTTGTCGTGCACCTGCACGTTCTGCGTCTTCCACCGGCAGTCGCTCTTGTACGGCTCCTTGTCGATGGTGTTCTTGTTGCAGGTCTTGGCGGTGACCACCGACGGGTTGACCAGCGTGCCCGATCCGGTGCTGGTGTTGGCCGGCGACCCGGCGAACCGGTCGGCGTTCTCCCACAGGACGACGCCGGACCAGTTGTCGGTGAAGACGTTCCCACTGATCTCGAAGGTCTTGTTGTAGACGCCTGTCACCCGGGAGTCGCTGCCGGACTCGGAGATGTACACCGCCGGGGTCGGGAAGCCCTTGTTCTGCAGGCCTTTCTCGAGACCGTTGCGGGTGAAGGTGTTGCCCCGGATGCCGGCGTTGTAGCTGGTCTCGTAGACGAGGCCCTCGGCGAAATTGTTGGAGATGTAGTTGCCCTCGATCACGAACCCGGTGTTGTTGGTGTCGGCCCACAGCCCCGCGCTGAGGTTGTCGTGCACCCAGTTGCCGCGCACCACCGCGCCGGTGACCTCCCAGAACTTGCCGCCGCCGGTACAGCCGCAGCCCTTCTTGAGCTTCTCCCAGTCGTCGGTGTTGTTGCCGGCGATCTCGTTCTTCTCGATCGTGATGCCCTTGACCTTGCCCGGGTTGTAGGCGTTGAAGCCGTACTGGCCGTTCTTCTCCAAACAGTTGCCGCGGACAACGTTGTGGTCGCCGATCATCAGCCCGGCGCCGGCGTTGAGCCGGATCGTGTTGGCCTGGATCGTCCAGCGCGAGCCGGCGTCGTGGTTCACGACGCCCTCGTCGTTGTTGGTCCGGGGTGCGCCGAAGTTCTGGATGGTCAGGTTCTTCACCGTGACCCCGGCGGCGTACCCGGTGAAGGCGTACCGGTTGCTCTTCCCGCCGTCGAGGACCGCGCCGGGCGCGCCGACGTAGACGTTGCCGTCCTTCGGGATGACCTGGGCGTACGGCCCGGTCCCGACCCGGTGCGTGCCCGGCGACAGCCAGAACGTCGTACCGGCCGGATGCGAGGTGGTGAGATCGTTGAGGTTCTGGCCCGTGCCGACCACGACCGCACCGGACGGAGCCTTGGCCGGACCGGCCAGGGCCTTCTCGTTCCCGCAGACCCGCGCCGGCGGCGCTGTCGGTGCGGTGACGTTGGTTTCCGTGGCCGCGGGTGAAGCGGACGGAGTGGACTGAGCCTTCGATCCCTCGCCGTCGAGCACGGTGATCCCGACCACGACCAGCGCGGCGACCACGACCGACACCGCGGCGATGAGGAACGGCGGGCGGCGGTACCACGCGTGTCCCGTAGACGGGTCGCGTTGTTCCATGGCGTTTCCTTCGGGGGGCATCTGGGCCTCGGACTCAGGCGGTGGCGGTTACCGGGTGCTCGATCGCGTACCGGTAGATGTCGAGCAACTGATCGATGCTCTGGTGTGGCTGGTGCTTCTTCTCGTACGTCGTCCGGGCCTGCCGGCCGAGATCGTCGTACCGGTCGGGGGATGTGTCGACGTCGAGCAGCAATTTGGCGAGCGCGTCCGGACGTCCCGGCTCGAACAGTGCGCCGTCGACGCCGTCGGTGATCAGGTCCGGGAACGACCCGTGGCCGGACGCCAGCAGTGGTACTCCGACTGCCATCGCCTCGACGACCACCAGGCCGAACGTCTCCTCCCACTCCGACGGCAGGACCACCGCCCGGGACGAGCGGATCAGCTCGAACACCTCCGGCTTGGTCATCATCCCGCGCAGCTCGACGGACGGCCGGGTGGCCGCCCAGGCGGTGACCTCGTCCAGCATCGGACCGCCGCCGGCGATCACGAGCCGGAGCGCGTCGTCGCCGGCGATCGCGCGGTACGCGTCCCAGCCCTTCATCAGCAGGGGAGCGCCCTTGGCCGCGTCCAGGCGTCCGACGTACGTGACCTGGCGCTCCTTCGGTCCGCCGACGGGGCCGTCGTACGGGACCACGTTGTGTTTGACGAACGTCCGGTCCGGATCGAAGTCCATCGCGGCCATCAGCTGTCGCTGGGATTCGGAGATGAAGATGTACGCCGATACCAGGCGGCGCCAGCTGCGCCGGTGGCTCCGGGCGTTCAGCACCGTGGTCGAGGTCGCCAGCGCGGATCCCCGGTAGCATCGGTGGATCACCGCGGGTGCCGGGTTACCACCGGCGCAGTCGTGGCAGACCTCGCCGTTGCGGAAGAAGTCGCCGCTGGCGCACAGCAGCTTGTAGTTGTGCAGAGTGATCACGACCGGGACGCCCGCCTTGCGGCACGCGTACAGCACGGACGGGCTCAGCAGCGGGAACGTGTTGTGGATGTGAACGACGTCAGGCCGGTCCTCGGCGAGAGCAGCGGCGAGGTCCCGCCGGCTCGCCGGGTTCCAGACCACGCGGGCGGGCAGCGTCGCCTTCTGCCATGCGGGCCAGTCCTCGATGGCGTCACTGTGCCGCTCGAAGTGCCGGACCTCGTGGCCGAGGGCGGTCAGCGCCTCGCTCTCCTGGTCGACCACCCGGTTCTCCCCGCTCGGCGCGGTCGACCGGTACCGGTTGTGTACCAGCAGGATCTTCATCGCACTCCTTCACGGGTGGATGTGGAGTACACGAGTGACGCCGCCAGCGTCAGCTCGAGCAGGTACGGCGACGCTTCGCTGAGGCCGCTCTCGGTGAACGACGCGACCACGCAGTACGCGACCAGGAACAACGCGAGCGCGCGATGCGGGCCCTGCGGGCGGAACCAGGCGGCGGTCAGGACGAACAGCACCAGCATGATCGTGATCGCGACCCCGACCAGCCCGACGTCGTAGTACGTGCCGAGCCAGTTGCTGTCGATCGGCAGGCCGTTGAAGGACTTGTTGGACAGGCCGAAGCCGAACAGGGTCTCGAAGGCCGACCGCGGCTGGGCCAGGATCGAGTCCCAGACTTCCCGGCGGCCGGTCAGCGCGGTCACCTCTTCGGCGTCCTGGCCACGAGCCAGCCAGGTCGCTACCACCGAGCCGAGGGTGAGCGCCCCGACGGAGAAGACGGCGAAGCCGATCGCGAACGACTTGCGGACCCGCGACCGTGCGGTGAACAGGCTCAGCCCGGCGATCAGTACGCCGGCCAGCATCGCGACCAATGCGGTACGGGTATGCGTCAGCAGCAGCACAGGAATAGCGACCAGCACGCTGGTGAGCGCGACTCCGCGCCGGAGCAGCCCGGACAGCCACAGCACGATCGTGAGGCCGGCCGCCACCGCGGCGTAGTGCCCGACCTGCGTCGGTGGAATCGGCCAGAGGGCGCCGCCGAGCCGGTCTTCGGTGAGCGCCAACCCGGGCGCGACCAGCAGACCGAGGACGACCGATCCGAGGATGGTCCACAGGACCAGGAGGTGCGTCCGGACGAGCAGCAGGTCCCGGCGGGTCCACCACGGGGTCAGCAGCCACAGCACCATCGCGAAGGTGAACAGGCGGCCGGCGCGGAACAGCGCACCGAACAGGAACTCGGCCCGGACGCTGGCGAGCAGGCCCTCGGCCGCCAGCATCAGCAGCAGGAAGATGAACACACTCGGCCGGATCCGGACCGGCCGGTTCACCGACAGCGCCATCATCAGTGCGCCGACCAGGGCTCCCTGGGCGATGAGCTTGCCGACGGATCCCGGGATCGGCAGCAGGTGCGGCGCGCCCGGGAAGAACGTCATCACGTTCAGCACGAGGAGTGCCCAGGTGAGCTGGACCCGCCGGCGCCGCCGGACCTCGGGCGCGACCACCCGCCTGGTCGGGCGGTGGCCGAGCCGCGTGGCCAGCTGCGTGCTCCACCGGGTGGTGATCGTGGTCATCGGCCGAACATCTCGACGTCCACCGTCCTCGGCGTACCGGCCTCGGCTTCGGCGACGCCGACACCCTCGTCGGTCTGATCCGGACGGAGGACGACAGCGGTGTCCAGCTCGATTCCGGCCAGCCGCAGCATCTCGCCGGTGGCTTGGATCTTGGTGGTGGTCGACTGGCCCGCGGTCACCACGACGGCGGCGTGCGACGCCCAGGTGCCCAGGTGATCGGCGCCGATCTCCGGCCTCAGGGTGGTCAGGGTGAGAACGATGTCCGAGACCTCCCAGGCCGAGTCGAGTGCGACGTCACCGGAGCTCGACGGCCGGTTGGAGTCGCTCAGGTGCAGATAGCAGCCTTGCGCCGGTCCGCGGTCCGGGTCGGGGCGATGGACGTCGATCCGAAGGCCCGGTTCGCTGAACCGTGACTCGTGGGTGCCGGGAGTCTTGACGCCGAGCATCCCCGCGAGCCTGCCGGTCTCGGTGAGGTCGGCCACCAGCACGTGCTTGCCCTCCTCGGCCAGCGCCACCGCCAGCGACGCCACCACCAGGGCACAGGTATTCACGTCGTCGACACTGACCACGGTCATGCCTGGCGTGGGACGCTCGCCCCAGAAGATGCGCTGGTCGAGGTGCTGCACCATCAGCCGGACCTCCGGCTGCCGTCGCTGCGAGTCGCTCAGGTACCGGGGATAGGGCAGCAGTTGCCAGCGCGGCGGCCGTTCGCTGCTCAGCCGGACCCGGGTACCCAGCGCACGGGCGATGTCCTGCCGCTTCCACAGCCGGTCAGAGATCAACGCACGAACGATGACGAAGCCGAGACCGATGAACAGCCCGGCGAGCAGCCCGGTGGCCGCGTTGATCGCGATCGTCCGCTTGGCCGAGACCGGCACCGGCGCGGCCGCGTCGAGCATCCGGCTGCTGTTCATCCGCGAAGCCTGGACCTGCTGGTCGAGCAGTTGCTGTCCGACGTACTGCGCCCGGTCGCGAGCGGCACCGAGCCGGGTCGCCTCCGGGCTGGTCGGGCGCTTCAGCTCGTCCGGATCGTCGCCGGCGGCGCGGACCGCCTGCTCGGCCACGGTCACGTCGCTCTCGGCCGCGGTCTTGTCGCGACGCAGCGGCGCGTCCTGCAGCGCGATCTGCTCCTTGCGGTAGACCAGAAACACCTGTGCGACGACGGTCGCCAGCTTGTTCGCCTGGTCAGGAGTCTTCGCTGAGGCCGTGATCTCGAGCACCCGGTCGGTCTTGGCGCCCACGGTGTACTCCTTGAGCAGGTCGTCCTGGGTCTCGGGCAGCTTGAGCAGGTCGATGACCCGCTGTGCCACCGTGTGTGTGGTCGCCAGGCTGACATCCGTGGCCATCGCCTTGGCCGGGTCCTCACCATCGCGATGGGTGAGCAGCAAGCGGGTCGACGAAGCGTTCGTCGTCGGCACTACGACGGTCGACGCCAGGCCACCGGCCAGCCCGACGATGGCGACGATCAGCCAGATCCGCAGGTGCCGGCGGACTGCGTCGCGGAGAAACCGAAAGGTGACCAGCGCGTCCGGCGGGTACGCGGTCGACGGTCCGTCGTCGGCGAACAGGCCGTCGTCGTCGGTCCAGGCCGGCTGGCTCACCACGGGCTCGGTGTACGGCTGGTTACTCATTTGCCTCTCCTCGCGGTACCGGTGAGGAGGGTCGGCAGCCGGGAACTCGACCGGCGCATCGACTGCGAGACGCGGCCGATGGTGCGGTCCGTCGGGTCGGGATCGGTGACGACCAGGCCGTCGATGTTCCGGCCGTCGGCCGCGGCCGCGACAGCCAGCCGGGCCAGTTCCTCGGCCGTCACGGTGCCGGCCGACAGGGCGACGATCGTGTTGGTGGTGCGCTCGGCGCCGACCAGGTGCGGCGCGTCCCGATCGACGACGACCAGGTGGATGCTCAACGCCGTGGTGCCGGCCGGCTCCCGGTGCGAGTCGACCACGATCGAGGTGGTGATGCCGATCGACGTGGCGAGCGCGGCCAGTTGCGGGCCGAGCGGCAGCGCCTTGTCGTCACCCGCGAACGAGATGACGGTCAGCGAGACAGGCCCGCCGCCCTTCACGTCCAGGCCGAGGTGGTGCAGCGTCTTGCGCAGACTCCAGGCCTCGACGGCCGTCGGTGAATAGTGCTCGAGCAGATAGGCCCAGTCGGACACATCGGTGGCCTGGTACGACGAAACCGACGCCAGCACCGGAAGTCCGACCGCGTCCGCGATCTCGTCCCGCAGCCGCAGCCGCCGGTCGCCGCGGACCTTCGCCAGTACGCCGATCGAGCCGGCCACGGCGCCGATCAGTGCGCCGAGCAACCCGAAGATTCCCAAGTGAATCGCGAGATTCCCGCCGCGTGCGGTAGTCGCCTGCTCCAAGACCCGTGCCCCCGTTTTCTTCCCCAGGTCGCCGGGCAGCTTCTGGTCCGTGGTGACGAAGACCAGGTAGACCTCGGCGACAGCATTCGCCAGTCGCATCGACTGACCGGCCGTCGTTCCCTTGGCGTCGATCTGGATGACGTCGTCGGTGACGGCGGTGACCTTGACCCTGCCCTTGACCACTTCGGAGGACAGCGCGGGCGACAGGTTCTGCCCCGCGCTCCTCAGCACCGGCTCGCTCTCCGCGATGAAGACCTGCGTCTCGATGCTCTGCGTGCCGGTCGCCTTCTCCGGATCGGCTGCCAGTGGTGGCGGCAGCACCACGAGCGAAGTGGCGGTGTGCAGTGGCGGCACCAAGAACCCGGCGACAATACCGCCGAGCAGGCCGACCGCTGCCACGGCAGCCACGATCAGGCGGTACCTACGAATGGCCCGCCAGGACTTCTTGACGTCGAGCTGCTGTGCGCTCACAGTCCCCTCCAGTCGAACGCCACAATGTGTCCTGTAATAGAGGGCGGTGACCGAGGGCTGATACAGCCGATCTCCGGTCAAGACCGGAATCGAAAGGTGCTGACCGCCGGGTCCTCCGCCGTGAGGTTCCCGGTACCGACGAGCGTCGTGATCGGGACCTTGTGCCCGAATCGCGGTGAGTACCAGCCCAGCAACGGATCGTCGTCACCACGGTGCGCGGACCAGCTCAGGCCGGCCGGCAACTCGACGACCGCCGAGCCGTTCGGCCACTCCAGCCGTCCGGTCGCTCCGTCCAGGTCGACGGTCACTTCCGGCCCGAGATGCCACGCGATCCGTACGCCGGCTGCCGTGTCGAGCCGGTCCTCGACCCGCAGTACTCCGTGATCCAGTACGGCGGTCCGCCGGTGTATCACCGGATTGTCGCCGGATTGGTAGCCGTCGTGTTCGGCGTCCCACGTCGCCACATCACCATCAGCGGCGTACCGGCGTACCCGGCCTGTTGCCCCGCGCAACCAGAGGAACGGGCCGCCTTGGACGGACTGCTCGGTGCCGGATATCTCGACGGTGTTGTGGGCGATGGTCGAGCGGAAGTAGTTCCGCCAGGCTTCTTCACCGTGGTAGCAGTACGTGCCTGGATCCGCCAGGACGTCGACGCCGCCGACCCGGACTTCGAGCGAGAGTGCGTCGCAGTGCGCGTGCGCGGCGATGGACAGGAAGCCGTGCGGGCCTGCGTCGGCGCGGCACCAGATCTCCGGCCCTGCGTCGCGGCTGCGCAGGATCGTGAGGCCCGCATCCTCGAAATGCTCTGGTCGTTCGGCTGGACGATCGGATTGTCGACCATCTACCAGTGAACCGACGAGGGCCGCGGTCGCCGTGACCGGGACCTCCGGCCACCACGGCGCGCGGCCGACGACGGCGGCGCCGAGAGACAGGTACGCCGACCAATTGCTGACATTCGGCGGATCCAGGACCAGCACCATGCCCTCGTCGTCGTCGCCCTGACGTGGCGGCCGCAGCGTGTTGTCGACAATCGCCGCGGCCACGTCGATCGTGCGCGTCAGCAGGGCCCAGGTCTTCTCGGTCAGCGGATGACCGGCCTTGTCCGCCTCAAGAGCGGCGTACAGGCCGAGCTCGGAGACGAAGCGGTGGTAGTCGGTCGCGAGTTCGCGGTTCACGCCGGACGGGAAGGTGTTGGCGTCCAGTTCGCTCTCGAGGAGCGCGGCCGCATCGTCGCGCCAGCGCGAGCTCTGGCTGAACCACGGGAACGCGCAAGCACCCACGAGCTGCCCGGCGGCCTCGGCGATCACATGATTGTTCGCCGACGAACCACGGCTGCGGAACGCGGCCAGATAGCGCTGGTGCCAGTAGATCTGCCGGAGCGCGAGTTCGTTGTGGTCGAACAGGTCGGTGACCTCTGGCCAGTCGTTCAGCAGTCGCCGGATCCAGGTCCAGCTGATCAGCCGGATGCCGATCTCGATCCCGCTCGCCCAGTGCACACCGGACAGGAACGGGTTGGACCGCCACCAGTCGTTCAGGTGCTCGGCGACACGCTCGGCGTACGCGTCGTCGAGGGTCAGGTACCAGGCCGCGGCCAGCTGGGTGAGGTGGTGGTGCCGGGACAATTCCCAGACCTGCTTGACGTTCCCGACCAGTTCCTCGTTGCGGTGGTTCAGCCGGAAGGTGTACTGCGCCGGGTCGGACCGCCGGCCGGTGGTCGGGTCGCGGAACCAGTCCGGCGAGCGCAGGTCCGTCCGGTCGGCGCCGAGCACCTCGAGCTTTCCGGCCATGATCGCGTCCGCGGTCGCGATGATCGCCTTGCGCGCTTCCTCCGGTACGGCGTCCGCCGCATGCGACGGCAGCGTCCTACCGAAGGTCAGCTCCTTGCGTACAGGCGGATGCACCTGCACGTCCTGCCCGGGCTTGACCTGCTGATAGGCCCAGGTGGTACGACGTACGTGGTCGCGCGTTCGCCAGGCCAGCTCGGTGGGGGACATCCGGCGCAGGCGGCGGACGTACCAGCCCAAGGGCTGGCGGCTCACACCATCTCCGGACGGCCGCTGGCCAGGCTCCGGTCGACGGCGATGGTCGCGCGCGTGGTGGCGATCAGTGAGTCGAACGAGATCGGCATCGGGCCGCCGGACTTGACCGCGGCGACGAAGCGTTCGAGTTCGGCACGCTGGCCCTTGTCGGTGCCGCGGGCCTTCCGGGTCGACGGCTTCCGGCCGGCCCAGACCGAGGCGCTCTGGAAGTTGTCCAGCCGGCCGTTGCGGCCGCCGCCGGTGATGTCCAGCGTCTCCTTCGGGAACCGTGCGTTGCCGCCGCCGACGTACGTGATCTGGCCGGCCGAACCGTTCGCGAACCGCAGGGTGACGATGACGTCGCCGGCGTCCGGTCCGGGTACGGCGTACACCTCGGTTGGCGGGCTGTTCAGCCACCAGGCCAGGGTGTCGATGAAGTGACCGCCCTCGCCGCCGAACCGGCTGCCCTCCTTGTCCTGGTCGAGGTACCAGCTGGACGGGTCCAGCCGGCCGGCGTTGACCAGGTAGCGCAGCGAGTAGTTGCCGCCCGGGTCGCCGAACCGGTCGCGCAGGTCGGTGAGCAGGGGAGCGAACCGGCGGTTGAACCCGACCATCAGCCGGTCGTTGCCGGTCGCATCGACCGTGGCGACGATCCGGTCCACGTCCTCGGTGGTCAGCGCCAGCGGCTTCTCCACGAAGACCGCCTTCCCGGTCTCCAGCGCCCGGCACGCCAACTCCGCATGACTACTGTGCCGAGTCACCACGAACACCGCGTCCAGGCTCTCGTCGGACAGTACGGCGTTCGCCTCGGTCGAGATGTTCTCGAATCCGAACCTGCGCTGGGCGTTGGCGGCGGACAGCGACTTGTTGGTCGCGACGCGAGCCAGGACCGCATCCTCGTTCTTCTGCAGGTGCGGCAGAAGCATGCTCGATGCGTAGTTGCCCGCCCCGATGAACCCCAGCCGTGCTCCGCCGGCGGAAGCCGGCCTCCCGGCCGGCTCCCGCCGGCGGGTAGTAGTCGCAGCACCCGTGGACCCGGGCGCGGTTCCCGCAATTCCCGCGCCGGCTCCGGTGTTCTGCGCCGCGCCGGGTCCGGTGTTCTGCGCTGCGCTGGCTCCGGTGTTCTGCGCCGCGGCGGCTCCGGCGTTGTGCGCCGCTCTATTGCCTTCCGCCGTTTCCGCGGCATCCTTCGGGTATTCGAAGAGGAAGCCGACTCCGGGGAGGGCTCCTGTGCTGAGTTGCTGGTAGACATCTGTCGCGTCGGCGATCGGGAAGGTGCCGGCAATCAGGGAACCGATGTCCATCTGTTCGCGGGCTATCAGGTCTACGAAGCAGGCGAGGTTGCGGCGTTCGGTCCAGCGGACGTAGCCGGCGGGGTAGTCGATGCCTTGGAGTTCGTAGCGGTCGTCGTACCGGCCGGGGCCGTAGGAGCGGGAGAACCGGACGTCGAGTTCCTTGTCGTAGTACGCGTTCCACGGCAGGTCCAGCCTGGTCTTGCCGATGTCGACGACCCGAGCGCGGTCTCGCGCCAGCCGGGCCGCGGTCTCCACCGGACCGTTCGAGTGACCACCGGCGGCCAGCAGGATGTGGTCGGCACCCAGTCCGCTGGAAGCCTCGAGGATCGACCGTTCCAGCGACGCGATCCCCGCCTCGTCCGCGGAAGAGCATTGCAGCGCGCCGGCCTTCTCCGCCATCCGGCACCGGTCGTCGACGGTGTCGATCCCGAACACCCGTACTCCGGCCGCAACCAGCAGCCGCACAACGAGCTGACCGACCAGCCCGAGACCGATCACCACCGCGGTGTCGCCGAGCTGCACCTCCGACTGCCGTACGCCGTGCATCGCGATCGCACCGACCGTCGAGAACGCGGCCTGCTCCGGCGGTACGCCGTCCGGCACCGGCACGCACAGGTTGACCGGGATCCAGTTGTACTCCGCGTGCAGCGCGAACTCGTTGCCCGCGGCAGCGACCAGTTGCCCGACGCTGAACTCCTCGGCGCCGGCGCCGACCTCGACCACCACACCACACAGCGAGTAGCCCAGCGGCGTGTACGAGTCGAGCTTGTTCATCACCTTCTTGTAGGTGTTGACCGCGCCCTGCTGGGCGACCGAGTCCAGCACCTTGCGGACCTGGTCCGGCCGCGCCCGCGCCTTGCCGAGCATGGACAGCTTGGCCTCGCCGACCTTCATCAGCTCGGTGCCGGTGGAGATCAGCGAGTACAACGAGCGGACCAGCACGCCGCCCGGCGCACAGGTGGGCGGAGGCACGTCCAGGACCGCGAGCTCGCCGGACTTGTAGTTCTGTGCAACCTGTTTCATGCCAGTCCTTCAGAGAGTGTGGAGCCTTCAGAGTGAGGTGATAGTCACGCCCAGGGAGCGCATGTGGCGGGTCCAGGTCTCCAGCGTCAGCAGCTGCCAGATCTGCTTCGAGTAGTCCTCGCGACCGGCGCGCTCGTCGTCGACCAGCCGCTGTACGGCGGCCTGCTGGAGGAAGCCGCTGCCGACGAGTTCGCCGCGGAGCAAGGTGTCGTCGACCAGTTCCCGCAGGTCGTTGCGGACCCAGGCCCGCAGCGGCGCACTGAACGACGCCTTCGGCCGGTAGATGATCTCCTTCGGCAGCCAGGCCTCGGCCGCCTTCTTCAGCGCGAGCTTGCCCTGCCGGCGGTGGATCTTCTCGCTGCCCGGGATCGAGAACGCCGCCGCGGCGACGATCGGGTCGACGAACGGCGTCCGGACCTCGGTCGATGCGGCCATGCTGGACCGGTCGGTGTAGGCCAGGTTGAGGCCGGGGAGGAACATCCGCGAGTCCGCCAGGCACATCCGGTTCACGTGATCGTCGAGCGTCGTGTCGTGATAGATGTCGCTGTGCTCCGACAGCAGCTTCCCGACGTACGGCTCCAGGTCCGGGCTCAGCAGTCCGGTCAGCTGGTCACCGTCGTACATCGTGTAGCTGCGCCGGAACGCCGTCTCCTCCGGCAGGTCCGCGAATGTCAGGAACCGCTTCGCCCAGCGGGCGTATCGCAGTCCGCGACCGTTCACGGTGACCGGCATCCGCCGTACTGCCGGGCCGATCAGACCGTTCCGCAGTACGCCGGGGAGCCGCTGGTACTGCGCTCCCATCACACAGGCGAGGTGTTTGCGGTAGCCACCGAACAGTTCGTCGGCGCCCATCCCGGACAGCAGCACCTTGACACCGGCGGCGCGCGCGGCGTCGCACATCAGCAGGGTGTTGATCGCGGCCGGGTCACCGATCGGCTCGTCGAGCGTGTCGACAATCCGCGGAAGCAGGTCGACCACGTCCGGAGCGATCTCGATCTCGTGAAGGTCGATGCCGAACTGCTGCGCCACCTTGCGCGCGTAGATCGCGTCGTCGGGCATCGCCTCGAGCCGCTGGTCCTGCGCGCGGAACGTGATCGTGTACGAGTCGACACCCGGATCGAGCCGCTTCGCCAGCACGGTGACGAGGCTCGAGTCGAGGCCGCCACTCAGGAACGTCGACACCGGCACGTCGGCAACCATGTGCGCGGCGACCGACTCCTCGATCACCGTCCGCAGATCAGCCCGCGGCCCGGCGGCTGCCTGGGTCGCGATGTCGGTCACGCGCCAGTACGTCTCGTGCCGGCTGCTGCCGTCCGGCCGGAACTCGGCCCACGAACCCGGCGGCAACTTCTCCACGCCGTCGATCGCGCAGCACTGCTCGGGCAGCCAGTAATAGAGCATCGACGCGATCAACGCGCCGGGCTCGGTGCGGAGCTCCGATCCGACCGCGGCGACCAGCGCCTTCAGCTCGGATGCGAAGACCACGCCGCCCTCGCGGCGCAGGAAGTACAGCGGCTTGATGCCGAGCGGGTCGCGGGCCAGGTACATGCTGCCGCTGTCCTCGTCCAGCATCGCGAACGCGAACATGCCGCGGAACCGCGACAGTGCGGCCGGACCCCAGCGCCGCCACGCCTCGAGCACCACTTCGGTGTCCGAGCTGGTCCGGAACGCGACGCCCGACCTGGACAGCTCGGCGCGCAGTTCCTTGTAGTTGTAGAGCTCGCCGTTGTAGCAGATCGTCAGGCCGCGCTTGGTGAACGGCTGGTCCGCGCCCGACGACAGGTCGATGATCGACAATCGACGATGGGCGAGGTGCGCCCGCACGTCACCGTCCTCGAACCGGTAGACATGGTCGGCGTCCGGACCGCGGTGCGCGATCCGGTCGCTCATCGTCTCGGCCAGCGCGAAGCCGTCGTGCTGCTGGTAGCAGCCGGCGATGCCGCACACCTCAGGACCCCGTGGCCCGGGCCACGTCGCCGACCTCGCTGACGTGACCGGTCAGGCCGTCGTACACCTCGAGGTAGGCCTTCTGCTGGTGCTTCCAGGCGAGCACCTGCTCGACCCGTTCGCGGCCCAGCCGGCCCATCCGGCGGCGCCGGACCTCGTCGTCGAGCAGGTCGACGATCGCCTGCCCGTACTTCGCGACGTCGTTGGGCTCGACGTACACCGCGGCGTCCTCGGCGGAGACCTTGGTCTCGATCAGGTCGAAGGCGACGACCGGGAGCTCGAAGGCCATGTACTCCATCGTCTTGTTCATCGTGGACACGTCGTTGAGCGGATTCTTCGGGTCCGGCGACAGGCCGGCGTCCGCGGTCGACATGACCGCGCGTACCGTCTCGTCCGGCACCCGGCCGGTGAACTCGACGTGCTCGGCGAGGCCGAGCTCGTCCCGCAGTGCGACCACGTCGTCGAAGGAGTCACCGCCACCCATCAGCGTGAACGCGATGTCGGTCCGGCCGAGATTGTTGACAATGTGATCCGCCGCGCGGACCACGATGTCGACCCCGTCCTGCGGTCCCATCACGCCGATGTAGGTGACCAGGTAGCGGTGACCACGGCGCAGCGACTCGTCCACCCCGCCGCGGCGCAACTTGTCCGGGTCGGGCCCGGTGCGGACCACTGTCACGTCGTGGTTCGCCTTGCCGCTGCGCGTGATCGCGATCCGGCGGTAGGAATCGTTGGTCGAGGTCACGTGGTCGGCCTTGCGGTGCGTCATCCGCTCCAGGAACCGCAGTCCCTTGTACGGCAGGCTCGTCGTACCGCCGAAGCGGGACTGGAACAGCTCCGGGCACAGGTCGTGGTGGTCGAAGACGAACTTGGTCCGGTCCAGCCGGCGCAGCAGCATCGCGATCGGCCAGAAGATGTCCGGCGGGTTGCACGCCTGCAGTACGTCGAACGTGCCGGCCTTGCGCGCCCGCAGCACCAGCCGCAGCGTCGCCAGGAACGAGTACGCGTACTCCGCGACGAACCCGATCTTGCTGCCGCCGGGGGAGTAGGCCTTGTACTGGTGCACGGTCACCCCGTCGATGACCTGGTACGACGGGTCGCCCGGGCCCTTCGGGCAAACGACGGTCACCTCGTACCCGGACGCCACCAGGGCCTGGCACTCCAGCCAGACCCGGCGGTCGAACGGCACCCACAGGTTCTGGATGATGATCAGTACGCGCGGACCGCTCACCAGCCGACTCCTTCGTATCCGGGCAGCGCCTCGACGGCGTTGCCGAGCCGGCCGCTGAGGTCGATGGTCCGGGAAGGCGGAGTGCTCAGCAGGGCGTCGATCGCGGCGGTGTCGGTCGCCGACACGATCGCCAGGTCCGCGCCGGCGAGCGCCGCGGTCGGGTCGTCGGTCAGCACCCGTTGCAGGTGCGGCAGCTTCGACGTCACGTGCCGTAGGTTCGCGCCGACCAGGCGGCTCGGGTTCACGATCGCGTCGTAGATACGCAGGTTGTAGCCCTTACCGATCAGCCGTTCGGCCAGCTCGACGCTCGGGCTCTCGCGCAGATCGTCGGTCGCGTGCTTGAAACTGAGGCCGAGCAGTGCGATCTCGCGTCCCGGGCCGGCCACGACCCGATCGACGACGTCACGGACAGTCAGCTCGTTGGTCGCCAGCGTTCCGGCGAGCAGCGGCAGGTCTGTGTCGTTGACCCGGGCCAGGTGCAGGACCGAGCGCAGGTCCTTCGGCAGGCACGAGCCGCCGAACGCGAACCCAGGCCGCAGGTAGTACGGCGAGATGTTGAGGCTGGTGTCCTGGACGAAGATCCGCATGACCTCGCGCGAGTCCACGCCGTAGTACCGAAAGATCCGGCCCATTTCGTTGGCGAACGACACCTTGGTCGCGTGGAACGCGTTGCAGGCGTACTTGAGCGCCTCAGCGGTCCGGACGTCGACAACCTGAACGTCGACGCCGAGGAACCCGAACAGGTCGGTCAGGGCGGTGCCGACCTTCGCGTTGCGTGTCCCGACGACGACGAAGGGTGGATCGTAGAAGTCGGCCAGCCCGGATCCTTCCCGCAGGAACTCCGGGCACATCGCCGTACCGAAGGTGAAACCCTCGGCGACCGGTACGTCGGCCAGCACCTGCGCGACGACCTCGTCCACGGTTCCCGGCGGGACCGTGCTCCGGACCACGATGCTGTGGAACCCGGATTCCGGCGGTTCGGCGACATGCGCCGCCTCGGCGATGTCGCGGACCGCCCGCCGGATGTAGGTCAGGTCGGTACTGCCCGCCGCGGTCGACGGCGTCCCAACACAGATCAGCGAGACGTCGGCGCGTTCCAGCACGAGTCGCGGATCGGTGGTCGCATGCAGTCTTCCCGCGGTGACTCCGTCCGCCACCAGTTCGTCCAGGCCCGGTTCGACCACCGGGCTGTGTCCCCCGGTGATCGGACCGACCTTCGCAGTATCGACATCGACGCCCCAGACGTCGTGGCCGTTGGCAGCCAGGCACGCAGCCGTCACTGACCCCACATAGCCCAAGCCGAATACGGCAACCTTCATAACGCCCCCCACAGGCTCATGACGCGGGCATCCCCCACGTACGGCAGCAGCGCAGAGAAGAGCAGCCGCGGCCGCCCCCTGATACACACCGCCGGAAGAAATTGCGTGTATCAGGCGGCCCGGTCGCCGATCTGTATTGGGCGACAGACCAGTGCTGGGGTGAGGGAGCGACGGATGAGGGTTCTGGTCACCGGGGACCGGGGATATATCGGCGCTGTGATGGTGCCGTTCCTGCGCGATGCCGGGCATCAGGTGGACGGGCTGGACACCGGGTTGTACGAGGGGTGCGACCTGCTGGGAGGACCGGATCCGATCGGGAACCGGAGACCGCGCGACATGCGGGACGTCACCGCGGCCGAGCTCGAGGGGTACGACGCCGTGGTGTGTCTGGCCGCGTTGTCGAACGATCCGCTCGGTCATCTGAACCGCGACGCGACGTACTCGGTGAACCTGGACGGGACGCTCAAGGTGGCCCAGGCGGCCAAGGACGCCGGCATCGAGCGGTTCCTGTTCGCCTCCTCCTGCAGCCTGTACGGCGCGGCCGGCTCCGAGGCGGTCGGTGAGGACGCGGACATGTACCCGGTCACGCCGTACGGCGAGACCAAGGCGCTGGCCGAGAAGGAACTGTCGAAGCTTGCCGATGACACCTTCAGCCCGACCTACCTACGCAACGCGACCGCGTACGGCGTGTCCACCCGGCTACGGCTCGACATCGTGGTGAACAACCTGACCGCGATCGCGATGACGACCGGGCAGGTGCGGCTGGAGAGCGACGGGACGCCGTGGCGGCCGCTGGTGCACATCGAGGACATCAGCCGGGCGTTCCTGACGGTGCTCGAGTCGCCACGCGAGGTGATCCACGACCAGGCGTTCAACGTCGGCCGGTCCGAGGACGTGGTCCAGGTCCGCGACATCGCCGAGATGGTCCGCGAGGCGGTGCCCGGCTCGACCCTGTCGATCGCCGACGGCGCCGGACCGGACCTGCGCAACTACAAGGTCGACTTCAGCAAGCTCAAGGACACCTTCCCGAACCTGAAGCTGGCGTGGACGGTGCGCAGGGGCGCGGACGAACTGGCCGCCGCGTACGAGCGGCACGGCCTGACGCTCGAGGACTTCAACTCCGCGCAGTTCGTCCGGCTGCGCCGGATCCAGCAGCTGCTCGGTGCCGGCCTGGTCGACGACCAGCTGCGCCGCCAGACCGACGAGCAGTTCCCCGGTCCCGGGGACGCACTATTCAAGGAGAAGCACTGATGGGGGAATCAGTCGCCTGCCGCCTCTGTGGCGAGACACTGACGCGGACGTTCGTCGACCTGGGCATGTCCCCGCCGTGCGAGAGCTTCCTGCGCGCCGACCAGATCGACAGCGGTGAGACCTTCTACCCGCTGAACGTCCGGATCTGCGACAACTGCCTGCTGGTCCAGCTCCCGGCGTACGTCGCGGCCGACGACGTGTTCAGCGACTACCTGTACTTCTCGTCGTACTCGACCAGCTGGGTGGAGCACGCCCGCCGGTTCGTCGTGGACATGCAGGAGCGGCTCGACCTCGGCGCGGAGAGCCTGATCGTCGAGGCGGCCAGCAACGACGGCTACCTGCTGCAGCACGCGACGGCGCTCGGCATCCCGGTGCTCGGCATCGAGCCGGCCGCGAACATCGCCGCGATCGCAGGAGAGAAGGGCATCCGGACCGAGAGCTACTTCCTCGGCGAGGAGACCGGCAAGGACGCGGCGGCCCGGCACGGACAGGCAGACCTTGTCGTCGGCAACAACGTGTTCGCGCACGTGCCGGACATCGTCGACTTCGCCAAGGGCCTGCGCGCGCTGGTGAAGGACGACGGCCTGGTGTCGCTGGAGTTCCCGCACCTGCTCCGGCTGATCGAGCGTCGCCAGTACGACACGATCTACCACGAGCACTACTCGTACCTGAGCCTGAAGACCGCCGCGCTGGCGCTGGAGAAGGCCGGCCTGAAGGTCGTCGACGTGCAGGAACTGGCCAGCCACGGCGGTTCGCTGCGGGTCATGTCGACGCCGATCGAGACCGCGGGCGAACCGACCGAGCTGGTCGGGAAGGTCCTGCAGGACGAGGCGGACGCCGGCCTGCACACGGTCGAGGGCCACCTGGGCTTCGCGACCGAGGTCTTCACGATCAAGTCCGACCTGCTGGAGTTCCTGATCCAGGCCCAGCGCGACGGCAAGTCGGTCGCCGGCTACGGCGCACCCGGCAAGGGCAACACGCTGCTGAACCACTGCGGCATCCGCGAGGACCTGCTGCCGTACACGGTCGACCGCAGCCCGCACAAACACGGCATGTACCTGCCGGGCACACACATCCCGATCTTCGCCCCGGAGCGCCTCGCCGAGACGCGCCCCGACTACATCGTGATCCTGCCGTGGAACCTGCGGGAGGAGATCGTCCACCAGCTCGGCTACGCACGGGAGTGGGGCGCGAAGTTCGTCGTACCCATCCCGCGTCTCGAAGTGATCTGACAAGCACTCAGTGGGGGGAAGGAACAGCGCGATGAAGGTCGTGATCTTCTGTGGGGGGTTCGGGCTGCGGATGCGCAGTGGAGTGGACTCCGCGCCGAAACCGATGATGACGATCGGCGACCGGCCGGTCCTGTGGCACGTGATGCGCTACTACGCACACTTCGGCCACACCGAGTTCATCCTGTGCCTGGGCTTCGGGGGGTCCGCGGTCAAGGAGTACTTCCTGCGGTACGAGGAGACGGTCTCCAACGACTTCGTGATGTCGAAGGGCGGGCAACGGATCCAGCTGCTCGACTCCGACATCAGCGAGTGGAAGATCACCTTCGTCGACACCGGGATCGACACCAGCATCGGTGAGCGGTTGCGCCGGGTCCGGCCGTACCTCGAGGACGACGACGCGTTCCTGGCCAACTACGGCGACGTGCTGACCGACGCTCCGATGGACAAGATCGTCGACCACGTGATGACCAGTGACATCACCGCCAGCCTGCTCGCGGTGCCGCCGCAGGCGTCCTTCCACGTGGTCGAGTTCGGCACCGACGCCCGGGTCACCGGGCTGCGGTCGGCGGCCGACCTGAACGCGTGGATCAACGGCGGTTACTTCGTCATCAAGAAGGAGATCTTCGACGTCCTGCACGAGGACGAGGATCTGGTCGGCGACGCGTTCCCGCGGCTGGCCGCGATGCGCAGGCTCGAGGCCATCCCGCACCACGGGTTCTGGGCGCCGATGGACACCCTCAAGGAGCGCAGTCAGCTCGAGGAGCTGTACCGGTCCGGCAAGAAGCCGTGGGCACTGTGGAGCCACGAGGCCCGCGCGCAGCGTGGTCAGGTGATGGACAAGGGCTTCGACGCTCCGGCCGGATCCGTCGGCGACGACCCTGTAGTGGTGGCGATCTGATGCTGCCGTTCCAGCTCGGCCTGATCGACGGACCGGTTCATCTGGTTGCCCTCGGCGCCCACCCGGACGACATCGAGATCGGCTGCGGCGGCACGCTGCTGAAGCTGGCCGAGTCGGTGCCGGAGCTGACCGCCGAGTTCGTCATCGCGACCGGGTCCGCACTCCGGCTGGAGGAGGCCCGCCGCGCGGCGGAGCTGTTCCTGCCCGAGTGCGAGGTGACCGTCACCTCGGCCGAGCTGCCGGACGGCCGGCTGCCGTCGTACTGGAACGAGACCAAGGAGTTGCTCGAGGCAACGGCTCGGGCCGCGCAGACCGGTTCGTCCCGGCGCCCGGACCTGGTGCTGGCGCCGAGCCGCACCGACGCGCACCAGGACCACCGCCTGATCGCCGAGCTGGCGCCGACGGTCTGGCGGGACCAACTGGTGCTGCACTACGAGATCCCCAAGTGGGACGGCGACATCAGCCGGCCGTGGCTGTACGTCGAACTGACCGAGGAGCAGCTGCGCGACAAGATCGCCCTGCTGCGCAAGGCCTACCCGTCCCAGGTCCCGCACGACTGGTTCGACGAAGAAGTCTTCGCCGGACTGGCCCGGCTGCGCGGGATGGAGTGCCGCGCGCGGTACGCCGAAGCGTTCACCACGGCCAAGGCGACGTTGACATGGTGACCGGAGGGGATGCAGTGCGAGATCAAGAAGAGGCGAGCTTCAAGTGTCGTGGGTGCGCGGGGGAGAACGTCGTACCCGTGGTGGATCTCGGTGCACAGCCGTGTGCCGACTACTTCCCGACGGCGGACACGCCGGGGCCCGATCCGCGCTGGCCGCTGGAGCTGTGGCTGTGCCGCGACTGCACGCTGGTGCAGCTCGGCCCGGTCGAGCCGCAGCTGCCCGAACCGCCGCTGGCGGTCGAGTCGGCGACGAGCATCGCGCACGCCGAATCGTCGGTGAAGGAACTGCTGAGAGACTACCCGGAGCTCACCGGTGGAGTGGTCTTCGAGTTCGCCAGCCACCACGGTGGCTCCTGGCTCGAGCACCTGTACGCCGCCGGTTGCCGGCTGGCCGATGACGGCGAACGAGCCGACCTGGTCGTGGACGTGCATGGCATCGCGCACGAGCCGTCGGTCGGCGAGATGCTGCGGCTGCGCGCCGAACGGCTCGCACCGGGCGGTCTGCTGGTGCTGGAATTCCACCACCTGCTGCCGCTGTTCATCGGCAACCAGTTCGACACCATCCGGCACGGCCACTGGTCGTACCTGTCTCTCGGAGCGGTGAAGCGGCTGTCCGCCCTGCACGGGCTCGCGGTCGAGTCGGTGCGCCAGGTCGACATGTTCGGCGGCAGCCTGATGGTGATGCTGCGGCACGCGGACGATGCCAAGCCGGACGCATCGGTCGACGTACTGCTGGAGGACGAGGACGCGGCCGGCATCGCCGAGGAAGTCCAGTTGGCCAGCCTGCAGGAGGCCGCGTGGCACGCCGCCGGCGCGTTGCACGACGAACTGGTCCGGCACAAGGCCGCCGGGCGCACAGTGCTCGGGTACGGCGCTCCGTCGAAGGCGCCGGTGTTGCTCGACCTGAGCAGGATCGGGACCGACCTGCTGGAGTTCACTGTCGACGCCGCACCGGGCAAGCACGGACGCCGGATCCCCGGCGGCTGTGGTGTCCCGATCCGGCCGATCGACGAACTGCGGGCCGCACAGCCGGATGTCGTCCTGGTACTGACCTGGGACATCGCCGACGAGGTCATCTCCCAACTCGAAGCCGGTGGCGGCTGGGGTGCCACGTACCTGGTCCCGCTGCCCGAACCGCACGAAGTCGTGGGCTGACATGAAAGGTGTTCTGCGCCGCCTCACCTGGGGACTCGCTGACCAGGCTGTGACCAGCCTGGTCAGCTTCGTGGTCGGTATCGTCGTCGCGCGATCGCTGGGTGCCGTGGAGTTCGGCGCCTTCAGCCTCGCGTGGGTGACGTACGGGGTCGTGGTGAACATTTCCCGCGGCCTCGCCACCGACCCGTTGGCGGTGCGGTTCAGTGGAGTGCCCAGGCCGGTGTGGCGGAAGGCAGTGGCAAGTTCGACCGGGATGGCGATCGCGGTCGGTCTGATCATGGGCACGATCTGTGTCCTCGTTGGTGTCGCGCTCGGCGGCAGGCCGGGTGCGGCGTTCGTCGCGCTGGGGATCGTGCTCCCGGGCCTGATGCTGCAGGACAGCTGGCGGTTCGCATTCTTCTCGTCCGGCCAGGGTGGCAAGGCGTTCGTCGCCGACATCACCTGGGCCACCGCGCTCGTCCCGCTGCTCTACCTGGCGTCGCGGGACCCCAGTGTCACCCGGTTCGTGCTGGCCTGGGGAGTGGCCGGGGCGTTCGCCGCGCTGGTCAGTGGTCTGCAGGCAGGCGTCGCACCGCGGTTGTTCAGGGCGCTCGACTGGTTGCGGCAGCACCGGGATCTCGGGCTGCGCTACCTGGCGGAGAACCTGACCATCAGCGGTGCCTACCAGTTCAAGATGTACGGTCTCGGTGCCCTCGCCGGGATCGCTGCGGTCGGTACCGTCCGCGGCGCCGAGATGATGCTGGGCCCGTTCTTCATCGTGCTGTCCGGGATCGGTCTGGTGGCGGTTCCGGAAGCCGCCAGGGTCCTTCGCCGGCGGCCACGGGCGCTGCCGTGGTTCTGCCTGCTGCTCGGTGGGGCACAGGCCTTCGCCGCGTTGGCGTGGGGCCTGGCGCTGTTGTTCGCCCTGCCGGACGGATGGGGCCACGCGCTGCTGGGTGAGGTGTGGCTGACCTCGTCCGCACTGTTGCTACCGGCAACTTTGTCGGTGATGTTCGCAAGCTTCTACACCGGTGCGTCGGCCGGGCTGCGTGCACTCGGCGTGGCCAGGAGGAGCCTCCGCGCCCAGTTGTGGGCGTCGGCGGCGTACCTGATCGGCGGTGTCGGCGGTGCTGCGATCGCCGGTGCGCTCGGGTCGTCCTGGGGTGCGGCCTGTGCGACGTTCGTCGGCGCGATCGTGTGGTGGTGGAGCTTCGGGGTGGGGATCCGCGAGCGGTGGGCGCAGCTGGAAGCCGAGGCTGCCGAACCGGTCGAGGTCGTCCAGCCTCCCGAGGCCGCAGAGATACAGGAGATGCCAGAAATGAGGAGCACATGAACGCTGTACCACGGCTGAGCGTCGGCCTCCCGGTCTACAACGGGGAGAAGTATCTGGCCGAGTCCCTGGACGCCCTGCTGGGACAGACCTATACCGACTTCGAGCTGATCATCTCGGACAACGCGTCGACCGATCGGACCGCGGAGATCTGCCGCGACTACCTGGCGAGAGACTCGCGGATCAGCTACTTCCGGCAGCCGGTGAACATCGGCGCCACACCGAATCACAACTGGACCTTCGAACAGTCCCGCGGTGAGCTGTTCAAGTGGGCGTCGTACGACGACCTGTACGGCCAGGACCTGCTGCTGCGGTGCGTCGAAGCGCTGGATGCCGACCCCGGAATCGTGCTGGCGCACGCCCACCAGGCGATCATCGACGGCAACGGCGACATCGTGCTGAAGGTCGACTACCCGCTGGCCACCGACGACCCGAACCCGGTCGAGCGGTTCCGCAGCCAGCTGTCCGCGGTCGGCGGCGACGACTTCTACGGCGTGATGCGCTCCGACGTGTTGCGCCGTACGCCGCTGAACGCGAGCTACCACCACTCGGACCGGACGATCATCGCCGAACTGGCGTTGCACGGCCGGTTCTACCAGGTCCCCGAACTCCTGTTCTTCCGCCGGGACCACCCGGACCGGGCCGAGCGGGCCAAGCCGACCATCCGGTCCCGCTCGGCGAACATGGAGCCGCGGCGGGCCAGCCGGCTGCGGCATCCCACCGTCCGGCTGCTGGCCGAGTACATCGGTGGCTTCGTCGGCGCGATCCGCCGGGCGCCGTTGTCGTCCGCGCAGCGGCGCGGGTGCTACGCGCAGCTGATCCGCTGGATGGCCAGCCGGGCCAAACCCGGATCGAAGCAGCGGATCGAGGACAGCGCGCCGCCGAGCGCCCCGATGCCGATTCCGGACAGCTCGGCGGTGGCCGGTCCGAGGAGGGTCGCACAGGGATGAGCGTCGCCGTTGCGGGCAGGCCGCCGCGGATCGCCATCTTCGGCCTGCTGGGATCGGGCAACCTCGGCAACCACGGGTCGCTCGACGCGATGCTGTGGTTCCTCCGGCGCGACCACCCGGAGGCGGAGATCAGCTGCGTCTGCTCCGGCCCGGAGACGCTGGAGCGCCAGTACGGCATCCCGGCGACGGCGATGACCTGGTTCCAGGCCCACGGTCCCGGCCGGTCCCGGGTGACCACGATCGCCCGCAAGATCTTCGGCAAGTTCGCCGACCTGGTCCGGATGCCGTTGCTGCTGCGCCGCTACGACCTGATCATCGTGCCGGGCATGGGCGTGCTGGAGACGACGCTCGAGCTGAACCCGTGGGGATTTCCGTACGCCTTGTTCCTGATGTGCCTGTCGGCCCGGATCGTGGGAGCGCAGGTCGCGTTCGTCAGCATCGGCGCGAACTTCGCGCGCGAACGGTCGATCCGCTACCTGTTCACCAACGCCGCGCGGATGGCGACGTACCGGTCCTATCGCGACAGCTATTCGCGCGACGCGATGCGGCAGATGGGACTGGACACCAGCAACGACGCGGTCTACCCGGACCTCGCGTTCGCGCTGCCGGAACCCAAGGAGCCGGAGTCGCGCGATCCGCGCCGGACCATCGGCCTCGGCGTGATGGAGTACCACGGCGCATCGACCGACCGGTCCCGGTCGAACGAGATCTACACCGAGTACGTCGGCAAGATCGTCGAGTTCGCTCGCCAGGTCGTCGACGAGGGCTACCGGATCCGGCTCGTCACCGGCGACCCGGCCGACGAGGCCGTCGTCACCGCCATCTCCGACGACCTGCGCCGGACCCGGCCGGACCTGGTCGACGAGCGACTGGTCCGGGAACCCGCGGACTCGCTCGGCGAACTGATGGAGCAGCTGGCCAGTGTCGACCTGGTCGTTGCCTCTCGCTACCACAACGTGCAGTCGGCGCTGAAGCTGTCGAAGCCGACCATCTCGGTCAGCTACGCGGTCAAGAACGACATCCTGATGGAGGGGATGCGGCTGGCCGAGTTCCGGCAGCCGATCAAGGACCTCGACGTGACCCGGCTGATGGACCAGCTGCGGGCGCTCGAGGCGCGTGCGGGCGGCCTCGAGGCCGTGATGCAGGAGAAGAACGCCGAGTACGCCGAGCAGCTCGAGCAGCAGTTCGCCGTACTGTCCGACCGGTTCTTCGGCGCCGGACGGCCGATGGCGACAGGCAGCGGCCAGTAGGAGGATCGATGGACGTCATTCAGGTTCCGAGGATCGCCGGCGCGCTGCTGTTCCTGCCTGAGCCCTACGTGGACGAGCGCGGCTTCTTCTGCCGCACCTTCGACCGTGCGGTGGTCGCCGCGGCCGGGCTCGATCCCGACGCGTTCGAGCAGGACAGCATCTCCCGCTCGGTCAAGGGTGTCGTCCGTGGAATGCACGTGCGGTCCGGGGCCGGCGAGGCCAAGCTGGTGCGCTGCTCGTCCGGTGCCGTGCTCGACGTGGTGGTCGACCTGCGGCCGGACTCACCGACCTACCGGAACACGGAGTACTTCGATCTGACCGGCGAGAACCAGGTCACGGTGTACGTCCCGGCCGGCTGCGCGCACGGCTTCCAGGCTCTGACCGATCCGGCCGACGTGTCGTACCGGATCGACCGGGCCCACGACCCGAGGGAGGACGTGTCGATCCGGTACGACGACCCGGGTCTGGGCATCGAGTGGCCGCTGCCGGCAACGCTGATGTCCGAGCGGGACAAGGCCGCACCGTCGCTGGCGGAGGCCAGCAGGAGGCTGATATGACACCGACGGAGAAGTCGTTCGGCCGTTCGGTCGAGCTGAACGCACGATTGCAGGACGTCGTACCCGGTGGCGCGCACACCTACGCCAAGGGGGTGGACCAGTACCCGGAGAACATGGCGCCGGTGATGACGCATGGTCGCGGCGCCCACGTCTGGGATGCCGACGGCAACGAATACGTCGAGTACGGATCCGGCCTGCGCGCGGTCAGCCTCGGGCACGCCCACCCGGCGGTGCTGGAAGCGGTCCGCACCCAGCTCGGCCTGGGCACGAACTTCGTCCGGCCGGGTGTGATCGAGCTCGATGCCGCCGAACGTTTCCTGGCGACCGTGCAGACGGCCGAGATGGTCAAGTTCGCCAAGAACGGCTCGGACGTCACCACCGCCGCCGTCAAGCTGGCCAGGGCCGCCACCGGCCGGCCGCTGGTGGCGATCTGCCAGGACCAGCCGTTCTTCTCGATCGACGACTGGTTCATCTCGACCACGGCGATGTCGGCCGGCATCCCCGGTTCGGCCGCCGACCTGACGGTCCGCTTCCCGTACGGCGATCTGCCCGCGACCGAGCGGCTGCTGCGGGAGCACGAAGGACAGGTCAGCTGCCTGATCCTGGAGGCAGCCACCCAGCACGACCCGCCGGACGGCTACCTGGCCGGCCTGCGGGACCTGGCCCACCGGCACGGCTGCCTGCTGATCTTCGACGAGATGATCACCGGCTTCCGCTGGTCGGAGGCCGGCGCGCAGGCCGTGTACGGCGTCACGCCCGACCTCTCGACATTCGGTAAGGCACTCGGCAACGGCTTCGCGATCTCGGCACTGGCCGGGAAGCGCGAGTTCATGGAGCGGGGTGGCCTGCGCGACGACCGCGAACGGGTCTTCCTGCTCTCCACCACGCACGGCGCCGAGAGCCACTCGCTGGCCGCGGCGATGGCGGTGCTGGACACCTACGAGAAGGAAGGCATCGCAGCCAGGCTGCACGCGTTGGGCGACCGGCTGGCCGGCGGCGTCCGCGAGGTGGCCGAGGCGGCCGGTGTCGGCGATCACGTGGTGACCCGCGGCCGCTCCAGCAACTTGGTCTTCGCGACCCTCGACCAGGACCTGCAGCCGTCCCAGGACTACCGGACGCTGTTCCTGCGTGAGCTGATCCTCGGTGGGGTGGTCGGTCCGTCGTTCGTCGTGAGCGCGGCCCTGACCGACGAGGACATCGCCCGCACGGTCGAGGTGGTCGCGCAGGCATGTGTCGTCTACCGCAAGGCGCTCGACGCCGACGACCCGAGGGGGTGGATGGGCGGACGTCCGGTCCAGCCGGTGTTCCGCCGATTTGCGTAGACGGTTCGGCGAAGAGCCGGCGCGGGGCCGGTTCCCTAAGAGGGGGGTTACATCATGCATTCCATCTATGTCGACGCCGAGTTCGGTGACGACGAACGCAGGCAGAAGTTGTACGACGGCGACCTGTTCGTCTACTCACCACGGCCGTCCACTCTGGCCCTCACCGAGTTCGCCGGTGAGATGGCCCGGGCGGCGTTCGCACCGCTCGATCCGGAGACGGCACAGTTCGACATGGCCGTCGAGGACTACGCGGCGCTGCTGGCCGAACTCAAGCCGCGCTTCATCCATCACCCGGAGTCGAAGCGGCTGATCCAGGCGATGCTGGCCGACTTCGGCTGCGACACCGAGCAGGTCTACTTCGACGTACCGCGGATGCGGAGTTCGACGTCGAACGACTACCTGACCACCGGGATCGCGTTCGCCTTCCACCCGCACCGCGACACCTGGTACTCGGCGCCGCACTTCCAGCTCAACTGGTGGCTGCCGATCTTCCCGATCACCGCGGACAACGGGCTCGCCTTCCATCCGAAGTACTGGCAGACCCCGGTCAAGAACAGCTCCCGGGTCTACAACTACGCGGAGTGGAACGCGACCAGCCGGACGATCGCCGCGACCCAGATCGGCACCGACACCCGGGTCCAGCCGGTGCCGGAGGAAGAGGTGGAACTGGTGCCGCAGATCCGGCCGATCTGCAAGCCGGGCGGCATCATCTTGTTCTCCGGTGCGCAGTTGCACTCCAGCGTGCCGAACACCTCGGGCCGGACGCGGTTCAGTATCGACCTGCGGACCGTGCACCTGGGCGACGCGATGGACCGCCGGTCGGCGCCGAACATCGACTCGGAGTGCACCGGTACGACGATGGGCGACTACCTTCGGGTCAGCGACCTGGAGCACATCCCGGCCGACATCGTCAGTGAGTACGACACGCCGAGCCACGCGATCGCCTGACTGCTCCGGCCGGCGTCACTCCGACGCCGGCCGGGCCGCTCGCATCCGGGCGAGCCGGTTCATCACCAGCGCCGTCGGCGGGATCACGAACAGCCCGCAGCCGAAGCCGCCGAGCGCGTCGGTGGGGTAGTGGGCGGTCAGGTGGATCTGTGCAAACGCGCTGAGACCACCGCCGATGACGGTGACGGCGAGCAGGATCGCCGTACCCGCGATCCGGCCCGTGCGCAGCAGGTCGGCCAGGAGCAGGCCGATCACCATCGCCGCCGCTGTGGCCGCGGCGACATGTCCGCTGGGATAGGACAGGAAGTCGTCGTGGATCCGGCGATTCACCAGCGGTTTGAGCGCCGTCGTGAGCACGCTGGTCGTCACGATGCCGAGGACGGCGGCGATTGCCAGAGCCTGGCGTCCCGCGATCAGGCAGAGCGCGGCGGTGACGAGCACCAGGACGACCCGGCCGGCAGGCTCCCCGAGCCAGTCCATCACGCGGACGAGATTCCACACCCCGGCGGGCGAGTCGTCGACCAGGTTCTGCACCCGGACATCCAGCCGGCTCGGACCGGTGTCGCCGGCGTACAGCACGGCCGGGACGATCCACAGCACCGCCCCGATGACCGCCAGTACGACGGCCGGCCCGCGGACCGCCGGCACCAACGCCGGCCGCATGGCTGCACGCGGCCGAGCAGCATCCTGCGACGCCATTTCTTACCCCCACCCCACCAGTCCCGCACCCCGACGCAAATTCTATCCAAGGGTTCCTGAGCCGCCGTCGCCGACGGCCCTCGGTCGTAGTACTCTGCGATGTCGCGCCGCCGACGGGCGGGTGAACTTCTGGGGATGTGGGGCACGCATGCTTTGTCGTCACCGTGGGTGGCGATCTCCGTTGGACAGTGTTGATGGCAGACTGCACGCTGCGACGGACACGTACCGTGTTCGTCCACTTGCAGCTTGGAGCAAGGGGCCGTTGTGAGCGGAGCAGAGGCGCCGGACGCGGTTGACGGCCGCCGTCCGCTGTGGGTGCTTCCGCACGAGGTGCCGGCGATCGTCCCGCTCCCATCGCGATCGACCGAGCCGCGCTGGATCGGTGTGTACCGCTGGGCCGCCGTCGGCGGTGACCTGCTCGCGGCCATGCTCGGTGTCTCCATCGCTCTGCTGACCCGGTTCGGCTACCACGTCGGCAGCGGTTATCTGATTGTCAGCAGCGTACTCCCGCTGGCCTGGGTCGGCGCGGTCGCCATGTCCAAGGGGTACGACCCTCGCTACTTCGGTGCCGGACCGGACGAGTTCCGGTCGCTACTGCGGTCCGGAGTCGGCCTCACCGCAGCCGTCGCGATGGCGGCGTACGTGACCAAGACCGAGATCGCGCGCGGCTTCGTCGTACTCGCGATTCCGGTGATGGTCGGTTCCGCCTTGGTACTGCGGTACGCCCTGCGCAAGGACCTGCACCGGCACCGGGTCAGAGGCCGCTGCATGCATCGGGTTCTCGTGGTCGGGCGAAATGGCCCGGCCGCAACACTTTGTGAGCACTTGGAGAGCCGTCCGACGGACGGCTTCCGCGTCGTGGCCACCTGCCGCCCACGCGGCGACCAGCACGGGACCGGGCCGATGCCGCCGGAGGAGCTGGACGAGCCGGACATCCTGGCCGCCGCTGACCGGCACGCGGTCGAGGTTGTCGCGATCGCCACCGAGCCCGAGCTCGTCGGGCAGTCGCTGCGCCGGCTCTCGTGGGCCCTGGAGCAGCGCGGCATCGAGCTGATCGTCTCGCCCGGCATCATCGAGGTCGCCGGTCCGCGCATCTCCGTCCGGCCGGTCGCCGGTCTGTCGCTGCTGCACCTGGAGCGGCCGTCGGTCAGCGGCGGACCGCACCTGATGAAGGCGGTCTTCGACCGGATCCTGGCGCTCGGGATGATCGTCCTGCTCGCGCCGGTGCTGATCGGTCTCGCGATCGCCGTCCGGCTGTCCAGCACCGGACCCGTGCTGTTCCGTCAGCAGCGGGTCGGCCGGGGCGGCGCCGAGTTCACCATGCTGAAGTTCCGCAGCATGTACGCCGATGCCGAGCAGCGGCTCGGTGACCTGTTCGCCCTGAGCGACGGCAACGGCGTGATCTTCAAGATGCGCGACGACCCGCGGATGACCCCGTTCGGCCGGTGGATCCGCCGCTTCTCGCTCGACGAGCTCCCGCAGCTGTTCAACGTGCTGCGCGGCGACATGTCCCTGGTCGGCCCCCGCCCTCCGCTGTCGGAGGAGGTCGCGCTGTACGCTGCCGACGACTCCCGTCGGATGCTGGTCAAGCCCGGCATCACGGGACTGTGGCAGGTCAGCGGCCGCAGCGACCTGTCCTGGGACGAGTCGGTCCGGCTCGACCTGCGGTACGTCGACAACTGGTCGATGACGCTGGACCTGCTGATTCTCTGGAAGACCGTGCGCGCGGTGATCTACGGCGCAGGAGCGTACTGATGGACCTGAAAGCACCGGTGTACGTCGCGGGCCACCGCGGCCTGGTCGGATCCGCGATCTGGCGGCGGTTGGAAGCGGCCGGCTTCACCCAACTGATCGGTGCGTCGTCGGCGGACCTGGACCTGCGGGACCGGGCCGCGACGTTCGCGTTCCTGGCCCACCACCGGCCGGCCGTGGTGATCGACGCGGCGGCCCGCGTCGGCGGCATCCTCGCGAACCGCGACCACCCGACCGAGTTCCTCAGCGACAACCTGCGCATCCAGGTGAACCTGATGGACGCGGCCCTCGAGGTCCGCACGCCCCGGCTGCTGTTCCTCGGCTCGTCCTGCATCTACCCGAAGTACGCCGACCAGCCGATCCGCGAGTCGAGCCTGCTGACCGGTGAACTGGAGCCGACCAACGACGCGTACGCGATCGCCAAGATCGCCGGCATCATGCAGGTCCAGGCGGTCCGCCGCCAGTACGGGCTGCGCTGGATCTCGGCCATGCCGACCAACCTCTACGGTCCGAACGACAACTTCGACCTGACCAGCTCGCATGTGCTGCCCGCGTTGATCCGGCGGTTCGACGACGCCCGTCGTACCGATGCCGCTGAGGTCGTGCTGTGGGGGAGCGGGACGCCGCGGCGGGAGTTCCTGCACGTCGACGACCTGGCCGACGCGTGCCTGCACCTGCTGGAGCACTACGACGAGCCGGAGCCGATCAACGTCGGCGTCGGCGAGGACGTGACGATCCGCGAGCTGGCCGAACTGGTGGCCCGGGTGGTCGGCTACACCGGTGCCATCAGCAACGATCTGTCCAAGCCGGACGGTACGCCGCGCAAGCTGCTCGACGTGAGCCGGTTGCGGGCACTCGGCTGGAAGCCGTCGATCGGGCTCGAGGAAGGCGTCGCGGCCACCTACGCCTGGTATCAGGGGCAGACCTCATGAAGAAGGCGTTCGTCACCGGGATCACCGGGCAGGACGGGTCGTACCTGGCGGAGCTGCTGCTGGCCAAGGGCTACGAGGTCCACGGCCTGATCCGCCGGGCGTCGACGTTCAACACGCGCCGGATCGACCACCTGTACGAGGATCCGCACGCGAAGGACAAGCGGCTGTTCCTGCACTACGGCGATCTGACCGACGGGTCGCGGCTCGTCACTTTGCTGGCGTCGATCCAGCCGGCCGAGGTCTACCACCTGGCCGCGCAGAGCCATGTCCGGGTCAGCTTCGACGAGCCGGAGTACACCGGTGACACCACCGGGATGGGGACGACGCGGCTGCTCGAGGCGATCCGGATGATCGGGCTGGACTGCCGGTTCTACCAGGCGTCGTCGTCGGAGATGTTCGGTGCGACGCCGCCGCCGCAGAACGAGGAGACCCCGTTCTACCCACGGTCGCCGTACGGCGCGGCCAAGCTCTACAGCTACTGGATGACCCGGAACTACCGCGAGGCGTACGACATGTTCGCGGTGAACGGGATCCTGTTCAACCACGAGAGCCCGCGGCGTGGCGAGACCTTCGTGACGCGGAAGATCTCCCGCGCGGTGGCCCGGATCAAGCTCGGCCTGGAGCAGCGGGTGTACCTGGGCAACCTGGAGGCCTCCCGCGACTGGGGCTATGCGCCGGAATACGTCGAGGGCATGTGGCGGATGCTGCAGCACGACACCCCGGCCGACTACGTGATCGCGACCGGGACGTCGTACTCGGTCCGCGACTTCGTCTCGCTGGCGTTCGACCACGTCGGGCTGGACTGGGAGCAGTACGTCGACTACGACGCGCGGTACGAACGCCCGACCGAAGTGGACTCGCTGATCGGGGACGCGTCCAAAGCCACGACCGAGCTCGGGTGGAAAGCCCAGGTGCATGTGCCCGAGCTGGTCCGGATCATGGTCGACGCGGACCTGGCCGCGCTGACCCGCGAGGACTGAGGAATGACTGCGGAGACCACTGACCCCCGGCTCGCCACGTCGGCGCACGACCGCGTCGACGTACTCGGGATCCACGTGAGCGTGACCGATCTGGACGAGACGGTCGAGACGTTCGCGCGCTGGATCGACCACGGTGAGCGGCAACTGGTCTGCGTGTCGGACGTGAACGCGCTGCTGCACGCTCGCGCCGACGAGCGGTTGACCGAGGTCTACAACAACGCCGGGCTGACGGTCGCGGACGGGATGCCGCTGGTGTGGGCGGGCAAGCGAGCCGGTTTCGACCGGATGGCGCGCGTCGCCGGCCCGGACCTGCTCGAGCGCGTGATGGCAGAGGCTGCCGATCGGGGCTGGACACAGTACTTCTACGGCGGCGCCGAGGGCGTGGCCGAGGATCTGCGGGACACGTTCCAGGAGCGCCACCCCGCGTTGAAGGTGGTCGGTACCGACTGCCCGCCGTACCGGCCGCTCACCGAGGCGGAGGACGCCGCCGCCGTCGCGCGGATCAACGCGGCGAAGCCGGACATCGTCTGGGTCGGTCTCGGCGCGCCCAAGCAGGAGCGCTGGATGGCCGAGCACCGGGACCGCCTGAACGCGTCGATCCTGATCGGGGTCGGCGCCGCCTTCGACTTCCACACCGGCCGCATGGACCGGGCGCCGCTGTGGATGCAGCGGTCCGGGCTGGAGTGGAGCTACCGGCTGTACAAGGAGCCGCGGCGGCTCTGGAAGCGCTATCTGCTGGGCATCCCGCGTTTCGGCGTCGGCATCCTCCGGCGTCCTCCGCGTCCGGTCTAGAGTGCTTCAGTGAAGTTCCGGCGGCCGAAGCTACGTCGGCTGGCCGGGCCGGCCGGTCGCGCCAGTTGGGGTTTGGCCGACCAGGCGCTGTCGAGTCTGAGCAATCTCGCGGTCGGTGTCGTCGTCGCCCGCTCCAGCACTGTCGCTGACTTCGGTGTCTACGCGCTGGCCTTCGGCGGCTACACGATCGCGTTGAACGTGTCCCGTGCGGTCGCGACCGAGCCGCTGGCAGTCCGGCATTCCGGAGACCGGACTCCTGACTGGGAACGAGCAGTGCGCGCCAGTACGGCGACCGCGTTACTGGCCGGGTTCCTCGGGATGCTCGTGGCGCTGGGGATCGCGGCGTTCCCCGGCGTGCCGTCGAAGGGGGTGCTGATCGCCTTCGCGGTGACGATGCCGGGGTTGCTACTGCAGGACGCGTGGCGATGGGCGTTCTTCGTCGTGGGGGAAGGGCAGAAGGCGCTCGTCAACGACCTGATCTGGTTGCTGGCGATGCTGGTGATCTTCGGCGGGCTGTATCTCACCGACACGGCATCCGCGTCCACCGTGACGTTCGCGTGGGGACTGGGTGCGGTGATCGCGGCTGTCGCCGGGCGGTTCCAGGCCGGGTTCTCGCCGCGTCGGCAGTTGATCCGCGAATGGGTACGGCGGAACTGGGACCTCACCCCGAAGTACATGGGGGAGATGCTCGCGGTCTCCGGCACGATCCAGGTCTACATGCTCGGCATCACCGCCGCGGCCGGTCTTGCCGCCACGGCCGGCATCCGCGGTGCGCAGGTGCTGCTGGGTCCCGTGAACGTCATCAACCAGGGCATCCGGATGATCTCCGTCCCCGAAGCCGCCAGGGCCCTGCGCCATTCGTACCGCAGGCTGTGGCTGGTCGGTCTCGCGATCTCGCTGGGCGTCGGCGCGGGCGCCCTTGCCTGGGGAGCCGTCTTCCTTCTGCTGCCGGCCGTCGTCGGCCGTGAGCTACTCGGACCCGGAGTCTGGACGCAGGCTCACGCCGTACTGATCCCCGTCATCCTGCTGCAGGCTTTCGGGGCCTCCAATGCCGGTGCCTTCGCCATCCTCCGCGCCCTCGCCGCCGCCACCCGAGGCCTCCGCGTCCGGCTCATCTCCTCCGTCATCCTCATCACCTTCGGCGTCGGCGGTGCCGTCCTGGCCGATGCCAAAGGCGCCGCCTGGGGCCTGGCCACTGCTTCGTTCTGCACCCTTCTCCTGTGGTGGAACGAAGCCCACCGAGCCATCGCCGCCCACCGCCGCGCCGTCAGCGCACCGTGATTGTTGAGTAGCCGCCTCGTACGGCGTTGTGGCCGTCGTAGGCCTCGATGCGGTACATCTGCGTCGTACCGGAGGGGGCATTCGGATCGGTCAGGGTGATGGTCGGCCGGCTCCAGAAGGTGGAGTTGGCGGTGGTGGTGGCGACGATCGTGTTGGTGGCGCCGCGGAGCAGCCGATAGGTCAGGGTGATGTCGTCGTTGTCCAGCGAGGTCTGGACGGTGGCCTTGACCTGACCAACCGTCGTACTGGAGAGCGTCGGCAGGACCGGGCCTAGGGGAGCGGCGCCATTGCCGAGGTTCGTGAAGCGGGTGAGACCCTGCTGACCCACCCCGTTGACCTTGGTGAAGTCGCCACCGACCCACAAGTCGCTCCCACCGGTCGCGGACACGAGCGGGCCGACCAGCGTCGGCGGACCGGCGTTCGTGTTCGGGAACCAGGGTCCGAGCGACCCGTTGGCCGGGTTCTGCAGCAGCAGGAAATGCGTGCCGGTGCCGTCGCTGAAGGCACCCGGGCAACTGTGCGCGTGCGAGCCCTTGAACAGCCATCCGTTCACCATGGTCAGTGCCTCGGTCGCGCCCAGACAGGTGTTCTTCCACACCAAGTTGCCGGTGGCAATGTCCGCGGCCCAGGTCCCGTCGAAGCAACCACCGCCGTCACCGGCGTTGGCGAAGTACACCCGATTCCCGGACGTCTCGATGTCCTTCACCCGGGACGTGCACCCACTGGTCGGTAGCGGTACGGCGGACGCCGCGGCGAACGGGAGCAGTGCGCCGGTCGAGTTGTTCACACTCGCGACGGCCCAGCGATTCACTCCGCCGACCTTGGCGAACGTGCCGCCCAGATAGACCTTCGAGTTGTCGTCGGCCGCGTCGATCGCGTACACGTCGGCGTCCGCATTCGGGTTCCACGGCAGCAGGCCGCCGTTGACCGTGCTGATCGCGGCCGCGCGGTTCCTGGCGATGTTGTTGACCAGTCCGAACGATCCCCCGAAGTACAGGCTGGTCCCGCCGATCGCGAGCGCCTTGACCCGGTACGAGACGCTCGGCTTGATGGTCGGCACCAGCGCGCCGGTTGCCGTGTCGAACGCCGCGATCCGGTTTCGCACCTGGCCGTCGACGCGGGTGAAGTCACCGCCGACGTACACCCGGGATCCGTCGGCCGACGCGACGATCGCCCAGACGAAACCGTTCAGGGTGTGGTTGAAGCTCGTGTCGAGCGCACCGGTCGTCTGATTGAAGGCGGCCAGATAGGTCCGCGTCGTCTGGTTCGTCCCGGCAGCCGCACCCGGCGGACGGACCTTCGTGAACCGGCCGCCGACGTACGCCTTGCCCTTGGCAACGGCCAGGCCGAGCACACTCGCGTCGGTCTGCCAGGACGATCCGGCGACGGCGGTCAGCGACGCGCCGGTGCTGACAGCTGGTGGAACCGGGATCAGGCCGAACGCCAGACCCGCCGCCCCGAGCACAGCAAGCAGTCTTCTCCCCATGATTCCCCCCAGTTCACCAGTTCCCGAGTACCCCAGATTTCCCCGTACCGCAGTTCCCCGGACTCTCAGGCTACGACCGGCAGGCCTTTGCCGATCCACAGCCGCAGGGGTCTGCCCTTTCGAGCAGACCCCCTGACGACCTACTTCACCTTGATCGAGACCGACGGGCCCTTCACGATGTTGCGGCCGTCGTGCACCTCGATGTGATAGGTGACCGTCTGGCCACTCTTCACACCCGTGTCGACCATCGAGTACAGCTTGCGCTTCTCCCAGTAGTAGGAGACGTACTTGTACGAACCGACGTTCGTCGAGCCCCGGAACACGTTGTACGTCAGCGTCAGGTTGTCCACGTCGTAGACGTCGTTGAACGCCACCCGGACCTGGTTGGCCGTCGTACTGGTCAGGGTCGGTGCCTTCGGCTTGGCCGGGTAGGCGCCGCCCGGGGTGTTGGTGAACCGGGCCAGGCCCTGCTGCACCGCGTTGTTCACGTGCAGGAAGTCGCCGCCGACCCACAGGTCGGTGTTGGTGCCGGCCATCGCCAGTGGTCCGACCTTCGTGGTGCTGTTCGGGTTGGCGTCGGTGTTCGGGAACCACGGGCCGAGCTTGCCGTCGATGCCGCTCTCGACCAGCAGGTAGTGCGTACCGGTGCCGTCGCCGAAGGCGCCCGACGAGCTGCAGTTGTGCGCGTGCGAGCCCTTGTAGACCCAGTTGCCGATGGCCTTGATCGCCTCGGTCGCGCCCAGGCACTTGTTCTGCCAGAGCAGTTCGCCGCTGGTCGCGTTGGCGGCCAGGACGCCGTCGTAGCAGCCGCTGCCGTCACCGCCGTTGGAGACGAACACCTTGTCGCCGAGGGTGTCGATGTCCTTGACCCTGGTCGTGCAGGTGGCCGTCGGCTTCGGGATCGCCGCCGCGGCCGGCATCGAGTACGCCGCCCCGGTGGTGGTGTTGACCATCGCCAGCGAGTAGTGGTCCTTGCCGTTGATGGTGCTGAACGGTCCACCGACGAAGACCCGGGTGCCGTTGTCGGACACATCGATCGCGTACACGTCCTTGTTCGCGTTCGGGTTCCACGCTGTGAGGTCGCCGTAGAGCAGCCGGACCGCGGCGAGCCGGTTGCGGGTCTGGCCGTCGACGCGGCCGAAGGCGCCGCCGATGTAGACCGTGCTGCCGGAGATCGCGAGCGCCTTGACGCGCGCCGCGACGACCGGGTTCCAGGCCTGAACGATCCGGCCGGTGACGGTGCTGTACATCGCGATCTTGCTGCGCTTCAGGCCGTTCGCGACAGTGAAGTCACCGCCGATCACCACCCACTTGCCATCCGGGCTGGTGGCGATGCTGTACACCGGGCCGTTGAGGGTCGGCGCGAACGTGGTCGGTGCGCCGGTGGTCCGGTCGAAGGCGGCGACGTACGTGCGGACTACTTCGCCCTGACCGGCGGCCTTGCCGGGTGGGCGGATCCGGGTGAACAGACCGCCGGCGAAGACGGTGTTCCCTGCTATGGCCAACGTGTTCACGCTGTTGTTGGTCTGCCACGAGGTCTGCTTGATCGCCGAGACGGCGGAACCGAAACCTGGGGCTGCCGCCACCACTGGCGGACCGGACGGAATCAGTGCGGCGGCCACCACCGCCGCGCCGGTGACGATGGCCAGAACTAACTTCTTCATTTATGTCCTTCGGACGGGCGGGTGCCTCACAACGGTGCGTGGCCTCAAAACACACACCAGCAGCGGACATTAGCGGGGTGGGAGCTCGACCGGAAGGCGAGCTCCCACCCGCGTTATGACTTTGTGTCGCAAACCCGAAAAACTTGTCCGAAGCCTTACTCAGCGGCCTTACTCAGCGGGCCGCGAAGTGCGACTGCACCTGGACCGGAGTGAGTGCGTACGGGTACACCGCGCCCTCGTCGATGCTCATCCCGACCTGGCTCGCTCCACCGCCCGGCCAGTTGGTGTTGTTGTCGTACCCGAGCCGCCACCAGCCGTAGTACAGCGACGCGGTTCCGACACTCGCGCTGCCCGCCAGCGCACCGTCGACGTACAGCTTCATGGCGCCGTTGTCGAAGGTGCCGGCGACGTGGTGCCACTGGCCGTCGTTCTTGCCCGAGGTGCTGGTCAGCGTCTTCTGGGCGCCGTCGTTCACCCCGAACACGATCGAGCCGTTTGTGCGCATGTACAGCTGCCGGTCGCCACCGGTCGCACTGGTGCCGGCCTTGGAGTTGCCGAAGCCGATGATGCGGCCGCCGCGGTTGGTGCCGCTCTGCTTGACCCAGGCCTCGACGGTGAACTGCTGCGGCATGCTGTAGCCCTTTTCGGACGTCATCCGGCCGCTGGTCAGCGTCGCCGTCATCGCGGTGTTCCCCGCGATCGCACCGGGCTGGCCGAGCACCGCGCCACCGAAGATGCCGTTGTTGCTCTGCCCGGACGAGTCGACGGACGTCGTCGCACCGGCCGGCTCACCCAGCCGCCAGTAGCCCTGCGGACCGTCGGCGTTGATGATCTTGTCGTACGCCGTGGACGGCGTACTGGCGACCGTGACCGGGTCGGAGTAGTTGCCGCGCAACGTCGTACTTCCGTCGGTCACCTCGACCCGGTAGTTGGGCGTCTCGCCCGGCACCACGTTGGTGTCGGTGTAGTGCAGCCACGGCCGGTCCCACGGGGTCGACTTGACTGTCCAGGTCGCGATCGTGGTGTTGCTGAAGCCCTTCAGCAGCCGGTAGGTCAGCGTGCTGTCGTCGTTGTCGACCACGGTCGGGAAGTGGATCTGCACCACACCCGGCTGGACGCTGTACGGCAGCAGCTTGGCCGGCTTGGCCGGAGCCGCACCCGGCGTCGCGTTGGTGAAGCGGGTCAGGCCCTGCTGGCCGACGCCGTTCGTGCTGAAGAAGTCGCCACCGACCCAGAGGTCGTCGCCACCGGTCGCGAACGCGAGCGGTCCGACCTCGGTGGGCGGTCCGGCATCGGTATTCGGGTACCACGGGCCGAGCGTGCCGTCGGAGATCTTCTCCACCAGCAGGTACCGGTAGTCGAAGCCCTGCGGGAAGCCGCCGGCGCCCTGGTTGGCGCAGTCATGCGCGTGCGAACCCTTGTAGAGCCAGCCGTTGACGACCTTGACCGCCTCGGTCGCGCCCAGGCACGAGTTCTTCCACTTCAGCGCGTTGGTCGAGACGTCGACCGCCCAGGTGCCGTCGAAGCAGCCGCCGCCGTCACCGCCGTTGCCGAAGTACACGGTGTCGCCGCTGGCGTCGATCGCCTTGACCCGGGTGGTGCAGGAGCCGTTCGGCGGCGGGACAGCGGACGCACCCGGGAACGGCAGTACGGCGCCGGTCGCCGGGTCGAGGCTGGTCACGGTGTTCTGGTTGGTGCCGTTGACCGCGCTGAACTGGCCACCGGCGTACACCTTGGAGCCGTCGTCCGCGGCATCGACGGCGTACACGTCGCCGTTCACCGACGGGGCGAACGGGAGCAGGGTGCCGGCGTCGGCGCTGACGGCCGCGAGCCGGTTCCGGGTCAGGTTGTTCACCAGGCCGAAGGATCCACCGAAGTAGACGGTGTTGCCGTGCACGGCGATCGCCTTGACCCGGAAGGAGACCGACGGCTTCCAGGTCGTCACCAGCGCACCGGTGGCGGTGTCGAAGGCCGCGATCCGGTTGCGGGTGACGCCGTTGACGGTGGTGAAGTCACCACCGACGAAGATCCGCGATCCGTCGGCGGAGGCCGCGACCGCGTAGACCTGGCCGTTGAGGACCGGGTTGAACGCGGTGACCAGAGCACCGGTGTTCTCGTCGAAAGCGGCGAGGTACGCCTGCGCGACCTCTCCGGTCCCGGCAGCGGCGCCCGGCGGCCGCACGCTCGTGAATCGGCCGCCGGCGTACGCGTTGCCCGCTGCGACCGTGATGCCCTGCACACTTCCGTTGGTCTGCCAGGTCGGGCTCGCCACTGCTGACAGCGAGGCCTCGATGCTCTGGGCGGGCGGCGCGAAAACGACCACCAGTGCCCCGGCGACGAGAGCGCCCACGAGCCCCAGACGCGTGCGCAACCATCTCTTGTTCATCCTGCGGTGTCCCCCTCGGACGGAAGGCGCGAAACGGCGCCAAATCAAATTCCCGGCAGCCCCCGGGAATCCCCCGGAGGTCACAGTAGGGCATGGACCGGACTCTTCGGTACGCCCGATCCCAGGTGCCTATATCCTGGGGCGCTGGCACCGAGCCTGTGGGCGATGGAAGTGGGGTAGGGATGGAACCGGGCACCGTGGTCTGGCGGGAGACCGCTCAGTCACTGCTACGGCAGAAGTGGCTCATCATGGGCTGCATCGTCCTCGGCCTGCTCGGAGCTTCTGTCTTCGCGCTGTCCCAGACGACGCGGTGGACCGCCTCGAGCCAGTTGGTGCTTGGGCCGGCGGTCCCGCCGGCGCTGGTCGGGAAGCTGCCCACGACGGACAAGACCGGTCCGCTCGGGATGGATCTGCCCGCCGAGACGCAGGCTCGCGTGATGGCCAGCCCGACGCTGCTGCACAGCGTGGCGAAGTCGCTCGGCATGGACACCACCGACGACGCGATCCAGGAACTGGCCGCGGTGACCCGGGTCAAGGCGGTCACCGACAACGCGTACCTGGTCACCACCGACGGCCCGACCGCGGCGAAGGCGGTCGAGCGGGCCAACGCGATCTCCAGCATCTACCTGAAGCAGCGCAACGATGAGGCCAAGGCGCTGCTGACCACGCTCGCCGGGCAGGCCCAGGATCGGTCCAAGACCGCGACCCAGCAGTCGAAGAGCCTGGTCAGCCAGATCGACGAGGCGGTCCAGCGGGGCGACTCGCAGACCGCCGCCGCGCTGCGCGACCAGCGGGTCGGGCTGGCGACCGAGGCTCGGCAGGCGGCCGACGACGCGGCCGCCATGGTCAAGGCGCTGACCACGGTCGGCTCTGGTAGTGAACTGGTCACCCCGGCCACCGCGGACACCGCGACCTCCTCACCGATGGTTGCCCGCGACATCCTGGTCGGCGGCATCCTCGGTCTGGTGCTCGGCTTCGGTCTGGCGCTGCTCCGGTCGCACCTGACGCCGTACATCGTGACTCGTGACCAGGCGGCCCGTGCGGCGAGCTCGCCGGTCATCGCCGCGTCGGAAGGCAACCGGCGCCGGTTCTGGCATCGGACGGCTCCCGAGTTGCCGCAGTACGAGATCACTGCGTTGGGTGCAGAGGCGAGCGGTGCGCTTGCCCGCCGCGAGTTGAACCCGCGCGCCTTCGCCGGTGGCGGTCCGGGCGCGATGCTTGTGGTCTCCGCATCGCCGACGCCGAACTCGGCCGGTATCGCGCTGGCGATGGCCGAAGCGAACGCTCGCGACGGCAGGGAGACCTTGCTGGTCCTGGCAGACATCGAAGGTACGCCGGTTCTGCCGCACGTGACCGGGCACGAGGGGCTGACCGACTTGGTGATGGAGCCTGCGGCGACGCGGGCGATCCGGGCGCGGAAGCTGTTCCGCCCGGGCACGGTCGCCGATCTGTACGTGCTTCCGCCCGGCCTGAACCACGAGGAGACGGCTGCGGCCGTTGGACCGTCGCTGGTGCCGGGCATCGTGGCGGACCTGCCGCCTGGGTACTCCGTCGTCATCCACGGACCGGCGTCTGTCGGCCGGCACGGGATCACGCCGCTGGCCGCCGCTGTGGACGCGTCGGTGCTGGTGGTGCAGGTCGGGCATGACAAGGAGATGGACGTTGCCCGGCTGACCGGTGCGTTGCAGTTCGCCGGTGCTCCGGTGCTTGGCGTCGTACTGATCGGTGCCTCGCCGCACGACGAGACGCTGGGCATTCCGTTGAACTACAAGCCGCTCGACACCGCCGCACCGCTGCGCTGATCGTGTTGTCATGATGCGATCCGCGACCGCCTACCGTTCCGGTGGGACTCGTCTGGCGCCGCCGGTGCCGGGCACGGTCGACGGCGAGATCCAGAAGCCGGCGTGGTTCTGGCTGGTGTTGTGGTGCTTGTTCGTGCTGGGTGTGCAGCCGTGGTCGTCGCGAGTCGCGGCGCCGCAGGGGACCACCGGGTCGACCAACAGTGTGATGAAGGGGCTGCTGCTCGGGGCGATCTTCCTGATCGCGATGGCTGCGACCAAGCCTGGATTCCGGACCCGGGTGAATCCGGCGAGCAGTCTCTACGTGCTGTACGTGATGTTCGCGGTCGCCACGGCGTTCCTGCTGGCGGAGCCGCTCGGGCCGCTGACCCGGTTGGCGCGGTTCCTGATCGGGCTGATCCTGGTGTTCCTGCTCTGGCGGCCGCTGGTGCAGGTGCCGGAGCGGTTGGTGCGGGCGCATCTGTGGGCGCATGTGTTGCTGGCGGCCACGGTCGTGGCGAGTCTGGCGTACGCACCCAGTCAGGCGTGGCGGCCGCTCAGTTCGCTCGGCACTGGGTATCGCCTGCAGGGTGTCATCATCCCGATGCTGCCGCCGCGGGTCGGTGAGGTCGGCGCGATCCTGTTCGGACTGGCGCTGCTCGGTCTGCTGTGCCGGAAGCTGTCGATGATCCCGTCGGTCGGGCTGATGGGGCTGGGCGTCGTACTGGTGGCGGCGAGCCGGACCCGTACGTCGGCGGCCGCGATCGCGTTCGGGCTGGTGATCGCGTTGATCATCACCCGGAAGACGTGGGCCGGGCGGATCGCGAGTCTGGTGGTGCCGGGGCTGATCGGGATCGCGTTCCTGACCATCGGATCGCTGCACACGTGGGTGTTGCGTGGGCAGGGGACACGGCAGATCAGCTCGCTCAGCGGACGTACGACGAGTTGGCAGGCGGTGCTGGACGAGAAGGTGTCGATCCAGACCGCGATCATCGGTCACGGCCTCGGCAACAAGCGGGTACTGCTGCGGCGCGGTGAGGGCGACATCGATGTGATGGCGATCGACAACAGTTGGCTCGGCCTGTACTGGGAGACCGGTCTGCTCGCGGTCACGATCGTCGCGATCGCGTTGATCCTCGCGTGGGTCTCGGTCCTCCGGGCACCCACGCCGTACATCCGCGCCTGCGGAGCCCTCCTCCTCGGCTACGTCACCGCCGCCTCCCTCAACGAAAGCGGCCTCTCCGACCTCAGCTCCATGACCGTCCACCTCTTGGTGGCCGCCGCCATCTGCGACGCCGACCGAATCCGCCAAAGATCCCGAAACCAGGCCAGAGCTCTAGCCCGCTAACACCCACTCGCTTTTCGGCAGCCCACCAGTTGCCTAGGGTGCCGTGGCTAGCTGCTGACTGAGTCTTGGTCGAAGCCGGCTTCTTGCCATTGGGGCCAGGTGAGGGTTTTGCCCTGGTAGGCGAAGCGGTCGGCGGACTTGCCGCCGATCTGGTAGCTGTTGTGGCGGAAGGTGACGGCGCCGGGGCGGGTGGGGGAGCCCTTGTTCTCGACGACGCCGGTGCTGGAGGTCGCGTCCTGCATGACGACGAGGTTGCCTTCGATCGTGACGTCGCGGAGGACGTACGTACCCCGCGGCCCGTCACCCCGCGTGCGGGACTGGATCGAGATCCCGTTGCGGTTGTCCTTGACCAGGTTGCCGCGGACCTGCACCCCGGCGGACGTGTTCACGTTGATCCCGCCGCCGTCCCACAGGCTCCCACCGGACCCGCGCCCGGTCCCATACCCGTTGCCCTCGACAACGTTCTGCTCGATCACGGCCTGGTAGCTGATCTCGTACCGGATCCCGTCCGCCGCGTTGCCGCGGATCCGGTTCCCGGTGATCGTCCGGTCGTACTCCGCGATGTCGCTCCACATCCCGATGCCCCGATTGCCGACGATGTCGTTGCCCGACACCTCGCCCGACGACCGGGTCGACTTGATCCCCCCGGACTCCCAGTCGGCGATCCAGAACCCGTCGGTGTTGTTCCGGGTCACCAGGTTCGCGGTGATCCGGACGCCCTCGGACTTGTACTGCCCGATCCCGAGCTGCCCGTTGTCCGCGACCGTGTTCCGGCTCAGCTCGGCCCGGTCGCCCTCGATCACCATGATCCCGACCGCGTGATTCCAGCGGACCTCGTTCGAGACCACCTTCCACCCGGGTCCGATCTGGAGCGCGCCTCCCTGCGGCAGGCTGGCGAAGTGCTCGATCGTCAACCCGGTCACGGTGACCTCCTCGGCCGACTTCTCGATCGCGGTCGGCGTCCGCGACATCTCGACCGCACGGCCGTCCGGATCGTCACTGACGTACACGGCGTTCGCGGCGTAGTCCCCGAAGAACGTCCCCGGCTCCAGCTCCTCGAGACTCATCACCCGCGTCAGATGCTTCCCATCGACGAACACCTGCTCGCCCCGCTGGCACGGCTTCGCCTTGTTGTCCTCGCACTGCCCTTTCAGCGGGTACGCCGCCGGCAGTACCCCGCGCACCACCCACCGATCGCCGTCCCGCTGCCAGCCACTCAGCGCCACCGACCCGGTCAGTACGACGCCCTTCCCACCGGCCAGCGTGTCACCGGCCCGCGGACGGATCGCCCGGCTGATCCGATGCACACCCTTTGTGAAGCAGAACGTCGTACCTTCCGGCGCCGCGTCGATCACCTTCTGCGGGTCCGCTCCCACCGCGATCGCAGTACCCGTGCAGGCCTTCGCCGTACCAGGTCCCGTCGGCCCGAGCGCAACGGCAGCCGCGGCCGGCGGGGCAGTAGGCACCGTCACCGCAGGGGGCGCCGCGGACGGCTTGGCTGAGTCCCCATCACCAGCAGAGCACCCGGCCAGCAGCAGCACCAGTACGGCGCCACCCGCCACAACACCACGACGCCTCATCAACAACCCTTCACCCACCCCCGGCGAACAGATCTGGAGGAGACTACAGGCACACCGGGGCGGCGCGGACCTGTGGCACTCACCAAGTTCGCACGGCTCAGCCGGTCCACGCTCGACCGCACGAGCGGTCCGCCCCCGATCACCGATTGGTGAGTGACGCAGGTCCGCACTTTGTCAGGTGGGGTGCTGTGTCGGCGCGGCGTATTGGGGAGTCTGGCTTGCCGTTTCAGGTGGGTGATGCTCCCCGGACTGCGTCAGGACCGCTTGCGGATGGCGGATGGCGGATGGCGGGTGGATGGGTGTGCGCGTTCGGCGCGACTTTGGGCACTGGTCAACCCCCGTCGGACCGCGTCCGTCGTACCGCGCCCGGCGTGGGGACCGCGGACAGCATCTGGGGACCGCGGACAGGTCATACCTTGTCCGCGGTCCCCGGTTGCTGTCCGCGCTCCACTCCAAGCGCACTCGACCACCCACACATCAGACAGAAGAGCCGAAATTCCTTGTCCAAGGCCACCGGGAGGTGTTCAACGCCCGATCCGAGGTGCCCCCATCCGAGGCGGCGGCCGGCGTGGGTCGCGACGGGTGGTCAGGCGAGGTAGGTGTCTCGGGCAAGGTTGTAGGCGAGGTCCTTGGCGACCTGGAAGGCGTCGTCCTCGTCGAGGCGGTGCTGTACGACGAGGTTGGCCAGATAGCCGGCGTCGATCCGCCGGGCGAGATCGTGCCGGGCGGGGATCGACAGGAAGGCCCGGGTGTCGTCGACGAACCCGGACATGTTGTAGAAACCGGCCGTCTCCGTCACCAGCTCGCGGAACCGCCGCATCCCGTCCGGGCTGTCCAGGAACCACCACGGCGCCCCGAGCCGCACCGCCGGATACACGCCGGCCAGCGGCGCAAGCTCCCGCGAGTACACGGTCTCGTCGACAGTGAACAGCACCAGCCGGAAACCAGCCGTGTGCCCGAACCGCTCGAGCAGCGGCCGCAGCGACCGGGTGAACTCGGTCGCCACCGGAATGTCGTGCCCCTGGTCCGGCCCGTACGCCGCGTGGATCGCCGGATCGTGGTCGCGCAGGACGCCCGGGTGCAGCTGCATCACCAGCCCGTCCTCGGCCGACATCACCGCCGACTGGTACAGCATGTGCCCGGCGAACGCACTCGCGTCCTCCGCTGACACATCACCCTTCAAAGCACTCGTGTAGATCCGCGCAGCCTCCGCGTCGGTCAACGGGAGCGCCGCCGCGCTGTAGTGCCCGTGGTCGGTCGCCCGCGCGCCCGCCTCGACGAACGCCTGCCGCCGCTGCCGGATCGCCGCCAGGAACCCGTCGTACGTCGCGGTGTCGACGTCGGCCAACTCTCCGAGCCGGGCAGCGAGAACACTCCAGCCGGGCCGGTCGAGGTGCACGAGGGCGTCGGGGCGGAAGGTCGGGACGACTCGGCCGGGCAGGTCCGCGGCGAGCTTCGCGTGCTGGGCGAGGTCGTCGGTGGCGGCGTCGGTCGTCGAGATCAGCTCGATCCCGAACCGGTCGAGCAGGGCCCGCGGCCGGAACTCGGGCTCGGCGATCCGGGCGGAGATCTGGTCGTACAGCTCGTCCGCGGTCTCGGCCGAGGGGTGAGTGGTCACGCCGAGGACCTCGGTGAACTCGTGCTCCAGCCAGTACCTGCTCGGCGTACCGAGGAAGAGGTGCCAGTTCGCGCAGAACTCCCGCCAGACATCGCGCGGGTCGGCCGGCGCGGTGCCGTCGCGGCGGGGAAGACCGAGGCGGTCGGGGGAGATGCCCTGGGAGATCAGCATCCGGGTCACGTAGTGGTCCGGGACGACCAGCAGCTCGGCCGGGTTGCCGAACGGCGCGTCGGTCGCGAACAGCCCGATGTCGACGTGCCCGTGCAGGCACAGCAACGGCAGGTCCTTCGTCGACGCGTGGATCCGCCGGGCGACGTCGCGTGCCTCGCCGGCGGGCAGGGCGCGGTCCGGATGAGGCTGCAGGGCCTTCGGCATGGGTCCTCCGGGATGAATGGGCTGAAACGAGTACTGCAAAGGATTGCAGTGCGCACGGGCCCACACAACCCCTTGTCCACAAGGCGAATCCCACTGACCGTCGATCGACCGTGAATGAACTCTTGACACAAGTGTGAAACCGATTGCAGACTGCGACGTCGAGGCCGACCTGAGGAGGTGACCATGCCTGCGACGATCCGTGACGTGGCGCGGCTGGCAGGCGTGTCGCCGTCCACCGTGTCCCGGGCGCTGTCGATGCCGGAGATGGTCAACGCCGCGACCCGGGTCCGAGTCGCAGCCGCGGTCGAGCAGCTCGGCTACCAGCCCAACCGTGCCGCCCGTGGTCTGATCACCGGCCGCACCGGCAACATCGGCCTGGTCGTGCCCGACCTGGCGAACCCGTTCTTCGCCAGCGTCACCAAGGGCGTGCAGGCGCGCGCCCGCCGGTCCGACACGGCTGTGTTCGTCGCGGACACCGACGAGGACGTGACCGCGGAGGTCGGCCTGGTTCGTGCGCTGTCCAAGCAGGTCGACGGGCTGATCCTGTGTTCACCACGGTCCGGCGACGCCGACCTGTCCGCGATCGCCCAGGACACGAACGTCGTCCTGGTCAACCGCACCGCCGAGGGTATCCCCGGCATCACCTACGACAACGAGGAAGGGATGCGGCAGGCCGTCGCCCACCTCGTTGCCCTCGGCCACCGCCGGCTCGCCTGGGTCGGTGGACCGGTCACGTCGTGGTCGACCCAGCACCGCGGCATCGGCCTGGAGAACGCCGTCGCCGACCACGGTGTCGAGCTGAGCCGGGTCGGTCACTTCGGCCCGACGTACGAAGGTGGCATGGCGGCGGCGGACCAGGTCGTCGCCTCCGGCGCCACCGCTGTCATCACCTACAACGACCTGGTCGCGATCGGGCTGCTGGCCCGGTTGCACGCACGGGGGATCTCGGTTCCGGGCGACTTGAGCGTGGTCGGCGTCGACGACATCGCGATGTCCCGGATGGCCCGACCGGCGCTGACCACGGTCCGGCTGCCCAAGCAGGAGGCCGGCCGGATCGCGGTCGAGCTCCTGCTGGCCCTGCTCGACAACCCGGACAGCACCGTCGACACCCGCGGCACCCTGCACGGCGAGCTCATCGTCCGTGACTCCACGGGGCCCGCCGCAAGCCCCTGATCTGCCGCCCCGAGCCGATCAATCCCGGCACCACGCCGGGCCCGCCCTTGATCCAGAGGAGATAGACCCGATGCCCCTGCAGCGCAGAACCGGCCGTCGCGTCCGCCGCACAGCCGTCGTCGGCCTGCTCGCCGTACTGGCCGCGTGCGGAGCCCCGACAAGCCCCAACCAGTCGTCCGGCGACAGCTCCGGCGATGCGCCGGACAAGCCCTCGAAGGCGGTGACGCTGAACATCCTCGACGTGGCCGGGAACCTGCAGCTGACCCAGCCGATGATCGACGACTTCGTCAAGCAGCACTCCGACGTGATCTCCAAGGTCACCTACTCCAAGGGTCCGGCGCCCGAGCTGTCCGGCAAGATCAAGGCCCAGCAGGACGCCGGCCGGGTCGACATCGACCTGGTGCTGACCGGTACCGACGGCCTCGCGGCCGGCGCGGAGCAGGGCCTGTGGATGGACCTGCTGCCGAAGTACGCCGATCGGCTGCCCGGCATGAAGGACTACCTCGAGCCGGCCGCGAAGATGCAGGCGCTGGCCGGCAACGTCGGCGTCACCGTCACCTACTACCCGTCCGGCCCGCTGCTGGAGTACCTGCCGGCCAAGGTGGCGTCGCCGCCGCGCAGCGCCGAGGAACTGCTGGCCTTCGCGAAGGCCAACAAGGGCAAGGTCATGTACGCGCGCCCGGCCAACTCCGGACCCGGCCGGACCTTCCTGATGGGCCTGCCGTACATCCTCGGTGACAAGGACCCGAAGGACCCGGTCAACGGCTGGGACAAGACCTGGGCCTACCTCAAGGAACTCAACCAGTACGTCGACTTCTACCCGTCCGGTACGGCGGACACGATGAAGGCGCTGGCCAACGGTTCGGCCAGCATCATCGCCAGTACGACGGGCTGGGACATCAACCCGCGCGTCCTCGGCACCGTGCCGAAGGAGGCGGCGATCACCCCGCTGAAGGGCTTCCACTGGGTCACCGACGCGCACTACGCCGTCGTACCGAAGGGGGTCTCGACCGACAAGCAGGCCGCGATCCTGCAGCTGCTGCAGTTCATGCTGACGCCGGAGCAGCAGGCGAAGGCGTACGACAAGGGCTACTTCTACCCGGGTCCGGCGATCAAGGGTGTCGACCTGTCGAAGGCACCGCAGGAGAGCCAGGACGCGATCACCCAGTTCGGCCGGCCGGAGTACGACAAGTTGATTGCCGACAATCCGAACGAGGTGCCGTTGGACGCGAAGGCTCTGGTCGCGGCGTTCGACAAGTGGGACCGGGAGGTCGGCGGCAGCAAGGTGAAGAAGTCGTGAGTGGTTTCGGCCGGCTCCGGCTGGAGGGTGTCGGCCGCCGGTTCGGGACGGCCGACGCGCTGGCCGGGCTGGACCTGACGATCGAGCGGGGCGAGTTCATCGCCCTGCTCGGCCCGTCCGGTTGCGGCAAGTCGACCGCCCTGAACTGTCTGGCCGGGTTGCTGCCGTTGACTACCGGCAGCATCTGGCAGGACGACCAGCGGATCGACACGCTGCCGCCGGAGAAGCGCGGCTTCGGCATGGTCTTCCAGAACTACGCGCTCTTTCCTCACCTGACCGTGCGCGACAACATCGCGTTCGGTCTGCGGATGCGCCGGCTGCCGAAGGACGAGGTACGGCGCCGGACCACCGCGGCGATCGAGATGGTCCGGCTCGAGGAGCACGCGGGCAAGCTGCCCGGGCAGCTGTCCGGTGGTCAGCAGCAACGCGTCGCGATTGCCCGGGCGACTGTGCTCGAGCCGTCGCTGGTGCTGATGGACGAGCCGCTCAGCAATCTGGACGCGAAGCTCCGCCTGGAGATGCGGACCGAGATCCGCCGCCTGCACCAGTCGCTCGGCCTGACCACGGTGTACGTGACGCACGACCAGGAGGAGGCGCTCAGCATGGCCGACCGCCTGGTCGTGATGCGGGAGGGCCGGGTGCAACAGATCGGCACGCCTGAGGAGGTCCACACGACGCCGACCACCTGGCACGTCGCCGACTTCATGGGCTACCGCAACCTGTTGCCTCTCGCGGCGCGGAGCGTGGCCGGCGAGGTCGTGACGGTCCCGCTCGGCGGTACGACGATCGACGGCGTGGCGCAAGGTACGGTCGCCGCCGGCGAGGACGTGGTCGTGGCGGTGCGTCCCGAGGACGTGAAGCTCGGCAACGAGGGCCTGCAGGGTCTCGTCGAGGTGGTCGAGTACCAAGGCCGCGAGCTCGCAGTGGAGGTCGTGCTGGACGACGGCACACGTCTCCACGCCCGGACCGAACGCAAGGTCCAGGCCGGTGAGTCGGTGTCGGTGGCCATCGACCCGAGCCGCCTGCTGGTGTACGCCTCAGACCGTCCCGCGGCCGAGCTGGTGACAGCGGGGCTCGCGGTATGAGCGAGACCGCGAGCTGGCAGCACCGGCTGGCCGAGCGCGGCGTCGACCGGCGGCTCTGGTTGTTGCTGCCGGCCACTGTCTTCGTGCTGCTGCTCTTCATCTACCCGTTCCTGTACGGGCTGAGTCTGTCGTTCCAGCCGCTGAAGGGCGGCGGGGCTCTGGCCAACTACCAGAAGTTCTTCAGTGACGCCTATCAGCGCGACACGATCGTCACGACGCTGAAGATCGCGCTGCCCGCGGCACTGCTGAACGTGCTCGCCGCGGTGCCGATCGCGTTCCGGATGCGCGGCCGGTTCCGCGGCAAACGGCTGCTCACGACGGTGCTCGTCGTACCGATCACGCTCGGCACAGTGCTGACGGCGCAGGGCCTGCTGAACTATCTCGGCCCGACCGGCTGGTTCAACCGGATCCTGATGGCCGTCCATCTGATCGACGACCCGATCCGGCTGACCAACAACTACTGGGGCGTGTTCTTCTCGCTCGTCATCACCGGGTTCCCGTTCGCGTTCCTGCTGGTGCTGTCGTACCTGAGCGGTATCGATCCCACCCTCGAACGGGCCGCCGCGACGCTCGGCGCGTCCCGGGCGCAGCGGTTCCGCCGGATCACGCTGCCGCTGCTGGCTCCCGGGCTGGCGACGACGTTCCTGCTCACGTTCGTGCTCGCGTTCTCGGTCTTCCCGTCGGCGGTCCTGGTCGGCAACCCGGCCGGATCGACCCGAGTGATCTCCCTGGCCGCGTACCAGGCGGCGTACGAGCAGTACGACTACGCCTACGCCTCGGCGATCGCGATGATCATGGGCGTGGTCGAGCTGGTCGTGGTGGCGATCGTGCTGCTGTGGCGGTCGCGGCTCTACACCGGATCGACAGGAGGCAAGGGATGAGCACGCGAGCCCTCAAGGCGACGCCGACCGCCTGGCTCATCTGGGCCGTGGTGGTGTTCTTCTTCGTCAACCTGGCCGGTGTGGTCGGGTCGGTGCTGGTCAGCTCGTTCGGCCGCCGCTGGTTCGACACCTGGGTCCCGGACGGCTTCACCACCCAGTGGTACGGCGACGCGTGGCACGAGTTCGGGTTGTTGCAGGTCATCTCCGTCACCCTGATCGCCTCGGGACTGGTCGTCGTACTGTCGGTCCTGGTCGGCGCGCCGGCGGCGTACGTGCTGGCCCGGCAGAACTTCCCGGGCAAGCGGCTGGTGTACCTGACCTTCCTGCTGCCGATCCTGATGCCACCGATCACCTACGGCATCCCGCTTGCGACCGTGCTGTACAAGTTCGGTTTCGCGGGTCATCTGTCCGGCGTGGTGCTGGCGAACCTGGTGCCGTCGGTGCCGTTCGTGATCCTGACCATGACGCCGTTCATCGAGCAGGTGGATCCGAAGATCGAGAGCGCGGCCCGGATGCTCGGGGCGAACACCCGCGCGGTGTTCCTGCGGATCCTGGCGCCGCTGCTCGTGCCGGGCCTGCTGGCCTCGGCGATCTTGGTGCTGGTCCGTACCGTGGGGATGTTCGAGCTGACCTTCCTCACCGCCGGTCCGGACTCGCAGACACTGGTGGTCGCGCTGTACTACTCGATGTCGGCGGCCGGGATACGTGCCCAGCAGTCGGTCGACGCGATGGCGGTCATGTACACGGCGATGATGCTGGTGTTGCTCGTGGTCGCGCTGCGTTTCGTCAACCCCACGCAGTTGGTCGCCCGTGTGAAGGAAGAACCCGAATGAAAGCTGAGGTGCACGCTTGAGCAGGCTGAGTCTCACCCATCTCCCCGTCGCCCCCGCGGTCGATCCGCGGGCGTTGTCGGTCGGCATCGTCCATCTCGGGCTGGGGGCGTTCCATCGCGCCCACCAGGCCGTGGTCACCGAGCGCGCCGCCGTCGCCGGCGGCGAGACGCGGTGGGGGATCACCGGGGTGAGCCAGCGCTCGGGCAGGGTCCGCGACCAGCTCGCGCCGCAGGACGGTCTGTACTCCGTTCTGGAGCGCGGACTCGGCGATCCGTCGGTGCAGGTGATCGGCAGCATCCGTGAGGTCCTGACCGCCCCGGAGGATCCGGACGCTGTGGTGGCACGGATCGCGGATCCCGCGGTGTCCGTGGTCACGCTGACGGTGACCGAGAAGGGGTACCGCGCGGCCGGTCACGGCCTCGACCTGGACGATCCCGAGATCCAGGCGGACCTGACCGGCCGCCCACCGCGCACGGTGGTCGGGCAGCTCGCGGCCGGGCTGGCGCGCCGGGACGAGCCGTTGACGATCGTGTCCTGCGACAACCTGGTGGCCAACGGGCCGTTCCTGCGGAAGCTGGTGACGGACTACTTCGAGGCCCTGGGCAAGGTTCCCGAGGTGTTCGAGACGACCCGGTTCCCGGCCAGCATGGTCGACCGGATCGTGCCGGCGACCACCGACGCGGACCGTGACGAGGCGGCCCGGCTGCTCGGCGTACGGGACGAGGCAGTCGTGGTCGCTGAGCCGTTCCTGCAGTGGGTGATCGAGGACGACTTCGCGGGGGACCGGCCGGCGTGGGAGCGCGGTGGCGCTGTCCTTACCGCCGACGTTGCGCCATGGGAGCAGGCCAAGCTGCGGATGCTGAACGCCACCCACTCGATGCTTGCCTACCTCGGTGCTCTGCGCGGTTACGAGACCATCGCTGAGGCGGTGCGGGACGAGGAGTTGTCCGCGCTGGCACGACAGCTCATGACGGAGGACGTCGTACCGACGCTGACGGCACCCGACGGCCTCGACCTGACCGAGTACGGCGCGTCCGTCCTCGAGCGGTTCGCCAATCCGGCGTTGAAGCATCGGACCACGCAGGTCGCGATGGACGGGTCGGTGAAGCTACCGGTCCGGATGCTGGGGACGGTCCGCGACCGCCTGGCTGCGGGCGCCGAGCCTCGGGTGATCTCGCTGGCCGTCGCGGCGTGGATGGTCTACGTGTTGAAGACGCCGATTGTCGACGATCCGCAGGCTGACCGGCTGAAGGCTGCCCTTGCAGGAGCCTCAGGTCCGGCCGCCGTGGTCGACGCGTTGCTCGATGTCGACTCGGTCTTCACCCCCGATCTACGCGACTCGACAGCCTTCCGCGAACTACTGATCGAGCACGTCAGCTCCCTGACAGCCGGGTCGGGCATGTCAGTTCGCTGATGCCCGGGTTGTGAAGGTGCTTGTCGTGTCCTGACCGGTCATGCGCCATTCCTGGGCGCTGTACCACTGGCCGGTCTTCTGGAACCGGTCGGTGGTCAGGCTGTCGAGGATGTAGGTGTTCTTGTCCAGCGTCACCTCGCCGAGCGGGATGGCCGCGCCGGCGTTCTGCACCATGCCGGTAGCGGTCGTCCCGCCGCGCATCGTCACCTGGTTGCCGGAGACAACGATGCCGCGGAGTACGTTCAGCCCCCACGGGCCGGAGCCGCGGGTGCGGGACTGGATCGAGATGCCGTTCACATTGTCGGCGACCACGTTGTCGCGGACCTGGACGTTCGACGACGTGTTGACGTTGATCCCGCCGCCGTCCCACAGCGACGTACCCGAGCCACGGCCGGTGCCGAGGCCGTTGCGGCTGATCTCGTTGTTCTCGATCACGCCGTTGCGGCCGATCTCGAACCGGATCCCATCCGCCGCATTGTCGACAATCTGATTGGCGTTGAAGGTCCGGCCGTCGTCGTACGCGTCGCTCCACAGCCCGACGCCCCGGTTCAGCTTGATCAGGTTGCCGGTGACCCAGCCGCCGCTGGACCAGGTGGTCTTGATCCCGCCCGACTCCCAGTCGGCGATCCAGAAGCCGTCGGTGTTGTTGTAGCTCACCTCGTTGGCCGAGATGGTGCCCTTGAGGGTGCTGTACTGCCCGATGCCGAGTTGGCCGTTGGAGTGGATGAAGTTCTTCTCCAGGACGGCGCCGTCGGCGTTCACGAGCATTGCCCCGACCGCGTGATTCCAGCGGATGTCGTTGGCGAGAACCTTCCAGCCCAGCCCGAGCACGACCGCGCCACCTTGTGCGGGTGTCGCGAAGTGCTCGATCGTCAGCCCGCGCACGGTCACGCCGCCCGCGGTCGACTGGATCGCGGTCTCGGTCTTCGACATCTCGACCGACCGCCCGCGCGGGTCGTCACCCAGGTAGACGGCGTTCGCCGTGTAGTCGGCGTAGAAGGTGCCGGGGGCAACCTTATCCCGTGAGGCCACCCGGGTCAGGTGTTTGCTGTTCAGGAAGACCTGCTCACGCAGGTAGCAGATGTTCGCGACGTCGTCCTCGCACTGCCCGGTCTGCGAGTACGCCGGAGGCAGGACTCCCGTTGTCACCCAGCCGCCGTTCGACGCGGTCCACCTTGTCAGCGGCACCGACCCGGTCAGTACGGCGCCCTGATCGCTGGCCAGCACCTGGTCGGCCTTCGGGCGGATGGTCTGTGTGATCCGGTGCAGGCCGGCCGTGAAACAGAACGTCGTACCGTTCGGTGCGTCGTCGACGATCTTCGCGGCGTCCTGCCCGGGCTTGATCGTGACCCCGGCGCATTGGGGTGCTTGCGATGGTCCCGATGGGAACGCCGCGTCCGCGGAGGGCGGCGTCGTGGGCAGATCCGCGGGGGGAGGCGTCGGTTGCACTCCGGGCATGATCGCGTGCAGCGGATCGTCAGACGGTGCCGCAGGCAACAGACCGTCCGAGGATGCCGCGGGTAGCAGACCGTCCGAGGATGCCGCGGGCAATAGACCGTTCGGGGATGCCGCGGGTAGCAGACCGTTCGGGGATGCCGCGGGCAACAGGCTGTCCGAGGGTGCCGCGGGTAACAGGCTGAACTCGCCCCGCACTAAGACGTCGTCGGTGGGCGCACTGTGCGCGGGCAAGGCTGTCGTGGCGGCGAAGGTGCCGACTGCAACGATCGCCACAACTGCGGTAGCTGTCTTCATTGCGGAGCCTCCGGGGGCACAGGTGGATCCTGAGCGCACCCCCCATGGCGCGGCTTCGTCTGCAGACTACTACTACCTCAGGTAGCCAAGGCAATACTTTCCGCGCAATTTCTGTTGCACCCAGCCCCAACTCCGTTGCAACAGGCAATCGATCGCGCCGGTGGACCGCGGGTAAGAAGTGGGGACCGTGGACAGGAAGTTGGGGACCGTGGACAAGTAGTGGGGACCGCGGACCAGTCGTGCCATGTCCAAGGTCCCCGGATCCTGTCCACAGTTCCCCGGACCCTGTCCCCAGTCCCCGGATGTTGTCCGGGCCGGCGGCAGCGTCATGGCAAGGATGACGGCGCGGCTCATCGACCAGCGGTGTACAGACCGACAGGTAGTGCACTCGCGAGACACCGTACACAGAACGCACCGACGCTCAGCTGCACTACCTGTCGGCCCGACACCTCCTGTCCAGCTGCACGCCGCCACCTCAGCCGAACCCGGACCCCGACCCGGACCCGGGCCCGGACCCCGACCCCGACCCGGGCCCGGACCCGGACCTCGGGAGCGCTCCGCCAGAGGTCACCGACCGGGTTCGTTCTCCTCGACCCGCACGTCCTCGCGCCTGAGCGCTTCGCGCATGCCGTGCCAGCGGTGGTCAGTTGGCGAGGAAGCTGCCTACTAGGTCCAGGCCGGCTTTCTGCCAGCCGTCGGCGGTGAGTTTGGCGCCGAACATCGAGAAGCGCTTGGCGCCCAGGACGTCGAGGACGTACTTGTTGCCGCTGAACACGACCTCGCCGTCGGGCACCTCGGCGCCCGAGTTCTTCACGATGCCAGTGCTCTGGGTACCGCCGGTCATCTCGATCGTGTTGCCGGTGACGCTGATGTCGCGCAGCAGGTACGTGCCCCACGGGCCGGTGCCGCGGGTCCGCGACTGGATCGCGATGCCGTTGACGTTGCCCTTGACCACGTTGCCGCGGACGGTGACGCCGGACGACGTGTTGATGTTGATCCCGCCGCCGTCCCACAGCGACGTACCCGAACCGCGCCCGGTGCCGAAGCCGTTGTTGGTGATTGTGTTGTTCTCGATCGTCCCCTTCCGGCTGATCTCGTAGCGGATCCCGTCGGCGGAGTTGCCGATGATCTGGTTGGAGCTGATCACCCGGCCGTCGTCGGCGACGTCGGCCCACATCCCCACGCCTCGGTTGGCCTTGATCAGGTTGCCGCTGACGGTGCCGGATGAGCGGGTCGACTTGATCCCGCCGGACTCCCAGTCGGCGATCCAGAACCCGTCGGTGTTGTTCGAGCTGATCACGTTCCGCGTCACCGTCGCGTCGGCCGAGCTGTACTGCCCGAGGCCGAGCTGGCCGTTGTCGCGGATCAGGTTCTTCTCGACCTTGGTGTTGTTCGCCTTGACCAGCATCACGCCGACGGCGTGGTTCCAGCGCACATCGTTCGCCGCCACCTTCCAGGCCGGCCCGGAGACCAGGGCGCCGGCCTGCGGCGCGCTGGCGAAGTGCTCGATGGTGAGCCCACGGACCTCGACACCGGTCGACCCGGACTCGATCGCGGTCGATGTCTTCGACATCTCGACCGAGTGGCCGGCGGGGTCGTCGCCGAGGTAGATCGCGTTCGCGCCGTAGTCGGCGTAGAACGTGCCCGGCGCGACCTTGGAGGTGTTGCCGACCCGGGTCAGATGCGCGCCGTCGAGGAACAACTGCTCCCGCAGGTGGCAGATGTTCGAGACGTTGTCCTCACACTGCCCACTCGCTCCGTACGCCGCCGGCAGTGCGCCACGCACCACCCACGCCGAGCCGGACTTGGTCCAGCCGGTCAGCGGGACGGATCCGGTCAGTACGGCGCGAGCCGCGCTGGCCAGCGTCATGTTCGCCTTCGGCCGGATCGTGTCGGAGATCCGGTGCAGACCGGCCGCGAAGCAGAACGTCGTCCCGGCGGGCTTGGCGCTGACGATCGACTGGGCGTCGTCACCAGGCTTGATCACCACGCCGCTGCAGGGACCGGCGAAGGCCGGACCGGCGTCGCCCTCGTCCGCCGTGGGGACCGTCGGGCCGGTGGGGGAGGTCGGCTCGGTGGACGGCGGCTTGCTGGGCTGCGTGGTGGGCTTCTTCGACGGCGGCTTGGTGGTGGCCTTCGGCGGCGACGTCGCCGGGTGCGTGGCCGTCGGCTTGGGTGCGCGGTGTGAGGGGAGCACACCGGAAGCGGCTGTGTCGCGCGCCTGACGAGACTTGGCGGTGGTTGTCGCCTTGTTCTCGTTGGCGATCACCGGGAGCGCGATCGTAACGACTGACAGCGCAGCAGCGATAAGCGCTGCGAACCACAACTTCCTCAATGCACCCTCCGGGGTTGCGGTCCCTGAAACCAGGTGTAGCCACCGCGAGACTTAAGGTAGTGCCATGCGGGTCGCCATGTTGCACAACCGTTACCGGACCGGTCAACCCAGTGGCGAGAACACCGTGGTCGCGCAAACGGTTGATTTGTTGCGTAACTCAGGACATGAGGTCGACCTGTACGCCCGGAACAGCGACGATATCGCCGCGATGAGCCGAAAAGATCGCACTCTGTTACCGTTCCGCTCCGTCTGGTCATTTTCGGCCGAACGCGATTTAACACTTCTATTGCAGGAAAATCGGCCCGATGTCGTGCACGTGCACAACACGTTCCCGCTGTTCAGTCCCTCGGTGCTGCGAGCGGCGTACCGGCTGGGCCTTCCGGTGGTGGCGACGCTGCACAACTTCCGGCTGATGTGCGCCAACGCAGTCCTGCAGCGTGACGGCAAGCCGTGCGAGTCCTGTGTCGGCAAGCTTCCGTGGGCCGGTGTGGTGCACAGCTGCTATCGCGAGTCGCGGGTGCAGACGTTGCCCCTGGCCACGAGCATCGGCGTCCACAACACCCTGCACACCTGGCAGCGGTACGTGACCACTCTCGTCGCGCCGTCGGAGTTCGTCCGCGACCGGTACGTCGCCGGTGGCTTCGATCCCGAGCTGTTCGCGGTGAAGCCGCATGCCGTCCCGCACTCCGGGCAGGTTCGCAGCGGTGCCGGCGATGCGGTCGTGTTCCTCGGCCGCCTGGAGGACGACAAGGGTTTCGCGGATCTCCTGCAGGCGTGGGATTCCTCGCTCGGGAAGCTGATCGTCGTCGGCGACGGCACGCTCCGCGCCGAGGCGGAGCAGCGCGCTCGGCACGACCTGTCAATTCAGGTACTTGGTCAACTTTCGTGGGCCGACAGCATGGAAGTACTGCGGTCCGCGCGCGCCGCCGTCGTACCGGCGCGTTCGTATGAGAGCTTCGGTCTCGTGGTGGTGGAGGCGTTCGCGCACGGGGTGCCGGTGGTCGCATCCCGGCTGGGAGCGCTGGCGGAGTTGGTGGACGACGGCGAGACCGGCGCCCTGACCGAGCCCGGCGACCCGGAAGGGCTGCGCAAAGCCCTGGGGTTGGTGACCGATCCCCGGACTTCGATAGCCTTCGGCGAACGAGCCCGACAGGTCTATCTCAACCGCTTCACCCCGGAGCGCGACCTCGAGGCCACGGAGAGGATCTACACCGATGCGATCGCGCGGCACGCCGAGGGCGGGCGGACGCGTCGGGGACGCCGGGCTGACCGTGACTGACCGGTATAGTGCCGCTGACGCGGGGGGACGCGTCGTACCGGGCCGTCGAGGCTCATCGAGAGACGGCTCCTGCCCGGAGCCACTGGGGGATCAGAGTTTGTCGCGGATCGGATTTCTGGCCGGAGTCTTCGACCTGTTCCACGTCGGGCATCTCGACGTGCTCGGACGGGCTGGGCAGACCTGTGACCGGCTGGTCGTGGGCGTACTGACCGACGAGTGGGCGATGGACGCGTGGGGTACGCGGCCGTTCGTGCCGTTGCCGGAGCGCATCCAGATCATCGAGCACCTGCGCTGCGTCGACGAGGTGGTTGTGGTGGACGGCGTACGGTCCGACTGGCTGACCGGCGTAGTAGGGGTACAGACCGTGTTCGCTGCGAGTGGTACCGACGGCGTGCTCGGCGTGGACGAACTCGCCGGGATACCGGGCGAGCTGGTCAGCGTCCTGCCGGCCGGTCGCGGATCCCGCAGCCCGATCCTGCGCGCCGCCATCGATCAGCGGCAGTCGCGCAGTTCCGTCGCATGACCGCCCTGGGTGAGGTCGTCGGTCAGCTGTCCCGGGCTCAGAAGCCGTCAGCCGGGACACCGGCGTACTCGCGCTTCGTCAACCGGCGGATCGGCCGGGTCTTCGCGGCCGCGGCGTTCCTCGGCCGGCGTACGCCGAACCAGGTGAGCCTCGCGTCCGGCTTCTGCTCGTTGATCGGCATCGTGCTGGTTGCGACGGTCCGGCCGTCGCTCGGGCTCGCGCTGATCGTGACCGCGCTGCTGGTGCTCGGCTACGGCCTCGACTCCGCGGACGGCCAGCTGGCCCGGCTGCGCGGTGGCGGATCGCCGCTGGGCGAGTGGCTGGATCACATGATCGACGCGGTCAAGATCGTCCTGCTGCACAGCGCGGTACTCATCTCGTTCTTCCGCTTCGATGCCTTCAGCAACGAGTTGCTGCTGCTGATCCCGCTCGGCTACGTCTGCATGTCGTCGGTGCTGTTCTTCGGCCTGATCCTGATCGACCAGCTGCGCCGGCGCCACGGTGTGACGCAGCAGCCCAACCAGCGCGGCGACTCGGTGGTCAAGTCGTTGCTCATCGCACCGACCGACTACGGCGTCCTCTGCCTGGTGTTCCTGGCCTTCGGCACCCCGTCGCTGTTCATCGTGCTGTACGGCGCCCTGCTCGCGGCCAACCTGGTGTTCCTGGCGGCTGCGATCGCCAAGTGGTACCGGGAGATGGCGACCCTGCAGCCGGGGGTGGGCTGATGGGGATCGTCGGCTACGCACCCGGTGTGTACGACATGTTCCACATCGGCCACCTGAACATTCTGCGCCAGGCCCGAGAGCACTGCGATCACCTGATCGCCGGTGTGGTCGAGGACGACGTGGTCGCGCGGATCAAGGGCCGACCACCGGTGGTGCCGCACGACGAGCGGATGGAGGTCGTCCGGGCGATCGGCCTGGTCGACGAGGTGGTCAGCGACTGGTCCAGCGACAAGTTCGAGATGTGGAAGCAACTCCGGTACGACGTCCTGTTCAAGGGCGACGACTGGAAGGGCACCGAGAAGGGGACCCGGCTGGAGCGGTTGCTCGGTGAGGTCGGTGCGTCGGTGCACTACTTCCCGTACACCGCGTCCACCTCGAGCACGGATCTGCGCAGGTTGCTGGAGGGGATGGGCTGATGCCGACCCGGCCGAAGGTCCTGCTCAGCGCGTACGCGTGCCGGCCCAAGGGCGGGTCGGAGCCGGGTGCCGGTTGGGCCTGGGCGAAGGCCGCGGCGCGGGACCACGACGTCTGGCTGCTCACCCGGGGCAAGTTCGCCCACGAGATCGCCGAGGAGCTCGCGATCCGGCCGGTTCCGGCGCTGACCGTCGTACCGCTTGAGATGCCGAAGTGGGTCTTGCGGCTGCGTCGCCGCCCGGCCGACGTGTACTGGTACTACCCGCTGTGGCAGGGCCTGGCCCGGCGTACGGCGCGCCAGTTGCATGCGGAGCACTCGTTCGACGTGATCCACCACCTGACGTTCGCGGTCGACTGGATGCAGGCCGGCGTCGTCGAGGAGTCGTCCGCGAGGGTGATCTGGGGACCGGTCGGCGGATCGACGACCGCGCCGCTGTCGATGGCGCACTGGCTCGGGCCGCGTGGATTGGTGGCCGAGCTGGTACGGCGTACCTACACCGGCATCCGGCGTCGCCTCACCGGCCGGAAGCTGGCCCAGAAGGCCGACCTGATGGTTGCCCAGAACAAGGATGTGGCCGAGGCCTTCCGCCCGTACGCGCGCGAGATCGTGGTGCAGCCGAACGTCGCGATCCGGCGGTTCACCGCGTCCGGCCCGTACGAACCGTTCGGTGCGCCCGGGGTGAAGACCGCGCTGTTCGTCGGCCGGCTGATCCCGTGGAAAGGCGTGTTGCTCGGGATCAGCGCGCTGGCGCGTCCCGAGGCGGCGAACTGGGAGCTGCGGATCATCGGCGACGGTCCGGACTGGGGACGCGCCGAGCACCTGGCGGAGGAGCTGGGCGTCCGCGACCGGGTCGAGTTCATGGGTCAGCTACCGCGCGAGGACGTACTGGCAGCAATGTTCCGCGCCGACGCCTTGCTCGCCCCGGCCCTCCGCGAGGCCGCCGGCTGGGCCGTCACCGAGGCGTTGGCGTCCGGGTGCCCCGTGGTGTGCGTCGACCGCGGCGGCCCCGCGGTGATCGTCGGCCCAGAAGATGGCGCCGTGGTCTCCTGGCGCGGCGACGTGGTCGGCGAGCTCGCCAAGGGCCTTGCGTCCCTCCACGGCCGCATCACTCCAGTCGACCGCTGGGGTCCGGACCGCCTCCCGGACCTTCTCGCCGAGTGGTACGCCCCGGCCCGCGTTTCGTCCTAGTCCTGGGCGGTCTTACCCGGGAGAGCGAGCATGCGGTCGAGGGCCAGCTTGGCGTACTTCTCGGTGTCGGCATCGACCGTGATCGGGTTGACCACGTGGCCGGCGACCAGGTTCTCCAGCGCCCAGACGAAGTGCGGCAGGTCGATCCGGTTCATCGTCGCGCAGTAGCAGACCGTCTTGTCCAGGAACACGATGTTCTTGTCGGTGTGCTGCTTGGCCAACCGCTGCACCAGGTTGAGCTCGGTGCCGACCGCCCACGACGTACCGGGCTCGGCCGTCTCGAGGGTCTGGATGATGTACTCCGTCGAGCCGACCAGGTCGGCCTTCAACACGACGTCGTGTTGACACTCCGGGTGCACGATCACGTTCACGCCGGGGACGCGCGCCCGTACGTCGTCGACCGATGCAGCGGTGAACCGGCCGTGCACCGAGCAGTGCCCGCGCCACAGGATCATCTTCGCCGCGGCCAGTTGCTCACGGGTCAGCCCGCCACCCGGCTTGTGCGGGTCGTACACCACGCACTCGTCCAGCGAGATGCCCATCTTCAGCACGGCGGTGTTGCGCCCGAGGTGCTGGTCGGGCAGGAACAGCACCTTCTCGCCCTGCTCGAACGCCCACTCGAGCGCGGTGTCAGCGTTGCTCGACGTACAGACCGCTCCACCGTTGCGGCCGCAGAACGCCTTGATGTCGGCGCTGGAGTTCATGTAGGTGACCGGCACGGTCACGTCCGCGACACCAGCGTCCGCGAGCGCTTCCCAGGCCGCCTCGACCTGCTGGATCCGGGCCATGTCCGCCATCGAGCAGCCGGCCGCGAGGTCCGGCAGGATCACGGTCTGCTGATCGTTGGTGAGGATGTCGGCGGACTCGGCCATGAAGTGCACACCGCAGAACACGATGTACGGCGCGTCCGGCCGGGCCGCGGCGTCGCGGGCGAGCTTGAACGAGTCACCGGTGACGTCCGCGAACTGGATCACCTCGTCGCGCTGGTAGTGGTGCCCGAGCACGAACACCTGGTCGCCGAGGGTCGCCTTGGCCTTCAGCGCGCGCTCGACCAGGTCCGGGTCGGAGGCGGGAGGAAGCGCTCCGGGGCACTCGACCCCGCGCTCGGAGTGGGGGTCGGTGCTCTGGCCCAGGAACAGCAGCGGGAGGGACTTCGGGCCGTCCGCGATCGTCGTCACGTCAAACATCGTGCCATGCCGCGTGCCCCTCGCCGCGTGGTGCACATCACTGCCCAGACTGTGAAATCGGTACTCTCCGGTTGTGAAGATCGCAGGCCTCGTCCTCGCCGCCGGTGCCGGCCGCAGGATGGGCACACCCAAGGCGCTGATCCGCGACCCCGACGGCCTGGCGTGGGTGGTCCGGACCGCCCGCCTCCTGGCCGACTCCGGCTGTGCTCCGGTCCTGGTCGTCATCGGCGCCGCCGCCGACCAGGTCCGAGCGGTCCTGGCCGACGAGCCCGTCCAGGTGGTCGAGGCAACGAACTGGGACGAGGGGATGGGCGCCTCCCTCCGGGCGGGGTTGAAGGCGTCACCGCAGGATGTCGACGGAGTGGTCGTCGTACCGGTCGACGTCCCAGGCCTCACGGCAGCCGCGGTACGCCGGGTCACGGGGAACCGCTCGGCGTTGGTCCGAGCGGTGTACGACGGCCAGCCGGGGCACCCGGTGTTCCTGGGCCGGGACCACTGGGATGGGATCATCGCAACTGCGCAGGGGGACAGCGGAGCCCGGGAGTATCTGCGGAAACATCAAGCAGAAAAGGCTGAATGTGCGGATGTCGCAGAGGGTGCCGACGTTGACACGGTGCACCAATTGCCGGACGGACATCACCCCGGCTGAGCCTTGGCAACGGCGTCGCCGCTGCGGGATGCTGAAAAGATGAACTTGTTCGGTTCCGCGGGAGAGCTCGCCGAGCGGCTGCGCGGAACCGGATATCTGGCCGGCGACGGCCTGGCCACGGTCGGGTACCTGGCGCTCGCCCTGCACCGGCCGTTGCTGCTCGAAGGCGAGCCCGGCACCGGCAAGACCTCCCTGGCCGCGGCGATCGCCGAAGCCCTCGACCTGCAGCTGATCCGGCTGCAGTGCTACGAAGGCATCGATGCGACCCAGGCGCTCTACGACTGGGACTTCCCCCGCCAGATCCTGCACCTGCGCACGGTCGAGGCGACCAGCTCGGACCCGGCCGTCGAAGAGGTCGAGAAGTCGCTGTTCGACGAGCGCTTCCTGCTCGCCCGCCCGGTGCTGCGCGCGCTCCGCGAGAGCCCGGCGGTGCTGCTGGTCGACGAGATCGACCGCGCGGACGACGAGTTCGAGGCGTTCCTGCTCGAGGTCTTGTCGACGTACGAGGTCACCATCCCCGAACTCGGCACGATCACCGCCGAGACCCCGCCGATCGTCGTACTCACCTCGAACCGCACCCGCGAGGTCCACGACGCGCTGAAGCGGCGTTGCCTGTACCACTGGATCGACCACCCGGGCCTGGCCCGCGAGGTCGAGATCGTCCGCACCCGGCTGCCGGAGGTCTCGCACCGGCTGGCCGAGCAGGTGGCGCGCTCGGTGCAGCGGATGCGTGAGCTGGATCTGCTCAAGCCGCCCGGGGTGGCCGAGACGCTCGACTGGGCTCGCGCACTCGATGCCCTCGGCACCGAGATCCTCGACGTGGAGACCGCGGCGGCGACGTTGGGAGCCGTGCTCAAGTACCGCGAGGACACCGACCGGGTGCGCGAATCACTGGACCGGTTACTGGGGAGCTGAGGACAGATGGCCGCACCAGATCTCGCGTTGGCCGGCTTCGCGTCGGCGCTCCGGCACGCGGGACTGGCGGTCACTTCCGATCGGGTGCAGCTCTTCCTCCAAGCGGTCGCCACGCTCGACGCGGGCGTTACCGCGGATGTCTACTGGGCCGGCCGCGCCGCCCTGTGCACGGGACCCGACGACACCGCCCGGTACGACGAGGTGTTCGCCGCCTGGTTCTCCGGAGAACGGTCGAACGGCGCGGCCCGGCGTACGACGGCGCAGTCCTCGGTGCAGGCTGCCCTCGAGGTGGACGACAGTGCGGGAAGCCAGGACGGCGACCAGTCGTCGAACGCCTCGGCGAGTACGACGGAAGTCCTCCGGCACCGCGACGTCGCCGAACTGTCCTCGAGTGATCGGGCCCACCTGAACCGACTGTTCGGGTCCCTGCGGCCCCGGATCCCGGTACGTCGTACTGTCCGGCGACGTCCATCACATCGCGGCGACATCGATCCACGGCGGACGCTCCGGGCCCAACTGCGGCAGGTCGGCGAGCCCGCCCGCGTCCGCTACCGTCGCCGCGGCACCCGACCGCGCCGGGTCGTCGTACTGGTCGATGTCTCCGGTTCGATGCGCCCGTACGCCGACAGCCTGTTGCGGCTCGCGCACACGATGGTCCAGCGAGCTCCACGGTCGGTGGAGGTGTTCACCATCGGGACTCGGTTGACCCGGGTGACTCCGGCGTTGCGCCGAGGCGATGCGGAGTCCGCGCTGCGGTCGGCGGGGAGCGTCGTACCGGACTGGTCGGGTGGCACCCGGCTCGGTGAAGTGCTCAAGGTGTTTCTCGACCGGTGGGGCCAGCGAGGGATGGCGCGCCGGTCGATCGTGGTGGTGTGCAGCGACGGTTGGGAACGCGGCGACACCACGTTGCTCGGTGCACAGGTGCAGCGGCTAGCTGCGCTGGCGCATCGGGTGGTCTGGCTGAATCCGCATCGCGGCAAGCCCGGATACCTGCCGGTGCAGACCGGGATCGTTGCGGTGCTCCCGTATCTGGACGAACTCGTCGCGGGGCACAGCCTGGCCAGTTTTGCCGATCTCCTGGAGGTGGTTGCCGATGCGTGATGTGCTCGAGCGATTGATGGAGTGGTGGCGCGCGGGCGAGTCGGTTGCCGTGGGCACTGTTGTCGCGACGTTCTCGTCGGCTCCGCGGTCGCCGGGTGCGGCGATGCTGGTCGGGCCTGAGGGGGAGGCGGTCGGCAGCGTGTCAGGAGGGTGTGTCGAGGGCGCGGTGTACCAGTTGGGCGAGGAGATCCTCGAGTCCGGCGAGTCGATGCTGCAGAGGTACGGCGTGAGCGACGAGTCGGCGTTCGCCGTCGGGCTCACGTGTGGCGGGATCATCGACATCTTCGTCGAGCGAGTCGATCGCTCGTCGTACCCCGAGCTGGGAGAGGTGGCGGCCGACGTCGAGGCCGGGCGGCCGGTGGCGGTGGCGACCGTGATCGCGCATCCCGATCCGGCAAGGGTCGGTCGCCGGATGGTGGTGCGCCCGGTCGGTCAGCCGATTGCGGGGACGCTCGGGTCATCGCGGGCCGACGACGCGGTGGCCGACGACGCGCGCGGGCTGTTGGCGAGCGGGCGGACTGAGACGTTGGAGTACGGGCCGGACGGGCAGCGGCGCGGCGAGGGGATGCGGGTGTTCGTGTCGTCGCACGCGCCGGTGCCGCGACTGTTGGTGTTCGGTGCGATCGACTTCGCTGCGGCGGTGGCGAAGCTCGGATCGTTCCTGGGATATCGGGTGACGGTGTGCGATGCGCGGGCGGTGTTCGCGACGGCGTCGAGGTTCCCGTCGGCCGACGAGGTGATTGTCGACTGGCCGCATCGCTACCTGAAGGCCGAGGCCGAGGCCGGGCGGATCGACGGACGGACCGTCATCTGTGTGCTGACCCACGACCCGAAGTTCGACGTACCGCTGCTGGAGGTGGCGTTGCGGTTGCCGCCGCTGGCCTACATCGGGGCGATGGGCTCGCGGCGGACTCACGACGACCGCGTGAAGCGGCTGCTCGAGGCGGGACTGACCGAGGAGGAACTGGCCAGGCTGGCGAGCCCGATCGGTCTCGACCTCGGTGGGCGGACGCCGGAGGAGACCGCGGTCAGCATCGCAGCCGAGATCATCGCCCTGCGGTGGGGCGGTGCCGGCGACCGGCTGTCGACGGTGGCAGGACCGATTCACCATTGAACATCTCTTGTGGTGGACATCACAGGAGAGCAGGATCGGACGGACGACTTGGCTCACTTCTGGAGGCGGGCGATGACCCGGATCACGGTGAAGGTCGACGGAAGCAGCTTCACGGACGAAGTGGAGCCGCGCACGTTGCTCGTGCATTATCTGCGCGAGCAACTGGGGAAGACAGGGACCGTGGTCGGCTGTGACACCGGCAACTGCGGAGCCTGCACGGTTCACCTGGACGGCCGGAGTGTGAAGTCGTGCTCGGTGTTCGCGGTCCAGGCCGACGGGCACGAGGTGACGACGATCGAGGGTCTCGCGGCCAATGGGCAGTTGCATCCGATGCAGCAGGCCTTCCACGAGAACCACGCGTTGCAGTGCGGCTACTGCACGCCAGGAATGATCATGCAGTCCATCGATCTGCTGGCCGACAATCCGGACCCGTCCGAGGACGACGTCCGGCTCGGGCTCGAAGGCAACCTCTGCCGGTGCACCGGCTACCAGAACATCGTCAAGGCCGTCCGCGCCGCCGCCGCTGCGGGAGGTGCGCAATGACCACCACCGAGGCACGCCCGGCCGCAGAGGTCGGCAGCCCGCGCCGGCGCAAGGAGGACGCCCGCCTCGTCACCGGCCGGACGCGCTGGACCGACAACATCGTGCTTCCGGGCATGTTGCACCTGGCAATGGTGCGCAGCCCGTTCGCGCATGCGCGGATCACCGCGATCGACACCGAGGCCGCCCGGGCCGCCACCGGGGTGGTCGCCGTACTGACCGGGGCCGACATCGCCGACGAGCAGGGTGCGTTGCCGAACGCCTGGGCGATCGTGCCGGAGCAGAAGGCACCGGTACACCCGTCGATGGCGGTCGACCACGTCGCGTTCGCCGGCGAGATCGTTGCCATGGTCGTGGCCCGGAACGCGGCCGAGGCGAACGACGCCGCCGACCTGATCGACGTCGACTATGAGGAACTGCCGCCCGTCCTCGACCTGCGCCAGGCCGCGACCGACGCGTCGCTCGCGCATCCGGACCTGGGCACCAACGTGTCGGCGGTGTGGTCGTTCGACTCGGCCTCGGCCGGCACCGGTGGCGATGTCGAGGCCGCGATCGCGGCCGCCCGCGACGGCGGAATCGTGATCGAGAAGGAGATCCGCCAGCAGCGGCTGATCCCGGCGTTCATTGAACCGCGGTCGATTGTCGTCGATCCGACGCCCGAACAGATGACGGTGTGGTCGTCGACCCAGGTACCGCACTTCGTCAAGATCTTCATCGCGCTCGTGCTCGGCATCCCGGAGAGCAAGATCCGGGTGATCGCGCCGGACGTCGGCGGCGGGTTCGGCGGCAAGCTCCAGTTCACCCCCGAGGAAGTGCTCACCGTCATCGCGGCCCGGCGGACCGGGAAGCCCTGTAAATACACCGAATCCCGGTCCGAGTCGCTGATGGCCGCCCACCACGGCCGGGACCAGTGGCAGAAGCTGACGCTGGCCGCGACCAACGACGGCGACGTGACCGGTCTCAAGGTCGAACTGCTGGCCGACATGGGTGCCTACCTCGGCCTGGTCACGTCGGCGATCCCGTTGCTCGGGGCCTTCATGTACAACGGCATCTACAAGTTCCCGTCGTACCACCTGAAGTGCACGAACGTCTTCACGAACAAGACCTGGACCGACGCCTATCGCGGCGCGGGCCGGCCGGAGGCGACGTTCGCGGTCGAGCGGCTGATGGACGAGTTGGCCGCGAAGGTCGGGGCCGACCCGCTGGCGATCCGGGAGCGGAACTGGATCAAGCACGAGGAGTTCCCGTTCGCGACGGTGTCCGGGCTGAAGTACGACTCCGGCAACTACGAGGCCGCGACCGCGAAGGCCCGCGAGCTCTTCCGGTACGACGAGTTGCGCGCCGAGCAGGGCAAGCGCCGGGAGTCCGGCGACCCGGTCCAGCTCGGCATCGGCGTCTCGACGTACACCGAGATGTGCGGGCTGGCGCCGTCGCGCTGGCTCGGCTCGATGGGGTACGTCGGTGGTGGCTGGGAGCACGCGGCGATCCGGATGCTGCCGACCGGAAAGGTCGAGGTCATCACCGGGACGAGTCCGCACGGGCAGGGACACGAGACCGCGTGGAGCCAGATCGTGGCCGACCGGCTCGGCGTCGGCTTCGAGGACATCGAAGTACTGCACGGTGACACGCAGGTCGCGCCGCGCGGCCTGGACACCTACGGCTCGCGGTCGCTGGCGGTCGGTGGGATGGCGGTGCTCGCCGCGGCCGACCGGGTGATCGAGAAGGCCAAGCCGATCGCGGCACAGTTGCTGGAGGCAAATGTCGACGACCTCGAGTTCGCGGGCGGCCGGTACGGCGTCCGCGGAACCGAGTCGGGGATGACGATGGCCGAGCTCGCGTTCGCGGTCTTCCAGGGGCACAAGCTCGACGGCTCCGCGGAAGGTTGCCTGGATGCCGACGCGACGCTGGATCCGGAGGACTTCTCCTTCCCGCACGGTACGCATCTGTGTGCGGTCGAGGTCGACACCGAGACCGGTGCCACCACGATCCGGTCGTACGTGAGCGTCGACGATGTCGGGGTTGTCGTCAATCCGATGATCGTCGAGGGTCAGGTCCACGGCGGTCTGGCGCAGGGCATCGCGCAGGCGCTCTTCGAGGAGGCCGTGCACGACGAGACCGGCACCCTGGTGAGCGGGTCCCTCGTCGAGTACCTGGTCCCGTCGTCGGCCGACCTGCCGTCGTTCACCACCGCCCGGACCGAGACTCCTTCGACGACGAACCAGCTCGGCGTGAAGGGTGTCGGCGAGGCAGGCACGATCGCCTCGACGCCTGCTGTCGTCAATGCGATTGTCGACGCCGTCCGTCACCTCGGCGTGTCGGACGTGCCGATGCCCTGTACGCCGTACCGGGTCTGGAAGGCCTTGCAGGAAGGGGCGCGGTCATGATCCCGGCAGCTTTCGAGTACTTCACGCCGTCGACGGTCGACGAAGCGGTCGCGCTCCTGCGCGAGCAGCCCGACGCGAAGGTGCTGGCCGGTGGCCAGAGCCTGACGCCGGTCCTGCGGCTACGCCTCGCGGCGCCCGAGACGATTGTCGACATCGGGCGGATCGCCGAACTGCAGGGCGTCCGCGACGACGGCGACGCGCTGGTCATCGGTGCGATGACCCCGCACAGCACGGTGCAAGCCGATCCGCTGGTCGGAGAGCACGCCCGGCTGGTGTCGTTGGCGACGGCAACGATCGCCGATCCGCAGGTGCGGCACCGCGGTACGTTCGGCGGTTCGCTGGCGCATGCCGACCCGGCCGGTGACCTGCCCGCTGTCGCGGTCGCCCTCGACGCGTCGTTCGTGATCGCCGGCCCGGACGGCCGACGTACCGAGGCCGCTGCCGACTTCTTCCAGGGCGTGTTCAGTACGACGCTCGCCGAGGACGAACTGCTGGTCGAGGTGCGGGTACCGAAGTACACCGGCTGGGGCGCGCACTACGAGAAGTTCAACCGGGTCGCGCAGCAATGGTCGATCGTGGCCGTGGCGGCCGCGGTTCGGCTGGACGGGGACTCGATCGCGGAGGCGCGGGTCGGGCTCACCAACATGGGCTCGACCCCGATCCGGGCGAGCGCGGTCGAGGCCGCGCTGGTCGGTCGGCCCGCGACCCCGGAGGCCGTGCGCGAGGCCGCGGCCCGGGCGGCCGACGGGACGTCTCCGGTCTCCGACCTCAATGGTGATGCCGACTATCGGCGGCATCTCGCGTCGGTGCTGACGCGGCGTGCGGTGCTCGCGGCGGCGGGGACCGGATGAAGCTCGAGCACAAGTTCGTCGTACCGGCTCCCGTCGACGAGGCGTGGGTCGCGTTCAACGACCTCGGAAGGGTGGTGCCGTGTTTTCCCGGCGCCACCCTGACGTCGGCCGAGGGTGACGAGTTCACCGGCTCCTGCAAGGTGAAGCTGGGGCCGGTGTCACTCCTGTACTCCGGCAACGGCACGTTCGTCGAGCGCGACGAGTCCGACCATCACGCCGTGATCGAGGCCAAGGGCAAGGACCGCCGGGGCAACGGCACGGCCAGCGTCCGGGTAGTCGCCCGCCTGAGCGCGGCCGACGCCACGTCGACCCAGGTCACCGTGGACACCGACCTGACCATCACCGGCCGCCCCGCCCAATTCGGCCGAGGCCTCATCCAAGAAGTCTCCGACCGCCTCCTGGACCAATTCACCACCTGCCTGACCACAACCCTCCAAACCCCCACCACCCCCGCGACTCCGGCGGCGTCCGCCTCTTCCACCACCTCCGCGAGTCCGGCGGCGTCCGCTCCCTCCACCGAACCCACTGCCCACGCCCAGCCCGCCGGCCCAGCCCAACCCGCGGACCGAGCCCAGCCCGCGGACCGAGCCCAGCCCGCGGACCCAGCCCAGCCCGCGGACCCAGCCCAGCCCGCAGGCCCAGCGCGGGCTGCCGGTGCGGATCAGCCCGCTGACCCATCAGCACCTACCTCGGACCTCGGTACATCGTCCGCTTCCGGCGCGGCTTCTGAGCCGCCGGCGCTCAACCTGGCTGCGACCATGCTGCCGGTACTGGCTCGGCGCGTCCGGCCCTACCTGATCGGGGCAGTTGTGGCTCTGGTCCTCCGCCGCCTGTTCCGCCGCTGACTGGTCACGGCTGCTCGGGGGTGGGTGGGCCGCCGGGTGGCCACTCGACCAGCTCGATGCGGTAGCCGTCGGGGTCTGTCACCCACGACGTCTTCGGACCGTCCTGACCTCCTGGCAACTCGACAGCGCCAGGCTCGAGACCAGCAGCGCTCAGCCGGTCGACGGTTGCGCTCAGCGACTCGACCTCGATCGCGAAGTGTGCGAACCCGCCCAGGACAACCGGCCCGTCGGCCGGGCGGTGCACCAGCTCGAGCGACACCGCCGGCTCGTCGGGCAGTTTCAGCCAGACCAGGCTGGACCCGTCCTCGAACGGGACCGTAGTGAGCTCGGTGTAGCCAACGGTCCGGTAGAAGGCGAGCGAACGTTCGAGGTCACTCACGCGCAACGCGAAGAGGATTGTCTTCATGTTGACGATCCAACTGACGGCACGCGCGCACGTCAACGCAGCCCGTGGGAGAGGATATCGGCATGCGAGTGCTGATTGCGCCGGACAAGTTCGCGGGCACGCTGACGGCCGTCGAGGCGGCCGCGGCGATCGAGGAAGGGTGGCGGCGGCGGGATCCGCAGGCCGAGGTGCTGGTCGCGCCGATGGCCGACGGCGGTCCCGGGTTCATCGACGTGCTGTCCGCCGTCGTCGACGGGACGCTCCTGTCCGTCACCGTCCGTGGCCCGCTGGGCGACGACACCCCGGCGACCGTGCTGCTCGCGGGCGAAACGGCGTACGTCGAGACTGCGCAGGCGTGCGGCCTGCACCTGGTGGAGCCGAAGCAACGCCGGCCCGAGGACGCGACGACGTACGGCGTGGGTCAGCTGATCGCGGCCGCGGTGGAGGCCGGTGCGAAGCGGATCATCCTCGGACTCGGCGGTTCCGGGACGAACGACGCGGGCGCCGGACTGCTGGCGGCGCTCGGTGCAACCGCGACCGGAGGCCGCCTGGACGCCGGTGCCACCGGGCTCGCGGAGCTGACCGCCGTCGACCTGGAGCCGGCCCGGGAGCGGATGGCCGGGATCGAGTTCGTCGCGGCGAGTGACGTGGAGAACCCGATGCTCGGTCTGCGCGGCGCGACCAACATCTTCGGCTCCCAGAAGGGCATCACCGACGAACACAAGCCGGCGGTCGACGGCTGGCTGACCAGGTTCGCCGAGCTGGCGGGCCGGAAGACCGCCGACCAGAAGGGCGCCGGCGCCGCCGGTGGTCTCGGCTACGCGCTGTTACTCCTCGGCGCCGAGCGCATCTCCGGCATCGACCTGGTCGCCGACCTGACCGGCCTGAAGGAGAAGGCGTCGAGGGTCGACCTGGTGCTGAGCGGTGAGGGCGCGTTCGACTTCCAGTCCCGCGACGGCAAGGTGATCGCCGGCGTCGCGAAGGTCGCGAACGACGCCATGCGCCCGTGCGTGGTCCTGGCCGGCAAGGTCCAGATCGGCTCCCGCGAGATGCGCACGATGGGTGTCGAGTCGGCGTACTCGCTGGTCGACGCGGTGGGGGAGGAGCGCGCCTTCGCCGACCCGCACGGCTCCCTGGCGGCGGTTGCGGAGCGTGTCGCCCGGACCTGGGCCCGCTGATCACCCTGCGACCGGGGTTGTTGATCCTGGAAATTGGTGTGCGACCATGGGAATGGTTCCGGATCGGCGCTTGTTGGTCCGAAATGACAGCGGACTTTCCGCGCGCGGCTGCTTGCCCACACAGCAGCCGGGCGCTCACGAGATGACTGGAGTCAGGAATGACTGAAGCGCAGACCGAGCAGACCGTCGCCACGGGTGTTCTCCTCACCGACGGGGCCGCCGCCAAGGTGAAGGCGCTGCTCGAGCAGGAAGGCCGCGACGACCTCGCGCTGCGGGTCGCCGTGCAGCCGGGTGGCTGCTCCGGGCTGCGGTACCAGCTGTTCTTCGACGAGCGTCAGCTCGACGGTGACGTGGTGGCCGACTTCGGCGGCGTGAGCGTGGTCACGGACCGGATGAGTGCGCCGTACCTGAAGGGCGCCTCGATCGACTTCGTCGACACGATCGAGAAGCAGGGCTTTACGATCGACAACCCGAACGCCACCGGCTCCTGCGCCTGCGGCGACTCGTTCAACTGAGCCTCCTCGAAGCCCCCGGCACCTGTTGGTGCCGGGGGCTTCGTCGTGTCCGGACCAGTTCCGGCGCCACGCTGCCTGAACTGCGGGTCGTGGGGTCCTTCAGTGCGCGGGTGTGCCCTCGCGGGCGCGCTTCGGTAGCAGCCAGGTGACGGCGAGGCTGACCAGGAACATGCCGATCGCGACCAGTACCGCGGTCTTGGTGGCGCCGAGGAACGCATGCGCCGGCAGCAGCTGGAAGAAGATCGTGCCGATCACCGCGACCCCGATCGCACCGCCGAACTGCTGCATCGCGGTCAGTACGCCGGACGCCGAACCCGCCGCCCGGTCGTCGATCGACGCCAGGATGATGTCGAACAGCGGGGCGAACACCAGTCCGGCACCGATCCCGGTCGCGAGGGTTGCCGGGACCAGGTTCCAGATCGTGGTGGCGTCGCCGTACGTGTGCAGGGTGAGCCACACGCCGCCCATCGCCACAGTCATCACCGCGACCCCGAGCTGCAGCGCCTTGCGCCCGAACTTCGGTGCGAGCAGGCCGCCGGACAGCGGTGCGCCGATGGCGATGCCGAGCGAGAACGGCACCATCGCAAGGCCGGCCTTCAGCGGGCTGTAGTGCAGACCGAGCTGGGTGAAGAGGTTGAAGACCAGCATGAAGCCGGACATCGCCAGGAAGAACGTGGTGATGACGGCGAGGCCGGCGACGTACCCGCGGCTGCGGAACAGCGACGGGTCGATGACCGGGTTGCCGGACCGGCGCTCACGCCAACCGAACAACGCGAACACTCCGACGGACCCGACCATCATCAGGATCGACCAGGCCGGCCAGCCGAGCTCGCGGCCCTGGACCAGCGGGTAGATCAGCAGCCCGGACGCGAGGCTGACCAGTACGACGCCTGCGGTGTCGAGCCGGGACGCGCCGGGTGTCTTCACCTCGGGCATGAACCGGAGCGCGCCGACCAGGGCGGCGATGCCGATCGGGACGTTGATGAAGAAGATCATCCGCCAGCCGGCGTCGAACCAGTTCGCGTCGATCAGCACGCCGGCGATGATCGGGCCGGCGACTGCAGACAATCCCATCACCGGACCGAACATCGCGAACGCTTTGCCGATCTCTTCCGCCGGGAAGACCGCCTTCAGGATCGCGAACCCCTGCGGGATCATCACCGCGCCGAGCAGTCCCTGTGCGACCCGGCTGCCGATCAGCAGTTCCGGTGAGGTGGCGAACCCGCAGACCGCGGACGCGACCGTGAAGCCGACAGCGCCGATGAGGAACAACCGCCGGCGACCGACCAGATCGCCGAGCCGGCCGAAGCTGATCAGCCCGATCGCGAAGGCGAGCGTGTAGCCGGCGAGCATCCACTGCATCGCGGACTCGGACCCACCGAGCTCGGCCCGGATCGACGGCGCCGCAATGTTGACAATCGTCGCGTCGACAAGATCCATGATCTCCGCGATCAGCACGGTCGCGAGCACGATCCAGCGCCACTTGTACGGCGTACCGCTCGTCCCGTTGGAGGTGGTTGTCGGACCGGTGGCGCCGGGTGCGGTCTTGGTGGTGGCTTGGGTGGCGTTGGTCTCGCCGGTGGCCGTGGAGGCGGCGGTCTGGGTGGCCGGTGGCTCCGGTGGGGTGGTGGTCGAGGTGCTCATCGGTGGCTCCTGGAGGACGTGGCGCGAACGGTGTTCGTTAACGAACACTGTTCTACTCACGAACACTGTTCCTGTCAAGTACGGTGTTCGCTACAGTGGTCCCATGACCCAGTCGCCCTGGCAGCCGATCAGCCCCGCGAAGCCCACCCGCACCCCGAAGGAACCGCTCACCCGGGACCGGATCGTCGACGCGGCCATGCGCCTACTGGTCGACCAGGGGTACGACGCCGTCTCGATGCGCAAGGTCGCCCAGGTTCTCGGCACCGGTCCGGCGTCGCTCTACGCCCACGTCGCGAACAAGAAGGAACTCGACCAACTCCTCGTCGACCGCGCGGCCTCGGACATGCGGCTCCCGGAGACAGCGGATCCGGAGCGCTGGCAGGAGCAGTTGAAGGACGCGATGCGCGAGATGCTCCGCGTGATGCGCGCGAACCCCGGCGTCGCCCGGGCGGCGATCGGCCAGGTGCCGCTGGGAGAGCAGGCCCTGCTCAGCACCGAACGCTTCCTGGCCATCCTCAAGGCCGGGAATCTTCCCGACCAGGCAGCCGCGTGGGCGGTCGACCTGATCCCGCTCTATGTGACCGCGATCGCCTTCGAAGAGTCCGTCCAGGGCGCCTCGGCCTGGACACCAGAAGACATCGAAGGTTTCGTCGGCGGCCTGCGCACGTACTTCGAGTCCCTCCCGGCTGACCGCTTTCCCTTCACCCTCGCCCTAGCCGGCGCCCTCACCGCCGGCGCCACCGGCGACGAACGCTTCGAGTTCGGCATAACCGTCATCACAGCAGGCCTGGCCGCCCTCGCCGAAAAGGCTTGATCTGAGGACAGCTCAGGCGATGCGGTCGTGGTCGGGGTGGACCGTGCCGGTCTGCGGTTCGATCCAGGCCTTGATCCGGGCCCAGGAGTTGCGCCAGTTCTTCAGTGCGGCGTCGCGGGCGCCGGCCGGATCCCGCGCCTCGAGCGCGGCCAGTATCCGGGTGTGCTCCTCGAAGGCTTCCTTGCGGATCTGTTCGTCGCGGAACGCGGCCCGCTCGATCCTGCGCAGCTCGACCTTGACCAGTTCGAGGAAGCTCATCAGCACCGGGTTGCCGGCGGCGAGGTAGTACACGTCGTGGAACTCTTCGTCGAGTTGCTGCACCCGGCCGACGTCGGCGCCGGCCATCTCGTCGAGCATCGCACGCATCCGGCCGAGCGCGTCGTCGTCGAGGCTCCCGGCTGCGGTCTCGGCGGCGTACGCATCCAGTACGCCGCCGAGCTCGTACAGGTGTACGGCGCGGCCGAACTGCAGATCGGCGACCCGCGTGCTGCGGCCCCGCGCGATGTCCACGAGGCCTTCCTGGGACAACCGGATCAGCGCCTCGCGAACAGGAGTCCGGCTGACCCCGAGCATCGAGGCGACCTCCAGGTCGCGGATGTTCTCGCCTGGCTCGAGCGGCCCGTTGACGATCCAGTCTTTCAGTCGCTCGTACGCGATGTCCTGGGCGTTGACCCGCATCGGCATCTTGTCGCCGCCTGGCAACGGCATCTCGGTCCGCCCCTCACAGTGGATGACGCTCGGTATGCAGCATATCTGTCACCGCCAGCCCGCCGGCAGGACGGATCGCGCGATGCTCACGTGCGCCGCTGTCCAGCCGCCGGCGACGCACTGGTTCACCTGGACCCGTGCGGCGGCGCCGAGCAATTCGTACGCCTCGACCCTGGTCAACCGGTGACCGGTGTGCAGCCGTTCGATCAGGTCCGTGAAGGCGTGCCGCAGGTTCGTCTCCAGCGGCGCACCGAACTCGCACCCGATCGATCCGATCGTCGCGGCGGTATCGAGCCGAGGCGTGACCGGCTCGTCCTTGCCTTTGAGAACGTCGACGGTGATGTGCACATCGGCGTTGGTCTCGAGGGCCGTGCCGGTGACCTCGGCGTCACCCATCGAGGCGTGCACGTCACCGAGGGACAGGAGTGCTCCGGGGACGTTGACGGGCAGTAGTACGGTCGATCCCACCGTGACGCTGGGACAGTCGACATTGCCGCCGTGGCCCGGGCCGAACTCCAGCGAACTCGCCGATCCGGCGGCGGGCGCGGTCGCGATCGAGCCGACCATCGGGCGGACTGGCAGCAGCAGATCGCCGACCCCGGTCGGGAAGACCACCGTGTCTCCATCGATCCGGCAGATCCGCGTGTCCGGCAATCCGTTCTCGAGTGGACTCCAGTGCCCGCCGCACACACCCTTGGAGTCGCCTGTGACAAGCGTCGCGGCGTACGGCGCCAGCGTGCCGAGCTCGATCCGATCGATCCGTACGGCGAGCCGGTCGCCGGGCTCGGCGCCGTCGACGAAGATCGGCCCGGTCACCGGGTTGTAGTGCCCGATCAGGTCCATCAGATCCTGCTCGCGGCCGAACACCTGCTCGGCGGAGGAGACCTTGTTGGAGAAGCAGTCGTAGGTCTCGACCACGAGCGACGTCCCCGGACTCACCCGGACGGCCGGGGTCGTCGCGGCATCGAAGACGAACGCGTGCGCGGTCCGGGGGACCCGAACGACGGTCATCACGCACCACCGCCGAAGACAATCCGGCCGGCGCTCATCGTCAGTACCGGCCGCGCCTCGGCGATCCGGTCGGCAGGCAGCGTCCACGGGTCGTTGCCCAGGGCCACTAGGTCGGCGTCGTACCCGACGGCGATCCGGCCGCGGCCCGCGGCCGCACCGGCGGCTACGGCCCCGGCTGTGGTGGCACAGGCCATCGCCTCCGTGAGTGTGATGCACTGCTCCGGCTGGAAGGTCCGGCCATCGGCGCCGGTCCGGGTCACCGCGAGCTGAACCGCGACGAGTGGATCGGTGTCGCGCTGGTCCACCCGCAGCCCGAGCCGCCGGTCGGAGCCGAAGGTCACGACGGCGCCGGCGTTCAGCAGACTCCGGTACGGACTGATCCCGCGACCGAACTCCTCGTCGCCGCGGGCGGTCAGGATTGGGCCTTGGGCAACGATCTCCCAGGGCTGTGCCTCGATCGCTACGCCCAGCGCGGCGACGCGGGCGAGATCCTGAGGCTGGATCCGGCGAGCGTGGATCACCCGGTGCGGTGGCAACGACGTACCGGCGCGGGACGGTAGTCCGGCCAGGATGTCGAGCGCCTCGGCGACGCCGAGGTCGCCCATCGCGTGGATCGACAGCGCGGCGCCGAGGGCATCCGCACGCTTCCCGAGCCGACCGGCCTCATCGGCACCGGGGTACCGGAACGAGTCGATCCGCGGTCCGCCGGGCTGTGAGTACCAGCCGTTGTCGAGCGACATCTTGAACCCGCCGAACGAGATCAGCGGCGAGTTCGGTTCGACGGCGGTGAAGTCGTCGACCCGCCAGATCGACGGCCTGAAGCTGTAGCGCACTGACAGTTCGCCGGCCAGCGAGTCGATCAGGCCGACGTCGGTGAAGGAGCGTTCGAGGTGGATCGCTGTCCGGCGATCCTCCACCGGGTACGTCGCGATGTCGTGCACCTCGGTGATGCCGCGCTTGGACAGGTCGGCGAGCAGATCGCGCATCTCGGCCAGCCGTCTCGCTCGATTCGGCGGTGGCACGACGCCCGCCGCCAGACGGCTCCACACGGCGGTACCCCGGAGTACACCGGTCGGGCGGCCGTCGTCGTACCGCTCGATCCGGCCGCCGGCGGGATCGGGGGTGTCCGAACTGATCCGCGACCTCTCGAGCGCGAGGCTGTTCAGCAATGCCGTGCTGTGGTCGAGGCTCCGGAGGAACAGTGGTCGACCGTCGGTGGCGCGGTCGAGTTCGTCGAGTGTTGGGAGGTCACGGTCAGGCAGTGTCGCCGGGAGCCAGTCGCCACCTGTCACCCAGTCGCCGGCGGTGATTCGCGAAGCCACCGTCCGCAGGCTTTCCAGTGCGTCGTCGTGGCTGGTCGTGTCCGACCAGTTCACGGTCCAGCGATCCTCCGCACTCCAGCCCAGGTGAGTATGGCTGTCGACGAAGCCGGGGAGCAGCGTCGCACCGTCCAACTCGATGACCTGGGTCGCGGCCGGCGCGGGCTCGCCGGGCCGGCCGATCGCCGTGATCCGGCCACCGTCGACTGCGATCCACACCGGTTCCGCGGTGCCGTCCAGTGCCCACGGCCCGGCCGCAATTCTTGCCTGGTGCAACAACGTGTCAACCATGGAGATCCTCGATCCTCGGCGGCTGGGCGTAGACGTCCGGTCGGTCGTGCTCGAGTGATCTGAGCTCGTCGCGCCGGGCCCGGATCACGGTCGGGTCGAGGTCGACGACGAGTACGGCGGGGGAGTCGTCCGCATGAGCGATCACCGTGCCCCACGGGTCGATCACCAGGCTGTGCCCGTACGCTGTGAACCCGGTGAGGTCGGCCCCGATCTGGGCGGGCGCCAGCACGTAACAGAGGTTCTCGATCGCACGCGCCCGGAGCAAGGCCTCCCAGTGCGCCGGGCCGGTGTACGCGGAGAAGTTCGCGGGCACCGTCAACACCGTCGCACCGGCCTTCGCCAGGCTTCGATACAACGCGGGGAACCGCAGGTCGTAGCAGATGCTGAGCCCCAGCGTGACGTCGTCGGCCCCGACGACCACGGTGTTGTCACCGGCGACGGTGAACGCGGCCTCGTCGTCGGCTGGTTCGCCCGGCCGGTCCAGCCGGAACAGATGGACCTTCCGGTACCGCGCCACGATCCGGCCGTCACGGTCGAACACGAGGCAACTGTTGTAGGCGCGCTGGGCGTCGTCCGACGCTGTCCAGACCCCGCCGAGGACCAAGCGGAGGTCGAGGTCACGGGCGAGACCGGCCAGTCGCCCGATCGCCGGTCCGTCCTCGGCTTCGACGTACCGGGAGTCGAACGGGCCGCGGTAGATGCTTGCCTCGGGCAACACCGCCAGTGAGCTGCCGTTCTCGGCCGCGGTCCGCAGCGCCTTCTCGATCGCGTCCAGATTGGCGCCCCGGTCCGAGCCGGAACCGAGCTGGACGACACTCACCCTCATGACGCCACCACCGCCGGCTTTGGCGCGATGGCGTACGGAATGCACAGTGGACTGCCCGTACGCGGGTCGGGGATCACATCGGACTCGAGACCGAACACATCCCTCACCATCGTGCGGGTCAGTACCTCGTCCGGCCGGCCGTTCGCGTAGACGCTGCCGTCGCGGACCGCGACCATCCGATCCGAGTACGCCGCCGCCTGGTTGAGGTCGTGCAGCACCATCAGGATCGTCGTACCGTGCTCCCGGTTCAGCCGCCGGAGCAGTTCCATCAGCTCCAGCTGGTACGCGACGTCGAGGAACGTGGTGGGCTCGTCCAGCAGGATGATGCTGGTGTCCTGGGCGAGCGCCATCGCGATCCAGGCGCGCTGTCGCTGTCCACCGGAGAGTCGTTCCAGCGGGCGGTGCGCGAGGTCGGACATCCCGGTCTGCTCGAGTGCCCACGCCACCGTGCGACGGTCCTCGTCGGACTTGATACCGAGGAACTGCCGATGGGGATACCGGCCGTGCTCGACGAGATCCATCACCGTCATGCCCTCCGGCGCGGTCGGGCCCTGAGGCAGGATCGCGAGCTGTTGTGCCAGGGCCCGGGACGAGATCGCGGCGATCTCCTTGCCGTCCAGCAGGACCCGGCCCGACCGCGCGTCGAGCAGGCGGCCGATGCAGCGCAGCAGGGTGCTCTTGCCGCAGCCGTTGCGGCCGACCAGGCTGGTGACCGCGCCTCCCTCGATCTCGATGCTCAGGTCGGGGATCACCACCAACGGGCCGTAGCTGAGCCGCAGGTTCTCGGTGCGAAGCCGAGCGGGCGGATGATCAGTCATGCGTGCAGTCCCTTCCGGAGCTGGAGCAGGAAGTACGGTGCTCCGAGCACCGCGGTGAACAGTCCGACCGGGATCTCCGCCGGCGGCAGGATCGCGCGGCCGAGAGCGTCGGCGACCACCACGAGCAGCGCGCCGATGCAAGCCGAGGCCGGGATCAGGAGGCGGTGGCCGGGTCCGACGAGGCGGCGGCACAGGTGGGGTGCGAGCAGGCCGACGAAGGCGATCGTGCCGCCGACCGCAACCGCGGATCCGGCCAGTGCGACGGCGATGGCCAGCAGCCCGAGCTTGAGTGCCTCCAGCCGCGAGCCGAGGGCACGGGGTACGTCGTCGCCGAGCCCGAGCAGGTTGAGTTGGTCGGCCAGAAACCAGGCCAGTGGGATGAGCACCAGGGTCCAGGGAGCGACCTGTTCGACGTGGATCCAGGACCGGCCCCAGAGGCTGCCGGTCAGCCAGCGCAGCGCGGCTTGCACGTCACCGGTGAAGGAGGTGGTGACGATGATCAACTGGATCAACGCCAGCGACAGTCCGCCGAACGCGACGCCGATCAGCGCCAGCCGGCCGGGGTTGACGATGCCGTCCCGCCGTGACAGGAGGTACGTCGTACCGCCGGCCACTGCAGCACCGGCGAACGCGGCAGCCGGCACCTGCCAGATGGCAGCGGCGCTGCTGGAGAAGCTCAGTACGAGCAGTGCGGCGAGTCCTGCTCCGCCGTTCACACCGATCACCGCGGGGGATGCCAGTGGGTTGCGGGTGACTGCCTGCAGGATGACGCCGGACACCGCGAGGCCGGCGCCGACGCAGAGGCCGACCAGGATCCGCGGCAACCGGAATCCGATGACGATCCGGTGATCGGCGATCGTGCCGGTCCCGGTCAGCGCCCGGAGGATCCGGCTGAGGTCGATCTGTACGGCGCCGATGCCGATGCTGATCACCGACGCGACGACTACCAGGGCGAGCAGCCCGACGACGATCAGCCGGCGCCGGTATCCGACCCTCCGCAGGATCATTGCCGACGGCAACACTTCGGTCAGGACCGTCATACGACACCCCTTCCGCGCCGGGCCAGATAGATGAAGTACGGCGTGCCGAGCACCGCGGTCAGTACACCGACCGGGACTTCGGTGCTGGGGACAACGATTCGGCTGACGACATCCGCGGTGACCAGCAGCGCCCCGCCGTACACGATGCTGAATCCGAACACCCGCAAGTACGACGTACCGACAGACCAGCGCGCCATGTGCGGAACGAGCAGCCCGACCATGGCGATCGGCCCGGCCACCGCAACGGCGGCACCGGCCAGCACGACGACGAGCGCCAGTGCCTGCAGCCGAACCCGCTCGACCGGCAGGCCGAGACCGCGGGCGATGTCGTCACCGAGCGAGAGCACGGTCACCGACTTCGCCAGCAGGAACGCGCAGCCGAGGCCGATGATGCTGTAGGGCAAAAGGGTTCGGACGCCGGCCCAACTCGCGCCGTCGACCCCACCGACCAGGTAGCGCAGGAGGAACTGCACCGCGTTGTCGTTGAGCACGACGACACTCATCACCAGCGCGTTCGCGAGGAGCGCCACAGTCACGCCGGCGAGAGCCACCCGTCCCGGTGTCATGTCGACGCCGGCGACGATCACGAACACCAGCCCGGCCGCGGCCGCTGCCCCGGCGAAGGCGACGAACGGCATCAGGCTGATCCCGCCGAGGCGGAATGCGGTGGCGCCGAGGGTGTAGGTCACCAGCGCTACCGCGAGTGCGGCGCCGGCATTCACGCCGATGATCGACGGCTCCACGATCGGGTTGCGGGTGACGCCCTGGATCAGCGCGCCGGCGACCGCAAGGCCGGCGCCGATCAGCAACGCCAGCACGGTCCGTGGGAGCCGCAGGCTCTGCACGGCGGCCGTGAGTTGCGGATCGGCGTGGCCGGTGAGTGCCTGCACGACCTGGCCCGGGGACGCTGTGCCGTTGCTGCCCACCATCAGGCTGAGTGCGCAGGCGATCAGCAGGACGAGTACGCCGGCGGCGAGGGGGACACGGAGCGGCCGGATCCGATCGGCCGCTTCGCGTGGCGGGGTTGTGGTGGTGGTCTGCATCGGGTCAGCCCTTGGCGAAGGTGTCGACCGTTTGCTGGACCATCATCGGCACTGACAGCGCTCCGCGACCCACCGACCAGACGCCGCGGTCGACCGTGTGCACCTGGTTGGTCTGGACCGCCGGGATCGAGTCCCACAGCGAGTTGCCCTTCCAGGTGTCGGTGACCACCGGAGAGCCCGGATCGACCGTCAGGAACATCGCGTCCGCCTTGGTCTGCGCCAGTGACTCGAGTGGGGTCTGGTCGCTGAGCTTGCCCGCGACTTCCTTGTAGGCGCAGGTCAGCCCGAGTTCGGACAGCACCCCTGCCTGCAGGGAGTTGGCCGTGAAGGCGAAGAACTTGTCCGGCGTCGGGACGCCGATCAGCGCGCGCTTTCCCGCCTCAGCGGTGAGCTTGCTCTTGCCTGCCGCGATGGAGTCCTTGAGGCTCTTCTCCGTCTCGGCGGCCTTGTCCGCCTTGCCGACGGCCTGGCCGAGCTTCTGCAGGTTCGGGTAGAAGTCGGCCCAGCTGGAGGTGTCGAGGATCAGCGTCGGTGCGATCTGCGAGAACTGCTCGTAGTCCTTCAGATGCTCGGACTTGTCGGCGACGATCAGGTCGATCGGTTCAGCCGAGAGGATCTCGAGGTTCGGCGAGATGCGGCTGCCGAGCGAGGTGTACTTGCCGAGCTTGCCCTCGAACTGCGGGGGCATCGGGTTCCCGCTGCCTGGTTGCTGCTCATCGGCGATCATCACCGGCTGAACGCCCAGGGCGAGCAGGTCTTCGAGGAACTGCCACTGCATCACGGCGACGCGGACAGCGGGCTTGGGCAGCTTGACCTCGCCAGTGGCTGCCTGGATGGTCACCGCCTCGGCGGTATCGCCGGCCGCGGCGTCGCTGCCGGGGCCGCTGCCACAGGCCGCGACGGCGATCACACTGACGGCGGCGGCAACGGTCGTCGCGACCCTGGTGAGCTTGGTGACCCTGGTCAGCCTGGTGAGCTTGGTGACCTTGGCCAGCGGACGGGGACGTCGGGAGAGTCCAGCATTCATAGGTGCTCCTTAGAACAGACAGGGAGTGAAACTCGAGAGACCTGTGATATGCGAAATGCTGTATATCGCACGAAGGTAGGACTGCCCATGGGTCGTGTCAACGCTTCGAGCAGGTTTTAATCTGGAACACCTGCTACACGGACACGCGCCCCGCCGCGGTCGATCGCGGTGAGAACTCCGTGCGTAGCGGCGTGACTCCTTGCTGTTCACTAATGCACATGGTTAATGTTCGGATTGTCAACAAAACTACGACCTGGCCGTCAGTGTGTGCCGAAGGCGTGAGGTGGGCACCCGGGTGAGGCCGTGTGAAGACAGGAGGACACCGTGGACGCCGAGACCCAACCGCCAGTCGGGCCCCAGCCGCTCAGGAACACACCCGTCGAGAGCCGGCCGCCCGTCAACAGTCCGGGCGGGGGCCGATCGCCAGGCGGAGGTGGTCCGTCAGGTGGAGGCGGTGCATCGGGTGGAGGCGGCCCGTCAGGTGGCGGTCCGTCAGGTGGTGGCGGTGCGTCAGGTGGTGGCGGTGCGTCCGGTGGAGGTGGGCGGTCGGGTGATTCGCGGACTTCGGTTGATTCCGAGCCGCCGCCCGGCGTACTGAAGCGGGCGATCGCCGCATCGGCGATCGGGAACGCGACCGAGTGGTTCGACTACGGCATCTACGCCTACGGCGTGACCTACATTTCGGCAGCGATCTTCCCGGGCGACACCGAGAGCGCGACGCTGCTCGCATTGCTGACATTCGCGGTCTCGTTCCTGGTCCGGCCGCTGGGTGGTCTGGTCTGGGGGCCGTTGGGTGACCGGCTCGGCCGCAAGCACGTGCTGGCGATCACGATCCTGATGATGTCCGGCGCGACGCTGCTCGCCGGCCTGGTCCCGTCGTACAACTCGATCGGACTGTGGGCGCCGACGCTGCTGGTCGTGCTCCGGATGATCCAGGGTTTCTCGACTGGTGGTGAGTACGGCGGTGCTGCGACCTTCATGGCGGAGTACGCCCCGAGTCGCAGGCGTGGATTCCTGGGCAGCTTCCTCGAGTTCGGAACGCTGGCCGGATTCTCCGCCGGTGCCCTGCTGATGCTGTTCTTCTCGCTGGTGCTCGGCGACGAGAAGATGCACGCGTGGGGCTGGCGCCTGCCGTTCCTGGTGGCCGCGCCGCTCGGCCTGGTCGGTGTCTACCTGCGGTCGCGTCTCGAGGACACGCCCGTCTTCCGCGAGCTCGAGGCGAAGGGCCAGAAGGAAGAGCAGACAACGCACCAGTTCAGGGATCTGCTGGCCGGCTACTGGCGGCCGATCCTCCGGCTCGGTGGCATGGTCGTCGCCCTGAACGTCGTCAACTACACGCTGCTGACGTATATGCCGACGTACCTCGAGAGCGAGATCAAGCTCACCGCGGACGAGTCGCTGATCGTGCCGATCATCGGAATGTTGACAATGATGATCTTCCTGCCGTTCGCCGGCCGACTATCGGATCGGGTCGGCCGCAAGCCGCTGTGGTGGGTCTCGCTGGCCGGGTTGTTCATCTTCGGGGCGCCGATGTTCCTCCTGATGGGGACGAACATGCTCGGCGCGATCGTCGGCTTCGCGGTGCTCGGTCTGCTGTACGTCCCGCAGCTCGCGACGATCTCGGCAACCTTCCCGGCGATGTTCCCGACCCATGTCCGGTACGCGGGTTTCGCGATCGCCTACAACGTGTCGACCTCCTTGTTCGGAGGTACGGCGCCCGCCGTGAACGACTGGCTCACCGCGAAGACCGGCAACGCCCTGGTGCCGGCGTACTACATGATGGCCGCCTGCATCATCGGCGCCATAGCCCTCGTCAAGGTCCCCGAAACCACCCGCTGCCCGCTCAACGGCACTACCGTTCCAGGCACCGAAGGGGCGCCGCCCCCGGTCGCTCTGGAACCCGAGCCGGCCAGAGCCTGACTACTCGATCGGCTCCTGCAGTTCGGTGACCCAGCCGGCGGGATCGTCCGGGCAGTCGAGGTAGAGCTCCCGCGCAGGCTCGCTGGACCGATGGCCGTTGTCGTCGATCCAGCGGGCCAGCGCCTGCCACGCGGGTAGCACTTGGTCGATCGGTCCGCGATGCACCAGCGTCGCCGCACGTACCGCGGGCAGGTCGATGAACTCCAGGCCGTTGAGGTTGCCCTCGGCCTCGATCGCTGCCGGAACAGTCGCGCGGACGACGACTTCGTCCTCGGTCTGGTGGGAGCGTTCGTACAGGCAGGTCAAGTGGCCGGTTGGCCGGACGGCGGCGTGGGGGAGCCGGCGGCCGAGTTCGGCGCAGAGTGGATGGACCACCGGGCTGATGTCCGCGGGCGTGAAGCTCGCGGCGGTTGCCGTCAGTCCGACCAGCCGGACGGCCGCCAGCTCCTTGATCACCACATCGGCGGTGGGGAGGTCAGTTTCGATGCTGCGCAGGCGTGACTCGACCTGGGCGAGCCGGGTATAGCTCTCGGCAACAGTGGATTCAAGCTCCGCGCGTCGGATTGTCAACAATGCTTGCAGTTCGGTCGGGCCGATCTCGTCGGCGACCATCGTCCGTACCTGCTCGAGCGAGAACCCGAGATCCTTCAGAGCGACGATCCGGTTGAGGTCCGCGAGTTGCCCGGCGGTGTAGCTGCGATAGCCGGTCGCCGGATCGACGTACGCCGGCCGCAGCAGTCCGATCGCGTCGTAGTGCCGCAACATGCGGATCGACACCCGCCCATGCCGTGCAAACTCTCCAATTGCGAACAATCTCAGCCTCCTTCCGCGGTGACGTCAACCAGCCACAAGTTCGGCGAACGTGATCGCGGTGTCGTCCTCGTGCCACGGACCGATCACCTGCGCGCCGACCGGCAGCCCGTCCGGTGTGTGCCCGATCGGCATGCTGAGTGCGGGATGCCCGGTCAGTGAGGCGTGCGCGATCCAGAACACCTGGGCGTCATACCGCTGCTCGCCGTACGACGTCGTGATGGTGCGCTCCTCGAACGGCCGGTCGTCATGGGGAAACGCCGCGGTGAAGCTGGCGGGACACATGAACACATCGACCTCCTTGAAGTACTGCTGCCACTTCATCCGCGCGCCCATTCTTCGCCGCTCCTGCTCAATCACCTCGCCGAGACTCAGCGATGACGGCTCGCCACCGTGCAGCGCGAAGAACAGTTCGACCTGCGATCCGAACGCCTCGGCCTGGTCCCAGGGATCGACACCGTCGGGCCAGCCCTCGACGATCTTCGCACCGCTCCGGCCGATCTGGTCGACCGTCGCCGAGAGCAGGTCGCCTACCTCACTCGACACCGGCGCCGCGGGATGGTCGGTCACCACGCCGACCCGGAAGTCCGCGAGCCGGCCGTGGCGCGACCGGGGCAGTTCCCAGGAGAACGGTGCGGCCGGGCCGCCGGTCACCCGCAGCCCTGTCCGCAGGTCGGCAGCCGATCGCGCGAGTGGTCCGATTGTCGACAAGTTCGGGAACTCGTTCGGCACTTCCGGCGGCCCCGGCACCTGGAAGCCCTGCAGCGGAACCAGTCCGGCGGTCGGCTTCAGCCCGTAGACGCCGCAGTACGCCGCCGGCAGCCGGATCGACCCGACCAGATCCGACCCGTACTCCAGGTAGCTCAGGCCCGCCGCGAGCGCGGCCGCGCCGCCTCCGCTCGAGCCGCCCGGTGTGCGGGCGAGGTCCGCTGGATTGTTCGTCCGCCCGTAGATCTCGTTCGTGGTCTGTCCGAAATCCGCGAGCATCGTGTGGACATTGCTCTTGCCGACAATGATCGCGCCGGCCCGGCTGAGCCGCTCCACCACCACCGCATCCCGATCCGCGACATACTCCGCGAACGCCGGATTGCCCCAGGTCGTATGCAGGCCCGCGACGTTGAAACACTCCTTGATCGTCATCGGTACGCCGTGCAGCGGCCCGACCTCACGCTCGTCCGCAACCGCCGCATCAGCTTCGTCCGCACTCCGCAGAGCGAACTCCGCCCTCGTCTCGACCACCGCGTTCACGCTCTGGTCGTGCGCGATCCGCGCCAGCAGTTGCTCCGTGACCTCGCGCGACGTCACCTCACCGGCCCGAATCCGGCGGCCGATCTCGGTTGCTGTTGTCATCATGCGGATTGTCTACGGTCTGACACAGTGTCAGGGTCAACGGGAGGGGCAACCGACCGCACGCCCGTTGTGGAACACCGTCCGGATGCGGGACTCCAGCGACGTACAGCCCAGGTCCGTGCCGTCGATCAGCACCAGGTCTGCGCGCTTACCCGCGCAGATCTCGCCGCGGTCGTCCGAGAGCCCGAGCAGCCGGGCGGCGTCGATTGTTGCCGCGCGCAACGCTCCGGCATCGCCCAGGCCGGCCGCCGCCAGGTGCTCAAGCTCCCGCAGTACTTCGGTGTGCGGGCGTACTGGATTGTCCGTGCCCATCGCGATCGGCACCCCCGCATCGAGCGCGAGCCGGACCGACTTACGGTGCGCCTCCGGAGCGCCGTCGGGGGCATGCTCAGGATCTGGTTGGGTTGTCGACAATGTGGGCACGTAGAACGTGCCGGCTGCAGCCATCGCCTCAACAGCAGCCTCGTCGAGGTACGTCCCGTGCTCGATACTCGCCGCGCCGGCCCGCGCCGCCACTTCGGCTGCCCGCGCGCCGTGGGCATGCACCATGACCCGGCGATCGCCCTGCCGGCGTGCTTCGTCCACCAGCGCCGTCATCTCGTCGACAGTCAACTGGACGTCATGCACACCGGTCCCGAGCGCCAACGACCCGGTCGCAGTGAGCTTGATCCAGTCCGCTCCGGCCCGCACCATCCGCCGTACGACGGCCCGCGCTCCGTCCGCGCCGTTGAACACCGGGTCCGGCATCGACGGATCGCCGAAGTAGTCGACCGGCCCGAGGTCCGCTGCCCACAGATCGCCGATGCCGCCCGTCGTACACACCTGGCGGAGGCTGATCAGCACCTCAGGCCCCTCGATCCACCCGCGCTCGACTGCGAGCCGTACGCCGGCATCGGCTCCCCATGCATCGCGAATCGTGGTGACGCCAAGGCTCAGCAAGGTCCGGAGTACGGGTACGGCGGAGAGCGGCCGAGTCGACCGTGGCAGGCCGTCCGCATCGCTCAGCATCTGCGTGAGACAGACGTGCGTGTGGCAGTCGATCAGCCCGGGCAGCAGCAACCCACCGGAACAGTCGACCTCCTCGTCCCCATCCAACCCTGGTCCAACGTCGACAATCCGATCGTCGGCGAGTACGACGTCCGCCGCCCGCACATCACCAGACGCGACATCGAGCACGGATCCGGAATGCAGTAGCAGGCGACCAGTCACTCCCGAATCGTCGCAACCTCGAGGGCCGCTGGGAACGGCTCACAGCTGCCCGCATCGCGCTCAGGTGAGAGCGGTGCCTTGGAGGCCTGACTCCGAAAACCGGTCGCAAGTTCGATGACGGTCGTAGTAACTTGCCGCTCGGTCGAATTCGTTGCCGAGATCCGTGGAGCAGGAGAAGAGACGGTTGCATGAACGCCGAGACCGTCGCCACGCACGAGCGCACGCCCGGACCAGGACGTGGGCCGGTTGGTGGTCTGCTGCGGACGCGGAACTTCGGCTTGTTCTGGGTCGGCGAATCAACCAGCGGATTCGGCTCGGCCGTCACGACTGTGGCCCTGCCCCTCGTGGCGGTGACCACCCTCCATGCAGGCACCAGCATGGTGGCGCTGCTGACAGCCGCGAACTGGGTGCCGTTTCTGGTGATCGGGCTTCCGGCCGGGGCGTGGGTCGACCGTTGGCCGCGTCGACGCGTCCTGCTGGCCGCCGATTTCGTGTCGGCGGTGGTGCTGGCCGGTGTCCCGATCGCGGCGTGGACCGGAGTACTCACCATGGGGATGCTGCTGGCGGCAGCGCTGCTCGCCGGCATCGCCAAGGTGTTCTTCGACCTTGCGTACAACGCGTTTCTGCCCCATCTGCTGGCCCCCGAGGATCTGCTCGAGGGCAACTCCAAACTGCAGACCAGCGCGTCGGCGGCCGAGCTCGCCGGTCCGGGCCTGGGAGGGCTGTTGGCACAGGTGGCGGGCGCGGTCTGCGGGGTCCTCATCGACGCGCTGACGTTCCTGGTCTCGGCGGCCTGCTTGGCGGTACTGCGAGTCGGGCCCGAGGCGCAGCGAGACCGGGCCGGTGATCTGGGCGTGTTCCGTCAGATCGCCGAGGGTTTCGGGTTCATCCGGCGCGAGAGTTTCCTGGTGGCCATGACTGCGATGGCGGCGATCGGCAACTTCGCGATGATGGGGCTGGCCGCACTGCGGATTGTCTACCTGGTGCGTACAGAGGGCGCGAGTGCGGGCACCGTGGGATTGGTGATCGGTGCGAGCAGCGTCGGCGGCATCCTGGGCGCCGTGTTCGCGTCGCGGATCGTGCGGCGCTTCGGCAATGCGCGCGCCTACCTGATAGCGAATCTCGCGATCGCGCCGTTCATCCTGCTCCTCCCGGCCGCCGGTTCCGGTTGGCGGCTGTCGCTGTTCGCGGCCGGATCCCTCGTGGTGCTGACAGGCTCCACAGTCTCGAACATCATTACCGCCACGTTCCGGGGAAGCTACGTGCCCGTTCGGTTGCTCGGCCGGGTCACCGCGAGCTCTCGGTTCCTCGTCTTCGGCACAGGTCCGCTCGGCGCGGTGACCGGCGGAGCGTTGGCGGCCGGCTTCGGAATCCGAACCGCCATGTGGGCGCTGGCTGTCCTGTTCGCCTGCACCCGCACGCTCCCGCTGGCCACGCCAATCCGCACCTTGCGCGACTTCCCCGCCTACCGCGCCTGACAAGTGTGGGTCAGGTGGTGATGGCGGAGACCGCGTCGGACCAGATGGTGGCGGCTTCGTCGATCTCGTCCGGGGTGACGACGAGGGCGGGGATGAAGCGGACCACCTGGCTCCAGGCGCCGCAGGTCAGCAAGAGGAGTCCTCGGCGGGCGGCCTCTTGCTGTACGGCGGCTGCCGTGACCGGGTCGGGTTTGCCGTTGGCGTCACGGAACTCGTTGCCGACCATCAACCCGAGCCCACGCACGTCGGTGATCTGCTCGTGTTTGTCCGCCACCAGTTGCAAAGCCTGCTTCAGCTGAGCACCGCGCTCGGCCGAGTTCTGCACCAGACCCTCGTCCTGGATCACGTCCAGCGTCGCCACCGCCGCCGCGCACGCGACCGCGTTCGCGCCGTACGTCCCGCCCTGCGAGCCGGGCCACGCCTTCTCCATCAACGCCGACGGGGCTGCGATGCCCGACAACGGGAAGCCGGACGCGAGCCCCTTCGCTGTGACCAGGATGTCCGGGCGCGAACCGAAGTGATCACCACCCCAGAACTTCCCGGTCCGCCCGAATCCGGTCTGTACTTCGTCGACAACCAGCAGGATCCCGTGCTCGTCGGCGCGTTCCCGCAGGCCGGCGAAGAACCGCTCGTTCGCCGGGACGTAGCCACCCTCACCGAGCACCGGTTCGACGAAGAAGGCGGCAGTGTCGGCCGGCGTACTCAAGGTCTGGAGGACGTAGTCGAGTTGGCTCAGCGCGAAGTCCGTCGCCTGCTCGACCGGCCAGCCGAAGTGGCCCGGGTCCGGGAACGGCGAGACGTGTACGCCGGCCATCAGGGGACTGAAGCCGGACCGGAACTTCGTCCCGGAGGTCGTCATCGATGCCGCGGCAACGGTCCGGCCGTGGAAGCCGCCGTGGAACACGATCACGTTCGGCCGTCCGGTCGCCTGCCGGCTGAGGCGCAGCGCGGCTTCGATCGCCTCGCTGCCGGAGTTCGCGAAGAACATCCGGTCGAGGTGCTGGGGGAGGACCTCGCCGAGGCGGTCGACGAGTGTCAGTAGCGGCCGGTGCATCACGGTCGTGTACTGCGCGTGGATGATCTTGCCGACCTGCTCCTGGGCGGCGGCGACCACGCGGGGATGGCAGTGCCCGGTCGACGTCACGCCGATGCCGGCCGTGAAGTCGAGATACCGGCGGTTGTCCTCGTCGAACAGCTGCACGCCCTCACCGCGGGCGGCGACGACTCCGGTCGCCTGTTTCAGGATCTGCGACAGCTCGGCCACGGACTTCCCCTCCAGATGTCGACTGGTAGATTGTCGACAATCAGCGTATCTCAGGTGTCGAGGCCGGTGAAGGGGTGCGAATGACCGAGCGAAACGCAACCAATGCAATAGATGCCGACCGGTATGCAACCGGGGCGATGGTCGCCGAGCGTGGCGAGGCCGCGGTGGTGGATGGCGCGCGGCGTGAGGCCGCGGTGGTGGATGGCGCGCGGCGTGAGGCCGGGGTGGTGGTTGCCGGGCGGCGCGAGACCGGGCCAGCGGTTGCCGGGCGTGGCGAGGCCGGGGCAGTGGATGTGGGGCAGTGGGTGCCGGGCGGGATGGGGGCGGAGCGGTGGTTGCTGAGCGGAGTGGGGGTGGAGTGATGGGTGGCGGGCGGGATGTGTCTCGCGAGGAGGCTCGGGTCGTCGAGGCGGTTGAGAAGCGCCTCTTCATCGACGGCAAGTGGACCGATGCGGAGGGCGGTACGACGTTCGACGTGGTCGATCCGTCGACGGGCGAGGTGCTCTGTGCGGTCGCCGATGCGACACCGTCCGACGGGCGCGCCGCGCTCGATGCGGCCGTCGCGGCGCAGCCGGCGTTCGCCAAGACATCTCCCCGCGACCGCGCGGACATGCTGACGGCGGCGTACCAGCTGCTGATGGAGCGTGTCGACGATCTGGCGTTGCTGATGACGCTCGAGATGGGCAAGCCGCTCGCGGAGGCGCGCGGCGAGATCGCGTACGCGGCCGAGTTCTTCCGGCACTTCGCGGGCGAGGCGGTCCGGATCGACGGTGGGTACCAGACCGCGCCCGCCGGCAACGCCCGCTTCCTGATCACCAAGCAGCCGGTCGGCCCCTGCCTGCTCATCACCCCGTGGAACTTCCCGATGGCGATGGGCACCCGCAAGCTCGGCCCGGCGATCGCGGCCGGCTGCACGAGCGTGATCAAACCCGCGCACCAGACACCGCTGTCGATGCTCGCGCTGATGGGGATCCTCGCGGAGGCCGGCGTACCGGCAGGTGCGGTCAACTGCGTCACCGCGATGGACGCGGGCGGCGTGATGGAGCCGCTGATCAGGTCCGGGCTGGCTCGCAAGCTGTCGTTCACCGGCTCCACGCGGGTCGGGCGGGCCCTGCTGGAGCAGTGCGCCGAGAAGGTCCTGCGGACGTCGCTCGAACTTGGCGGCAACGCGCCGTTCCTGGTGTTCGAGGACGCGGATCTGGACGAGGCGGTCGACGGGGCGATCGCGGCCAAGATGCGCAACATGGGCGAGGCGTGTACGGCGGCCAACCGGATCTTCGTGCATGCCTCGGTCATCGACGAGTTCGGGCACCGTCTCGCAGCAAAGATGTCAGCGCTGACGGTTGGCCGCGGCACCGAACCCGATGTCAAGGTCGGACCGCTGATCGACGAGGCCGGTCTCACCAAGGTCCAGTCGCTGGTCGCCGATGCCGTCGACCGCGGCGCCAGCGTCCTCACCGGGGGAGAGGTTGCCCCGGGCAACGGCTACTTCTATCCGCCGACGGTGCTCACCGGCGTACCCCGGGATGCCGCGATGGCCGACCAGGAGATCTTCGGCCCGGTCGCGCCGCTGACGCCGTTCACGACGGACGACGAAGGGCTGGCGGCCGCCAACGACACGGAGTACGGCCTGGTCGCCTACGTGTTCACCAACGACCTCCGCCGCGCGCTCCGCATCGCCGAGTCCCTCGAGACCGGCATGGTCGGCCTCAACCAGGGTGTCGTCTCCAACCCCGCCGCCCCGTTCGGTGGCGTCAAGCAATCCGGTCTCGGCCGAGAGGGCGGCTCTGTCGGCATCGACGAGTTCCTCGAGACCAAGTACATCGGCATCGCGATGCCCTGATCGCGAAGGAATCGGGCCTCTACCGCGATGTGAGGCGAGCGATGGCGTCGTCCATGTGGGCCATGAGCAGATCGTCGGCGTGCAGACCATCGCCGTTGCGGATGGCTTCGGCCAGGCGCTCGTGCTCGCCGACGCGAACCTCGGACGTCGTGTAGGTCTCCTCGAGGGCGTGGATGCACATGCGGGTCTCGGTGATGTACGTCCGGTGCATCCGGGACAGCCGGGAGCTGCCGGCCAGCTCGACCAGGCGTTCGTGGAACGCGATGTCGAGCTCGCCGACGGCCGCCGGGTCACCTTCCGCTGCGGCCATCTCGTGGACGATGGCGAGCAGTTGTTCGCCGGCGGCCTTGTGGTCGCCCAGCATGATCTTGCGGGCGGCGGCGCGCTCGATCGCCTCGCGGGCCAGGTACATGTCCTGGACGTCGTCCGCGGTCATGTCGATCACGAACAGGCCGCGGTTGCGAATCGCGACCAGCAGCCCTTCCTGCGTCAGCCGCTGCATGCCCTCCCGCAGAGGTCCGCGGCTGACGCCGAGCTTGCGGGCGAGGTCCGCCTCGCCGAGCTGCGTGCCCGGCTTGAGCTCCCCGTGGCCGATGGCCTTGCGCAGTTTGTCGGCGATGATGCTCGGCGTCGACTCCTGGGCCAGCGGCTCGATGTAACTGGTCACACTTCCGTCCCCCTTGAGGCAAACAAACTTCCCAGACCTGGCAGAGAAGGTACCTGGCCGAGCAAGTCGAGTCCCTTCCAGACCGTCACCTGGTTCGCGGTCAGCACCGGCTTGCCGACCGCGGTCTCCAGATCGTCGACAATCTCCAGCGTGTGCATCGCGGTGTCCGGCACCAGGATCGCCTCGGCGTCCGGGTGGTCGGCGGCCTTCACCATTGCGATCACCCGGTCCGGCGCGAGCGTCCCGACCTCGGCCGCGGTGACGATTCCGTGGCTGCCCATCGACACCACTTCGACCCCGCCGCCGGTCAGGAATCGCACGAAGTGCTGCGCCACGTCCTCCGGGTACGACGCCGCCACCGCGACCCGCCGTACGCCGAGCGCGCGGCACGCGTCCACGAACGCGATCGAGGTGGAGGACGCCGGTACGCCGATCGCCTGGGCGACACCGGACGCCTGGTTGCGGGCGCCCTCGGGGCCGAAGACGAAACTGCCCGACGTACACGCCCACATCACCGCGTCCGGCTCTTCGGCCGCGAGCTCCGAGGCGCCTTCGGCGAGCCGCTCGGCGCGGCCGAGGTCAAGCAGGGCGTCGATCCGGTGCGCGTCCTCGCCCACCGACGTGATCACGACCGGCAGCCGGACCGTACCGTCGAGCCGCGCCTCGAGCGCCGGGTAGTCGTCCTCCGCGCTGTGCCCGGGATAGAGCAGCCCCAGCGTGACCATTCCGACCTCCTGGCTGACCCGCGTCGCAATAGGTAGATTGTCGACAATGCTAACCCGTGAGAGCTCCGGCACCGGAAATGTCGCGTACGACGTCCCCGGGTTGGTGGCCGGGCTGCGCCGGGACCTGCGGGGTGTGGTCGCGGACGACCGGCGGACCCGGGCGCTGTACGCGGTGGACGGCTCGAACTACCGCGCCGTCCCGGACCTGGTCGTCGTACCCGCGGATGCCGAGGACCTGGCGACGGCGGTGGCGCTGACCGCGGCGGCCGGCGCTCCGGTGGTGATGCGTGGCGGTGGTACGTCGATGGCGGGCAATGCGATCGGTGGCGTGGTGATCGATGCGTCCCGTCACGTCAATCGCATCCTGGAGATCGATCCGGCGACGCGGACCGCGGTGGTAGAGCCGGGCGTCGTACTGACTGATCTGCTGGCTGCGGCGAAGCCGTACGGGCTGGCGTTCGGGGCGGATCCGTCGTCGGGGAGCCGGGCGACGTTGGGCGGGATGATTGCCAACAATGCGTGTGGTGCGCATTCGGTGGCGTGGGGGACGACTGCCGACAATCTGCGCTCGCTGGATGTGGTGCTTGCTGACGGCACCAGGATGACGGTGGATTCCACTGCGGACCGCGCGGAGTGTGCGGCGCGGCCGGGGCGGGAGGGGGAGCTGCATCGCGCGCTGCAGCGGTTTGTCGATCGGCATGAGTTGCTGATCCGGCGACGGTTCGGGCAGTTCACGCGGCAGATCTCGGGATACGCGTTGCATCGGTTGCTGCCGGAGTACGGGTACAACGTGGCCGGATTGTTGACCGGGAGCGAAGGTGGGCTCGCGGCGACGCTGCGGGCGACGGTGGCGTTGACCGAGTTGCCGAAGGCAAAGGTTCTGTGTGTGCTCGGGTTCGGTGACTCGATCAGTTCGGCCGACTGTGTGCCGATCGTGCTGCGGCACGGCCCGCTCACGATGGAGTCCATAAACAGCGACCTCGTCGAACGCCTGCCGCGCGAGGTCCGCGATGCCGCGGTGCGTGCCGGTCTGCCGGAGGGCAACGCCTGGCTCCTGATCGAGATGGGCGGCGAGGATGAACACTCCGCCATCGCTGCCGCCCGAACCATGCTCGACGACCTCCGGGGGAGGGCCGATGGAGGGGGCTTGTCTGTGGGTGGGGGAGGGCGGTTTCCGACGGCTTCGTTGGTTACTGATCCGGGGGCACAGGCTGTGTTGTGGCGTTGCCGGACAGATGCCGCGGGGCTGGCGACGCGGCGCGCTGACGGGGCGGAGGCGTGGGGTGGTTGGGAGGACGCCGCCGTGCCGCCGGAGCGGTTGGGGGACTACCTTCGCGGGCTTGACGAGGTGATGGGGCGGCACGGTCTGTCCGGAGCGTCGTACGGGCATTTCGGTGAGGGCTGCATGCACATGCGGATCGACTTCGACCTGCTCAGTGCGCGCGGCCTCGCGACGTACCGGGAGTTCGTTGAGCAGGCCACCGATCTCGTGGTCGAACTCGGCGGGTCGGTGTCCGGAGAACATGGTGACGGCCGAGCGCGGGGTGAGCTGCTCAGTCGGATGTACGGCGTCGACGGTGTGCGACTGTTCGCGGAACTCAAGGAGATCTGGGATCCGGCGCGGGTGATGAACCCCGGGATGATCGTCGACCCGCCGCCGCTGGACCTGGCGATCCGGCATGACGGTCCGGCGAAGGACCGCAGATTGTTGACAGTCTTCGCGTACCCGGATGACGACAACGACTTCGCCCAGGCACAGCGCCGTTGCGTCGGGATCGGCAAGTGCAGGCAGAGCTCGGGCGGAGTGATGTGCCCGAGCTATCAGGTAACCAAGGATGAACTGCACTCGACCCGCGGCCGCGCGCATCTGCTGTGGGAGATGCTGCAGGGTGACGTCATCGCGGACGGATGGCGATCGACCGAGGTCCGCGATGGCCTCGACCTTTGCCTGTCCTGCAAGGGATGTCTGTCCGACTGTCCGGTGAACGTCGACATGGCGACGTACAAGGCTGAGTTCACTCAGCATCACTACGCGCGCCGTCCATGGGCGCGGCCGATGTCGCACTGGTCGATGGGCTGGCTCCCGCTCTGGGCCCGGGTCGCCTCGCCGGTGCCTGCGTTGGCCAACAAGGTTGCCGGCCTCGGTCTGGTCAAGAAGCTGGGTGGAATCGCGGCCGAGCGCGCTGTGCCTACGTTCGCTTCGGAGACCTTCACGAGCTGGTTCGCCAAGCGCGGCAGGGGATTGTCGACCGGTGGACAACAGGTTGTGCTGTGGCCGGACACGTTCACGAACTACCTGGCGCCTGAGATCGGGCGGGCTGCGGTTGGGGTGCTGGAGGTGGCTGGGTTCGAGGTGGTGCTGCCGGACAAGCCGGTCTGCTGTGGGCTGACCTGGATCTCGACGGGCCAACTGAAGAAGGCCCGACGCGTGCTCACTCGATCGCTCAAGACCCTCGAGCCGCATCTGGTCGCCGGTACGCCGATCGTCGGCCTCGAACCGAGCTGTACGGCGGCACTCCGCCACGACGCACCGGATCTGATTGCCGACAATCCACTTGCCGACCAGGTTGCGAAGGCGACCCGCACATTCGCCGAGCTGCTCGCCGAGGCCGAGTGGGAACCGCCGCAGGTCGGGGGAGAAGCGCTGGTGCAGACGCACTGCCACCAGCACGCCGCACTCGGCTTCGACGCCGACCGTCGGCTGATGGCCGCGGCCGGGATCGACGCGACCATCCCCGACTCCGGTTGCTGCGGACTGGCCGGCAACTTCGGCTTCGAGCGCGACCACTACGCGGTCTCGAAGGCGATCGGCGAGCGCGTCCTGCTCCCCGCCGTACGTTCCTTGCCCGAGGCAACCGCCGTACTCGCCGACGGCTTCAGCTGCCGCACCCAGATCACCCACGGCACCACCCGCCACCCCCGCCACCTCGCCGAACTACTAGCGGCAGCCCTACCCCAGGCAACGGGCGGCTGATCGATCGCGCCGTTCGTGCGGCTGCGCCGCCGTACTCAGATCACCCACGGCGCCACCCCCGCCGGCCGGACCACGTTCCGCCGTCTCGATGAACTCGGTCTGGAAGTGGTCGGGCAACGCCGTGAGCCAGATCAGGCGGTGATCGGATGCCGGCACTCAGCCGCGTTCACCGATTGGCGGCCAGCACTGCCGCGAGGCCCTCTTGCAGATCTTTGACGAAATACTCGGGAACCTCCAGCGACGGGAAATGTCCCCCGATGTCGGGCGACCTCCATCGGACGATCTGTCGGTACCGCTCCTGCGCCCAGGCGCGCGGATATTTCTCGATGTCGCGGGGATACATACTGATTGCTGTCGGGACGTCGACCCGAAGTTCGGGGTCCAGTGAGTTGTGGCTTTCGTAGTAAATGCGAGCCGACGATGCGCCGGTCCGCGTCAGCCAATACAGCGTGACGTCGTCAAGAATCCTGTCTCTGGAAATCCTCTCGAACGGGCTGTCTTCGGTGTCTGACCATTCGGCGAACTTGTCAAGGATCCAGGCAAGAAGCCCGACCGGTGAGTCGACGAGCGAGTAGCCGATGGTCTGCGGCCGGGTCGCCTGCTGCTTCGCGTACGCCGCGCGGTGGCGCCAGAAGTCGTGGGTTTCCTCGGTCCACTTGCGCTCGACCGCCGTCAGACCGTCCGTTGTCAAACCGGGCGGTCCCTCCGCGAACGTTGTGTGGATGCCGAGAACGTGCTCCGGGAACCTGCCGGCGAGAACCGTGGTGATGTTTCCTCCCCAGTCGCCGCCGTGGGCTGCGAACTTGCTGTAGCCGAGCCTTCCCATCAGTTCCACCCAGGCGGCCGCGATCTTTTCGGTTCCCCACCCGGTGATGGCCGGCTTGTCGCTGTAACCAAAGCCTGGGAGCGATGGAACCACGACGTGGAACGCCGGCGCGTCTGCATCTTTCGGATCTGCCAGCTCGTCTACGACATCGACGAATTCGGCAATGCTGCCTGGCCATCCGTGCGTCAAGATCAGAGGAGTGGCATCTGCGCGCGCGGATCGGCGGTGCAGGAAATGGATTCCCAGATCATCAATAGTCGAGCGGAACTGGCCGATCCGGTCGAGGCGCTCTTCGAACGAGCGCCAGTTGTACCCGGTGCGCCAGTAGTTCACGAGATCGACGAGGTCGGCGAGAGGAACGCCCTGATCCCATCGGCGAGGGTCGGGCGCGGCGCGATAGACCGTCTCGGCCTCCGGTAGCCGCGCAGCCGCCAATCGCGCGCGCAGATCGTCGAGATCAGCGTCGGTTGCGTGGGCTTCGAATGCTTGCACGTCGCTGGTTGGACGGGGCATGAGACCTCCTAGCCATCGCGGAACCGGCTGCAATCTATCGCGAACCGGCTAAGACGGTTCTAACATGCCTTTCTGCCAGAGTGCAACCTGCTAAGGTGGTTCCATGCGTGTGGAGTTCCCTGAGTTTCGCCTCGGCACCGTGCTGGCGACCAGCTTCACGGGGACTCTGTCGGAGCGTCAGGGCGACGCTGTGGAGCGCATTCCCACGCCGGAGCGACTCGTCGACTGGCTGGCAGTGAGCGGCCTCGCCGTGGACTCCTGCACCAGTGCCCAGCTCGATCTCGCTCGGGAACTGAGGGAGTCGATTCACGCCGCCGCGACAGCGGCCGCGATCCAGGACGCTCTCCCTGCAGCTGCCGTTCAGGTCATCAATGACTGCAGCGCTCAGGGTCGGGCCGCGGCTGTCCTGACGCCCGAGGGAAAGCGGCGATGGCGGCTCAGCTCGGCTTCCTGCGTGGAAGATGCCCTCAGCGTGATCGCCGCCGACGCAATCAGCATCATCGCAGGCGAACGAGACGGAAAACTGGCCTTGTGCGCATCGCCGACCTGCCAAGCCGCCTTCTTCGACACCAGCCAAAGTCGCACCCGCAGATGGTGTGACATGGGCACGTGCGGTAATCGTGAGAAGAAGGCGCGCTTCAACGCCAAGCGGCGCAGCCCCAGCTCAGCGGAGTGATCGTCACCTCGGTACATCGCGCGGAGCTTGCTTGAAACCGGTGGATTCGGGCCCCACCTGCACCCTCAAATGCGATGGGCGGCTTTGCGTCGCGGCTTGATGTCGAGGGCTGCGAGGGCGCCGTCTACGGCCACGCGGCGGAGCTCGTCCCGTGGGACGTCGGCGAATTGGATCGTGCAGTCTTGGATGCCGCCGAAGGCGATGACGGCGCGGGCGGCCTGCTCCAGCGTGGGGTTGGGGCCGTGCAGCAGCTTCCCCAGTCGTCCGCGCCACTCCAGCACGAGATCAATCAGGCCCAGGTCGGCAAGTGTGGTCAGCTCGCTGAGCATCAGCACGATCTCTCGGCGATTGCGGTAGTGGAAGTCGAAGTACCCCTCCAGCAGGGCGCGCGGCTCGACCTCACCCAGCGCCTCCTGAGCCACCAGGAAGGCTTCTTCCTCGTCGATGATCGGCTGCACGATGCTGCGGACCAGTTCCTCACGGGAGGAGAAGTGGTAGTACAGCGCCGGCTTCGTGATGGCCAGCCGGTCGGCGATCTCCTGCAGGCTGGTCCGCTGCACGCCCTTCTGGGCGAAGAGCTCGCGGGCGACCTCCTGGATCCGCTGCTTGGTGTCCGAGGGACGTGGCATGCCGTCAGCTTATCTGACTTAACGATAGGTAAGTAACCATGCTAAGCTTACCGACCGTTAAGTAAGGGAGGCATGCTCATGCGGATTCTCATCTCCGGCGCCAGCGTCGCCGGTCCGGTGCTGGCGTACTGGCTCACCAGGCACGGCTTCTCCGTCACCGTCGTCGAACGCTCGCCGGCTCTGCGCAAGACCGGCGGCCACGCGGTCGACCTGTTCCGGCCCGCGATGGACATCTCGGAGAAGATGGGCGTGCTCCCGCGCGTCGAGGAGCGGGCCACCGGCACGAACCGGATGACCCTCTACCGAGAGGGCGTACGGCGTCCCGTTCGGGTCAACCTCGCGAAGATCTTCAGTGCCGCCTCCGAGCGGCACGTCGAGGTGATGCGCGACGACCTCAGCGAGATCTACTACGACACTGCCTGCGACGACGTCGAGTATCTCTTCGGCGACTCGATCACCGAGATCTCGCCCGACGGCGAGGTGCGGTTCGAGAACGCCGACCCACGCCGCTTCGACCTCGTCGTCGGCGCTGACGGCCTGCACTCCAACGTGCGCCGCCTCGTCTTCGGCGACGAGTCCCAGTTCAGCTCGTACATCGGGGCCTATCTCGGGGTCCTGAACCTGCCCAACACCGCCGGCCTCGACCGCGAACTCCTCATCCACGTCGGCGTCGGCCGCACGGTCGGCATGTACGGCGCGCCGCACCTCGGCGACGCGCGGGCGTTGTTCTTGTTCCGCAGCGAGGGCGAGCTGGAGTACCACCACCGCGACGTACACCGCCAGAAGGACCTGCTGCGCGGGGCGTTCGAGGGCATGCACCCCGAGGTGGACCGGTGGCTGGACGAGCTCGACCGTACGCCGGCGTTCTACTTCGACTCGATCACCCAGCTCCGCATGGACACCTGGTCGCGGGGGAGGGTGACGCTCGTCGGCGACGCGGGGTACTGCCCCGGCCCGGCCGTCGGCGGCAGCACCACCTTGGCCGTCGTCGGCGCGTACGTCCTCGCCGGTGAGTTGGCGCGGGCCGGCGGCGACCACCAGCGCGCCTTTCCTGCCTATGAACGCGCCATGGCGGAGCATGTGCGCGGCAGCCGCGCGGTTGGGCTGAGCGCGGCGAAGACTCTGATCCCCACATCGCATCTCGGCGTCTCGGGACTGGCCCAGGGTTCCCGATTGATCTCTGCCCTGCCTGCGGGGCCTAGCCGCGCGCTCCTCCGCCTCACTACCAAGAGCGCACGCGTGTACAACTCCATGACTGTCGACAATTACCTGCCGGCCTCAACCGCATCAGGAAGCCGGGGCAACCCCGGAGGCAGCAGGGTGGAGTGATGAATGCACGCCGCCCCGCCCGGCGACTGAGTCGTCGGATTGTTGACAATCGCTAGCTGAGGAGGCGGAGAGCGGTGAGGGCGTAGGTGCGGGCCGCGGTGACGAGTTCGGCGATGGGGACCGACTCGTCGGCGCGGTGAGCCTCGGTGGTGACCGAGCCTGGTCCGAGCACGACAACGGGTACGCCGAGGTCGCGGGCGACGTACCCACCATCGCAAGCCGCCGTCCAGCCGGCGAGGGGGAGCGCGGCGCCGCCGGCGTCGAGTCGGGCGGCCTCGGTCGCAACGACCAGCGCGTCGTCGGCAGCGGTCTCGAAGGCGGGCATCTCCATCGGCATGTCGAGGTCGACGGTGAGACCGCGCGACTTCAGATCCAATGCCGCGACCCGGGTACGCAGGTCGTCGACGACAGTGGCCGGCGATTCGCCCGGGAGCAGGCGGCGGTCGGCGACGATCACGCACTCGGCCGGGACGATGGAACCGCCGGTGCCGCCGTTGATCTGGCCGACACTCCAGGTTGCGGGGCCGAGTAGCGGATGAGGTGCGGCGGCGAGTTCGGCGTGCAGGCGTTCGATCTCGGCGACGACCGCGGCCGCGCCGTAGATCGCGTTCGCGCCGTCGTCCGGGTTGCCGGCATGGCAGGCTCGGCCGTGGATCGCGACCCGCAGGTACGAGTCGCCGCGGGCCGCGATGATCGTCTGCAGATCGGTCGGTTCTGCAGTGATGCAGCCGACGAAGGATCGGGGCCGTCCGCTCGCGGAGGCGACGTACGCGCGTATCCCCTTACCGGTCTCCTCCTCGTCGACCACGGCCGCGAGCTCGACCGGACCCCTCAGGTCGGTGCCGCGCAAGGCGGCCAGGGCGACGAGCGCCGCGGCCAGACCGCCCTTCATGTCGGACGCGCCACGCCCGTAGATCCGGCCATCCCGCACCCCGCCGCCGAACGGATCCGTCGTCCAGCCGTCGCCGATCGGTACGACGTCCGTGTGCCCGAGCAGCAACACACCGGGACCGTTGCCCCCGGCAAACGTGATGCCGACGTTGTCCCGCCCTGGCTCGACGGGCGAGGTCACCACATCGAGCCCGAGCTCCCGTCCGGCCGCGGCGAGTACGGCGACGGTCGCGGCCTCCTCACCCGGCGGGTTCTGGCCGGTCGCGCGCACCAGGTCCGCGGTGACCCGCACCAGCAGGTCTTCGTCGATCCGATCCAGCACTGCCTGCTCAGCGGGCGTCACGCTCATGCCGACCAACCCTAGTCGGACCTCCCGTCCAGGTACGCACGCCAGCCGCCGTACGACGTGATGTCGCGCCCCGGGTGCGCAGCATCGGCCGTGCACACAAACCCGAGTACCCGCCGCCCGTCCGACAGTTCCACTGGCCCGATCGCGAGCGGCGGGTCGATTGTCGACACGAACCCACCGAGTTCCGCTGCCGGCAGACTCCACACCTCCACCTCGATCCCCGGGCCGTCCGCTACCGAGACGGTCGGCGTCAGTCCCGGGCGTGGTCCGTCGACCAGATACATCCGGTACGACGACGTGGTCCGTGCGGCGAACGCGAGTCGGGCACCACGCCGTACCAGCTGATCGTTCAGTGGCTGGCCGGACAGGTGAGCGCCTGCGACCGCGAGCAGTACGTCGGCCTCCGGATCCGGGCGCTCCGGCACCGGCTCATCACACCAGACGGCCGCCAGGTCGATCACCTCGTGGTCGTGACCGGCCGGGGCCAGGAGCTGAATCCCGAAGGGCAGACCATCCGCCCGATCCGGTCCCGGGAACGCGACGGCGCAGAGATCGAGCAGGTTGACCATGTTCGTGAACCGCCCGAGCCGGCTGTTCACGCCGATGGGATCCGCGGCCACTTCAGCCAGCGTGGGATGCCCGGGTGTCACTGGCAGCAGGAGCGCGTCGAGCTCGGTCCACAGATGTTCGCTCGCACGGGCCAGCGTGGCCAGTTGATCAAGGCCCGCGAACGCCTCGGCGGCCGTCAGAGCTGCGCCACCACGGACAATCGTCCGCACGGTCGGGTCCACCGCGGGTGAATCGTCGAGCTTGTCCCCGAATGCCAGCCAGCGCTCTGCCAGCCATGGCCCGGAGTACAGCAGGTCGGCCGCGGCGAGCAGCGGCTGCACGTCCACCTTGACCACGTCGCCGAGACGATGCGCCTGATCGAGCGTCTGCTGCCACGCCTGCTCGTGCAGCGGATCGAGCTCCAGCGCGGCATCGGGTACGCCGATGACAGGCGCGCTTCCCACGCGGCGGCCTGGCCGGCGATGCGGAAGCGCCGACCACCGCCGCGACCACGCATCGTCCGGGTCGAAGGCGACCATCACGTCGAAGGCCTGGCGGGCCGTCTCGACCGAACGGGCCATCACCGTCACGCAGTCGAGCGACCGGCAGGCGGGTACGACGCCTCGGGCTGAGACGAGACCGCGCGACGGTTTAATGCCGACAATCCGATTGAAGGCAGCCGGCACCCGGCCGCTGCCGGCCGTGTCGGTTCCGAGCGCGAAGTCGACCTGTCCGGACGCGACCGCGACCGCGCTGCCCGAGCTCGATCCGCCCGAGACATGCTCAGGGGAGAAGACTGAGTGACAGGCGCCGTACGGCGATCGGCTGCCGACCAGTCCGGTCGCGTACTGGTCCAGATTCGTCTTCCCAAGCGGGACGGCGCCCGCCTCGAGCAACCGATCGACCACGAAGGCGTTGCGCGCTGCGGAGCGTGAGTTGCGCGGGTCGCCGGCAGTGGTCGGCACACCCTCCAGATCGATGTTGTCTTTGAGAGCCATCGTCAGCCCGTGCAAGGGACCGGGAGCCGGCTGGATGGGGTCGACCCGGCTGATCCACTCGTTCATGCTCCCCACCGAGCCCGCTCGGCCTCGAAAGCGGCGCGTCGTTTGGCTCGTACGGTCGCGATGTCCACGGGTGCCTCCTGCTCGATCCGGCGTACGTCGGCGATCGAGAACGTGGCCGGCCCGACCCGCAGGTCCGCCCGTCCGGCTTTGATCTCGGCCCGCTCGTGGGCGAGTTCCTCAGCGCTCACCGGCGTGAATCTGATCAGGTCGAACTGTCTCAGCAACCATGGCTGCTCGTCGCCCGGCGCGAGCCGCCAGACCGGGACGGTCCGCCCGACCAACTGGTACCCACCCGGGCCCTCCATCCCGTACACACACAGGTAGATCCCCCCGATCCCGACCGCGTTCTGCGGCGTCCAGGTCCGGGCCGGGTTGTACTTCGTGGTGACGAGTCGGTGCCGGGGATCGATCGGTACGGCGACCGGCGCACCGAGGTAGACGTCGCCCAGGCCGACGACCAGGTACGTCGCGGCCCGGACGATCTCGAACACCTCGTCGCGGTGTTGCAGATCGTTGACACGACGGATGAACTCCACGTTGTCCGGGCACCAGGGCGCGTCGGGCCGGACCGACGTCGCATACCGGCGCATCGCTTCGTGGGCCTCCGGGTGGTCGAAGGCGATCGGCAGCGTCACCTCGCGGGCCGGCAGCACCACCGTCTCCGGGTCCGCCAGGCCGGTCGCCAGGAACGCGAGCTGCTCGGCCAGTTCGACCAACCCGAGCCGGGCGGAGTCCACCGCGATCAGGAGTGATCGCACACCTTCGACCAGCTCCGTCACGCCGTCCGGCCGGTGGGCTCGCAAGGCTTGAGCCAGGAGGTGGATCCAGACTCGGACGGTGAGGTCGAGTTCGGTCGGCCCGGCCTCGACCAGCAGATGTCGTTCGCCCGCACAGCGGATCGTGTACGGCGGTGTGCCGTCGGACCGGTGGAGTACGTCGGGCCGCGCGGGACCGGCGGCGACCGCGACGGGTGGCGCCGGTTCCTGCCGGAGGTCCGACAGCCACGCCCGTCGTTCCTCGATCGCCTCGGCTGCCGTCTCCACAGTCACTGGGATCAACCGAACGGTGTCCCCGGCACGTAGCTGCCCGAGCATCCACCGATCCGCCTCGATCACTACGGCCGGTACGACGAAACCGCCGAGCGACGGTCCGTCCTTGCCGACGATGACCGGCGTGTCGCCGGACAGCATGATGCCGCCGACGGGGTAGGCGGAGTCGTGCACGTTGGACGGGTGCAGACCGGCCTCGCCCCCGTCGGTCCGGGCCCAGCCCGGCATCGGGCCGGTCAGTCTGATCCCGGTTCGGTCGGACCGATGGTCGACAGTCCAATTGCTGGCAAAGAACGCATCGACACCGTCGGCGGTCAGATGATCCGGCGCGCCGTGCGGTCCGGGGATGACCCGGACCTGCCAGCTGGCCGACATCGCCGGCGGCTCGACTGACTGCGGGCTGAGCAGGTTCTCCCGGCGCCCGAGGGGGAGTTGGTCACCGGCCGCGAGAGACCTGCCCTCGTGCCCACCGAAACCGCCCAGCACGAAGGTCGCGCGGCTGCCGAGTACGAGCGGAACGTCCAAGCCGCCCTCGATCGCCAGATACCCGCGCGTGCCCGGTCCGTCGAGTGGCCCGAGATCGAGCACGGATCCGGCCGGCAGCTGTACGACCAGACCGGGGCGAACGCGCCAGCCGTCGATCGTCGCATTGTGGACAGCACCGCCGACACAGACGAGCCGATCCTCGTCGCAGGTCAGGACAGGTCCGGTGAGCACACACTCGAGTCCGGCCGCGCTGCTGGGGTTGCCGACCGCGGCGTTCACCAGGGCGAAGCTGAGTTCGTCGGCCGCTCCTGACGGGGGGACGCCGACGTCCCATAGCCCCGGCCGCCCGGCCAGGTCCTGAACGGTCGTCTGGATTCCTGGGGCGACCACGGTGATGACCGCCATCGTCACCACCAGCCCAGCAACTGGACCGGTGTCGGGTTCCAGCCGTTGCACGGATTGTTGACCTGCGGACAGTTGCTGATCAGGACCAGGAGGTCGCGGCTCGCGGTCAGTTCGACGTACCGGCCGGGCGCCGACAGGCCGTCGTCGAACCTCAGGTCGCCTGCGGAGGTGACCGGGACATTCATGAAGAAGTTGACGTTGTGGGTGAGCTGCCGCTGGCCGATGCCGGCCTGCGCGCCGTAGGTGAGGAAGGTCTGGCGGCACGCGTGCTGGTGACGGGTGTGCTCGCCGTACCGGATGACGTTGCTCTCCTGGGAGCACGCGCCGCCGACGGTGTCGTGCCGGCCGCAGGTGTCGTCGGTGATGACGGCGAGCTCGTCGGCCCTGGTCGAGAGCAGATGCGATCCGGTCGTGAGGTAGACGGCTCGTTGCGCGCGGATCGTGTCGAAGGCGGAGTACCGGTTGTCGATGTCGTGGGCGTCGTAGAACAACGTGTCCACGGCCTGGTTGCCGTGCAGGTCGACAATCCGCAGGCGGCCGTTCGCCGGTACGGTCAGCAGTGCGCCGTCGCCGGGTTCCACCACGGTGTCCAGGCTCATGCGATCAGCTCCCGGGTCAACTCGAGTGCGCGCACCGCTTCCGCTCGGAGTTCCGGATCACCCGGCTCGGCGATCTCGGTCTGTACAGCAGTCTCGATGTGTACGGCGACCGGCGCGGGTTCCGTGCTGGATAACGGATGTGCGGCGGTCGAGACGAACACGAGCAGGTCCTGTTCGGCCCGCAGCGTGACGCTGTCGCCGGCCCGCGCCTGGTCGGGATCGAAGGTCAGCGAGGCCCGGGCATCGTCGGTGACGCGGACCTTCGAGAAGAAGTGGACGCAGCCGTGCAGGTCCGCCGCGCCGAAACCGTGCTTGGTCAGCTCGAGCTGCAGCAACCGGTCGGGCGGGGCTCCGATCAGGCAGTCGTGCCAGTCGGATCCGGAGGCGACGACGGTGGCCAGGGCGAGACCGCGGTCCGACATGAGGACCATGCCCGCCCTGATCCGCGCGGACATCTGCGACTTCAGTGTGTCTGGGATGTTCAGACGGTCCAGTCGATCGGCGCCGATGATCAGCGTCGAGGCGTTCGCACCGTCGGCCAGTGCAGTCAGGGTGATGGTGCGTCCGGCTCGGACGGGTGCGGACCATGCCGCGGCGGCGGGAATCTCGTGTTTCATGCGACAGCGCCTTCCACGACAGTGCCGTCAACACTTGTGTCTTCGACACTGGTGCCGATCGACGCGTGGTACGCCCGCCGTTGACCCCGGTACGCGATCAGTCCACCGACGGCCACGATCCCGAGGGTGAGCAGCGGCAGATAGTGCAGGTACCACCCTTCGCCCGCAGGGTCGTACACCTCGGCGCGCGGCCAGCCGAGGTTGATCGCCATCGCGAGTCCGTAGCCGACAGCAAGAATGTTGACAATCAGACCGAACCGCCCGAGCGAGAACAACGGGCGGCCGTTCTCGTCCACGCCGGCGGACAGTCCACCGGTCGTCAACCGCCGCACCAGCAGTGGCGTGGTCACCATCAGATAGGCGACGTACAGCAGCATGATGCAGACGCTCGCGAGGCCGAGGAACAGTCCCGTGTTGCCCACGTTCACGAGCAGGCACACTGCGGCCAGCACCCCGGGCACGATCGTCGCCGCGACCGGAGTGCCGGTACGACGCGACACCCGACGCAACCGAGCCGACGCAGGCAGGACGTTGTCGCGCGCCATCGAGAAGATCATCCGGGCGGCCGCGGTCTGGATCGCCAGCGTGCACACGCACACCGCGAGCGCGACATCAAGGAGCAGCAGCTTGCCCGGCGTCGTACCGAGGCTGCTGGTCAGGACGTAGGGGAGGCCTTGGGTGGCGAGATCGCCGTCGGTCAGCGACGGCGCGGCCATCAGCGCGGCGATGATCAGGAACGCGCCGCCGATCCCGGAGGCGACGACGGCGCGGATGATCGTCCGCGGTGTGGTCGCGCGCGGCTTGTGCGTCTCCTCCGACAGTTCGCCCGCGCTGTCGAAGCCGACCAGCACGTATGCCGCCATCAACGTCGAGATCAGCAGCGGCACGACGTACCCGGTGGTGCTGTCGAGGTTCGTCGTGTGCAGGACGACCGACGGACCGCGCTCGGCTTGGCTTGTCAACAAAACAACGATCAGTACGACGCCGACGAGCTCACAGGTCACCCCGACCGAGTTGACGAGCGCCGTGATCCGGACGCTGGTCGCGTTGAGCAGCGTGGTCGCGGCGAGGAGCAGGCAGCCGAGGACGACGGCGTTCGTCGCGCCGTCCTTCGAGGACAGCGCGGAATCGGTCCCGACCAGCTGGAAGCCGGACCAGACCGCGGGCAGGACGACCTGAAGCGCGATGGCCGCGGTGGCCAGCGTGATGATCTGCGCGATCACCATCGCCCAGCCGGCGAACCAGCCGACGACCGAGCCGCCGAGCCGCCGGGACCACTGGTAGATCGCTCCGGACAACGGGTAGCGGGCGGCGAGCTCGGCGAAGCACAACGCCACCATGAGCTGACCGGCCAGCACCGCGGGCCAGGTCCAGAAGAAGGCCGTTCCACCGAAGCCGAAGCCCAGGCCGAAGAGCTGGAAGACGGTGGTGAGGATGGACACGAACGAGAAGCCGGCAGCGAACGACGCATAGCTGCCGACCCGGCGTGAGAGCTGTTGGGTGTAGCCGAAGCGGCCCAGATCGGTTTCAGAAGTGGCTGACATTCCGGTCTCCGTCGGATCGGCCCGGAATGCGCACGGCAGCCCGGGGCCTTCAAGGCCTCCCGGGCTTTTGTCCCGCCGTGGAGCGGTGCCGTCGCGACAGCACCGCCTCCCCTCTCGGACCAGGCCTGCCGGTCATCGGCAGCGGAACCCTAGGGGCGCCCCGCCTCAGGCGGGTCTGTTCCAGTTCAGGGCGCTGCGGTTTCAGCGGGCGTCCTCGTGTGTAACGGCGGCGTAAAGGAATCCTCTCACCAGGGCCGGAGTCGGTGAGAGAGCAGAGAGGCCGTCCTTCTGGCGCTGCGGCGCGGTGGACCGCCGGGGGTTGCCTAGGGCAACAATTTGTCGGCGGCGCGGCGGAGGCGGGCGACGCCTTCGTAGATGCGGTCCGGTGGGGTGGAGGCGAAACACAGCCGTAGGGCGTCGGTGAACCTGCCGGTGGGGGAGAACGCCGGGCCGGGGATGAAGGCGACACCTTCGGCGAGCGCGATCTCGAACAGGTCGGCGGTGTTGACGCCGTTCTCCAGGGTGACCCAGAGGAAGAAGCCGCCCTCGGGATCGGTCCAGCGGGCGATGTCGCCGAAGTATTCCTGCAGGGCCGAATGCATCGCGTCCTTGCGTCGCTTGTACTCGAGACGCTGGGTGACCAGGTGCTCCTCGAGATGCCCGCCGGTCAGGAAGCCGGCGAGAAGTCGCTGGGCCGGGAGATTCGTGCAGGTGTCCATTGCCTGCTTCGCGTTGATCAGCAGCGGCTGCAGCTCGGGGTCGGTGTCGACCCAGCCGACCCGGACTCCGGGCGCGATGATCTTCGAGAACGTCCGTACGGCGAACACGAGCGGATCACCGGCACCGAGCTCGCGCAGCGTCGGCAGTGGGTCGCCGGCGAAGCGCAGAAGCCCGTACGGATCGTCGTCGATCACCATCGATCCCCAGCTCCTGGCCAACTCGAGCAGCCGGTGGCGTCGTTCCAGGGAGAGGGTCGCGCCGGACGGGTTCTGGAACGTCGGGATCGTATAGATCGCCTTGGGTCGACGATCGCCTAGTAGGCGTGGTAGATCGTCGACAATCATGCCGTTGTCGTCGACCGGGACCTCCAGCAGTTCGGCGCCGTACGACAGGGCGGTGGCGCTGCCGTTCGTGTACGTCGGCGACTCGACGACGACCAGGTCGCCGGGGTCGACGAAGATCTTGCAGAACAGGTCGAGGCCCTGCATCCCGCCGGCCGTGATGGTGAGCCGGTCGGCCGTGGTTTCGTCGCTGGTCCCGCGGAGCATGTCGAGCAGCGCGTTGTGCAGCGGCGGGTCGCCCTCGGTGGCCGCGTAGTCGTACGCGTCGGGGCGGCTCAGTTGTTCGGCGGCGATCGCGGCGAGGATTGTCGACGGTACGGCTTCCGCGGCCGGTGACCCCATCGCGAACCTCACGATGTCGTGGGTCTGCTTGTGCAACAGCGACGTACTCGAGTCGATCACCGACCCGACCAGCCCGGCGACACGTCCGGCGTACGGGAGACGTTGCGTGGTTCCGGCTCCTGGCACGCGATCACTTCCTTGCACGGGCTACCTCCTGATCGTGAGTTCGTGGGGGAGACCGGTCAGGCGTTCGACGCCGTCTCCGGTGACCACGACGGGTTCGGACAGTTCGTAGCCCCAGCCGTCCATCCACATCCCGAGGATCACGTGGAAGGCCATGCCGGCAGTCAGAACCGTGGTCTCGCCGGGACGCAGGCTGACGGTGCGCTCACCCCAGTCGGGCGGGTACCCGATGCCGATCGAGTACCCGATCCGCGAGTCCTTCACCAGCCCGTGCGCGGCGATCACGTCGTTGAACGCCGCGTGGACGACGCTTCCTGTCACGCCTGCGCGGATTGTCGACAACGTGGCGCGCATACCGTCGGCGACGATCTTGGCGGTCTCGCGCAGTCGCTGTGGTGGATCGCCGAGCATCACGGTGCGGGCCAGGGGAGCGTGGTAGCGCCCGAACACCCCAGCGAGTTCGATCGTGGTCGCCTCGCCGGACACGAACGGGCGGTCGGTCCAGGTCAGATGCGGCGTACCGGCGGCGTTGCCGGTCGGAAGCATCGGCACGATGGCGGGGTAGTCGCCGCCGTGCTCGGGGGTGCCGGTCGCCTGCGCGGCGAGGATCTCGGCGACCAGATCGCATTGCCGCTTACCCGGCTGGAGTTCGTCGAGGGCGATGCGCATCGCGTTCTCGGCGATCGAGCCGGCGATTCTGAGTTGGCGGAGTTCGTGCGGTGACTTGACCAGGCGGATCCAGTTCACGAGTTCGGCCGAGTCGACCAGTCGGTGGCCGGGCAGGCCGTTGCCGAGGGCGAGGTAGCCGCGGGCCGAGAAGAAGTGCGCGTCGGCCTCGACTCCGACGTCCGCGCCGGCCGGGATCAGGTCGCGGGCCATCCCGGCGATCCAGTCGAACGGATGCACGTCGGACCGGTGAACGAGCTCCTCGGGGTAGCCGTGGATCTGCTCGTCGCGCAGATTGCAGGTGTACGACGCCCCGGCCGCGTCCATCGCGCGGGCGAACAGATGTGGTTCCCCGTCGGCCGGGACGACCAGGCATTGCGGGGTGTAGAACGACCAGGCGTCGTACCCGGTCAGGTAGAAGAGGTTCGCCGGATCGCTCACCACCAGTGCGCCGAAACCACGGTCGGCCAAGGCGGCGCGAACCCGGCGGAGCCGGCCGGCGTACTCGTCCGGCTCGACCGCCTGCTCCCGCAGGTCCGGCACACTCATCACCTCACCCGGTTGCAGATTGTCGACAATCCTAGCGTCAGATCAGTCGCAGAAAGAAGGCCGGCCACAGCGCGCGGCCAGTGAGCGTGGTGGTCTGCGGTGGGGTGTGGTCGGTGGTGGGTGGTCGGTGAGCGTGGTCGTGTGTGGTTGGGGTGCTTGGTCAGGTGAGCTTGGTCAGGGGAGGAGGAGGCGTTGGCCGGGGCCTTGGGCTTGGTGGCGGGCCAGGTCGAGGGCGGACCACATGGTGACCTGGTTGGCGGTGAGGACCGGTTTGCCGAGGGTGGCTTCGAGGCCGGCGATGATGTCGTAGGTCGGGAGGTTCGTGCAACTGATGAAGACCGCCTCAGCGGCCGGGTTGTCCACGCTGCGGACGAGTTCGACGGTGGTCTCGTACGGCACCGCCCAGATCTGGGCGATCAAGCCCAGGCCGGCAGTCCCGACCACCTCGATATCGGCTTCGGCGAGGAACGCGGTCAGGCCTTCGGTCAGGTCGTTCGTGTACGGCGTGACCGTCGCGACCCGGCTGATCCCGAGGTGCCGCAGCGCCATCAGCAACGCCCCGCTCGTCGTGACTGCGGCCGGGGCGCCGGCCGCGACCATCGCGTCGACGAGCGCGGCTTCACCGGCGAGACCGCCGACGAAGCTTCCGAACGTGCAGGCGTACGCGACGGCCAGCGGTGCGACAGGCAGGACGTTGACCGCGGTCTGAGCGATCAGTTCCGGATCGGAGACGTGCAGCGCCATCTCGACCGTCGCCGCGAGCGGGGCGTACGGCGTCCGGGTGAAGTGCAGTGTGACGTCGTCGGGGACCCAGCGCCACAGTTCGCGGTCGAGCGCGAAGTCGTACGGCGCGACGACGCCGATGCCGGTCTGGAGCAGCTTGGGCACCGGCGCCGGCAGCGGGTGCGTGGGAGGCCGCAGGGTCATGCGGTCAGTGTGCGGCTCACCGAGGATTGTTGACAATCCTACGGACGGGTTTCTAGCCTCGATGCGTGCCAGCCACCTCTGAGCGTCCCGTCGTCGCGGTGCTCTGTGAGCGGGCGACCGACCGGCCACCCGGGCTGGAGGGCCTCGCGGTCGACTTCCGGTACTGCGCCGCGGATGGTCTGCCGGAGGCGGTCCGCGGTGCCCGCGCGTTGATGCTTTGGGACTTCTTCTCGACCGCGGTCCGTGACGTCTGGGCCGACGCCGGCACGCTGGAATGGATCCATGTGACCGCGGCGGGTGTCGACACTCTGCTGTTCGACGAACTTCGCGATTCCGATGTGGTCGTCACCAACGCGCATGGGGTGTTCGACCGGCCGATCGCGGAGTACGTGCTCGGCGCGGTGATCGCTCATGCCAAGGACAGTCGGCGCAGTCTCGACCTCCAGCGCGGGCATGAGTGGCGGCATCGGGAGACCCGGAGCATCCTCGGTGCAACCGCGCTGATTGTCGGCACCGGGGCGATCGGACGAGAGACTGCCCGCCTGCTGCGGGCGGCCGGGTTACAGGTGCGCGGTGTTGGGAGGGTCGCTCGCACCGACGACCCGGACTTCGGCGAGGTTGTTGCCAGCAGCAACCTCGCGGACGAGGTGGCCTGGGCGGACCACCTCGTCCTGGCGGCGCCGCTGACGGCGGCGACGCGAGGGCTGGTCGACGGCACAGTGTTGTCGGCGATGCGACCGGGTGCACATCTCATCAACGTTGCTCGCGGTCCGATTGTCGACGAACGAGCCTTGCTCGAGCGGGAAGAGATCGCCGCGACGCTGGACGTGTTCGACCGTGAACCCCTCCCGCCAGACCATCCGTTGTGGGATGCACCCAACGTGACGATCACCGCGCACATGTCGGGCGACGTGATCGGCTGGCGCAACACCTTGGCCGGGCAGTTCGCGACGAACGTCCGCCGATGGCTGGCCGGAGAACCGCTGCTCAACGTGGTGGACAAGAAGCTCGGCTACATCCCCACGAGCAACCGATGACGCAGACCGACAGGAGAGTGCTGGTGTGGAGGTAGGCGAGCTGGTTGCGGGGTACCGGTCCGGGGCGGTGTCGCCGGTCGAGGCGACACGGGCAGCGTTGGATGCGATCGAGCGGTACGACGAGCAGGTGAACGCTTTCGTGCTCGTGGACGCCGAAGGCGCGCTCGCTGCCGCGAAGGAGTCGGAGGCCCGGTGGCATTCCGGGGAGCCACTGGGCCCCGGCGATGGGGTACCGACATCGATCAAGGACGCCCTGTGGACCAAGGGTTGGCCGACGCTGCGCGGCAGCACGATGATCGACGAGGCCGGTCCGTGGAACGAGGACGCCCCGGCCGTCGCTCGGCTGCGCGAGACCGGCGCGGTGATTGTCGGCAAAACTACGACCCCCGAGTACTCGTGGAAGGGTGTCACCGACTCCCACAAGTACGGCGCGACTGGCAATCCGTGGGATCCGTCCAAGACGTCCGGAGGATCGAGCGGCGGTTCGGCGACCGCGGTCGCGCTCGGGATGGGTGCGTGGTCGGTTGGTACCGACGGCGGTGGGTCGGTCCGGATCCCGGCCGCGTTCACGGGCACGGTCGCACTCAAGCCGACGTACGGGCTGATCCCGTTGTATCCGCCGAGTGCGTTCGGGACCCTGTCGCACGCGGGGCCGATGACGCGGACGGTCGGGGATGCAGCGGCGCTGCTCGACATCATCACTGGATTCGATGCCCGCGACTGGTCCTCGATGCCGACGCCGGCCACCTCGTTCCTGGACGGGATCGATGACGGCGTGGCCGGCTTGAGGATTGCCTTCTCGTCCGATCTTGGCTTTGTCGACAATGATCCCGAGGTCGAGGAGTTGGTCCGGACGGCGGTCGGCGTCCTCGCGGCGGCCGGTGCCGAGGTGACCGAGATCGATCCCGGGTTCACTGACCCGATCGACGCGTTCAACGTGCTCTGGTGGTCCGGCGCGGCCAAGGTGCTCGAGGCATACACGGTCGACGATCGCGTCGATCCCGGACTACGTCGAGTCGCAGCGCTCGGCTCGGCGTACTCGGCGTCGGACTTCCTCGACGCGACCACCACGCGGATGGAGCTCGGGTTGCTGATGGGGCGGTTCCATCGCAAGTACGACGTACTCCTCACGCCGACGCTGCCGATCACGGCGTTCCCGGTCGGTCAGGACGTGCCGGATGGCTCGGAGTCGCCGGACTGGACGAGTTGGACGCCGTACACCTATCCGTTCAACCTCACGCAGCAGCCTGCGCTCAGCGTTCCGTGTGGGTTCACGAAGGCCTGCTTGCCTGTCGGATTGCAGATTGTCGGCGCTCGGCACGCGGACGCGCTCACGTTGCGGGTCGGACGGGCGTACGAGGCCGCCACTGAATGGCACCGGCGCAATCCCACCTTGGAGGCACGATGAGCAAGTACGTCACCGTCAGCCTGGACAAGCGCGGCGTGAGCTGTGTTGCGCAGCTGCTCGAGGACGTCGCGCCGCGGACGTGCAAGGCGGTGTGGGCTGCGCTGCCTCTGTCGGCGCCGGTGTTCCACGGGAAGTACGCGCGGAACGAGATCTACACGCTGCTGCCTGGGTTCGCGCCGGCTGATCCGGGCAAGGAGAACACGACTGTCACGCCGATCCCGGGCGACTTGTGCTGGTTCTCGTTCGACTCCGATGATCTGGGCAATCCGGCGTATGGGTACGAGAACACGACGGGGACAGGTACGACGGGGGCGATTGTCGACCTGGCTGTGTTCTACGGGCGGAACAATCTGCTGATCAACGGCGATCAGGGCTGGGTGCCGGGCAATGTGTTCGGTGCGATTGTCGACAATCTGGACGGCTTTGCCGCGGCTTGCCAGGACCTCTGGATGGGCGGCGCCCGCGGCGAGACCCTGAGCTTCAACCCCCGCGACTAAAAGCACCCCCCGCCCGAAGGCATCCGCCCAGTACCCGCACCCGGGCACCAGCACCTGGCTGAAGGCATGCGCGCAGCGAAGCACCCGACAGCCCAGCACCCGGGCACCACAGCACCCGGCTGACGGCATCCGCGCAGCGCAACACGCACGCGGCACAGCACCCCGGCGGCACAACACGCCCGCAGCACGGCACCCCGGTGGCATAGCACCCGGGTGAAGGCGTGCGCGCAGCGCAGCACTCGACAGCACAGCACCCCGGCGGTCGGGTGCCGGGGTGCCTTTGTGTCGTGCGTCAGAGGCCCTTGCGGAAGCCTTCGCGCCAGGAGGCGTAGCCGGGCTGCCAGTCGAACGTCGCCTTTGCCAGCGAGTTGTCGGCACCGCGCATCGTGGTGAAGGCGGCCACGCCGACCTCGCCCGCGGCCAGGCGGCCCAGCCAGACGGGGACGTGACGCGGGCCCTTCACCCCAAGGATGCGGGCGAACTCCGGCAGCCACACCGCCGCCTGCGCCGGGTCGTCGTCGGCGATCTGGTAGATGCCGGTCGCATCGCTCTCGACCGCCTTCACGGTGGCGTCGGCCGCGTCGTCGTAGTGGATGAACGACCACACGCCGGCGCCGTCGCCGATCAGTGGCAGCTGGCGCTTGCGGATCATCTCGACCATCGATCCACCCTTGCCGATGTCACCGGTCGGACCGTAGAACGCCCCGTACCGCAAGGCGATGCCCTCGATCCCGTCGGCGTTGGTGACCACCGACTCGAGGTGCTTGATCCCGGCCATCGTCTGCCGCTGTGCGGCCACCGGGTTCGGGTTGAGCGGGTCCGCCTCCGTCTTCGTCGCGGATCCACCCTGTTGCAAATTCCAGCCGGCGTACGACTGGACGACGAACCGTCGTACGCCGGCAGCCTGGGATGCGGAGAGCAGGTTGTCGGTGCCCTCGATGCGCAGCCGGTTCGTCATCGCGAAGCTCTGGTCGAACTTCTTGAAGTTGATCCCGCTTTTCAGCGCCGTCATCTGATGGACGACGACCTCCGGGCGGACCGTGTCCACCGCGGCCTTCACCGCGGCCGCGTCCAGACCATCAGCCAGGACCACGTTCGCGCCGAGTGCCTTGATCGAAGCCGCCTTCGACTCCGACCGGATCATGCCGACCACCTCGTGACCGGCCGCCACCAGTTGCGGGACCAGCGACCGGCCCAGTCCGCCGGTCGCGCCTGCCACCAATACCTTCATTGTCATTCCTCCGTCGTCTGTTGTTACGACCCGGAGGACACGCGCCGGCGGCGCGTTGTGACGTGATCCACGTCACACGCGTGCGTCGTGCCCCGCCAGGCCGGGGCACGACGCACGCTGGGGGAGGGGTCAGCGAGTCAAGGTGATGAGTTGTGCGGTGCCTGCCTGGACCGTGGCGGTCAGTGTGTTGCCGTCCACCGGGACCCGTTGACCGACCGGCGAGCCGGTGGCCGTGCCGTTCGGACGGATCTGCCGGTCGCCGAGCGTGACCTTCGAGGCGTCCGACGAGGCGAGGCCCGCGGCGTCGCTCGATCGCAGCGTGACGCTCTTGCCGTGACGGAACCGCGAGGGCAGGTCGAGCGTGACGCGCGAGGCGGTGCTGTCCGCCGCGGCCGGGTCCTGGACGTTGATCAGTACGACGGTCAGGTCGCCGTGCCGATCCTCGACGCCGTACGCCCGCAGCTTGCCGAGCTCGGTGTCCGGCAGGCCGAGGTCGACGAACCGGCCGCGAGGCACCTGACGGAACGCCCAGATGCCGTAGTACAGCGGTGTCGCGGACAGCTCGCCCTTGTCCATCGCGGCCTGATCGGCGGCGCAGAACGCACCGTAGTACCGGTACGAGATCGGGTACTCCGGCGAGTCGCGCGGCTTGAAGTCACCACAGATGGCGGCCGTGTTGGTGTGGAACTGCACTCGGCTCACACCGCTCTGAGCAGTCTGGAGCAGGTAGTCGAGCGACCACAGGGACGTCGCATAGCTGGTGCTGACGCCGGGCTGACCGCTGCACGACGCGCTGTTGGACTCGTTGATCGTCATCGGGATGCGCGGCAGCCGACTGCTCAGCTGCATGATGCCCTGCAGTTTGGCGTCGGTGTTGAGGTGTGTCGTGGCCGACATCAACTGCGGGATGGTCAGGTTGGACGAGCCGCAATGGCTGCCCGGGTACCAGTGCGAGGCGATCTCACTGATCACCTGGTCCGGCTTGACGCTGGTGTCCGCGGCGACGGCAGCGGTGAACTCGTCCAGTTTCGTGTTCGTCTTCGCGGTGTTCGCCGATGGCCCGGTCAGCTTGATCGTTGCGTATGGCAACCGTTGCCGGATCGCCGCGGCGTACTGCTTCATCGTGTCCCAGTACTGCGCCGGCGTCAGCGTCGTGACGTGGTCGTACTCGTTGCCCAGTTCAACCGAGAGCAGGTCGTCGCCGAGGGTCGCGTGGGCGGCAGCGACCTCCTCGATGACTTGGTCGAGAGTGACCTGTCCGTTGAGCACCGAGAGCAGCGGCGCTCCCAGAGTGACCTTCCAGCCGGACTCGTGCAGCAGGGAACGGAGCTGGGTGAAGTCGCCCTGGTCGACGGTGCCACCGATCGCCCAATCGGGCGCCGGAGTGTCCTTCGCGGCGCCGAACGCCGGCCAGACCAGATCCATCGAGTAGCCGCCGAGGCGCAGTACGCCCGGTCCGAGGGTCTTCAGCCGCTGCGCCATGCGTTGGCGGGTCAGGTATCCATGCGCGAAGTCGGCGGACTCGACCGAGAAGCCTTGGTTGTCACCGGTGATCGAAGCGTTGGTCCAGTCGCTGGTGACGGTCAGCCGAACCTCGCTGGAGGCCGGCGGTGTGTCGCTGGTGGGTGGCAGGGCGGCGCCGGCGACCAGCGTTCCGGTACTGGCGAGCGCCACCGCCAGGGTGGTGGCGAGCAGGGATCTCATCGGGGCGGTCTCCTCACGGATGATTGCTGATGACAACGACCTCGCCGGGCACGAGGGTGGTGGCGGTCTGATGGGTGAGTCGAGGCCGGAACCCGGACCAACTGCCGTCGGCCCGGACCGCCTGCCCGTCGATGCGGACCTGTGGCGCGTCGAGCATCCGGCCGGCACCGGTCGGGTCGTACGGCGTCAACCGGTCGACGAAGCCACGTGGTGTAGCGACAGTGATCGGCTGGTTGGTCTTGTTGATCAGGACCAGGCGGCCGTCGGCGCGCCACCCCTGGACCTCGGTGCCGGTGTCGACCGGCCGCAGCGTCATTGCGCCCTGAACGAAGTGCGAGAAGAGGAGCAGAGCGTAGTACTCCGGTTGTGCGGTGGGTGCACCGATCGCTGGGGACGGGTCGTAGTTGACGGCGTTGTAGTAGCCGTTGCCTTCCTCGGGTTCGAAGAACGCGCGGACCTCGGCGTTGTGCAGGTTGACGCCGACCCCGCCGATCCGGCAGTCGGCGTTACTACGGGGTTGGTCCGGCGGCTGCGGGCAGGCGACGTGGAACATCATGTCCACGGCGTACGTCGCGCTCGCGGCCACGTTGCTCACGCCGTCCGCGCCACGACCTGCGGCCGTGTTGGTCTCCTCGAGGCGGTAGGTCAGGCCGCGCTGAGCCGCGTCGGCGCTGTGCACCGCCACCTGGTAGTCGAGGCTCGCGAGGTGCTCTGCGGACAGGAGCGCGGGGATGGACGGGCAGCGGTACGGCTTGTTCACACAGGTCCGCGCGAGCGGATAGAAATGGTCGCTGCTGTGGACCGGACGGTGAGTGTCGAGGATCTGCTGCCAGTTCCAGAACCATCGAGTCGGGACTGTGCGTTCGTGGATCTGCTGCCAGGGCAGGATGTCCTCGCTCGTGTTCGGCGTGATCGCCTTGGTCGGGCTGATCGCCGCGGCGTACACGGGCAGGTCCGCGACGTACCGGTCGAGGCCGGAGGTGCCGTACGACAGATCGGGCTCGTTGCCGAGTTCGATGCCGATCACCTGGCCGGGCCGGAAGGTCTGGCGAACCGCGGTCGCGAACGCCTTGGCGTGCTCAGGGCTGACGAACGGCCGCGTCTCCTTCGGCGGTGACATCGCCGTGCCGAGCACAACCCGCCAGGCGTCGCGGCCGTGGCTCGCCTGGTCGAGCGTCGCGCGGATGTTGCGCAGATCCTCGGGTGTGATGATCTCGTCGGTGTTCGGTGCGGCCGGGTCGAACGGCATCAGATCCTGGGACGAACCGCCGATGCGCAGTACGCCACTGCCGAGGTTCCGCAGCAGTTGGACGAACGCCGGCCGGGCGGTCGGACCCATGTAGCGCTCGATCAGCGACCACTCGATGCTCAGCCCGACGAAGTCGCGCGCCACCGCCGTCGGCGCAGCGGGGAGTACGTCGGCCACGGGCGCGGCACCGGCGTGCGGAGTGCTGGGTGCGAGCAAGGTCAGGGGGAGGGCGAACAGCGCGAGGGCGGCAACGACCGCCCGGCGCCTGGGGCGGCGTCGGCTCATCATTCAACCTCTGGGGAGGCTCCGGCCGCGGGCACCGGAGTGGCTGAGAAAACGTTGTCTGATTAGACTTCTGTGAGATTCTGACCATGTCAACCCCTCGGGCGTGACGAACTTCCCGCGACTCGCTGACCGCGCGCTGCGGGTAGCCTCGTGCCCGCAGACCTGTAGGGGAGGACCGTGACCAGATCCGGGAAGCGCACGACGATCGTCGATATCGCGCGTCAGGCCGAGGTGTCGATCTCGACCGTGTCGCGGGTGCTGAACGGGCGACCGGTCGCCGACGAGGTGCTGGCGACCCGGGTGCGGAAGGCGGCGACCGAGCTCGGCTACCGGCCGAACATGGTCGCCCGGGACTTCCGGCGTGGCGTGACCAGCACGATCGGCGTCGTCGTCCCCGATCTGGCGAACCCGTTCTTCCCGCACGTGCTCAAGGGATTGGCCGAGGAGGTGTCGGCCGGTGATCATCGCTTGCTGGTGGTGGATTCCGGTGAGGACGCCGACCAGGAACTGCAGCTCGTGGCTCAGTTGGCGGGTAGTTGCGACGGCATCATCCTGTGTTCACCGCGAATGCCGCAGAGCAGTCTCGCCACGTTGCCGGCGCTCGGTGTACCGATCGTGTGCACGAACCGCTCGGTGGGCGCCCTGCCGTTCGGGACCGTGGGGATCGACTCGGCGGCGGGCATGCGCCAGGCCGTCGCGCACCTCGCCGAGCTCGGTCACCGGCAGATCGGCTACCTCGGAGGTCCTGGCACGTCGTGGTCGGACGGCCTGCGGCGAGAGGGCCTGAGTACGGCGGCCGCGGACCTCGGCGTCAAGGTGTCGTCGACGGAGGCGGGGTCGACGAGCGACGACGGTCACGCCAAGCTGCCCGAGCTGCTCGATCAGGGCGTGACGGCGGTGATCGCCTTCAACGACCTGGTGGCGATCGGTGCGCTGGCCCGGCTGCGGGAGCTCGAGATGGACGTGCCGTCGCGGCTGTCCGTTGTCGGATTCGACGATATCCCGGTCGCCGCGTTCCTCGGGCCACCGCTGACCACCGTCAGTCTGCCGAAGGAGGAGCTCGGCCGCCGCGCCTGGGCCGGTCTCCATCAGCAGCTGGAGACCGGGCAGGTGCCCCAGGAGGAGCTCCTGCCCGCGTCGCTCATCGTTCGGCAGTCGACGGCCGCACCCGCCGACTGACGATCGTCACTCCGATGTGAACGTCAAGTCGGTCGGGCCGAAGGACACATTGAGGTTGACGTCGATCGTCATCCGCCCGTCGGCCGTGCGGCAAGCGAGCTTCGCGACGAACGGCGTCTCGAGCCAACGGATCGTCGCGACGAACGCGTCGCCGTCACCGTAGGCACTGGTCACGACGCGCTGCACCTCCGGGGCGACCGCGTCCAGGAGTACGCCGTGACTCGACTGCTCACGCCAGTCGCCGACCGCGCACACGATGTCGGTCGGCCCGTCCGAATCCCGCTCGACACCGAGCAGCGAGAACGTGCCGGTCCCGTCGGGGTCGAGGCGAACCGCCGTCAGCCCGGCGACGTTCTCCGCGAACCGGTACGTCTGCCCGTCGCCGCCCGCCGGCGCAGGACCGGTCGGCGGCGGCAGCTCGAGCCGATCGGGCCGGGTCACGGGCGTGACCTCCTTGCCCTCGAGCGCGGGAAGCAGGTGGTCCCAGACCGTGTCGACGATGGCCTGCATGTCGCCCGTCGCGCTGGTGACAATCAGGGCCGCGTCGTGGTCGGGGAGGACCATGACGAACTGACCGAACGCGCCGTCGCCGCGGTAGGTGTTGTTCCGCCCGCGCCAGAACTGGAAGCCGTAGCCCTGCTGCCAGTCCGGATTCTCCTGATCGTCGTTGGGCACCTGCTTGGAGGTCGCAGCCTCGTACCACTCGGCCGGGACGAGTTGCTTGCCCTCCCAGGCGCCGTGCTGCAGCAGGAGCTGCCCGAAGTTCGCCAGCGACTCGGTGTTGATGCTCAGCCCCCAGCCGCCGACGGTGATGCCCTCCCTCGACACCTGCCAGGTCGCCTCGGTGATCCCGAGCGGCTCGAACAGCCGCGGCTTCAGATAGTCGAACAGCCGCTCACCGGTCAGCCGCTGCAGGATCGCGGACAGCATGTACGTCGCGCCGCTGTTGTAGACGAACACCGTGCCCGGCTCGTGGTCGACGTCGAGGCCGAGGAAGATCTTGACCATCCGGCGGTCCCGCGAGAGCGCCGCGACGGTGTCCTCGCTGTGGCCGGTCGTCATGGTGAGCAGATGCCGGACCGTCATCGCGGCCAGGTTGTCGCTGATCGTCTCCGGCAGCTCATCGGCCTCGAAGAACGAGATCACCTTGTCGTCCAGCGCCAGCAGGCCGGAGTCGATCGCGAGCCCGACCGCGGTCGAGGTGAAGCTCTTCGACACCGAGAACAGCAGATGCGGATCGGTCAGCCGGTACGGCGACCATTCCTCCTCGAGTACGACGTGACCGTGCTGCAGCAGCATCACGGTCTGGATCTCCGGCTCGGACGCGTCCAGTGCGGCGACAAAGGTGTCGAGCGCGGCACCGGACAGTCCCTGGTCCTCTGGGGTACTCCGTGGAAGGCTGCTCACCCCAGGCACGTTATCTCCCCGATCGGACAAATATCAGGTGCGTTCTACCAGGCGGGCAGCCGTGATCTTGGACGCCGTGGCCGACGATGGGTCGTCAGCTCTGGTGCTCTGACGGTTGGAGGTGGTCGAGCTTGTCGGGGTTGACCACGCCGTGGATGGTGGTGATCTGGCCCTCAGCAACGACGAAGGACCAGACGGCGGCCGTGCGGTTCGCGACGTCGCGGACGCGGACTGCGGGCTGACCGCCGACGTGCACTGGCTCGACCGTCAGCTCAAGATCGCGAAGTTTGACGAAGGCACCGACCAGCATCCGGGCGACGTTCTGCGCACCATGCACCGGCCGGGGGAATCCACCCTTCCCTCCGCCGTCGCCGGTGAACGTCGCGTCCGGTGTCAGCAACTCGACCAGCTCCTCGAGCTCACCACGCTGCGCCGCCGCAACAAAGCGCCGTACGAGCTCGTCTCTTTCCTGACGGGATGCGTCGAAGCGCGGGCGCTCGTCGGCGAGCCGGCGGCGCGCGCGTACGGCGAGTTGGCGGCAGGCTGACGGGGTCTTGCCGATCATGCCCGCGACCTCGTCGTACGGGTAGCCGAAGACGTCGCAGAGGAGGAACACCGCACGCTGGTCGGGGGAGAGCCGCTCGAGGACGACGAGGAACGCGGTCGACAGCGAGTCCGACAGCGCGGCTCGGTCGGCGAGGTCGACGTACTCGTCGACGGCGGGCTCGGGCAGCCACGGGCCGACGTACAGCTCGCGCTTGCGGCGCGCGGACCGCAGTTGGTCGATCGCGAGCCGGGTCGTGACGGTGGTGAGGAACGCCTTCGGTGACTCGACGTCCTCTTCGCGGTGCAGCCGGAGATAGGCCTCCTGGACGACGTCCTCCGCGTCGCCGAAGCTCCCCAGCATCCGGTACGCGATCGACAGCAGCAGTGGCCTGAGTTCCTCCATCACACCTTCACAGACGATCGAGGCGGTCTCTCAGTGACACTGTCACACGATCGATTGTCCGATCGTCTGCAATCCACATGAACACAGTCACCTGGATCTTCACCGGCGTCCTGGCCGTGGTCTTCACGGTCTCCGGTGTCGCCAAGTCCACGATGTCCCGCGATCGCCTGATCGCGACCGGTCAGACCGGCATCGCGCCGTTCCCGATGCCCCTCGTTCGGGCCGTCGCGATCTGCGAGTTGTTCGCCGTCGCCGGTCTCTTCGCGCCGTGGCTGACCGACACAGCCCGCGTCCTCACGCCGCTGGCTGCGGTCGGCCTCGCCTTCGTCATGATCGGCGCCGCGACCTCCCACGCCTCCCTCCGGGAACCCAAACCAGTAGCCGCCAACACCACCCTCCTGGCCCTCGCCGCCTTCGTAGCCGCCAGCCGCTTCGCCGCCCTGACCTGACACAGTGGGGGCATGCAGACGTACCTCGACTCGTTGGTGACCGACGGCGCGGCAGGGGTGCTCCTGCACTACCGGTCTCCCGAACAGACCTGGATCGGCTCCAGCGGCGTGGCGGAGCTCGGCACCGATCGGCCGGTCGACCCGGACGGGTGGTTCCGGGTCGGGAGCATCACGAAGACGTTCACGGCCGTCGTGGTCCTGCAGCTGGTGGGCGAGGGCAAGCTGCGACTCGACGAATCGGTGGCGAAGTGGGTACCCGGTGTGCCGGACACGATCAGCCTGCGGCAGTTGCTCAATCACACGAGTGGGCTCTACAACTACACCGACGATCTCCCGGAGCCGGCCGCGATCGTCCGGAATCGCTTCCGGCACCGCGATCCGCAGGACGCGCTGCGGACGGGACTCGGGAAGCCGAGGCTGTTCGAGCCGGGAAGCTCCTGGTCGTACTCGAACACCAACTACATCGCCCTCGGGCTGCTGATCGAGGCCGCGACGGGCAGCGGGTACGGCGATGAGGTGGCGAGCCGGATCCTGCGACCACTCGGGCTCCAGCGGACCGTGGTGCCAGGGGACGACCTGGACCTGCCTGACCCACACGCCAGCGCCTACTTGACCGTCGACGGCGAACCGGTGGACCTGGCGCGGATCAACCCGTCCCAGGCCTGGGCGGCCGGAGCGATCGTCTCGACAGCCGCGGATCTCGACCGCTTCTACGCGGCCGTGCTGGCCGGTGAGCTACTGGCGAAGGCTGAGCAGGAGGCGATGCTGACCGTCGTACCGTCGGGCGAACGCTACGGCTACGGCCTCGGCATCGAACGGCACGAGCTGCCTGACGGTCAGGTCGTGTGGGGCCACACCGGCGGATTCTTCGGCTACCTGACCGTCAGCTACCACTCCGCCGACCTGTCCAAGCAGCTCACCCTGTCCTACACAGGCACCAACGCCAATCCACCGGAGACCGACCAGGTGCTGGCCGGTCTCCTCGGGTGACTATCGCTGCACGAGTACGGCGACCGTGCGGGGTGGAACCGTGGCTGTGCCGGTGCCGGGGGTCCAGGTTGTTTGTTTGACGACAGGGTCCGAGCCGGTGGACTGGATGGATGAGAGGGAGAGGGGCTGGCCGGCCAGGGCGGGGATTGTCTGGGTGACGGTCGAGGCGGTGGTGTTGAAGACGACCAGGACGCCCTTCAGGGACGCGTCGACGTCGGGGCCGGTGGTGTCGTCGATGTGCATGGTGACGACGCCGGGGGTTGTGCCGCTCAGGGGGAAGCTGAGTTTCTGGTTGATCAGGTCCGCGGAGCCCAGGCGGAACAAGGGAGTGGAGAAGCGGAGCTTGAGGAGGTCGTCCGCCGCGGCGGAGGCGGTCGCGACGTCCGCGGCGGTCGGCTTCAGGGCTGGGTTGGCGAGGAGTACGCGCATGTACTGCCACTTGGCCTCGTTGTCCGGCTTCGGCGGCAGGCCGTGGCCGAAGCCGTTGTCGGCGCCGGTCCAGTCGAGCGTGTTGAACCAGTCGCCGGAGTCGTACGAGTTGCGATCCAGCGACTTGCTCCGCAGCATGTCCGCACCGGCGTGCCAGAACGACGGGGTCTGCGCCAGCGCGGTCGTTGCCAGCGACATCGTGTTCATCCGGATCCGGTCCGGCATCGTCATTGCCAGCGGCAACTTGTAGGTCAGTGAGTCCCACAACGTCTCGTTGTCGTGGGCATCGACGTACGTGATCACCTCGTCCGGCTGGTCGGCGTACCCCGCCGGCGAACCGTTGTAGTCGACCCCGTCGCCGCGGACGACCGCACCGGTCTCGGCCGACGTGAAGCTGAACGCGCGCAGATTGCCGGCCAGACCGAGTTGGACGAGGTCGGTGTCGTGGGCGAGCCGTTTCGCGCGGTCCGCTTCCGAGCCGTTCACCGAGTCGCCGTTCGGGTCGCTCGCGGCGCCGGAGCCGAAGCCCTGGATCCGCGGGTTCTCGTCGAACGGACCACCACCGCGGACCGCGTCCCGGAGCCGGTCGGAGAACGTGCCGATCCCGGTGCCGCCGAGGTTCCCCTGGCGGGCCTGGACGAACAGCGCGTCGTTCGCCACTTCGCCGAAGTTCCAGCCCTCGCCGTACAGGTAGATCTTCTTGCCGTCGACACCGTCCTTGGCGAGGGTCAGTTGGTCGAGCGCGGCCCGGACCTTCAGCATGTTGGCCTTGCTGTGGTGACCCATCAGGTCGAACCGGAACCCGTCGACGCGGTAGTTCCGGGCCCAGCTGACCGTGCTGTCGACCATGATCTTCTCGGCCATCGCGTGCTCGGTCGCGATGTTGCTGCAGCAGGTCGACGTCTCGACCTTCCCGGTCGCGTTGAGCCGTTGGTAGTACCCGGGCACGACCTTGTCCAGCACCGACGTCGGCGCCTGACCGGCCGCCGGGGTGTGGTTGTAGACCTGATCGAGTACGACGCGCAGCCCGGACTTGTGCAGTCCGCCGACCATCGTGCGGAACTCGGCGACGCGGGCGAGACCGTCGCGCTGGGTCGCGTACGAACCTTCGGGCGCGAGCCAGTGGTACGGGTCGTAGCCCCAGTTGAAGCCGTCCTTCGCCGCGACCGCGGTCACGCAGGCCTGCTGCTGCTCGGAGTCCGGCGGCAGCGCCTTCAGATCACACGCGGGCGATTGTTGCCCGGTCTCCGGGATCGATGCAATGTCGAATGTCGGCAACAGGTGCACGGTGTTGAGCCCGGCTGCCGCGAGCGCACGCAGATGCTTCGTCCCGTTGCCCTCGTCCGCGAAGGCGAGGTAGGTGCCACGGTGTGCGGCCGGCACGGTGCTGTCGCTGATCGAGAAGTCGCGGACATGCAGTTCGTAGATTGTCGAATCGACCGCACGCGCGAGCTTCGGCGACGGCGTACTCGACCAGAGCGCGGGCTTCCCGGCCGGATCGTTCAGATCGACAGCGACCGAGTACGCCGAATCGGTCGTGAGCGCGACCGAGTACGGATCGGTGACGACGTTGGTCTCCACCTTGCCCGTCGACGGTGCGAACACGGTCACCTGGTAGCGGTAGGCGGCGTTCTTCCAGGACCGTGGCCCGCTGGCGGACCACGATCCGTCGTCGCCGCGCTGCATGGCGATTGTCTGCGATCCGACCAGCAGATTGACCTTTTGTGCAGTCGGCGCCCACAGCGTGAACCCCGGCGCGCCACCCTGCCAGGTCACGCCGAACGAGCGCCCAGCCGCCGACCCGCCGTACAGGTCGTCAAGGACCCCGGGGATCTGTACGCCGGTCGCGTCGAGCAGACGCCCGGCGTCGTCGTACTGGGCGAGCCCGAGTTGCCCGGTCAGGATCTTGCGGGCGTCAGCGTGATCCAGTCTGAGCGCTGTGTACCCCTTGAGCGCTGGGAACTTCGCCAGGACCGCAGCAGGGATCCCGCCGCTGTCATAGCGCAGTCCTGCCGACGTACCACCGATGTCGTCCGCGTCCACCTTCAGAGAGCCGCCATCCGACCAGTGCAGTCGCCAGCGCGACCGCTCCGGGTGTGGAACCGGTGGTACGGCGAGCAGGTCGCGGCCGAGCCAGTAGGCCTTGGCCTGGCTCAGGTCGGGCTGCGCACCGGGCTTCGCCGTCGTCACAGTGAGCGCGTGGGTCGCGAGCACGTACGAGAACGTGACGACCAGGCCGTCCGCCGGCACAGTGATCGGAACGTTGTTGGCCGGGTAGCTCTCGTCGAAGGACAGGTTGTGTGCGACCTTCGCCTCATAACTGCCCGCTTTCAGCTCGCTGGTGGACCAGGTGTAGGTGCCGTCGCCGTTCTCGTCTGTCAGCCACGGTCGCATGCAGGCCGGATCCCAGTCGGCCGGACAACCCAGCTCCGACTGGAACGAACCCGGCACCGTGATGATCGGCCCCTCCGCACTGGACGTGGCGAAGTGCCTGCCGTGCTCGTAGTAGAACGTCACCGGCCCGGCGGCCGGCGCGATGTACGAGATGTTGGCGCCGTTCTGGTTGCCACCGGCACCGTAGTTCTCGTCCCACGCCTTGTTGATCGCCGCCTTGTAGGCGTGTTCACCAGCCGGGATGGTGGTGTAGGTGCCCTTCCACACCTTGTCCTTCGGGTCGAGCGTCAGCTGCGCCTGGTTGCAGTCCGGCGACCAGTCCGCCTGGCAGCCCATCTCACTGTTGTGGTCGCCCGGCACGCTGACGTTGGCGGGCTGCACAACCGGACCGGTGCCACCACCACTGCCGCCCGGGGCAGCAGCGTCGCCGACGACGCCGTACGACCCGGACACCGAGTAGTGGCCCGACACGTCCCGCAGCACCGCGCGGTACTCGAGCAGTGTCCCCTTCGGCACCCCGGACACGTCCTGGAACACCCGGTACGGCGCGTTGTCGTCAGCCCCGAGCCGCTGCCACGCAGTCGTCCCCACGGGCCGGTAGCCGAAGGTCACCGTCACCGGAGTGTTCGCGGGGACCGCGGCTGCGATCTCAGCACGCCCGCCGACCGTCGCACCGAGCTCCGGCGAGCTCATGTAGACAGCCGGTGCCTCGGACGGCGACGGCACCTTGCTCTGCGCCTGATAGACGGTCACGGACAGCGGCGCCTGGCTGAGCAGCACCCGGCCCTCGCGGTCGGTCCGCACCGACTTGGAGCCACCGTAGACCGGCTTGAACGAGGTGTTCGACCCGTACGTCGGGATCGTCGCAGACGCCGCGGACGACGAGTTGTTCGCGACCACCAGGTACTCGACGTTGTCGCTGCTGAGCCGGCTGAACGTGTACAGCCCGCCGGAGTTCGACGAGTACCGGTGCACCTGCCGCCCGTCGGCCAGCGCCGGGTACTTCGCCCGCAGATTCTGCAGTGCAGCGATGTGCTTGTACATCGGCGCGCTGGCGTCGTACCTGTCCTGGCTGCCGATCGTCGTCGTACCGGTGCCGTCCACGACCTCGTCGTCGGTGTAGTCGGTCGTCTTCGTGGCGAACATGTCCTGCCGCGCGTCCTTGTCACCACCAGGACCGGTGAAGCCCTGCTCGTCGCCGTAGTAGATGACGGGCTGACCGCGGGTGAGGAACATCAGCGAGTGCGCCAGCTTGTCGCGGGCGAGCAACTCCTGGCCGTTCGCACCGCCCTGCTTGAGGAACGTGCCGACCCGGCCCATGTCGTGGTTGCCGAGGAACGTCGGCAGTTGGTACGCGTTCGAGTCGGAGTCGGTGTAGTAGTCGTCGTTCGCGTAGAGGTCGCGCAGCTTCGTACTCGGATCGCCCTTCGCGAACGCCACCGCGTTCTGCTGGAAGCCGAAGTCGAGGGTGGCCTGCAGCGCACCGGCCGTGGTGTACGTCGACATGAACTTCGGGTCGGCGTCGAACACCTCGCCGAACATGAAGAAGTCCTTCGCGCCGGCGCCCTTGGCCGCGGCCAGGATCTGCGGCGAGAACTTCTGCCAGAACTCCAGGTTGACGTGCTTGACCGTGTCGATCCGGAACCCGTCGATGCCGAACTCGGCCCAGCTCTGGTAGACGTCGATCATCCCGTCGCGGACCCGTGGCTGCTCGGTGAACAGGTCGTCCAGGCCGACGAAGTCGCCGTACTCCGCCGATTCGCCGGCGAAGGTGGAGTCGCCGCGGTTGTGGTACAGCGTCGGATCGTTCAGCCAGGCCGGCACCTTCACGGTCTCGTCGGCCGGGGTGCGGAACACCGGAACGTTCGGGAACGACGTGTTCCGGTCCAGCGGCGGGAAGACGTCGCCACCGGCGTAGGTCTTGTCGTCGAACTCGGTGCCGGCAGCATCCTTGTACGGCGACGTGGACTTCGAGATGTAGCCGTACTGATCGGACTGGTACGCGATCACATCCGCGGTGTGGTTGGTGATGATGTCGAAGAAGACCTTCATGCCCTTGCGGTGGGCCAGGTCGATCAGCCGTTTCATGTCCGCGTTGGTGCCCAGGTGCGGGTCGATCTGGGTGAAGTCGGTGATCCAGTAGCCGTGGTACCCGGCGCTCACGTCGGCACCGGCGCCCTGAACCGGCCGGTTCTTGAACGACGGTGTGAGCCAGATGGACGTCGTACCGAGGGACTTGATGTAGTCGAGCTTCTGGATCACGCCGGTCAGGTCGCCACCGTGGTAGAAGCCCTTGTCGGTGGGGTCCAGGCCGGTCTGCAGCCGGTCGCCGGTCAGCCCGCCGGCGTCGTTGGACTTGTCCCCGTTGGCGAACCGGTCCGCCATCAGGAAGTAGAACCGTTCCTTGGTCAGGTCCTGGCGCAGGCTCGGTGACGACAGCGCCTTGTCGGCCGGGGTCACTGCCGACCCGGCCAGGTCGACCGGCTTCACGCTCACGACGTGGCTCGTGTCGTCGTAGCTGAAGGCGAGCTTGGCCGGTCCCTCGATCCGCAATGGGATGTTCGGGCCGTTCAGCACCCCGCCGGCGCCGTAGTTCTCGTCCCAGCTCCCGTTGACCGCGACCTTGTACTCGTACGAGCCGGCCGGTACGTCGAAGACCCCTCCGTACGGCGCGGCCGCGCCAAAACTGGTCGCCGCGCAGCCCGGATCCCAGTCGCCCGCGCAGCCGAGCTCGTTCTGCAGCGACCCGGCCAGCGTGATCACCCGATCCGCCGCGACCTGCGCGGGCGCCGGTGCCGCCGTACCGAGTCCGAGCACGACTACCGCTACCGCGGTGAACCCTGCCGTCCATCGCCTGAACCCGCGCATCCCGGTCCCCTCCCAGCCGACTGAGCCTGCCGGGACGCTAACCCGCGACCTTCACCGTGAGGAGGGCTCGAATGTCACGGTCGGGTTACGAGGCGTGGCAGAGTGCTCTCGATCGGCGTGCGCAGGATGCTGGTCGCCTCCTCGTCGTACGGAGTTGGCTCGGCGTTGAGGATGATCAGGGGTTTGCCGGCGTTCAGGGCGATGTCGCACAGACCGGCGGCCGGGTAGACCTGCAGGGATGTGCCGACGGCCAGGAACACATCGGCTGCCTCGGTGGCCGCGACGGCTGCGTCGAGGACGCGGCGGTCCAGAGACTGGCCGAAGGAGACGGTTGCCGACTTGAGGATGCCGCCGCACACCTCGCAGGCAGGGTCTTCGTCGCCGGCGTCCAGCCGGGCGAGTACGTCGGCCATCGGGATCCGCCGCCCGCACTCCAGGCAGTCGACGAAGCGGACCGTCCCGTGCAACTCGTGGACGAGGGCCGGTGATGAGCCGGCCTTCTGATGCAGCCCGTCGACGTTCTGGGTGATCAGTCCGGTCAGACGGCCCTGCCGTTCGAGCTCCACCAGCGCCTGGTGGCCCGGGTTCGGCTCCATCGTCCAGACCGGTACGGCGAGACGGTGCTTCCACGCCTCCACGCGGACCGCGCGGCCGGCGACGTACTCGTCGATGTCGAACATCGCCTGCGCGGCCGGGTTCTTCGTCCAGACTCCCTGCGGGCCGCGGAAGTCGGGGATCCCGGACGCGGTCGAGATCCCGGCTCCGGTCAGTACGGCGATACGGTCGGCATGGATCACGGTTCCGAACGTAGCGCCTTCCAGTCCGGAGCCAAGACCGACATCACGATCTCGTCGACCCACTGGCCCTCCCACAGCAGCGAGTCCCGCAGCCGGCCCTCGACCATGAAGCCGACCTTCTCGTACGCCCGCTGCGCCCGCGGGTTGAAGGCGTACACACCGAGGCTGATCCGGTGCAGCCCGATCTCCTCGATGCCGTAGCCGACAATCAGCCTGGTCGCCTCGGTCCCGAGCCCGCGGCCCTGGCCGGCCGGGCCGATCAGGATCCGGAAGTTGCAGCATCGGTTGTCCGGATCCCAGTCGTTCAGCACCGCCTCACCGACGACGGCCCCGGTGGCCTTGTCCACGATGGCCAGGTCGAGCCGGTCGGTCTGGTCCTTCCGGGTCCGCATCCACTCGCGTGCCCGCTCCTCGCCGATCTCGCCGTGACTCCCGGTCAGCCGGGCAACCTCCGGATCAGCCATCGCCGCAGCCATGGGCTCATAGTCGCCCTCATCCAACGGCCGCAGTACGACGAGCTCTCCGGTCAGAGTCGGCTTCGTCGCGAAGTCGGTCACGCTTTCGACCGTAGCGTCTGCCACTCAGGGGCCAGGATCGACATCATGATGTCGTCGTGGCGTTCGCCGTCCAGGGCGACCGCCTGCCGCAGCCGGCCTTCCTCGACGAAGCCGGCCTTCTCGTACACCCGCCGCCCGCGCGGGTTGAACGCGAAGACGGTGAGCGAGATCCGGTACAGCCCGAGCCGCTCGAAGGCATAGTCGACGATCATCCGGGTCGCCTCGGTCCCGAGCCCCTGGCCGCGGCCGTCCGCGCCGATCATGATCCGGAAGTTGCACGACTCGTCGTCCGGACTCCACTTGTTCAGCACCGCCTCACCGACGGTGCGGCCGGTCGCCTTCGACACGATCGCCAGGTCGAGGCGATCGGTCTGCTCCTTCCGGGTCCGCAGCCAGTCGCGGTACATCTCCTCCTCGACGCCGCTGCCGTCGTCATGAGGATCGGTGAACCTGGTCACCTCGGGATCGGCCATCGCCGCCACCAGCGCGTCGTAGTCGCTCTCGTCCAACGGACGCAACACGACCAGCTCACCCGTCAGCGTCGGTTTCACCGCGAAGTCACTCACGGTCGGCAGTCTGTCAGCTGACCCGTCGAACGACGTAGCTGTTTTCGTCCGCCGACACGAGATCCTGGGAGCGCATCCGGCACCAGGCTGGGATGTCGGTGGCGGCCGCCGGGTCGTCGGCGAGGACGGTGACGGTGTCCCCGATCGCGACGGTGGGTAGCGTCTTGGCCAGCTTGATCACCGGGAGTGGGCAGAGCAGGCCGCGGCAGTCCAGGTCGACGTTCACATCCCCACCTCCGCGCGGATCCGGCGCACGATCCCGGGCAACACCGTGCAGAACCGGTCGATCTCGTCGTACGTCGTGGTTCTGGCCAGCGAGACGCGGACGTTCCCGTGGGTGAGGACGCCCATGGCTGCCAGTACGTGGGACGGTCGCAGAGTGCTCGACGTACAGGCCGAACCGCTGGAGACCGAGAAGCCCTCCGCGTCGAGGGCGGTGACGAGTGCCTCACCGTCCACGTAGAGACAGGAGAAGGTGAGCACGTGTGGCAGGCGGTCTTCGGGGTCGCCGACCACCTCGACATCCGGGATCTCGGTGGCCACTCGTTGCCTGAGCTCGTCGATCCAGGCGCGGTGGTTCTTGTTCAGGTCGGCGGCTTCGGCGAGGCGGGCCTGGAGAGCAGCCGCGGCGGCGAGCGTGTTCGGGATGTCCGGGAAACCGGGGGAGAGGCCGTCCTCGCGCTCGTCCATCGGCCAGGCCGGCGCGATCCGGGTTCCCTTCCGCACTGCCAGCAGACCGACGCCGGCAGGCCCACCCCACTTGTGGGCGCTTGCCGTCAGCACCGACCATCCCGTCGGTACGGCGTCGTGTCCGATGGACGCGGCCGCGTCGACGAACAGCGGTACGTCGCCACAGGCCGCGGCGGCTGCTTCGATCGGCTGACGCGTACCGACCTCATGGTTGGCGGACTGCAGCGCCGCCACCGCGACACCCGGCGCACGCACCGCATCCGTGAACGCATCCAGGTCGACCCGGCCGACCATGTCCACGCCGACCTCCACTCCCGCGTCCCCGGCGGTGTGCAGTACGGCGGAATGCTCGACGGCACTGTGGACAACGGCAGCGCCCACGCGCCTGCGGGCAGCCGTGACCGCGGTCAGTCCCGCGTGGATGGCCGCCGTACCGGAGGTGGTCAGGAACAGCTCGTCGGGCCGCACTCCGACCGCGTCGGCGAGGACCGCCCGGGCGTTGTCCAGCAGCAGTCGCGCGGTCCGGCCCTCGTGGTGCAGGCGGACCGGATCGGCCCAGCCGGAATCGACTGCCGAGAGCAACATTTCCCGCGCTGCCGGGTGTAACGCCTCCGCCGACGCCGCGTCCAGATACGCACGCTCACTCACACCGGAAACGCTAAGCCCTACCTGTGCGCAAGAACGCGAAAGGTGTCCAGTAGTGTTTGGTCGTCAGTCTCACTTGGGAAGGGAAAGGCGCCCCGTGGGTTCGAACGGCACGCCCGGAGTGGACGAGCGCGCGGCAGGTCTTGCCGGCGCCACACGTCCGGCGAAGCGACGCCTGCTGGTCGGTGCGGGAGTGGTGCTCGGCACCCTGCTGCTGACCGGTTGTTCAACGGCGACCAAGGAGCAGTGGAAACGACTCGGTCTCCCCCCGGGCGCATCGGACCGGACCGAGGCTGTCCTCAGCCTCTGGATCGGTGCCTGGATCGCGGCGCTGATCGTCGGTGTGCTGGTCTGGGGCCTGATCCTGTACGTCTCCGTGCGCTACTACAAGCGCAACGACGAGGCTCCCAGGCAGGTCCGGTACAACCTGCCGCTCGAGGTTCTCTACACGCTGGCGCCGTTCGCGATCATCGGCGTGCTGTTCTTCTACACCGTCGAGCACGGCAACCAGGTCACGGCGATGTCGAACAACCCGTCGCACACGATCAACGTGGTCGGCCAGCAGTGGCAGTGGACCTTCAACTACAAGGACACCGTCGACGGGCAGGAAGGCGTCTGGGAGACCGGCACGCTGCAGAAGCCGGCCGAACTGTGGCTGCCGGTGAACGAGTCGGTCCAGTTCGACCTGACCTCGCCGGACGTCATCCACTCCTTCTGGGTGCCGTCGTTCTACTTCAAGCTCGACGTCATCCCGGGCCGGACGAACAAGTTCCAGCTGACCCCGACCAAGACCGGCACCTTCGCCGGCAAGTGCGCCGAGCTCTGCGGGCTCTACCACAGCCGGATGGTCTTCACCGTCAAGGTGGTACCCAAGGACGAGTACGACGCGCATCTGCGTGACCTGGCCGCCAGGGGCCAGACCGGCGCCGCCACCGGTGGACAAGACGCCACCACCATCCCCGGTCACGGGGAGCAGGAGGGGGAGAAGTGACCGACCTCGCCGAGCGCACCGGCGCTATCGGTAGCACCAGCATCACCGCGTTGCCGCGGCGGCGCAGCAAGGGCCAGATCGCGGTCAAGTGGCTGACCACCACCGACCACAAGCTGATCGGCCACATGTATCTGATCACGTCGTTCGCGTTCTTCCTGATCGGCGGTGTGATGGCTCTGCTCATCCGCGCCGAGCTGGCCAAGCCGGGCCTGCAGATCGTGAACGAAGAGGTCTACAACCAGCTCTTCACCATGCACGGCACAATCATGCTGCTGCTGTTCGCGACACCGCTCTTCGTCGGCTTCGCGAACGAGATCATGCCGATCCAGATCGGCGCCCCGGACGTCGCGTTCCCGCGGCTGAACATGTTCAGCTTCTGGCTGTTCCTGTTCGGCGGCCTGATCACCATCAGCGGGTTCTTCACGCCGGGCGGCGCGGCCGACTTCGGTTGGTTCGCCTACGCCCCGCTGTCCAACGCGGTCCGCTCGCCGGGCATCGGCGGTGACCTGTGGATCATGGGTCTGTGGATGGCCGGGCTGGGCACCATCCTGGGTGCGGTCAACTTCGTCACGACCATCATCACCATGCGGGCGCCTGGCATGACGATGTTCCGGATGCCGATCTTCACCTGGAACATCCTGGTCACCTCGATCCTCGTGCTGATCGCGTTCCCGATCCTGGCCGGCGCGCTGCTGATGCTGGAGGCGGATCGAGCCCTCGGGGCTCACGTCTTCGATGCCGCGAACGGTGGGCCATTGCTCTGGCAACACCTGTTCTGGTTCTTCGGGCATCCAGAGGTGTACATCATCGCGTTGCCGTTCTTCGGCATCATCACCGAGATCCTGCCGGTGTTCAGCCGCAAGCCGGTCTTCGGCTACATCGGTCTGGTCTCCGCGACCCTCGGTATCGCGGTCCTGTCGGTGGCGGTCTGGGCGCACCACATGTTCGTCACCGGCGCGGTGAACCTGCCGTTCTTCTCGTTCATGACGTTCCTGATCGCGGTGCCTACCGGGGTCAAGTTCTTCAACTGGATCGGCACGATCTGGGGCGGGTCGGTGTCGTTCGACACCCCGATGCTGTGGTCGGTGGGCTTCCTCACGACCTTCCTCTTCGGCGGTCTGACCGGCATCATCCTGGCCTCGCCGGCGCTGGACTACCAGCTGTCCGACTCGTACTTCGTGGTCGCGCACTTCCACTACGTCGTCTTCGGCACCGTGGTGTTCGCGATGTTCGCCGGGTTCTACTTCTGGTGGCCGAAGTTCACCGGCCGGATGCTCGATGAGAAGCTGGGGAAGTTGCACTTCTGGTTGCTGTTCATCGGCTTCCACACCACGTTCTTGGTGCAGCACTGGCTGGGTGTCGAGGGCATGCCGCGGCGCTACGCGTCGTACGGCGCGAACGAGGGCTTCACCACGCTGAACGAGGTCTCCAGCGTCGGTGCCTTCATCCTCGGCCTGTCGATGCTGCCGTTCTTCTACAACGTCTACAAGTCGCGCAAGGCGCCGCAGGTGGGCGTTGATGACCCGTGGGGCTGGGGCCGTTCGCTGGAGTGGGCGACCAGTTCCCCGCCGCCGCGGCACAACTTCGAGCAGTTGCCGCGGATCCGGTCCGAGAGCCCCGCGTTCGACCTGCACCACGCAGACCTTGCCCTGGCCGAGTACCCGGACAACCGGGCCGGCACGGACAACCTGCTGGACGCCGGTGAGGACCAGGGCCGGGTCGACCACCTGGAGCAGGTCGTGGCCGATACCGACGCTGAGGGGAAGGACAAGGCGTGAAGGTCGAAGCCTGGGTCTTCGGGATCCTGAGCGTGTTCGTGCTGGTCGTGACGCCGATCTACTGGCTGATGTCGGAGGACCCGACCGGCACCACCGCACTGACGATGACGTTCTTCCTGTCCCTGCTGGTCGCGTTCTACCTGAGCATCACGGCCCGCCGGATGGACGCCCGGCCGGAGGACCGCAAGGAAGCCGAGATCGTGGAGGGCGCTGGTGAGCTCGGCTTCTTCCCGCCGTACTCGTGGTGGCCGCTGTGGTGCGGGCTGACCCTGGCGGTCGTCGTCCTCGGCGTCGTGTTCGGCTGGTGGCTGTTCATCGCCGGCTGCGGCATCGGCATCATCACGCTGTCGGGGTTCATCTTCGAGTACTACCGCGGTGACCACGCTCACTAGTTGAAGCTCGTACGGGCGCCATCCGGAAGCCAACCGGATGGCGCTTTCGTGCGTCTTAAGGGGTGCCACCGGAGAATGGGCCGTTGTGGTCCGTACCACTGTGGTGGCGGTGTGCTTGCGCGGGTATTCCGGTACTACGGGTTACCCTTGCGGCGGTTGGTGCAAACAGGGGAGAGCTGGGGAATGTTGAGCGGTTCGGTGAGGAAACACGGCCTTGCCATGGTGGGGATCTGCGCGATGCTGCTGGTGGGCACCGCGTGCAGCGACACCGAGGCGGGCGGATCGCCGTCGGCGGGGGCCACACAGAGCGGTGGTACGCCGGGTGCCTCGAGCAGCCCGGGCACCTCGTCCAGCCCGTCGGAGAACCCGGCCGCAGCGAGCATCTCGGTCGTCCCGGCCAAGGGTGCGGCCTCGGTCGAACCGGATCAGCCGGTGACCGTGAGCACCACCGTCGGCAGCCTGAAGGCGATCACCCTCAAGGACGACGACGGCGACAAGGTGACCGGCAGCTTCAACACCGACCGGACCAAGTGGACCTCCACGCCGCAGCTCAAGCCGGGCGCGTCGTACAAGCTGAGCGGCACGGCCGAAGGCACGGACGGCGCCACGGTCCCGATCAGCTCGACGTTCGAGACGCTGAAGGCGGCGAGGAGCCTGAAGGCCTCGGTCGCCCCGCTGAACGGCGAGACCGTCGGCGTCGCGATGCCGATCCAGATCTACTGGAACAACCCGGTCAAGGACCGCGCCGCGGTCGAGAAGCGCCTGTCGGTGAAGACCTCGGTCCCGGTCACCGGCAGCTGGCACTGGGTGAGCAGCACGCAGGTCAACTACCGGCCGATGAACTACTGGCCGGCCGGCACCAAGGTGACCGTCGGCATCGCCACCCAGGGCGTCAACGCGGGCCGCAACACGTGGGGCACGGCCAGCCGGACCATTGCCTTCAGCATCGGCAAGTCGGTCGTCAGCAACGTCAGCGTGAAGACGCACTCGATGACGGTGACGATCAACGGCAAGCTGGCCCGGACCATCCCGATCACCGCCGGCAAGGACGGCTTCACCACCCGCAGTGGGGTGAAGGTGATCATGGAGAAGTTCCCCACCAAGCGGATGGACGCCGCGACGGTCGGCATCAAGCCGGGCGACCCGGAGTACTACAACATCAGCAACGTGAAGTGGGCCCAGCGAGTGACGAGCTCCGGCGAGTTCATGCACGGCGCGCCGTGGTCCGCCGGCAGCCAGGGCAGCGCCAACGTCAGCCACGGCTGCGTCGGTATGAGCCTCAAGGACGCCCAGTGGTACTTCGCTCAGACCCTCCGCGGCGACCCGGTCATCGTCACCGGCACCACCCGCCGCATGGAGCCAGGCAACGGCTGGACCGACTGGAACACCACCTGGGCCAACTACAAGGCCGGCTCAGCCCTGTCCTGAGAGCGCCAGCATGGCGACGAGCACTTCGTCGGCGTGCAGGACCGGCAGTGAGTGGTGGGTGGCGGTCGCGATCCGTACGACGCTCGCCCCGGCGGCACTGGCTCGTCGGGCGACTTGGTCGGGGTTGTGGGCCTTGCTGCGGTCCGCGACGACGACCAGGGTCTCGGTCTCGAGTTGCTGGACGTCGGGCCTGCGCGGCAGGACCGGTCGAGTGGTGGGCTCGACAGCGGCCAGGCCGGCCAGGTGCATCCAGTCCGGGTCGACGGGCAGGCCTTGCGTCTCCCAACGCAGGAACGACTCGGTGCGGGCGGGGCTGGGCCTTAGGAGCGAGGGGAGCGCTCTGGCGACGTACCTCGGCTTGAGGCCGGTGAAGCAGTCGGTCGGGTCGATCAGCGCGAGGCTGTTGACCCGCGCCGGGTTCCGGACGGCGTACGTGAGTGCGATCCGGGTGCCGTAGGAGTGCCCGCACAGCACAGCCTGCCGGATCTCCAACGCATCCAGTACGCCAGTCAGCCAGGCCATCAGGTCGTCCACCGTGCGCGGTGGGGTCGCCGTACTGCGGCCTGCGTCGCCGGGGAGGTCGAGAGCATAAACGCGGTACTGCTCCGCAAGCCGGGGCGCGACGGTGAACCAGACCGCTGACGTGGCGCCGTGGCCGGCCAGCAAGACCAGGGGAGGGGCGTCCGACGGGCCGCACGCGTTCACGTGCGTGCCGGTGAGGTCGAGGTGTTCCACCGGGGCACCCCAGCGGCGGAGGAGAGCGTCGTACGCGTCCTGGAAGGTCATAGCGCGAGAATAGCTCACTGAGTGAGGTAAATTGTCGGGCATGCGTGAGGGAGTGAAGCCGGCCGACCCGGAGCGGGCAGCGGCGCTGGAGGTGGTGCACCGGCTGCGGGAGGTCGCATTGCGGCTCGAGCTGGCAGTGGGGGAGTTCGCCCGCGCGACCGGTTTGCATGCGACCGACGTACGGGCGCTCACGCGGCTCCTGGATGCCGAGCGGGCCGGTGTGGAGGCGACGCCGGGATGGCTCGCCCAGCAGCTCGGGATGACCTCTCAGGCGACGACGGCGGTCATCCACCGCCTGGAGGCTGCCGGGCACGTCGAACGCCTCAGAAGCCGCTCAGACGGTCGCAGCGCTCGACTGCAGGTGTCCGAGACGGCTGTCGACCTCGGCTGGCGGTTCTTCGGGCCGCTCCTCGAGCGCCTGATCGGCATCACCGAGCAGCTGGACCAGCGCGACAGGTCGGTCATCAGCGACTACCTGACCACGGTCGCTGACGCTCTCGAATAAACCGAAAGGCCCCGGCGAGACGCCGGGGCCTTTCGGGTGGTGCTGCGATCAGGAGCGGTCGCTGGTGACTTCGCGATACGTCTCGGTCTCGCTGAGGTCGTGGATCTCGTCCGCGTCGTGAGCGTGCTCGTGAGCCGCCTCCAACTCGTGCGTCGTCGGCTTCTGGATCGCGTCGGCGTAGTAGAAGCGCGACAGCCGGGCACGGAGCTTGTTCAGGGCCCGGCGCGGGGCGCGGACGCCGTTGTCGTCGGTCTCCGGACCGATGTCGAGCGGCAGGACCCGGTCGTGCGCCGTGAGGCTGTACGCCTCGTAGTTCGAGATCGGCTCGTGCTTCTCCGTGTATTTGCCCTCGGGGGAGCGGACGATCACACCGGTCTCCAGACCGTGCATCAGCCGGTCGTTGTCCGAGCGCTGCAGCGAGATCGCGACCCGCCGGGTCACCCAGAAGGCGAGCACCGGGCCGATGAACACCGCGAACCGGAGGAACCAGGTCACGTTGTTCAGCGACAATCCGAAGTGGGTGGCGATCAGGTCGTTACCGCCACCGATCCACAGCAGCGCGTAGAAGGTGATGAACGCCGCACCGATACCGGTCCGGGTCGGCATGTTCCGCGGCCGGTCGAGCAGGTGGTGTTCGCGCTTGTCACCGGTGATCCAGCTTTCGATGAACGGATAGAGCGCGACCAGGGTGACGAAGGCAGGAGGTATCAGCAGGGCCGGGATGATCAGGTTCCAGCTGAGCGTGATGCCCCAGAAGTGTGACTCGAATCCGGGCATGATGCGGACCGAGCCTTCCAGCCAGCCCATGTACCAGTCCGGCTGGGATCCCGCCGTCACCTCCGCTGGGTTGTACGGGCCGTACAGCCAGACCGGGTTGATCTGCAGCAGCGCGCCCATCAGCGCGGTGATGCCGAACACGACGAAGAAGAAGCCGCCGGCCTTGGCGGTGTACACCGGGAACAGCGGGTAGCCGACCACGTTCTTCTCGGTCCGGCCGGGCCCGGCGTACTGCGTGTGCTTGTGGTACACGACCAGGAACAGGTGGACCGTGACCAGGGCAAGGATCAACCCCGGAATCAGCAGCACGTGGATGGTGAAGAAGCGGGAGACGAATTCGTCACCCGGGAACTCGCCACCGAAGATGAAGAAGTTCAGGTACGTCCCGATGATCGGGGAGGCCCCGATCATCCCCTGGGTGATGCGTAGACCGGTGCCTGACAGCAGGTCGTCGGGGAGGCCGTAGCCGATGAAGCCCTCGATGATGCCGAGGAACAGCATGGTGAAGCCGATCACCCAGTTCAGCTCACGCGGCTTGCGGAACGCGCCGGTGAAGAAGATGCGGAGCAGGTGCACCATCATCGCGGCGATGAACAGGACCGCCGCCCAGTGGTGGATCTGCCGCATCAGCAGACCGCCGCGGACGTCGAAGGTGATGTCCAGCGTCGAGGCGTAGGCCTCGGACATGGGCAGGCCCTTGAGCAGGCTGTACGAACCCTGGTACTCGACCTCGCCCATCGACGGCTTGAACCAGAAGGTCAGGAAGATGCCGGTGAGGATCAGGATGATGAAGCTGTACAGCGCGATCTCGCCGAGCATGAAGGACCAGTGGTCCGGGAAGACCTTGCGCAGGTTCTTCCGGCCGATCTTCGCGATCCCGAGGCGGTCGTCGAGATATTTGACCGGTGGCGGGAACTCTTTGTCAGACACTGCAGTCACCCTCGTTCGAAGAAGCTCGGGCCGACCGGCTCGGTGAAGTCGCTCTGCGCGACCAGGTAGCCCTCTGCGTCCACTGCCAACGGTAGCTGAGGCAGCGGGCGGGCCGCAGGACCGAAGATGACCTTGGCGCCGTCGGCCAGGTCGAAGGTCGACTGGTGGCATGGGCAGAGCACGTGGTGAGTGGTCTGCTCGTACAGGGAGATCGGGCAACCGACGTGGGTGCAGATCTTCGAGTAGCACAGGATGCCGTCGACACCCCAGTTCTCCCGGCCGGGAGGCGTCTGGATCTCGCTGGGCTTGATCCGGACCACGATCACCGCGGACTTCGCCTTGGAGTTCTGGTACTCGACCGGGCTCTCCTCCTGCATCGCGGCCAGGTTCGCCGGCGCGGCATTGACCAGCTGGCCCACGATCATGTCGGACGGCTTGATCGGGCGGTCGGTGACGTCGTTGACGACGCGGATGCCCTTCGCCCAGATCGTGCTGTAGAGCGCGCGGCCCGGCAGCGGACCGAGGTCACGCAGCAAGATGATCGCCGGCAGGCCGAGCAGGCCCAGTCCGGTCAACAGCCCACGGCGGATCAGCTTGCGCCGGGTGAAGCCGGATTCCGCCACACCCTGCTGGAACGCGTCGGAGATGTCGGCGATCTGCTCCGGCGAGGAGTGCGCGGGGTGCCGGTCCTCGGCGATCTCCTCGTCGACCATCAGCTTCTTGGCCCACTGGATCGCGCCGGCGCCGAGCAGGAAGAGGGCCAGGCCGATGCACAGGCCGATGACCATGTTGTTGGCGTTGCCGGACAGCGGCCCGAACACGAGATTGGCGTCGCGCGGGATGGCGAAGTACGCCACGCAGGACCCGAGGGAGAGCAGACCGGCCAGGGTGAACATCACCGAGACCTGGCGCTCGACCCGGTCGGCCGCCTTCGGGTCGATGTCGGTGATCCGGTACTCGTGCGGCTCGATTCCCGGGTCCGGGATCGGCTCCGCCACCTGCACCTGACTGTGCTCTTCCTCCGCCTTCACGGCCGGAAGGTTCTCGTCGTGACTCATTCGGCCTTCGCTCCCTTGGCCTTGACGCCCTTGGCGCCGATCCACACCGCTACACAGACCAGCAGGCCGATACCGACCAGCCAGCCCCACAGACCCTCCGAGACCGGGCCGAGCCGGCCGAGGCCGAACCCACCCGGGTCCTTCTGCTGCTGAAGCGCGTTCAGGTACGCGATGATGTCCCGCTTGTCCTCCGGCTGCATCACCTGGTCGGAGAAGACCGGCATCTGCTGCGGACCGGTGAGCATCGCCTCGTAGATGTGCTTCGGGTCGACGTTCATCAGTGACGGCGCGTACTTGCCGTTCGGCAGTGCGCCGCCGCGGCCGGCGAAGTTGTGGCACGCCGTGCAGTTGGTCCGGAACAGCTCGCCACCGCGGGTGATCTGCTCGTCGGTGGCCTTGCTGATGTCGTACGACTCCTGGGCCGGAACCGCCGGGCCGGGGGCGAGCGAGGCGACGTACGCGGCCAGGGCCTCGATCTCCTCCTGCGTGTACGACGGCGTCTTGCGCGGCACCTGGGCGCCGGGCTGCATGGCGGGCATCCGGCCGGTGCCGACCTGGAAGTCGACGGCGGCCGCGCCGACCCCGATCAGCGACGGGCCGGCCATCTTGCCCTCGCCGTTCCCGCCACCCTCGGCGTTCAGGCCGTGGCAGCTGGCGCAGCCGACCGCGAAGAGCTTCTTGCCCTCTTCGATCTGCTGGGACTGGGCCGAGTTGTCCGCCACCGCGTCGTCAGGGGCGAACGCGGCGTACGCCGAGCCCACTGCCAGGAGGCCGAAAAGAAGCACGACGAGGCCGGCGGACCGGTGCCGTCGTCGCGCAGAGAGAAAGCGCGCCGGTGACAAGGAAGGTCTCTTCTCACTCATTTGAGCAGGTAGATGGTCGCGAACAGGGCGATCCAGACCACGTCGACGAAGTGCCAGTAGTACGACACGACGATCGCCGAGACGGCCTGTTCGTGGGTGAATTTTCGAGCCATGTACGTCCTGGCGAGGACGAACACGAAAGCGATGAGGCCACCGGTCACGTGCAGACCGTGGAACCCGGTGGCCAGGTAGAAGACCGACCCGTACGGCGACGACGAGATCGTCAGGCCCTCGTGGACCAGCTTGGCGTACTCCGTCACCTGGCCGGCGATGAAGACCGCGCCCATCAGGTACGTGAGGATGAACCACTCACGCATACCCCAGGACCGGATGTTCGTCAGTGCGCCGGACCGGCCCACCTTGCCGTGCTCGGCGGCGAACACACCCGCCTGGCAGGTGAACGACGACGCGACCAGGACGAACGTGTTCACCGAGGCGAACGGGACGTTCAGCAGCTCGGTGGACGTCTGCCACAGCGTCTCCGTACCCGGAGCGGCGGCAGCGGTCGTGACTGACCGGATGGTGAAGTAGGCCGCGAACAAGGCGGCGAAGAACATCAGCTCGCTCGAGAGCCAGACGATCGTGCCGACACTGACCATGCTGGGACGGTCGTGGTGTCCGTGTTCACGAGACGCTGGGAGCGCGGTTGCAGTGGCCACGCGGTCATTATGTCGTTCCAGGTATCGACCGCCACGACCACCCCCATGCATGTCGTCAACTCGTTGTTCTTACTGTGGAACCGTGCTTCCTCTCCACGCCGGGCCCGGCGACCAGATCGAGCCGTTCACCGCGCTCCGGTTGCTGACGGGCTGGACCTTCGAGCCGGTGTTACTCGGCGTGACCATTGCCCTCGGCGCGCTCTACCTGTACGGCGTCCACCGGCTGCACAAACGGGGTGACAAGTGGTCCCGGTGGCGCACTTTCGCCTTCGTCGGACTGGGTCTGGGAAGTGCTGTGATCGCCACCCAGTCGGCTCTCGGCACCTATGACACGGTGCTGCTCAGCGTGCACATGGCCCAGCACATGATCCTGTCGATGCTGACGCCGCTGATGCTCGCGCTCGGTGCGCCGATCACGCTGGCCCTGCGGACCCTGCCGCGGCGTCCGCGGAAATGGTTGCTCTCCGTGTTGCACTCGCGGTTCGCGAAGGTGCTCTGCTTCCCGCTGATCGGCTTCACTCTGTTCGTGCTGAGCCCATGGGCGCTCTACTTCAGTGGCTGGTACGACGCCACGCTGCATTCGGCCGTGTTGCACGACCTGCTCCATCTGCACTTCATCCTGGTCGGTTCGCTGTTCTTCTGGCCGCTGCTCGGCCTCGACCCGGTACCCGGCCGGGTGATCTACCCGTTCCGGCTGATGCTGGTGTTCCTCACGCTGCCGTTCCACGCCTTCCTCGGCATCACGATCATGTCCGCGAACAAGCTGATCGCCGAGGACTGGTACACCAGCTTCGGCCGGTCCTGGCCGCCGTCACCGCTGCACGATCAGTACATCGCCGGCGGCCTGCTCTGGGGGTCCGGCGACCTCGTCGGGGTGGTGTTCTTCGGCGTGCTGTTCGTCCAATGGGTGCGCGAGTCGCAGCGCGAGGCCCGCCGCGAGGACCGCCGGCTGGACCGGTTGGAGGAACAGGCTCGCCGGGCCGGACAGGCACCCCGGTAGCATTCGCCGTGTCCAGTCTTCTCAGAACACAGCTTGGGATGGATCGATGAGTTCAGAGCGTCCGCTGAAGGTGCTGGTCTACAGCGATGACCGCACGACGCGGGAGTCCGTCCGGCTGGCGTTGGGCAAGCGGCCCGCCGCTGATCTGCCCGAGCTCGAGTACGTCGAGTGTGCGACCGAGCCGGCCGTGATCAAGTCCATGGACAAGGGCGGGATCGACCTGGCCATCCTGGACGGCGAAGCGGTTCCGGCCGGCGGCATGGGCATTGCCCGGCAGCTGAAGGACGAGATCTTCCAGTGCCCGCCGATCCTCGTCATCACCGGTCGTCCGCAGGACGCCTGGCTGGCGACGTGGTCGCGGGCCGAGGGTGCGGTCTCGCACCCGATCGACCCGGTGCGCATGGCCGAGGTCACCGCGGACCTGCTCCGGCAGCGGCTGGCCACTCTCCCCGCCACCACCGCCTGACGCACTATGCCTGCCTACACCTGGCCCCAGGTGCTCAATCCGCTGCTGCGGCGCGAGGACCTGGACGCGTCCGCCACCGCGTGGGCGATGGAGCAGATCCTGTCCGGCGCGGCGTCACCGGCCCAGCTCGCGGGGTTCGTGATCGCGCTGCGGTCCAAGGGCGAGACGGTGTCCGAGGTGGAGGGCCTGGTCGCGACGATGCGCGACTTCGCCACCCGGGTCTCGGTCCCGGGCCGGACCTTGGACGTGGTCGGTACCGGTGGTGACCAAGCCCACACCGTGAACATCAGCACGATGTCGGCGATCGTTGCCGCGGGCGCCGGCGCGAAGGTGGTCAAGCACGGCAACCGCGCGGCCTCATCGGCTTGCGGTGCGGCCGACGTACTCGAAGAGCTCGGGATTCCGCTCGACCTCACCGCGGCGCAGGTCGCGGAGGTGGGGGAGCGGGCCGGGATCACGTTCTGCTTCGCGCCCGCGTTCCACCCGGCGCTGCGACATGCCGCCGTACCTCGGCGGGAGCTCGGCGTACCGACGACGTTCAACTTCCTCGGCCCGCTGGCGAACCCGGGTGATCCGTCCGCGCAGGCCGTCGGCGTCGGGGACGCGCGGATCGCCGGGCTGATGGCCGGCGTGCTTGCGCGACGGGGGATCGACGCGTTGGTGTTCCACGGTGATGACGGGCTGGACGAGTTGACCACCCGGACCACGTCGCAGGTGTGGATCGTCGGTGGCGGAACGGTCGAAGGGCCGTTCACGGTCGACCCGCGGGAGCTGGGGATCGAGCCGGTGACCGCGGATGCGCTGCGGGGCGCGGATGCCGCGTTCAACGCGAAGGTTGTGCGGGCGCTGCTCGAGGGCGAACCGGGTGCGGTGCGGGACGTCGTACTGCTGAACGCGGGTGCCGCACTGGCGGCGTACGAGCCGACCGAGGGTCCGATCACCGCGCGGATCCGGGCCGGGATGGACCGGGCCGCCGAGGCGATCGACTCGGGTGCGGCGAAGGAGACTCTGGATCGGTGGATCGCGGCCTGTGCCGAGGTGCGCTGACTGATCTGGCTCAGGCCGGCCGGGGCGCTCCCCGGCCGGCCTTTCTGCTTGTCCAGCGCCGTCTGCCGGCTAGCCGTTGATCTTGATCTGCTTGACCTTGTTGCGCCAGATCTGCTGCCAGGTCGGGGTGCTGCCGGCGATGTCGGCGATCGACACCATCGCGGTCCCGTCGCCGCGGTCGATCACGACGATCATGATCGTGGAGAACGTCTCCTTCAGCTTGGGCACGCTGACCGCCACCTTGGTGGTGATCTCGTGCCCCTTGTGGCCGTTGATCGTGATCGCCTTGTGCGTGGTGCCGGACAGCTTCGCGTCCTTCGAGTACAGGCCGACGATCGCCCGCGTACCCGCCTGGACCGCGGCCGCCTTCAGGCCGGCCGGCGTCGTACTGAACTTGATGTCCGGGGCGAGCTGGCCGAACGAGACATAGTTGCCCCAGTCGACCCCCTTCTGGCCGGTGTAGTCCTTGTGCACGACGAAGAAGATCGCGGCGCCGCCGTGCACACCGGACCGCTGCGCGTCCTGGTTCTGCCAGGCCGCGCTCATGATCGGCATCGTGTCGTTGTTGGCGGCAACCAGTTCGGTCCCTAGCACCTTGCCGATCGGTGGTGGCGTCTCCGTCGGCTTCACGGACGGGGACACAGTTTGCAACGGCTTCGAGATCCCTGTCGGCAAGGCAACCGGGGTGACTGCGTCCGCCTTGGTCCAGATCCAGCCGACGCTGAGCCCGGTCGTCGCCAGGGCGGCGACCACCAGCACCAGAGCCCCGATCAACCGAGCCCTGGCAGCCGTATCCAGCGACGCCTTGCCACCACTCCGCCGGCGCCGCGCAGTCGTGATCCCATACGCCTCGTCCCCACCCTCCGAGCCATAACCCGCCTGCCCGTACGGCGTCTGTCCCGCATGCTGCCCGTACGGCGATTGCCCGGGCTGCTGCCCATACGCCTGGCCGTGCTGCTGTCCGTGCGACGGCTGTCCTGCGTGCTGGCCCGACCCCGGTTGCCCGTACGACGGCTGTCCGGACTGCTGCCCATACGACTGGCCGGGCTGCTGTCCATACGGTGCCTGCCCGGGCTGCTGTCCGTGCTGCTGTCCGTACGCTGCCTGGCCAGCGTGCTCGCCCGGACGCCCAGGACCCTGCGCGGCCGCCCCGTGCGCCTGCTGCCCCGGCTGCTGCCCGAACCCGTGCTGCCCTGGGCGCTGCGCTGGCTGCCCCAGGCCCTGCCCCGAGTGCTGTGCCTGTTGCTGCTGCCCGTACGCCTGCTGCCCCGGGCGCTGCGCCTGCGGCGGCTGCACCGGAGGCTGCCCGGAGTGCTGAGCCTGTGGCGGCTGCCCGTATGGCGGTTGACCCGGCTGCTGCGCCGGTCCCGGCGGCGCGGCCGCTTGCCGTTGGGGCTGTGCGCCGTACGGCTGCTGACCTTGCTGAGGTGAGGCCGGCGGCTGAGCCGCGTGCTGCGGCCGGCCCGGCTGCTGGGACTGCTGATAGCCCGGCTGCTGGTTTGCACCCTGCTGAGTCGGCTGCCCGGCTGCCGGCTGTCCGCTGTTCGGCTGGCTTTGCGGCTGTCCGCCGTACTGCTGCGCCTGCGACTGCCCGCCGTACTGCTGACTGGGCTGTTGGGGCTGGCTGTACTGCTGCGCCGGCGGCTGTCCGTGCGACGTACTGGACGAACGTGGCGGCGGGGGAGGAGGTGGCGGCGCCGGAGCGGGGGACTGACCGAACAACGGATCAGACGACCCACCCAGCCCACCGGACGACCCACTCAGCGGCTCATGATCCAGCGGGTCCGGAACCGAGTGACGCCGGTCCGCGGCCGACGGCGGTGCGGACGTGAACCACGCATCCGGTGCGGGCGGCGCAGGCGACGTACCGGACAACGAGTCACCCGCCCCAGACTGCCCGAGCGACCCACCCGCCCCGGACTGCCCGAGCGACTCACCCGCCCCGGACTGCCCGAGCGACTTACCCGCCCCGGACTGCCCGAGCGACTTACCCGCGTCGTACGACCCGAGCGACTCACCCGCGTCGTACGGCCCGAGCGGATCCCCCGACGAGGGATCGCGAGGGTCGCCGTCCGGCCGGTTGTACCCGGCGGGCGGTTGCGGTGGTGCGCTGTGCCGCGCTGAAGGGCGCTGGGGCGGTTGCGGGGTCTGGTCTTCGTTCTCAGCCAACGTTGATTCCCTTGTAGGCCTGGCTCTCGGCGGTCCTCAGATCCGGCCGGTTGATCGGTATGTCGCTGATGTACGCGACGGCGGTTCCGTCACCGAGGTCGAAGACGGCCACCGTTAGCGTAAGCACCCGGGCGGTCAACTGCGTCGACTTCGCGGTCACTGTCTGCTGAATGAACCACCCCGACTTGCCGGACCGCGTCACCGCACCGCTCCCGGCGCTCTTGAACGTGACCGGTACGTCGCCGTACATCGATGTCTGCACCTCGCGCGACAGCCAAGCCGCGGTCGCCTTCGGGTCGCCGTTGAAGCCCGAGGCGGTACCCAGCGCGCCGACGAAGATGTCGGCGTACCAGTCGTTCTGGCCGTCGAAGTTCTCCTGCAGGAGCATGTACTGGCCGCTCGAGTTCTGCAGTTGCGCGACGAGCCGCTTCCGGTCCGACCATGGCGAACTCCGGCGCGGGAACGAGATCGCGTCCGACGAGATCCGCTCACCCTCGTGCAGCTTCGGATTCTTCGACTGCCCCGGCGTCGTAGTCCCCGAGGCGCTCGGCTGCCCCGTCGGCTGAGTTGCACTCCGCTCGCCGGTCGGCTGACTGGTCGGCTGGTTCTCCGGCCCCGCCTTCTCGTCGTTCCCCGAAGTGATCACGAAGAACCCGGCGATCACCAACATCACGCACGCCACAGCCCCGCCCACCATCAACCAGACCCTGCCCCCAGCCCCACCAGACTTCCCCTTCCCCCCACGAGCCCCACCCCCAGCCCGAACCCCCCAACTCTGCCCCTCACTCCGCCCACCCGGCCCACCCTGCTGCCCACCAGCCGATCCGTCAGCTCCACGCTGCCGCCGGCCCCACCCATCAGCTCCACCACCCTGTTGCTGACGGCCCCATCCGTCAGCCCCGCTGTGCTGCCCACCCCAGGCGTCACCCGCCGCCTGGCCGCCGCCACCCCAGGCGTCACCCGCAGCCTGCCCGCCGCCACCCCATGCCCGACCACCAGCCGCCCCGGCGTCAGCACCCTCGTGCTCCCGCCGACCCCAACCCGCGCCCCCAGCAGCCTGCCCACCCCAAGCCTGCCCGCCACTAGCCCCCTGCTCCCCGTCACCCGCCGGCGTACGACCCCACGGCCCAGTAGTAACCGACCCACCCCTCGCCGCCGACCCGCTACTCGCCGTCGGCTCGCCACTCGTGGTCGACCCACCACCCACCTGCCCGCCGCCCCACGTTCCAGCAACCGCCTGGTCGCCGGCCTGCGATCCACCACCCCAGCCGTCAGCACCGGCTGCAGTCTGGTCGCCGGCCTGCGATCCACTACCCCAGCCGTCAGGACCGGCTCCTTGGTCGCCGGACTGCGGTTGACGACCCGAACCGCCACCACCCGCCGGCCCGCCGCCACTCCACGCTCCGGCGTCCCCCTGACTACCGCCGGCCCGCTGCTCATCACCCCACGCTCCGGCGTCCCCCTGACTACCGCCGGCCCGCTGCTCACCAGCCCACGCCGCGGCCTGACCGCCGGCCTGCGTTCCACCACTCCAGCCGTCACCACCGGTGGCCTCGCCGCCACTCGACGGCTCGGCGTTCGCCGGGTCACCAGCCTGCTTTCCCCACGCCCCAGCGCTGCTCTGCGCGCCGCTGTCGTCCGGCTGCTCCCCGCGTTCCCAAGCCGCGTCGCCAGTCGGCTGTCCGCCCGGCGACCCACCAGCCGGCTGCTCCCCGCTGCGGGGTGCGTCATCCGTCGCGCTTTCCGGAAAGGATTCGCCGCTGAGGGACGATTTGTTTCCGGGAAGCGGGCTCGTTGGGGTCAGGTGTGGCTGATGGTGCCGATCAGGTGGTTGTTGCGTTGTTGGTGGTGGGTGGGGCGGAGACTGCTCGCCGCTCTCGGTCTTCTCACCACCCCACGGCCGGGAAGTCGCGGAATCACCGTCGCCCGGTCGTTGCTGTACGTCGTCAGCCGATGGGTCAGCGCTGGTGCGCGGGTCGTCCGCACCCGTCTGGTCGTCGGGCTCTGTCGCGCCGTTCCCAGGCCGTGACAATGGCACAACGTTCGTGTGCTGCCGATCGTCGGCTGCCTGTTCCGGACGACTGCTCGAGGTCCCGTCGGCTGCCTGTCCTGCACGAGCGCCTGGACTCTCGGCGGTCTTCTGCTGTGCACCAGCCCCGGTCCGGTCGCCCGCCTCGCCTGAGCCGGTCGATTGGTCGTCACTGGTCGTCTGCCCGCGTGGCCCAGCGTTCGGCTGGTTGCTGTCGTGGCCAGCCTGACGAACCCACGGGTTGCTGTTCTCCTGCTGGGGGTCGTCGCTGGTCGCGTGCTCGGTCGTCGTTGATCCGGCGCCAACCGGCTTGGCGTCGGCGGTTTCCTGGTCGGCAGCGCTGGTGGGCTGTTGTTCGCGGCTTGGTGAGGACCTGTCGGGCTGCTGCTGTGCCGCGTTTGGCCGGTTGTCGTTAGTTGTCCGCGCGGCCTGCGCGTCGGTCGCTGGGGGTTGTTGAACCGACGGGTTGTTCGTGTTGTCGGTTGACGTGCGGCCGGTGATCTGTGGGGTTTCGCCCCATCTCTCAGCGGCTGTCTCTTTCGCGGTCGCCTGGCGCGGCGGCTGCGCCTCGGCCGGGTCGGGCGGAGCCGGCTCGTGGGTGGGGGCGCTGGGGTTCTGCTTGCCGTCCGAGGCTGGTGGTTGCTGGACGCCCCAGAGGCGCTGGGCTTCGTTGGCGTCTGCTTGCTGGACTCCCCAGGTTTGGCTGGCCTGGTGGGTGGCCCAGTCGGGCGGCTGTCCGGAAGCGTCGTGCTCGGCGTTGGGGTGCTGTGGTTGGTCCGCGTTCTCGTCGGGCTGGTTCGCCGGGTTCTGCGGCTTGAGGGTTTGGATGTTGGGGTGGCCTTGTGAGGGGTCCCGCGGGTTGTGGGGTGCCCACTGGTCTGAGGACGTGGGCGTGACGAGCTGGGGGTTCCAGGTCGCGCGGGCGCGGTCTCCTGGATCCAGGTTGGCTTGTGGCGTGTGCTGCTCGACGGGCGGCGTGTGGTCAGCCGGCTCGTTGGCAGTTGGTGCCGAACTCGTGGTGGTCTCGCCCGCAGGCTGTGCCTGGGGCGTGCTGCTGTTGCCCGCAGGCTGTGCGGGGTTGGCGGTGGACTCGCCCGCGGCCGGTGCCGAACTCGTCTCGCCTGCCGCCGGTGCCGGGTTGGATTCGGCGGCGGGGTGGTCGGGGAGGTCTTCGTGTTCGGTGCGGTTGGTCCATTGCGTCCCGTTCCACCAGCGGATGGTGTTGGGCTGGCCGGTGGGGTCCGGGTACCAGCCTGCGGGAGGGTTGCTCATGAAGTCACGGTAACTTCGCCGCGTGTCAGTGGAACGGTCGTTTTACTGCGTCAGCTGCCGTCCTCTTCGCCGAGGCTGAAGGCTGCCTCGAGGTCGTGCGAGGAGTATGCCCGGAACGCGATGTGGGTCTCGGTGCTGACGACGCCGGGCACCCGGTTGACGTGGTCGGGGATGACGGTGGCGAGGTCGTCGTGGTGGGCGACCCGGACCATCGCGATCAGGTCGAGCCCGCCGGTGACGGAGTACACCTCGCTGACACCCTCGATCGCCGCCACCTGCTCGGCGACCTCCGGGATCCGTGCGACGTCGGCCTTGATGAACACGATCGCGGTGACCATGCCGTCCTCTCCTAGAGCTCACATCCCAACCCGCTGAAGCATAGTGCGGCCCACCCCCTGACCCGCTGCCAGCACGGACGACGAAACGGGATCAGACCGGATCCAGACGCCGGAGGGCAGCGGCGGTCGAGGGATCGGCGGGAAGGAAGGCCTCCATGCGCAGCTCGGACAGGGTGACGTCGACAGCCGTGCCGAAGCGGGTGAGGGTCGTGATGAGGCGCAGGTCGCCCTGCGCGGATCGAAGGTGCAGCGGTACGGCGAACCCGAGGTGGCCCGGGGTGAGGTCCGGCCGAGGCGGGATCAGCCCGGTGAGTTCCTCGATGAGGGCATCGGACTCGGGAGCTGGGTTCTGCACGGCCTCGCGCGTCAGAGCGTCGATGACATGCCACGACCACTCGGGGAAGTTAAGGATCCGAGGAGCGAGGCCGTCAGGGTGGAGGAGCAGGCGCGGGATGTTGGTCGGTGGGCTCAGCAGGCCATCCGAGATCCCGGCCGTGAGGACGTGGAAGGTCCGGTTCGCGAGCACCAGGTCGCCGCGCCGGTCGACGGCGACAGCCGGGTACGGGCGGTGGCCCTCGAGGATCTCGGTCAGCGCCGTTCGGACCGCGCCGAGGCCCGCTCCGTCGTACGGCGTCTCGTCGTACGCGGGGGCGTACCCGCCGGCCAGCAGCAGCGCGTTGCGGTCGCGCAACGGGAGTTGGAGCGATTCGGCGAGCCGGATGACCATCTCGCGGCCGGGGATCGAGCGGCCACTCTCGATGAAGCTGACGTGGCGTTGGGTGGTGCCGGCGCGTACGGCGAGCTCCAGCTGGCTGACGCGTCGGCGCGTCCGCCAGAGGCGGAGGCCGGCGGACAGCTGGGAAGGACTGGTGGAGATCAGCACCCGTCCTGTCTAGCCGATGGCACCGACAGTTCCGGCGCGATACCTGGCAGGGAATTGTTCGTGGCTGGGCTCCTCGGCAAGGTCGTAGCAAGGGCGACAGCAGCTCGCCTGGTCGCGAGGAGGAATGTCTTGTCCGATGTGAAGAACCCGGCCGAGGAACTGGCAGATCGCTATGTGGCCGTGTGGAACGAGCCCGATCCCGGCGTACGCCGGAAGGCGGTCGAAGAACTGTGGACCGAGGACGGTGTGCACCTGCTCGAGCCGCCGGAGGAGATGGTGACGCGGGCGGCGGAGATCGGGGTGGTCGCGGTGTTGGAGGCTCGCGGTCATGATGCGCTGAGCCGACGGGTGACGCGGGCGTACGACGAGTTCGTGGCGCCGGGGGAGTTCGTGTTCCGGCGGCGGGGTGAGGCCGCGGCGCTGAGCGACATGGTGAAGCTGCGCTGGGAGATGGTGCCGGCCGGCGGGGGAGACGTGCTTGCCGTGGGCATCGATCTGTTGGTGCTCGGCGCGGACGGCCGGATCCAGAAGGATTATCAGTTCATCGAGGCGTGAGCGCGGGACCCACTGGGCGCATTCGGCGGCGGCGCTCAGTGGGGTGTTGGTGTTGCTCGGAATGGGAGTTGTCGAGGCGGGTCAGGTGGCGGGCGGCGCCGGAGATCGGGCAGGTCCAGGTGCCGTCCATCTCGACCAGGCGAATGCCGGGCTGGTCCAGCCAGCGGAGCACGAGGTCGATCTCCTCGGGCGAAGCTGAGGCGACCGGGCCAATACCCGGAAGCACCGTCTCGGCAGACGCCCGGAGCATGTCGAGGTATCTGCGGGGATCCGTGCCCCGCGGGCTGATCCCGGCGGCCGCGAGCCGGCCGCGGCGGATCACGTGGAGCTCCCAGCCACCGTCGTCAGTACGCCGGGCCGCGCAGATCTCCGCGCAGCCGGTCACGGACGCCATCCGCTGCATCCGCGCCGAACTCCGCACGAACGCACTCAACCGATCCCGCTGTACGGCGGCGTCCTCGAACCGTTCGTCCGCCGACAGCAGGTCGATCCGCCGGTCCAGCGCCTCGACCACCGGCGTCGGGTCCGCGGTCAGCGCCGTCCGCAGCGCCGTCACGAATTCGCCGTAGGAATCGGCGGAGATCCGGCCGTCGCACGGCGCCACGCAGCGGCCCATCTCCGCCAGCACACACGGAGACAGCTGTGGCGTCCGCGACATCCGCGCCGTGCACTGCCGGATCGGGAACGCCTCGTGCAGCGCCGCCATCGCCCGCTCGGCCGTCTTCCGCGAGCTGAACGGCCCGAGATAGCCGGCGTCGTCGTCACGCACCTGTTTCACCAACGACAGTCGCGGAAACGGTTCGACAGTGACCTTCAGCCAGTGTTGCCGCTCCGGGAACTTCGACCTGCGGTTGTACCGCGGCTTGTGCTCCGCGATCAGCCGCAGTTCGCGGATCTCCGCCTCGAGCGACGTCCCGCACTCGATCCCGCGGACGCCGGTCGCGATGCCGATCATCTCGCCGATCCTGGTGCGGGTCTCGGACGCGGTGAAGTACGACCGCACCCGGTTCCGCAGGTCCTTCGACTTGCCGACGTACAGCACCTCGCCGCGGTCGTCGGTGAACAGGTACACACCCGGTGCGTGGGGCAACGTTTCGGACAGATGGCGCTTGGCTCGCACGGCCGGCGCGACGCGGGACGAGAACGTCTGCAGGTCCTCCAGCGTCTGCACGCCCAGCGAGCCGACGCGTTCGAACAGCCCGTGCAGTACGTCGACTGTCGCGCGGGCGTCCGACAACGCGCGGTGGTTGGGTGCCGTGGTCGCTCGGAACAGCTTTGCCAACGTGCCGAGCTTGCAGTTCGGTGCCTCGTCGGGGGTGATCACCCGGCGCGCCAGCAGGGCCGTGTCGACGACGGCGAAATCGGGCCAGTCGTACCCGTGCACGAGGCTGTCGTGCTTGAGGAAGCCCATGTCGAACGGCGCGTTGTGCGCCACCATCACGCAGCCCCTGGCGAACTCCAGGAACGCCGGCAGCACCGAATCGATCCGGGGTGACGAGGCAACCATCAGGTTCGTGATACCGGTCAGCACGGCGATGAACGGCGGGATCGGATCGGCCGGGTTCACCAGCGTCTGGAACTCGCCCAGCACCTCGCCGCCACGCACCTTCACCGCGCCGATCTCGGTGATCCCGGATTCGCCCGGCGCGCCACCGGTGGTCTCCAGGTCGACGATGCAGAACGTGATGTCGCGCAGCGGCGTACCCAGGTCGTCGAAACTCGGCTGGACGCCACGGATCGGCATCAGCGGTTCCGGTTCCGGCGCGCGCACTGGGCTGGTCATGTCCAAGACGCTAAGAGCCCCCACCGACAATTCCGCAGGTGACACGCGACAGAGTCGACTACGCTCTCTGTATGCGTACACAGGCGATCACCGCGAAACCGGCCGAGGCGCCGGGCCGTTGTGGTCTGCATCACTGGCCGCGGTCTTCGTGCCGCCGGGCCATCGTCCGGGCCGGACTGCGGACCGGTGACTGAGACAGGGACCGCCGCGAGCTCCGCCGCTACCTCCTTGCCCGAACCGGTCCGGCAACGGGTCCTTGCCCTCGCCGCGCACGCTCTCGGCCAGCTGCCCGCGTCCGACATCCCGGCGCCGCTGCGCCGGTTCGCGAGTTTCGCGCCGGCCAAACGGGCGAAGCTGTCGGCGTCCGTGCTCGGCCCGATCCTGGAGACCGACGACCACTTCCGCCGGCTCGCGGCCTTCCAGGTACGCCGGGAGCACCCGGAGCTGGGCGATGCGGTGGCAGACGGTGTGCCGGTGCCGGCCGCGGACCCGGTCGAGGTCGCGGCGCTGGCGTACCTGCTGCGTCCTGACGACTGGGAGCAGCACATCACCGCTGCCGCGCAGGTCCCGGTCGAGTCGCCGCGCGCCGACGAGGAAGCCGTCACCAGACTGTCCGACCAGCTCGACCACGCCCGGACCGAGACGCGGCAGGTCCGCGAACGGCTCCGCGAACAGGTCAACGAGCTCAAGGCCGAGAACGTCACGCTCCGGCGCAAGCTGAACGAGGCACGGCAGCGGATCAGCGGCCTGCAGAGCGATCTCGAACTGCGAACCACGGAAGCCGAGACGGCCGACGAACGCGTCGACGCCGCACGCGCCGAAGTGGAGCGTGAGCTGCGCAAGCTCCGCGCCCGCATCACCGAACTGGAAGCGGTCGACTACGCGGCCCGTCGTACAGCGGGACAGGAGCGGGAAATGGCGTCGACACGGACCAGACTGCTCCTGGACACGGTGCTGGAGGCAGCGAGTGGGCTGCGGCGTGAACTGGCGCTACCACCCGGGGGAGACCTCAGACCGGCCGACACGGTCGCGGGGACGGAGCCTGAGGCCGCTCCGATGGGGCGGACGGCTCCGGACGACGATCCGGCCTTGTTCGACGAACTACTGGCGTTGCCGCAGGTGCATCTGATCATCGACGGCTACAACGTGACGAAGACCGCATGGCCGAATTCACCGCTGCATTCGCAGCGTCAGCGGCTGGTGACGGCGTTGGGTGCGCTGGTGGCGCAGCGCCGGATCGAAGTGACGGTGGTGTTCGACGGGGCCGAGCTGTCCGGACCGGTCCAGTTGAACCCACCGCGAGGTGTGCGAGTGCGGTTCAGCCCGGCCGGAGTGATCGCGGATGAGGTGATCCGGCAACTGGTCCGGGCCGAACCGCCGGGACGCCCGATCGTTGTCGTCTCGACCGATCGCGAAGTTGCCGAAAGCATCATCAAGCTCGGTGCCCGCTCACTCTCCGCCACCAGTCTCATTTCGCGCATCGCCCGCGCCTGACACACAAAACTGTCGGCGGGGCTCTCTAGCGTCCTTCTCAGCCGGATGCAAGTCCGGGTGCTTCCCCACTTTGGAGGACGTTGTGCTGATCGACTGCGACGCTTGTGTGATGAAGGGCCCGGGCTGCCAGGACTGCGTGGTCACGGTGGTGCTCGGCTTCTCGGCCGAACGGTCCGGCACCCTGCGGATCGACGACGACGAGCGGGCCGCCCTCGACGCGCTGGCCGAGTCCGGGCTCGTGCCACCGTTACGCCTCGTGCACGCCGTCAGCAGCATCGAGCCGGACGCTGCTGCCCAGACCCCTGACGGAGAAGGTGAAACGGCCGTTGGGTCGGGATGATTCTTCGTTAATTTTGGATCAAACCCGAGGGGCGAATTGCACTGGTCACGAAACGGTCACTACTGTTACGTCTCGTTGCCTCAGGGTGCCGGCTGATCAGGCCGGCCGGGCAGCGGCAATGCCGAGGGAGTGACCCGTCGGCGGACGTGGGTGAACACCCGCAGCCGGCGTGGTCGACGGGGACGGCGTCGAGCAGAGGAAGGGACCGACCGGGCTGTGTCCATCGGACGCATCAACCGCACCAAGGGAATCGCCCTCGCCGCCATCACCAGCACGGCTGTCGCTGCGGGCGTGATCTTCATCCAGACGGGAGCGGACGCGGATCCGAAGCCCACCCTGGACCAGGCCAAGAAGCAGGTCGCCACGCTGCAGCACAAGGCGGAGGAGGCCGGTGAGTCGGCCAACGATCTGCGCGGGCAGATCAGCGCCTCGGCCGTCCGGGTGAAGGCGCTGCAGGCCGGGATCGCGAAGCAGCAGGCCCAGGTGGACGCGGTGAAGCGACAGATCGGCTCCCTGGCGGTCGCCGGGTACCAGACGTCCGGGATGACGACGACGGCCCAGTTGCTGCTGTCGACGAACCCCGACCAGTTCCTCAGCCAGGCCTCCACCGCGCAGGCTTTCGCCGGCCAGCAGAACTCGGCCCTCCGCCGGTTCCAGCTGGCCCAGGGCAAGCTCGGCGACCTGCAGGCCAGCGAGCAGTCCGAGCTGGCCTCGCTGAAGGCCGTGCAGACCCAGCAGGACACGCTGAAGAAGCAGATCCAGACCAACCTGGACGCCGCCGAGAAGGTCCTCGACAAGCTCAGCGACGAGGAGCGGGCGAAGATCCAGGCGGAGAACGAGAAGGAAGCCGAGGACGCCCGGGACGAGCGCCCGAGCCGTGACGAGGACCGGATGGACAACAGTCTTCCGGTGCCGGTCAGCGGCCGCGCCGGGACGGCGGTCCAGGCGGCGATGGCCCAGCTCGGCGACTCCTACGTGTGGGGCGCCGACGGGCCCGACTCCTTCGACTGCTCCGGCCTGATGATGTACGCCTGGGGCAAGGCCGGCGTCTCGCTGTCGCACTCCTCGAAGGCGCAGGCGAGCGAGGGCCGCCGGGTCAGCAAGAGCCAGCTGATGCCGGGCGACCTGGTCTTCTACTACTCGCCGATCAGCCACGTCGCGATGTACATCGGCGACGGCCGGATCGTGCACGCGAGCCGCCCGGGCAAGCCGGTGAAGACCGACCCGATCGACCTGATGCCGTACAACACCGCGGTCCGTCCGGGCTGACCTGCACCCTTGACATACTCTTCGGCTCCGGGGCACTTCCCCCGGAGCCGAGTCGTTTCACGATCGTCCAAGTGCTCTACTGTCGGAGGAGGCACGTAGTGTCCCGCCTGACTGGGGCAGGTGAGCAGCGAGGGGCCGAGGTGATCGACGAGCAGGGCGACACGGTGCCTCTCCCGGTGGTTCCCCCGGACGATGACGGACCGCAGCCGTTCATGCGCAAGCTGCCACCGACCGTCGGGCCGATCGTGAAGAAGGTGGCGCTAGGCCTCGCCATCTGCCTGGTCGCAGGCGCCGGGTACGCCGGACTCCGGCAGATCGCCGACGCTCCGGCCGATCCGAACTCGCCCGTCGCCCAACCACCGCAGACCTCCACCACGCCCGACGAGGCGGCCGAAGGGGTACGACGAGCCGTCGCCGGCGAAGCGGTGCTGCAGAAGATGGCCGACGCGGTCGAGAACGACAACCGCACCGAGTTCCTGGCCACCATCGACCCGCGGGCGGCCGAGTTCCGGGCCACCGCCCGGACGATCTTCGCCAACCTGACCAACCTCCCGATCGGCGCGTTCACGCTGCGCTACGTGAGCGACGACACCGGCGCGCTGACCCCGGACCGGCAGTCCGAGCTCGGCGGTTCCGAGTCCTGGCTGGGCCAGGTCGAGGTTTCCTGGCAGCTCGCCGGCTACGACACCAAGCCGGCCCGCGAGATGCTCCCGGTCACCTTCGTCTCCCGCGACGGGACGACGTACGCGGCCTCGTTCTCGGAGCGGTTCGTGGCCGGGCAGCGGCGGCCGATCTGGACGCTCGGTCCGATCGACGTGGCCAAGAGCGACCACAGCCTGGTCATCAGCCTGGGTTCGGAGTCGGATGCGAGGGCCTACGTCGCGGTCGCGGATCGTGCGGTCGAGTCGGTCAGCAAGGTCTGGGGCAAGAGCAACTGGCGGCAGAAGGTGATCGTCTACCTGCCCGCCAAGCAGGCCCAGATGGAGGCCGTCCTCGGCGCCGCGCCGAACACCTATACCCAGATCGCGGCAGTCACGATGGCAGAGGTGGACACGCCCCAGGTCGGTGCGCCGGTGCGGATCGTGGCGAACCCGAAGCTGTTCGAGGAGCTCGGCAAGCAGGGCCGGCGGATCGTGCTGACCCACGAGACCACGCACGTCGCGTCGACCGCCACCGCGTCACCGGTGCCACTCTGGCTGGCCGAAGGGTTCGCGGACTACGTCGCCTTCACCGCCGTCCCTGTCCAGGACGAGTCGGCTGCCAAGGAGTTGTTCAAGGCGATCCGGGCGGGCGATGTACCGGCCACGCTGCCCACCACGCAGTCGTTCGCGGCGTCGTCGAAGGACCTTCCTCAGGCGTATGAGTCGGCCTGGCTCGCGTGCCGGCTGATCGCCGAGCGCGAGGGGCAGAGCAAGCTGGTGAAGTTCTACCGCGCGGTGCACGCGTCGAAGAGTTCGACGGGTCTGGCGGACGCGTTCAAGTCGGTCCTGGACATGACCGAGGCCGAGTTCGTCGTCGAGTGGCAGAAGTACCTCAAGAGGCTCGCCGGTGCCTGAGTCGGCCGCACGGTGGGTACCCCGTGCGTCCGCCCTGATCCTCGCCGTCGCCCTGGTCCTGGCGATCGTCATCACGACGCCCTGGCATCTGATCGACCTGCCCAAGCCCGAGACGGCACTGGACTTCACCCCGGCCGAGATCGCCCGCCAGAACGCGTTCCGGCACGAACTGTTGCCGTGGTCAACGACCTCCTGGGTGCTCTCGATCCTGGTCCCGCTGGTGATCGGCTTCAGCCCGCTCGGCCGCCGCCTGTACGACGCGATCCGCCTTCGCCGCTGGTGGATCGTCGTACCGCTGCTGGTCGCGGGGCTCGGGCTGCTCACCAGCCTGATCACCGTCCCGACCGACGTGATGGCCGAGCGGGTCTCCCGGAAGTACGGTCTCTCGGTGCAGGACTGGGGCCTGTGGACCCGCGACCGCGCAGTCAACTGGCTGCTGATGTCGTTCGCGCTGGCGGTCGTCGCCCTCGGCCTGATCGGACTGGCAAAGCGCTGGCGACAGGGTTGGTGGTTGCCTGCGGCAATCGCGGCGGCGGTGCTGGTGCTCGGGGTCTCGTTCGCCTACCCGGTGCTGGTGGAGCCGCGGTTCAACTCATTCACCTCGATGCCGGCCGGCGCGCTGCGCGACGACCTCATGAAGCTGGCCGCGGATGACGGCGTACCGGTCAAGGACGTGCTGGTCGCGGACGCCTCGAAGCGCACAACCGCCTTGAATGCCTACGTTTCCGGCTTCGGATCGACCCGCCGGCTGGTCGTCGACGACACGCTCCTGAAGGACACTCCGACGGCGCAGATCCGGCTGGTGGTCGCGCACGAACTCGGGCACGCCGCGGAGGACGACGTACTGCACGGCACGTTGATCGGTGTCCTCGGCGCCGCCTTCGCCGTGACGCTGCTCAAGTTGTTGCTCGGGGCCCGGATGGCAGACCCGCGCCGTACTGCGATGCTGCTGGCCCTGATCGTCGCCGGTACGACGCTCGCCTCCCCGGTGCAGAACCTGGTCAGCCGCAAGATCGAGGCCCGCGCGGACTATCACTCGCTCGAGTTGACGCACGACCCGCAGGACTTCGTCGCGATGCAGCACGACCTGGCGGTCACGAACATCTCCGGTCTGGACCCGAGCCGCTGGCGGTACTGGATGTTCGCCACCCACCCGACCGCGCCGGAGCGGATCGCGATGGGGCGGGCCTGGGCGACCGCACACGGCGAGACCGTACCGCCGCTGGTCGACCGATGACCGTGCTCGTCGTCACCAACGACTTCCCGCCACGGCAAGGCGGGATCGAGACGTTCGTCCGGTCATTGTGCGATCAGCTCGACGAGGTCGTCGTCTACACCTCCCGCTCACCCGGCGACGCGGCGTACGACGCCGGACTCCCGTTCCCGGTCGTGCGAGACCGGACCACGATGTTGTTGCCGACGGCCCGGGTCACGAAGTACGCCGTACGCCTGATGCGCGAGTACGACGCCGACCGGGTGCTGTTCGGCGCGGCCGCTCCACTCGGCTTGATGGGCCCGGCGCTCCGACGGGCCGGCGCACGGCGGATCGTGGCGATGACCCACGGGCACGAGACGTGGTGGGCCGGCGTACCCGGAACGCGGCAGGCGTTGCGGCGGATCGGCGACGCCGCGGACACGGTGACGACCGTCTCGTCGTGGTGCGCGGATCAGATCGCCCCGGCGCTGTCGCCGGCCGCGGTACGACGGATGCGGCGGTTGACGCCCGGGGTCGACACCGAGCGATTCTTCCCGGACTGCGGGGGAGAGCAGGTCCGCAAAGGACTCGGGCTCGAGGGCGTCCCGCTCGTTGCGTGCGTGTCGCGGCTGATTCCACGCAAGGGTCAGGACACTCTGATCCGGGCCTGGCCGCGCGTCCTGGCCGCGGTACCGTCGGCGGTGCTCCTCCTCGTCGGCGGCGGTCCCGACCGCGAGCGGCTCGAAGGGCTTGCGTCGGCGGTCGGTGTCCGGTCGTCGGTGGTGTTCACCGGCCCGGTTCCGTGGGCAGACATCCCGCCGTACGTCGATGCCGCGGACGTGTTCGCGATGCCATGCCGGACCCGCCGGCTCGGGTTCGAGCCGGAGGCGCTCGGGATCGTCACGCTCGAGGCGTCCGCCACCGGGAAGCCGGTCGTGGTCGGGGACTCCGGTGGCGCCGGCGACACCGTCCGCCACGGCGAGACCGGCTACCTCGTCGACCCGTACAACCCCGTCCCGGTCGGCGTACGCATCGCCGAGCTTCTCTCCGATCCCGCACACGCCCGGGCCATGGGCGCGGCGGGCCGGGACTGGATACGACGCGAGTGGTCGTGGGACCGCAGTGGCGCCGTACTGCGGGAGCTCCTGGACATGTGATCAGAAACGACGTGTGACCAGAACGTGGTGGACGAACCTGTGGTCGGTTCGTGTACTCTGCGGATATGCATCAGATGTCCCGACTTGCCGCAGCCGTACGAGCTCAATGCTCTCCGGCTGCCGCGGCCTGACATCCTGAAACTTCCACCGGCGACCGGAAACGGTTCGCCGGTGTTGTTGTTTCCGTAGCCCGGTGGTCTGGTTCCGGTCAGTACAGACAAGGAACCACCATCATGACCATCACCAGTACCTTCATCGACTTCTTCCTCGACCGGGACCACGTTCCGACCACGGGGTCCACGCTCATCCCGCGGCTGGGTGATCCCGTGCTGTTCACGACCTCCGGGATGCATCCGTTGACGCCTTATCTGGAAGGGGAACCCCATCCACTGGGGCGCAGACTCACCGGTGTGCAGCGATGCCTGCGCACCACCGACCTCGACGAGGTGGGGGACCCGACCCACCTCACCGTGTTCGAGATGCTCGGCTCGTGGTCGCTCGGGGACTACGGCAGCAGCCAGACCCTGCGCTGGGGCTACGAGCTGCTGACCGAGGGCTTCAAGATCGACCCGGGCCGGCTGTACGTGACCGTGTTCGGCGGTGACGACCAGGTCCCGCTCGACCAGGAATCACTGCAGACCTGGCAGGAGCTCGGCGTGCCGATCGAGCTGACCACCGAGGACAACTGGTGGTCGAACGGCCCGACCGGTCCGTGCGGGCCCGACTCGGAGATGTTCGTCTGGACCGGCGAGGGCAGCCCGGAGGGTACGCCGAGCACCGACAAGCGCTGGGTCGAGGTGTGGAATCACGTGATGATGCGCTATCGCCGCCTCGACGACGGATCGCTCGAAGGACTGAAGCAGCAGAACATCGACACCGGGCTCGGCCTCGAGCGGCTCACGATGCTGCTCGAGGGCAAGGACTCGGTCTACGAGACCTCGCTGTTCGAGCCGTGGATGCGGATCGTGCCGACACTGTGGCGGCTCGACGAGCAGTCCCGGCGGATCGTCATCGACCACCTGCGCTCCAGCATGGTGATCGTCGGCGACGGCGTGCACCCGTCGAACACCGGCCGCGGCTACGTGCTGCGCCGGCTGATCCGCCGGGTGCTCACGATCCTGTGGCGCGACGACGAGTCGCGGACGCTGTCCGACCTGCCGCTGGAGTTGTTCGAGCACACGCTGAACCACTTCCACCAGGGCGAGACCGTCACGCTGGTGCGGCGGATCCTGATCGACGAGGAGATCCGGTTCAGCAACCTGCTCGACCGCGGCCGGAAGGTGCTCAGCCACGAGCGTTTTCACAAGTCGCTCGACGACACCGACTACGAGTACCTGCACGAAACCCACGGTCTGCCGCGGGAACTGGTCGACTCGTTGCGGTGACGAGGTGTACCGACGAACGGGTAGTGGTCGCCGGATTCGGCTCCCTCCGCACCTCGCCGAGCGGGCTCTGCGGCGGCTCGGCGAACTACTACCCGTTCTTCGGAACGGTCAGACCGGATCCAGGACCTCCGGGTGATGGGGATCCGGAGTGATATCCGAATCCGGGATCTCCGGAGGTACGACCTTTCCGACCGACGACTGGGCCACGAAGGCGCCGGCCAGCACGATCACGCCGCCGATGATCTGGTTGGTGCGCAGTGTCTCGTTGAGCAGGATCCAGGCGAAGATGCTGGCGGCAAGCACCTCGACGTACGCGACCGCGCCGCCGATGGCCGCCGAGAGTCGCTGCACCGCGGCCGCGCCGGCCAGGTAGGCGACGACGGTGCTGACGACGATCAGCCAGCCGGCCAGGACCCAGCCCGGCGCGTGCCGGTGGCCGATCGCGATCGTGTCGGCCAGCGTGTGCCACGGGATGCCCCACGGTGACGCGATCGCGGTCAGCACCACCGCTCCGACCACACTGCCGGCCGCGGTCATCACCAGCGGATCCGCGGCACCGGTCAGCTTCTCGATCAGGATGAAGTACGTCGCCTGGCACGCGGCCGCGGCGAGACCCGCGATCAGGCCGACCGCGTCGATCTGTACGCCGGACCAGATCTCCACCACCGTGGCCAGGCCGACCAGCGCGATGCCGACCCCGACAGCGGCGGTCCGCGGTACGGCGACCTTCTGTCCGAACTTGAGCCACGCGACCACGAGCACCGGCCCGGAGAACTCCAGCATCAGCGCGACTCCCACCGGCAGCCGGCTGGCCGCGATGAAGAACAGCGTCTGGCAGCCGGCGATCCCGGTCAGGCCGTAGAGGACGAGGGGCTTCCAGGACGCGCGGGCGGCGCGCAGACCCGCGGAGCCGCGGAACGCCAGCGCGAGCGGTACGAGGAGGGCGGCGGCGCCGAGGATCCGTAACCAGGCTGCCTGTTCCGGTGAGAAGCCGGCACCGATCAGGGCCTTCGCGAACGGCCCCGACCCACCGAAAGTGACCGCGGAGAAGACCGCGAACCCCAACCCCACCGACTTCGTGCTGTACATGGGCATAACAGTCTCATGCCCATTACATGGCTGTCGAGCGCGATTCTCGGCCACAGAGACGCGCCCTGGTGGTCAGAGCACGTTGATCGCGCGCGCCGCGACGATCCCGACGGTGAGCAGTGCGATCGCCGACTGGATCGTCATCAGGGTCTTCACCCGGGCGGTCAGCGGCATCGTGTCGGTCGGGCTGAACGCGGTCGCGGCGGTGAACGCGACGAACAGGTAGTCGGTGAATCCGGGTAGCCAGCGATCCCAGCCCGGCAGGTCGACCGTCATCTGCGGGAACAGCAGGTCCGCCCGCTCCGCCTCACGCTCGTGCTCGGGCGCCCGGGCGAACGGCCCGCCGCGATCGATCTCCCAGTACCAGACGGCGAAGGCGACGACGTTCGTCACCCAGATCAGGAGCGCCGCCTTGACCAGCACCCTGCCGTTGTCCCCCTCACCGGAGCCGAGGAAGAAGATCAGTCCGGTCAGATAGAAGGCGTTCACCAGCACGAGCACCGCGAGCAGCACGATCTCGACCCAGCGCAGCCACGGCTCGTCGCGGGTCAGGTGGAACGGGTTCGCCCAGACCAGCGGGATCAGGAGGGCTCCGCCGATGGCGGGCATCAGCCAGCGCGGCAGGGTGCTGATCTCGGTCGGCACGAGCAGTTGCAGGACCAGTGCCGCGATCACCGCCAGCGAAGCCGGCCAGCGCCGGATGTGACGCATGCCGGGTTCCGCAGTCTTCGGATCCTTGTTCACTCCAGCATTCTGACCCGGGACCGCCCTCAACCGACGGAGGCGTCGACGACCGCCTGTCCTACTTCGGTACGTCGGTAGTGCACCTGATGACCTGTACGACGCCGTGACGCCAGACCGGCGTCGTGGAGCGCGGCCAGATGTTCGGCGACTGTGGCCAGTGCCAGTCCGTACTCCGCGGCGAGCGCACTGGTCGTAGACGGCGGGTCCAAGGCGACGAGGAGGGTGGCGCGCGTGCGACCGAGCAGACGGGCGAGTGGGTCGGGGGGAGCGGGCGCGTCGGACCAGAGCCGGGCGGCTCCGCGGGCTGGGTAGACGACTGTCGGTTGGTACGTCGGGTCGACGACCATCACGAGGTACGGCCACTGGAAGACGCCTGGAACGAGGAGGAGTCCCTGGCCGGCGAGCTCTCGATCCTGATCGCGGTAGCGGGCCGCGATGAGACGGTCGTCCTCCCAGGTGAGCGTGGGGTGCAGATCGTCGAACAATCCGGCCAGTCCGCCGTCGGTGAGTTGCCGGCCGCGATAGGCGATGTCGTCCTCGAGGACGCGGCTGATCAGCGGCCAGTCGGGCCGGATCAGCGTGGTCCACGCGGTCTCGATCTCGTCCGCGAGCCGTTCCCGCGCTCCGGCCGGGTCCTCGAGCATCCGGTTGATCTCCGGTGCGGCGGGGTTGTTCAGTTCGTCGCGGGACCGGGTCAACTCGGCCCGGACCCGATCGAGCGGCGTACTGCGGACGCGGGCGATCTCGGTCGCGAACTTCGCTCGGGACGCCTTCGGTGGCGGTGTCAGGAAGTCAGGCGTGAACCCGACGCGAGGCTGCAGTGCCTTCAATCCGCGCAGGTCCAGCTGAGCCGCGGCCTGCCGTTTCGCCGCGACCCACGGCAGGTACAACTGCCGGTGCTTCAACCCGTGCAGCACCCGCACCGCGGACATCGTCTCCCACAGTTGCGAGGCCCCGAACCGGCACCGCAGCGCGTCCTTCTGCGTGAACCGCAACACCGTCATCGCACAGAACTTTCGGCCACACCCAAAACTCTACGCCCGGCCGTTCCCCGTCGTGCACGCTCGCGGCGTGAGTGTGAGTACCCCGGCGACCTACGGCTATCGATCTGTCCTCCAGGTTCCTGGCATGCGGAGCGTGTTCCTCGCGCACGCAGTGTCGATGGTGGGGACGGTCGCGGCTCAGGTCGCCCTGTCGATCGTGGTGTTCGAGCGGACTGGCTCGGCGCTGCTGTCGGCGCTGGTGCTGGTGTGTTCGTTCCTGCCTTATGCGCTGGGTGGAATGCTGCTCTCGTCGGTGGCGGACCGGTTCCCGGCGCGACGGGTGTTGGTAGTTTGCGACGTGTTGAGCGCGGTGTGCATCGGGGTGATGGTGATTCCGGGTATGCCGGTCGCGGCGTTGCTCGGGTTGTTGCTGGTGAGCGGGATCATCGCGCCGGTCTTCGCCGGGGCGCGGGCGGCGAGCCTGGCGCAGTTGCTGCCGCAGGACCTCTTCCCGATCGGACGCTCGTTGCATCGGGCAATCAGCCAGGTGACCGTGCTGACGGGGTTCGCGCTGGGTGCGATAGCGGTCGCCGCGATCGGCTCCACCTGGCTGCTCGCGCTCGACTCGGCGACCTTCCTCGCGTCCGCGCTGCTCATCGGCCTCGGTACGCCGTACACCCCGGCGGGCAGCCGTACGAGCACCACGATCGCCGACTCCTGGACGGGTCTGCGTTACCTGTTCGCCAACGCCCGGCTCCGCCGCCTGATCATGCTGACCTGGGTCGCGCCGGCCTTCTCCTCGGTCCCGGACGGACTCGCGGTCGCCTACGCCGCCCAGGCGGGTTCAGTGGCCGCGAAGGCCGGCGCCCTCTTCACCGGCTACGCGGCCGGCACAGTACTCGGCGAGCTCGTCGTCGCGCGGTTTACCCCTTCCACGCGGCGACGGCTCGTCGTCCCCTTGCTTCTTGCCAGTCAGATCCCCGCGGTCGCCTTCGTGGCCACGCCGAACGTCCCGATCGCGGCCGTCCTGCTGGCGATCGCCGGCGCCGGGTACGCCTTCAACCAGGGGATCGACCCGCTGATCCTGCAGGCGGTCGACCCGTCGTACCGCGGCCGCCTGTTCACCGTCCAGACCAGCGGCCTGATGGCGATCCAGGGCGTCAGCATCGCACTGGCCGGCGTCGTCGGCACCTTCCTCGCACCGAACCTCACCATCGCCGCCGCCGGAGTCCTCGGTACGGCGGCCACCCTGCTGATCGCCCGTCAGGCGCTCGACCGCACCACCAAGGGCGCGGTGACGAGTCGTCCCGGCTGATCGGTGTCGCCACTGATCTCCCGCAGCGCACGCTCGAACAGGCAACGCGCGATGTCACGCAACGGAATCCGTGCCGTCGTCAGCGGAGTGTCGAGCATGCTCGCGAACGGAAAGTCGTTGAACCCGGTGACCGCGACATCCTCGCCGACCGTGATCCCGCCCCGCTGCAACGCGCGCATCGCGACCACGGCATAAGCATCGTTGTCCGCCACGAACACATCCGGCCGATCGGCCTCGGCGACGTACGCCGCGACTGCCTCCAGCGAACCGAACGACCGTACGACGGCGGACGGGAACTCCCGCAGGAACCCGGCCTGCCGCTGATGCACCCACGGCAGCGCACTGTCTGTCGCGAGGTACACGGCCCGCTCACGGCCGGTCGACCGCAGATGCTGCGCGATCCCCACCATCGAGGTCTCGTTGTCCACGTCGACCCAGCACTGCCGATGCTGCGGCCCGGTCCGCCCGAACGCCACGAACGGGAACCGCCGCTGGCTGAGGAACTCGATCCGTTCGTCCTTCGGCATCGTCTCGAGTACGACGATCGCATCGACCTGCCGGGCCGCGATCAGCCTCTCGTAGAGGGCGATCTCGGTCGCGCCCTCGGTCGGCGTGGTGACGTGAACGCCGTACCCGGAGATCGCTGCAGCCTTCACCAGACCGCCGAGCAGACCGTGCAGGAAGCCACCCAGGCCCGGGTTCTGCTCGCTGAACGTGTCGTCCTCGAGGTACAGCGGCAGCCCGATCACCTGACTGCGGCCGGACGACAGCGCCCGGGCCGCGTGGTTCGGCATGTACCCGAGCTCCTCGATCGCGGCGCGGACGGTCTGGACCGTCGGCTCGCTCACCCGGTGCGGTGCGTTCAGCACGTTCGACACCGTCATCGCCGACACCCCGGCCAACCGGGCCACGTCCGCGACCGTCGTCCGGCGTGGTTTCCCCTGCTCCGCCAATCCAGCCCCCTCAGTCAGTTCCGCACGATCCTGGCCACCCCAGCCACTGGTACGTCGATCGCCCACAGCTCCGGCGGTGTCGTCGTACTGCGATACACCTCCGTGCCCGAGCAGTCCGACACTACGAGGTCGACCGGTCCAGGCCCGGCACCCTCGACGATGAGCCGGCCCGAGCTGCCGCCGTTCACCAGCACCACCGACAGATCCGAGTCGGCCAATCGCACCACAGGATTGGTGAAAGCGGCCACCACAGTCGTCGAGCCGACAGCCCGCACCTGCGGATACCGCGCGTCCGGCCGCGACGGAACCAGTACGCCGTCCAGCAGTACGTCGGCGTGATCGCGGAGGAACCCGAGCCAGTACCGCACGACCCGCTCGTGCTCGGCGGACAATGCGTCGAGCTCCATCGACACCTGCGGCGTACTGAACATCGCGCCGATGAACTGCTGGGCCACGGTCTCCGCCGACGCGTCTGGATGCCACATCAGCATGTCCGAGTGGACCGCGCGACCGCCGGCCAGCAGTCGGCTGTCGATGGTGCGAACCCGGTTCTCCACCGGGTCCATCGCGCAGTCGCCGGCCCGCAGGAACGTGCCGAACTGCCACAGCCGTGGGTTCACGTAGTCCTGCCGGAACTCGATCAGCACGTCCGGCCGCAACCGCTTCAGCTCAGTGGTGACCGCCTGCAGGAACAGCTCGACGCCCTCGTCGACGGACGTGCAGTCGCCGTCAGGCGCCGGGGGAGGATTGTCCCAGGCCCACGAGTCGATGAAGTCGAGCTTGAGGCCGTCGACTCCCCAGTCGCGCACCGGCCGGATGCAGCACTCGACCAGGTGCTCGCGCACCTCGGTGTAGCGCGGGTCCAGCACCGCGGTGACCTGTCCGTCGGCAAACCCGAGGGTGCGGTCCTTCAAGCGGTCCCACGCCTTGGAGTGCACACCGATCAACGGCGGCGCGAGCCAGAGCACGTAGCTCAGTCCGAGATCGTGCACGCGTCGTACATGCTCGGACATGTCGGGGAATGTCCGGCTGGTCGGCTCCCAGTCACCGCAGTACGCGTAGCCGCGCGCGGTGTCGTCCGTCTGCCAGCCGTCGTCGACAATCACTGCCGCACAGCCGTACGCCGCCCCGTCGCGGGCGTGACGCTCGACCGACTCGGCGGACACGTGCTGATGGTCGCTGTACCAGGTCGAGTACATCGGCTGCCGGGCCAGCTCAGGCACCGGCACGATCCGGTCGCCGAGCTCGGCGGTCCAGTCGGCGGTGACACCGTCGAGCGCCTCGGCGAAGTGCAGGTCGCGGACGTCGATCCGCAGGACGAAGCTCTGGCCTTCGACGTCGTCGACGATCAACTCGACCAGTTGCTCGGCGGTCTCCTCATGAACCCCGATGGCGAAGTCGCAGCCGCGGACGTGCGACGACAGCGACACGGTCAACAGGTTCCGGTCCTGCGCGTCGACCAGGGTGCCGACCGGCGCGGAGCGGACCGACCGGATCTCACGACGAGAGCCCCAGTCGGTCGGCAGCTCTCGCCGCGACGATTGCGTCGCCCGCCACAGTGACACCGCCGACTCGGCCGGCCAGGCGAAGCGCAGGGTGACCGGACCGGCGGCCACCACCTCGTACCGCAGTACGCCCGGCTCGGTCGTCGGCAGCTCGGTCATCGACGCCGCGCCGCTCGCTGTGCCGGTCTGGCACAGGCCGCCGGGGGAGCGGATCTCGAAAGTCGTCACGCCGTGGACTATAGCGGTAAAACCAAGACCTCAGAAGGTATTGACGGAATTGGTCCACCTCTCTAGTTTTAGCGCTAATATCCGATGTTCCGAGGAGTGGCCGTGCTGGCTCTGACCTCCGGCAACAGCTACGTCGAGGACGCCTTCGCCTGGGCCCGGACGCGGGCCCTGGACTGGGTCCAGACCGACGCCGCGCCGGGCAATCTGCCGTCGTACTGGGCCGGTTATCCGTCCCGGCCGATGTTCTACTCGCGCGACGTCTGCCACCAGGCGGCCGGCGCGCACCTGCTCGGCCTGGACGCGGAGAACTTCGCGATGTTCCGGCAGTTCGCCGCCTCGGCGACACCGGCCCGGAAGTGGTTCCCGATCTGGGCGTTCCACTTCGACGGGCGCATCGCCGCACTCGACTACCACCACGACGAGCACTTCGTCCGGGAGATCCCCGCGGTGTTCGATCTGACCTACCGGGCGCTGGAACAGTACGACTGGACCGGCGACCGCCGATGGCTCGACGATCCCGACCTGGCGGCGTACTACCGGCACAGCATCGGCGAATTCGTCGCGGCACACGACAGCGACGGCGACGGCATCCCCGAGGCGGGCGGGACCGGCGACATCTTCCTCGGCACCGCCACCTACAACGAGCGGGAGGCGCCGCTCATCGTCGCGGGCGACGGCCTGGCCCTCCAGTACGCCGTACTTCGCAAACTCGGGCACCATGCCGAGGCCGACCGGATCCAGGCGACGTTCCTCGACGACTGGTGGAACGGGGAACAGTTCGCGCGTGGGCGGACCAAGGACGGGTTCGACTACGGCTGGGGACTGGAGTCGCACAATCTGGTCCCACTGTTCGGGCTGAGTGGGACCGGCGAACGCAACGAGCGGCTCCTGGACTATGTGGAAGCCCAAATGGAGACCCACCCTCCGCTGAACATCGAGTCGTTCAGCTACCTGCCCGAGCTGCTGTTCCGGAACGGTCGCGACGAGTCGGCCTGGCGCTGGACGAAGCACCTGATCGACAGCCGGGACGACTATCCGGAGATCTCCTTCACCGTCATCGAACACCTGGTCGCCGGACTGCTCGGGCTGCGCCCGGACGCGCCGAACGCGGCCCTGACGATCGAGTCCCACCTGCCGGCCGAGATCGACTGGCTGACCGCCGATCACGTCCGGGTCGGCGACTGGGATCTCCGCATTCACCAAGAAGGCCGGCGTACGACCGAAGTCACTGTGCACAGCGGACCGGGGCCGCTCACGGTGACGGTCGGCCGCACCGGTCCCCGCACGATCGAGCCCGGTCGGACCGCCCGGGTCAGCACACCGACGAAGGACCCCTCATGAAGCTTCCCTATCGTTTGCTGCCCGTTGCGACGGCACTCCTGCTGGCCGCAGGGTGCGCCACCGGCAGCCAGCCCGCCGCCAACAACTCCAAGGACGACGGCGGCTCCGCCGACATCACGTTCTCGTTCTGGGGCACGAACTCCGAAGCCGCGTCGCTGAAGGCGATCGCGGCCAAGTTCGAGCAGGCCAACCAGGGCACGAAGGTGACCACGAACTGGATCCAGTCCGACTACGAGCAGAAGATCCAGACCTCGATCGCCGGCGGCACCCAGTCGACCGTGATGGAGATCAGCAACACCAGCCTGGCCGGGTTCGCGCCCAGCTTCGCCGAGCAGCAGGTCGACCCGGGCAAGTACGTGCAGCCGAACATCTCCTCGGCGCTGCAGTTCCAGGGCAAGTACTACGCGATGCCGTTCGCGGCCAAGCCCAAGGTGATGGCGATCAACGTCGACGCGTTCAAGGCCGCCGGCGTACCGTTGCCCAGCACAACGACTCCGCTGACGCTGGACGAGTTCAAGGCGATCGCGGCCAAGCTCTCGCACGGTGACGGCAAGGCTCGCGTCTTCGGGTCGAGCAATCTCTGGTACCGCGGCTGGCTGACCGCGGCCGGCGGCGGCTACTACAACGCCGACGCGAGCCAGTGCACCTTCGGTGATGACACCGGCGTGAAGACCGCGCAGTACGTCGTCGACATGCAGAAGGAGCGGTACGCGCCGACCTCGCTGGACATCGAGGGGCAGGACCAGGCGCAGTGGTTCGCAGCCGGCCGGCTGGCCACCTTCAGCGACTTCGGGCCGTGGACGGTCGCGGACTTCGCCAAGATCAGCAAGCCCGCGTGGACGCTGGTCCCGGTCCCCGGCAAGGGATTCCCGATGGAGGTCGACGGGCTCGCGATCAGCAAGAAGGCGACCGGCAAGCAACTCGAGACGGCGAAGAAGTTCGTCGAGTTCGCCAGCACCCAGCAGGTCGCCCAGGACCAACTGATCCAGGGCAACACGGCCCTCGGCGTACCGATCATCGCCGCCTCGACGCCGACGCTGGAGAAGGTGCTGCCGGCCGACCGCAACCTGGCCGCGTTCACCACCGCGCTGAAGAACGGCCTGGTCGGCGTCTCGGTCGCTCGCGAGGCGCAGATCTCCGGCGACGCGGACAAGGGGATGACCAGCTACACCCCGCTCGGCAGCGGCAAGGACGACGTCGCCAAGGTGCTCCCGCAGCTCGCCGCCAAGTGCACCGACGCGCTGAAGCAGCAGTGAGGTAGTCCATGAACCCGACCATCGGCTGGATCCGCGAACTCGCGGCGTCCCTGGGCGTCCCCGCAGTACTCGTGCCGCTGGTCCCGTTCCTGCTCCTGCTGATCGCCCTGTACGCCGTCATCGGGCTGGCGGCGTACGGGGCGAAGCGGAAGTGGCCGCGGGCCGACAAGACGATCGCGTTCTGGCTGTTCGTCTCGCCGTGGCTGATCGGCTTCGCCATCTTCACGGTCGGCCCGATGGCGTCCTCGATCTACGTCAGCCTGACCTCGTGGGACCTGATCACGCCGCCGAAGTTCGTCGGTCTGGCCAACTACAGCGAGGCGCTCCAGGATCCGCGGGTCGGGCAGGCACTGAAGGTGACGCTGCTGTACGGATTGATCAGCGTGCCACTGCAGACGGCGCTGGCGTTTCTGGTGGCGATGCTGCTGAACGCGGAGCTGCCCGGGATGCGGTTCTTCCGGACCGTCTGGTACCTGCCCAGTCTGGTGTCCGGAGTGGCGCAGATGGTGCTGTTCCTGTGGGTGTTCAACCCGCAGTACGGCCTGGCGAACGACGTACTGGGGAAGTTCGGGATCACCGGGCCCGGATGGTTCAACGATGCGTCCTGGGCGTTGCCGACAGTGATCCTGATGAGCCTGTGGACGGTCGGCGGCGCGATGGTGATCTACCTGGCCGGGCTGAAGGACGTGCCGTCGAACCTCTACGAGGCGGCGGCGCTGGACGGCGCCGGTCCGGCGCGGCTGTTCTGGCACGTGACGCTGCCGCAGATGTCGCCGATCATCCTGTTCAACGCGCTGACCGGGATCATCGGCGCGCTGCAGATCTTCACCCAGGGCTTCATCGCGAACGGCGGCCCGAAGGACTCGCTGCTGTTCTTCGTCTACTACCTGTACGACAACGCGTTCCAGAACTTCCGGATGGGTTACGCGTCCGCGCTGGCCTGGATCCTGTTCGTCATCATCCTGGCGCTGACCGCGGTCACGGCCCGGGGGAGCGCGTTCGCCGTGTACTACGAGTCCGAGCAGTCCGGCGGCCGGAAGAGGAGAAGGCGATGACTGTCCTGGCGGAGTCACGGCCGGCGGTGGCGTTCCGCACCGACCGCCCGTTCTGGCGGCGCAACATCTCGCTCACCGTCGTCCTGTACGTCGTCCTGGCCCTTGGGTCACTGGTGTTCGTGTACCCGTTCCTGTGGATGCTCGCGACGTCGCTGCGATCGCTGGCCGGGGTGGGAAGTTCCGGTGCGAGCGTGTGGCCGCACGAGTTCCTCTGGGACAACTACACGCGGGCGATCACGTCGTTCCCGTTCTGGCGGTACGCCCTCAACTCGGTGCTGACCACGCTGATCCCGATCATCGGCACGGTCTTCTCGTGTTCGCTCGCGGGCTTCGCGTTCGCGCGGTTGCGGGTGCGGTTCTCGGGCGTCGTGTTCGCCGTCGTCCTGGCGACGATGCTGCTGCCGGGGGAGGTGACGATGGTGCCGCAGTTCATGCTCTTCAACAACCTCGGCATGATCGACACGCTCTATCCGCTGATCCTGCCGGCGTTCTTCGGGTCGCCGTTCTACATCTTCCTGTTCCGGCAGTTCTTCGCCCGAATGCCGTCCGAGCTCGCCGACGCCGCGGTGGTGGACGGCTGCGGGTGGTTCAAGACGTTCTGGCTGGTCTATCTGCCGCTGGCCCGCCCGGCTGTCGTGGCGGTCTCGATCCTGCTGTTCATGGGCTACTGGAACAACTTCCTCGGCCCGGCCATCTACATCAACTCCGACAAGTGGAAGACGCTCCCGCTCGCGCTGGCCGGCTTCCAGTCCGTCAACGGCACGGACACTCCGTTGCTGATGGCAACGTCGGTGCTGATCACAATGCCTTGTCTGGTGCTGTTTTTCGTCGCGCAGAAGCACATCACCAACGGAATCACGTTCACGGGCGGCCGCTGACTGATGGACAGACCTGCCCGCTTCCCCCAACCTGGCAAGCCCTTCTGCCTCGAACTGTGAGGCTCCGCCCCGAAACAGGAGGAACCAATGGCGCGCAAGCTGTTGGTGTTGTGAGGCCTGATCAGTCGCGGCCCAGGATGCCTTGTTCGTAGCCCTTCGCCACTGCCGCTGCGCGGTCGTTGACGCCGAGCTTGGTGAAGAGGTGGCTGAGATGCGTCTTGACCGTGGCCTCGCTGATGAACAGCTCGCGGGCTATCTCGCGGTTCGAGGTGCCCATGGCAACGAGTGCGAGGACCTGGCGCTCGCGGGGAGCCAGCGGACTCGGCGCCGGGGTGCGGACGGCCGAGACCAGACGGGAGGCGACGGCAGGGGAGAGGACCGTCCGTCCGGCCGCCGCTTCGCGCACGGCCGTGAACAGCTCGTCCCGTGGGGCGTCCTTGAGCAGGTAGCCCGTCGCGCCTGCCTCGATCGCGGGCACCGTGTCGGTATCGGTGTCCCAGGTGGTGAGGACCAGGACCTTCGCGCGGGCGCCGCTGCGGGTCAGTTCCCTGATGGCATCGAGCCCGCCGCCTCCTGGCATGCGCAGGTCCATCAGGATCACGTCGGGGTCGAGGTCGGCGGCCAGCGCGACCGCCTCGACGCCGTTGGACGCCTCTGCGAGCACGGTGAAGCCGGGCACCGACTCGAACATGCCGCGCAGGCCGTTGCGGACGACCGGATGGTCGTCGACGAGAAGCAGCGAGATCTCACTCATGGAGCACCAACGGTACGCGAGCCGACACCGCCGTACCGGAGCCCGGCTCGGCCTCGACGGTGAGCGAGCCGGCAATCCGCGCGGCCCGGGCGCGCATGCCCTCCAGACCGAAGCCGCCGGTGCTGCTGCGGGCGGGCAATGCCAGCGGTTCGAACCCCTTGCCGTCGTCGCGGATGTCCAACGTGACCTCGTCGTCCATGAAGCTGAGGGTGACCCCGACCCGGGTCGCGGCCGCGTGCTTGGACACGTTCGCCAAGGCTTCCTGAGTGATGCGCAGGAGAGTGGCCGAGACTTCCCCGTGCAGGTGCGGCGCAGTACCCGTGAGCGTGAACTCCGTGCGTACGCCGGTCCGGTCTGCCCACTGGCCGACTGTCTTGTGCAGCGCCTCGGGAAGTCCGTTGTACGACAGACCCGCGGGCGCGAGGTTGTGGACCGAGCGGCGGGCTTCGCCCAGGCTGTGCCGGGCCAGCTCGGTCGCGCGGACCACGTGCTCCCGCGCGGCCGCGTGGTCGGACGTGGTCGCGACAGCCTGGAGCTGGGCGATGATGCCGGTCAGGCCCTGGGCGATCGTGTCGTGGATCTCCGCCGCCAGCCGCCGGCGTTCGTCGGCGATACCCGCTTCCCTTGCCTGGACGAGGAGTTGAGCCTGCAGGGCGGCGTTCTCGTCGCGGGCCTGCTGGAGCTCGACGATGGTGGCCGCCCGGCCCCGGGACCGTTGTTCTTCCTGCTCGCTGAAGTGGATGACGAGCGTCAGCATCACGTTGTTGCCCGCGAGGAGGACCGCGAAGACGATCCACCTGATCCCGCCGTCGACAGGGATCCCACTGGTCTGCGCCCCCGCCACCGGGATCGAGCAGGCGAACAGCGCGACTCGTCTCCAGCGTCGTCCGGGAATCAGTTCCTCGGCATCGAAGTACCCCGCCACGGCGTAGAAGGCGAAGAAGGGGTTCATCAGGGTGAGCGCGAAGCCGATCGCGTAGCGGATCGCGTAGTACGTGACCGACAACCGGCTCGGACCGCGGCGGGTGCGGTCGCCCCACCAGAGCTGGAGCGCCACGGCCGCGACGACGAGAGCCGCGGCCGTGGTCTGCCGGGCCGCGGTCGGCATGATGAGCTCGACCGTGGCGGCCGACAGGAGGGCTCCGAGGACGAGCAGACCGAGTGGCTGCCACCGCCGGAACACCTGCTGCCGCCGATCGATGTCCGCTTCCGCTGTCGTCACCCTGTCAGTCTCCTACTCCCAGCGGAACCAGCGGATGGCGGCCGCCGAGAGCGCGATCGCCCAGGCGGCGAGTACGCCGAGGTGCGACCACGCCGGCCAGTCTCCGGCCGCGGCCTGGCCGAGCGCACGGGCCGCCGCTCCGAAGGGGGTCGCCTCGACGATGTGCCGCAGGACATTCGGCATGTTCTGCACAGGCAGCCAGACACCGGCGCAGAACATGCTCGGGAAGAACACCGCCGAGCCGATCGCGCTCGCGACCTTCGCCGTACCGGCCAAGGCGGTCACCAGCGCGCCGATGGCCAGCGCGACGGCGGCGGTGAGCAACAGTGCCAGCGCATACCCGAACGCCTGCTGTGGAAGCTTCACGTCGAAGGCCAACCGGCCGATCGTGAGGCAGACCAGCGCCGAGACCAGCGCCGTGGCACCGTTCAGGCCCATCTGCGCGATCAGCAGGGCGGACGGGCGGACCGGCGTCGCCGACATCCGGCGCAGGATGCCGCGCTCGCGATAGCCGGTGATGACCGGCGGCATCGTCTGCAGGCCGGTCACGATCAGCGCGACCAGCACGAGGATCGGCACATACAGGTCGATCAGCCGAAGACCGCCGAGGCCGGCGTCGACCTTCCGGAACGACGGGATGCTGCCGAGGATCACCAGCAGCACGGGTGGGAAGCCCAGGGTCCAGAAGAGGATGCCCGGCTCGCGCCGGAACAGCCGAGCCTCGGTGCGCAGGACGGCGGCGAAGGGCGAGGCGGTGCCGCGAGGAGTCGCGGTCGGAAGGGTGGCGGCGGTGGTCATTGTGCGGCTCCGGTCAGGTCGAGGAAGGCGTCGTCCAGCGTGGCGTCGGTGACCCTGAGCTGGTGCGCGGTGATGCGGTGCCGAGCCAGGAGCGAGAGCACCGCGGTGACGGTGTCGTCGGTCCCGCCGAGCGTGATCCGGTCGTCCTTGTACTCGACCGAGGCCAGTGCCGGGAGTGCGGCGAGTTCCTCCTCGTCGAGCGGTGCTGACGGTGTGAACGAGATGACGGTCGATCCGGCCGTCCGGCTGATCAGGCCGCGCGGTGTGTCGAGCGCGGTGATGCGGCCCTTGTCGATCAGGGCGATCCGGTCACACAACCGCTGCGCTTCCTCCATGAAGTGCGTGACGAGCAGGACGGTGACGCCCCGCGCGCGGACGTCCTCGACGATCTCCCAGGTGTCGCGGCGGGCGCGCGGGTCGAGCCCGGTCGTCAGCTCGTCGAGGACGACCACCCTGGGGTTGCCGATCAGCGCGAGCGCGATGAATAGCCGCTGCTTCTGGCCGCCGCTGAGGACGCCGAACCGGGTCTTCAGCTGAGCGGTCAGGCCGAGGCGTTCGGCCAGCGGCCGCCAGTCGGCCGGGTTCGGGTACAAGGCGGCGTACAGCTCGAGGGCCTCGCGCACCGTCAGCTTGGCCTGCAGCTCGCTCTCCTGGAGCTGGGCGCCGAGGACCTGGGTCACCGCCGCGTGATCGGCGACCGGGTCGAGCCCGGCGACCCGGATCCGGCCCGCGTCGGGGACCCGCAGGCCCTCGATGGACTCGACCGTGGTCGTCTTCCCGGCACCGTTCGGGCCGAGGATCCCGAAGATCTCGCCCTCCTCGACGGTGAACGACACACCGTCGACGACGGTCCGGTCGCCGTAGGACTTGCGCAGATTACTGACTTCGACGACGGCCCCACGGGCCGCCGTTCTCGTACTCGCCGTGGTCATACGACGAGCCTCGCGGACGGCCCACCCACCCCACATCGCCCATCAAGATCGACCCGGCATCAACCGATCGGCTGATGCCGGCCGTACGCCGCCTACTTGGTGTAGAGGGCCTCGACGTCGGCCTCGTGGTTCTTCATCACGATGTGGCGGCGGAGCGAGAGCTTGAGCGACAGCTCGCCGCTCTCCTGCGTCCAGTCGGTCTCGAGGATGTGGAACTTCTTGATCTCCTCGGCCTTGGAGACCGAGCCGTTGGCCTCGTCGACAGCCTTCTGGATCTCGGCGATCAGGTCCTCGTCGGCGGTCAGCGACGCGACGTCGGTGGGCTTCCCGCGCTCGGTCGCCCACGGCACGATCGTCTCCGGGTCGATCGTGATCAGCGCCGCGATGAACGGCTTGCCGTCGCCGACGACCATGCACTGACTGACCAGCGGGTGCAGCCGGATCTGGTCCTCCAGCACGGTCGGCGCGACGTTCTTGCCGCCCGCGGTGACCAGGATCTCCTTCTTCCGGCCGGTGATCTTGATGAAGCCGTCGACGTCGAACTCACCCAGGTCGCCGGTGTGGAACCAGCCGTCCGCGTCGATCGCGGCGGCGGTCGCCTCGTCGTTCTTCCAGTAGCCCTGCATCACCTGGCCGCCCTTGAACAGCAGCTCACCGTCGTCCGCGACTCCGACCGAGACACCGGGCAGCGGCCGGCCGACGGTTCCGATGCGGATGTCGTCGGGCAGGTTGACCGCCACCGCCGCCGTGGTCTCGGTCAGGCCGTAGCCCTCCAGCACCGGTACGCCGATGCCGCGGAAGAAATGGCCGAGCCGGTGACCCAGTGGCGCGCCGCCGGAGACGGCGTACTGGACCTGGCCGCCGAGGACGCTGCGCAGCTTGCTGTAGACGAGCCGGTCGAACAACGCGTGCTTGGCCTTCAGCCCGAACGACGCGCCGCCCTTGTCCTGCGCCTGCGAGTAGGCGATCGCGGTGTCCGCGGCGGCGTCGAAGATCTTGCCCTTGCCCTCCGAGTGCGCCTTCTGGCTGGCCGAGTTGAACACCTTCTCGAACACCCGCGGCACGCTGAGGATGAACGTCGGCTTGAACTCGCCGAGGTCGGGGACCAGGTTCTTCACGTCGGCGGTGTGGCCGACCTTGACCATCTTCATCACGCAGCCGACCTGGATGATCCGGGCGAACACGTGGGCCAACGGCAAGAACAGCAGCGTGCTCGCGCCGTTGACGTCGAACAGGCCGTCGAGGATCTTCACCGCCGGGCCGAGCTCGTCCAGGAAGTTCGAGTGGCTGATCTTGCAACCCTTCGGGCGGCCCGTCGTACCGGAGGTGTAGATGAGCGTGGCGAGGTCGCTCGGCACGACCGCCGTACGGCGCTTGTCGAACTCGGTGTCGGTGATCTCCTGGCCGAGCACGGTCAGCTCGTCGACGGCACCGGCCTCGATCTGCCAGACCTCCTGCAGGTGTGGCGCCTCCGGCCGGGCGGACTCGACCACAGCACCGTGAGCGGCGTTCTCGGCGATCGCGACGACCGCGTCGGAGTCGGTCAGGATCCACTGCACCTGCGAGGCCGAAGACGTCTCGTAGATCGGCACCGTGACCGCGCCGATGGTCCAGATCGCGTAGTCGATCAGGGTCCACTCGTACCGGGTCGCGCTGAGCAGGGCGACCCTGTCGCCGTGCTTCACGCCGGCCGCGATCAGGCCCTTCGCGACGCCGGTCACCTGGCGGGCGAACTCGGCCGCGGAGACGTCGAGCCAGCCGCCCCCTGAGTCCGACCCGACCCGCCGGCTGAACACAGCGGTGTCAGGATGGGAGGACGCGTTCGCCCAGACGGGGTCGCTCAGGCTCCCGGTGGGTGGCTCGGTCACAGCAGGAACGGTGTACTCGCGCATCCGCGTCTCCTCAGTCGGTCACGAATTGTCGACTCCGGCGCACGCTACAGTCACCTACCCATAAGTAGCCAGGTTCATGTGACCCAAGGAACAGGGGCCCGCAGCAATGTCCACGCTCGACCTCAGTTGCGACGACCTGGTCGTTGCTGATCCAGCCTACGTGGCCGAGCGGCTCGGTTCGGACACCCTCTGGCGCGAGTGGTGGCCGGAGCTGATCCTGACCCCCTCCGAGCGGCGCGGCCTCGAGGGCGTGCGCTGGTCAGTGACCGGCGCGGCCGTCGGTACGGCGGAGTGGTGGCTGGAGCCGGTCCGCGATGGGGTCGTGGTGCATTGGTACCTGCGTGTCGATCCGCGCCGGCCGGTCCGCGGCCGGGCCCTGGCCAGGCTACGCGAGCGGTACGTCGCGGCGTACCGGGAGCGGATGTGGCGGTTCAAGGACGAAGCCGAGGCAGGCCGCGCGGCGGGCGAGCACCGTCCCGGATCCGATCCCGCGATAGTCTCCGGTGAGGACACCGCACCCGGCCGTCCTCGTACCACTCGTCCCACCGGTTCCCGCACCACCAGCCCTGGCAACTAGCATCACCACCGCACTTTCAGTTCCCGCAGTGACCATCAGCTCCCGCACCACCAGCCCTGGCAGTTAAGAGGTGTATCAATGGCGGAACAGACCACCTCGACCATCGTGGTGAACGCGTCCCCGAAGCAGATCATGGCGGTGATCGCGGACTTCGCGGCGTACCCGGAATGGGCCGACTCGATGCGGGAGACCGAGGTGCTGTCCACCGACGAGGCGGGCCGGCCGAAGCAGGTACGCTTCCGGGTCGACGCCGGGGCGATCTCGGACGAGTACACGCTGGCGTACACGTGGTCCCGCAACGAGGTGACCTGGACGCTGGTGCAGGCCAAGATGGTGAAGGGGATGGACGGCGCCTATGTACTGCGCGACCTGGGTCCGGACGGCCAGGAGGGAACCGAGGTGACGTACCGGCTCGCCGTCGACGTGGCGATCCCGATGATCGGCATGCTGAAGCGCAAGGCCGAGAAGGTCATCATCGACACCGCCCTGAAGGGCCTCAAGAAGCGCGTCGAGTCGTAAGTCCGTGACTCGGGTCCTGCTGTACACGGGTAAGGGCGGCGTAGGCAAGACGACCTCCGCCGCGGGAACGGCCACGCTCGCCGCGCTGCGCGGGCTGCGCACGCTGGTGCTGTCGACCGATGCCGCGCACTCGCTGTCGGATGCGTTCGACTGCGAGGTCGGTGGTGAGCCGACCGAGGTCGACGACCTGCTGTTCGTCCAGCAGATCGACGCCCAGCGCCGGTTCGAGCGGTCCTGGGGTGACATCCAGGCGTACCTGCGCTCGGTGCTGAACATGGTCGGGGTCGACCCGATGGAGGCCGAGGAGCTGACCGTGCTGCCCGGCGCGGAGGAGGTGCTCGCGCTGCTCGAGGTGCGCGACCACTTCCGGTCCGGGCGCTGGGACGTGATCGTGGTCGACTGCGCGCCGACCGCCGAGACGCTCCGCCTGCTCGCGTTGCCCGAGGCCCTCAACTGGTACATGGGCCGCATCTTCAACGCCGAGCGCAAGGTGATGAGAACCTTCCGGCCGTTCCTGAGTCGTCCGTCGGGCATCCCGGTGCCGGACGACACGGTCTTCGACGCACTGCGGAGGTTGCAGAGCGACCTGTCGGACATTCGCACGTTGCTGGCCGGCCCGGACGCGTCGGTGCGGCTCGTGCTCACGCCGGAGGCCGTGGTCGTCGCCGAGGCGCGGCGTTCGCTGACCCGCCTCTCGCTGTACGGCTACCGCGTGGACGGTGTGGTGGCGAACCGCGTGTTCCCGGCCGCGGGCGCGGACACCTGGCGGCGTCAGTGGGTTGCGGCGCAGCGCGGGATCCTCGAGGAGGTCGCCGACTCGTTCCGGCCGTTGCCTATCTGGGAATCGCCGTACCGGGTCTGTGAGCCGGTCGGCGTCGAGGAGCTGGCCGCCTTCGCGGTCGAGATGTACGGCGGGGACGACCCGTTCGCCCGGGCCACGGACGAGACGTCGCTGTGGGTGGACCGGCACATCGACACCGACGGCCGCACCTACACGCTGACCATGCCGTTGCCGCTGGCCTCCGCGAACGAGCTGGAGCTGGCCCGGCACGGCGACGAGCTGATCATCACGGTCGGGTCGTACCGCCGGGTGCTGCCGCTTCCGGCCGCGCTCGCGCGTGGAGTGGTCGCGGGTGCGCGACTGGACGAGGGACGGCTGCAGGTGCGGTTCGCGCCGCGCGAGTCGGCGCGTCCGGTGCCGTCCGGCGAGGTACCGAGTGGGAGTGGACCGCTGGAGTCCGCGCAGGAGCTGGCGCAGGGCCTGACAGCGGAGTACCACGAGCAGTTGACCCAGCAGCGTGCGCGCGAGGCAGCGATCGGGAGGGCCGTTGAGTAAGGAGCCGATCGGCAGCCTCGCTGAGGAGGCGGCCAAACTGTTCGCCGTACTGCAGCACGCGGCCGACGTGGATGAGACGAAGCATTCCGAACAGACACCCGCGGCGGATGAAGAGCACCAGCACAAGCTTGGGCCGGACTGCGTGTGGTGCCCGGTGTGCCAGCTGATCCACAAGGTGCGGAACACCAGCCCGGAGACGATCGAGCAGCTGTCCGCCGCGGCCGCGCACGCGCTCGGCTCGGTGCGATCGTTGCTGGAGGCAGCCGCCGCGGCAGCCCGGCAGGGCCAGGAGGACGCGGCGTCGCGCTCCGCCAAGCAGAAGGACAAGCAGGACGACGAGCCGACCCGGCCGACAGTGGACCGGATCGACGTGAGTGAGGACCCCGAACCATGGGACTGACCATCGGCATCGATGTCGGCGGAACGAAGATCGCGGCAGGCGTCGTCGACGCGGACGGCACGATCGGTGCCCGCGCGAATCGCGACACCCCGGCGGACTCGGTCGACGACACCGCGGCGGCGATCTGCGACGCTGCCGCCGAGCTGATCGCTGCGCACGAGGTGGAGGCGGTCGGGATCGGCGCGGCCGGGTTCGTGTCCTCGGACCGGTCGACGGTGCTGTTCGCGCCGAACCTCGCCTGGCGGGACGAGCCGCTCGGTACCCGGGTCGCGGAGAAGCTGAAGATCCCGGTCGTGGTCGAGAACGACGCGAACGCGGCAGCCTGGGGTGAGTTCGCCTTCGGCGCCGCGAAGGACGTCGAGCACATGCTCTGTCTCACCATCGGCACCGGGATCGGTGGCGGGGTCGTCATCGGAGGCGAGTTGCTGCGCGGTGCCTATGGTGTGGCGGCCGAGCTCGGCCACATGCGCGTCGTACCGGGTGGGCATCGGTGTGGGTGTGGAGCGCGGGGGTGCTTGGAGCAGTACGCGTCCGGGCGTGCCCTGGTCCGGGAGGGGCGGGCGCAGGCGGAGGCCGGTTCGCTGGCGGCGATGCAGATGCTCACCGTGTGCGGGATCTCGGACCCGGCCGGGCTGACCGGGCCGATGATCACCGAGGCGGCCGCGGCCGGCGACCCGTGCGCGGTCGAACTGCTCGAGGATCTCGGCCGGTGGCTGGGAGAGGGCCTGGCGAGCCTCGCGACCATGTTCGACCCGACCACGATCGTGATCGGCGGCGGCGTGAGCGCGGCGAAGGACCTCTTGATGAAGTCCGCCCAGGTCGCCTTCGAGCGGAACCTGCCGGCCAGGGCCAACCGCCCGCACCCGTCGTTCGGGCTCGCCGAACTGGGCAACGACGCCGGCCTGATCGGCGCCGCCGACCTGGCCCGTCGCCCCGCCCCACCCGCGGAGAAAACCCGGTGATCCGCACCGCGCGGGATACTGGAGGTAGTCCGGCGGGGGCTGGGGGTACGGCGAGGAGGGTCGTGCAGTGGCTCTGACGCAGGCTTTGACGATCGGGATCGACATCGGCGGGACCAAGGTCGCCGCCGGGGTGGTCGACCCGGAGGCCAACATTCTGGACCGGTTGCGGCGGGACACGCCGACAACGGATCCGAAGGAGACCGAGGACGCGATCGAGGAGATCGTCCGCGACCTGGAGTCCCGGCACGACGTGATCGCGGTCGGTATCGGCGCGGCCGGGTTCGTCGACGGGACACGGTCCTCGGTGCTGTTCGCACCGCATCTGGCCTGGCGGCACGAGCCGCTGCGGGACGCGGTCGAGCGCAGGCTCGGACTGCCGGTCGTGGTCGAGAACGACGCGAACGCGGCGGCCTGGTCGGAATGGCGCTTCGGCGGCGGTCAGGGTGAGAGCCATCTGGTCTGCGTCACGCTCGGCACCGGCATCGGCGGCGCCATCCTGAACGACGGTGCGCTGCAGCGCGGGAAGTTCGGCATCGCGGGCGAGTTCGGGCACATGCAGGTCGTGCCGGGCGGGCATCGGTGCGAGTGCGGCAACCGCGGCTGCTGGGAGCAGTACGCGTCCGGCAACGCGCTGACCCGGGAGGCGCGGGAGCTGGCGCTGTCGGGTTCGCCTGTCGCCCACAACCTGCTGCGCGCGGCAGGCGGCGATCCGCGCAAGATCAACGGTCCGATGGTGACCGAGCTGGCCAAGGACGGTGACCCGGTCGCGGTCGAGTTGCTCGAGGACGTCGGCCGTTGGCTCGGGATCGGGCTCGCCAACCTGGCCGCCGCGCTGGACCCGGGCACGTTCGTGATCGGTGGCGGTGTGTCGGACGCCGGGGAACTGCTGCTGGCGCCGGCTCGCGAGGCGTTCAAGCGGACGCTGACCGGTCGCGGGTTCCGGCCGGAGGCGCGGATCGTGCGTGCCGTTCTCGGCCCGGAGGCCGGCCTGGTCGGTGCCGCCGATCTCGCGCGGGAAGAGGCGACCTGGTTGCGGCGGGTCCGTGTGAAGACGACCGCCGTGACCGCGAAGACCGCAGCCGCCCGGAGTCGCTCCACGCGGCTCGAACGAGCAGCACGCAAGTCGGCCGCCCGGCGTACCGGCATGCGCGCCGACCCTGACCTCCAGCACGCCGACCTGAACGGCGATCCTGAAGCATGAGCGAAGGCCCGCCTCTGCTGCGGGTGTTGTCGTACAACGTGCATCGGTGGGGTGACGATCGGGCTGCGCTCGCGCGGGTGGTGAAGGCGTGTGCGCCGGACGTGATGCTCGTGCAGGAGGCGCCGACCTGGTGGGGGACCCGGCGGAAGCGGCGCGCAATGGCGGCGAGCTTCGGCATGCGGTACGTCGCCGCGTCGGCCCGGAACGCGATCCTGGTTGCCGATGGCACCGATCTGGTGGAGCCGCTGCACTGGCGGATCTGGCGCCCGTTCGTACGGCGCCGGCTGAACCTGATCGCCACCCAACTTCCGGGTGGTGCCGTCGGCGGCCGCGTCACCGTGGGCTCTACCGACCTGGCCCTGATCGTCTGCCACCTCGGCCTGCACATCCGCGGCCGCCGGCACGAACTCGAACAGGTCCTCCGCGGTTGCCGCTCCTTCGATCTCCCGTACCTCGTCGCCGGCGACCTCAACGAAGAACCCGACGGCCAGGTCTGGAAGCGTCTCGCCGCCGAAGGCCTCACCGACCTCGGCGCCGATGCCGGCCCGACGTACAGCTCCTCCAACCCGCACAAGCGCATCGACGGCGCCCACACCACTCCCGCCCTCACCGCCCGCATCGTCCCCATCCCGACGGCAGCCCGCCCCGACCTCCCCGCCGCCTCGGACCATCTCCCGATGCTGATCGAGCTCAGTTCGCCAAGAACCGGTCCGCCGTGAGTGCCGCGTTCTTGCGTGTGCTCAACCTGATCGACGAGCCACAAGCCCTGTTCTCGCCGAGACTGATGCCACGCGTGCTTCGGCCGCGGCGCCCTTCGGCCCCCGTCGAGAACGGCTTCGTCGTCGGCAAGCAACTGTCCAGAACGACGACGGAGTAGCCGACACAACAGTCGATAGACATAGGATCTCTGCTCATGCGCACCTCGGTGAGTTCCTTGTACTACGACCGCCCGGCAGGCACCTGGCTGGAGGCACTCCCGCTCGGCAACGGGCGGATCGGGGCCATGTGCTTCGGCGGTGTGAGCACGGACCGGATCGGCCTCAACGACGAGACGCTCTGGTCGGGGAGCCCCGAGACCCAGCGGATGCTGTCGACACCGCTCGGCGACACCGGGGCCCAAGCAGTACAGGCGGTCCGGGACGCACTCGCGGCCGGCGACATCCGTCGCGCCGAGGGGTTGGCGAACGGCTTCCAAGCCGGTCACTCGCAGGCCTACCTGCCCCTCGGCGACCTGCTGCTCGAGTACAGGACCGCCGGGGAGGTCACGCAGTACCGCAGAGAGCTCGACCTCGATACGGCAACCGCCACGGCGGAGTATGAGGTCGGAGGTCTCGCGGTCCGGCAGCAGGTGTTCGTGAGCAAGCCGGCCGGTGCCCTCGTACTCCGGCTCACCGCGTCGCGACCGATCGGCCTCACCGCCCGCCTCACCTCGCAGCTGCGATCCCGCGCTCATCGGACCGACGACGGCATCGGCCTCCTCCTCCAGGCCCCGGCGAATGTCGCCCCGCCACACCGCGACCTACCTGAGCCCGTCCACTACTCCGACGGCCTGGACCGCGGTATGGCGGCGGCCATCTCGCTCCGGGCGACGACCGACGGCGAGATCCGCGCCGACGACACGGGCCTGACGATCGAGAACGCCACCGACGTCACCCTCGTCCTGTCGACCGCCACCGGGTACGACGGCCCGTCGACGCCACCGACCCGATCGGCCGAGGACTGCTTCGCCCAGGCCGACGAGACCGTGCGTACAGCCCTCACCCGCGGGTACGACGACCTCCACGCGGAGCACCTGCAGGACTACCAGGCACTCTTCCGCCGCTCGTCGCTCGAGCTGCCCGGCAACGACACCGCCGACCTGCCGACCGACGTACGGCTGCGGAACGGGGACGACCCCGCGCTCGCCGCCCTCGTCTTCAACTACGGCCGCTACCTGATGATCGCGAGCTCCCGCCCCGGTGGCCTTCCGACCAACCTGCAAGGCATCTGGAACGACATCCTCCAGCCGCCGTGGAGCTCGAACTACACGGTCAACATCAACACCGAGATGAACTACTGGCCCGCCGAGACGACCAACCTCGCCGAGTGCCACGAACCGCTGCTGACCTACGTCGAGCACCTCGCCGAGGCCGGTCGTCGTACGGCGCAGGAGCGGTACGGCTGCGGTGGTTGGGTCGCACACCACAACGCCGACGCGTGGTGCTGGACGATCCCGGTCGACGGCAACCCGAAGTGGTCCAACTGGCCGATGGCCGGCACCTGGCTGGTCCGCCATCTGTGGGACCACTACGCGTTCTCCGGTGACCGCGAGTTCCTCGCCCGCGCCTGGCCGGTACTTCGGGGTGCGGCGGAGTTCTGCTTCGACTGGCTGATCGAGCTGCCCGACGGCAGTCTCGGTACGTCGCCATCCACCTCACCCGAGAACGACTACGTCGCGCCCGATGGCCAGCCGGCGTCGGTCACTGTGTCGGCGACGATGGACCTCGCCCTGATCGCCGACCTGTTCGACCGCTGCGTGACGACCGCCGATGTCCTCGAGCTGACCGACCCGTTGGTCGAGCGGTTCGCCGCGGCGCGCAAGCGGATCCCCGAGCCGTCGATCGGTAGCCGGGGGCAACTACAGGAGTGGGCCGCCGACCTGACCGAGGATGATCCGCACCACCGGCACACGTCGCATCTGATCGGCGTACACCCCGGCGACCTGATCACGCCGGACCGCACTCCGGCGCTGGCGGCCGCCGCGGCTCGTACGCTCGATCTGCGCGGCGACCTCGCGACCGGTTGGTCGTTGGCCTGGAAGATCAACCTCAGAGCCCGGCTGCGCGACGCGGCCGCGGCACACCGCTTCGTGCGCGCATTTCTGACGCCTGCCGACGACACCGAGACCGACTACGTCGGCAGCGGCGCGGGCGTGTACCCGAACCTGCTGTGTGCCCACCCGCCGTTCCAGATCGACGGCAACTTCGGCGCGACCGCGGGCATCGCGGAGATGCTTCTCCAGAGCCACACCGACGAGATCGAACTCCTCCCAGCACGACCGACCGAGTGGCCGACGGGCCAGGTCACCGGCCTGCGCGCCCGCGGCGGCGTGACCGTCGACATCACGTGGTCACCCGACGGCTCCGAGGCCGTCCTCACCGCGGACCGCGATCAGCAACGCACCATCCGCCACGGCGACAGCCGCACTACGGTCACCCTCACGGCCGGCGATGCCCACCGACTGGTGCTCTAGCGGGCGCTGTCCGGAACTTTTTCGCCGACAGGCGGCGAGAAAGTTCCGCAAACCGTCAGCTCTTCTTGCGGTTGAGGAAGGCGAGCATCGCTTCTTGTGCTGCGGACGAGCCGAACAGGCTCGCCGACAGCTCGGCGAGATCCTTGCCGCGGGCATCGATGTCGGCGAGGAGCTCTCTGTTGAGCAGCTTCTTGGTCTCGCGCAGGCCCTGGGGCGCGCCTTTCAGCAGCGACTCCACGACGGAGTCGACCGCGGTGTCGACGTCAGTGTCCTGAACCGCGACGGTGACCAGACCGAGCCGTGCGGCCTCGGCTCCGTCGAACGTGTTTCCAGTGAGGAACGTGTACGCCGCCGCGCGGTCTGTCAACCGGGGGAGCACGGTGAGCGAGATCGTCGCCGCCGCCAGTCCCAGTCTGACTTCGGTGAGCGCGAAGGTGCTGCTCGCGCCGGCGACGCTGATGTCGGCGGCGGCCACGATGCCGATCCCGCCGGCTCGCACCGGACCCGCGACCCGTGCGACCACCGGCTTCGGGCTGGCGACGATCGCCCGCTGGACGTCGACCATCCGCTGCGCGCCGACCCCCATCCCGATCGTGGTCGCCTCGGACAGGTCGGCTCCCGAGCAGAACACGTCCAGCGCCGACCGGATCACGATCACTCGGACCGCGTCGTCCGCGCCCGCGTCGTCCAGCCGCTCCAGCAGTTCACCGGTGAACTGCTGGGAGAGTGCGTTCTTGTTGTCCGGCGAGTCGAGCGTGATGGTTGCCACGCCGTCGGCCACGGTCAGCTGCACGAGTTCCGTCATGGAGACATCCAACACCCGCCCGGTCCTCGGCGGCTGTAATCAGCCGCACAAGCCCGTGCGGTCAGGCTCCCCGCGGACTCAGCGGGTCCGCGTGCCGGTGGACGATCTTCCAGCCGTCGTCCTCCTTGCGGAAGACCATCGTCGCCCGCAGCGCATGCGGGAACTCACCGGGCTGGTCGACGTACATCACCGTGCAGCGCTCGATCGCGACGGAGTACGCCGTGTCACTGCCGACGTGCCTGTCGAGGTACTCGAACTCGACCTTGGCGCCACTCGGACGGAACTGCGCCGAGGCCCATTGGTAGCGCGGTCCGACCTGCGACCAGCCGACCTCGAGACCGCCGAAACCACCGAAGATCGAGGTCTGCTCGCTGTGCGACACCAGCGGCATCCACAACGACGAGTCCCCGTTCACGAAGGCCGTGTTGGCCCGCTCGAACTGGTCCAGGAACGCCTCGAAGTTCTCGGTCACTCCGGGCAGTTTACGGGGGCCGGGGTCTACTTGCCGTCGGCGTACGTCGGGGACAGTTCGCGGGCCAGGTGCTCGATGAACAGGCCGACGTCGGTGACGATGCCGCGGGCCTGGGACGAGCCGCGGTCGGCCAGCTTGGTCACAGTGGCCGGGTTGATGTCGACGCAGGTGAGCGGGATCGACGACGGCAGGATGTTGCCGGTAGCAACCGAGTGCAGCATGGTCGCGGCCATCAGGCAGTAGCCCACGCCGGGCAGTTCGGCCCGCATCGCGCGCTGACCCTCGAGGACGTCGGTGTACACGTCCGGCAGTGGGCCGTCGTCGCGCACCGAACCGACCAGGACGAAGTTCTTTCCCTTCTTCACCAGCGCGTGCATGACGCCCGAGGTGAGCACGCCCTGCTCGACCGCGGCCGCGATCGAGCCGGCCTTGCGGATCGTGTTGATCGCGCGGATGTGGTGCTCGTGGCCGTGCTCCACCCCGCGACCGCGGGCCAGGTCGACGCCGAGCGACGTACCGTAGAGCGACGACTCGATGTCGTGGGTGGCCAGCGCGTTCCCGGCGAACAGGACGTCGACGAAACCGGCCTCGACGAGCGACACCATCGCCGGCGCGGCGCCGGTGTGCACGATGCCCGGGCCGCCGACCCAGAGCACCTTCTGGCCGTTCGCCTTCGCCTCGCGCATGCCGTCGGCGACCTGCATGACCAGCACCCGCTGCGGCTTCTCGCTGGACACGTCCGACTCCATGAAGCCGAACGACTCCTCGGTGTTCGCCACGATCGGGGGAGTGACCTTGACACCCTGGGCGCTCGTGATGATCCGCATCCCGGCCTTCACGTCCGACATCGGGATCGTGCGGACAGTGTCGCCCTCGACGTCACCCTCGACCAGCAGGCCACAGTCCATCTCCGGGTTCTGCACCGCCACCCAGTGGCCGCCGAGCCGCACCTTGGTCGGCAGGTTGGTGGTGGAGTAGAAGCCGTCCGGGAAGACACCGTCCTGGGACACCTCGGTGATCTCCGGAGTACCGGGGTCGACCAGGTTCGCGCCCTTGGTCTGGATCCGCATCAGCAGCCGCTGCAGCGACTCCTCGTCGTCGGCGCCGACCGTCATCCGGACCGTGGACGGGTCGTCCTTGTCGTAGCCGAGGTCGAACTTGTCCAGCGTGTACTCACCGCCGTACCCGCGGATGTCGTCCAGGACCCGGGACAGCAGTCCGGAGTCCATCAGGTGGCCGGTGATCTCGACGGTCTCGGTGACCTGCACGGGTACCTCCCTACGCGTTCGTCGGATTGTCCGACGATCCGCATGCTAGCTCAGACGACCGCCCCGTCATCAGGCGTGTCATCAGGTGGCAACCGATCCTTCATCCGGATCACCAGGGTGAGGAATCCGCCAATGAATCCGACCACCGCGAGCGTGGTGATCCGGCCGGTGCCGAAGTCGAGGACGGCGGCCAGGATCAGCAGCAGCGGGCCGCCGATCAGGCCGAGCCAGGCGATCCGGCTGATCCAGTCCAGCCGGGGTGCGCGCGGCGGCTCCGGCGGGACGAAGTGGTCGTGCGGGTCGTCCTCCCGCTTGACCGGCTTCTCCTCTTCCTCGTCGTCGTCCGGCGTGTCCTTGATGACGAGCCCGGTCGGTACGTCGATCAGCGGCTCGTACTTGTCGTCGACGTCCTCACTGGCCGGCCACCGCGGCACCGGGCTCTCGTCAGCGTCGTGCCCGGGCGCCGACGGCGCGTTGAACTGCTCGACCAGCGACTTCCACTCGGCGTCCTCGGTGCTCCGCTCGATCACCGGGCGGGCCCGCTCCACCGCCTCCGCGTCGACGAAGATCACGTCGTACCCGGCCGGGATGTGGACCGGCTCCTCCGCCTCTTCCGGCGTCTTGGCCTCGCTCTGGGCCTCGCAGTACGCCGCGATGCCGGCCTCTGCGAGCGCGGTCAGGACCGGTTCGGCGACCAGTGGGTCGATACCGCCGAGCGACGTGTACGCCGTGGCGGTGAGGCCGTTGTCACGCATCGGCGGCGACCCGGCGGATGAAGTCTGTCGAGTCCGCGAAGATGCGCGGTGCGTCGTTGTCCAGAGTTGCCACGTGAAAGCTGTCCTCGAGCAGGGTCTCGGTCACATCGCGGGACGAGATCGAGGCAAGCACGGTCCGCCCCGAGCTCGGTTCCACCACATGATCGACAGTACTGCGGAACATCAGCACGGGCTGCGTGACTTTGGCCAGATCGTCACGAGTTATCTGCCACAGCTGGGACAGGGACCGCAGCGCACGGAGTGGCATCCGGTCGTACGCGCCCTCGTCCATACCCGGCTTCTTGATGTCGTTCGAGATGCCGGGGAATGACGGCACGAGCCGGGACAGCACCGGCAGCAGCACCAGCCGCTTGTCGTCGGTGCGCACCGACGGGTTGATCAGGACCAGACCGGAAATGTCGGCGCCGTGCTCCTCGGCCAGCCGCAGGACCAGGCAGCCGCCCATCGAGAGTCCGGCCAGGAAAACCTGGTCGTGCTCCTTTCGCAGCCGCTCCAGCTCGTTGTCCAGGACGGCGTACCAGTCCGGCCAGCCGGTTTTGTTCATCTCCTGGCAGCTGGTGCCGTGGCCGGGCAGCCGCGGTACGGCGACGCCGTACCCGTCGGCGGCCAGATGCTCGGCGAACGGGCGCATCGACTTCGGCGAGCCGGTGAATCCGTGGCTCAGCAGGACTCCGATCGCGGCGTTCTTCCCGGTCCCGGGACTGCGGTAGTCCTCCGCATGGCCTTGCACTGGCACGGTCACTCCTCGCCGTCAGAGTCCTCACAGACGGTCAGGCCGCACCGGCCTGCTCGCGACTCTATGGTCGCATTTGGACTGCATCCAGTCTGCAACAAGGTGACAACACGGTGAGCAACACGGAGATTCCTGGCGGTGACATTGCCTGAGGGGGAAGCTGGAACGTAGTGTCCTGCACCGACGGTGGGCGCCGGAGCTTGTCGCGGCCGTCACCGGCGGGCACTGGTGCCGGACGAGGTACAGGCCGACGATGGTCGGTGGTGAAGGTGTCAGGCGAGCGACGGAGGTCGAGGCGGATGCTGTACCTGTTCCTCAGGCGGTTCATCGTCGCCCCCTTGGTGAAACTGCTCTTCCATCCCCGGGTGAGTGGGCTGGAGAACATCCCGACCACGGGCGCGGCGTTGCTGGTCAGCAACCACCTCGCGTTCTGCGACTCGATCTTCCTGCCGGTCGCCGTACCGCGGCAGATCGTCTTCCCGGCCAAGTCGGAGTACTTCACCGCGCCCGGTCTGAAGGGGAAGCTGGTGGCGACGTTCTTCCGGTCCGTCGGCCAGATCCCGATCGACCGGTCCGGTGGGCGCGCCTCGCTGGCCGCGCTGAACACCGGGCTGGACATCCTGAAGAAGGGCGAGCTGTTCGGGATCTACCCCGAGGGAACCCGCTCGCCCGACGGCCGGCTCTACAAGGGCAAGACCGGCGTCGCCCGGATGGCGATCGTGGCCGGTGTACCGGTCATCCCGGTCGCGATGATCGACACCGAGAAGCTGCAGCCGCCCGGCACGCTCTGGCCGCAGTGGCTGGTCCGCGAGCCTGGCCGCCGGCTGCCCCGGCTGGTCCGCCCGGGAGTGGCGATCGGCAAGCCGCTGGACTTCTCCCGCTACGAGGGCATGGAGCGCGACCGGTTCGTGCTCCGCTCGGTCACCGACGAGATCATGTACGCGATGATGGAGCTGTCCGGCCAGGAGTACGTCGACATGTACGCCGAGAAGGCCAAGGAACTGCTCAAGAAGGGCGAGTCGATCGACGAGCACGTCCGGCTCCGCGACACCAAGGCCAGTTGACCGCTTCCGACCTCGTCCGCGGGTGAGGATGTCCGCATGGACAGCGACCTGAACGTGCTCGGCGAACCACTGGAGGAGTGCGGGACCGATCCGGTCACCGGCTTCTACCGGGACGGCTGTTGCACCAGCGGCCCCGAGGATCTGGGCAGCCACACGGTGTGTGCCGTGATGACCGCGGAGTTCCTGGCCCACCAGGTCTCGGTCGGGAACGACCTGGTCACCCCGCGCCCCGAGCTGCAGTTCGCCGGTCTCCAGCCCGGCGACCGCTGGTGCGTGGTCGCGGTCCGCTGGCTCCAGGCCTACCGCGACGGCGCCCCGGCCCCCGTCGTCCTGGCCTCAACCCACGCCCGCTCCCTCGACACCATCCCCCTCACCGTCCTCCGCGAACACGCAGTAGACGTACCAGCAGACCCCGGCTCCCTGACCTGACCTGACCACGTCGATTCGGGGAGGGTTGTGTGCCCGGAACAGGCACCGAGCCTCCCCGAACCACCGCTCTAGCCTGCGAGGGGAAGAGTGGGGCAGGTGGGGGAGCAGGGGTGGGGGGAGCGGCTCCAGCCGCGGAGGCGGAGGGCGGCGGCGACCTGGGCGGCGGCCTCGCACGGATGGGCGACCAATTGGTAGCCGAAGCGCAAGGTCACCTTGCCGCTGAGTGCGGCTAGGTTGTCCCGGCCCATGTCGCGCCATTGCGACAGGGAGTCGGAGTGGCCCGCCCGGCCGTCCAGCTCGACGATGAGGTCGTACGGCGTGTACTCGACGTCTCGGTAGACGACTTGGCCCCCGTCGGCCGACTCGACCCGCACCTGCCGCGTACCGGGCGGCAGGCGATGGAGACGCTCGACCCGCCGCAGGTAGACCTGCTCGAGGAACGACTGAACTCCTTCCACCCCGTCGAGGAGGAGCTGGCGCAACACCCGCCGGGTCGGCAACTTCGGGAGTGCGTCGAGTTCGCCGATCAGACGAGCGGGCGTGGTCCGGCGCTGCCGGCACGCGTCGAGCAGGATCGCCGCCTTGCGCGACACATCCGCGGCCGTACTCGCGGTTGTCAGTAGGGCGACCTCGAGACGCACCATCGGCGGTTCGCGGGACCCTTGGAGCTGCGCCGGCAAGTCCCGATGGCGACTGACGACGACTCCGGGGCGACCGTCGACACGGCGCGAATGCGGGAGCGCAAGGTGGATGGTGTCGTCGATCCACCTGCCCTCCACGCCGTACTGGCGCAGTGCCGTCTGGCCGGCGAGCGCAGCTTCCGGTCCGTACGCCAGCCACGCGGCCCACACCCGGGTTCCCCACGGCAGTGGGCCGGTGAAGTCGACGTACACCCCTGGGTGGACCCGCTGGATCTGCAGCGCCCGGCACCGCCGTCCCAGCACCTTGTCCGTGATCCCGTGAGCGAGAGCCTGGGCCCTGCTGAAGGTACCCTGCTGGCGCCGGCGCAGCTCGACGAACGCATCAACCCTGCCGACCCCTTCCGCCATCTCTCATCTCCTCCGTCACCCACAACATGCACCGATCCCCTCCCCACCCTCCCCACCTCCTCCCCTCTGTGGATAACCGGTCGGTTTGGGGTGGTTGGCTGCCCGATTAGGGGATGAGATCCTCCCCAGTCAGGCATCTCGGGGAGGGTGAGACGGGCGGGGTGGGGATGCGGACGCCTGGCCTAGAGTTGGGGGCATGCAATTCGCGACGGTGAGTGCGGGGGAAGTGCCTGGGGTGCCGGGCCTGGATGATCTGCGGGCGCTGAAGCCGCTGCAGCAGCCGGAGTGGCCGGATTCCGCCACGTTGGACCAGGTGATCGGCGAGCTGCGCAAGCTGCCGCCGCTGGTGTTCGCCGGTGAGTGCGACGACCTGACCACCAAGATCGGTGCGGTCAGCCGCGGCGAGGCCTTCATCCTCCAGGGCGGCGACTGCGCGGAGACCTTCGACGGCGTGACCGCGGAGAACATCCGGGCCAAGCTGCGGGTCCTGCTGCAGATGGCCGTCGTGCTCCAGTACGCCGCGAGTGTGCCGGTGGTGAAGGTCGGTCGCATCGCCGGCCAGTACGCCAAGCCACGGAGCTCCGGTGACGAGACGCGGAACGGCGTCACGCTGCCGTCGTACCGGGGTGACGCGGTCAACGGGCTCGAGTTCACGCCCGAGGCGCGGAACCCGGACCCGCACCGGCTGCGCGGCGTCTACAACGCGGCCGCGGCCACGCTCAACCTGACCCGCGCGTTCACCACCGGTGGGTACGCCGACCTGCACCAGGTGCACGCCTGGAACACCGACTTCGTGAAGTCCTCGCCGGTCGGGCAGAAGTACGAGCGGCTGGCGTCCGAGATCGAGCGCGCGCTCTCCTTCATGCGGGCCTGCGGCGCCACCGCGGACGAGTTCAAGACTGTCGACTTCTACGCCTCCCACGAAGCGCTGATCCTCGAGTACGAGCACGCGCTGACCCGGATCGACTCGCGCACCCAGCAGCCGTACGACGTGTCCGGCCACCTGCTGTGGGTGGGGGAGCGGACGCGGCAGCTGGACGGCGCGCATGTCGAGTTCCTGGCCTCGCTGTCGAATCCCCTCGGTGTGAAGATCGGGCCGACCACGACCCCGGAGTACATCCGGACGCTGATCGACAAGCTGAACCCGAAGGGCATCGAAGGCAGGCTGACCTTCATCACCCGGATGGGCGCCGGCAAGATCCGCGACGGGCTGCCGCCGCTGTTGGAGGCCGTCCGCGACCACGGCTCGCCGATCGCGTGGGTGTGCGACCCGATGCATGGCAACACCTTCGAGACTCCGAACGGATACAAGACCCGCAACTTCGAGGACGTCATGGACGAGGTCCAGGGCTTCTTCGACGCACACGAGCAGGTGGGGACCTGGCCGGGCGGCATGCACATCGAGCTCACCGGCGACGACGTGACCGAGTGCCTGGGCGGCGGTGAGGAGCTGGTCGCCGAGGATCTGGTCAACCGCTACGAGACCGCCTGCGACCCGCGGCTGAACCGGCACCAGTCGCTCGAGCTCGCGTTCCTGGTCGCCGAGCGGCTGCGGGGCGCGCGAGCGTGATTGACCTGCGGTCCGACACCGTTACCCGGCCGTCGGCGGGGATGCTGGCGGCGATGACTTCGGCACCTCTCGGGGACGATGTGTACGGCGAGGACCCGACCATCAACCGGTTGGAGGAGACGGTCGCCGGACTGCTCGGGCACGAGGCCGGCTTGTTCACCGTCACCGGGTCGCTTGCGAACATGCTCGGCGTACGGGCGCTGGTGCCGCCTGGCGCGGAGATCCTGTGCGAGGCGAGCGCACACATCGCGCGGGCCGAGCTCGGCGCGCACGCGGCCGTCAGCGGCGTCACCACACGGACGTGGAGCGCGCCGGCCGGTCAGATCGACCTCGAGCAGATCCGCGCACTGATCGCGCCGGACCTCGGGTCGTACTTCGTCTCCACCGCGGCGGTGTCGGTCGAGAACACGCACAACTTCGGCGGAGGCGCGATCCAGCACGGGTACGACGCTCTGGCGGACGAACTGGATGGATTGGGGCTGCCGTTGCACCTGGACGGTGCGCGGCTGTGGAACGCGTCGGTGGCGTCTGGGGTGCCGGTCGCGGCGTACGCGTCGCGTGCGGCTGCTGCCAGCGTGTGCTTGTCGAAGGGCTTGGGTGCGCCGGTCGGCTCAGTGCTGGTCGGCTCGACCGAGCTGATCCGCGAGGCCCGCATCTGGCGCAAGCGCCTCGGCGGGGGCTGGCGCCAAGCCGGCGTACTCGCGGCGGCCGGTCTCTACGCGCTCGAGCACAACGTCGAGCGCCTCGCCGAAGACCACGCCAACGCGCGTCTCGTCGCCTCGATCCTCGCCGAGGCCGCCCCCGGCTCCGTCAAGCCCGACCAGGTCGAGACCAACATCGTGGTCGCCGACCTCGCCGCCACGGGCAAGACCGTCGCCCAGGTGGTCGAAGCTGCTCGCGCGACCGGCGTACTCGTCGGCGGTGTCGGCCACACCCAGCTCCGCGTGGTGACCCACCTCGACGCCTCGACCGCCGACTGCCGTACCGCGGCCGAAACCCTCGCCCGCATCCTTCAGTAGGCGAGGGTTCCGGCGCGTTCGGTCAGCGCAGGTGGTACGCGTCGATCGTGGTCAGGTCAGTCGTGTTCCCGTCCGCGTCGGCCAGGTGCAGCTTGAGCGAGACGGTCTTGCCCTCCTTCGGAGTCGGGAAGATCGCGGTGTACTCGCCGCCGCTGCCAGGAGCGAGCGGTGCCGTACGCCAGGTGGTGCCGCCGTCCGCGGAGTACTGCAGCGGTGCGGATGCGAGGCAGCGTGGCGCCGGGCTGAGCCTGGACGACCACGGGCAGCGTGGTGACCGGCGTACGCGCTGCGGTGTTGTTGATGTCGACCGTCGGCTGGTAACGAACGCCCAGGAGCGGAAGGTTCTTGGTGTCCGCGCCCGATGCGAAGCTCCAGCGCGCATCGATCCTGGTGGAGTAGGCCGCGTAGCTCGGTCGTGTGAGCGACGACTCCAGGACGTACTGCGCCTTCTCCGGGGCCAGACCACCGGCCGTGATGCTAGGCCCGGGTTCTGGGCCGTGAGGCCGATGGACAGGGCGAGCGCCGCGGCGGCGATCCACCGCGGTCTCGGTCTGGAGTGCACCATGTGCTTCCTCGTCAATTGGGCAGAGCCCGTCCGGGCAGACGGGCTCATCCTCACTTGCCCGAACGGCGCTCAGCAGTTCTCGCGACCGGATGCCGACCTCGGGCCGGTGGTCCGTGCGGGCCCGGGATAGGCTGCAGGCGTCGGGGTTCGCAGCGTTCGGGGAGAGCCGTGCGAGAGATCGTCGTGTTCAGCGGAAGTGCCCACACTGATTTGGCGGAGCGGATCTGTGCCGATCTCGGCGTACCGCTCGCACCGGTGGAAATCCATCGTTTCAGCAACGACTGCCTGCAGGTACAACTGCAGGAGAACTGTCGGCAGCGAGACGTGTACATCGTGCAACCACTGGTGCCGCCGACGCAGGAGCACCTGATGGAGCTGCTCCTGATGATCGATGCGGCCCGTGGCGCCTCTGCGGAGCAGATCACCGCCGTGATGCCGCACTACGCGTACGCGCGGTCGGACAAGAAGGACGCGTCCCGCATCTCGATCGGCGGTCGCCTCGTCGCGGACCTCCTGGTGACGGCCGGCGTCGACCGCGTCCTCACCATGGCTCTGCACGCACCTCAGGTGCACGGGTTCTTCTCGGTCCCGGTCGACCACCTGACCGCGATCGGCGTACTCGCAGACCACTTCCGCGGCCGCGACCTGACCGAGACGGTCGTGGTCAGCCCGGACCTGGGCAACGCGAAGACCGCCACCCAGTTCTCCCGGCTGCTCGGCCTCCCGGTCGCCGCCGGCAGCAAGCAGCGCCTGGCCGACGACCGCGTCATCATCGACGCGATCGTCGGCGACGTAGCCGGCAAGCGCGCGATCATCCTCGACGACGAGATCGCCACCGGCGGCTCGATCATCGAACTCCTCGACCGCCTGAAGGATCGCGGCTGCACCCAGGCCGCCGTAGCCACCACCCACGGACTGTTCGCCGGGAAGGCAGTGGAGCGGCTCCGGTCGCACCCGTCGGTCACCGAGGTGATCAGCACCGACACCGTCCCGCGGCCGGCCGGCTTCCCCGAGCTCCAGGTCAGCTCGGTCGCCGGGTTGTTCGCCGAAGCGATCAAGCGCATCCACGAGGGCGAGTCCGTCAGCAGCCTGTTCGACGGCGTAGACCCCACCCACGCCCCACCCCAACCCAAACTCCCGTTCTAGGGGTACTGGGCCGACCCGCGCCCGCGTGCGACTACTTGGCCGGCGCCCGCGGTCGAACGGACCGTTGCCGGCGGATGGCCGGCTGCTGATCGTGACAAACGGCAGGGTTCGTCGTGACAAACGACGGAGGTACGGCCCCGTCGGATCGTTAGGTTCTCGATGTGACTACTCGTACTGCGGAACGTAGCCCTCTCTCGGCACTCGCTTTCGGACCGCGGCTGCCGGTGCTGACTGGTGTTGTGTTTCTGGTGACGCTGGCGTGTGGGATCGCGCAACTGGTGTACCGGCCGCTGTATGCGCATGTGGTTCGGGACGCGTCTTATATCGACGACGGGCAGTGGTATCGCCTGCTGACGGGCATGTTCTTCCAGGACGGCTGGGCGTCGGGGCTGGTCTCGAACCTGATCCTGCTGGCCGTGGTCGGCTCGGTCGCCGAGCGCGTGTTCGGGCGGTGGCGGTGGCTGGTCCTCTACTTCGTCTGCGGATGGTTCGGGCAGCTCATGAGCTACGTGTGGCTCAACCCGGTTGGCGCGGGCAACTCGATGTGCGTCGCCGGTCTGATCGGCGGGCTGACGACGGTGATCCTTGTGGCTCCGCGCCGGTACGGCGTCACGCCACCACTGCAGCTGCGGATCCTGGCGCTCGCCGTCCCGGTGCTGGCCGTAGTCGACACGATCCTGCACGACAATCACGGCCTGCCCTGTCTGCTCGGCATGGTCGTTGGCTTCCTGCTTTTGCCTCACCCCGAGCGCTGATCGGACGTTGGTTCGGGGGAGGTGAGGTTGTTGGTGGCTAGCCAGTTGTCGACGTGGGTCATGGTGGTTTGGAGGATCTTGCCGAACAGGAGCATGTGGTCGGCGTCGGGAATTTCTTGGTAGGTGGCGTTGGGGTACTTCGAGGCGGTGGCGCGGCAGACTGCCGGGACCACGGTGAGGTCCCGGGCGCCGCCGAAGATCAGGACCGGGCCGGAGATCGCGGCGTAGTCGACGCGGGATGCCTTGCGGCGGTCGAGTTGTGGAAAGGCCATCTCGCAGTACGCGCGGCCCGACTCGCAGACGAGGTCCGCGAACCGCGCGCGGGAGTCCTCCAGCGTCTGCGTGATTCGCCCGCCGACCTGGAACTTCTCCCAGGTCGGACGGAGCGGCTTGGCCCAGGGCCGCGGCTGGAGGTAGTGGCTGAGGAACAGCCGGCTCATGGACGGGTACATGGCGAAGATCCCGGCCGCCGGGGCTGGGCACACCCCGATCAGACCGGCATGCGCCGTCCGGGCCGCGACGAGCTGGGCCAGCAACCCACCCAAGGAGTGTCCGACGATCAGCGGCGGCGAATCGAGTGACTCACACACCTCGACCAGATCGTCGGCGTAGTCCGTCAGGCTGAGCGTCGCGACCTGCGTCGATCCGTCCTGCAGAGGCAGTTCGTGATGGCGCAACGTCGGCGTATGAACAGCAAACCCACGGGCTTCGAACGCAGCCCGGGCCTCACGGAAGCTGCTCCCGCGACCCCAGGTCCCGTGAATGAGAACAACATGCTCGACAACGCTCATGGCGCCGAAACCTATCCGACCCGAGGGAGCAGCCGGGAGTGGTGTCGCGTGGGAGGATCGGGTGCATGGCGGATTCGGTGCGGATGGGTGTTGTTGGGGCGGGGAGTATTTCGGTGCGGGGGCTTCTGCCGCATTTGGGGCAGGGGGATCTTGCCGGGCGGGTGACGCTGGCGGCGGTGTGTGATCCGGTGCCGGGGCGGGCGGAGGCGGCGGCTGAGAAGTTCGGGGTGGAGCAGGGGTTCACGGAGTACGAGGACCTGCTGGCTCGTGGGGATGTCGATGCCGTGACGATTGCTTCGCCGATCGGGTTGCACTACGAGCAGGGCAAGCTGGCGTTGCAGGCCGGAAAGCATGTGCACTTCAACAAGACCATGACGATCACCGTCGCCGAGGCGACGGAGCTCATCGAGCTTGCCGCGGCCAACGACCTGCGGATTGTTGCCTCGCCGGGGGAGATGCTGCGTCCGCATCACGTCCGGACACGTGAGTTGATTGCCGAGGGCGTCATTGGGACGTTGTCCTGGGTGAGCTGTGGCGCGGCGTTCGGCACCTATCACGAGGACGAGGCCGTGCGCGGCGGCAGCGACGTACTGACGAACATCGATCCGTCGTGGTACTTCCGCAAGCCCGGTGGCGGGCCGATGTACGACATGACGGTGTACGGGCTGCACGCCGTCACCGGGATCCTCGGCCCGGCGAAGCGCGTGACGGCGATGTCCGGCGTACGGATTCCCGTGCGGACCAGCGGAGGGACGGAGGTACGGACGGATGCCGACGACAACACCATCGTGCTGATCGACTTCGGTGACAACCTGTTCTGCGTCGCGACCGGGACCGCCGCAGGAGGGATGCGGGGCGGCTTCGGCGGTGCGTACTACGGGACGAAGGGGACGATCGACGGACTGCTGCTCAACGATGAGCCGTTCGACTTCCCCAACCGCAACCCCGCCGAACTCTCGCCGCGTGGTCCGGGCAACCAGGCACTGCTTCCGCACGTGACCGGTGTGCACCGCGAGATCGAGGAGCAGCACGTGTACGAGGACGTCATGCAGCTGGTCGACTGGGTCCGCGAGGGCAAGCCTTCGATCGTCACCGCCGAACACGCGCGCCACGTGATCGACATCATCGAGGCCGCGTACCGAGCCTCCGCAACCGGTCAGACGCAGAACCTCACGACCACCTTCTGACAGATCACGGAGGCCCGAAGGCGTCAGCCCTCGCAGCACACCCTGTGGAGCCACTCGGGTTCGTGCCACCAGTAGGTGTTGTCGTGTGAGTGCGCCTGCTCCCGGGTGAGCGGAGTCGGCGCATTCGCGGGAGCCGGTACGGCGGCCGTCGTCCGGGCGCCACCGGAGTACGGCGCCAGCAGGTCGTCGACCGTGTGCAGCTTGCCGGCGACCATCACCCGGTCCACCGCGGCGGCGACCCGGATGTCGGCCAGCGGATCGCCGGTCACGAACGACAGGTCGGCCTGAGCTCCCGGCTTGATCACGCCGAGCTTGTCCTCGAGGTTCAGCCACCGCGCCGGGTTGCGCGTCGCGGTCGTCAGAGCCTCGTACGGCGTGAAGCCACCGGCGACCATCGATCGCAGGTTGGCATGCGTGGACACCGCGACGTTGTCGAGCGGGCTGTCGGTGCCGCAGATCACGAATCCACCGCCGCGGTGGATCCGCAGCACCATGTCGACGTTGCCGCGCAGCAACTCCCGCGTGGTCACGCCCGCTGGTCCTGCCGCCGTGTTCACCTCGGTCTGCAGAGCGGCGTACTCCCAGGACGGGAACAGCGTGGTCGTCCGCCGGTCGGTGAGCAGGCTCGGGTCGTCAACGTGCGCCATTGTCGAGTTGAACAGTGTCGGCGTGACCGACAGCCCGGCCTTGGTGAACAGCGTGACGACATCGGCGTACGCGCGGCCGAGCCGGCTGACCGTGTGCGAGTAGCCCAGCCGGTTCGTCGCGCCGGTGTGCTCCATCCCGTCCATGCCGAGGTGCTCGGCCGGATAGAGGTAATGCGACGACAGCTGCAGTCCGAGTCGGTGGACGGCGGCGATCGCGCGACGCTGGTAGTCGATCGGCAGGCGCACGTACGTTTTCACCAGGTCGTACGCAAGACCCTCGACCCGGTCGAGCTCCAGACCGAGTTGCCGTACCGACAGCGTCGGCCGCATGAAGTTGTAGTAGACCCGCGACCCGTCGATCGCCTCACCGGTCGCGAAGTACCGCGGCCCGACCAGCGACCCGTGGGCGAGCGCCTCCCGCGTCTCCTGCATCTGATAGACCGGATCGCCGGGCGACCGCGTGGTCGTGATGCCGTACGACAGCCACAGGTTGCCCTGCCGCGCACCCCACGCCCGCCCACGCAGGTGCCAGTGGTTGTGCGCATCAATCAAGCCAGGCATCACCGTCAGCTCCGACGCGTCGATGTCCGCGCGCCCCTGATGCGGCCGTACGGCGGCAATCCGCGACCCGTCCAGTACGACGTCGACGTCGCGGCGCAGCGTGGTCGCGCGGCCATCCCACAGGGCGCCGGCGTGGATCGTGACGTGCTGGTTGACAATCGCCCGGCGCCACTGCAGGTCGAGCTTGATGGTCTGCGGGCGAGAGCCGCGCAGAGTCGTGCGCCGCAGCCGGCCGTTGTTCAGGTAAAGCAAGGTCTCGTTGTCCTGCCAGACCGGCGAGTCGGTGACCTCGTCGGTGATCGCCCTCGGCTCGGCGGTGAACCGCCCGCGTTCGTCGACGGGAGCGACGTACAGCAGGCTCTCGACGACGAAGGCGAGCCACTTGCCGTCGGGAGAGAAGACCGGGCCATCGTCGCCGCGGGTGGCCAGTGAGCGGAACGGCATCGGCTCGACGTACTCCAGCGCCGTCGTGGCGACATCGACGTACAGGAGCTGGCTGGTGCCTTCGCGGAACCGCTTGGAGAACGGCCTGACCGCCGCCAGCACGATCGTCGTCCCGTCCCGCGACCAGCCCACCCGGCCGGGCTGGAACAACGTCGGTGTCAGCTGACGGACCTGGCCGGAGGAGAGATCGAGCACCCACGCGATCCCGTCCTGATCCTGGTACGCGACCTGCTTCCCGTCCGGGGAGAACCGCGGCGCGGTCTGTGCCCCGGGCAACGACGAGAGCTTGCTGTCGGCACCGGTCTTCAGGTCGTGCAGCCACAGGTCCGCGGTCCCGTCCCGATCGCCGGCGTACAGCAACTTGCTGCCGTCCGGCGAGAAGTCGGGATCCGAGTTGAAGTAGCCGTCGGCAACCAGTTGGCGTGGTTGCCCATGGCCGCTCGTTGCCGCCAGCCACAACGCGTTCAGGGACCGGAACGCGATCCACTCGCCGTCCGGCGACGCGGTCGGGCAGGCGATCCCGAGCACCGGCCGGCGCGCGGTCGACTCCAGGTCCGGCACCTTCGGCCGCGGCCGCTTCGCCGTCACCGGGACGGTCGCGGTGAACGGTACGACGGTATGCGCGCCGCCGGCGCTATGTCGCAACACGTGTCCGTCGGCGGTGTAGAAGACATCGCTCGCGGATGCCCACGAGGGCGGTACGGCGAACACGTCCTTCCCACTCGTCACCTTCTCACCGCCGACGACCAGGTCACACACCGGTCCCGCCAGCCGGACGTACGCCAGCTGACCGGTGGGGGAGTACGCCGGTCCGTACAAAGTAATCCCGGTCTCTGCGGCGACCAGCGTCGTACGCTCACCGGTGGTGAGGTCGAGCTGGACGATCGACGCGGCGTCGACGGTGAAGGCGATCTTGATGCCGTCGGCGGAGACGGCGGGCTCGGCCTCATCGCTCGGGTCGTCCGTGAGGGCAACGATCTTGCCGCCGGACAGGTCGAGTCGGTGGATGCCGTAGCCGCCGTTGCCGCCGCGGTCGGAGGAGAAGACGATCGACCGGCCGTCGGGCGTGAAATGCGGTTCGCGGTGGTCGTACCGGCCGCTGGTCAGCTGAGTGAGACCGAGGCCGTCAACCCCGATCGTCCACAGGTGGAAGTTGCCGTCGCGGTACGACTGGAACACGATCCGCCGGCCGTCCGGCGACCAGCGTGGCCGGGTCGCGTCCTGCAGGTCGTCGGTCAGCCGCCGCGACTCACCGCCCGCGGACGGTGTCACCCAGATCGCGGTGACCAGGTCGAAGGCCAGCCAGCGGCCGTCGGGGGAGACCGCGACCATGAAGTTGGTGCCCTCCGACAGCAGGGCCTGATTGCCGGCCGCCTGTGCAGCAGAGGCGGTCGAGGTTGCGGACGCGGTGGTGGTGACCGCGGCCAGACCTCCGGTGAGTTGCAGAGCGCGGCGCCGCGAGATGCTCCAGGATCCGGGGGTGTGGGCGTCATGAGGCACGATGCGATTCCAATCCCTAGGGGGCGGTGGGAGCTCACACAATGTGCCAGGACCGTCGATGGTGCACGATCCTGTCCGGCGGTTCGATCGCCCAACGGCCCGTGCGCTGCGACGAACGGCGAACGTCTATCGTCTGCGCCATGCCTTCCGTGTCTCCCCGGCTCCGGGCGCTCGGCGCCGCCGTGCTCTGCATCGTGATCGCACTCGTCGCCGGGCTCGCGCTGGACAGCCGGCTCGACCGGCACTGGATCCTGCGCGGCCTGACGCTCGTCCTGGCGTTGTGCTGCGCCGCCTTGCTGCTCACCGACCAGACCCGCCGCATCCGCCAGGTCGTCACGGCGATCGGCCTGGCGATGTTCGGCCTGGTCATCCCGGTGACCCAGACGACCTGGGCTACGCCGCCGGAGATCGAGTTCGCCCTCGCGGTAGCCACTGACGCCGAGAACGCGGCCACCAAGGCCGCGCGCAGCGCGGTCACGATCGAGGACGTGAAGTCGGCCGCCGAGTCCCGTGGCGGCGCGATCGGCTCGCTGAAGACCGACAAGACCCCGGAAGTCCGCGGGGCCACCGCGTTCCCCCTGATCGTCCGCGCCAAGGCCGACCAGGGCCGTCCATGGGCCTGTGTGTCCTTCGAGCACGGCCTGGACGCCAAGGTCCGCCCCTGCTGATCAGTCGGCGTGGTCCACTTGGTGGGCAATCGATTTCTCACGGACCCTGCCGCGGCCTAGGGTCGCGGTATGACTCTTGGGAATCTGTCCGGCATCAGCGCGCTCGCCGACGTCGAGTCGCGGTCCATCAGTGCGGAGAACCCGACCGGCGAGCCCGGGCAGGGTGGCCGGCGGACCGAGGGGACCGGGGCCCGCGCGGCCCGGGATCTCGGTCAGGGCTGGAAGGTGTCGCCGTCGATCGAGATCGGCCCGGGCGAGACCGTCACGCTCGCGGACATCGCCGGTTCGGGCTGCATCACCCACATCTGGCTGACGACGCACGTCGACCACTGGCGGCGGCTGGTGCTGCGCGCGCACTGGGACGGCGACGACGCGCCCGCGATCGAGACGCCGGTCGGAGACTTCTTCTGCTCCGGCTGGGGCAAGTTCGCCCAGGTCAACTCGCTGCCGGTGGCGGTGAACCCGAACGGCGGCTTCAACTGCTACTGGGAGATGCCGTTCACCGAGCAGGCCACAGTCACGTTGGAGAACACGCACGACGAGAAGGTGGTCGTGTACTTCCAGGTGGACTACTGGCTGGGCGCCGTACCGGACAAGTCGGCGTACCTGCATGCACAGTGGCGGCGGAGCAACCCGCTGCAGTCGAAGACCGTGCACACGCTGCTGGACGGCGTGGAAGGGCCGGGCCACTACGTCGGGACGTACGTCGCCTGGGGCGTCAACAGCACGGGCTGGTGGGGCGAGGGCGAGGTGAAGTTCTACCTCGACGGCGACGACGAGTTCCCGACCATCTGTGGCACCGGCACCGAGGACTACTTCGGCGGCGCGTGGAACTTCGACGTGCCCCACCTCGGCGGCTACACCGAGTTCAGTACGCCGTACCTCGGCATGCCGCAAGTGATCCGGCCGGACGGGCAGTACGCGAGCCAGCAGCGGTTCGGGATGTACCGCTTCCACCTGCCCGACCCGATCCGGTTCAAGGAGCGGCTGCGGGTCGACGTACAGGCCCTCGGCTGGCGGTCGGGAGGCCGCTATCTGCCGCTGCAGGACGACATCGCGTCGACCGCGTTCTTCTACTCGGCCAAGACGAGTACGGCGCGCCCCGAGGCGCCGGTGTACGACGTGATGGAGATCTGCTAACCGGGAATCGGTAGCGGCTTGTGCAATGCCGCGCCGGTGAGGACGACCAGGGCCGAGGTCCAGCCCAGGGGAGCCTCGCCGGCCGGCTCCAGGTCGCGATTGACCTTCTCCGGCAGCGCGCCGGTGCTGGTCCGGTAATGGTCGAGCCAGGACAGCAACGATTCAGCGGTCGCCCGGTCTCCGCGGGCCGCCGCGCTCAGCGCGAACAACGCCGTCTGCGGCGTCCAGGCCACGCCGTCGGTGCGCCAGTCCTCGCCCGGCGTCACGCCTCCGTTCGGCTGCGTCAGTACGCCGCGAGTCCGGTCGATCGCCGTGGACACGGCCTCCCGGGCCGGAGCGAACGGTGGTCCGAGCACGGTGACGATCGCATCGGCACCACCACCGATCCCGATCGGCTCGAGTCCCGGCTCCAGGAAGCTCACCGCGTGAGCCGGCGTTCGCGGATAGTCCGGACCGAAGACGCGATCTGTTGCTGTGGACAGCTTGTCGAGTGCGGCCCGCCAGCGCGCGGCCTCGTCGCCGTGGTTCTGTTGCGTGGCGATCTGAATCGCGGCGCGGAGGCCGGTGAGGAGCGGGGCGACGATGCCCAGCGTCACCGTCGACTCGGGCCGCTCCCAGTAGTCGGGGGACGGCGCGGGCAGTCCGTCCGGGGTCAGCTCGGAAACAATCTCGTCAGCGGACTCGCGGACCAGCTCCCAGTACTTCGCGCCGGCCCGGCAGAACCAGGTTGCCCAGAGCACCCATCCCGATCCGTCGAGCTGTGGCTCACGTCCGTCGCGGATCACCTCGCCGGTCGCGGAGTACCGGGCTTCCCAACGGCCCGACGACGCCTTGATGCCGTCGAGGAAACGCAGTACCCGGTCGGCTTGGTCGTACTGTCCGATCGAGCACCGTGCCGCGGCGACGAACGACGCGTCGCGGGGCCAGACGAACCGCCAGGGGCCGTCCCAGCCCGCCAGCGTGGCGCCGCTGGGGAGGGTGAGTGCGTCGAGGTCGGCGATCGCGTGCTGCATCAGCTCGCCGCGCTCTCCCGCGGACTGCGCGGCCCCGTGGATCGGTACGCCGTCCGCGACCAGCCGGGGTTGTGGGTTGCGCGCGAGGTTGTTCGCCGTACCGGCGGCCAGGATCGTCAGCAGAACGACGATCACCACGGCCGGGAACCACCGGTCCCGTCGCGCGCTGTCGTCCCGCATCGTTCCCCCTACTGGGCCAGGTGTTGCACTTCCGCCTCGAACTTGCGCCGCGGTGCGAGTTCGACCAAGTACATCGCTGACACGACCAATGCGCCACCTACCAGCATGCGCCACGTCACGCTCTCGGACCCGAACAGGACCGCGAAACCGGACGCGAACACCGGCTCCATCGTCATCGCGATGGCGGCCCGGGTCGGGGTGAGATGCGCCTGTGCCCAGGTCTGCACGATCAGCGCGAGCGCGCCGGCGACCAGGGCCATATAGATCACCCTGACCCAGTCGCCTCCGGTGGCCGGGACTGCGAATCCGCCGGGCAGCGCGCCGATCGCACAGACCATCGTGATGACGATCATCTGCAGCGCCGACAAGCCGAAGGCGTTCCGCGGGGTGGACCACGCGCCCAGCCCGATGATGTGCAGGGCGTAGAGACCGGCCGAGGCGAGGGTGAGCAGCTCGCCGGTGCCCAGGCTGAGGCCCTGCAGCGACAGGACGCCGAGCCCGACGGTGGCGAGGAACACAGCGACCCAGGCCCACCGGCCGATCTTGTGCCGGAGGATGACGGCGGCCAGCAGCGGCGTGAAGACGACGTACATGCCGGTGACGAACCCGGACACGCTCGCCGACGTGTGCCGCAGGCCTTCGGTCTGAACCAGCTGGGCGATGCCGTAGGTGATGCCGAGGGCAACGGCCCGCCCGCGGTCGAGCCGGCTCAGGCGGGAGATCGCCGGCGGGTGCACCAGCACGAGCGCGAAGGACGCGATCAGGAACCGCAACGCCAGGTAGTCGGCGACGTCCATCCTGGTGAGCAGGTCCTTGGTCAGGAAGAACGTGGATCCCCACGCCGCCGCGACCGCGAGCAGGGCCAGCACGGCCAGACGTGGGTGGTTCACGCCGGACATCTCATCAGACGCCTTGCACAGAAGGCAAAACGGATCAGAGGACGGTGATCACGATGGTGCTGCCGGGCTGAGCCTTCTTCCCGGCGCCCGGGTCCTGCGCCGCGACGATGTTCAGCCCGAGGTTGAACGGCGCCTTCTCCACCTTCACGATGAAGCCCGCGTCGGTGAGAATCTTCTGCGCGTCGGCGAGACTCTTGCGCTTGACGTCCGGAACGTCCTGCAGCGGTGGGCCCTTCGACACCACCAGCTGGACCTTGTCCTTGGCGAACAGGGTGCCGGTGTTCGGGGTCTGGCTGATGACGTTGCCTTCCGGCACCTTCTCGTCGTACTGCTCGGTGCGGCCGACCAGGAGGCCGAGCTTGCGCAGTTGCCTGTTCGCGTCCTGGTACGACTTCCCGGTCGTGTCCGGCACGGTGATCGGCTTCTTGCCCTTGCTGACCACGAAGTTGACCGCGTCCCCGGGCTTGACGACCGTGTCGAACTTCGGGCTGAACGCGATCACCCGCCCGGTCGGCACGGTCTCGTTGTACTGCTCGACGATCTGGCCGGCGTTCAGCTTGATCGGCGCCAGCGCGTTCTTCGCGGCCTCCAGCTCCAGTCCGGCCAGCTGGGGCACGCGGTACCGCTCCGGGCCCTTGGAGACGGTCAGGTTGATCTCGCCGTTCTTCGGGATCCGGTCACCCGCGGCCGGGTCGGTCGACACCACTTGACCCCTGGGCACGTTCTCGGAGAAGTCCTGGTTGGCCAGAGTGGTCCGCAGTCCGGCCTTCTCGGCCTCGGCGGCTGCCACCGCCGGGACCATGCTCACCAGGTTGGGCGTGCTCGTGTAGCGGTGGATCCCGTAGTACCAGGCCGCCGTACCGATCCCGATGGCTGCGGCCAGGATCAGGACCAGCGCGATCAGTCCGCGGCCCCGGCGCGGCGGCGGCGCCTGGACCCGGGTCGCCGGGCCACCGGTCGGCCGCCCCTTCTCCACCGGTACGACGATCGTGTCGTGGCGCAGGACGTGACCGTTCTCACCCGCCAGCGTCGGCACATCGCGGGTGTAGCCGTCGTCGTACCCACTGTCCTGACGGATCTGCTGGATCGGCACCGTGAGGTCGCCGGTGAGCTCCGGGTCGTCCGGCAGGCCGTCCTCGAGCGCACTGCGGACCCGGTGCACCTGCCGGCTCAGCACCCGCGCGTCGGCGGGACGCAGATCCCGGTCCCGGGCCGTCGCCCGCTGCACCAGCGCATCGACGTACGGCGGGATACTCGGCACCTCGAGCGACGGTGGGGGAACATCGGCGTGCACATGCGCGTAGGCGACCTGGATCGGGGTGTCGCCGGAATGCGGCTTGTTCCCGGTGAGCATCTCGTACAGCAGGATGCCGGAGGAGTAGACGTCCGAGCGGGCGTCCGCACTGCCGTCGGTGACGAGTTCGGGCGCCAGGTACGACACCGTGCCCATCAGCAGGCCCTGGGTCGCGGTGTTGCCGGTCGCGCTGACCGCCCGGGCCAGGCCGAAGTCGGCGACCTTCACCACGCCGTTGTCGGCGATCAGCACGTTCTCGGGCTTGATGTCGCGGTGGACGATGCCGGCGTCGTGGGCGGCGGAGAGCGCGGACAGGATCGGAGCCAGCAGATCCAGCGCCCGGGCGGGGGTGAGCGGCGCCTGCTCGCGGATCACGTCCCGCAGCGTGCGGCCGGGCACGTACTCCATCGCCAGGAACAGGGTGCCGTCGTCGTCACCCTGGTCGAAGACGGCGACCACGTTCGGGTGCGAGAGCCGGGCGGCGGCCCGCGCCTCGGCGACGAACCGGCGGGCGAACTGGGCGTCGTCGCCGAGTCCGTCGTGCATCACCTTCAGGGCGACGGTCCGGTCCAGCCGCGTGTCGAGGGCCTGGTAGACGGTGGCCATCCCGCCCTTCGCGACACGCGCGCCCACGCGGTACCGTCCGTCGAGCACTCGCCCGACGAGGCGGTCGCTGACCTGCGTGTCCACGTCGTCCGTCACTTGCGGTGAGCCGCCTCTCGAAGCCGTCCTGCTCAGAGAGTGTAGATAAGGGCTCAGCGTGACGGCGCCAGGCTCACCGCAGTGGGTCCCAGCCGCGTTCCAGTTGTGCCTTGATCCGGAGGACGTTCTTCACATACAGCTTCGTGTCCGGATACATGCCGTTCTTCGTGACCCCGCCGAGGCCCTGGTAGTACCCGGCGACCGCGATATCGAGCTTCGCGGCGCCGGTCAACCGGTCCAGCAGCACCACACCGGCGGTGACGTTGTCCTGCGGCTTGAGCAGGTCCAGGTTGCGCCCGACGATGCCGGACACGAACCGTCCGGTCGACGGGATGACCTGCATCGCGCCGACGGCGTTGGCGGGGGAGACCACCCGCTGCTTCCAGCCCGACTCCTGCCAGCTGACCGCGAGCGCCAGCTCAGGGTCGACGCCGTACCGCTTCGAGGTGCTGACGATCAGGCTGCGCAGCTGCGTCCGGGTCGGCAGCTTGCGCTTCTTCAGGGCCGCCCGGTTGCGGTTGGCCTGGGCGACGATGTGGTCGGCGTACGTGCGGCCGGCGAAGGTGTTGTTCTTCGTCTTGGCCGGTGCCTTGGCCTTGGGCTTCGGCTTGATCGTGACCGGCACCTGCAGCGGTTTCCCGGCGTAGATGCGGTCGCTGACCTTCAATCCGTTGGCGGCCAGCAGATTGGCCTGCGAGCACCGGAATCGCTTGGCGATCTTCGTGATCGTGTCGCCCGGCTTCACCACGTAGGTGACCCGGCCACCCGCGACCGTGCGCTTGGCCGGGTGGCCGGAGGCGGTCCTGGCCTTCTGGCCCGGCACCTTGAGGGTCTCGCCGGCGTAGATCGCGTTCCCGTTGCCAGGGAGATTGTTCAGGGCAACCAGGGCCTTGACCGTGGTCCCGTAGCGGGCGGCGATGTGGCTGAGGGTGTCGCCGTCCTTCACCTTGTACGCCCCGAAGCCGGGCGAACCTGCGGTGATCACCGCGGCGGCCAGCACTGGAACGGCAAGCCCGGTCACTATCCGTACGACGTTACGCATCGATCCATCTCCCCGTGTGAGCGTCTCTTGACCGTAAGTGCTGGTACGGATGTGACAACAGGGGCGAATGGGGTGCTTGTTACGCCTGTAACTCAATGTTTACAATTCAAAGCTGAACTACATCAATGTAGTTCACAAACTGATGTTGCTCACGGCAACCGCCGGGCTACAGCACCGCTACAGCGCGGCCCGGCCTTCCAGCGGTGACGAGGGATTCGCGTGGTAGCGCTTCGGGATCCGGCCCGCGCGCCGTGCGTTGCGTCCGGCAACTACCGCGTCGCGCATCGCGGCCGCCATCAACGCGGGGTGTTCGGCCCGGGTGACCGCGGTTGCCAGCAGTACCGCGTCACAGCCCAGCTCCATCGCCAGTGCGGCGTCGCTCGCCGTACCGATCCCGGCATCGAGAACGACGGGTACCTCGAGCTCGTCGACGATCATGCTGATGTTGTGCGGGTTGCGGATGCCCAGGCCGGACCCGATCGGGGAGCCCAGCGGCATCACCGCCGCACACCCGGCCTGGGCCAGCCGGCGGGCCAGGATCGGGTCGTCGTTGGTGTAGGCGAGCACCTGGAATCCGTCGTTCACCAGCTGCTCGGCCGCGTCGAGCAACTCGACCGGATCGGGGAGCAGGGTGTGGTCGTCGGCGACCACCTCCAGCTTGATCAGGTCGGTGTGGAACGCCTCCCGGGCGAGCCGCGCGGTCAGTACGGCCTCGCCGGCGGTGAAGCAGCCGGCCGTGTTCGGCAGGACAGCGATGTCGTGCTTGCGCAGTACGTCGAGGACCGAGCCCTGTTGATTCGGGTCGAGGCGGCGCAGGGCGACCGTCGTCAGCTGCGTGCCGGACGCGACCAGAGCCTCCTCCAGTACCTCGAGACTGGGCGCACCGCCCGTCCCCATCACCAACCGCGACGTGAGCTCGCGTCCGGCAATCAGCAAGGTGTCATCGCTCATGGCCTCACCTTAGGCGCTCGGCGGAGTGGCCGAACCTACTGCCCAGGAACGGCTTTCCGAGCTCTGGAAGGACGCCGGTGCGGACCGTGTCGGCGATGATCTGCGCGGTGATCGGGGTCAGCAGTACGCCGTTGCGGTAGTGGCCGGTCGCCCACAGCAACCCGTCCAGACCGGACGGTCCGAGGATCGGTGCGTTGTCCGGTGTGGCCGGCCGGAGCCCGGCGATGGACTCGACCAGTTCCAGTTCGTCCGTGATCGGGAGGACGGTCCGTGCGTCCCGCAGCAGCGTGAAGACGCCGCCTGCGAGCACACGCGTGTCATAGCCGAGCTCACTGGTGGTCGCACCAACGACAAGTTCGCCGTTGGGCCGCGGCACCAGGTAGACCGAGAAGCCGCGAGCCGTCGCGCGCACCGTGTGCTTGAGCGCCGGGCGGTACGCCTCCGGCACCCGCAGCCGAAGCACTTCACCCTTCACCGGACGCACCGGCGGCCGCAGCTCATCGGGAACGCCTTCCAGCTGCGACGACCAAGGCCCAGTGGCAGCTATCAGGTGCGCAGCCCGCACGGTGTCCCCGTTGTCGAGTTGTACGCCGACAGCCGTCGTACCTGCTGTGATGACGTGGGACACGCGCTGGCGGATCACGGTGACGCCGGAGAGCTCGACTGCACGCAGGAGGGCGGCGACTGCCTGCCGATTGTCGACTGAGTGGTCGCCTGGCACCCACACGCCGCCGGAGACGCCGGCTGCGAGCAGTGGCTCGCGTTTGCGGGCGTCGCGGCCGGACAGCTCCTCGACGTCCAGACCGAGTCGGCGCTGGTAGTCGGCCAGTCTGCGCAGTGCTGCCGCGTCATCAACGTCGTATGCCACGGACAACGTGCCGGTCTGGTGGAGGCCTGCGGGCAGACCGGTCAGCTCTTCGAGCTCGGCCGCGAACGCCGGCCACGCGGCCACGCCGGCGAGGTTGAGGGCCAGCAGGTCGTCTTCGCCGTACTCGACTTCGGTGACCGGTGCGAGCATGCCGGCGGCGACTGTGGAGGTCTGGGCGCCGGGGGTCGGGTCGCATACCGTCACCTGCATACCGTCTGCCGCGAGGCGCCAGGCGGTCGCCAGACCGATCAGCCCGGCGCCGACCACCACCACATCGGACGTGTGCTCAGGCATGCCGTAAAGCCTACGTCCAGCAAGACATGGCAGGCTTTGCGGTGTGACTGAGCACACCGACCGCCTGAACGACGCCCGCCTCTACCTCTGCACGGACGCCCGCGAGAAGCAGGGCGACCTCGGAAAGTTCCTGGACGCCGCGCTGGCCGGTGGCGTGGACATCGTGCAGCTCCGCCAGAAGGAGATGGAGGCGGCCGACGAACTGGCCGCGCTGGAAGTGTTCGCGGACGCCTGCAAGCGGCACGGCAAGCTGCTGGCGGTCAACGACCGGGCGGACATCGCGTTCGCGTCCAGGGCCGACGTACTGCACCTCGGCCAGCAGGACCTGCCGGTGCACGCCGCACGAGCCATCACCGGACCGGATCCGATCATCGGGCGGTCGACGCACACGTTCAGTCAGGTGAACGCCGTGGTGGCCGAGCAGGGATCCGACTACTTCTGCGTCGGTCCGACCTGGGAGACCCCGACGAAGCCCGGTCGTCAGGCGGCCGGTCTGGATCTCGTCTCGTACGCCGCCAGCCGGCCGCAGTCCAAGCCCTGGTTCGCGATCGGCGGCATCGATCTCGGCCGGCTCGACCAGGTCATCGAGGCCGGCGCCACCCGCGTGGTCGTCGTCCGCGCCATCACCGACGCGGACGACCCGGAGGCGGCGGCCGCGGAGTTCAGCCGGCGGCTGCGGGGTGCCGGGTGATCAACAACCCGAAGACCGCCCGGATCATCGCCGCGATCCTGATCGCCATGCTGGTGATCACGTTGGCGGCGTCGTTGTTCGGCTGCGCCGCGGCCAAGACCCAGCCGTCGGGCACGTCGAGCACGGATCCGGACAGCGGTCTTCGGATCGTCGCGGTGGCAGACCTCCCGAAGGAGGCGCAGGACACGCTGAAGGTGATCGACGCGGGCGGACCGTACCCGTACAGCCGCGACGGCGTCGTGTTCGGCAACCTCGAGAAGATCCTGCCGAAGCACGACCGCGGCTACTACCACGAGTACACGGTGAAGACGCCGGGGGAGAAGGACCGTGGCGCCCGCCGGGTCGTGACCGGCACCGACGGCGAGCGTTATTACACGGATGACCACTACGAGTCGTTCCGGCGGATCGCGGAGGACGGGGGCACCGACGGATGACCGACCTGCGCACGCTACTGACCGACGGGTTGCGCCCCGGCGTCTACCGCTGGCAGTCGGACCACACGCCGGATCAGGTACGCCGTGACGTCGAGGACGCCGGCTGGGACTTCGTGCTCCTGGACACCAGCGATGTCACCGACAAGGCCGGCTTCCTGGACCAGTGCGCGACCGCGTTCGACCTGCCGCGCTGGTTCGGCCGGAACTGGGACGCGCTGGCCGACGCGCTGAGCGACCACTCCACGGGTGCGCCCGAGATCGTCCTCTGGGAAGGCCTGCACCACCTGCTCGAGCACGACCACGACACCATCGACGTCGCGCTCCAGATCTTCGCCGAGGACATCACGAACTCGGGCCAGCTCCGCGTCCTGGTCCGTGAGCCGTCGGCCGCCGCAACGCCGGACCTGATCCGCTCGTTACCTGCCCTGTAGCCGATCGGCGAGCTCGTCCAGCTGGGGCACGAAGACCACCGACCGACCGCAGTTGCTCTCCCGCACCCAGTCCCGTAACGGCTCGCTCTTCGCGAGCCGGTCCGTCAGGTCGCCGAGCACTGCGAACCCCACGCCGTACTGGACGAACTTCTGCGTGATCGCTCCTGCCCGTCCGGTCCTCAGGTCGAAGAACTCGTCCCCGAGCAGGTCCGCCTCCAGGGCGACCCACGTCGCGTCGTGGTCGTAGACCGCCTGCGAGATCAGATCCACCGCGCCCCGCTCGTCCACCACCTCGGTGTCGGTGACGTACACCCGGACCCCGCCTACTTCCTCAACCACTCCAGCACCCTCTCGGTCTGGGCCGGCACCATGTGCCCGGCCTTCGGCAACACCACCGTCTGCTCCGGCAATCGCCGCTTGGTCTCCTGCGCGTCGAGCATCCGGTCGCGCCCTCCGACGATCACCAGCAGGTCGAGCTTCGCCAGCTGCTCGTCGGTGAAGACCGGGAGCCGCACCCGCCGGGGCCGGAAGTGCTCGTGCACCTGCAGTGCGAACCGTCCGTACTCCGTTGCGTCCCCCGACGGCAACGGACCTGCGACCAGCCGCATCGTCTGCAACGTCCCCCAGCGCCCGAACGGCTGCAGGAACAGTGCAGGGACGAAGATCAGCGACTTCTGCCGCCCGATCCCAGCCGGTGTCAGCAACGCCAGCCTCTCCACCCGACCCGGCCGCCGGACCGCGTAGTCGAGCGCGAACCACCCGCCGAGCGATCTGGCCACCATCCGCGTCGGGGCATGAATCCCGAGCCCTTCCAGTACGTCGTCCAGCCAGTCCGCCTGCGCATTCAGTGCGGGACGTACCGGCGCGCTCAGACCCGGCTCACCGAGCAGATCGACCGCGTGTACCCGGAAATGCTCGGACCAGGCCGCCACGTCACCGATCCACTCGAGCGTCGTACTGGCCGAGCCGTGCAGCAGGACGAGTGGAGGCGCAGCTACCGGTCCGCTGCTGACGATGAACGTTTCCCCTTCACGCGTCGGCAGCAAGCGCTGATCGCTCGGCACCGGCCAGGTGGCCAGCAGCTCGCGATAGCGCTCGTGCAGCAGACGTCTGCCTGCCTCGGAGGTGAAAATCATGGCACTAAACTACCTTAAACGTCCCTATTGAGTCATTTATAGGGAATTCTAAGGAATCGGCCCTAGGCTTGGTGCCCACGACGACGAAGGATGCGGATGCCTCAGGAGCTGTACTCGGTCGAGCAGGTCGCGCAGCGACTCGGGCTGCACGTCCGGACGATCCGGAACTACGTCCGCGACGGCCGGCTGAAGGCGGTCCGGATCGGCAAGCAGTACCGGATCGCCCGCGAGGACCTGGAGGCGTTCACCGGCACCAGCGCGGCCGCGCTGGAGGTGGACCAGCAGACCCGGCACGTGGAAGCGTCCAGCATCGTGCACATCGACGCGGTCGACCGGGCCACCGCGGACCGGATCAGCACGCATGTGATCGGGTCGCTCAATCAGAGCGGGATCGGCCGGCTCCGCGTCGAGACCGTGTACGACGAGGATCGCGCCGTACTGAAGGTGATCATCCTTGGAGACCTCGCTCCGACCGCGGAGCTGCTCCGGCTGATCGAGATGATGACCTAGTGCCCTGCGTCGGAGATCCCTTGGCGCTTGCGGCGCCCAGGCACGCACCTCGCGGCGTTGGAGAAGCGTCCACGATGCTCCGCATCGAGGACGCTTCTCCGCCTTGCGATGCACGCACCTGGACACCGCAATCGCTCAAGGGATCTCCGACGCAGGGCACTAGAGCTGCCGGGAGGTGGCTGCGATCGCGAGGTCGGCCAGAGCCTTGCGGGCGGTGTCGTCGGCCAGGGGAGCGCGGTCGAGCGCGTCGAGGGCGTCCTCGGTCCGCTCGGTGATGAGGTCCTCGCAGGCCTGCACCGCTCGAGAGTCCTGCAGGATCTCGCGCAGCAACTGGATCTCGTCGTCGTCCAGGTCCGGTCGCCCGAAGAGCCGGTCGAACTCGGTCAGCTGCACTTCCGACGCGTGGTCGACCGCGTACGCGACCAGCACAGTCCGCTTGCCCTCGCGCAGGTCGTCACCGGCCGGCTTCCCGGTCAGTGCCGGGTCGCCGAACACCCCGAGCAGGTCGTCGCGCAGCTGGAACGCCTCGCCGACGGGCAGTCCGTACGCCGACAACGACTCGATCAACTGCTGATCCGCACCGGCCAGCGCTGCCCCGACGTGCAGCGGTCGCTCGACCGTGTACGTCGCCGCCTTGTACCGCAGTACTCGCAGGGCCAGGTCCATGTCGGACTCGCCGCTCGCCTGCGCGAGTAGGTCGAGGTACTGACCAGCTGTCACCTCGACCCGGACGGCATCGAAGTACTGCTCCGCCCGTGCCAGCGCGGCCGCGTCGAAGCCAGACGTGTGCAAGAGCTCGTCAGCCCAGATCAGGCACAGATCTCCGAGCAGGATGGCCGCACCGATGCCAAAGCTCACCGCGTCGCCGCCACGACCGGACTGCTCCGACCGAGCCCTCTGCAACGCCTCGAACCGGCGGTGCGCGGCCGGTGCACCTCGTCGTACGTCGGAGGAGTCCATCACGTCGTCGTGGACCAGGGCACTGACGTGCAGCATCTCCAGACTGGCCGCGGCCGTCAGGATCGGCCGGGCCGGGTCACCACCGGCGGCGCGGAAACCCCAGTAGCAGAAGGACGGCCGCAACCGCTTCCCGCCACTGGTCGCGTCCCGGGCCGCCTGGACCTGCTCGGTCAGCTCCGGCCCGATCGCCTCCAGGCGCCGCTGCTGCAGGTCGAGGAAACCGGTCAGCGCGCGCTGCACCTCGGCGGGGATGTCCACATCGCCATACACGTCTCGGAGCGTAGTCGGTGCGACGACGCGGTGGACACCGCGGGTAACCTGTCGCCATGGCGAACGGTCTTGCTTCGACGCGTCCTGGCAACCGGCCGACGATCCGCGAGCTCCTCGCGAGCGGAGGCCGTTCCTTCTCGTTCGAGTTCTTCCCACCGAAGACACCCGAGGCCGAGGAGGTGCTGTGGCGCTCGATCCGGGAGATCGAGCAGCTGCGGCCGACCTTCGTCTCGATCACGTACGGCGCCGGCGGGACCACCCGGGACGGCACGATCCGGGTCACCGAGCGGGTCGCCCAGGACACCTCGCTGACGCCACTCGGCCACTTGACCTGTGTCGCGCACTCACGCGACGAGCTGCGGTCGGTGATCGGTGCGTACGCCGGGTCCGGGGTGCGCAACATGCTGGCGCTGCGCGGCGACCCACCGGGTGGTCCGAACCAGCCCTGGGTCGCGCACCCGGAGGGCATGAACCACGCGATCGAGCTGGTCGAGCTGATCCGGTCGCTCGGCGACTTCTGCGTCGGCGTCGCGGCGTTCCCGGACAAGCACCCGGAGGCTACGTCGCTGGAGGCGGACGCGCAGGTGCTGGCGGCCAAGGCACAGGCGGGTGCGGACTACGCGATCACCCAGATGTTCTTCGGAGCGGACGACTACTTCCGGCTGGTGGATCGGGCGGCCGCGCTCGGCTGCGACATCCCGGTGCTGCCGGGCGTCATGCCGGTCACCAACATCAAGCAGATCCAGCGGATGGCGGAGCTCACCGGGATGGCGCTGCCGACGGCTGTCACCGACCGCCTGCTCGCGGTCGAGGACGACCCGGCCGCGGTCCGGCAGGTCGGCGTCGAGATCGCCACCGAACTGTGCGAACAGCTGCTGGCGGGCGGCGCTCCGGGCATCCACTTCATCACCTTGAACCGATCGACCGCGACCCGTCAGGTCTTCCTCAACCTGCGATCGTCGGTCGTGTCCTGACCGCGGCACCCGGCCGTATCCTGTGGCGATGGCTGACCCGTCGGATCTGTTGATCGACCGCACCCTCGTCCTGCTCCGGCACGCCAAGGCGGTCCCGCCCGAGACCATGCCGGACCTGCAGCGTCCGCTGGCCGACCGCGGCCGCGCCGACGCCCGCGCGGCCGGCCGCCATCTAGTTGCTCAAGGCATCGAAGCCGGACTGGTCCTGTGCTCGCCGTCGGAGCGCACCCGGGAGACCTGGCAGTGCGCCGCCGAGGGCGGGGCGACCACCACCGACATCTGGTACGACCGGCGCATCTACAACGCCGACACCGACGAGCTCCTCGATGTCATCCACGAAGTACCGGCCGAGGTCCGCACCGCGATCATGATCGGCCACGCACCGGGTATCCCGTGGCTCGCCGACGAGCTCGCTCTGGACGGCACCAGCCCGGAGCGGGTCGAACTCACCAAGAAATACCCGACGTCGGGCCTGACCATCCTCCACCTGACCTGCCGCTGGTCCGACCTGTCCGCGAACGAGGCCGACCTCGTGTCGTACGTCGTACCTCGCGGCTGACCCGCGAGGTACGACGCGCGCTCAGTCGCGGGCGGGCAGCCAGTGCGTGGTGCTGTTGATCGTGATCAGCCGTTGCGTCGCCCGGGTCAGCACGACGTACAGCGCGCGGACTCCACCGAGGGTGTCGTGCACGATCTGGTCCGGTTCGACCACGACGACGGCGTCGTACTCCAGGCCCTTGGACTCGAGGGGGCTGACGGCAACGACCCGCGGATTGCCGATGTCGGCCAGCACCGCGTCGACGGCAGGTCGCAGCTTCGGCGTGACGATGACGCCGACCGTGCCTTCCACCAGTTGGAGCAGCTCGGTGGCCGCGTCCGCGGTGGCCTCGACGACCTTGCCGTCGTCGAAGATCCGATGCTCCGGGTCCACTCCGGTACTGCGGACCGCGTTGGGCAGATCGGCGCCGGGGAGACTCTGCCGGATCACCTCACCGGCGAACGCGTAGATCTCGGCCGAGTTCCGGTAGTTGGTCGACAGCCGGAACGTGTGCCGCTGCAGGTGCGACAGCATCGAGTCCATCGCCGCACGGGCCTCGTCCGGGTCCGGCCACGAGCTCTGCGCCGGGTCGCCGACGATGGTCCAGCTCGCCTGCGGCCCGCGCCGCGTCACCATCCGCCACTGCATGGGGGAGAGGTCCTGTGCCTCGTCCACCAGCACGTGGGCGTACTCCTCCGGCTCGTCGGCCTCTCTGGCCGCCGCTGCCCGGGCGCGCCGCTCCGAGGTCGTCAGCACCTCGTTGACGCCGTCCGACAGGCCTTCCAGCCAGTCGAACTCCTCGTCCCTCGTCTCCGAGACCGGAGCGCGTCCCAGCACCGTGTCCAGCTCGTCCAGCAGGGCCACGTCGGCGATGGTGAACTCGTCGGTGCCGCGGATCGCTCTGGCGAGCGCGTCGACCTCGGCCGGCGTCAGGTCGTTGCGGGCCCACCGCTGCAACCGCCGCGGGTCACCGAACCACCGCAGTACCGCCTCCGGCGTCAGCACCGGCCACCACTGGCTGAAGAACGACCGGAACGCCGGTGTGTCGGTCACCCGGTCGCCGAACGCCTCACGGTCGGCGTACACGCCGGTCCGCAGATCCTCCGGGAACCGCTGCCACAGCGCGCCGACCAGAGCCTTGCGGGCTTCGGTGCCCGCCCGGTTGCGTGGCGTACGGCGCAGGGCGTTCCGACGTACGTTGTCCAGCTGGTTGGCGTCCAGCTCGATCGTGGCGCCGCCGAGGAAGACGCGCAACGTCGCGGGCGCCGTCGGCACGCGGTCGCGAGCGGCCCGTGACAGCAGTGCGCTCATCCGGAGCGAACCCTTGATCGCGGCAACCTCCGCCTCGTCGACCGCGGTGGCCTTGACGCCGTCGACCAGCTCGCCGACCGCCCGCAGGGAGACCGTGTTCTCACCGAGGCTCGGCAGCACGCGCTCGATGTAGGCCATGAACGCGGCCGACGGCCCGACGACCAGTACGCCGCCCCGCTCGAAGCGCCGGCGGTCGCTGTACAGCAGGTACGCCGCCCGATGCAGAGCGACCACGGTCTTGCCGGTCCCCGGTCCGCCGCCGATCACGGTGACGCCACGAGCCGGCGCCCGGATCGCCTCGTCCTGCTCGGCCTGGATGGTGGCGACGATGTCGCGCATCGTGTGACCGCGAGCGCGCGACAGCGACGCCATCAGTGCGCCCTCGCCCATCACCGGCAGGTCCTCAGGAGCGCGCTCCGGGGCGAGCAGATCGTCCTCGAGACCGACGATGCGGGCGCCCTTGTTGCGCAGGACCCGCCGCCGGACCACCTTCAGCCGATCGGTCGAGGTGGCGCGGTAGAACGGCTCCGCGGCCGGCGCGCGCCAGTCGATCACCAGCGGCTCGTACTCGACGTCACGGACACCGAGGCGGCCGACGTACAGCCTCTCCAGATCCGCCGCGGCGCCTGCGGCCGGCTCGTCGTCGCCCTGGTCGGAGTCGAGCCGGCCGAAGACCAGGCCCTCGTGCTCCGCGTCCAGTTCGGCGATCCGGCGGGCGGCGGCGAAGACCAGCACATCGCGCTCGTACAGACCGGTCTGCTCCTCGTCGCGGACCCGGCCGACGTTCTGCGCCTGCCCGCGTTGGTGCCCTTCGACCGCGATGCGCGACGCCGATCGAGCCGCCTCCGCGACCCGGTCGTACACCCGGTCGACGTGGTGCTGCTCCGCCGCCAGCTCGGCCCGCTCGACGTTCTCGTGATCGGCCGACGTAGGGGATTGATCCACCGAGGTCCTCTCTACTGCCGGGCTCCTGCCCCGACACGGAACACATGAACGATCAATCCTACGTGGGTCCGGTGACCGAACCCCACCCGGTCTCAGGCCTTACCGATGGCATCGGCCACGATGGCGGCGCCGAGTGTGGTGGCGGGCACACCGGAGCCCGGGTGAGCGCCCGCACCGACGCAGTACAGGCCCTTCACGGGGGAGACGTTCGACGCCCGGCGCCGGGCCGTTTTGTACCCCTCCCAGGCCACCCCGGCCCACCAGGACGGTGACGTCTGACGGGACACCACCTTGTCCCGGATGTGCAGCCCACGGGCCACGAGCAGGTCGAGTACGTCGTCCGTCGGGTAGCCGTGCACCAGGACTGACCACGCCTGGTGGCCTGCCGGTGCCTGTCCGCCTGTTCGGACGACCACTGTCGGCGTACCGTGCAGCACCGTCTCGAACGGCAGGCTCGGCACGGGCTCCTGCAGCCCGAGATGTACGACGTACGCCGCCTGGGCCTGGTGCGTCGCCAGCACCTTCTTGCGGACCTTCTTGGCCGCCGGGTCGTCCAGGAGCTCGGTGTAGAGCTGACGCGGGTCGATGTCGCTGACCACGATGTCGGCGGGCAGCTCGGTCGCATCGGCCAGTCGTACGCCGGTCACACTGCCGTCGGCCGTGGAGACTGCAACCACCTCGGCGCCGGTGCGTACGTTGATCTTCCGTTCGCTCGCACGCTGGGCCAGCGCGTCCGCGAGCGCACCGAAGCCGCCCTCGATCGTCCAGCGGCCGAACGTGCGCTCCAGGTAGGACCACACCCCGACGTACCCGGGGGTGAGCTTGGCGTCCGATCCGCCTTGCGCTGCGAAGTGCCGCAGTACCGCGCGGGCCCGGTCGTCACCCAGCTCGCGGTTCGCCACCTTCTCCAGCGACTGCCAGGGCTTGAGCGACCGGACTGCACGCAGCGACAGCTTGTCGTGCAGTGGTGGTTCGAGTGAGGTCTTGCGCAGGATCTGCCAGGTCTCGCCGTAGCCGTCGACCAGAGCGGTCCATTGCTTGGCGGTCTTCTGGTCGGCCAGACCGGTCCATGCCTCCGCCTGCGCACCGCGGTCACCGATCGGCAGGTCCAGCACCGATCCGTCGCCGAACATGTGCCGCCGCGGCTCCTTGATCGGCTCGAGTTGGACCAGACTCTCGATCGGGCGGCCGCTCTTGCGGAAGAGGTCGCGCAGCGCCGCTGGGAGCGTCGTACTGGCTGCTCCTGCGTCCCAGCTGAACCCGTCCGCCTCGACGCGACCCAGTACGCCGCCCAGGTGCTGGTCGCGTTCGCACACGGTGACCTCATGGCCGAGCTTGGCCAACCGGACTGCACTGGCGAGGCCGGCCAGACCAGCCCCGACGACTACAACGCGGGCCATCAGGCGGCACTGCTCCCTGTCACCGGGGTGACCCGTTTATCCCGCCACGCCTTGAAGCGCGCGAAGCCACGACGGATGAACCGGAACGTGAAGTACACCCCGATCAGGCCGAGCAGCAACAGCACGCCGGCGATGATCAGCGCGACCTCCGGGTGGAACGCGGCCAGCGCCACCACACTGGCGACGGCGACGTCCTCACCGGACGACGCGGCGATGTTGGTGACGGGCTCGGGGGAGGTGTTGATCGCCAGCCGCAGACTCGACTTCACAGCGTGTGAGAGTAGTGCCACGAGTCCACCGGTCGTCGCGATCACGGCCTGCTGGAGGGTGCTCGCCTCACCGGACAGCAACGCGGCGATGATCACGCCGATGGTCGGCCGGATCACGGTCGAGATCGCGTCCCAGGCCGAGTCGACGTACGGAATCTTGTCGGCGACGAACTCGAAGGCGAAAAGAACACCCGCTGCGATCAGAACCGGGGTGGTGGTCAGGGCCGTCGGTACGCCCTCGGCGCCGGCGAAGCGGCCGAGCAGACCGAGAATCAGCACGCAGGCATAGGCGTTGATGCCACTGGCCCATCCCGTCGTGAACGCCAACGGCAACGCTTCCATCGTCGATCTCCGTAACGCTCGGTCGCCACCCCGTGAGACGGCATGCTTCGTCAGTATCGAACCTGCGGATGTGAGTTTTGGTTAACCGTTGACATCCGGTCCGCCCCGACCCACAGTGACTAGGCTGCCAGTCTGCGTGACCGGCATCCCCCGCCATCGGGTTCAGGAGATCAACATGCTTCGTCGTCCGAAGATTCTCGCCGCACTGGCAGCGGTCGCGCTGCCCATCACCGCGCTCGGCGTGTCGACCGGAGGCCCACCCGCTGCCGCTGCGCCCCCAGGGCCATCCGCCGCGACCGCCTCCGCCACTGCGGCCTCCGCGTTCAGCGCTGCCGCCGCGAAGTACGGCGTACCCGAGTCGGTCCTACTCGCCGTGTCGTACGCCGAGTCGCGGTGGGACGACCATCTGGGTGCCCCCAGCACGTCGGGCGGTTACGGCCCGATGCACCTGACCGCCGTCGACCCCAGCGAAGTGGCCGACCTGTCCGGCAAGCGCAAGATCGCCAGCGCTTCGTCGCTGCGGACCCTCGACAAGGCGTCCGAGCTGACCGGGCTGGACCCGGCCGCCCTCAGGAACGACACCACTGCCAACATCAACGGTGGCGCCGCGCTGCTGGCGTCGTACCAGCGCTCTCTGGGCCTCCCGGTCGGTGCGAGCACCTCTCCGGCCCAGTGGTACGGCGCAGTGGCGTCGTATGCGGAGGCCGGCGACCGCGTGGCCGCCTCCGGCTTCGCCGACGACGTCTACTCGATCATGGCCCGCGGTGCGGCCCGGACGACGAACACCGGACAGCAGATCACGATGGCTCCGGTCGCAGTGACCCCGGACAAGGCCCAGGCCGCCAAGCTGGCGCTGCCCGCGGGGACGAAGCCCGCGAACAGCGGCGTCGAGTGCCCTCCGACCCTCGGGTGTGAATGGCTGCCCGCGCCGTACTCCCAGTACGGCACCGGGGCCGGTGACTACGGCAACCACGACCTGGCGAACCGGCCGAAGACCGGCAAGATCGACTACATCGTCATCCACGACACCGAGGGCAGCTGGCAGACCACGCTGAACCTGGTGCAGGACCCGACGTACGTGAGCTGGCAGTACACGATGCGCTCGTCCGATGGCCACACCTGGCAGCACGTCAAGGCGAACGACGTCGCCTGGCACGCCGGCAACTGGTACGTGAACATGCACAGCATCGGCATCGAGCACGAGGGCTTCGCCCCGCAGGGTGCCACCTGGTTCACCGAGGCGATGTACCGCAACTCGGCCAAGCTGGTCAGCTACCTCACCGCCAAGAACAACATCCCGGTCGACCGCGCCCACATCATCGGCCACGACCAGGTGCCAGGCACGATTCCGAGCACGGTGGCCGGCATGCACTGGGATCCGGGACCGTACTTCGACTGGGAGCACTACTTCGACCTGCTCGGCGCCCCGATCTACGGGAACAAGGTCTTCCCGGTGAAGGCCGGCTCGATCGTCACCATCAAGCCGGGCTTCGAGAACAACGTCCAGGTCGTGACCGACTGCACGGGAGCCGGGACCACCTGCGACCCGCAGGGCACCAACTTTGTCTACCTGCGTCAGTCGCCGGACGACTCCGCTCCGCTGGTCAAGGACGTGGGACTGCGTCCGGGCGCGACCGCCAGTACCACACAGGTGTCCGACATCGGCGCCCGTGCCACCGCCGGTTCGCAGTACGTCGTGGCGCAGCGGCAGGGCGACTGGGTGGCCGTCTGGTACCTGGGCGCACTGGGCTGGTTCAAGAGCCCGGCGTCGGCTCCGGACGCGTTCGCCAAGCCGGGTCTCGTGGTGAAGCCGAAGGCGGGCAAGGCCTCGGTGCCGGTCTACGGGCGTGCGTACCCCGAACAGGCGGCGTACCCGGCGGGTATTCCGTACCAGACCGTCACGCCGCTGCAGTACTCGATCGGTGCCGGCCAGGCCTATCCGGTCAGTGACCTCAACATCGAGACCGACTACTACCGCGCCGTCACCTTCGCCGGTCAGCCTCCGACCGACCACGTGCAGGTGCTCGGCACGGACCGCTACTACCAGATCTGGTTCGGCCACCGGATGGCTTACGTCCGGGCCGCCGACGTGGACATCAGTCCGGCCGTCTAGCTTGCCTGTTGTGCATGACGAAGCCGTCCAGCAACTGCTGGACGGCTTCGTCGCGTCGGTGCGTCAGGTCGCCGCGGTCGAGGCGATCTGGCTGCACGGTTCGCTGGCCCTGGGCGACTACCAACTCGGCCGCAGCGATCTCGACGTCGTCGCGGTCGTCTCCACGCCACCGCCTGCTGCGATCGAGAACGTGCATCGCCGGCTGATCGACACGTCCCCGCTGGCCGCCAAGCTCCATTGCTCGTACATGGTCCGCGACCAACTGACCGACGTCTCGATCCGCCATGCGACGTTCGCCCAGGGGCGCTACTTCACCCGGCCGGTGACCCCGGTGACGCGGCGGGAGCTTGCCCTGAGCAACGTCTCGCTCTTCGGCCCGCCGCCGTCCTCGTTGCTACCGGCCACCAGTGACGAGGAGTTGTTCGCCTTCATCCGCCGTGACCTGCGGGAGTTCTGGCTGCCCGCCGTGGGCCGGTGGACGAACTGGTACATGGACGTCTGGGTCGATCTCAGCCTGCTCACCATCGCCCGCGCGCACGCCACGCTGACGACGGGGGACCTGATCACCAAGCGGGCCGCCCTCGACGTCCTGCCATCGTTGGGCGCGCCCGCGGCCGTCGTCGCGGACATCACCCGCGGCCGCTACGGCTCCCGCCGCCGCGCGACGCCGTGGTGGCGACACCGCCGCGCAGTCCTGACGCGCCGCTTCGTCCAGACCGCGATCCCCGCCGTCCTCAGTTGACGGTGATCGGGGTTCCGTTGGCGATGGAGACGAGTTCGGCGTACGTGGTCGGGAAGACCGAGTGGGGGATGCCGGCAGCGGCCCAGATGACGTCGTACTGCTCGAGGGCGGCGTCGACGTAGGTGGGGACCTGATGCGGGTGGCCGACAGGGGCGACACCGCCGATCGACTGGCCGGTGTGCTCCTTGACGAACTCCGGTGTGGCGCGGCGGAGCTTGCCGATGCCGAGCTCGGCGGCGACCTTGGCGGTGTCGACCCGGTGCGCGCCCGAGGTCAGGATCAGCACCGGTACGCCGTCGCCGTCGAAGATCAGGCTGTTCGCGATCGCGCCGACCTCGCATCCGAGCTCGGCGGCAGCGGCCGCCGCCGTCGGCACCGCCTCGTCCAGGATCACGATCTCACCGGTGGCACCGGCCGCCTTCAAGGCATCGGCCACCTTCTGCACATTGGGATGACTGCTCACCTTCGGCACCTTATGCGGCCGGCTTGACGCGGGTCACGCCGGTTTCAGTTCGGCTGCTCCGAAGGACACGTTGAAGCGGTCGCACCAGATGGCCACGCTGCGGAAGTCGCCGAGTGTCACGCCGGCCGGGACCGGGTAGTTCTGGTTGCCGTGGTTGCCCTTCAGGCTGCCCAGACTGCGGTAGCGCCCGTCGTCGAACAAGTGCCATCCGGCCCGGCCCGGAACGACGTTCGCATCGCTCAACCACACTTTCAGGTCGGGACCGTCCGAGGTGTCGAGGTTCTCGATCCTCAGCACCCGGCTGCCGTCGGACAGCCGGAGTACGGCGACTGTGCCGGACGTCTCGTGTTCGTGCGTGATCAGCTTCCCGGTCAGCAGAACCTCGGTGGTGCGCGGGACCTGCTTCGGTGCGACGGAAACTGTCGGTGGCGTCGTCGACGATGTCTGTGTGGAGATCGGAACAGCGCCGGGTAGCGCCTCGTCGACGACCGTGTCGGTGAAGAGCCGCCACGGCTGGAAGAGCGGCAGCGCGACTGCCGCGACCACGACGGCAACGGCCGCCGCGGTGACCAGTGCTGCCCGCTTCTTCACGGTCCGTCCCTTCGTCAACGCCTCGGTGCACCCAGTCTGGCGGCCGGATCGGTCGCGCGGCGGCGCGCCGGGCTTACGGGCCGTTGACGATTGTCGGCGGGCGGCGATACTCTTCCAGTGTTCGAACAGATGTTCGATTACCTCCGACCCGGCTTCGTCGGGAGGCCGGCCGGAGGTGACCCGGACAGCTGGACGGCTCCGGTGCGGAGTTGCGGCCGCATCGGGATCCGGTGGTTCCGGCGGGCCGGGCACCGAGGTGGACCTCGACCCCCACCTCGTGCCCACCCGCCGGGCCTCCGACCGGGCCGTCGACCAGGGGAAGCAGCAGTTCGTACACAGGAGGCGATGGACCATGTGGGAGTTCGACGAAGCCGTCGAGGTGCGTTCGGGTGTCGTGGACGGCGTCGAGACCCCGGAGCAGTTCCTCTGGCGTGGCCGTCTGTGGCGTGTCTGCTCCGTCCAGGCTCACTGGACCGAGACCGCCGCCTGGTGGGAACGCGGCATCATCGGCACCCCGATCCATCGCGTGACCGACTGGCATCACGCCGAGGCCGCTCCGGCCGTCGCCGAAGCGCCTGTCCTTGCCGGTGCTGCCCCGACGAGCGGCGCAGCGAACGGCGCGGCGGTCGGCGTACTGGATGCGGACTGGGGACCGCGGCGCGCGGTGTACCGGGTGGAGGCGGGGTGTGGCCGGCACGGTCGGCGTGAGCTGTTCGATCTCGCGCACGACCCGGACTCCGGCCGCTGGCAACTGGAAAGGGTGACAGACCGATGACTGTTTCACCGGTGTCTCCGGCGGCTGCCGGCGCGGCGAGCCGGGAGCTGTCCCGTGCCCGAGCCGCCCTGGCTGAGGCGTTGGACACGAGCGACCATCTGATCCGCTACTCGAGTGCGCACATCGCGGCTCTCCGGGTCGCGGCGGCGGTCTTGGCCGTGCGTGCCCGGCCGGTGCGCTCCGGCGCTCGCCGCCGCATCCAGCGGAATGCCTGGGTGCTGCTGGCGGAGGTCGCCCCAGAGTTCGCCGAGTGGGCTACGTTCTTCTCGGCCGGTGCGTCTCAGCGGGCTGCCGCCGAAGCCGGCTTGGAGCGAGCCGTCACGACCCGCGAGGCCGATGACCTGATCCGCGCAGTGGAGACCTTCTACGGTCTGGTCGAGTCCTCGCTGCGGCTGTCCAGCACCGCCACCTTCACCGCCACCACAGACCCTCAGTCGGTCCTCACCCAGTCCTGGATGCAGGCCAGCTAGCAACAGCCCACGACGGCAGCCACTCGGAGAGAAACGACATTGAGTCAGGTACGCAGAGGTGTCGGCCATGACCTGTGCGGTCGCGTGCATGCGGTGCTCGGAGTCGAGTGCTATCTGGCCGACACCCATTACCCGAGCCCGCATCAGTCGCTGGAAGGCGAGTCCTGGGACGACGGCCTGTGCAGCAAATGCGCGGGCGGCGGCCTCCTGGCCGGCTACACCTGCGACCGCTGCAACGGCGCCGGCTTCGAGCCCGTCGAGCTCATAGACCCCGAAACCTACCAACCCGGCTAACCCCCGCACCTTCGGCGGCGCGGCGGCAGGTCGGCGGGGTGGTCACCGCCTCCTCCGCCCCGCGGCGGCGCCACGCCGCGGCAGGTGGGCGGAGTGGTGACCGCCCTCCGCCCCGCCCACCTACCCGGACGGCGGCGAGCTACCGGGGTGGGAAGTAGGGTGTGGCGGACGCGGGGTGGTTGGTTGGGGGACTGCTAGGAGGGTCATGACGATGGTCGATCGGCGGCGGCGTTCGCTGCGGACGGCGCTGGTGGGCGAGGCTCTTCGGGTTGCCCTGGCAGGGCGGGCCCGGACCGATCCGGGCGCCGGCCTGGACATCGTCGACCTCGGTGGCGGCACCGGCGGATTCGCCGTACCGCTGGCCGTCGAAGGTCACCGGGTGACCGTGGTCGACCCGAGTCCCGACGCGTTGGCGTCGCTCGAGCGGCGGGCGCGGGACGAAGGCGTGAGCGACCTGGTCCGCGGCGTCCAAGGCGATGCGGCCGAGCTGCCCGGCCTGGCCGGTGAGTCAAGTGCGGATGCCGTCTTGTGCCACGGCGTACTCGAGGTCGTCGACGATCCGGTGCAGGCCCTACAGGCAATGGCCTCGGTACTGCGCGAAGGCGGCGTACTGAGCTTGCTCGTTGCCCAACGCAACGCTGTCGTCTTGGCGCGGGCCCTGGCCGGTCACCTGGCCGAGGCGCGGGTCGCGCTGCAGGACCCGGATGGTCGCTGGGGTGCGAACGATCCGATGCCGCGGCGGTTCGACGAGGCCGGCATCATCGCGCAGTTGGCCGACGCCGGCTTCATGGTCCACACCGTGCACGGCGTCCGTACGTTCGCCGACCTGGTCCCGTCCGCTTTCGTCGACGCCGAACCGGGCGCCGCCGACTCCTTGGCCGAGCTGGAACGCGCCGCCAGCCAGCACCCCGACTTCCGGGCGCTCGCCACTCAGCTGCACATCCTCGCCACCCGCTGACCACCCGGACAGCGCGGGGGCGTCCACGAGGTACGACGTACCGCGTCAGACTCCCGGGCGTGTCGCGGCTCACGCAGACGGCCCGGAGCGCCCGAATGCGACGGAGCGTGACGGGCTGGCAACCGTAGGCTGGAACAAGGTTTCGGCTGGTGGCGCCGTGGCTCGTAAGCGTCCGTCGAGGCGGGGAGTTTCCGGACCGTGACGCGCTGGACAGGCGGCCAGGGTTTCGTGTGAGGCACGCGCGTCCTAGACTGAAGGTGGCCTATCGAGATCGCGCTCACCATGGAGGGATCGACGGTGCCCCTCTCGGAAGAAGAGCAGCGCCAGTTCGAGCAGCTCGAACGCGCCCTCGCTGCGGAAGACCCGAAGTTCGTCTCCGCCATGCGAGGGACCAATGTGCGCTTGTATTACAAGCGCCGGGCAGTGCTTGCCGGCGTTGGATTCGTGCTGGGCATCGCGGTCTTGATGGCCGGCGCGATCATCCCCAACACCATCATCGGAGTCATCGGCTTCGTGATGATGGTCGCCTGCCTCTACATCGCGGCGCTCAGCATGAAACGGATCAGCAACGCGGGGGACTCGGACGACATCCCGCCGCCGCCTCCGCCGTCGAAGCGGCATCGGACCAAACACGACTCGTCCGGAAGTTTCATGGAGCGCATGGAGGACCGCTGGCGGCGCCGCCGCGACGAAGACCTCTGACCGGCCGCCGCGCCGGCTGAGCGCGAGACCAGTCGAAGAACCACACCCGTGCCCTGGTGGGGCGGGTGTGGTTCTTTGTGTGCGCGGTCTGGTTCGAGATCTGTCCCAGGTGGGAACCACCGCCCTCGGCCGCGCATCCCGGGATGGGTCGGCCGCGCACCCCGAGATGGGATGCGCGGCCGAGGTCCACTGTGCAGCGGAGGCCTGGTCGTCAGCTGCGGCCGGGGCCTGGCTGTCAGTTGGCGTGGCGCCCGCGGAGAACCAGGGACCTGAGCCGGGCGAGCAGAAGGTCGAACTCGTCCAGGAGGTCGGAGGCCTCTGTGCTGCCCCGGTTCAGGTACCAGCGCCAGGACGGTGGCAGCAGCCGCGCCCGCCAGCGGCGGACCTGCCGCGCCTGGGACCACAGCGCCTTGCGTACGCCGGCCGCCTCGGCCCGGAGGTCCGTGCTTGGGTTCACGTCACCGGAGTACCGCAGAGCCTCGATGCCACGGGCCAGCCGGAGAGCCTCCGGATGCGTCTCCGTGGGCAGTTTCGTCAGCAGCCATTCGCCGGACTGGCGTGGCGTGGAGATCTCCGACCAGTCGAGACCGAGGTCCCGGGACGTGTCGCGGATCTCCGCCCAGAGCCCTTCGGCTCCGGCGCGGCCTGGCGGCCGGGAGAACCGGCGGCGTCTGGTCAGACTGCGGATCAGCCACGGGATGCACAGCAACAGGATCACGCCCGCGCTGATGCCGATCGCCTGGCCGCCACCGTTGGTGAACCAGTTGCCCTGGTCGAGGACCGCGACGCCGCTGTCGTTGGGCAGGTTGCGGTCGCTGTTCGGCTTGTCGATCAGCGGGTCCTCGGTGCCGCCCGGAGTGATCGGCGCGGTGCTCGGCGCCGTCGACGGGTTGATCGAGTCAGAGCCGGTGCCGACCGTCCAGCTCGGGGCGCTCGCCACTCGGGCCGGCGGGGTCGGCTCGAACCGGACCCAGCCGTAGCCCTGGAAGTACAGCTCGGGCCAGGCGTGCATGTCGTGCATCCGCACCGTGTACTGGCCGTCCTTGTCGGACGTCCCGGGCAGGAACCCGATGCCGACCCGGGACGGGATGCCGAGGATGCGCGCCATCAGCGCCATCCCGGTGGCGAACTGCTCGCAGTACCCGGTCTTGTTCTCCAGCAGGAAGTCGCGCAGCGCCGGCATCCCGCTGCCGCGCGCGTTGTCGGTGCTGTAGGTGAAGCCGCCGCCGCTGCGGAACCAGCTCTGCAGCAGCACCGCCTCGTCGAACTGGTTGCCCTTGGCATCGGCAGTGACCTCGTTGGTGAGGTCCTTGATCTCCTGCGGGGTACGCCTCGGCACCCGGCTGGTGTACTCGTCCGGCGCACCGCCCTGGAGGGCGTTGTGCAACTGGTCCGGGTTGGGCTTGAGGTCGTACACGCTCAGGTTGTACTTCTTGCCGCCGACGACCTGCCCGTTCGACGACACCACGTCGAGCGCGCCGGCGTCGTACCGCCAGTCCCGCTTGAGCGAGATCGTCCGCAGCGGATAGGGGACCGGCGCGAACTGGGACCGGAAGCTCCGGCTGACGCTGATCTCCATCTTGGCCTGTGGGGCCTTGCTCAGGTCGCCGTTGTACCCGGGCGGCGGCGAGAGTTCGCCGTCGATCTTGCGGTTCTCCGGCCGGGGCGCGATCCGCCAGGTGTTGCCGTCGAAGCTGTCGAGCGCGGTCAGCCGCAGGTAGCTGCCGCCGTCCGGACCGCCCTTGTAGGTGAGCGCGACCACGTTGTCGCCGCGCTTGAGGTTCTTGCCCATGTCCAGCATCGGGTCGGTGGACGAGATCGACGCGCCGACGCCGTTGCCGGGACCGCTACCCGCCAGACCGTTGCCGACGACACCTTCCGGCAGGGCCGGCAGCAACGCCGGCAGGAGTGCGGCGAGCGCGACCACGCTCAGACCGATCCGCCGGCCCGCCTGGCCGAGCGCGGACGCCTCGACCGGCTCGGCAGCGTCCAGGTGCGACACGCCGGAGATCCGGCGGCCCCAGCGGCTCAGCCTGCTGCGGCCCTCGGCCGACAGCAGCACGATGTAGCCGATCGCCGGCGGGATGAACAGCAACGCGGGCAGTCCGCCGTGCACGGTCGCGGCCGGCACGGTGTACATGATCAGGAGCAGCAATCCGGCCCAGGCCGCCTGCCGAAGCTGCACGGCGACGACGTGGATCAGCAGTCCGGTCGCGGAGATGACCGACACGGCGAACAGGGTCAGGTGCGAGTCGGGCGGCAGCGGCGCGCTGAACCGGTTGATCGAGTCCATCGCGTTGACCATCTGCTGGTTGAACTCGATCGCTGTCGCCTTCCACGGGAACAGCCCGAACTTCAGCGTGCTGTTCAGGAAGAACAGCGACAGCAGTTCGATCAGCACCACCAGTTGAACCAGCGGTACGACGATCCGCGGGGCGCGCAGGTTCTGCAACAGCACTCCGACGCCGGTCACAGCCCCGCACAGGAACGCACTGATGAACAAGAACGGCCCCGAGAACACGGGCGTCAGCACGAGCGACCCCAACACGGTCGCTCCCCAAGCGGCGAGAGAGATCCTCACGTGACCGGTCATGCGATCCTTCCGCTCCGCAGCCCGAGGCCGGACCACACGGTGGGTAGGTGGTCGCCGCGCCGGACTCTGGCGACCCGCCAGCCGCTCCGGCGCAGTTCGTTCTCAGTGGCGTCCGCGGCGGCGGTCAGCCGGGCCGCCTTCTCGGTCGCCTCGGCGCCGACCGCCCAGCTGGCCGCGTCGAGCAGCAGCGCGACGCCGATGGCCTGGCTGGTCCGCCAGCGGTTCAGCGAGGTGACGTCCTCGGAGCTGCACGCACCGAGGATCGCGATCACCAGGCTCGGGTCGTGGGTATGCCGGTCGACGGTCAGCAGTGGACCGATCTCGGCGTACTTGTGTTCCTCGACGGTCGCGCACTCGGTCAGCAACTGCTGCGTGGTGAGCGGCTGGTGGACGGAGGCCGAGGTGCGGTGGGTGATCGCCGACAGTGTGGTCGGGCCGCCGAGCATCGTGGTCGCGTAGCCACGGCGGATCCGGTCGATGCCGACCGAGGCGGCCGCGCTGACGGCCCACTCGAGGCTGGACGACGGGCCGTGGCCGTGGTGCGAGATGACCCGTGCGTCCAGGAACATCGCGCACCGGCTCTGCCAGGGCTGCTCCTCCCGCCGCACCATCAGCTCGCCGCGGCGCGCGGTCGACCGCCAGTGCACCCGGCGGAGGTCGTCACCGTCGCGGTACTCGCGAACAGTCGCGTCCTCCTCGCCGGCCGACGCGATCGCCCGCGGCCGGTTCTCTCCGGAACCGGCCCGGTCCGCACCCAGCCGGATCTCCGGCAGCCGGTAGACCCGCGGCGTCACCAGCAGGTGCTGGCTGCGGGTGAACGTGCGGCTGGTCTCGACCAGACCGAACGGGTCGGCCACGGTCAGCATCAACGGCCCGACCTGGAACAGGCCACGGACGTCGGACTTGACCGAGTAGGTGACCGTACGACGCCAGTTCGGACTGACCCGGTCGACCACGAAGCGCGGCCGGTGACCCAGCACGTAAGGGATCCGGTCCTCGAGCAGGAGCAGACCCGCAGGCATCCGGCCTTGGTTGCTCAAGGCAAGCTCCACCGTCGCCTGCGTACCCACCGGCACCTGGTCCGGCGCGAGGCTGCGCCGTACCCGCAGTCGCAGCCTGGTCCGTCCGACGACGAGCGCTGCGACCAACGGCAGTGCGACCAGCAGGATGCCGACGCGCAGCAAGTCCTTCTGCCCGAGCAGGAGTGCACACAGAGACGCGGTGATGCCGGCCGCGACGAACGCCCGCCCCCTGGTGGTCAGCCCGCGCAGTGCCTGCCGCATGTCTCAGTCCCGACGAGTGCGGGGGAGTGCCACTGTGGACACCAGCCCGGAGATGATGTCGGCTGCATCGCGCCCACCGAGATGCGCCTCAGCCGCAGGAAGAACACGGTGCGCCAGCACGGGCACCGCGAGCTCTTGAACATCGTCCGGGAGCACGAACTCCCGGGAGTCGAGCGCCGCCGCCGCGCGGGCCGCCCGGATCAGGTGCAGGGTGGACCGGGGGCTCGCACCCAGCCGGAGCTCCTGCGACCGACGGGTCGCGCCGACCAGGGCGACGGCGTACTCCTTGACGCCCTCGGACACGTGCACCGACTGCACCGTCTTCACCAGCCGCAGGATCTGCTGGCCGTCCGTGACCGGTTGCAGGCTCTTCAGCGGGTCGTCGGCGGCGTGACCGTCGAGCATCCGCAGCTCGGCGGCCGGCTCCGGGTACCCCATCGAGACGCGGGCCATGAAACGGTCGCGCTGCGCCTCGGGGAGCGGGTAGGTGCCTTCCATCTCGATCGGGTTCTGGGTCGCGATGACCATGAACGGCGCCTCGAGCTGGTACGTCGTGGTGTCGACGGTGACCTGGCGCTCCTCCATCGACTCCAGCAGTGCGGCCTGGGTCTTCGGCGAGGCACGGTTGATCTCGTCGCCGACCACGATGTTCGCGAACACCGCGCCGGGCTTGAACTCGAAGTCGCGGATCTCCTGGTTGAAGACCGAGACGCCGGTGATGTCCGACGGCAGCAGGTCCGGGGTGAACTGGATCCGGCGCACGGTGCAGTCGATCGACCGGGCCAGCGCCTTGGCCAGCATCGTCTTGCCGACGCCCGGTACGTCCTCGATCAGTAGGTGGCCTTCGGCCAGCAGGACCGTGACGGCGACCTCGACCACGTCGGGTTTGCCCTCGATCACCTGCTCGATGGCCCGGCGGACTCGTCCCGCCACCTCGGCCAGTTCGTCGAAGTCCCCGGCTCCTGCCAGCGCCGAGCTGGTCGCGGTACTGCTCACCCTGAGTCCTCCCCATTCGTTGACGGCCGACACATTCTCACCCGCTGTAGGGGCCGGGCCTAGAGCATCGGAAGTTTCGTTACCTGGCGTTTCGGTGTTCATCGGCACAGGCCCTCACCGGCTGGGTCGGAAAGTCGTCCCTCCAAGCGTACGGGCGGCGAAAACAAACTGCCGGGGGTTACGACGGCTCTGGGCGCCGAATGGTTCATCCCGATGCGGAGCGGAGTGCAAAGAGCACCGAGTGGAGCGAAGTGGAGAAGGCCGGTGGAGGCGAGTGGAGGGCCCGGTGGAGCGAAGTGGAGGAGAGCCAGGCGCCTGACCAGGCAGCGACACGCGGGAACGCCGGGTGGGATTCGCGGCGCGGGTGGGGGGAAACGGGCGGAAGTTGGTTGACGGTGGTGGAAAGTGGAGTAAGGTGGAGCGCAGTGGAACCGAAGTGGTGGAAACAGCTCGCCTGAGACGGAGAGTCCGCAACGGGGAGGTGGAGCGTGTTCCTCGGAACGCACTTCCCCAAGCTCGACGACAAGGGACGGTTGTTCCTGCCGGCGAAGTTCCGTGACGAACTGGCCGACGGCCTGGTGATCACGCGTGGACAGGAGCGGTCGCTGTCCGTGTGGCCCGAGCGCGAGTTCATCCAACTGACAGAGCAGCTGAAGCAGGCGCCGATCACCAACAAGGGTGCGCGGGACTATCTGCGGATGCTGTTTGCCGGAGCCTCGAACGAGGTGCCGGACAAGCAGGGCCGGGTCACCATCCCGCCGATGCTGCGCGATTACGCCGGACTGGATCGCGACTGCGTCGTCATCGGGGCGATGAACAGGGTGGAGATCTGGAACACCGAGAACTGGAACAGGTACTCGCAAGAGCAGGAGCAGGCCTTCGCGGACCTCTCCGAAGAGGTATTGCCAGGGATCTTCTAGCTGAACAGTGGGCGAGCAGGACCGAGAGCACACCGACCGTCCGGTGAGATCACGGGTCCGACTTCCGACCTCAAGCCCTTGGCGCCACTTCCCCGGCGCCAAGACCGACGAGGTACTTCCCCGGAAGGCGTACCCGCGATCTGACCGGACGGTGTCACTCGAAGCACCGCGCCACAGCGACACCCTCCACCCCGCCCCACCGCAGGACACGTACCACGGCGAACCGCCGGACCGGATCCGCGACATCCGGAGCGGCGACCAACCGGAAGGCCGGCCCGGACGGCAGGTCTGACGGGCAGCACAGCAGTACAGAACCTGCGGGGGCAGGGTCGCTCCCGCGGCGACGGGAAGGGTCGAGGATGAACGCTGCGGAGCGGCATGTGCCGGTGATGCTGGAGCGCGTGGTCGCGCTGCTGGCGCCGGCGCTCGCGCACCCCGGCGCGGTCCTCGTCGACGCGACCCTCGGCCTCGGTGGTCATTCCGAGGCGTTCCTGCGCAGCTTCCCCGACGCCCGGCTGATCGGCTTCGACCGCGACCCCGCGGCGCTGCGCCTCGCCGGTGACCGGCTGGCGCCGTACGAGGAGCGGATCACCCTCGTGCACGCGGTGTACGACCAACTCCCGCGGGCGCTCGCGGACCTCGGCATACCGGCGATCGACGGGATCCTGTTCGACCTGGGCGTCTCGTCGATGCAGCTGGACGAGGCCGACCGCGGGTTCGCCTACGCGCAGGACGCGCCGCTGGACATGCGGATGGACAGCACCGGCCCGACCACCGCCGCCGACATCGTGAACACCTACAGCGCGGCCGACCTGGCCCGGATCCTGTTCCAGTACGGCGAGGAGAAGTTCGCCCGGCGGATCGCGGACCGGATCGTGCGGGAGCGCGAGACCGAGCCGTTCACCACCAGCGCGCGACTGTCCGAGCTGGTCCGGAACGCGATCCCGCAGGCTGCCCGGCGTACCGGCGGGCACCCGGCGAAGCGGACGTTCCAGGCGCTGCGGATCGAGGTGAACGGCGAGCTCGAGGTGCTCCGGCGGGCGCTGCCGGCGGCGCTCGCGGCGCTGGCGCTGCACGGGCGGATCGTGGTGATGAGCTACCAGTCCCTGGAGGACCGGATCACCAAGCAGACGTTCGCTGCCGCCACGAAGAGCGACGTACCTGACGACCTGCCGGTCATTCCGGCCGGGCACGAGCCGTACCTGAAGTTGCTGACCCGCGGCGCCGAGCGGCCGACCGAGGAGGAGGTCGCGGCGAACCCGCGGGCCGCCTCCGCTCGCGTGCGAGCTGCCGAACGAATCCGGGAGAAAGGGCTGGTGGCCTGATGAGTACTGTCTTCAGCCCGTCCAAGGCACGGGTCACGCCGGCGCCGGCCAAGCGGTCGGAGCCGAAGCTGCGGGTCGTCTATGGTGCGCCGTTCCGGCCGCCGCGGATGCCGTTCGTCATCTTCGTGGTGTCGCTGCTGGCGGCCGGCCTGATCGGCCTGCTGCTGCTCAACACCGAGCTGCAGAGCGGGACCTTCCACGTCACGGAGCTGAACAAGCAGGCCGATCAGCTGAGGGACCAGCAGGAGCAGCTGGAGAAGCAGGTCCGCACGCTGGAGTCGCCGCAGAACCTGGCCGACCGGGCGCTGAAGATGGGCATGGTGCCGAACCCGAATCCGGTCTTCCTCCGGCTGTCCGACGGGCGGGTGCTCGGGGTGCCGCAGGAAGGCAAGGCCGGGACGGGTGCGGCGATGTTCGGTCCCAGCGCGGCGCCGAAGCCAGCCGTCACGCCGAGGCCGCCGGTCGTCACGCCCAAGCCTCCGGCCGGGACCGTGAAGCCGCCGGCCGGCACGGTGAAGCCTCCGGCCGGGACGGTCAAGCCTCCGGCCGGGACGGTCAAGCCGGGGACGGTGAAGCCGGGTACGGCGACCGCACAGACAGGAACGGCCACGGGTAACAAGCCGCCCGCCACCACGAACTCCCCGCGCACCGGTACGACGACAGGGGCGCAGGGCACCACGACCACCGGGGGATGATCGGATGACGGACCGACGGGGCAGCGAGCCGCCACGCAGGCGTGGCACCGAGCCGGGCCGGGGCGGCACGCCCCGCAAGGCCCAGCCTCGCCGTCCGTCCGTCACCGACAGCAATCGCTCCACCCCACAGCGTCCGGAATCCACCCGAGACCGCCTCCTCCGCCAAGCCCGCGAAGAGCAGGAGCGTGCCGCTCAACCGAGTCCCGCTCCGCGCCGTCCCGTGAAGAAGGCGCAGCCGAAGAAGCGGGTGAGCTCGAACGGCGCGGGCCCGGCACCCCGCCGGACGACTGGCGACACCGACCCGCGGAAGAGGCCGGCCAAGAAGGCGACGGCCAAGAAGGCGACAGCCAAGAAGGCGACGGCCAAGAAGGCTCCTGTCAAGAAGTCGGCGGGGAAGAAGAGGTCTCCGCAGAATCGGCCGGCTCCGCGGCCGAAGAAGCGGAAGGTCAAGCGGCCGCCGCGGACCTTGAAGTTGGGGCGGCCGACGTTGCGGCTGCGGGTGACGTTCGGGGTGATGGCGTTCGTGCTGTCGCTGTTCGCCGGGCGGCTGGTGCTGCTGCAGGGCGTGGACCCGGACAGCTATGCCCAGGCGGCCAGTCGGGAGAACACCAAGCCGTTCCCCCTGTACGCCTCTCGCGGCGCGATCGTCGACCGCAACGGCGTTCCGTTCTCGGTCTCCGAGGAGGCGGTCGCGATCACCGCGGACCCGACCCAGACCGGCCCGGTCGCGACGCAGCTCGCCGCGATCATGGCTCCCAAGCTGTCCGGTACGACATACGACAAGCTCGTCACCGCGATGACCGGGAAGGGCCGGTACGTCCGTCTCGCCCGCCAGGTCGCCCCGCAGACCTGGAACGAGATCCAGGCCGCGATGAAGCAGCGCAACGCCGACATCAATGAGCAGAACAAGGCCAAGCCGCAGGACCAGGGGGCTCCGCTGCTGGCCGGCCTCTACACCGAGGACGACCCGGTCCGCAGCCACCCGAACGGCACCATCGCCGCGAACGTGGTCGGCGTGGTCGGCGCGGACGGCAAGGGGCTGTCCGGACTCGAGTACGGGCTGAACGACAAGCTGTCCGGCCAGGACGGCAAGGCGATGTACGAGGTCGACACCAAGGGCAACAAGATCCCGAACGCGAACCACACGGTCGAGGAGCCGAAGCCCGGCGTCGGCGTGCAGCTCACCTTGGACGCGGACCTGCAGTGGTTCGCCGAGAAGCGGATCGAGCAGACGGTGAAGCAGTACAAGGCCAGCGCCGGCACCGTGGTCACGATGGACGTGAAGTCCGGCGAGCTCCTCGCGATGGCCAACTACCCGAGCTTCGACCCGAACAAGAGCGTCACTTCGCCGAACCAGTTGAAGAACCCCGCGCTGGAGCGGACCTACGAGCCGGGCAGTGTGCAGAAGGTGGTCACCATGGCCGCTCTCGCCGACGCCGGCCTGATCGACCTGAACACCAAGCTCCGGGTCCCGGGCAGCATCGAGGTGCAGCGGCGCACGATCAAGGACCACTGGGACCACGGCACGCTGAACCTCACGATCGCCGGGGTGGTCGCGAAGTCGTCGAACGTCGGCACGATCATGGCCTCACAGCAGATGCGGATCCCGCAGTTCGTGAAGTACCTGCACGACTTCGGCTTCGGCGCGCCGACCGGGCTGAACTACCCGGGCGAGAGCAAGGGTCTGATGCCGCCGGGTGACGAGTGGAGCGAGCTGACCCGGTCGAACGTCGCGTTCGGCCAGGGCCTGTCGGCGAACGCGGTGCAGATGACCGCCGCGGTGAACGCGGTCGCGAACGGCGGCGTCTATGTGCCGCCGAAGCTGGTCCGCAACTACGTCGACGCGAACGGCACCACCACGCCGAACCAGACCGCCCCGCCGCGCCGGGTGGTGAGCGAGAAGGCCGCCAAGGAGGTCGCCACGATGATGGAGGCGGTGACCGCGAAGAAGGGCACCGCACCGCAGGCGGCGATCGACGGCTACCTGGTGGCCGGCAAGACCGGTACCGCCCAGGAAGTCGACTCGGCCTGCGGGTGCTACCGCAAATGGGCGACTTCTTTCGCCGGATTCGCCCCAGCCGACAACCCACGGTTCGTGACGTACGTCGTACTGCACGATCCCTTGGGTGCGCGGGGTGGTGGCTTCCAGGGAGGACCGGTGTTCCGAGACGTGATGAGCTACGCGCTGCAGAAGTACGTCGTCCCACCGACGGGGGCGAAGCAGCCCGACGTTCCCATCACCTGGTGACGCAGGGTCAGGTAGGACTCAGGGTGCTCGGAGCGGTAGCCTCTGGGCCCGTGTCCAACCCTTCCGCCGCAGGCGGCGCCGTCGCAGCGATCAGGCCACGGCACATCGTGCCGGTCGACCTCGCCGAGGTCGCCAGGGTCGCCCACGCGCGGACCCCGGCAGCGTCAGCCGGCATCACCGGTGTCTCGCTCGACTCGCGCTCCGTCCTTCCTGGTGACCTGTATGCCGCTCTGCCGGGTGCGATCACGCACGGTGCAGCTTTCGTGGCGAAGGCGCAACAGTCCGGGGCGGTCGCCGTACTGACCGATCCCACCGGCGAGGAGCGGGCGAACGCGACCGGTCTGCCGGTCCTGGTGGTCGACAAGCCGCGGGACGTGCTCGGCGCGGTCGCTGCCCGGATCTACGGTGAGCCGACCAGTGAGCTGCGGCTGATCGGTATCACCGGCACGAACGGCAAGACCACGACCTGCTTCCTGCTGGACGCCGTACTGCGTCGGCTCGGTCAGGCGGCGTTGATCGGGACGATCGAGACGCGGATCGGCAACGAGGTGGTGAAGAGCGTCCGGACCACTCCGGAGGCGACCGATCTGCAGGCGTTGTTCGCGGTGATGCGGGAGCACGCGGTGGCGTGGTGCTCTATGGAGGTGTCGAGCCACGCGTTGGCGATGGGCCGCGTGGATGGCGCGCGGTTCGCGGTGGCCGGGTTCACCAATCTCACCCAGGACCACCTGGACTTCCACAACACGTTCGAGGAGTACTTCGCCGCGAAGGCCTCCTTGTTCACCCCGGAGCGGTGTGATGTGGCGGTGGTGACCATCGACGACGAGTACGGACGCCGGTTGGCCGCACAGACCGTCGTACCGCTGGTGACTGTGTCCACGACCGGCGAGGCCGACTGGACCGTCGCGAGCCGGCACCAGTCCGAGCACGGCACGACCGTTCTCGACATCCAGGGGCCGGGGGAGACGCTGACCGTCGAGATCGCGCTACCCGGTGACTTCAACGTGGCCAACGCGCTGCTGGCGACCGCGATGCTGCGGCAGCTCGACGTACCGGCGGAGGCGATCGCGGCCGGACTGAGGACCGCGACCGTGCCGGGGCGGATGGAGGCGTTCACCCGTGAGGACGGCCTCGCGGTGATCGTCGACTACGCGCACACGCCGGACGCGGTGGAGCTCGCGCTGAAGGCGGCGCGCGGCGCGACGAAGGGCCGGCTGTTCGCCATCGTGGGCTGCGGCGGTGACCGCGACGCGGGCAAGCGCCCGCAGATGGGCGCCGCGGCCGCGCGGGGATCGGACGTCGTCATAGTCACCGACGACAATCCGCGCAGCGAGGACCCGGCGGCGATCCGGGCCGCCGCGCTCGAGGGTGCCCGGCAGGCGGTCCCGGGCGTCGACCTGCACGAGATCGGTGACCGGAGGCGGGCCATCGCGACCGCGATCGAGCTGGCCGGACCGGGCGACACCGTCGTCGTACTGGGTAAGGGCCATGAGACAGGCCAGGACGTCGGCGGTGTGATCCACCCGTTCGACGACCGCCAAACCGTGCGTGAGTTGCTGGAGGCTGAGCGGTGATCGGAGTCAGGTGCGGTGAGATCGCCGAGGCGGTCCACGGCGAGCTGGTGGGTGTGGACCCGTCGGCCGTCGTCGACGGTGCGGTGGTGATCGATTCGCGAGCAGCCGCTCCCGGCGGGCTGTTCGTCGCCCTGCCCGGTGAGCGGGTCGACGGGCACGACTTCGTCGGTACGGCGTCCGAGGCCGGCGTCACGGCGTCACTCACGACGAGGCCGATCGACGGTGCGCCCTGCATCGTTGTCGCCGACACCCAGAAGGCGCTCGGCGATCTGGCCCGGCTCGTGGTCAGCCGGCTGCCCGACCTCGTCGTGATCGCCCTGACCGGCTCGTCGGGCAAGACCAGCACCAAGGACCTGATCGCGCAGCTGATCCGCCCGTACGGCGAGACGGTGTCTCCGGAGAACTCGTTCAACAACGAGATCGGTCACCCGCTCACCGCGCTGCAGGCGACCGAGAGCACGAAGTACCTGGTCGCCGAGATGGGCGCGCGGCACATCGGCGATCTCACCTACCTGTGCGGGATCACGCCGCCGCGGATCGGACTGGTGCTGAACGTCGGGACTTCGCACATCGGCGAGTTCGGCTCCCAGGACAACATCGCGCTCGGCAAGGGCGAAGTGATCGAGGCCGTCGTCCCCGGCGGTACGGCGATCCTCAACGCCGACGACCATCGGGTCGCGGCGATGCGGAGCCGGACGCAGGCACGAGTGCTGACCTTCGGCGAGGCGCCGGAAGCGGACATCCGCGCGGAGGGCGTCAAGCTCGACGCCGAGGGACGCCCCGCGTTCACCGTGCACCTCGGCGACTTCGCCGGCGAAGTGCAGTTGCAGCTCATCGGCGAGCACCATGTGTCGAACGCGCTGGCCGCGGCGGCCGTCGCATCGGCAGTCGGCCTCACCCCCGAACAGATCGTGGCCGGGCTCAACTCGGCAAGCCGCGTGTCGGCGGCGCGGATGGAGCTGGTCGAGCGGGCGGACGGTGTCACGATCATCAACGACGCCTTCAACGCGAACCCGGACTCGATGCGCGCGGCACTGAAGGCGCTGGTCGCGATCGGCCGCTCGCGCGGTGCGCGGACCTGGGCGGTGCTGGGCGAGATGCGCGAACTCGGCGACACCTCCACCGACGAGCACGACGCGATCGGACGGCTCGTGGTCCGGCTCGACGTCAACCGTCTCGTCGTGGTCGGAGAGGGTGCCAAGCCGATCCACCTCGGTGCGTCGCTGGAAGGCTCCTGGGGCAATGAGTCGGCGTACGTCGACTCGATTCCGGAAGCGCTCGCGCTGCTGCGGGCCGAGCTGCGCGCGGGCGACGTCGTACTCGTCAAATCCTCGAAACTGGCGAAGCTGCGCAGCCTGGCCGACGCCCTGCTGACCGGACGCGATGAGCTGTCCAAGTATGCGGAGGACGTGCAGTGATCTCGATCCTGTTCGCCGGCGCCGTGTCGATGGTGCTGACGCTGCTCGGCACCCGCTGGGCGATCACGCTGCTGTCGCGGCGTGGCTACGGCCAGGAGATCCGCGACGACGGCCCGACCTCGCACCACACCAAGCGCGGTACGCCGACCATGGGCGGCACCGTCTTCATCGTCGCCACCATCGTCGGGTACTTCGCGGCGAAGCTGTTCACGATGATCAGCGGCCACGGGAGCGCGCCGACCGCCTCGGCGCTCCTGGTGCTGTTCCTGTTCGCCGGCATGGGCGCGGTCGGCTTCCTGGACGACTTCATCAAGATCGTCCGCCAGCGCAGCCTGGGCCTGCGCAGCAAGGCGAAACTGGCCGGCCAGACGGTGGTCGCGGTCTCCTTCGCCGTCCTCGCGCTGCAGTTCCCCGACGAGCGCGGCCAGCGTCCGGCCTCGCCGTTCATCTCGTTCATCCGCGACATCAACTGGCTGCACCTGGCCGGGATCCTGGTGGTGATCTGGATCCTGCTGCTGATCGCCGGCATGTCGAACGGCGTCAACCTGGTCGACGGCCTGGACGGTCTGGCCACCGGCGCGTCGATGATGGTGTTCGGTGCGTACACCCTGATCTGCATCTGGCAGTTCAACCAGAGCTGCGCGTCGTTCCCGACCGCCAAGTGCTACGAGGTCCGCGATCCACACGACCTGGCCGTGGTGGCCGCCGCTCTGACCGGCGCGCTCTTCGGCTTCCTGTGGTGGAACGCGTCGCCGGCGAAGATCTTCATGGGCGACACGGGCTCGCTGTCGCTGGGTGGTGCGCTGGCCGGGTTCGCGGTGATGACCCGGACCGAACTGCTGGTGCTGCTGCTCGGCGGGCTGTTCGTCATCGTCACCGCCTCGGTGATCCTCCAGGTCGGCTACTTCAAGCTGACCGGGGGCAAGCGATTGTTCCGGATGGCGCCGCTGCACCACCACTTCGAGATGCTCGGGTGGGAACAGGTCAATGTGGTGATCCGGTTCTGGATCATCCAGGGCCTGTGTGTCGTGATCGGTCTCGGGCTGTTCTACGCGGAATGGGTCGCCGGATGAGTCTCGAAACACGCACCTCCGACGGCTGGGCGACGACCCGGTTCGTCGTGCTCGGCTTCGGTACGGCGGGCTACGCGTGCGCCGACTCACTGCTGCAGGCCGGCGCCGAGCACGTCACGGTTCTGGACGATCGGGACAACGAGGCACTGCGCGAGAAGGCGCAGATCCTCGAGACCCTCGGCGCCACCATCACGCTCGGCCCGGGCAGTACGGCGGAACTCCCGAAGGACGTCGACATCGTGGTGACGTCGCCCGGCGTCCCGCCGTACGCGCCGCTGGTCGCGCAGGCCGACGAGCGCGAGGTGCCGATCTGGAGCGAGATCGAACTGGCCTGGCGGCTGCGGGACCCGGCGAACGCCGCGCCGTGGCTGTGCATCACCGGGACCAACGGCAAGACCACGACCGTGCAGATGCTCACCGCCATGCTGACCGCGGCCGGCCACCGTGCCGTTGCCGCGGGCAACGTCGGGCTGCCGCTGCTGGAAGTCGTGATGGACCCCGAGCCGTACGACGTGATCGCGGTGGAGCTGTCCAGCTACCAGTTGCACTTCACCCACTCGATGTCCGCGCACTCGGCCGCCGTACTGAACCTCGCGCCCGATCACGTCGACTGGCACGGGTCGATGGAGGCCTACGCGAAGGACAAGGGCCGGATCTACGAGAACTGCCAGATCGCGTGCGTCTACAACGTCGCCGACCCGGTCACCGAGCAACTGGTGATCGACGCCGAGGTGATCGAGGGCTGCCGCGCGATCGGCTTCACCCTCGGTACGCCGGGACTGTCGATGGTCGGCCTGGTCGAGGATCTGCTGGTCGACCGCGCGTTCGTCGAGCAGCGCGAGACGTCCGCGCTGGAGCTGGCGAAGCTCGAGGACATCACGCCGGCGGCACCGCACAACGTGGCGAACGCGCTGGCCGCGGCGGCGCTCGCCCGGGCGTTCGGCGTACCCGCGACGGCGGTGCGGGACGGGCTGCGCGGGTTCACCCCGGACAAGCATCGGATCGCGCACGTCGCGGAAGTTGCCGGGGTCAACTATGTCGATGATTCGAAGGCGACCAACCCGCACGCGGCGCAGGCCTCGCTGCTGGCGTACGAGCACGTCGTCTGGATCGCCGGCGGTCAGGCCAAGGGCGCGACGTTCGACGAACTGGTGCTCGCGGCAAGGGAACGGCTGCGGGGTGTCGTGCTGCTCGGACAGGACAAGCAGGTGATCGCCGAAGCACTTGCCCGACACGCACCGGATGTCCCGGTAATCACTGTCGAGGCAACGGACACTGGAGCCATGCAGATCGTGGTGGGGGAGGCGGCGAAGCTGGCACAGGTGGGTGACACCGTGCTGCTCGCGCCCGGCTGCGCATCATGGGACATGTTCGCCAACTACGGAGCCCGTGGCGACGCCTTCGCCGAAGCCGTGCACCGGCTCGGCGACAACTGATCCGGGAGTGATCGCGTGACGTCGATCGCGGATCAGCCCAAGAAAGCGCAGGACGAGCGGCCGTGGATTGCCGCCATCCGCGAGGTGCTCGACCGGCCCCTGACGTCGTACCACATCCTGCTCGGTGCGACCGGCCTGCTGCTGGTGCTCGGGCTGCTGATGGTCCTGTCGGCGTCCAGCGTCCTGTCGCTGCGTGCGAACGGGAACAGCTACACGATCTTCGTCCGCCAGTTGATCTGGGTCGGCGTCGGCCTGCCGATGGCGTACGTCGCGTCCCGGATGACACCTCGGCACTTCCGCATGCTCGCGTACGTCGCTCTGCTCGGTTCGGTGTTCCTCCTGGTGCTGACCTACGTGCCCGGCCTCGGTGTCGGGGTGAAGGGCAACACGAACTGGCTGAACCTCGGTGGACCCCTGCAGATCCAGCCGAGTGAGTTCGCCAAGCTGGCGCTGGTGATGTGGTGCGCGGACCTGTACGCGCGCAAGGAGAAGTTGCTCACCCAGTGGAAGCATCTGCTGGTCCCGATGGTGCCGGTCTGCGGTCTGGTGATCGCCCTGGTCGTCGGACAGCACGACCTCGGTACGGCGCTGGTGCTGATGGCCGTGATGATCGGCATGATCTGGGTGGTCGGCGCGCCGACGCGGTTGTTCATCGCCACCATCACCGTGGTCGGCACGATCGCGTCGTACTTCGTCATCACAGCGAAGCACCGGATGGACCGCGTCTCGTCGTTCCTGGATCCGTTCACCGACCCGTCCGGCGTCGGCTGGCAGGCGTACCACTCGTTCTACGCGCTCTCGACCGGCGGCTGGTGGGGTGTCGGGATCGGCAACAGCCGGCAGAAGTGGGGCAACCTGCCGGAGGCGCACACCGACTTCATCTTCTCCGTGATCGGAGAGGAACTCGGCCTGTTCGGGTCGCTCACCGTGCTCGCCCTGTTCCTCACCCTGGCCTATGCCGGGGTGCGGATCGCGACCCGGAACACCCAGCCGTTCGTCCGCTATGCGGCGGCCGGGATCACGGTCTGGATCATGGCGCAGACCCTGGTCAACCTGGGTGCCGTGATCGGACTGCTACCCATCGTGGGGATTCCGCTCCCGCTTTTGTCGTACGGTGGTTCCGCACTGCTGCCGACGCTGATCGCGATCGGCATGCTGCTGTCCTTCGCGAAGGCCGAACCCGGCGCGCAGGCCGCCTTGAAGGAGACCAGGCGGTCGCGGTTCGGATGGCTGCCTTCGCGGCGTACGCCCTAACGAGAACACGCGGGAGCGTTGAAAGCTGTGCCCAGCATCGTCCTGGCCGGTGGAGGATCCGCCGGCCACACCTCACCCCTGATCGCCACCGCCGACGCACTGCGCCGCATCGACCCGACGGTCGAGATCCTCGCCCTCGGTACCGAGCGTGGCCTGGAGACCCGCGTGATTCCCGAGGCCGGTTACCGGCTCGAGTTGATCCCGCCGGTGCCGCTGCCGCGCAAGCCCACGCCCGCCCTGCTCGCCGTCCCCGGGAAGATGTTCGCCTCGGTCGGCGCGGCCCGCAGGGTGCTGGACGAGGCGAAGGCCGACGTCCTGGTCGGTTTCGGCGGCTACGTCTCCACACCCGCGTACGTCGCGGCGTGGCGGCGGAAGACGCCGATCGTCGTCCACGAGGGCAACGCGATGCCCGGGATCGCGAACAAGTTCGCCGCCCGCTACTGCACGCAGCACGTGAAGACATCCTTCCCGGGTACGGATCTTCCGCACGCGGAGTACGTCGGCCTGCCGATCCGGCGAGCGATCTCCACGCTGGACCGGGCCGCGCTGCGCGCCGAGGCTCGTCAGTTCTTCGGACTGGACCCGGACGCGCCGACGCTGTTCGTGACCGGTGGCTCGCAGGGCGCGCAGCAGATCAACCAGGCCGTCTCCGGCGCCGCCGCGGACCTGCAGGCCGCCGGGATCCAGGTGCTGCACGCGATCGGCCCGAAGAACGCCCTCGAGGTCCCGCAGACCGGTCGCTACCCGTACGTCGTGCTGAACTACGTCGACCGGATGGACCTCGCGTACGCCGCGGCTGACCTGGTCGTCGGCCGCTCGGGTGCGAACACGGTCACCGAGGTGTCCGGTGTCGGCCTGCCCGCGATCTACGTTCCGCTGCCGATCGGTAACGGTGAGCAGCGATTGAACGCGAAGCCGGTGGTGGACGTGGGTGGAGGTGTGCTGATCGACAACGCGGAGATGACGACGGACTGGGTCCGGGCCAACGTGCCGCAACTTCTGCACGACCGCGAGCGTCTGACAGCCATGTCCACAGCAGCGACCGGCGTGATCCGTACGGATGCCGACGAGCGATTGGCGCGGATCATCCTGGATGTGGTGGGGTCTGCTTCGTGATCGTCACCGCTCCTCACACAACGCTGCCCGCGGAGAAGCTGGGCAGGGTGCACTTCGTCGGTATCGGCGGCGCCGGCATGTCCGGGATCGCCCGGATCATGGCGTCCCGCGGCATCGAGGTGTCCGGCTCCGACGCCAAGGACAGCAAGGTGCTGGCCGCGCTGCGCGCGCTCGGCGCCACCTGCTGGGTCGGCCACGCCGCCGAACACGTCGCGGCCGTGGACACCGTGGTGGTGTCGACCGCGATCCGCGAGACCAACCCCGAGGTGGTCGCGGCACGGGCCGCCGGAATCCCGATCCTGCCGCGGGCCGCCGCGCTCGCCTCGGTGATGGTCGGCCGCCGGACGCTGGCGATCGCCGGCACGCACGGAAAGACGACCACGACCTCGATGCTGACCGTCGCGTTGCAGCACTGCGGGGCGGATCCGTCGTACGCGATCGGCGGCAACCTGAACGAGTCGGGCTCGAACGCCCACGACGGCAGCGGTGACCTGTTCGTCGCCGAGGCGGACGAGTCGGACAAGTCGTTCCTGACGTACACGCCCGAGGTGTCGATCGTCACGTCGGTCGAGCCGGACCACCTGGACAACTACGGTGACGAGGCCAGCTACCGGAAGGCCTTCGAGGAGTTCTGCGGTCGCGTGCTGGCCGGCGGCTTCATGGTGATCTGCCACGACGACGCGGGTGCGCGCCGGCTGGCGGCGTACGCGCAGGACCAGGGGATCGACGTCCGCACGTACGGCGAGTCGGAGGACGCGGACCTGCGCGTCACCGAGATCACGGCGACCGGGGCGACGCAGTCGTTCGTGCCGGTGTACCGCGGCCGCAAGCTTCCGATGGTGCAGTTGCAGCAGGCGGGCAAGCACAACGCGCTGAACGCGTCGGCCGCGCTGACGGTCGGCCTGGGCCTGGGGTTCTCCGCGGCCGACCTCGCCGAGGGGCTGGCGTCGTTCACCGGCACCGGGCGGCGGTTCGAGTTCAAGGGTCTCGAGGACGGCGTACGGGTGTTCGACTCGTACGCTCACCACCCGACCGAGCTGGCCGTCGACCTGACCGCGGCCCGGCAGGTCGCGGGGGAGGGCCGCGTGGTCGCGTGCTTCCAACCGCACCTGTTCAGCCGGACCAGGATCTTCGCCACCGAGTTCTCGGAGGCGCTCGCGCTGGCCGACGAGGTCGTCGTGATGGACGTGTTCGCCGCCCGCGAGGACCCGGAGCCCGGTGTCACCGGCGCCCTGATCGCGAACCACGTTCCGTTGAAGCCGGACCAGGTCCGCTTCGAGCCGTCCTGGTCCGCCGTACCTCAGCTGGTCGCCGACCTGGCCGAGCCCGGCGACCTGGTGGTGACCCTGGGCGCCGGTGACGTGACCCTGATCGGGCCGGAGGTCGTTGGTCTGCTGGCCGAACGCGCCGCCGCCCGCGAGTCTGCCGCGGAAGCCCTTGCCCCTGTGGTGGAGTAATTGCGTGGGGTTTGTTGAATGAGCCAGAGCGCTGATCTGGCTCGGGCACAGCAGCGGTTCGCGCGCCGGCAACGGCTCGTGCGGTGGCGGAGTTGGCTGCCGTGGGCCATCGGCGGCGCACTGGTCGTCGTGGCCGGTGTGATCGTCTGGTTGTTCTACTACTCGTCCGCCTTCGCAGTCGACGGCGTCCGGGTGAGCGGTGCGGACACGGTGCCGGTGGCAACGATTCAGAACGTCGCCGAGGCACCGGTCGGGACGCCGCTGGCGAAGGTCGATCTGCGCTCGATCGCCGACCGGGTCCGGACCATTCCGGCGGTGGCGGACGCGCAGGTGACCCGCGCGTGGCCGAACAAGGTCGTGATCGTCGTCACGGAACGGGTCCCGGTGGTGGTCGTCACCGACGGGTCGCGGTTCGAGTTGGTCGACGCGACCGGTACGACGTTCAAGACCGTTCCGGACCGGCCGGCCGGGCTGCCGGAGGCCAAGGTGACCGGCTCCCGGCGCGACGTCACGATCCGTTCGCTGGTGACGGTTTCGGCGGCGCTGCCGGACACGTTGCGGGCCCAGGTCGGGTCGATCTCGGCGGAGTCGCCGGACTCGATCACCCTCAACCTCGGCTCCGGGGTGAAGGTCGTCTGGGGCAGCTCCGATGACAGCGAGCGCAAGGCGGAAGTACTCAGCGTACTGATGAAGCGCAAGGCGAAGGTGTACGACGTCTCGGCACCCGATCTCCCTGTCACCAAAGGGGAAAAGCGGTGAGGGATCACATCACGGGAGTGTGCGGCGAGGCGCGTGGACTTTGGCTGGAAGCGTCCCGTACCGTGCGTCGTAATCTAAAGTTGACATAAGTCTAAGCATTCAGTTGAGGTTCAGTCTTTTCGCTGGACAACGGGAAACGAACGAGGCGAGAGGCGCGGACGTGGCGGCACCGCAGAACTACCTGGCACTCATCAAGGTCGTCGGCATCGGCGGAGGCGGCGTGAACGCCGTCAACCGGATGATCGAGCACGGTCTGAAGGGCGTTGAGTTCATCGCCATCAACACCGACGCGCAGGCGTTGCTGATGAGCGACGCGGACGTCAAACTCGACATCGGCCGGGAGGAGACCCGGGGCCTCGGCGCCGGCGCGAACCCGGCGATCGGGCAGAAGGCCGCCGAGGACCACGCGGAGGAGATCGAGGAGGCGCTGAAGGGCGCCGACATGGTCTTCGTCACCGCGGGCGAGGGCGGCGGCACCGGCACCGGTGGCGCGCCGGTGGTGTCCCGCATCGCGCGCTCGCTCGGTGCGCTGACGATCGGTGTGGTGACCCGGCCGTTCTCGTTCGAGGGAAAGCGCCGTGCGACCCAGGCGGAGGACGGTATCGCCGCCTTGCGCGAAGAGGTCGACACGCTGATCGTCATCCCGAACGACCGGCTGCTGACGATCTCCGACCGCGCCGTGTCCGTGCTGGACGCGTTCAAGCAGGCCGACCAGGTGCTACTGCAGGGTGTTTCCGGCATCACCGACCTGATCACCACACCCGGCCTGATCAACGTGGACTTCGCCGACGTCAAGGCGGTCATGTCGAACGCCGGGTCCGCACTGATGGGCATCGGCTCGTCCCGCGGCGAGGACCGCGCGGTCGCGGCGGCCGAGGCGGCCATCTCCTCGCCGTTGCTCGAGGCAAGTATCGAGGGTGCCCACGGCGTACTGCTGTCGATCGCCGGCGGCTCCGACCTGGGCCTGTTCGAGATCAACGAGGCGGCCCAACTGGTCTCGGAGTCCGCGCATTCGGACGCGAACATCATCTTCGGCGCGGTCATCGACGACGCGCTCGGCGACGAGGTCCGGGTCACCGTGATCGCGGCCGGGTTCGACGGCGGGATGCCGAAGCGCCGTGAGCAGGCGATGAACTCGGCCCGCCCACAGACCACGCGCCCGGCGACCGATGCGTCGTACTCGGCCCCGATGTCCGGGACGACGAACCCGCCGGCACAAAGCGGTCAGCAGTCCGGTCAGCCTGCGACCGGGCAGCCGGGTCAGCCGCCGGAAGGTCAGCCTGGCGCAGGCCAGTCCGCATCCGGTCAGCCGGCCTCGGGTCAGGGCACCGCGGGGCAGAACGGCGGTCCGGCTCAGCCGGCCCCGGGCACCCCGGCGGGCCAGGCCACGACTCCGCCGGCTCCGACCGACGACACCGTCCCTGTGCCGGCCCCGACCGAGGGCCGTCCGGGAGCAGGCACGACCAACTCGGCGCGCCCGCAGGGCGGTGACCCGGTCCGTACCGTGCCGTCGCAGTCCGCGCCGCACACGCCGGCCACTCCGACCTCGCCGCACTCGTGGCCGACCAACGGTCCGAGCAACTCGCCGGCCGGCGGTTCGACGTCCGGTTCCACCTCCTCGCAGCCCGCGCCGGCACGCCCGGTCCGCAAGCCGGAGCCGGAAGAGGACCTCGACATCCCGGACTTCCTCAAGTAAGGAGCGTCCGGGCCGGTAGCCTTTGTTCGTGTTCAGCTACGACGAGGTTCACTCCGCTGCCCGCTTCGCCGTCACCGACCGCTTCGGCGGTGTGAGCACAGCGCCGTACGGCGAACTGAACCTCGGCGGGTCGGGGGAGGATCCAGACCTGATCGCGGAGAACTTCCGCCGCATCGCGGCGACCTTCGGCGTCGAGCCGGAGGCTGTGGTCCGGGTCAGCCAGGTCCACGGGCGTGACGTTCATGTTGTCCGGCCGGGGGACGAGTTGCCGGCCGACCCGACACCCACCGCGGATGCGATAGTCACGACCAGATCCGATGTGGTGCTGGCTGTCCGCGCCGCTGACTGTCTCCCGGTCCTGCTGGCCGATTCCGAGCGACGCGTGATCGGCGCCGCCCACTCCGGACGCCCGGGGATGTACGTCGGCGTCGTACCGGCCACCGTCGAGGCGATGCGTGATCTCGGTGCCCGGAACATCACCGCCGTACTCGGGCCGCATGCATGTGGGAAGTGTTACGAGGTGCCCGCGGAGATGCGGGCCGAGATCGCGGAGCGGGTGCCGGCGTCGTACTCCGAGACCACGTGGGGTACGCCGGCCATCGACGTGGCCGCTGGAGTGAAGTCGCAGCTGGCCGAACTCGGGGTCGAGGTCATCGACGCGACCGCATGCACGATCGAGTCGGAGAACCTGTACTCGTACCGGCGTGAAGGCAAGGTCAGCGGACGCCTGGCCGGTCTGGTCAAGCTGGCCGCGGAATGAGCACACGTGCTGACGAACTGCGGAGCAATCTGCAGCAGGTCCGGGAACGGATCGAGAAGGCCTGTCAGGCGGCCGGGAGATCTCCGGACGAGGTCACCCTCGTCGCGATCACCAAAACCTTCCCAATCAGCGACGTACGGGCGCTGGCGGCCCTCGGGGTCCGGGACGTGGGGGAGAACCGCGAGCAGGAGCTCAAGGCGAAGGCGCCGGACTGCCCGGATCTGACCTGGCACTTCGTCGGGCAACTGCAGTCGAAGAAGGCCCGCTCGGTGGCCCGGAACGCGTCGATCGTGCACTCCGTGGACCGCTCGTCACTCGTGGCCGCGCTGTCGAAGGCCGCTGTCGCCGAGGAGAAGACCCTTCGCTGCCTGCTCCAGGTGAGCTTGGCGTCGTACGGATCGAGTGAGGCAGCGACCGGCGCCGAACGGGGTGGAGTCGAGCCGGACGCCGTACTGGAACTGGCCGCGGAGGTCGCGGCCGCGGACCGGCTGGAGCTCGGTGGCGTGATGGCGGTAGCTCCATTGGGGTCGGACCCCGACGTTGCCTTCGCCGGGCTGCAAGAAGTAGCGTCCCGGCTACGCTCCGAACACCCCGGCGCAGACTGGATCTCGGCCGGGATGACCGGTGATCTGGAGGCCGCGATCAGGCGCGGCGCGACACACGTCCGGCTCGGGCGCGCCTTACTCGGTACGCGTCCTCCACTCGGTTAGTGTCGACATCGAGCAGGTTTGTTTCCTGCTCACCGTTGTCGTCGAACCGGGATCGAGGGGCTGGAGGGCCATGAGCGGCGCACTGCGCAAGATGGGTGTGTACCTCGGCTTGGTCGAGGACGGGGAGCGCTACAACGCTCGCTACGACGACGAGTACGACGACTACGAAGAGTACGACGACGCAGCCGTCGACGGGGAGTCCCACGAGCCCGAGCCGGTGCCCGCCGGCCGGGAGAGCCGCGAGGCCCGTGAATCCCGCACCGAGTCGCAATCTCACTCGGGTCGCGAGGAGCAGGGCGCAACGGTGAGCAAGTTTCCAGATCGACGTGGTGTCGCACCGTCCCCGGAGGTTACCGAGTTGGCCCGCATCACCACCGTGCACCCGCGCAGTTACAACGAGGCGCGAGTCATCGGTGAGCACTTCCGCGACGGCACGCCCGTCATCATGAACTTGACCGAGATGGACCACGCGGATGCCAAGCGGCTGGTCGATTTCGCCGCCGGGCTGATCTTCTGCTGCCGTGGTTCGATCGAGCGGATCACCACCAAGGTGTTCCTGGTCTGCCCGCCGAACGTGACGGTGGCCGCCGAGGAGAAGGAGAAGATCGCCGCGGACGGGTTCTACAACCAGAGCTGACCCGAACCCTTCGCCGGTCTTCTACACTCATTGACGACATGGTTGCTCTAACGCTCGTCCTCAGTGTTCTGTACTGGGTGCTGCTCGCCTTCTTCCTGGTGCTGGTGGCGCGGTTCGTACTCAGTCTGATCGTCATGTTCGCGCCGCAGTGGCACCCGAAAGGCCCACTGCTGCTGTTCTTCGAACTGATCTACTCGGTCACCGATCCGTTCCTGCGCCCGCTTCGGCGGATCCTGCCCCCGATCGGGGCCGGCGGGATCCGGATCGACCTGTCCATGCTGATGCTGTTCGTGATCGTCTCCGTGGCGATGTCGATCAACTCGACCGCGCTCGGATCGCTGTGACCCAGCGGATCGGGGCGGACAGAGAACCGGCGGAGGTTCTGCCGGGTCGGAGGGTGAGGACATCGGGGACTGGGTAGGTAGAGTCTCGACGAACGGCTGAGTTGTCGAGACTCTCCGCGGGGGCAGTGGAGCGTTATCGCCCGCCCGGATTCCGTCAGAACACAACGAAGCGATAACGTGATCTACTGAGTCGCCGAGGTGAAGGCCACGGGGACTCCGCCAAGACACAGACAAACGAGGTGAAAGATGCCGCTGACGCCGGATGACGTCCGCTCGAAGCAGTTCACGCCCGTCCGACTACGGGAGGGCTACGACGTCACAGAGGTCGACTCCTTCCTCGACGAGGTGGAGGCCGAGCTCGAGCGACTTCTCGCCGAGAACGAGGAGCTGCGGGCCAAGCTCGCGGCGGCTCAGCGCGCGGGCGCGGGACAGGAGCGGCCGGTCGTCGACCAGACCGCTGCGCTGCCGCCTGTCGTGCAGCAGCCCAAGCCCCCGGTCGTCGTCGAGAAGCCGGAGGAGAAGCCACCCGTGGTGCCCGCTGTAGCGGCCGCGGGGGCTGCTGCGGCAGCAGGCACTGTCGGGGACGCGTCCAGCTCCGCCGTGCGGCTGCTGGAAATGGCGACCAAGCACTCCGACGACCTGGTCCAGGAGGCGAAGGACACCGCCGACAAGATCATCGGCGAGGCCCGCGCCAAGGCCGAGCGGCTGGAGAACGAGGCGCGTGGCAAGGCCGACCGGATGACCGGCGAGGCCCGTGCCCGCGCCGAGAAGCTGGACGGCGAGATCGCCGAGCGCCGGGCCCAGATGCTCGGCACGCTGGAGAAGCAGAAGGGTCAGCTCGAGCGCACGATCGACGACCTGCACGCCTACGAGCGCGAGTACCGCAGCCGGCTGAAGACGTACTTCACCGAGCAGCTCAAGGCGCTCGGGAACGGCGACGACACGCTCAGCCCGCGCAACGGCTTCCGCCCGGAGGCTCGCGCCCAGGCTCACGGTCACGGCGTCTAAAAACCTCGAGAAGAGGCGGTGCTTTCCGGCGGCACCGCCTCTTCGGCATGTCTGGCCACTTCTGACACACCGTCCCGTTGCGGTGACAGGGTGTCAGGGCCAGGCGAGCGGATCCTTCCGGCCACTGAGCGTCTCGACGTCGGTGAGCCGCAGCCGGTACGGCGTCAGCCGTAGCAGGGAGGGCGATTCCCCGGCCGGGCCGTCGGGGAACACACTCCAGAAGTCGTAGCCGAGCGGTGCCGGCTCGCCCCGGTACAGCTCCCAGACTCGTTGCCGGGTCGCGACATCGGCGATCCACTCCGCGCGGCAGTCCGCGACAGCCACTTGATGACCGGGCTCCCAGTAGCTGCAACTCAAGTACGGGCTGTAGGCAAGGTGTCGCACCTTCACCGGCGTCGCCCGCGTGACGATCCACCCGGTCAGCTCATCCGCCAGTTCCCACAGCGGATGGAGGATGCGGGTCCGCGGCCGGTGATCCGGACCGACGGTCGCGACGGTGCACCACACGATCCGGTGCGCCCGATCCAGAAACTCCTTTTGCACAACCATGGTTGTAGGTTAGCCGATGCACAACCACGGTTGTATAGTTCGCGGCATGGACTTCGATCCGGCCGGTGCGGACCTCTCACTCGCCTCGCTGTTCGCCGGCTGGGCGCTGGCCGACGAGCTCCAGCGCCGGCTGGTGGCGGACGGTTTCGAGGACACCCGATTCGCCGACGGGGTGATCTTCCAGCATCTGATCGGCGGCCCGGTGACGATCAGCACACTGGCCGAGCGTCTCGGCGTCACCCAGCAGGCCGCGTCCAAGTCAGTGGTGGACCTGGAGCGGCGGGGCTACCTGACCCGCGAGCCGGATCCCGCCGACGCTCGCGCGCGGAACGTCGTACTCACCCAGCGGGGACAGTCCGTGATCGCCGCGGCCCGGCGTCATCGGGCGGCCCTGGATGCAGAACTCCGCCGAGCCCTCGGCACCGAGCGCATCGAAGCAGCCCGGTTGGTGCTCGTCGACACCATCAACCACCTCGGCGCCACCCCATCCCTCCGAGCCCGCACCGTCCGCCCACCCCGCTAACCCACCGGCCCGCGTGCCCTCCCACCCGCGTGCAGACCCACTCGCCCGCCCGCCCGCGTGCAGACCCACCCGCCCGGCCGCATGCAGACCCACCCGCCCGGCCGCATGCAGACCCGCGCGTCCGCCCCGTCTGGTGGGCTGACCCACGAGACGGTGGGTTTGCCAGCCGCCTGCCGATGGCCAACCCTCAATCCGGTGGGTCGACCCACTCGCCGGCGTGCCCGCCCGTGCACCCGCCCTCCCGCCCGCCCGCATGCAGACAGCGCGCCCGCCCGTCCGCCCCCGTCTGGTGGGTTGACCCACGAGGCGGTGGGTTTACCAGCCGCCTGCCGATGGCCAACCCTCAATCCGGTGGGTCGACCCACTCGCCGGCGTGCCCACCCGTGCACCCGCCCTCCCGCCCGCATGCAGACCCGCGGACCCGCGCGCCCGCCCCCGTCTGATGGGCTGACCCACGAGATGGAGGGTTGGCCAGCCGCCTGCCGATGGCCAACCCCCCATCCGGTGGGTCAGCCCACCAAAGGGCATGGACGGACGGGCGGGCGGGCGGGCACGCGGGCGGGGTGGGATGCGTGGAGTGAGGTGGGGTGAGGTGGGATGGGTGGAGTGAGGTGGGAGGGGGTCAGGCTTTGGCTAGCCAGTAGGTGAGGTGCAGGTCGTCTTCGGTGCCGGTGGCAACGTCCGGCGTCTCGGTCGGGGCCGAGTGCGCGAGCTCGACTGCCAGGACCTCGCGGGCGATCTCGTCGCTGTGCTTGCCGAGGGCATCGGTCAGGTCGGTGTCGGTCGAGGTGAGCCAGACCTTGATCCGGTCCGAGACCTCGAGGCCGGCGTTCTTCCGGGCTTCCTGCAGGGTCCGGATGACCTCGCGGGCCAGGCCGGCCTGCTTGAGCTCCGGCGTGACCTCGAGGTCGAGGGCAACGGTTTCGCCCTGCTCGTTCACCACGGACCAGCCTTCGCGCGGCCGCTCCGACAGCAGCACCTCGGACTCGCCGACCTCGACGTTCTCGCCGTCCACGACGACAGTCGCCGTACCCGACTCCTTCAGTGCGGCGGCGAGGGCGGCGGCGTCGGCCGCGGCGATCGCGGCGGCGACCACCGGGGTCTGCTTGGCGAACCGCTTGCCGAGCTCGCGGAAGTTGCCCTTCGCGGAGAACTCGACCAGGTCCGCGCCGGCTGAGGAGAGCGGTTCGACCGAACCGACATTGAGCTCGTCGGCGATCTCGCGCAGCAACTGCGGCGACAGGTCAGCGATCGCCGCCGATCCGACCAATGCCCGGGACAACGGCTGGCGCGTGCGCACCTTCGCTTCGGCCCGCGCCGAGCGGCCGAGCTCGACCACGCGACGTGCCATCGACACATGCTGTGCGAGTGCATCGTCGATGAGGTTCTCGTCGTACGCCGGGAACGTCGTCAGGTGCACCGACTCCGGGAGACCGGGCGTGACCGGGCGGAACACGTCCTGCCAGACCCACTCGGTGACGAACGGCGTCAGCGGCGCCATCACCCGGGTCAGCGTCTCGAGCGTCTCGTGCAGCGTCGCCAGCGCGCCCCGGTCACCGGCCCAGAACCGGCGGCGCGAACGCCTGACGTACCAGTTCGAAAGCACGTCGACGAAGCCGCCGATCGCCGTGCCCAGCTTCTGCGTGTCGTAGACGGCGTACGCCTCGTCGGCGTCGCGGACCAGCCGGTGCGTCTCGCCGACCAGCCAGCGGTCCAGCACCGATCGCTCGGCGACCGGTGGCGCGTCCGTGGGCGACCAGTCGGCCAGCCGCGCGTACAGAGCGTGGAAGGCGACCGTGTTCCAGTAGGTGAGCAGCACCTTCCGGACGATCTCGTTCAGCACGTTCGGCCCGAGGCCGCGGGCCTTCCACGGTGAGCCGGACGCGGTCATGAACCACCGCACGGCGTCGGCGCCGTGGTCGTCCATCAGCCTCATCGGCTCCAGGATGTTGCCCAGGTGCTTGGACATCTTCCGGCCGTCCTCGGCCATGATCAGGCCGAGGCAGACGACATCGCGGTACGGCGACTCGTCGAAGACCAGCGTGCCGATCGCCATCAGCGTGTAGAACCAGCCGCGAGTCTGGTCGATCCCCTCGGAGATGAAGTTGGCCGGGTAGGTCTGCTCGAACTTCTCCTTCGAGCCCTCGACCCAGGGGTAGCCCCACTGCGCGAACGGCATCGAGCCCGAGTCGTACCAGGCGTCGATCACCTCGGGCACCCGGCGGGACTCCGCGCCGCAGGTCGGGCAGGCGAAGGTGATGTCGTCGACGTACGGCCGGTGCGGGTCGGTCTCGCTCACGTCGCGGCCGGCCAGCTCACTGAGCTCGGCCAGCGACCCGACGCAGACCTGGTGGTCGTCCGCGCACCGCCAGATCGGCAGCGGCGTACCCCAGTAGCGGGTCCGGGACACGGCCCAGTCGATGTTGTTGCGCAGCCAGTCGCCGTACCGGCCCCACTTGACCGAGTCCGGGTACCAGTTGGTCTTCTCGTTCTCCCGGAGCAGCGCGTCCTTCACCTGGGTGGTGCGGATGTACCAGGAGGGGAGGGCGTAGTACATGACCGGGGTGTGGCAGCGCCAGCAGTGCGGGTACGGGTGCTCGTACGGCACGTGCTTGTAGAGCAGGCCGCGGTCCTGGAGGTCCTTGACCAGGGTCTCGTCGGCCTTCTTGAAGAACTGCCCGCCGACCAGCGGCACGTCGGCGGCGAAGTGGCCGTTGCTGTCGACGGGGTTCACGACCGGCAGGTCGTACGCGCGGCTGACCGCGAGGTCGTCCGCGCCGAACGCGGGGGACTGGTGCACCAGACCGGTGCCGTCCTCAGTGGTGACGTACTGGGCGAGTACGACGTAGTGCGCCGGCTCGGGGAACTCGACCAGCTCGAACGGTCGCTGGTAGGTCCAACGCTCCATCTCACGACCGCCGTACCCGCCGGTCACCGTCCAGCCCTCACCAAGCCGGTCCAGCAGCGGCTCCGCCACGACGAGCGACTCGGTGCCGTCGGTCGCGACGACGTACTCGACATCGGGATGAACTGCGACAGCAGTGTTTGAAACGAGCGTCCAAGGTGTCGTCGTCCAGACCAGCAGCGACGCTTGGCCGGCCAGGGGTCCGGAGGTGAGCGGGAAGCGGACGTAGACCGACGGGTCGACGACAGTCTCGTAGCCCTGGGCGAGCTCGTGGTCGGACAGACCGGTGCCGCAGCGCGGGCAGTACGGCGTGATGCGGTAGTCCTCGACCAGCAGGCCCTTGTCGTGGATCTGCTTCAGCGACCACCAGACCGACTGCACGTACGGCGCGTCCATGGTCCGGTACGGGTTCTCGAGGTCGACCCAGTAACCCATCCGCCGGGTCATCACCTCGAAGGCGTCCACGTGCCGCAGGACCGACTCACGGCACTTGGCGTTGAACTCGGCGATGCCGTACGCCTCGATGTCGTTCTTGCCGGTGAAACCGAGTTCCTTCTCCACCGCGACCTCGACCGGCAGGCCGTGGCAGTCCCAGCCGGCCTTGCGCTCGACCCAGAAGCCCTTCATGGTCCGGTAGCGCGGGAACACGTCCTTGAAGACGCGGGCCTCGATGTGGTGGGTGCCGGGCATGCCGTTCGCCGTCGGCGGGCCTTCGAAGAACGTCCACGGCTGTCCGCCCGCGGACTGCTCGAGGCTCTTGGCGAAGGGATCGTGCTCGTCCCACCGGGTGAGCACCTCGCGCTCGAGCGCGGGAAAGTCAACTTGTGCCGGGACCTGCCGCCACGGGGTGTCTGCCGCCATCGTTTCGTCGTCCTTCGTCGCCAGTGACCTGCTGACGAGGGACGAAGTACCAGGCTTTTGGTCGCCGGATACCGCGCGGTACCACCCTCCTTGGTAACTCCCGGTGGAGCTACCCACTTCCTTCCCGCGCCGCGGCCGGTTCTAATAGGTCCTTGCGGACCGTTCTTCCGGCGGCTCCGGGGTGATGGCCCCATCACTGCCTTTGCGGATCGCGGTTGTCAGTGTACGGCGTAGTACCAGGCAACTACGAATCGTTAAGTGACCGGGGCCGGCGGGGTGGGGCAGTAAAAAGTAGTGGTCAGGGGAGGATTCAGGGATGAGAATTCTCCCGCGGGCTCGGGTGCTTCCGGACCTCGGTCTGCGGTAGGACGTCAAAGGGGGAGGAGAGCGACATCCGGCCGGGGCATCGAACAGATGCTCGGCTGAATTCCAGTTGGGTCCGAACTGATGCTCGTTCGGAACGAAACAGACTCGGGTGGTGAGACAGTCGCAGATGCGACTGTGACGCGCGGAACATCGAGTGGCCTTGAAGAACCGACTACCGTATGTCCACGGTCTGCGCGTCGGACTGGCACGTGGTGAACACGTGGCCTAATGTCTTGCGACCAGTCCGCTTCAGTCTCCGACGAAGGCAGGGGGTAGCTGACCATGGCTACATCGGCTCCCAAGAAGACCGCCCCCCAACGCACCGCCGCGGCCAAGAAGAGCGCCGCGAAGAAGACGACCGAGCAGGCCAAGACCACGGCCCGCAAGAAGGCGCCGGCGAAGACCTCACCGGCCAAGAAGACTTCCGCGGCGAAGAAATCCACAAGTTCGGCCGCGGCGAAGAAGACAGCTGCGAAGACCCCTGCCAAGAAAGCTCCGACGAAGAGGGTGGCCATGAAGACGAACGAGAACAGGGCCCCGGCAACGGCGCCGGCGAAGTCCGCAGCACGCAAGGCTGAGACCCTCGCGGTGAAATCCGGGGAGACCCCGTGGACGTCGGCCGAGCTGGCCGAACTGCGCGGCGAGCTGGAGGCCGACGTGGTGCACCTGCGGGAGGAGATCCGCGACGCCGAGCAGGAGATCGTGGGCCTGCTCCGCGACGGCGGTGACGGAGCCGGTAACGACCAGGCCGACGTCGGCTCCACCACGCTGGAGCGCGACCACGAGATGTCGCTGGCCAACAACGCCCGGGACATGCTGGACCAGATCGAGCGGGCGCTGGCCCGGATCGAGAACGGCACCTACGGCGTCTGTGAGAGCTGTGGCAACCCGATCGGCAAGGGTCGGTTGCAGGCGTTTCCGCGTGCGACACTGTGCGTGTCATGCAAAGAACGCGAAGAACGCCGCTGAACCACACCTCGTCCCGTCAGGCGGGGGACGACGCTGAACCGACGCCGGAACCGGCCGACCACGAGTCGGCCGGTTCTCCGTCGTCTCCGGACCCGGCCACGCCGCCGCCGAAGAAGTCCTGGAAGTGGACCGTCATCTTCGCCGTCGTCGGGCTGGTCATCCTCGGGCTGGATCAGTTGACGAAGGCTCTGGCGCTCCAGCATCTGACGCCGGGTGAGCCGGTGAACGTGATCGGGAGCCTGCTGAAGTTCAACCTGATCCGGAACTCGGGGGCCGCATTCAGTCTCGGCGCCGGGTATACGCCGTACATCAGCGTCGTCCAGATCACCGTCGCGGCCGGGGTCATTTATCTGTCCCGGCGACTGGGGTCGGTGGGCTGGGCGATCGCGTTCGGGCTGCTGTTCGGCGGTGCGGTCGGCAACATCATGGATCGGGTCTTCCGTGAGCCGTCGCCGTTCCACGGCCACGTCATCGACTTCCTGCAGACCCCGCACTGGGCGATCTTCAACGTCGCCGACATGGCGGTCACCACGGCCGCCTGCCTGCTGGTCCTCCAGACCCTGCGCGGCGTCCGCCTGGACGGTACGAAAGACCACCGGAAGTGAGTGACTCCCGGACCGTGATGGTGCCGGACGGGCTGGCCGGCGAGCGCCTGGACGCGGCTCTGTCCCGCCTGTTCGGCGTGTCCCGGACCAAGGCCGCCGAGCTGATCGAGTCCGGCCTGGTCCAGGTCGACGGTGCCCCGGCTCCCAAGTCGTCCCGGGTGGCGGCCGGCGTACTGCTGGACGTCGAGCTACCGGCTCCGCCCGCCGCGGTGACCGTCGTACCCGAGACCGTGGACAACCTCCGGATCGTGTACGACGACGACGAGATCATCGTGGTCGACAAACCGGTCGGAGTCGCCGCGCACCCGTCGCCCGGCTGGACCGGCCCGACCGTGATCGGCCACCTGGCCGGAGCCGGCTTCACGATCTCCACCAGCGGCGCCGCCGAGCGCAAGGGCATCGTGCACCGGCTCGATGTCGGTACTTCCGGGTTGATGGTCGTCGCCAAGACCGAGTACGCGTACACCGTGCTCAAGCGCGCCTTCAAGGAGCGCACGGTCAAGAAGATCTACCACGCGCTGGTCCAGGGCCACCCGGACCCGTTCACCGGGACAGTGGACGCGCCGATCGACCGGCACCCGCACCACGACTACAAGTTCGGCGTCGTCGCGGGCGGCAAGCCGAGCGTCACCCACTACGAGACGCTCGAGGCGTTCCGGTACGCGACCCTGCTCGAGATCACCCTCGAGACAGGCCGCACCCACCAGATCCGCGTCCACATGTCCGCCATCGGCCATCCGTGCTGCGGCGACCTGACGTACGGCGCCGACCCGGTGCTCGCCGAGCGGCTCCAGCTGACCCGGCAGTGGCTGCATGCCATGCGCCTCGGCTTCAACCACCCCGGCACCGGCGAGTACGTCGAGTTCACCTCGGAGTACCCGGACGACCTCGACCACGCGCTGGATCTGCTCGTGGACTCGCAGTGAGGCTGTACCTGTCCTCCTTCCGCCTGGGCGACCATCCCGAGCGCCTGGTGGCACTCCTGCCACCGAGCGGCCGGGTCGCCGTCATCTGCAACTCGATCGACTTCGAGGAGCCTGGCGAACGCAAGGAGAAGGTGGCGGCCGAGATCACCTGGCTGACCGAACTGGGTCTGCGTCCCGAGGAGCTCGATCTCCGGGAGACCGCCGACTTCTCGACGTACGACGGAGTCTGGGTCCGCGGGGGGAACGTCTTCGTACTCCGCGAGGCGATGGCGCGCTCCGGCGCCGACCGGATCCTCCCCGATCTGATCCGCTCCGACCACCTGGTGTACGCCGGGTACAGCGCGGGGCCGTGCGTCCTCGCACCCAGCCTGCGCGGGCTCGAACTGTGCGACGACGTCGACGCGGTCGAGGGCGAGGTGATCTGCGACGGTCTCGGCGTCCTCGACCACGCAATCGTCCCGCACCTGAACTCCCCCGGCCACCCGGAAATGGAGTTCCTGGAGCAAGTCGCCGCCCTCTACGACCGCACCAAAGTCCCCTACCTCCCCATGCACGACGGCCAAGCCCTGGTCGTGACCGGCGACCACAGCGAACTGGTGTGAACCTGGTCTGGTCCACGACCGGATATCGGGCGACTTCGGAGCGCCGGCCGGGACGGTCGGAGGGTCTGCGAAAACTGTCGGTGGGGCCCGCATAGGCTGTGTCAGTCCCGCTCACTCACGCCCTGGGAGGTCTGCGTAGACATGGCGTCCAGCGACAGTTTCGTGCATCTACACGTGCACACCGAGTACTCCATGCTGGACGGCGCCGCGCGGATCGACGAGTTACTCAAAACCGCCCAGGAGATGGGCATGCCGGCCATCGCCACCACCGACCACGGCTACGTGTTCGGGGCCTACGAGTTCTGGAAGACCGCGAAGAAGTACGACGTCAAGCCGATCATCGGCGTCGAGGCGTACCTGACGCCGCACACCCACCGCAGCGAGCGGAAGCGGGTCAAGTGGGGCGACGCCAACTCGGGCCGCGACGACGTCTCCGGCAGCGGTGCGTACACCCACATGACGTTGCTGGCGAAGAACACCTCCGGCATGCACAACCTGTTCAAGATGAGCTCGCTGGCCAGCCTCGAGGGCTACTACTTCAAGCCCCGGATGGACCGCGAGCTGCTGCAGACCTACGGTCAGGGGCTGATCGGGACCACGGGGTGCGTGGGCGGTGAGGTGCAGACCAGGCTCCGGCTGGGCCAGTACAAGGAGGCCGTCGAGGCGGCGGCCGAGTTCCGTGACATCTTCGGCCCGGAGAACTTCTACTGCGAGCTGATGGACCACAATCTCGACATCGAGCGGAACACCCAGCGCGACCTGCTCAAGCTGGCCCGTGAGCTGAAGCTGCCGCTGCTCGCGACCAACGACCTGCACTACACCAAGCCCGAGGACGCGGTCGCCCACGCTGCGCTGCTGTGTGTGCAGTCCGCCTCGACCCTGTCCGACCCGAACCGGTTCAAGTTCGACACGAACGAGTTCTACGTCAAGACCGCGGCCGAGATGCGCGAGGTGTGGAAGGAACTGCCGGAGGCGTGTGACAACACGCTGCTGGTCGCCGAGCAGTGCGACGTCAGCTTCACCGAGGGCGAGGGCCGGTTCATGCCGCGCTTCCCCTGCCCCGACGGCCACAACGAGGAGTCCTGGTTCGTCGCCGAGGTCGAGACCGGCCTGCACAAGCGGTACCCCGGCGGCATCCCGGACCAGGTCCGCAAGCAGGCCGAGTACGAGATCGAGGTGATCACCTCGAAGGGATACGCGGGCTACTTCCTGGTCGTCGCCGACTTCATCAACTGGGCCAAGGAGCACGGCATCCGGGTCGGTCCGGGCCGTGGTTCCGGCGCCGGCTCGATGTGCGCGTACGCGATGCGGATCACCGACCTGGACCCGCTGCAGCACGGTCTGATCTTCGAGCGCTTCCTCAACCCGGAACGCATGTCGATGCCCGACTTCGACATCGACTTCGACGACCGCCGCCGCCCCGAGGTGATCCGCTACGTCACCGAGAAGTACGGCGACGACCGGGTCGCGATGATCGTCACCTACGGCACGATCAAGGCCAAGCAGGCGATCAAGGACGCGGGCCGGGTGCTGGACTACCCGTTCGCGATGGGCGACCGGATCACCAAGGCGATGCCGCCGACCGTGATGGGCAAGGACATCCCGCTGTCCGGCATCTTCGACCCGCAGCACAAGCGGTACTCCGAGGCCGGCGAGTTCCGGCAGCTGTACGAGTCCGACCAGGACGTGCGCAAGATCGTCGACACCGCGCGCGGGCTGGAGAACCTGAAGCGCCAGTGGGGTGTGCACGCGGCCGGCGTGATCATGTCCAGCGAGCCGCTGATCGACCTGATCCCGATCATGCGCCGCGAGCAGGACGGCCAGGTCATCACCCAGTTCGACTACCCGAGCTGCGAGACGCTCGGCCTGGTCAAGATGGACTTCCTCGGCCTGCGCAACCTGACGATCATGGACGACGCGGTGAAGAACGTCGAGGCCAGCCGCGGCATCACGCTGGACCTGGACGAGCTGGCCAAGAGCCTGAACGACGGCCCGACCTTCGAGCTGCTCGGCCGCGGTGACACGCTCGGCGTGTTCCAGTTCGACGGCGGCCCGATGCGGGCGCTGCTGCGGCTGATGAAGCCGGACGGCTTCGAGGACATCTCGGCCGTCGGCGCGCTGTACCGGCCCGGCCCGATGGGCGCGAACTCGCACACCAACTACGCCCTCCGGAAGAACGGGCAGCAGGAGGTCTCCTACCTGCACCCCGAGCTGGAGAAGGCGCTGGAGCCGATCCTCGGACCGACGTACGGGCTGATCGTCTACCAGGAGCAGGTGCTGAAGATCGCCCAGGAGCTGGCCGGCTACAGCTTGGGTAAAGCGGACCTGCTCCGCAAGGCGATGGGCAAGAAGAAGAAAGAGGTCCTCGACGCCGAGTACGTCGGCTTCGAGGAGGGCATGAAGTCGAACGGCTTCTCCGCCCAGTCGATCAAGGCGCTCTGGGACGTCCTGGTCCCGTTCTCCGACTACGCGTTCAACAAGGCGCACTCCGCGGCGTACGGGCTGGTCTCGTACTGGACGGCGTACCTGAAGGCGAACTACCCGGCGGAGTACATGGCCGCGGTCCTCACGTCCGTCAAGGACGACAAGGACAAGATGGCCATCTACCTGAACGAGTGCCGCCGGATGGGCATCAAGGTGCTACCGCCGGACGTGAACGAGTCGGACTCGAACTTCACCCCGGTCGGCACCGACATCCGCTTCGGCCTGTCCGCGATCCGCAACGTCGGCGTGAACGTGGTGGCCGAGGTCGTCGCGGCTCGCGAGGAGAAGGGCCGGTTCACCGACTTCGTCGACTTCATCGACAAGGTGCCGCTGCCGGTCTGCAACAAGCGGGTGATCGAGTCGCTGGCCAAGGCCGGTTCGTTCGACTCGATGAACCACGCCCGGCGCGCGGTCGTCGCGGTGCACGAGCAGGCCGTCGACGAGGCGATCGACCTGAAGCGGAACGAGGCGCACGGTCAGTTCGACCTGTTCTCGATGGGCGACGACGAGGCGGACGAGGGCGAGGGGAACAGCCGGCTCACCGTCACCGTTCCGGAGATCGAGGAGTGGGACAAGGCGACCAAGCTCGCGCACGAGCGCGAGATGCTGGGGCTCTATGTCTCCGACCATCCGCTGTTCGGCGTGGAGCACGTGCTGACCAACGGCAGCGACTGCACCATCGGTCAACTGCTCGCCGACGAGGACCGGCCGGACGGCTCCCAGGTCACCATCGGCGGCCTGGTCACCGCGGTGCAGCGGAAGGTGAACAAGCGCGGCGACATCTACGCGATCGTCACCATCGAGGACCTGGAAGGTTCGATCGAGGTGATGATGTTCTCCTCGGCGTACCAGTTGCACGCACACCTGCTCACCAACGACGCGATCATCTTGATGAAGGGCCGGGTCCGGCGCCGTGAGGACCGGCTCGAGCTGAGCGGCTCCGAGGTGATCGTTCCGGACCTGACCGAGGGCCCGAGCGGGCCGGTGGTGATCACGATGCCGGTGAACCGGTGTACGCCGCCGCTGGTCGAGCAACTGCGGGACGTGCTGCAGTCGCATCCCGGGATGACCGAGGTGCAGTTGCGCCTGCAGGCTCGGCAGAAGACCACGGTGATGCGGATCGGCGACCGGTTCCGGGTGACGCCGACGTCGTCGCTGATGGCGGATCTCAAGGCGCTCCTCGGACCGTCCTGCCTGGCCAGCTAGGGGACCTGTGAACGAGTCGTCTTCGGTTGCCGACCGGGGCGGTGGGGTGGGGCAGCAGAGAATGAGCCACACTGTCGAGGTGAGTCAACAGGAGTCCGCACAGCCCTCGCCGTACGTCGCACCGCCCTCGGGACTGCCGCTCGGTACGCCGCCGGCCCCGGAGCCGGAAATGCCGTGGGCGAAGGCGATCCTGGTGACCGTCGTCGTGTTCCTGGTCGCCGGTGTGGTGGCCGGGTGGGCCTGGCAGCAGTTCTCGCCGCTGGCGCAGTACACGGTCGACGAGCGGGGCGGTGCTCTGGGCGAGGAGCAGATGACCCGGATCTTCGGGCCGGACGGCACGTTCACCTCGATCGGGTTCGTGACCGCGCTGGTGCTGGGTGCCGCACTCTTCTGGTGGCTGCGCAACTACGGGCCGTGGTCGGTCGCGATCGTCGTACTCGGCGCCTGCATGGGTTCGGGAATCGCGTGGGGTGTCGGCATGCTGCTCGGCCATGATCCGCTGCAGCAGCGACTGGAGGCTGCCAAGCCGGGAGACCTGGTGTCAGCCCCGCTGGAGCTGCATACCTGGACTCCAGCCGCGGCCTGGTTGGTCGGTGCCGCGCTGGCCGCAGCCGTCATCGCCGCCACCACCTGGCGCAGCGAGCCGGTTGCAACCACTTCGCAACCTGGCGCGTCAAACACCCCGCCACCGGTGCACTAGTGTGTCCAGGTCGTGCCGCGCGAGAGCGCCGGACGACCTAGCCGGTGGGTGAGGCCACCGGACCACGCGAGGGAGCATATGTCCGACCAGAACATCCCGCCCAACCCGCCGTACCCAGGCGCCGGCGGTCCGCAGCACCCCCAGAACCCGTACGGCGGCCCCCCGCAGGGACAGCGTCCGTACGCCGGTCCGCCGCAGGGGCAAGGCCAGTACGGCGGCCCCACCCAGCACGGAGCTCCGCAGGGACAGCGCCCGATGGGTGCTCCCGGCAACCAGCAGGGTCCCTGGACGCAGGGCGTTCCGCAGGGTGCACCGCAGTACGGCCAGGCGCCGTCGCAGGGGCACCCAGGTCAGGCGCCGTACGGGCAGCAGCCTGGCGGACCAGGCGCGTACGAGCAGATGAACATCGGCGGACAGCCGCCGCAGGGGCCGGGGTTCGGTCCGGGGCAGTGGCAGCAGGAGCCGAAGAAGCGTCGCGGCAAGGTGATCCCGCTGATCGCCGCGCTGGCCATGGTGCTGGTCGTCGCCGGCGGCGGAATCTTTGCCTACGGCAAGCTGAACGGCGGCGAGCAGCCGGAGGCCGTGCTGCCCGGCACCGCGGTCGCCTATGCCCGCGTCGACCTGAACCCGTCGGCCGGCCAGAAGGTCGCCGCGATCCGGTTCCTGATGAAGTTCCCGTCGGTCAAGGAGAAGCTCGGCCTGACCGGTGAGAAGGACGACCTGCGGCAGAAGCTGTTCGAGCAGATCAAGAAGTACGCCGGTGACGACCTCGCCGATGTGAACTACGACAAGGACATCAAGCCGTGGCTCGGCGAGCGCGCCGGGCTGGCCGCGCTGCCCGCCACCGACGGCAAGAAGGACCCGAACGTGGTGCTCGCCGTCCAGGTGAAGAGCGAGAGCGACGCGAACAAGGGCCTGGACAAGCTGCTGGCCAACGAGGACGAGAAGCCGGGCCGTGCGTTCAGCAACGGCTACGTCCTGCTCGCCGACAGCCAGGCGATCGTCGACACGGCGGTCGCCACCGCCAAGGACAACCCGCTGGAGAAGAACGCCAAGTTCAGCGCGGACATGGACAGGCTCGGCGAGCGCGGCTTCATGTCGGCGTGGGCGGACATCAAGGCCATTGCCTCGCTGTCCGGCCGGGTCGAGTCCGAGCAGTTGGCCGGCCTGGGCGACGCGAGCATGGCGGCGGCGCTGCGGTTCGACTCGCAGTACGTCGAGCTGAAGGGCATCGCCTTGGGTGACCAGAGCATCAAGGTCAACTCGGCCGACGCCGGTGACGTGATCAGCCAGTTGCCGGACAGCACCGCCGGTGCGCTCGCGGTGTCGGGTGGCGAGAGCCTGATCGACACGATGTGGAAGCAGATGGAGAAGGCGGCCAACGGCAACCTCGAGCAGCTCACCCAGGGCTTCGCCGAGGAGACCGGCCTGAAGCTGCCGGACGACCTGAAGGTTGTGCTGGGCAAGAACCTGGCACTAGCGATCGACAAGGACACCTCGAACGGCCCGAAGATCGCGGCCCGGCTCGAGACCGATCCGGCCAAGGCCGAGCCGGTGGTGGAGAAGCTGACCACGCTGCTGCGGGACAAGTCCCGGGCGAACATCCCGGTCGAGTCGGCCAAGGACGACGACACGCTCGTGCTGGCGACCGACAAGGACTACGCCGACCAGGTGCTGAAGGGCGGCACGCTGGGCCAGACCGACAACTTCAAGCAAGCCCTGCCTGACACGAAGGGCGCGGTCTCGATCGGCTACATCGACTTCGAGGCCGCGGGTTCGCTGAGCGAACGGTTCAGCTCCGACAAGGACCTGGCCGCGCTCAAGTCCGGCGGCTTCGTCGCCCGCTCCACAGGCGACGGCCAGGCCGAGTTCACCCTCCGGGTGGTCGCGAAGTAGTCGTTCCAGATCGAGAAACCCCGGACGGCAGCGGTATCCGTCCGGGGTTTCTTGTGAAGTGATGTCGAAAACGCCGGTGCGGCTTCTACCTCCTGAGTGAAGGCACCTTTCACCGAGAAGGAGATCGAGATGAACCACCTCACCGGCATTCGGACCGTCGGCGTACCGGTCAGCGACCAGGATCGTGCGGTCGCGTTCTACACCGAGACGCTGGGATTCGAGCTGTTGATGGATGCTCCGCTGCCGCAGTTCGGCGGTCGCTGGATCGTGGTCGCGCCACCCGGCGCCGCGGCCAGCATCGCGCTCACCCCGGCCAGGGACGACAGCCCGGCCGGCATCGACACCGGCATCCGCCTGTCCAGCCCGGACGCCGAGGCGGCGCACGAGCACTTCCTCGCCGCAGGCGTCGAGACCGACGAACTTCTGAAGTGGCCGGACGTCCCGCCGATGTTCAGCCTCCGCGACCAGGACGGGAACCGGCTGTACGTCTCTCAGGAATGACCCGGCAACGTCACGCCGGTGCACGAGGCGCAGGCGTCCAGGAAGGTCGCCTGCACCTCCGGATCGGACGCGGCCGGATGCGTCCGGTGCGGCCGGAGGTGGTAGTAGTACTCACCGGTCGGCGTGCTCGCCGCGGTCGCGAGCCAGACCTGGGTCAGGTGCGCCTGGCCCAGGTCGCCGGGTGCCCCGCGGCCGCCCATCTTGGTCGGAACCCAGCCCGGATCCACGGCGTTCGACAGTACGTCGGGCCACAACCGGGCGACCGCGAAGGCGAGGATCACGTCGTGCAGCTTCGAGTCCGAGTACGCCTGCGCTCCCCGCCACCGCCGCCGTACCCACTGCAGATCGTCGAGTACGACGTCCCCGCTCTCGTGCATGCCCGAGCTCAGATAGATCAGCCGGTCCGGCCGATCGATCAGAGCGGTCAGCAGGTACGGCGCCAACGCGTTGACGGCGAACACGTGTTCCAGGCCGTCGACGGTCTCGATCCGTGGTTCCTGATAACCGACCGCCGCGTTGTGGATCACCACGTCGAACCGGCCCGACTCGTTCGCCTGCCGGGCCAGGTCGCGCGTCTCCGCGATACTCGCGAGATCGCCGGTCAGCGCGGCTTCGGCTCCGGGCAAGGCGGCCATGGCATCAGCCGCACGGGCTTCGTTGCGGGCATGGAGTACGACGTTGTGCCCTTGGTCGATGAGCTCGGAGGCGGCCAGCCGGCCGAGGCCGTCGGCGGAACCGGTGATCAGGATGCGTGCCACGGTGTCTACTCTGCCAGCTCAGACGAGGACATGGCCGCCGTCGATGGTGACGATGGTGCCGGTCGCGTAGCCCTGGTTCATCAGGTAGACGTACGCCTCGGCGATGTCGGTGACCTCACCGACCCGTCCGACCGGGAGCAGCCGCGCCGTCTCGTCGTACAAGGTCTGCTGGTCCTCGACGGACAGGTCCGACCACAGTGGCGAGCGGACGACGCCGGGCTTGACCGCGTTGACGCGGAGTGGTGCGAGTTCGACGGCGAGTGCCCGGACCAAGGAGTCCATGGCACCGCAGATGCTGGCCGCCACCGACCAGCCTGGACTGGGGCGATCACCTGCGGCGCCGGTCGTCAGTACGACGGAGCCGCCCCGGCGGATCTTCGATGCGGCGGCGCTGACCGCACCGAGAGCGCCGAAGTACCGGAGCTGGAACGCCTGCCGGGCCCGCGCGAGGTCCATCGACTCGACCTCGAGCAGGGTGAGCGGTTCACCGGCCGTGAAGATCAGGTGGTCGAACGGGTCGAGACGATCGAAGAACGCCCTGACCGCAGCGGCGTCGGTCAGATCGACCGCCTCGCCGGACGCGGTGCCGGGAAGCGCCTCCAGCGCGCGCTTGACGGACTCGGGGTTGCTGGAGGCAACGATTACGGTGGCGCCCTGGGCGGCGGCGAGGTGGGCGGTCGCGAGCCCGATCCCCGACGTACCGCCGAGGACGACGACGCGCTGATCCTGCAAACTCATCAGAAGACTTCCTTTCGTGGTGGGGGATTCCCTTCCACGATGCGGGTGTCCGGCCGCCGGTGTCCAAGACCTGTTCCGGCGTCTGTAATACCCTGAAGGTATTATGGACGTCGACCTCCGCAAGCTCAGGTACTTCGTCGCCGTCGCCGAGGAGCTGCACTTCGGCCGGGCGGCGGAGCGGCTGCACATCGCCCAGCCGGTGCTCTCCCGGCAGATCCGCGCGTTCGAGGACGAGCTCCGGGTCCAGCTCTTCGTCCGGACCAAGCGAGCCACCGAACTCACGCCGGCGGGTCGCCAGTTGCTCGACGACGCCCGGCCACTCCTCGCCTCAGCCGAGGCCGTGCGCCGCCGCGTCACTCAAGCTGCGCGGGGACCGAAGACCTTCACCGTCGGCTTCATGCCCGGCATCACCGTCACCCCAGCTGTCCGCGCCTTCGCCGCCGCACATCCCGAGGTCGAGGTCGAAGTGATCCGCACGACCTGGGACGACCAGGTGGACGTCCTGCACGACGGCCGCGTCGACGTCAGCATCGTGCGCCTGCCGATCGACCAGCAGGGGTTGAGCATCCGCCCGCTCTTCGAGGAGCCACGGGTCGCGATGCTCCCGTCCGACCACCGCCTGGCCGGCAAACCGGTCATCGAGATCACCGACCTCGCCGACGAACACCTGCTCCAGGAGCCCGACGCCGTTCCCGAATGGCGTGACATCGCGCTGGAACTGCGCACCGGCGCACCGAAGCCGCTCCCCGCACTCCGCAGCGTCGAGGAGAAGCTCGAACACGTCGCGACCGGCACCGGCATCTCGATCCTCCCGCTGTCGGTCGCGACCTTCTACCACCGCTCCGACGTCGCCGCCGTACCGGTGAACGACCTCGCGACCAACAAGGTATGCCTGGCCTGGATCGCCTCTCGCCGCTCCCGGTTGATCTACGACTTCGCCGATCTGGCGGCCACCGTCGACTGGACTCCGCAGCGCTGAACTCCTTCGGTGCCACTATCGAAGGATGGTGAAATCGGGGATGGCGGCGCTCCTGGTGCTGACGTTGGTGGGTTGTTCGGGTGGGAGCCCGGCCACGAGTACGCCGGCCACGGCCGCAATCTTCCTTGATCCGGCGACGACGCCGCTCGATCAGGCGAAGGCGAAGGCCTTGCAGGACGTGCTCGCGAAGATCGTCGCGACACCGAACCTCGAGTCGGGCTCGCGGGGCGTCACGGCCACGGTCGTCACCGATCGGTGGACCTGGTCCGGGGCGGCGGGGAAGGACGCCCGGGGTACGGCGTTGACCGCGGACACGAGCATGGCGGTCGCGAGCATCACGAAGACGTTCGTCGCGGCGGAGGTGATGCTGCTGGTGAAAGCGAAGAAGGTCGACCTGGACGCGCCGATCTCGACGTACGTGAAGCACAGGCTGACCGCGAACAAGGCGACTGTCCGGCAGCATCTCTCGATGACATCCGGCATACCGAACTACCTGCCCGACGACTACGCGCGGATGGACAAGGCGATCGCGACCGCGCCGAGTGAGCACTGGACGCATGAGCAGGCCTTGTCCTACGACACTGCGCCGGTCGGAGCACCGGGCAGCACCTACAACTACAGCAATCCCAGCTACGTACTGCTCGGTCTGCTGATCGAGAAGGTGACCGGGCAGCCGCTCGCGACCGTGCTCCGCCGGGACCTGGCGACGCCGGCGCGGCTGCAGCACGCTGCCTTCCAGGACGGCGAGAAGCCGCAGCCGCCTGTCGTGGTGGACGCCAATCCCGGGTGCGGCCGGGCGAACGACGGCTACCTCCCGTGCCGGTCGATCGCCAGCTTGTCCGCGGCCAACGGAGGGCTCGCCGCCGACGCGCCGACGATCGCACGCTGGGGATATGAGCTGTACGGCGGGCGCGTGCTTCCGGCCGACCTCGTGAGCGAGATGACCAAGGGCGAGGGCGAGTACGGGCTGGGGACGATGCGGTTCACGGGCCGGTTCGGCATCGGTACGGCGTTCGGCCACCGCGGCGAGATGGCCGACCACACCAGCCTGCTGCTCGTGATCCCGGAGAAGAGACTCTCCGTCGCCCTGCTCCTTGCCGATGGCAACAAACAGGTCGACACCGCGATGGCCGAACTCCTCAGCGCCCTCCAGCCCATGCTGAACTGACCTCAGCGACGGACCCGGTAGCGGATGTGGATGGCTGCCGGATCCCGCAGCGGTAGAGCACCTGCCACCCGGACGGTTTCGGTGGCATGATCGAAGGATGAGGTGGAGCGCGGCCGCCCTCTTGGTGATCGCGCTGGTGGGGTGCTCTGGTGGGGGAGAGGAACCGGCAGCGGCGCCGATCATCCCTGTCACGATGCCGGCGTTCGCGGATCCGGGAACAACAGCGCTCGAATCGGGGAAAGCCCAGGCTCTGCAGAACGTGCTCGCGAAGATCGTCGCGTTCCCGGACAGCCCGGCAGGTTCACGGGGGGCGACCGCGGCGGTCGTCACCGATCGTTGGACCTGGTCCGGAGCGGCCGGCAAGGACATCCGGGGAACAGCGTTGCTCCCGGACACGAGTATGCCGGTCGCCAGCATCACGAAGACGTTCATCGCCGCGGAGGTGATGCTGCTCGCCAAGGCCGGGAAGGTCGACCTGGACAAACCGATCTCGACGTACGTGCAGCACAAGCTGACGGCGAACGGCGCGACCGTCCGGCAGCACCTGTCGATGACGTCCGGTGTTCTCGACTTTGAGGGGATCGACTTCGCCCACCTGGACACGGCGATCGCGGCTGCTCCTGGTCGGCATTGGAGGCTCGGGGAGGTGCTGTCGTTCCACAGCTCGAAGGTTGGTCCGCCGAACAGCCCCTTCAGTTACAGCAATCCCAGCTACGAGCTGCTCGGCATGCTGATCGAGAAAGTGACTGCCCAGCCGCTCGCCACCGTCCTGCGTCGCGACCTGGCCACACCGGCCGGGCTGAAGCACGCAGCCTTCCAGGACGGGGAGAAGCCGCAGGCGCCGGCCGTGCAGGACGACAACGAGTCCTGCGGCGAGCCTGACGGTTACCTCCCGTGCCGCGCCTTCGCGAGCTCGATCGCAGCCGCCGGTGGGCTGGCCGCCGACGCGCCCACTGTCGCGCGCTGGGGATACCAGCTGTACGGCGGACGCGTGCTGCCGGCCGGCCTGGCCGGCGAGATGATCAAGGGCGACGGCGAGTACGGGCTGGGGACGATGCTGTTCACGCTGCAGTTCGGCCTCGACACGGCGTACGGCCATGGCGGGGACATGCCTGATCACTCGAGCATGATGGTCGTGATCCCGGCGAAGAAGGTCTCGGTCGCGCTGCTCGTTGCCGACGGCGAGAGGCACCTGGACGGCGCGATCGTCGAGCTGACCACGGCCCTCCGGCCCTTGCTCGGCTGAGCCGGGACCGGAGGCCCATCGCCAGGCCGTGCTCGGCTCAGCGGCGGACGCGGTAGCGGATGTGGGTGGCTGCTGGGGTGTCGATCACCCGTGCGACCTCCAGTTCGATCCGTTCCGGCAGGACGTCGAACAGGCGCATCCCGCCGCCGAACAGCACCGGGACCTGGTCGATCTGCAGCTCGTCGAGTACGCCCGCCTCGAGCGCCTTCTGGGCGGTGACCGCACCGTGGACCAGGACGTCCTTGTCCCCGGCCGCAGCCTTCGCCTGCGCCATCGCGGTCTCGATGTCGGAGACGAACTTCACCGTCTCGTACTTCGCGGCTGCCTCCGGCACCGGTTGGCGGCTGAGCACGAAGATCGGCACGCCGTGGTGGTCGCCGCCGTAGAAGTCGACCTGTTCCGCCGTACGCCGGCCGACCAGCACCGCGCCGGTCGCGTTCAGTTCGTCCCAGACGTCGCCGGCCGGCCCCTCCGGCCGGCCGAACTCGCCGTCCGCGCGCTCGTACCACTTGTGCAACCGCATGAAGCCGTCGCCGCCCGGGTTGCCCGGACGGTCGTTCGGGCCCGCGATGTACCCGTCGAGGGACATCGCCATCAACAACACCGATGAAGACATGATCCTGCTCCTTCACTCCGCAGAGCGCGGCCGACCCGCGCTCATACCCTCGCGTCGAAGGAACCCGGCCGGACTCGACATCAGTCCGGCGCGGACAGCGCCTCCAGGACGCCCTCGCCGTACTTGGCCAGTTTGTTCTCGCCGATACCGCTGATGGTGCCCAGCGCGGCCAGGCTGCCGGGGAGGTCGGTGGCGATCTGGCGGAGCGTCGCGTCGTGGAAGATGACGTACGCCGGGACGCCCTGCTCCTTCGCGACGGCGGCACGCCAGGTCCGTAGCCGCTCGAAGACCGGAGCCGCCTCGGGGGAGAGGTCCGCCGCCGCCTTCTTCTTCGACCCCGACGAGGACTTCGACCGCATCCGCTCCGGCTCCCGGCGCATCATCACCTCGCGCCGTCGACCGAGCACCTCGCCGCTCTCGTCGGTGAGCACGAGCGTCCCGTAGTCGCCCTCGACCGCGAGCAGCCGCAGCGCCAGCAACTGCCGGATCACGCCGCGCCACTCGGTGTCCTTCAGTTCGGTGCCGATCCCGAACACGCTCAGCTGGTCGTGCCGGAACTGCTTGACCTTCTCGGTCTCCTTGCCGAGCAGGATGTCGATCAGCTGGCCCGCACCGAACTTCTGGCCTCGCTCGTGCTGCAGCCGGTACACGGTCGACAGCAGCTTCTGCGCCGCGATCGTCCCGTCCCACGACTCCGGCGGACTCAGGCAGGTGTCGCAGTTCCCGCACGTGTCGCCGTGCTGACCGAAGTACGCGAGCAGTTGCGACCGGCGGCACTGCACGGTCTCGCACAACGCGAGCATCGCGTCGAGATGCGAACTGAGCCGGCGCCGATGCGCGAGATCGCCCTCGGAGGTGTCGATCATCTTCCGCTGCTGAACGACGTCCTGCAGCCCGTACGCGAGCCACGCGGTGGACGGCAGCCCGTCGCGCCCCGCGCGGCCGGTCTCCTGGTAGTAGCCCTCGACCGACTTCGGCAGATCGAGATGGGCGACGAAGCGGACGTCCGGCTTGTCGATCCCCATCCCGAACGCGATCGTCGCGACCACGACCAGCCCGTCCTCGCGCAGGAACCTGGCTTGGTTGGTGGCTCGGGTCCGGCTGTCCAGGCCGGCGTGGTACGGCACGGCCTCGATTCCGTTCTGGGTCAGGAAGGCCGCCGTCTTCTCGACGCTGTTGCGGGACAGGCAGTAGACGATGCCCGCGTCGCCGGCGTGCTCGGTCCGGAGCAGGTCGAGCAATTGCCGCTGCGGGCTGTCCTTCGGCACGATCCGGTACTGGATGTTCGGCCGGTCGAAGCTTGCGACGAAGTGCTTCGCGTCGGTCAGCTTCAACCGGGTCGCGATCTCCTGGTGCGTCGCCTCCGTCGCGGTCGCGGTCAACGCGACCCGCGGTACGTCGGGCCAGCGCTCGTGCAACTCCGACAGCATCAGGTAGTCGGGCCGGAAGTCGTGGCCCCACTGGGACACACAGTGCGCTTCGTCGATCGCGAACAGTGCGATCTTGCCCTGGTCGAGCAGCCGCACGGTCGACTCCACCCGGAGCCGCTCGGGGGCCAGGTAGAGCAGGTCCAGCTCGCCGGCCAGGAACGCCTGCTCGACCTCGCGCCGCTGCTCGAAGTCCTGGGTCGAGTTGAGGAAGCCGGCCCGGACCCCGAGCGCGGTCAGCGCGTCGACCTGGTCCTGCATCAGCGCGATCAGTGGCGAGATCACCACGCCCACGCCGGATCTGACCAGCGCCGGGATCTGGTAGCACAGCGACTTGCCACCACCGGTCGGCATCAGCACCAAGGCGTCCCCACCGGCAATGACCGTGTCGATGATCTCGGCCTGCTGACCGCGGAAGGCGTCGTACCCGAAGACTCGGCTCAGCACTTCGACGGCTTCGGAAACGGGCAGCCCGGGTGTCTCGGTCACCCCGCGAGTCTAATGAGATCGCCACGTCGATGCTGGGCGTGCGGCACGATCCTGTGGATTACTCGGGGATCTCGCCGGCATAGGTGCCGACGCTCCAGATGTTGCCCTCGGGATCGCGGACGGTGAAGCCGCGGGATCCATAGTCCGAGTCGGACAGACCGCGGACCACGACGGCACCGGCGGCGATCGCGCGGCCGATCAGGCTGTCCGGGTCGTCGTGGACGAGATAGACCGACTGGGGCACCTCGGCCAGCGCACTGAACTCGTCCGCTTCGGCCTTGGCGTCGCTCGAGCCGACCATGATGCCGCCACGGGTCGGCCAGGACAGCTCGGCATGAGCAACCGAACCCTCAGCCACTCCGGGGTACGACGCGACCAGGACGAACCCGAGTCCCTCGGTGAGGAACTTCAGTGCGGCCTGTCCGTCCTTGTAGTGCAGACCCGGCCAGACGCCGATCACGTTCTTCTTCTGTTCAGTCGTCGTGTTCATGCCTCCAACTCTTCGGCCCAGGCCGGGACGAAGTCTTGAAGATTTGGGAGCTCCTCGACCAGCCACTGCCGCGGCGAGCAGCCCGCGATCGCCTGCCACTCCCTGGTCAGATGCGCCTGATCGGCATACCCGAACTCGGCGGACAGGTCGGCGAGCCGGGTCGCCGGCTGCCGTCGCAACCGCCCGACCGCACGCTCGAACCGCAGCACGCGCGCCGCCACCTTCGGCGGCAGCCCGAATTCGGCGGTGAACCGATCGGTCAGATGCCGCCGGCTCCAACCGACCTCCGCGGCCAGCTCTTGTACGCCGATCGCCCCGCCGGCGTCACGCAGTCGTCGCCAGGCCCAGCTGACCTCCGGACGCACCTCATGTGCAGGCGTGTCCGCCATCCGCCGGAGGAAGAGCGTCTCGAATAGGTCCATGCGCTCGTCCCAGCTCGGGGCCTCCCGCAGTTGCTCCGTCAGCACGCGGGCGGGCCGGCCGAGCACCTCATCGAGGCCAACGACGGTGGACGCGAGCTCACCGGGTGGCAGGCCGAGCAGGACGCGCGCCGCGGCCGGCGTCAGTGACAGCTGGACGCCCGCCCGGCTGGGTGTCGCGCCGATATGGACCGCGGTCGAGTGCAGTCCGCCGACCAGTGCGTCGTACTTCTCCACCGGACAGTCGGGCCAGGCGACGCCCAGCGGATCGTCGAGGGTGATGACGAGCGTCAGGTACCGCGAGGGCAGGCCGCGGTGCAGCTCCGGGGGATCGCCGTGGTACGCGTACCCGCTCACGTCACCGACGTACGGGCGCAAGGCAGGATGCACCGCTCGCGTGTGGTGTTCCATCCCAGCCATGTGCTCAGGCTAGATCCGGCGTCCGACAGAATCATCCGCTCCACGATCCGGGACCCGCGTACCGCCATCCGGACGCACGTGGCAACATCAGAGGGGTCGTTCTACTGCGAGGAGATGCCGTCGTGCCTGCCCTGAGGTCCCGTACCGTCACCCACGGCCGCAACATGGCCGGCGCCCGCGCCCTCATGCAGGCCTCCGGGGTCGCCCGGGAGGACTTCGGCAAACCGATCGTCGCGGTGGCGAACAGCTTCACCGAGTTCGTCCCCGGCCACACCCACCTGGCGCCGGTCGGCCGGATCGTGTCCGAGGCGATCCACGCGGCCGGTGGCATCGCGCGCGAGTTCAACACGATCGCCGTCGACGACGGCATCGCGATGGGCCACGGCGGCATGCTCTACAGCCTGCCGTCGCGGGACCTGATCGCCGACTCGGTGGAGTACATGGTCGAGGCACACTGCGCCGACGCGCTGGTCTGCATCTCGAACTGCGACAAGATCACCCCGGGCATGCTGAACGCCGCGCTCCGGCTGAACATCCCGACCGTGTTCGTCTCCGGCGGCCCGATGGAGGCCGGACGGGCCACCCTGGTCGACGGCACCGTGCGCAAGCTGGACCTGATCGACGCGATGTCCGAGGCGGTGAACGAGAACGTCTCCGACGCCGACATCCTGCGGATCGAGGAGAACGCCTGCCCGACCTGCGGCTCTTGCTCCGGCATGTTCACCGCGAACTCGATGAACTGCCTGACCGAGGCGATCGGCCTGTCGCTGCCCGGCAACGGTTCGGTGCTCGCCACCCACACCGCGCGGAAGGCCCTGTACGCGAAGGCCGGCGAGACCGTCGTACAGATCACCAAGCGGTACTACGACAACGACGACGCGACCGTGCTGCCGCGCAACATCGCCTCCCGCGAGGCGTTCGGGAACGCGATGGCGCTGGACATTGCGATGGGCGGGTCGACCAACACGATCCTGCACCTGCTCGCGGCCGCGCAGGAGGCCGAGGTCGGCTTCGACCTGGACGACATCAACGCGGTGTCGCGCCGGGTGCCGTGCCTGGCCAAGGTCGCGCCGAACGTCGCGCCGGGCGGGACGTACTACATGGAGGACGTGCACCGGGCCGGCGGCATCCCGGCGATCCTGGGTGAGCTGCACCGGGCCGGACTGCTGAACGAGAACATCCACACCGTGCACAGCGACTCGATCGACGAGTGGCTGAAGACGTGGGACCTGCGTGGCGGTTCGCCGTCGCCGGAGGCCGTCGAGCTGTGGCACGCGGCGCCCGGGTGCAAGCGGTCGGCGACCGCGTTCTCGCAGTCGGAGCGGTGGGAGACCCTCGACACCGACGCGGCCGGCGGATGCATCCGCGACCTCGAGCACGCCTACTCCACGGACGGCGGCCTCGCCGTACTGAAGGGCAACCTGGCCGTCGACGGCTGCGTCGTGAAGACGGCCGGGGTGGACGAGTCGATCTGGACGTTCAAGGGTCCTGCGGTGGTGTGCGAGTCGCAGGAGGAAGCGGTCGAGAAGATCCTCGCCAAGCAGGTCCAGCCGGGTGACGTCGTCGTGATCCGGTACGAAGGCCCGAAGGGCGGCCCCGGGATGCAGGAGATGCTGTATCCGACGTCGTTCCTGAAGGGCCGCGGCCTGGGCAAGGTCTGCGCGCTCGTCACCGACGGCCGCTTCTCGGGCGGCACGTCAGGGCTGTCCATCGGACACGCCTCCCCGGAGGCCGCGTCCGGCGGGACCATCGCGCTGGTCCAGGACGGCGACCAGATCCGCATCGACATCCCGAATCGCTCGATCGAGCTGCTGGTCGACGAGGCCGAGCTGACCGTACGCCGGGATGCCCTCGGCGGCGTCTACGCCCCACGCGCACGTGAGCGCAAGGTCTCGCAGGCACTCCGTGCGTACGCCGCCATGGCCACCAGCGCGGACAAGGGCGCGGTGCGCGACGTGAGCAAGCTCGGCTAGAGCTCGAGGTCGAAGGCGAGAATAATCGCCTCGGCCAGGGCGGGTTCCTGGTCGGGGTGGAGGTAGCCGATCAGGCGGCCGAGCTGGGCCTTCGGGATGGTCTGAATGTTGTCGCAGGAGATCGCGCTCTGATGGTCGAGCCCGTTCTCCGGGCCGACCAGTACCTCGGTGGACAGGCCGCGGATCGTGCTGGTGATCGGCGCCACCGTCACGTTGGTCAGGCGTGGGCGGATGAGTTCACGCGTCAGCACCACGACCGGCCGCGGTTTGTCGAGCCGGGCGATGTGGAGCGGCCGCATCAGTCGAGGTCGGTGAGCACGGTGCCGGCGGCCGCGGGGGCCAGGCCCTCCAGGTCGGGGTAGTCGCCGTGCTCGGTCAGGATGGCGAGGTCGCGGGCGGCCAGCTCGCGGCGGCGCTCACGCTCCATCGCCCGGGCGACCACGGACGCCCGGCTCGTTGCCTTGTCGGTCGCCACCAACTGGTCCATGAAGTCGACCAGTTCGTCCGGCAACCGCACGGTGATCTGCTTGCTCATACCAGAACCATACCGCGCTGGGATTCACTTCGGTAGGGCGGTCTGCTCCGCGCAGGTCTGCCACAGCCGCTCGGCGGTCGCCTGGTCCTGCGCCGCCGCGGACGGCTGGGTGAGTTTCTTGTCCGAGTAGTAGCCTCCGGCCTCGGCCTCAGCTCCCGTCGCGAGCCACACCAGCGTCTCGGCGCCCTGCTCCGGTGTCTTGGCGAACGGCTTGGTCATCGCCATCATGGCCTTCATCAGCCGGCCGTTGTTGGTGTTGAACCCGGTGGAGACCAGCCCGGGCTCGAACGAGTACGCCCGGACTCCTCGCCGGGCCAGCTCCGCGGTGAGCAGGATCGTCGCGAGCTTCGTCTCGCCGTACCGGCGCAGTGGGCCGCCGGTCATCCGGGCGGTGGTGGAGTAGAACCGCGTCCCGGTCAGGTCGTCGAAGTCGATGCGCTTCGCCTTCGCGTGCTCGTCCGAGACGGTCATGATCACCCGGCCGCCGGGGGAGAGGTGGTCGGTCAGCAGATTGGTGATCAGGTACGGCGCGAGCACGTTCAACGCCCAGGTCAGCTCGATCCCGTCCGGCGAGAGCTGATGGGTGCCGTAGATCGCGCCGGCGTTGTTCACCAGGACGTCGATGGCCGGCGCCCGGTCCGCGACGTCGGCGACCATCGTCCGGATCGAGGCCTGCGAGGTCAGGTCGGCCTCGAAGACGTCCGCCCCGGCGAGGTCGGCGGCGACCTTCTCGGCCTTCGCCCGATTCCGCGCCACGAGCCCGATGCGTGCGCCCTGCTGACTCAGCTCGCGTGCGGCCGCCAGCCCGATGCCGTTGGTTCCCCCGGTGATCAGTACGTATGTCCCGTCCATCCCCAGCCCCTTCGAGAAGGTCCCCTGGGTCTACTACAACCCCGGCAGGGGTCAGTTCGGCGACATCGTCGACCAGCTGAGGTCGGTATCGGGCAGCGACGGGAGCGCGGCGATCGCGGCCAGCTCGGTGTCCAGCAGGCCGACGAGCTGGGCCAGCCGGGCCGTGGTGTCGGTGGCTTCGAGCAACTTCTGCCGGTCCGGGGTGAGCAGCGTCATCGCGGCCGACATCAGGTACGACAGCGTGCTCGGGTCGTCCGGCAGTTCGCCGATGTGCAGGCCCGGGCGGCTGATCTCGGTGACGGCCGCGGCGTACCGGCGGAACCGTTCGATCGCGATGGTCGCCGTACCGAGTGGGTCGTCGCCCAGTTCCTCGTCCAGCCACTCGACGTCCGCGACCAGGTAGTCGCCGCCGCCGTCCAGCTCGGCCACCTTGAACCGGCGGTTGCCGGTCAGCGTGAGCTCGACCGGCCCGTCGTCGTCGGCGTCGAGGGTGATCTCCGAGATCGTCGCCGCACAACCGGTCCCGTAGAGCGACCGGAACACCCGCTCACCCAGCTCGTACCCGTCCCGGACGGCCAGCGCGCCGCAGACGAGTTCACCGCCGTTCTCGACCAGGTCGCGGACGACCGCGCGGCCCTGGACATCGGTGACCGGAATGGGGAGCACCAGCCCGGGGAAGATCACCGTCTCGACAGTGAGCAGCGGCAGGCGGGAGTCCATGCTGTCGAGCGTAGTGGACGATCACACCGATCACGGCCCGTGATCGGCCGCGTGGTGGATAGGGCGCAGGGACCGCGGGTCGTCACCACTAGACTGAGCCCATGATTCGCCGCGTCGACCTGCGGGGCCGAGTGGCGGCCGGAGAGGTGTCCGACCTCCAAGCCGAAGTGAATGCCCTCGTCCCCCGAGCCGTGTTCGACGTCGAGAAGGCTCTCGACGTCGTCCGACCGATCTGTCTGGACGTCCGCCATCGTGGACTCGAGGCGATCAGGGAGTACGGCGAGAGGTTCGACCATGTGCGTGTCGACGAGGTCCGCGTCCCGGCCGAGGCGCTGAAGACCGCGCTGGAGGAGCTCGACCCCGAGGTCCGTGCGGCGTTCGAGGAGTCGATCCGGCGGGTCCGCGAGGTCAGCCAGGACGAGCTCACTGCCGACATCGCCTCCGAGCCCGCCCCCGGTGGGCGGGTGACACAGCGGTTCGTCCCAGTTCAGCGCGTCGGGCTGTACGTGCCGGGTGGTCGTGCGCCGCTGGCGTCGTCCGTCGTGATGAACGTCGTACCGGCGCAGGTCGCCGGTGTCCCGTCGCTGGCGATTGCATCGCCGCCGCAGAAGGAGTTCGGCGGCTTGCCGCACCCGACTGTGCTCGCGGTGTGTGCGCTGCTCGGCGTCGACGAGGTCTACGCGATGGGCGGCGCGCAGGCGATCGCCGGCTTCGCCTACGGCTTTGACGGATGCCGGAAGGTCAACCTCATCACGGGACCAGGCAACATCTATGTGGTCGCGGCCAAGCGGTTCCTGCTGGGTGAGGTCGGCATCGACTCCGAGGCCGGCCCGACCGAGATCGCGATCCTCGCCGACGACACCGCGGACCCGCAGCACGTCGCCGCCGATCTGATCAGCCAGGCCGAGCACGACCCGATGGCCGCCAGCGTGCTGGTGACGCCGTCGGAAACGCTGGCAACCAAGGTGGAGGCTGAGCTGTCGGTGCAGGTCGCGAAGACGAAGCACCAGGACCGGGTCACCGAAGCGCTCAACGGTCAGCAGTCGGCCGTCGTACTCGTGGACGATCTGGACCAGGGGACCGCGGTGGTGGATGCGTATGCCGCCGAGCACCTGGAGATCCAGACCGCGGACGCGGAGGAGCGGGCCGGGCTGATCACCAACGCCGGCGCGATCTTCGTCGGCGGCTGGTCGCCGGTCTCGCTGGGCGACTACTGCGCTGGGTCCAACCACGTCCTCCCGACCGCCGGCTGTGCCTGCCACTCGTCGGGACTGTCCGTGCGCAGCTTCCTGAAGGCGATGCACGTCGTGAACTACTCGCGCGACGCCCTGCAGGAGGTGGCCGGCCACGTGGTCGCGCTGGCGCACGCCGAGGACCTGCCGGCCCACGGCGCCGCGGTGTCGGTGCGATTCCCCGGGGAGGACTGATGGGCCGCTTCGACGGGCTGCCGCTCCGCGACGAGCTGAAGAGCTTCGAGCCGTACGGCGCCCCGCAACTCGACGTCCCGGTGCTGCTCAACGTCAACGAGAACCCGTACCCGCCGAGCGAGGAGACCGTCGCCGACATCGCCGCTTCGGTCACCGTGGCGGCGCGTGGGCTGAACCGCTACCCGGACCGTGAGTTCCTGGAGTTGCGCGCGGAGCTCGCGGCGTACCTGGGTCGGGAGTCCGGCGCGCAGCTGACCGCCGAGCAGGTCTGGGCGGCCAACGGCTCCAACGAGGTCATGCTGCACATCCTGCAGGCCTTCGGTGGACCAGGACGTACGGCGCTCTCGTTCGCGCCGACGTACTCGATGTATCCGGAGTACGCGCGGGACACGAACACGGCCTGGGTGACCGGCCGCCGGGCCGAGGACTTCACCCTCGACCAGAGCAAGGCGCTGGCCGCGATCTCCCGGCATCACCCGTCCGTGGTACTGCTCGCCTCGCCGAACAACCCGACCGGGACGGCGCTGCCGATCGACGTCGTGGAGGCGATCGCCGCCCGGACCGCCGCGGTCGGCTCGGTCCTGGTGGTCGACGAGGCGTACGCCGAGTTCCGCCGTACCGGGACGCCGAGTGCGGTGACGCTGCTGCCGTCGTACCCGAATCTCGCGGTGGCGCGGACAATGTCGAAGGCGTTCGCGCTGGCCGGTGGCCGGGTCGGATACCTTGCCGCGAGCAAGCAGTTGGTGGACGCGCTGCGGATCGTGCGGCTGCCGTACCACCTGTCCGCGGTGACGCAGGCGGTCGCGCGGGCAGCACTGCGGCACTCCGACGAGCTGCTCGGCCGGGTCGAGCAGTTGCGGGTGGAGCGCGACGAGACGGTCGACTGGCTGCGGGCGCAGGGCCTGCGCGCGGTCGACTCGGACGCGAACTTCGTCCTGTTCGGCACGTTCGCCGACCGGCACGCGGTCTGGCAGTCGCTGCTGGACGACGGCGTACTGATCCGCGAGACCGGACCGGACGGCTGGCTGCGGGTGTCGATCGGCACCGGCGCCGAGATGGCCGCATTCCGCGCTTCACTCGAGCGCGTTCTGAAGACCGACGTGGGAAGGCTGACATGAGTCGCACCGCCCGGATCGACCGGGAGACCAGCGAGTCGAAAGTCCTGGTCGAGCTGAACATCGACGGCGAGGGACGGGCCGAGATCTCAACAGGTGTTGGGTTCTACGACCACATGCTCAACGCGCTGGCCAAGCACGCGCTGCTCGACCTGCACGTGAACACGGTCGGCGACCTCGAGATCGATGCGCACCACACGGTCGAGGACACCGCGATCGGCATCGGCCAGGCGCTTCGTGAAGCTCTCGGGGACAAGCGCGGCATCCGCCGCTTCGGCGACGCGACCGTGCCCCTGGACGAGGCGCTGGTGCACTGCACGGTCGACCTCTCCGGCCGGCCGTACTGCGTCCACACCGGTGAGCCCGACGGTCAGGTGTACGCGATCATCGGCGGCGACTACGCCGGTTCGCTGACCCAGCACGTGTTCGAGACGCTCGCCTTCAACGCCGCGATCTGCATCCACATCCGGGTGCTGTCCGGCCGCGACCCGCACCACATCGTCGAGGCCCAGTTCAAGGCCTTCGCCCGGGCGCTGCGCGCGGCCGCCGAGCTCGACCCGCGGCAGCCGGGCATTCCGTCGACCAAGGGCGCTCTGTGAGCAAGAAGGTCGTGCTTCTCGACTACGGATCGGGCAACATCCGGTCGGGGGAGCGGGCCCTGCAGCGCGTCGGCGCGGACGTGACTGTCACCTCCGACTTCGACGAGGCGCTGAACGCGGACGGCCTGCTCGTCCCGGGCGTCGGGGCGTTCGAGGCCTGCATGACCGGACTCAAGTCCGTTCGCGGTGACGTCGTGGTCGACCGGCGCCTGACAGGCGGGCGCCCGGTGCTCGGGATCTGTGTCGGCATGCAGATCCTCTTCGCCCGCGGCATCGAACACGGCGTCGAGACCGAGGGCTGCGAGCAGTGGCCAGGCACGGTCGAGCGGTTGAAGCCCCAGCACGACGAGCCGGTCCCGCACATGGGGTGGAACACAGTCGACGTACCTGCCGGCACTACGCTCTTCGACGGCATCGAGAAGGAACGCTTCTACTTCGTCCACTCGTACGGCGTCCGCGAGTGGCAGTTGACCGACGCCCGCGAGTCGGTGGCCCCGTTGGTGACCTGGACGTCGTACGGCGGCGACCGGTTCGTCGCCGCGGTCGAGAACGGCCCGCTCACCGCCACCCAGTTCCACCCCGAGAAGTCCGGCGATGCCGGCGCCGCATTGCTGGCCAACTGGGTCCGCTCGCTCTGAGCGCAGCCCCGGCGTACGGCGTGTGCCTCATGCGGAGCGGGTGAGGACGTCCCGGACACCCGGGTGTGGGATGGATGGTGGCGGCAAGTCGTGTCGCCGCGACCGAGGGGTGATCGGCGATGACCGGCATCAGCAGCACCACGAAACGGGCGGCCAGCGATCTGACCGTCCTACCACGATTCACCAGGGACACCGTGGTGTCGGTCCCGAAGGACCGGATGCCGGATCAGGAGATGCTGCCTCAGTCGGCGTACGGGATCGTCCGGGACGAGGTCATGCTGGACGGCAACGCCCGGTTCAACCTCGCCACGTTCGTGACCACGTGGATGGACGACGAGGCGAACCGGCTGTACGCCGAGACCGTCGACAAGAACATGGTCGACAAGGACGAGTACCCGCAGACGGCGGAGATCGAGAGCCGGTGCGTGCGGATGCTCGCCGACCTGTGGAACGCGCCGGACACAGCCGACGCGATCGGGACATCGACGACCGGCAGTTCCGAGGGCTGCATGCTCGGCGGCCTCGCACTCAAGCGGCGCTGGCAGCACGCCCGTCGCGCCGCGGGTAAGCCGTTTGACCGGCCCAACCTCGTGATGGGCCAGAACGTGCAGGTCGTGTGGGAGAAGTTCGCCGAATACTGGGATGTCGAGCCGAGGTACGTCCCGCTGGAGGGCGACAACCTTTACCTGACCGCCGACCGGGCCCTGAAGTTCGTGGACGAGAACACCATCGGTGTGGTCGCCATCCTCGGATCGACGATGGAAGGCAGCTACGAGCCGGTCGCCGAGATCTGCGCCGCGCTGGACGACCTCGAGGAGCGAACCGGACTGTCGGTGCCGGTACACGTCGACGCGGCGTCAGGTGGGTTCGTCGCTCCCTTCCTGCAGCCTGACCTGGTGTGGGACTTCCGGCTGCCGCGAGTGGCGTCGATCCAGGCATCCGGTCACAAGTACGGGCTCGTCTATCCGGGCGTCGGCTGGGTGCTGTGGCGGCACACCGAGAACCTGCCCGAGGAACTCGTCTTCAAGGTGAACTACCTCGGCGGGGATATGCCGACCTTCGCGCTGAACTTCTCCCGGCCCGGCGCGCAGGTTCTGCTGCAGTACTTCCAGTTCCTGCGACTCGGCCGCGACGGCTACCAGCGGATCCAGCAGACCTGCCAGGACGTCGCCGTACACCTCAGCGAGGCGCTCAAGGAGATGCCCGAGTTCGAGCTGGTCTCGGATGGACGGGACCTGCCGGTGTTCGCGTTCCGGATGGCCGACGGCATCACGAAGTACACGGCGTACGACGTTTCGCGGAAGCTGCGCGAGCGGGGCTGGCTGGTGCCGGCGTACACGATGCCGCCGAATCGGGAGGATCTGGTCGTCCTGCGGGTCGTCGTGCGGAACGGATTCAGCCACGACATGGCCGACCTGTTCCTGCGCGATGTGCGGGTCGCGGTCGAGTGGCTCGACGGGCTGGCGGCGCCGATGCCGCAGGAGAAGGAGCCGGCCGGGTTCCATCACTGACCGGCATGACCGTGAGGTTCTGGGCAGCCGGCTTCCGGGCACACCAGTACGTCCGGCAGAGCCTGTGGGTCGTGCCACTCCTCGGCGGCCTGTTGGGCGTGGTGCTGGCCGGGGTCGACCTCTGGCTCGAAGGCCGGATCTCCTTGCCGCCGGAGTGGTCGTACTCCGAGAGCACCGCGAGCAGCGTGTTGTCGTCCGCTGCGGCCGCGATGGTCGGGCTGATCGGCTTCGTGGTCACGATCGGCGTGCTGGTCGTCCAGATGGCGACCGGCACGCTGTCGCCACGGTTCATGCGGCTCTGGTACCGGGACCGGCTGCAGAAGTTCGTGCTCGCGGCGTTCACGGCCACCTTCACCTTCGCCTTCGCACTGCTGCGCCAGGTGGAGTCCGACTCCGTGCCCGATCTGGGCATCAGCCTGGTCGGGCTGGCCGTCGGGATCGATCTGATCCTCCTGCTGCTCTACTTCGACCGGTTCGTGCACGCGCTGCGGCCGGTCGCCGTCGCGGCGGCGATGGCACAGGCCGGGCTTGCGATCGAGGCCGAGGAAGACGGCCTCGTCGCGGACGCCGGTGCCGGCGATCACGCGGACCGGCGTGGGGCGGTGAGCTCCAGGGTGCCGGCTCCCCGGTCGGGCGCCATCCAGGACATCGACATCGACGGCATCGTTCGGTTCGCGGCGGCCCGGGACCAGATCGTCGTCATACCGCACACGATCGGTGACTTCGTCATCGCGGGCAGCGTCATGATGGAGGTTCACGGCGCGGCGGCCGGCGAGGCCGACCTGCAGAGGCTGGCCAGGATGGTCTCGCTGGGGCGCGAGCGCACGATCGACCAGGACCCGGCGTTCGCGTTGCGCATCCTGGTCGACATCGCCATCCGGGCGTTGTCTCCGGCGGTCAACGACCCCACCACGGCGACGCAGGTGCTGAACTACATCGGCGCCCTGCTGCTCGGGATCGGCGCCTCCGACCGCGCGTTCCGGGGGACCGCGCTCGACACCGACGGCCGGGTCCGCCTGGTCCTGCGGACCCGCGACTGGGCGGAGTACCTGGAGCTCGGAGTGACCGAGATCCGCCAGTACGGCGCGTTCTCGCCGCAGATCTGCCGCCGGTTGCGTGCCATGCTCGAGGAACTGCGGGCCGGAGTCCTCCCGGCACGTCGCGAAGCCGTGCAATCGCAGCTCGAGGCCCTGGATCGCGCGACCGACGCGGCGTTCGCCGACCCGTTCCAGCGGGCGCTGGCACGGATGAGCGACCGGCAGGGCCTTGGCGCCGCGCGACTCGGCGAGGACTCCGATGCCCGCCGTTGACCGGAGACTGATCAGTCGGACGCGGGCAGTCAGGACGTTGCTGCTGCGGTCCGCCTTTCTCGGGGTCGCGACCGCGGCCTTGGTCGTCGCACAGGCCTTCCTACTGGCGGGCCTTCTGTCCAGGTCCTTCCAGGACGGCGCGGGGCTTGCCGAGTTGCGCGGTCCGCTGCTGGCCTTGCTCGGCGTGGTGATCGCCCGTGCTGGGCTCGCCTGGTGGGCCGAGCTGATGGCACACCAAGCCGCCACGCAGGCCAAGGCGGAGCTGCGGATGACCTTGCTGCGGCACGTTGTCGACCTGGGGCCTGCCTGGCTCACCCGGCACCGCACCGCGGATCTCGAGACGCTCGGCACCCGGGGCCTCGATGCTCTCGACGGCTACTTCACCCGCTACCTGCCGCAGCTGGTCCTGGCCGTGATCGTCCCCACCGCGGTCATCACGGCGGCCGTGACACAGGACATCGTGGCTGCGGCGATCGTCGCCGTCACCGTTCCCCTGATCCCGCTGCTGATGGCCGTCGTCGGTGCCGGCGCCAGGGTCCAGGCGGTCAAGCGTCTGGTCGTCCTGCAGCGTCTGGGCGGCCACTTCCTCGACAGCATCGCCGGCCTGACGACGCTGAAGGTGTTCGGCCGGTCGCGGTCCCAGGCAGCCCTTGTCCGTCGTGCGACCGACGACTTCCGGCAGGAGACGATGGGTTCGCTGCGAGTGGCGTTCTTGTCGTCCCTCGTGCTGGAGTTGCTCGCTTCGTTGTCGGTGGCGGTCGTCGCGGTGGCTGTGGGGATCAGGCTCGTCAGTGGCAGTCTCGATCTTTCGACCGGCCTGTTCGTGCTCATCCTTGCTCCTGAGGCCTACCTCCCGCTCCGCACGCTCGGCGCGAGCTTCCACGCGGGCACGGATGGTGCCGCGGCGGCGGACCAGGTGTTCACGGTGCTGGCCAGCCCGCGTCCGGCAGGGGATATCGGAGCCGTTCTCCCGTTCCACCCGGCCGTGGATCTGCGGGTGCACGACCTGTGCGTGAGCTATCCGGACCGGGACGGCCCCGCACTCGACCGGATCAGCCTGTCCGTCCGGTCCGGGGAAGTGGTGGCCTTGACCGGCCCGAGCGGTTGCGGCAAGTCGACGCTGATCGCCGTACTGCTGGGCTTCGTCGTGGTGGACGCCGGGCAGGTGACCGTCTGCGGGGTGAACCTGGCGCAGCTCGATCCCGACCGCTGGCGGCAGAACGTGGCATGGGTCCCGCAGCGGCCGTACCTGTTGGCCGCGAGTCTGGCCGACAACATCAGGCTCGGCAGACCGGACGCTGCCGACGAGGACGTACTGCGAGCGGTCGACGACGCCGGGCTCACGCAAACGATCGACAGGCTGCCGCTCGGCCTCGCGACGCCGCTGGGCGAGCGCGGTGCCGGTCTGTCCGCGGGGGAGAAGCAGCGCGTCGCGCTCGCGCGGGCGTTCCTGATGGATGCACCGCTGCTCCTGCTCGACGAGCCGACGGCAAACCTGGACGGGAAGACCGAGGCGTCGGTCCTCGCCGCGGTCGCCCGGCTGACTGTCGGCCGGACGGCGTTGATCGCCGCGCATCGACCGGGCCTGGTCGCGGTGGCGGACACGGAGATCCAGCTGGAACGCGCGACCGCGTTGGACTACCGATGATGTCCGGCGTGACGGCCCGGCTGGCCGCGGCCAGTCTGCTCGGGGCGGGTGGCGCCGCCGCCGGCCTCGGTCTCGCGGCGACCGCCGGCTGGCTGATCGCCCGCGCCTCCGAGCAGCCGAACATGGCGGCGCTCGGACTCGCTGTCGTCGGGGTGAGATTCTTCGGGATCAGTCGCGGGTTGCTCAGGTACGCCGAGCGCCTGGTCGGCCACGATGCGGCGTTCCGCGTGCTGGCCGACGTACGGATGAAGGTCTACGCCAGGCTCGAGCGTCTCGCCCCGGCCGGCCTGCCGGGTTTCCGCAGCGGTGATCTGCTGGCCCGGTTCGTCGACGACGTGGACTCATTGCAGGATCTGCTGCTGCGCGTCGTCTCGCCGTATGTGGTCTTCGTCGCATCCATCGGGCTGACGGTCGGCCTGGTCGGGACGCTGGTACCGGCCGCCGGTCTGGTTGTCGTGGTTGCCGCGCTGCTCTGCGCGACCGCCGTCCCAGTCCTCGCCCGGCAGTTGGTGAGACGCTCCGAGGCGCGGCAGTCAGAGACGCGCGGCGAGCTGTCGACCGCTGTCGTCGACCTGGTCCAGGGTGCGCCCGACCTGATCGCCTACGGTGCGGCGAAGGCCCAGTTGCGCAAGGCCGATCGAGCCGACGCCGGGCTGACCAGGGTCGCTCGGGCGGCTGCCCGTACCGCTGGGACCGGCTCGGGGCTCACCGCCCTGCTCGCGGGCCTGTGCGTGTGGGGTGTGCTCGCGGTCGGGATAGTTGCCGTCGACAACGGTCGACTCCCCGGTGTCCTGCTGACTGTCGTCGTCCTCGTCTGTCTGGCCGCCTTCGAGGTGGCCTCCGGACTCCCGCAGGCCTTCGCGATCTTCGAACGGGTACGGCGTAGCCAGGAACGGGTCGATGCCCTGCTGGATGTCGAGGTCCCTGTCCGCGAGCCCATACATCCGGTGCCGCTGCCGGCCGCGCCGTACACGATCCGGCTCCGTGGTGTGCGCGCCCGCTACCCCTCCGGACAGGTTGCGCTGGACGGGATCGACCTGGACCTTGCTCCCGGCGAGACGATCGCGGTGGTCGGACCCAGCGGAGCAGGCAAGTCCACGCTGGCCGCCGTCCTGCTGCGCTTCCTCGACCTCGAGTCCGGCACGGCGTCCCTGAACGGGGTCGGTCTCGGTGACCTGGACCCCGACGCTCTCCGCCGGGTGGTCGGTTCGGCCGAGCAGGACGCACATGTCTTCGACCGCACGATCGGCGACAACCTCCGGCTGGCACGGCCCGACGCCACCGATGCCGAGTTCCGGGCCGCGCTCGCACAGGTCGGCCTGCTGACCTGGGTCGACGGCCTGCCGCACGGCCTGGACACCGAAGTCGGCGAGCACGGCGCCCGCCTCTCGGGCGGCCAGCGGCAGCGGCTCGTCGTCGCGCGTGCCTTGCTGGCGGACTTTCCGGTGCTGATCCTCGACGAGCCGACCGAGCATCTCGACCCCCGGGCCGCGGACGCGCTGACCGCGACCCTGCTGGCCGCGCCCCCCGGGCGCACCACGCTGCTCATCACTCATCGGTTGGGTGGCCTGCAGAGCGTCGATCGAGTCCTGCTGCTGGACGCAGGTCGCGTAGTGGAGTCGGGCACCCACTCTGAGTTGGTCGCGGCGGGCCGGACGTACGCGCGGATCTGGGCCAGGGAACAGGCAGATCTCACCCGGTCGGAATGATGCGCCGCCGGCGACTCAGGCATGAGCCTGGGGGAACGACGACGTTCCCGACGAGGGTGATCAGCCCGAGGAAAGGTCTGCGATGGACCCGACCGACCTGGCCCGTATCCAGTTCGCCACGACCAGCATCTACCACTTCGTCTTCGTTCCGATCACGATCGGGCTGGCGTTTCTGGTCGCCGTACTGCACACCAAGTGGTACCGATCGGGCAAGGAGGATCACAAGCGCTTGACCCGGTTCTTCGGTCACCTGCTGCTGATCAACATCGCCGTCGGGGTGGTCACCGGGCTGGTGCAGGAGTTCCAGTTCGGCACGAACTGGTCGGCGTACTCGCGATTCGTCGGCGACGTGTTCGGTGCACCACTCGCGATGGAGGGACTGGCGGCGTTCTTCCTGGAATCGACGTTCGTGGGCTTGTGGGTCTTCGGCTGGAACGTGCTGCCCCGGCGGGTCCACCTCGCCACGATCTGGCTGGTCGCCGTCGGGGCCTCGCTCTCGGCCGCGTTCATCATGGCCGCGAACTCGTGGATGCAGCACCCGGTGGGTTACACCACCAACGCCCAGACCGGGCGGCCGGAGCTCAGTTCGATCGGAGACCTGTTCACGAACCCCGTGTTCGTCTGGGGCTACATCCACGTGCTTCTGGCTTCGCTGCTGACCGGAGCCGTGCTGATGCTGGCAGTGTCCGCGTGGCAACTGCGCCGCCGCGAGAACAGCGGGCTCTTCCGCGGTTCGGCCAAACTCGCGATCATCGTGCTGCTCCCCGTCTCGGTCCTGGCGCTGGGGGTGGGCAGCCACCTCGGTGTGGTGGAGGCGGAGTACCAGCCTATGAAGATCTCGGCCGCCGAGGCGCAGTGGGAGACCTGTCAGCCGTGCTCGTTCTCGCTGTTCCAGATCCGCGGCGGCAGGAACGACGAGACCCCGACGCAACTGCTCGAAGTACCCCATCTGCTGTCCGTGCTCGCCACCGGCACGTGGAACGGCCAGGTGGAGGGCCTCAACGAGCTGCAGGCGGCCGACGTCCAGCAGTACGGCGAAGGCAACTACGTACCCAACGTGTTCGTTCAGTACTGGTCGATGCGGGTGATGGCCTACCTCGGCAGCCTGCTGGTGTTGATCGGCGTGTGGGGAGCCTGGCTGCTGTACCGCCGCAAACTCACGCAGTCGCGATTGTTCCTCGCGGTGGCGACCTGGGCGGTGCTTGCACCGGTCCTGATGAACACGGCCGGCTGGATGCTGACAGAGAACGGTCGGCAGCCGTGGCTCGTCCAGGGACTGATGAAGACCGCGGACGGCGTGTCCACCTCGGTCAGCACGACCGAGCTGGCGATCAGTCTGGCGGCGCTGGTCGTCGTCTACCTGCTGCTCGGCATCGCCTACGTGTTCCTGATGCTGCGCTACGCGCGGCGCGGCCTCGAACTCGACCATGCCGAGGAAGAGCCCGGCCGCGATCCCCGCACGCCGGCGATCACCTACTAGCGAGCCGGGAGGCAGCCATGGGACTACCCGAGCTGTGGTTCGTGATCATCGCGGTCCTGTGGACCGGTTTCTTCGTGCTGGAGGGTTTCGACTTCGGCGTCGGCGTACTGCACCGGGTGCTCGGCCGGACCGATCGGGAGCGCCGGGTGGTGATCAACACGATCGGCCCGTTCTGGGACGGCAACGAGGTCTGGCTGGTCGTCGGCGGTGCGGGGATCTTCGCCGCCTTCCCCGACTGGTACGCCAGCTGGTTCTCGGCGAGCTACCTCGCGGTCCTGCTGCTGCTGGTGGCGCTGATCATGCGCGGCGTGTCCTTCGAGTTCCGTGGCAAGGTCGACACGCACGGCTGGCGCCGGTTGTGGAGCGGCACGCTGACGACCGGCAGCCTGCTGGCGCCGCTCGTCCTCGGGATCGCACTCGGTGACCTGATCGCGGGCCTCCCGATCAACGTCGACGGCGAGTTCACCGGCTCGTTCTGGGATCTCTTCACGCCGTTCGGCCTGTGGACCGGGCTGACGCTGGTGACGTTGTGCCTTGTGAACGGGGCGACGTTCGTCGGCATCAGGACCACCGGTGAGCTGCGCCTGCGAGCGCACCGCACCGCCGGCCGGGTCGGCTGGGCGGGCTTCGTGGTGGTCACGGTCTTCGCGGTCTGGACCCTCGTCATCGCCGGCCACGGCTGGGGGCCGATCCTGCCCCTGGCGATCGCCCCGGCAGCACTGGTCGGCTCCGTCTGGGCGGTGCACGGCGAACGTGACGGCACCGCGTTCATGCTGTCCGCGACAGCGATGGCACTTGCCGTGGCGGGGCTGTTCGCCGCCCTCTACCCGCAGGTCCTGGTGTCGAGCACAGACCCCGCGTACAGCCTCACGGTCGACAACTCCGCGTCGGCCCACTACGCGCTCACGGTGATGAGCGTGATCGCGCTGGTGTTCCTGCCCTTGGTGCTGCTCTACCAGGCCTGGTCGTACTTCGTGTTCCGTCACCGGCTGAGTGCATAGCGGCTTCACCCCACCGGGGTGAGGTATCTCGTCCGCATCCGTCGAAGGATCAAGCGGTATGGCGGGCGATCAGCACTTCGACGTGATCATCATCGGCACCGGCGCGGGAGGCGGCACGCTGGCCCATCGGCTGGCGCCGTCCGGAAAGCGGGTCCTCCTGCTCGAACGGGGGGACTATCTGCCGCGAGAACGCGAGAACTGGTCCTCCGCGGCGGTGTTCGTCCAGGGCCGGTACCGCGCGCCGGAGTCCTGGTACGACCAGCACGGCCACGAGTTCCCGCCGGAGACCAACTACTACGTGGGTGGAAACACCAAGTTCTACGGCGCCGCCCTGTTCCGGCTGCGACCGCAGGACTTCACTGAGTTGCAGCACCACGATGGCGTCTCACCTGCCTGGCCGGTGACGTACGACGACTTCGAGCCGTACTACACCGAGGCCGAGCATCTGTACCGTGTCCACGGCCGCCATGGCGAGGATCCCGGCGAGGGACCGGCCAGTGCGGAGTACCGCTTCGCGCCGGTCGAGCACGAGCCCCGGATCCAGCAGTTGAACGACGACCTGGAGAAGCAGGGGCTGCATCCGTTCCACCTGCCGATCGGCGTCGACCTCATCCAGGACGAGCACGGCCGGGCGACCCGGGACAGCGTTTGCATCCGGTGCGACCGGGTGGACGGTTTTCCCTGCCTGGCCCAGGCGAAGTCGGACGCGCAGGTGATCTGCGTCGACCCGGCGTTGCAGCACGAGAACGTCTCGATGCTGACGAACGCCAAGGTGGTGCGCCTCGAGACCGACCCGACGGGACGAACGGTCTCGCAGGTCGTGACGGAGGTCGACGGGTCGACCGAGCGGTTCAGTGCCGACGTCGTGGTCGTCGCCTGCGGCGCGGTCAATTCCGCCGTACTGCTGCTGAACTCGGCCAACGACCGTCATCCGAACGGTCTCGCGAACAGCTCGGACGTCGTCGGCCGCCACTACCTACGGCACAACAACCTCGCGCTGATGGCGGTGTCGAAGGAGCCGAACCCGACCCGGTTCCAGAAGACCCTGGCGATGAACGACTGGTATCTGGGTGCCGACGACTGGGACTACCCGCTCGGCGGGATGCAGATGCTGGGCAAGTCCGACACCGAGCAGGTGCGCAGCGGTGCGCCGCGCTGGGCCGGCAAGGTCTCGCCGGGCATGCCGTTCGAGGTGATCGCCCACCACGCGGTCGACTTCTGGCTGTGCGGTGAGGACCTTCCGCTGCCGGACAACCGGGTCACCGTGCGCAAGGACGGCTCGATCCAGCTCGCCCTGGACGAGAACAACAACGTCGAGGGCGTCAATCGGCTGAGGCACAAGCTGCAGGACATGCTCGGCGACCTGGGGATGCACGAGCACCGGCTGCTCGACCACAGCATCTACCTGCACAAGGGGATGCCGATCGGCGCCACCGCGCACCAGGCCGGCACCGTGCGGTTCGGCGACGACCCGGCGAGTTCCGCGCTCGACGTGAACTGCAAGGCCCACGACCTCGACAACCTGTACGTCGTCGACACCAGCTTCTTCCCGAGCATCGGTGCGGTGAATCCCTCGCTGACCGCGATCGCGAACGCGCTCCGGGTCGGCGACCACATCCTCGACCGGCTGCGCTGAGCCCCGCGCTCCGGACTGATTGGAGTACGTATGCCAACCGCCGACATGGACGCACTGGTGATCTTCGGTGCGACCGGTGATCTTGCCAAGCTGGAGACCTTCCCTGCCCTGGTCGGGCTGGTCGACCGGGGGGTGCTCGACGTCCCGATCGTCGGGGTGGCCAAGAGCGGCTGGGGACTCGATCAGTTCCGCGAGTACGCCGCGGCCTCGTTACGAGCCAACGGGATCGACCCAGCCGCCCCCGCGGCGGCCGGCATGCTCGGCCTGCTGCGGTACGTCGACGGCGACCTCGACGACGACGCGACGTACACGGCGATGGCCGACGAGGTCGGCACCGGCGGTCACGCGCTGTTCTATCTCGAGGTACCGCCGCCGCTGTTCGGCCGGATCGCCCAGGGCATCGCGAAGGCGGGCAAGGCCGACGGGGCCCGGGTGATGGTCGAGAAGCCCTTCGGCACCGACCTGAAGAGCGCACAGCAGCTCAACGCGACGATGAGCGAGGTCTTCCCCCAGAGCGCCATCTACCGGGTGGACCACTGGCTCGGCCTGGACCCGCTGGAGAACGTGCTGTTCGCACGCTTCGCCAACTCGGTGATCGAACCGCTGCTCAACCGCGACCATGTGGAGAGCATCCAGATCACCATGGCGGAGAGTTTCGACGTCTCCGACCGCGGCAGCTTCTACGACCGCACCGGCGCGATCCGCGACGTCTTGCAGAACCACATGTTGCAGGTGCTCGCGAGCGTGCTGGCCGATCCGCCGGGCCATCTCGCCGACGCCGCCTGGCGGGCTCAGAAGGGCGCGGTCATCGGCTCGCTACGCCCGCTGACCGCCGAAGACACGGTGCTCGGGCAGTACGACGGCTACCTCGACGTCGCCGGCGTCGATCCACACTCCCGGACCGAAAGCTACGTCGCGGTCCGGCTGACCCTCGACACCTGGCGCTGGGCCGGCGTGCCGATCGCGATCCGCGCCGGGAAATGCATGCCGGTGACGGCGACCGAGGTGGCGATCCGGTTCCGCCGGCCACCGCAGGACATCTTCGACCTCGGGCCGTCCGGGGGCGCGAACCAGTTGCGGTTCCGGATCTGGCCGGAGAGCCAGGTCGGGATCACGCTGACCGGGAAGAAGCCCGGCGCCGGCTGGACCCCGCAGGCCGAGGACCTCACCTTCGCCGAAGCACCGGGAACCGATCAGCGACCGTACGACCGGCTGATCGGGGCGGCACTGCTGGGCCGGCAGGCGCTGTTCGCCGCGCAGGAGACGGTCGAGGCTGCGTGGCGGGTGGTCGAGCCGGTGATCGGTGGTGACCTGCCCGTCGTCCCGTACGCCAGGGGAAGTTGGGGCCCGAAGGAGGCCGACGCCTTGCTGCCGCACGGCGTGATCTGGCACGACCCGGCAGGATGATCGAAGGGGCCGGGCCGATGACAGAGCGGACCAGCAGCGGCGCTCGGGATCCAGCGGAGCCTCGCCGGGTGGTGATCGTGGGCGGCGGCTTCGCCGGTCTGTTCGCGGCCCGTGCATTCCGACGCCGACCGGTGCAGGTCACCCTCGTGGACCGCGCCACCCACCACCTGTTCCAGCCGCTGCTGTACCAATGCGCCACCGGGGTGCTGTCCGAGGGCCAGATCGCCATGCCGCTGCGGGCGATCCTGCGCAAGCACCGCAACGTCGACTGCGTGCTCGCCGAGGTGACCGGCTTCGACATCGAGGCCCGCATCGTGCACGCGATGCGGCCGACCGGAGGCGACATCGAGTTCCCGTACGACGACCTGATCCTGGCCGCCGGCGTACGGCAGTCGTACTTCGGGCATGACGAGTTCGCCACGTTCGCACCCGGGATGAAGACGCTCGCGGACGCACTACTGATCCGCCGCCGCGTCTTCGGTGCCTTCGAGATGGCACAGTCGGCCACCGATCCCGAGGAACGCCGGCGATGGCTCACGTTCGCGCTGGTCGGCGCCGGTCCCACCGGTGTCGAACTGGCCGGGCAGATCCGCGAGGTGGCCACCTCGACGCTGAGCAAGCAGTTCCACGACGTCGATCCCACCGAGGCCAAGGTGCTGCTCTTCGACGGCGGCGACGCGCCGCTCGCGCCGTTCGGGCCGAAGCTGTCCGGCAAGGCCGCCGCCGCGCTGACACGCCTCGGTGTCGAGCTGCACCTGGGATCGATCGTCACCGACGTGAACGCGAACGGGCTGGTGGTCCGTGGACCCGACGGCGCGAGTACGTCGTACCAGGCCGGAACCGTGCTGTGGGCCGCCGGGGTGGCGGCTCCGCCGGTCGCCGACGTGCTTGCGAAGGCTACCGGCGTCGATCAGGACCGGGCCGGGCGGATCAAGGTCCAGCCGGATCTGACCCTGCCCGGCCATCCGGAGATCTCCGTGGTCGGTGACGTGATGAGCCTCGACCGCCTTCCCGGCGTCGGCGAGGTGGCCATGCAGACCGGCTACTACGCGGCGAAACGGATCCGGAACGAGGTGGACGGCAAGACGGACCCACCGAAGCCGTTCAAGTACCGCGACTTCGGCTCGGCGGCGTACATCGCGCGCGGTCAGGCGGTCGTCGAGGTCGGCCGGGTGCGTCTCAGCGGCAAGCTCGGCTGGCTGTCGTGGCTCGGCATCCACATCGCCTTCCTGACCGGGTACCGCAACCGCGTCGGCGCGGTGCTCAGCTGGGCGGTCGCCTTCAGCCGGGAGACCCGGCGCGAACGAGCCTTCACGATGCAGCAGGTCGCGCCCGGCGGCGCCGATCTCTATCGCAACCGAACAGGAGACGACTCCTCATGGCCGACTACCCACCCATCGCCGAACACGGACTGATCGGCGATCTGCAGACCGCCGCGCTGGTGACCACCGACGGCTCCATCGACTGGTTCTGCTGCCCACGGTTCGACTCGCCGAGTGTCTTCGCCGCTCTGCTCGACCATGAACGCGGCGGCTACTTCCGGGCGCGGGCGACCGGTCGTGACGTCACCAGCCGGCAGCTGTACTTCCCGGACACCGCCATCCTGATCACCCGGTTCATGACCCCGGACGGCGTCGGCGAGGTCGTCGACTTCATGCCGCCGGCCGGCAAGCAGCCCACCGCGAACCACCGGATCCTGCGGGTGATGCGATGCGTACGGGGGCGGATCGACTTCGAGGTGGACATCGTGCCCCGGTTCGACTACGGCCGCACGGAGCACGAGACAAACCTGGTCGGGCAGGGGGCCGTTTTCTCGACCGACGACCTGAGTCTGACCCTGCACGCGGTCCGTGAGCCGGGTGACGAGCGGCTCGCGCAGGTCCGGGTGGACGGCGGCGACCTTCACATCGACTACACGATGACCGCGGGTCAGGCCCGGGGACTGGTGCTGGAGTCCGCGGCCGACGGGCCACCGCGAGAGATCGGGGTCGCGGAGTTCACGGCGATGTTCGACGACGTCACGACGTACTGGCGCAAGTGGCTGTCCAAGTCGACGTACACCGGCCGGTGGCGGGAGATGCTGCAGCGCTCGGCGATCACTCTCAAACTGATGACCTATGCGCCCACCGGAGCCGTCGTGGCCGCACCCACGGCCGGGTTGCCCGAACAGGTCGGCGGTGAACGCAACTGGGACTACCGCTACACGTGGGTTCGGGACGCGTCGTTCTCCGTGTACGCACTGCTCGGCCTGGGGTTCACCGAGGAGGCGGCCGAATTCTGCGCCTGGTTGCGGGACCGCGTGCGGGAGGAGACCACGGGGGACGGCGGTCCACTCAACATCATGTACCGCGTGGACGGTTCGTCCGACCTGATCGAGGAGTCCCTCGAGCATCTGGAGGGCTACCGAGGCTCCCGGCCGGTACGGATCGGCAACGGCGCCTCGGACCAGCGGCAGATGGACATCTTCGGCGAGGCGCTGGACAGCATCTACTTCGCCGACCAGCACGGCATCGAGCTCGACCACCACGGCTGGATGGCGTTGCGCGGCATCGCCGACTGGCTGACCGACCACTGGGACCTGCCGGGTGCGGGGATCTGGGAGACGCGCGGCGGGCCGAAGGACTTCACCTATGGCCGGGTGATGAGCTGGGTTGCCCTCGACCGGGCGATCAGGATGGCCGCGAAGCACGGCCGGCCGGCGGCGGTGGAGCGCTGGACCGAGAGCCGGGACCTGATCTACAACCAGGTGATGGCACGCGGCTGGAACGAGAAGATCGGAGCCTTCGTCCAGCACTACGACGACACCGTACTCGACTCGTCATTGTTGCGGATGGCAACGGTCGGCTTCATCGCACCCACCGACCCGATGTGGCTGTCGACGCTGGACGCGATGGACGCCGGGCTCGTGGTCGACAGTCTCGTCTATCGCTACGACCCGGCCGCCTCGCCGGACGGGCTGGCAGGCGACGAGGGGACGTTCTCGCTCTGTACCTTCAACTACGTCGACGCGCTGGCCCGGGCCGGCCGGCTCGAGGAAGCCCGGCTCATCTTCGAGAAGATGCTCACCTACGCCAACCACGTCGGCCTGTACTCCGAAGAGATCGGTTCGACCGGCGAACAGCTCGGCAACTTCCCGCAGGCGTTCACGCACCTCGCGCTGATCGACGCGGCCATCACTCTCAACGCAGCGCTGGACGAGGCGAGGGCCGAGGGGCGGACCACCGTGACGGACGTCCCGGCCGCGCGCCGTAAGGCGGATGCGGCGGTGACCTGACCGGTCACGGACCCCGGCGATCCTGACCCTGGCCTTTCCGGCTAGGGCCGGGGTTCGTCGAGGACGTCGGGGGTGCGGATCAGCCGGCGATCGATGGCGACCGCGATCGCGGGGTACACCAGCACCGACAAGACGCCGGCGCCCACCAGGGCGGCGGCGTTCTCCGGGAGCATGTGACCGGTCTCGAGCCCGATCTCGCTGAGGGCGACGAGCAGCGGCAGGGCCGTCGACACGACGAAGACGAGTTCGAACCGTCTCGTCCGGGGGAGTGCGGTCCGGTAGATCAGCAGCGTTGGAAGGCCGCGGACGACCAGGAGCAGCAGGAAGAACAGGAACAGCCGCGCCGGAGCTTCGACGATGGACCGCACGTCCAGGCCCATCCCTGACGAGACGAAGAAGATGGGGATGAAGAAGCCGTAGCCGACGGCGTCGAGCTTGTGATCGAGCGCCTCGACGTTCCCGGGCGCCCACCGGCGCAGTACGACGCCGGCCACGAAGGCTCCGAGGACGACGTCGAGGCCGAAGTCGTTGGCGACGACGAGCAGGAGCAGCAGCATCGCGACGGTCCACCGCAGCGTGGTCTGCGAGGTCGCGTGCTCTCCTTCCGACAGGATCCGGGCGATCCGTCCACCGCGACCCAGCCGGGGGATCAGACTCAGCAGCAGCGCGAGGACGCCCATCCCGACGAGGGAGATCAGCCCGATGAACCGGCCGTTCGACCCGAGGAAGATCGCGATCGCCACGACCGGCAGGAACTCCCCGACCGCCCCGGCCGCGAGGACGTAGGGGCCGAACGAACCGCGCAGCATGTTGTTGTCCCGCAGGATCGGCAACAGCGTTCCCAGCGCCGTCGTGGTCAGACCGAGCGCGACCGGTACGAACGCCTTCACGACGCCAAGTGCGGCGAAGCCCCCGACGACCGCACCGGCCAGCGCCACCGTGACCAGCCATCCGACGATGGCGAGTTTGCCGGCCCGCTGCTTGAAGACCGCCAGTTCCAGCTCGTATCCCGCCAGCAGGAACAAGAACCCCAGACCTACGTTCGCGAGCAGTTCGATGCTGTCCGGGTCGGCCCAGCCGAGCACCTGTGGCCCGACGACCACACCGCCGAGAATGAGCACCACGACCTGCGGGATCCGCGCCTTGCTCCACAATCCCACGATGACCGGCGTCACGGCTGCCACCAGCACGACCACGAAAAGACTGGTCAGTCCCTGACCGAGATCACTGCCCATCCGTTCAGCGTGGCTGCTCGTGCGCCCCGGGTCGTCCCCTGCCCCGGACGATCCGGGCCGGCGGTGATCCGGGGGCCCCGCGCTGTAATACCAGTGGCGTAACTGGTTATGCTCCTGTCCCGGGATCACGGTTTGGGTGACAGTGTCCGATTTCCGGGCTGCCAGGCCTTCACGGATGTCAGTGGTGATGTCACACTCACTCGCCAGAGCGGTGGCAACCATCGGGGATCCGGGAGGCCGGGTGCTGGCGGCGAAGAACCTCGAGGTCGTCTACGACGACGTGATGCTGGTGCTGCGGGGCGTCGGCCTCGAGGTCCCGCAGGGACGGATCGTCGCCCTGCTGGGGGCCAACGGCGCCGGCAAGTCCACGCTGCTGCGCGCGCTGTCCGGCCTGCTCGACGTCCACGACGGCGAGGTCCGGCGCGGGTCGATCACCCTGGACGGCGAGCCGATCCACTCGTACGGCGCCAGCCGGATCGCTGCCCTGGGCATCAAACAGGTGATGGAGGGACGGCGGATCCTCGCCGACCTGACCGTCGAGGACAACCTGCGGATCGGCGGACACGTCCGCCCGCGCTCGATCCGGAGCAACCTGGACCGCACCTACCAGATGTTCCCGGTGCTGGCCGATCGGCGGCGTTCGCTGGCCGGCTACCTGTCCGGTGGCGAGCAGCAGATGCTGGCGATCGGCCGGGCGCTGATGTCCGATCCGAAGTACCTGCTGCTGGACGAGCCGAGCCTGGGCCTGGCGCCGATGATCGTGCACCAGATCCGGGACGTGATCGTGCAGATCAACCAGGAGGGCACCACCGTGCTCCTGGTCGAGCAGAACGCGGCGATGGCGCTGTCGATCGCCGAGCACGGCTACGTGCTGGAGAACGGCGCGATGGTGATGGACAAGCCCGCGGCCGATCTGCTCGCGGACGGCGACGTCCGGGAGTTCTACCTGGGCCTCGGCGCCGAAGGCTCGACGAAGTCCTTCCGCGACGTGAAGCACTACCGCCGCCGGAAGCGGTGGCTCTCATGACCGCGACGCAGGCTCGTCAGAGCGAGAGCACGCCGGAATCCACCTCGGTGCTGACGTTCGAGGACGTCGTGCTCGGGTTCGACGGGGTGACTGCTCTCAACGGTGTGACCTTCCAGGTGGATCCAGGCGAACTGTTCGCGGTGATCGGACCCAACGGCGCCGGCAAGACCTCGATCTTCAACGTGCTGTCCGGCGTCTACCGGCCGCAGCGTGGCACCGTGCGGTTCGGTGACGACGACCTGATCGGGCGGCGGCCGCACGCGATCGCGCGGCTCGGCATCGCCCGGACCTTCCAGAACATCGAACTGTTCTCGAACCTGACCGTGCTGGACAACCTGATGCTCGGCCGGCACCTCCATCACCCGTACGGCGTCCTCGCCGCATTCGGCTGGATCGGCAAAGCCCGCCGCAACGAACTGGCCAACCGCCGTGCGGTCGAGGAGATCGTCGACTTCCTCGAGCTGGCGCAGTGGCGGCGACTCCCGGTCGGCCTGCTGCCGTACGGCGTACAGAAGCGGGTCGAGCTCGGCCGGGCCCTGGCCTCGGAACCGAAGCTGTTGCTGCTGGACGAGCCGGTCGCCGGGATGAACCTCGAGGAGACCGAGGACATGGCCCGGTTCATCCTCGACATCCGTGACGAACTCGGGCTGCCGATGGTGATGGTCGAACACGACATGGGTCTGGTGATGGATCTGGCCGACCGGATCATGGTGATCGACTTCGGCCGGCCGATCCGCACCGGTACGCCGAAGGAGGTGGCCACCGACCCCGACGTGGTCCGGGCCTACCTGGGCGAGGAACACCGGGTGGTGGAGCGGTCATGACGACGGTCGCGGCTCCGGTCAGGATGGCGACGATCGCCACCCGGGTGCGGGATCGCGCCGCCGCGTCGCCGGACCTGATCGCCTTGCGGGAGAAGGATCTGGGCATCTGGCAGCAGGTCAGCTGGCAGGGGTACTGGGACACCGCGGAGCTGGTCGCGCACGCCTTGCTTGCCCTCGGCATCGAACCGGGCGACCGCGTCGCGATCCACTCGGAGAACCGGCGCGAGTGGCTCTACACCGACGTCGGCACGGTCGCCGTCCGCGCCGCCACTGTCGGCCTGTACCCGACCAACCCGGTCGCCGAGGTCGGCTATCTGCTCCGCCACTCCGGTGCGAGGGTGCTGATCGCCGAGGACCAGGAGCAGGTCGACAAGGCCCTGGCCATCGACGAGCTGCCCGAACTGATGCACATCGTGTACGTCGAACCCCGCGGCATCCGGAACCGGTACGACGACTCGCGGCTGCTCGCCTGGCCCGATTTCCTCGCGCTCGGCGAGGAGCATCGACAGGCGCATCCGCAGGCCGTGAACCAGCGGATGGACGAGTCGCGCCCGGACGACGTGGTCACGCTGATCTACACCTCCGGCACCACAGGCCCGCCGAAGGGCGTGATGCTCACGGCGGCGAACGTCGACTTCGCCATCCAGGAACTGATCGAGCGCGGCGGCTTCACCGCGCCACCACCGTCGCCCCGCGACAGCGTGCTGTCCTACCTGCCGTTGTGCCACGTCGCGGAGCGGATCTTCAGCGGCTGGTTCGGTGCCGGGGCCGGAGTCTGCGTGCACTTCGCCGAATCGATCGAGACCGTTGCCACCAACCTGCATGAGGTTCAGCCGACCGTCCTGTTCGGCGTACCCCGGATCTGGGAGAAGATCGCGGCCGGGGTGCAGATCCGGGTCGAGTCCGCCGACCCGGTGAAACGCGCGGTCGGTGGCTTCTGGTTACGCCGGGCCGACTGGATCGGCGACGTACTGGCGGCCAACGAAGGTCGTCATACTGCTGCATCCCGAGCGGTCTACGCCGTCGGATGGCTGTTCTGCTACCGGGCACTGAAGGACCGGCTCGGCCTGCGCAAGGTCCGGTACGCCGCCTCCGGTGCCGCGCCGATCGCGCCCGAGGTACTGCGGTTCTTCATGGGCCTGGGCCTGCCGATGCACGAGGTGTACGGCATGACCGAGAACACCGCGGTGGCGACCGCGAACCGCCCGGGCCGGGTCAAGGTCGGCACGGTCGGCGAGCCGCACGCCGGCGTCGAGGTACGGATCGACGAGAGCACCAGCGAGATCCTGACCCGGCACCCGGGCACGTTCGCCGGCTACTGGCACGACCCGGACGCGACCGCGGCGGTGATCGAGCCGGACGGCTGGCTGCACACCGGCGACGTGGGGGAGTGGGTCGACGGCACGCATCTGCGCATCACCGACCGGATGAAGGACATCATCATCACCGCGGGCGGCAAGAACGTCGCGCCGTCGGAGATCGAGAACGCGCTCAAGGCGTCGCCGTACATCAAGGAGGCGCTCGTGGTCGGCGACCGCCGCAAGTTCCTCGCCGCCCTGATCGGCATCGAACCGGACACGGTCGGCCATTGGGCCCAGGTGCACCGGCTGCCCTACTCGACGTACGGCGATCTGTCCGCGAAGCCTGAGGTGATCGCGCTGGTGCAGACCGTCGTGGACGAGGTGAACGTACGGTTCGCCACCGTCGAGCAGGTCCGGTCGTTCCGGCTGCTGCCGAAGTTGCTGGATCACGAGGACGGCGAGCTGACCGCGACCCAGAAGCTGAAGCGCAGCGCCGTGACGACCTCGTTCGCCGAACTGGTCGAGTCCATGTACGCGGAGGGTGCCCGGTGAACGAGTTCATCGCCACGGTGGTCCGCGGGCTCGGCAACGGGTCGATCTATGCCTTGCTGGCGCTGGGATTCGTGATCGTCTACAAGTCGATGCGGGTGATCAGCTTCGCCCAGCCGGCCTTCATGATGGCCGGCGCCCTGCTGGTCAGCTACTTCGTGCTGTCGATGAACTTCTTCCTCGCCGTCGTGGTCGCGCTGGTGCTGACCGCGCTGCTCGGGGCCGGCGTGGAGCGGCTGGCGCTGCGGCCGATGATCGGCAAACCGGTGTTCGTGATCGCGATCATCACCCTCGGCGTCGACATCGTGATCCGCACGGTGGTGAACGCGTTCATCGGCCTGGACATCCGTCAGATGGGCGACCCGTGGGGTCTGCGGCAGGTCGACGTACTGGGGGTGAAGGTCGATCAGCGGCACCTGGCCACGCTGGTCACGACGCTGATCGTGGTCGCCGCGCTGTTCGCCTTCTACCGCTGGTCGCGGACCGGACTGGCGATGCGCGCGGCGTCGTCGGACCAGGAGGTCGCGCTCGCGCAGGGCGTCTCGGTCGGCCGGGTCTTCTCGCTGTCATGGGCACTCGCGGCGGCCCTCGCCGGATTGGCCGGTGTGTTCCTGTCGACCGGCATCGGACTCGAGCAGAATCTCTGGCTGACTGCTCTCAAGGCTCTGCCGGTGATCATTCTCGGTGGCCTCGACTCCCTCGGTGGAGCGGTGGTCGCCGGACTCTCGATCGGCGTGGTCGAGGCGCTGGTCGGCAGCTACGGCGCAGACCTGCACCCGGTCTTCGGCGGCGACTTCTTCCTGGTCGTGCCGTACCTGCTGATGCTGCTCGTCCTTCTGATCAGACCGTACGGCCTCTTCGGCACCAGGGAGGTCGAGCGCATATGAGCACCCGCTCCGGACGACCCATGTTGTACCTGACCTACGGGCAGGACATGGCGTTGCTCAACACCTCGGCGAAGCGCGGCTGGACCTTGGTGCTGGCGATCGGTGCCGTGTCCTTGCCTTTCCTGCTCACCGACGACCTGCTCCTCGTACTGGCCACCGCATGTGTCGCGTCGATCGGTGCGATCGGCCTGAACATCGTCACCGGGTACGGCGGGCAGGTGTCGCTCGGGCACGCGTTCTTCCTGGGGATCGGGGCGTACACCGCGGCGGCGATCTCGGGTGATCCGGACAGCACCCGGCTGATCGGCTTCGGGATCACCTCGGTGCCGATCTGGCTGCTCGGGGCGGGTCTGGTCGCCGGTCTGGCCGGGCTGATCGTCTCGCCGTTGGCGGCCCGGTTGCGCGGGTTGTACCTGGCGGTGGTGACGCTCGGACTGGTGTTCATCGGGGAGCACATCTTCAAGCACTGGAAGCATCTCACCGGGGGAGTCGGGGTCGGTCGGCCGGCCGCCGTACCGGAGTTGTTCGGGATCCAGTTCGCGGTCGACGGGGAGGTGTTCACGAAGGCACAGAAGCTCTATCTGCTCATGCTGGTGCTGCTGGTGATCTTCGGCGTACTGGCCCGCAATCTCGTCCGGTCCAGGGTCGGCCGGGCGCTGGCCGCCGTCCGGGACCGGGATCTGGCCGCCGAGGTGATCGGCGTCGACGTGACCCGGTACAAGATGATCGCGTTCGCGGTGTCGTCGTTCTACGCCGGCGTCGCGGGCGCGCTGCTGTACGTGATGATCGGGTTCGTCGAGCCCGGGTCGTTCAACCTCGCGCTGTCGGTGCAGTACATCGCGATGATCCTGATCGGTGGCGTCGCCACCATCTCCGGATCGGTGCTCGGCGCCCTGTTCATCACGCTGCTACCGCGGGTCACCCGCGAGCTTCCGGCCGTACTGCCGTTCATCAGCGGCAGTTCAGGTTCCGGGGGCATCACGGTCTTCCAGGTCGAGACGATTCTCTACGGCCTGTTGATCATCGGCTTCCTGATCTTCGAACCTCGAGGGCTCTTCGGGATCTGGAACCGGCTCCGCATTTACTGGAAGTCATGGCCGTTCTCGCACTGACCCCGCAGGTCTGGGGGCCACCGACCGGCCGGAGAAGGAGTATCGATGAGCGTTCGCAGGGGAATCGCCATCGCGCTGGTAGCGGCGATGGCTGTGCTGGTGGGGTGCCGGAACGACGCCCCGGAGACGCAGGAGGCTGGTTCGGGCGTCAAGTTCGACGTCGGGGTCACCAGTGAGCCGTGCCCGGGCGCGGTCGACGCGGAAAAGGGCTGCATCTACCTCGGGTCGATCTCGGACCTGACCGAGGGCCCGTTCAAGGCACTCGGCGTACCGATCACCGAGGCCCAGAAGGCGTTCTGGAAGCGGGTCAACACAGCCGGCGGGATCGGCGACTTCGAGGTCGACGTGACCAAGTTCGTCAAGGACAACAAGTACAACCCGCAGACCCACAACGAGGTGTACGCCGAGATCAAGCCCGACGTACTGGGACTGGCCCAGACGCTCGGCTCACCGACCACGGCCGCCATCCTCGGCGACCTGAAGTCCAGCAACGTGATCGGCGTACCGGCGTCCTGGACCTCGGCCTGGGCGTTCGAGGACGTCATCCTCGAGTCGGGCACGAACTACTGCTTCGAGTCGATGAACTCGGTCGACTTCGGGGCGGAGACGCTGAAGGCCAAGAGCGTCGCCGCGGTGCACTTCCCGGGCGACTACGGTGACGACGCCGCGGCCGGGACCAAGCTCGCGGCCGACGCCAACGGGATGACGTTCACCGACATCCCGACCGCGCCGGGGCAGGAGAACCAGGGGGCGGCCGTCCAGAAGCTGCTCGCGGCCAAGCCCGATCTGGTCATCGTGTCCACCGGTCCGACCGAGGCGGCGACGATCGTCGGCGGAGCTGCCCAGAACGGGTTCAAGGGCCAGTTCATCGGCACCAGCCCGACCTGGAACGCGGCGCTGCTGAAGAGCCCGGCCGCTCCCGCGCTGACCGCGCTCTATCGGCAGTCCGGCCCCTGGGCGCCGTACGGCACCGACACAGCGGGGCACAAGGCGCTGGCCGGCGCGCTGGACCAGACGATGTTCAAGGCCGCGCCGAACGACGGTTACACGGCCGGCTGGGTCTGGTCGTACCCGATGAAGGCGGCCCTGCAGAAGGCCGTCGACTCCAAGGACCTCACCCGCGCCGGGTTGCTGGCCGCGGTGAAGTCGCTGGAGACGGTGGACTACGAGGGGATGCTGCCTGCGGCGGCCGGCAAGTTCGGCGGTACGCCGGACGAGCGGGTGTTCCGGAGCAGCATCATCTCCAAGGTGGACCCGACGGCGCCGACCGGTGTGAAGGTGGAGAAGGACTTCTTCACCGGCAAGACGGCCGAGAAGTACCAGTTCACCAAGCCCTGCTACCAGTAGGTCGTTGAATGTCGTCGTACCCGCGGGTCTGACAGCCCGCGGGTACTTCGGCGCGCGGTTCGCCTTGTCGTTGACTGCCGTTCACCATACGTTCATCGATGACCGGCAGATCTTTTCCGCCCACGAGGAGGCCGTACCGTGTCCGTTGATCCGCATCCCCTGTCCCGACGCCAGTTCGTCAGCCGTGCCGCAGCGGCGGGCGTGGCGGTCAGCCTGGCCGGCTCGGTCGAGGCGCTGTACACCGCGCAACCCGCGCTCGGCACCTCCGGCCCGAAGATCGGCTACGGCCCGCTGATCGAGGACCCGGACGGCATGCTCGACCTGCCGCGCGGTTTCGGCTACAAGATCCTGTCCCGCGAGGGCACGGTCCGGCCGGACGGGCTGAAGATCCCGAGCCGGTTCGACGGCATGGGCGTGTTCCCGGATCGTGATGGCGGGAACCGGCTGGTCCGCAACCACGAGTGCAGCCCCACGTCCGTGATCAAGGTGGTCGCCCCGGCCGAGCGGACGTACGACCCGGCCGGCGCCGGCGGCACCAGCACGCTGGTGGTGGACCGGCACAACGCCGCCGGCAAGGAGTTCGTCAGCCTCGGCGGTACGGCGATCAACTGCTCCGGCGGTCCTACGCCGTGGCGCACCTGGCTGACCTGCGAGGAGACCGAACTCAAGGCCGGCGAGAGCGGTTACACCAAGGACCACGGCTTCATCTTCGAGGTCGACCCGTACGACGACCGCCGCAATGTCGACCCGACCCCGCTGAAGGAGATGGGCCGGTTCCAGCACGAGGCGGTGGCCATCGATCCGTCCACCGGGATCGTGTACGAGACCGAGGACGCGTTCGTCGCGCCGCTCGGCGGCTTCTACCGGTTCCTGCCGAACCGTCCGCGCGGCGGCTGGGGAACGCTGCGGGCCGGCGGCGAACTGCAGGCCATGCACATTCCGGATCTGCCGGACCTGTCCGTCGTCCAGGAGGCCGGCGCGCTGTTCCACGGCGTGCAGTGGGTGAAGGTGCCCGACCCGCTGGCGACGACCGAGTCGGTCCGGGCGCAGGACTACGCGAAGCCGATCACGGGCGGCTACAAGCTCGAGGGCTGCTGGTGGGGCGACCGGGACCGCTGCGTGTACTTCGTCTCGTCGTTCGCCCGGACCGAGCTGGGGCCGAAGGTGGACCACGACGGACAGGTGTGGCGGTACGACCCGCGGAAGGAGACGCTGCGCCTCGAGGTGATCTTCACCCGGCCGAAGCCCGGCTCGGACGACCCGGAGTTCGATGCCCCCGACAACATCACGATGTCGCCGTACGGCGGTCTGATGATGTGTGAGGACGGGCTCGGTGAGCAGCACATCCTCGGTACGACCGAGGACGGCCAGGTGTTCAAGTTCGCCCGCAACCGGGTGAACCTCGGCACGCCGGAGGACCCGGAGTACGGCGAACTGGCCGGCGCCGGCTTCTCCGCCGACGGCCGGACGATGTTCTTCAACGTCTACAACCCCGGCATCACCTACGCCATCACCGGCCCCTGGCGCCGCCGCCGCTGAACACCTGCGGGGATATCCCTTGTTTTCAAGGGATATCCCCGCACGCTTCAGGGGGTGGTGATGACGATGCCGGCCTCCATGTCCAGGACTCGGTGGTAGTCGGCGTCGAGGGTGGCCGGGTCGCTGTGGATCAGGATGACCCAGGCCAGACAGGTGAACAGATCCACGGTCTCGGGTACGACGGCGTCCTCGTCGTACAGGATCTTCATCCAGTGGAACGACTTCAGCGACTCGATGTCGCCGAAGACCTCGCGGTTGCGGAAGTACCCCTCGCGCGGCGCGATGACGAAGATCCCGCGCAGGTGCTGGACCAGGTCGAACCCGTCCCGCACCTCGCCGCGCACCCGGTGGGCCACCGTCCGCTTGATGTGGTTGTCGCCGGTGGCCAGGTCACTGACCATCTGGTGACCGCCGCCGGCCGGCCGCGCCGCGACCTCGATCAGCCGTGGTCCGTCCGGCGTCATCATCACCTCGACGTGACCGCAGCCGACCCGGATGCCGACCGCGTCGAGCACGTCACGGGTGTACGGCCAGAGCGCCTGCACCTCCGCGTCGTCCTCGGCCAGGAAGTCGATCCGCCGGTAGATGCCGATCTTGTCGCCCCGGCCGACCTTCGTGTAGCGGCAGACGTCGACCAGCGCGTGCTTCCCGTCCACGCTGTAGGTGTCGACCAGGTACTCCGTTCCTTCGGCGTACTCCTGGAGCAGGACGGCGTCGTTGATGAGGCCCAGCTTGTTGGTCCGGCCAAGGACCCGGTCGAACCGCTCCCGCCAGTCGCCGTCCTCGAAGACGACGTACACCTCGTCGCCGGCGGCGCTCTTCGGCGGCTTGATCACCAGCCGCTTGCCGAGCAGGTCGTTCTCCTTCAGCCACCGCTCCGCCTCGACCGGATCCGCGGTCAGGAACTGGCGCAACCGCGGCACGCCCGCGGCCGCGAGCGCCTGTGCCATCTCCCACTTGTCCCGCCGCGCCGGCGCCAGCTCCGGGAGGTTGCCAGTGCCGGGCGCCAGGAGCCCGGTCAGCCGGTCGCACAGCTCGACCCCGCTCTCCGCACCAGGCACCAGGTACTCCGGCTCGTACTGCCTCAGCTCCTCGGCCAGCGCCTGTACGTCGCCGGTGAAGTAGTGCACGTGCTCGAAGTCCTCCGGATGCCAGCTCGTCGTGTACGCCGGTGGTGGCTCGGAACCACTGAGTACGGCGACCGGCAGCCGACCCGCCTCGCGGAACGCGGCCGGATATTCCTGTCCCGTGGACAACGGGTCCACGATGATCGTGTAGTTGCTCATCCTGTCCTCCTACGAGCTCTCGCTCGGCAACGGCTCCGCGGCCGGGGTGATGTCGGTGGTGGTCTCCTCGGCGGTCGTGGACGTCATGCCGAAGTACGCGAGGACGACGCCGATCGCGCCGGCCAGCCCGCACCACACCCAGACCCGGGTGCCGGACGTGTTCCATACCCACACCCCGAGGAACGGACCAAGGGCGGACCCGAGGCCGAACATCGCGTGCGCCGATCCGACGTACCGGCCGAGCAGCGGCTTCGGTGCGGCCATGCCTGGATACGCGAACATGGTCGGGCCGCCGATGATCTCGGCCAGCGTCCAGAGCAGGGTCCCGATCACGAAGATCGCCAGCCCGCCGGGCAGTGCGTAGAACGCCAGCCCGCCGCCCAGCAGTACGAACCCGGTCATCGCGACCACGCGGGCCGGACGGTTCTGCACCACCTTCGTCACCAGCAACTCGCAGGTGATCACGACGAAGCCGTTCAGCGCGACGATCGCGCTGTACCACCAGGTCGAGAGCCCGTCCGCCTTCATGTGCAGCGGCAGCACGGCCAGGTACTGCATGTAGATCGCCGCGTTGATGAACATGCACAGTAGGAACAGCACGTACTTGTGGTCCCGCAGTACGGCGACGTATCCACCGGCCGACGGTTGGTCCTCCGGGGTTTGCTCGACGGCGGCTGCGGATCGCTTCGGCAGAGCGACGATCGCCACGGCGGCGTACGCCAGCGCGGCGACCGCCTCGCCGATGAAGAGCAGGTTCCAGGACACCGCGACCAGGGCCGCGCCGATCAGCGGCGCTGCCGTCGTACCGAGGTTCATCGCCAGCCGGTAGACCGCGAAGATCATCACCTGGCGGTTCTTCGGCGTCAGCTCGGTCAGCAGGGCGGCGGACGCCGGGCGGTAGAACTGGCCGACCGCACCGGCCAGCGCCACCACGACCACCACGGCCGTGTAGCTCGGCACGTAGGCGATCGCGAGGACGAACCCCGCCATTCCGAACATGCTGATCATCACCGCGGCCCGCGGCCCGACCCGGTCCGACAGCGATCCTCCGATGATCAGACCGATCACCGAGCCACCGCCGTACACGCCGAGCGCGGTGCCGGCCTGGACCGGCGTGAAGCCCTTCGAGGTGGTCAGGAACAGCACCAGGAAGACCTGCAGGAACCAGCCGAGCTTGTTCACGAAGACGCCGACCAGCAGCGCCTTCACCGGTACCGGAGCGTCGCGGATGGTCTCCCAGATGCCGGTGCTCTCGTCGGTCGCCGTCATGGTGTCGGCTCCTTCGGATGACCTGACCAGCGCAGCGCCTTCTCCGCCGCGTCGAGTCCGGCACGGCAGTCGTCGACCGTCGTGGCGACGGTCGTGGCGTAGGCGATCCGGCCCCAGAGCGTGCCCGCCGGCGGGGGACTGGTCGTGGCGCCGGCCTCCATCAGCGGCACCAGTTGGTCGATCGTGGCGGGCAGTCCGTCGGCGTCGAAGCCGACCGAGTCCAGCACCGTGTCGTCCTCGTCCACGTAGAAGAAGCGGACCCCACCGACGATCGTGCGGTCCGGCAGCAGCGCGGGCTGACGTCCGCACGCGACCGCGGCGGCGGCCAGCCCCGGATCCACACCGGTCGCCTGCAGACCGAGGTACGGGATCAGGTCGCCGCCGATCCGCGCGTTGATCTCGATCAGCTTCGGTCCGTCGGCGGTGATCATGAGCTCGGTGTGCGTCACGCCGTCGGTGAAGGCGACCGCCTTGTGCGCGTCGACGAGTACCTGGAGCAACTGGTCGTCGGCGAGCAGCGGATCCGCGGCATCCACGAAGTGCCCGATCTCCTCGGCGTACGGCGGGTAGCCGATCTCCTTACGGGCCAGGCAGAACGGGGTCACCTGACCCTGGTACACCGCGGCGTCGATGCTGATCTCGTAGCCGTCGGCGAACTCCTCGACCAGCACCTTGACGTCGTAGTGCGGCGCCTCCGGCACGGTCGTGTCGTGGGCGAAGTCCCAGTTCGCCGTCAGTTCCTCGGGTGAGTCGACCTTGACCACGCCGAGGCTGGCGGCCAGCGCGCGGGGCTTGAGGATCACCGGATACCCGAGATCGCCGGCGATGGCGAGTGCCTCGTCGACGGTGTCCACCAGGATCGACTTCGGCTGCGGGACTCCGTGCTCGGCGAGCGCCGTACGCGTCAGGTGTTTGTCGCGGCAGCGGTTCACCATCGCGACGTCACCGCCGGGCAGTCCGAGCGCTTCGGCGATGTGGGCGGTCTGCAGGATCCGGGCCTCGTCCCAGCACAGCACGCCGTCGATCGCTTCCTTGTCGTTGAGTTCGTTCGCCGCGGCGACGAGCGCGTCGGCGTCGAGCGTGCTCTCCAGCACGGTCCAGTTCTCGATGTACTCCGTCTCCCAGGTGGGTTCGGCGTGCAGGAACATGTGGATCCGGTACTGCGGCGCGATCGACCGCAGGATGTACTCGCGGAACAGCCGCATGCCGGTGGCCACCACCAGCAGGTGAGGTCGGTCGTTCATCTCAGGCCTCCCTGACCGGAGCGGGGATCTGCCGGATGGCACTGATCCCGGTGGTGCCGTCGGCGCGACGGAAGTGGTCCCTGATCCGGATGTTGCCTTGAGCATCGAACTCGGGGACGCTGTGGCACTCACCGCTGACCAGGTCGCCGGTCGCGGTGACCAGGCAGTACGCCGCGTCGAACGAGCCGTCCAGCCGCAGCAACCCGACCAGCCGGCCGCTGCGCAGCCTGCCGCCGGTGTAGAACTCCGCCCAGACCAGGTCGTCCTCACGGTGATACTGCCCGTACGGCGCGCCGCCGGCCGGATCGTCGACCTCGAGCCGGAACCACACCCCGTCGACATCGGGGACCAGCGGTTCCGGGACTGCCGCGGTCACCACCGCACCGCGCACAACTCGTCGGAGATCGGGTAGATCTCCCGCTCGAACATGGAGTTCAGCACGATCGCGGCCCGGACCGGCAGCTGCGTCAGGCCGGCGTTCGTCAGCCCATGGCTGTACCGGCTCGCGTTGAACGTGTAGATCCGGTGCCCGTTCATGCCCTTCCAGCGCACCGAGTAGTCCGGCTCGACTAGCAGTTGACCGTCGTCGTCGACCTCGATCCGTTCCCGCAGGTCGTCGTCGAACGGTGCCTCGACGTGCTCCCGTCCGGCCGCGACCACCACCTGCCGTACGACGTGCTCCTCGGGCGTGGAGGTCGTCGTACAGCACAGGCGGATGTTGCCGTCGGCCAATAACTCGGACGTCCTGACGTCGCGACCGGGCAGCAAGGTGACCGGGAAGCGGCCGAGCGTCAGCATGCCGTCGTAGTTGGCCTGGTACAGCGCCCGCAGGCCGCCCGGGGTGATGGCGTCGCCGCTGTAGCGGGAGTCGTCGATCATCTCGCGGCGCTTGCCGCGGTTCAGACCCTGCAGGTACTCGATGTGGGACGGCCGGTAGAGCTCGTTGGCCATCGGCGAGTCGTCGATGCTGCGGAACCACTGGTTCCGGCCGAGCCAGCGGATGTCGGTGAATCCGGAGCCGAGCAGCCGCAGGACACACTCCAGCCCGGTCTGACCGCCACCGACGACCGCGGTCGGCGCTGCCGTGTCCAGCCCGGCCATCCGTACGCCGAGGTCGTCGGCGATGAACGCCCGCTCGGCGGGCAGTTCGGTGATGTACGCCGGCCGAACCGGGCGCGTGCCCAGGCCGAGGACCAGGTGTTCGGAGACGGCGGCGGGGACACCGTCGACGCTGACCTCGAAGCCGTCGTCGGTGATGGAGATCGAGTCCACCCGCGACGTGAAGTGCACGACGCCGAGGCGCTCGGTCGCCCAGGCGAGATAGCGCTCGTACTCGATCCGGGGGAGCGAGTCGAACTGGGAGTTGATCAGCGCATAGAGCCGCCCGGAGGTGACCAGGTAGTTCAGGAACGTCAGCTCGTGCCGCGGGTCGACCAGCGACACCAGGTCTTTCATCCAGCCGGTCTGCATCCGGACCCCGGGGTAGAGCAGGGGCGTGTGCCAGCCGGTGCCCGGTCGGGCGTCGAACAGCGCGAGTGGTTCGGTGGTGGCGTTCTGGTAGAGCGCCGCCAGCGAGAGGTTGGAGGGACCGGCCCCGATACCGATGGTGTGGTAGCGGGGCGTTCCTCGCTGCGGGCCTGGTTCCGTGATGGTCATGCGCTTGTTCTCCGTCCGCGAAGTGGTGGTGCGCGATGTGCCGATCAGGTCGCTCGCGGCCGTCCGGCTTGCGGCCAGCGCGGTTTTCACGCTGCCGCCGGACCCACCGGTGAAGGTGTAGAGCCGATGTGAGCTGCCAAGGACCGACCAGAGGGTCAGTACCGGCGGATCGGCGTAACAGTCGGCGTGGCTGACCATCAGGTCGGGCGCCGACAGCTTGAGGTGTGGCAGCCGTTCGGCGGCGATCCGGACGGCCTGGTCGGCCAGGTCCGGGATCGGCCGGCTGCTGCCGGGAGTGACGGACCAGTGATGGGTGTCGACGCCGAGCAGCAACCGGCCATCGGCGGTGGGCCGCCCGTACAGGTCGCTGGTCTCGTCGACGAACATCGTCGGCAGGGCGCCGGTCACCCGATAGGTGGCGACCTGGATCGCCTTCGTGCGATACGGCTGGGCCGGGAGGGCACTGCCGGTCAGCAGTCCCGGTGTCCACGGCCCGGCCGCGACGACGACAACGTCGTACCGATGGCTGGACGCGGGGAGGCGGCAGCTCACCGATCCGTCCGGGTGCGGGACGAGCCGGAGAACCGGGCCGGCCAGGACTCTGCTGCTCGGGCTGTCGGCGAGTCGTTGGATCACGGCCGTCCGGAGTTGGTCCGGCCGGATGAAACCGGCCCGCCTCTCGAGTACGCCGACAGTGCCGTCGGGCAGGCCGTGCCAACCCCGGCGGCGAAGGTCGGTTCCATCGACGATCTCGGTCGAGCCCGGGTGAGCCTGTTCGACCTCGGCGACCGCCGCCTCGAGCCCGGCGTACGACGGCAACATGTAGGTGCAGCCGGTCTCGGTGTAGCCGGCCTTCTCCTGCAGACCCTCGAACAACTCGCTCAGGCTCTCTATAGCCAGCCGACGCTGGACCGGATGGGTCTCGAACCCACGCACACCGCCGCCCGAAGCCGCGGTCGCATCCGTCCCAGCCGAACCGGTCACCAGGTCGACCTCGACACTCTCGCTCAGACGCCAGGCCAGCAGGGCACCGGCGATGCCGGCTCCGATGACGCAGACTCGCATCGCCCTACTCCTGTTCAGATCCGGTCAGCGCCGCGCGCAGCGACCCGGTCTTCTGAACGCCGCCGGCCAGCAGCGTGAGCAGACTGCGAACCGCCAGCGGTGGGTCGAACCCCTCCGGCCGCAATGCGCTCTCGCCGCGGGTGAGTTCGAGCGCGGCAAGGTCCGGATCGAGTGGCTCGGAAACGCGTCGGACGCCGGCCAGCAATGGCCCGGCGCGGTCGGCGAAGGCGCGGAACGAATCGAAACTGAAATCACTGCGGAAGCGGTCGGGACGGTCCCACGCGAGAAACAAGCGAACGATTGACGGGTCTTCGGTCCGGAGCAATTCCGTGGCACCGGTCCCGTGTTTGCGGCTGGTCGAGAATTTCTCCCCGGCAAACGTGTAGAACTCGTTCACCACCAGGCCGGAAAGGGGCAGTCGCGCGACGCCGGCAGCGGCCCAGACGGCCGGCCAGTACAGGGCATACCAGAACGCGTTGTCCAGGCCGAGGAAGTGCCACAGTGATCCGACCTGGTCGAGCGCGGCCAGGTACGCCGGCACCTCCGCGGCCTCGGGGTCGATGCCGCGGGCAACGGCATACAGATCGGAGAGCGCGATCTCGGTGTACGGGCCGATCCGCAGGCCGGTGAGCGGGCCGTCGCCCTCGAGACCCCAGTTGGTCGGACAGGCGAGTGCGATCTGCGGGAGTCCGGCCTGCAGGGTCCGGTTGATCAGGTCGCGCACCGCGGGTGGCAGCTCGGCGCGCAACCACATCGCGATCAGGGCTTCGCGGTGGTCCTCCATCCGCAGTACGGGCACCGTCGCGGCGAACGGACGCGGCTCGCCACCACAGCGGCCGCAGACCGGATCGACCATGGTGTCGACCTGGGTGAGGCTGCTGCACTGCTCACAGGCGCCGCCTGCCGCGGGTGCCTTGCAATCGCCGCACAGACCGCTCAGGTAGGAATCGTGCAGGGTCCGGCCGCAGTCCGCGCAGGCGTGCAGGGTGACCTCGCGCAACGGCGTTGCGCCAGACGTGACGAGGTGGTTCGCCAGTTGGCGGATGATCGGTCCGTGCGCGTCGCCGAGGGGATCGGTGAAGACGTCGTACCCGATCCGGGCCAGGTCGTAGGTGTCCTTGATGTCGTCGCGGAACTCCGCGGTCATCACACCGACCTCGACACCTTCGCGCTCGGCCCGGGTCAGCACGTAGTTCTGGTGTACGTCGAGGCCGGTGGTGACCACGACGCGCTCACCGCGGGCCCGCGCGGCCCGGGCTGCGATGTCGGCGGCGAGGTAGGGACCGGCCAGATGGCCGACGTGCAACGGGCCGTTGACGGTCGGCTGCGGGGAAGTGAAGACCGTGACCGGATCAGCCATGGCCGGCCTCGGCGGTGATCGGCATCCAATAGGCGCTGAAGACGGTCAGCTCGGTGTCGGAGGACCGGTTCTGTACGACGTGCGCCTCGGTGCTGCTGAGCAGGAAGGCGTTGCCTTGGGGGACCACGTGTTCGCGACCGCCGACGACGACGTACGCCGTCCCCGCAACCACGACCGACAGTTCCAGTTCGGGGTGCTGGTCGACCGGGCTCTCCGAGCCCGGGGGAACGGAGTACCACATCGCTTGGAACGGCAGATCCCGCTCGAGTCCGTACTGCTCCCAGCGGACCACCCGCAGGTCCTTCACGTACAGGTCGTCACCGGTGGTCAGATCGAAAGTGCGCATGCTTCGCCACCCTCCGTAGCCGGCGCCAGGCGCGGCTGAAGAAGTTGAATGACAGCGGAAATGTTGGTACGGAACAACACGCTGCGATCAGCCGTGGAACGAGCACGCGCGACGCCACCAACGTCGGCTACGTGAAAAGCTCGGCGACCCCCCAGTCTCCGTGGGCGAAAATATAAGGAAGGTCGCGCTGCGAGTAAAGAGGAATACGCAGAGAAATTTCGCCGGGAATCAGACGGCGCCGGGGAAGGCGACCGGCGCACCGCCCCAGGTGAGCTGGGCGCCGGCGTTCGCGAGCAGCCCGCTGACGGCGAAAGACCGCACCGCCGGCTTCTCCGCCGACTCGACCAGATCGCCGTACACCGCTGCCAGCCGCCGCTCGATCAGCAGGACCAGCGCGGCTGCCGTCGCCGCGTTGGTCACGGCCTGCGGCAGGTCGTATGCCGGCTCAGCCGCGGCCGGGGTCTCGCCCGCGGCGACCACCAGCCGGCTCAGGCGGTCGCGGTTCAAGCGGTGCAGCTCGTAGGCGTCGGTCGCAGACCGGAACCGGGCGCCGCTGAGCTTGCCGCCGGCAACGCCGATGCCGTACAGCGCGGCGTGCTCGCCTGCGAGCGCCGCCTGCAGGGCCTCCACCTCGGTCACGATGCGTCCGCCTTCTTCTTCGCTGGGGTCAGCTTCGTCCCGAGCTGCAACTCGGACGCAGCGATCATGGCCAGTAGCCGGGCCGGGGTCCCGGACAGCTTGGCCGCCGCGGTGGCGTGGGCGGCCGCCGCGGCCTTCTCCTGCTTGGCCAGTGCGGCGAGGGCGGCAGACGACGTACTGGCGGCTGCCGGGGCCTTCGGAGTCGCGGCCTGCACGCCGGCCGTCTCCTTCAACTTGGCCAGATGGCTCGCGTGGTACTTCGCACCGGCGGCCAGTTGGGTGCGCAGGGCCGGGAACTTCCGGCTGGTGCTGGCGTAGCCGAGCGACAATAGAGTCACCTGGGCCGCCGCCGCACTGAGGGCGGCGACCACGGCCGGATCGACGGTCGGCGTCTCCTCGACCGCCTGACCGGTCTTCGGGTCGATGGCGCCCGGCGTACCAGAGCCGGACTCGTCGTCCTTGCAGCCGCCCAGCGCGACAGCACCGGGCAGCACGGCGGCGGTCGCGATGACGGCGCGGCGGGACAGGCGGGGTTCGGTCGGCACGCCGGAACGATACCCGGTGACGCGCCGGTGACCGGCCTGGGACGAGCCGGTGACGTGGACACTGCCGCGGGCCGGATATGGTGGGCTACTGCCCTCGGTCGGATCGCCGGGTGGCGGAACGGGTGCACAACTGGAGAGAGAGGCAGGTCAACCTGTGAGCCGAAGGACTGACCACACGGACACCACGAGCCTCGAGAACTTCCTGCGGCCGATCGTCGAGCAGTTCGGCTGCGACCTGGAGGCCGCCGACCTCGCGCCGGCCGGCCGCCGCCGGTTGCTGCGCGTGCTGGTCGACCGCGACGGCGGGATCAGCCTCGACGACGTCACCGAGGTCACCAGAGCCATCTCCAAGGCGCTCGACTCCGACGACATCATGGGCGCCGGCGCCTACACGCTGGAGGTCTCCAGCCCCGGCGTCGACCGGCCACTCACTCTGCCCCGGCACTGGCGCCGCAACGTCAAGCGCCTCGTCGCGGTCACACTGACCGCCGGCGGCAAGGTGACCGGCCGGATCAAGTCCGCCTCCGACGAGGCGGCCGAGCTGGACGTGGACGGCAAGGCCCAGACCGTCGCGTACGCCGACGTGGCCAAGGCCAAGGTCCAGATCGAGTTCAACCGGGCTGCCGGCAACGACGAAACAGAAACACCTGCCGACGGCACGGTGGAGGAGAACTGACATGGACATCGACATGGCCGTACTGCGGTCGCTGGAGCGGGAGAAGGACATCTCCCTGGACGTGGTCGTCGAGGCGATCGAGCAGGCGCTGCTGGTGGCCTACCACCGCACCGAGGGTGCTCAGCAACACGCCCGCGCCGAGCTGGACCGCAAGACCGGGCACGTCACCGTGTACGCCCGCGAGCTCGCCGAGGACGGATCCCTGGTCCGCGAGTACGACGACACCCCGGCCGACTTCGGCCGGATCGCGGCCACCACGGCCAAGCAGATCATCCTGCAGCGGCTGCGCGACGCCGAGGACGAGGTCCGGTACGGCGAGTTCTCCGGCAAGGAGGGCGACATCGTCTCCGGCGTCATCCAGCAGGGCCGCGACCCGCGCTCGGTGATGGTCGACCTCGGCAAGATCGAGGCGGTACTGCCGGCCCCGGAGCAGGTGCCGGGGGAGAAGTACGAGCACGGCTCGAGGCTGCGGGTGTACGTCGTCGGGGTCCGCAAGGGCTTCAAGGGACCGCAGATCACGGTCAGCCGGACCCACCCGAACCTGGTCAAGAAGCTGTTCGCGCTCGAGGTCCCGGAGATCGCCGACGGCACCGTCGAGATCACCGCGATCGCCCGCGAGGCCGGTCACCGGACCAAGATCGCCGTACGGACCCTGAACCCGTCGGTGAACGGCAAGGGCGCCTGCATCGGGCCGATGGGGCAGCGGGTGCGCAACATCATGCACGAGTTGCACGGCGAGAAGATCGACATCATCGACCACAGCGACGACCCGGCCACCTTCGTCGGGAATGCGCTGTCCCCGGCGCAGGTTACGTCTGTCGAGGTGGTCGACGCCGCGGCACGCGCGGCACGGGTCGTCGTACCCGACTACCAGCTCTCGCTCGCGATCGGCAAGGAGGGGCAGAACGCCCGCCTGGCCGCCCGGCTGACGGGCTGGCGGATCGACATCAGGCCGGATACCGAGAGGCCTGGCGAGTAGCTGAGGCCTGCTGCGCGGCGGACCTCTGGTGTGACTCGTGAGACCGAGAAGGTAGACTGATCTCTCGGTCGGTCGACTGAGTCGCAACCACACCCTGAGGTTTTACGTGACAGTGACTACAGACGCGCGCCCTGGCAAGCCCCGGGAGCGCACCTGTATCGGGTGCCGGAAGCGGTCCGGTCCGGCTGACCTGCTGCGGATGACGGTTTCCGGAGGGCTTGTCCTCCCGGATCCCGATCGTCGGGCACCCGGCCGTGGGGCGCATCTGCACCCGGTGGCCGAGTGCTTCGACCTCGCCGTCCGGCGCAAGGCGTTCCCACGGGCCTTCCGGGTCCCTGGGCCGCTCGACGTGACCGGGCTGCAGGAGTACGTCGCGCAGCGTGATAAGCAAGAGGCAAGTGCAACGCAAACGGCGGCCACCCGGCCGCCCGCAGCGGTCCAGACCGCTGTGACGACATGAAGGCGGGTCATCGACTCATGACCACTCGATGAGTGTCTACCGATGAGTGCAATGCGATGAGCATGTACGTCAACTAACGGTCCGCGCCCAGGCTCGGACCAGAGGGAGAGTAGTGGCAAAGGTCCGGGTCTACGAGCTCGCGAAGGAGCTCGGAGTTACCAGCAAGGTCGTTCTGACCAGACTGAACGACATGGGCGAGTTCGTCCGGTCGGCATCCTCGACGATCGAGGCACCTGTCGTCCGGCGGTTGGCGGAGGAGTTCGAGAAGAACCCGCCGAAGAAGCGCGCGGCCAAGAAGGCCGCCGCCAGTACATCTGCCGCGCCGCAGGCGACCGCTCCGGTCGCGCCTGCCGAGCCGGCGAAGAAGGCTGCACCGGCAGCCCCGGCCGAGCGCCCTGCGCCGGCCCCGAAGTCGACCCCTGCTCCGGTGGCCGAGTCCACCGTGAGCGAGAAGGCCGAGGCCGCTCCGGCTCCGGTCAAGGCGGCGCCCGCACCGGGCGTCAAGCCGGGTCCGCGTCCGGGCCCGAAGCCGGCTCCCCGGCAGGAGGCCCCGGCAGCTGCGGTCGAGTCCGCTCCGGCGGCCAAGGTCGAGGCCCCGGCCGAGACCACACCCGCGCCCTCGTTCGAGGCTCCGGCGGCCAAGGCGGCCACCTCCGAAGCACCGGCTGCTCCCGCTCCGAGCCGTACTCCGGCTCCGAGCCGGCCGACCCCTGGTCCGGCGCAGCAACGTCCGGCCGCCGACAGCCCGGCTCGTCCGGCGTCGCCGCGTCCCGGCGGTCCGCGTCCGGGTGGTCAGGGTGGGCCCCGTCCGGGTGCTCCGCGCCCCGGCGCTCCGCGTCAGGGCGGTCAAGGTGGCGGTCCCCGTCCGGGCGCACCGCGTCCGGGTAACAACCCGTTCAGCTCCACCCAGGGCATGCAGCGCGGTGGCGCTCGCCCGGGTCCGGGTGGACAGGGCGGCTCCGGCCAGGGTGCGAGCCCGGCCGGGATGGCGCCGCGTCCGCCGCAGGCCCGCAGTGGTGGCGGCAACGACCGGCCGCGTCCGAGCGGCGTTCCGGGTGCTCCGCGCCCCAACCCGGCGATGATGCCGAAGTCCTCGGCGGGCACGTTCACCGGTCGCCCGTCCGGTCCCGGTGGCGGCAGCGGCGGTGGCGGTGGCGGCGGTGGCCGTGGTCGCCCCGGTGGTGGCGGTCCGGGTGGTGGACCCGGCGCTCGTACCGGTGGTGGCGGCGGTGGCGGCGGCGGTGGCTTCCGTCCAGGTGGCGGCGGCCCCAGCGGCCCGCCCGGTGGCGGCGGTGGCCGCCCGGGTCCGGGTAACCGTGGCCGTGGCGGGACACAGGGTGCCTTCGGGCGTCCGGGTGGTCCGGCGCGCCGTGGTCGCAAGTCGAAGCGCGCGAAGCGCCAGGAGTTCGACAACATGCAGGCGCCGGCGGTCGGCGGCGTCCGCGTCAAGCACGGTGACGGCGAGGTCGTGCGCCTTGCCCGTGGCGCGTCGCTGACGGACTTCGCCGAGAAGGTCGGCGTCGACCCGGCGTCGCTGGTGCAGGTGCTGTTCCACCTCGGCGAGATGGTGACCGCGACCCAGTCGGTCAACGAGGAGACCCTGCAACTGCTCGCCACCGAGCTGAACTACGACGTCCAGATCGTGTCCCCGGAGGACGAGGACCGCGAGCTGCTGCAGTCGTTCGACATCGACTTCGGTTCGGACGAGGGCGGCGAGGACGACCTGGTCAAGCGGCCGCCGGTGGTGACCGTCATGGGTCACGTCGACCACGGTAAGACCAAGCTGCTGGACGCGGTCCGCGAGGCGAACGTCGTCGCGAAGGAGGCCGGTGGCATCACCCAGCACATCGGTGCGTACCAGGTGACGACCGAGGTCGACGGCGAGCAGCGGGCCATCACCTTCGTCGACACCCCGGGTCACGAGGCGTTCACCGCCATGCGTGCCCGTGGTGCGCAGGCCACCGACATCGTCATCCTGGTGGTCGCGGCCGACGACGGCGTGATGCCACAGACGATCGAGGCCCTGAACCACGCTCGGGCGGCGAACGTCCCGATCGTGGTCGCGGTGAACAAGATCGACGTCCCGAGCGCGGACCCGGCCAAGGTGCGCGGTCAGCTGACCGAGTACGGCCTGGTCCCCGAGGAGTACGGCGGCGACACCATGTTCGTCGACGTCTCGGCGAAGTCCCGGATCAACATCGACGGGCTGCTCGAGTCCGTGATCCTGACCGCGGACGCGGCGCTGGACCTGCGGGCCAACCCGAACATGCCGGCCCAGGGCATCGCGATCGAGGCGAACCTCGACAAGGGCCGTGGTCCGGTGGCGACCGTGCTGGTTCAGCGCGGCACGCTGCGGGTCGGCGACTCGATGGTGGCCGGACCGGCGTACGGCCGGGTCCGGGCCATGCTCGACGAGCACGGCGACCCGGTCGAGGAGGCGACTCCCTCGCGTCCGGTGCTGGTCCTCGGTCTGACCGCCGTACCAGGTGCGGGTGACAAGTTCCTGGTGGTCGACGACGACCGGAGGGCCCGGCAGATCGCGGAGAAGCGGGAAGCCCGGGCTCGTGCGGCCGCCAACGCCAAGCGTCGTGCGCGCCGGACCCTCGAGGACTTCATGGCCTCGATGGAGAAGGGCGAGACGCAGGAGCTGCTGCTGATCCTCAAGGGCGACGTGTCCGGTTCGGTCGAGGCACTGGAAGACGCCCTGGTCCGGATCGAGGTCGGCGACGAGGTCAACCTCCGCGTCATCGACCGCGGCGTCGGTGCGATCAACGAGAACGACGTCAACCTGGCCATCGCGTCGAACGCCGTCATCATCGGCTTCAACGTGCGGCCGGCCGGCAAGGCCGGTGACGTGGCCGAGCGCGAGGGTGTGGATGTCCGGTACTACTCGGTCATCTACGCGGCGATCGACGACATCGAGGCGGCCCTGAAGGGCATGCTGAAGCCGATCTACGAGGAGGCGGTCCTCGGCCAGGCGGAGATCCGCGAGATCTTCCGCTCCTCGAAGGTGGGCAACATCGCGGGTTGCTGGGTGACCAGTGGCCTGATCCGCCGCAACGCGAAGGTCCGGTTGATCCGGGACGGTGCGGTGGTCGTCGACAACACCGAGCTGTCGTCGCTGAAGAGGTTCAAGGACGACGCGTCCGAGGTCCGCGAGGGCTTCGAGTGTGGTCTGACTGTGAACGGCTACAACGACATCAAGATCGGTGACATCGTCGAGTCCTTCGAGCTTCGCGAGAAGCCGCGCAACTGATCCGCGACGGTGGCCCGGCACTGTGCCGGGCCACCGGAGTAACGTCCGGAGAGGCGGTGTTCTCTCCGGACGTTGTTCATGAATGAGGGAGTGAGCCCTGATGGGTGAAGCAAGGGCGAAGCAGCTGGCCGACCGGATCCAGGTGCTCGTCGCCGAGTTGCTCGAGCGCCGCGTCAAGGACCCCCGGCTGGGGTTCGTCACCGTGACGGACGCCCGGCTGACCGGCGACCTGCGCGAGGCGAGCGTCTTCTACACCGTGTACGGCGACGAGCAGGCGCGGGCCTCGACCGCGGCCGCACTGGAGTCGGCGCGCGGGCTGATCCGCAGCGAGGTCGGCAAGTCCCTCGGTCTACGGCACAGCCCGAGCGTCGCGTTCTTCCTGGACGCCGTGCCGGAGAACGCCGGCCAGATCGAGGAGCTGCTGGCCAAGGCCCGGGAGGCCGACGCCGAGGTGGCCAAGGCCGCCGCGGGCGCCAAGCCGGCCGGCGACGCCGACCCGTACAAGCATCGTGAGGACGACGAGGACGAGCCGGCCGAGTGAGCGGTCCCGACTTCACCCCGTCGTCCGACGGCGTCGTCGTCGTCGACAAGCCGATGGGGTTGACCTCGCACACCGTCGTGGCCCGGATCCGGCGCCTCGCCGGCACCCGCAAGGTCGGTCACGCCGGCACCCTGGATCCGATGGCGACCGGCGTCCTCGTGGTCGGTCTCAACCGCGCCACCCGGCTGCTGGGTCACCTGCAGCTGTCGGACAAGTCGTACGACGCGACGATCCGGCTCGGCGCGACGACCACGACCGACGACGCCGAGGGCGAGATCGTCACCACGGCCCCGGTCGACGGCATCACCGCGGAGGCGATCGAGGCCGCGGTGGGCGGATTCCGCGGCGAGATCTCGCAGGTGCCGTCCAAGGTCTCCGCGATCAAGGTCGACGGTCGCCGCGCGTACGAACGCGTCCGCGCCGGCGAAGAGGTCGCCCTCAAGGCCCGGGCGGTCACGGTGTCTCGCTACGACATCCTCGACGTCCGCCCCGGCGCGGAGTGGATCGACGTGGATGTGTCGGTCGACTGCTCGAGCGGGACGTACATCCGTGCGCTGGCACGTGACCTCGGGGCCGAGCTCGGCGTCGGCGGTCACCTCACCGCACTCCGTCGCACCCGGGTCGGCGCGTTCGACCTCTCGACGGCACACACGCTGGAGGCCCTGGCCGAGGACTTCGTCTGGCGCCCGATCTCCGAGGTCGCCGCCGAAACCTTCCCGCGGTACGACGCCAGCCCCGAACAGGCCGCCGCCATCCGTACCGGTCGCCCCTTGTCCGGCCTCAAACTGGCCCTCGGCCAAACCGCCATGTTCGACCCCACCGGCACCTTCCTGGCCCTCTACGAACCCCACGGCCCGGTAGCCAAACCCACCGCCGTCTTCGTCAGCTAGCTTGCGCCGGTTTCTGTCGGTGGGCGGTCCTACGGTCGGAGGATGAGATATGGGTTCGTGTTGCCGATGGGGGATGCACGGGATGCGGCGGAGTTGGCGGCGCTCGCCGAGGAGAGCGGGTGGGACGGGTTCTTCGTGTGGGAAGCCGTCTGGGGGATCGACGCCTGGGTGATGCTCGGTGCGGCGGCGATGACGACCCAGCGGATCCGGCTGGGGACGATGCTGACGCCGTTGCCGCGCCGGAAGCCGTGGGACGTCGCCGGGCAGACGTCGACGGTCGACAACCTTAGCAACGGCCGCGTGACGCTGGCGGTCGGGCTCGGGGTCTCGGGAGATGATCGGTTCTGGCTGTTCGAGGACGATCCGGGCCGCAAGGTCCGCGCGGAGCTGATGGACGAGTCGCTGGAGATGCTGCAGTACCTGTGGCGCGACGAGTCCTTCGAGTACGCCGGCAAGCACTACCGCTCCAAGAAGGTCGCCGACCTCGTCCCGCCCGCGCCGCCACCCCCGGTGCAACAGCCGAGGATCCAGACCTGGGTCGTCGGCGCCTGGCCTCGACCGAAGTCCATGCGCCGCGCGGCTTTGCAGGACGGCTGGCTCCCGAACTACGTCGTACCACCCGGCGAGAAGCCAGGCGAGTGGACGCCAGACCTCCTGGCCGAAGGCGTCACCTGGATCCGCAACGAGCGAGCCGCCCACGGCCTGACGATGGACCGCTACGACATAGTCGCCGAAGGCAGCACCACCGCCGACGACCCCAAAGCCGCCAACACAGTCCGCCCCTGGGCAGAAGCCGGCGCCACCTGGTGGATAGACGCCGACTGGACCTCCCTGGACCCAGCCACCGTCCGCCCAGCAGCAGAACGCCGCCTGATGGCCGGCCCACCCCGCGTGGACTGACATCCGGGTGGGCCTGGCTGGCTACTCTTGAGGGGTGCGTTCTCGTCCGACCTTGCAGTGGGCTCCTGGGCCTGACGTGTTGGCGCTTGAGCCGGGTACGGCGGACGTCACGCCGGTCGCGGACGTGGTTGCCGGCGGGGGAGTCGTCGTACTGAGTGGGGCAGGGATCTCCACCGAGTCAGGTATCCCGGACTACCGCGGCGAGACAGGTAGCCTCCGCACCCACACCCCGATGACGTACGGCGATTTCACCGCCAGCGAGTCCGGCCGCCAACGCTACTGGGCGCGAAGCCACCTCGGCTGGCGGACGATCGCCCGAGCAGCCCCCAACACCGGCCACCGCGCGGTCGCAACGATGCAAGCCCGCGGCTACCTCACCGGCGTCATCACCCAGAACGTCGACGGCCTTCACCAAGCGGCCGGCGCCCGCGACGTGATCGAACTGCACGGCAACCTCGACCGCGTCATCTGCCTCGACTGCGGTACGACGTCCCCACGGGAAGTCCTCGACCGTCGCCTCAGAGCCGCCAACACCACGTTCGAGGGCGAGGCGACCCGGATCAACCCCGACGGTGACGTGGACCTGCCCGACGACATCGTCCGCACGTTCACCGTGGTCCCTTGCACCGTCTGCGGCGGCGTACTCAAACCCGACGTGGTGTTCTTCGGCGAGAACGTCCCGAAGTCCCGCGTCGAGCGCTGCTACCGCCTGATCGACGACGCGAACGCCGTACTCGTCCTCGGCTCGAGCCTGACCGTCATGTCCGGCTTCCGGTTCGTCCGGCACGCCGCGAAGGCCGGCAAGTCGGTGCTGATCATCAACCAGGGCATCACCCGCGGCGACCCGTACGCCGACCACCGCGTCAGCCTCCCGCTCGGCCGGGCCCTGACCGAACTCGTCGATCAGCTGTAGAAACACCTCCGGGCCGGACCGCGCGTGATGTGGTCCGGCCCGGGGGCCGCTCTACGGATTGGAAAGGGTCAGCGTTGCGCGCTGGTCCGTAGGCGGTTCAGGGAGGCCTTGACGGCCTGTGGAGAGGCGGCGGCTTGCCGGGCCAGCACGCGAGCGTGCGCGGCCCACTCCGACTGCTCCGCGGCGGTCACTCTAGCCGGGGCACCGGTCAAGGTCTTGAACGTCAGTGACGCAACGCCGGCCTGGCCTTCGAAGCGAGGGTGATAGTTCAGCGCCCGGAGCACGTTGATGTCCTTGCCCTGGATCCACGCCTGCCCATCCGGTGCGCAAGCGTCATGCCCGGTCGACGGCCCGAACGTGTCGACGTACGTCGCTCCGCCTGCAGCCGCGGCCGCGGAGATCGCGGTGTTGAGCGCCTGCTCGATCGAGTACAGGTACGTGTAGTCGCCGTCGGCGAACGGCAGGATCGACGGGCAGGTGCCATGCTCCGGCGCGATCTTCGGGTAGCCGACCAGCAGGACCGTTGCCTGCGGCGACCGTGCTCTGATGCCCTGGACAACGATCGCGATCCGCGTCTGGGTCTGCGCGATCTTCGCCCGCAGCGTGTCCACGCCGTCGACCGTGAAGTGGGCCTTGCACGGCGCCCCGGCCGGTTCGGAGGCCCTCAGCCCGGGGCAGGTGCCGACGATGTCGCCGAACACGCCGAAGTCGTTGCCGCCGATCCCTAGCGTCACGAGATCCGTGTCCGGCGTCAGCGCGTCGAACTGCGGAGCGGCCGTCCCGAGGATCGTGCTCTGCGGCTGCGTCATGTTGGTCGTATCGGCGCCACCGCAGCTCACATCGGTGAACTGGTGCACCCGCAGCATCGTGGCGAGCATCTTCGGGTAGTTGCTGTACGAGCGCGCGCACCCGAGCGACAGGAGGTCGGGCAGCGGCACCAGCGGCGCCGACGTGTACGAGTCCCCGAGGGCGACGTACTTGTGGAAGGCGGGCTCGGCGCTGGCGTTGGACACGGGCAGCGCGGCGACCAGAATCAGTGACGCGCAGGCGGCGACCAGGCGGCGTAGCTTCACAGGACCCTCCCCAGGCTCGGCAGTGCGGCCCCACCCTAAGTTGAGTCACCGCTTGATCACAAGGGGTGATCGGGCCGTGAGCACAGACCTGCCGCACGGGACGCCCTCGGGACATGGAATCCTGCTCTCATGCGTGTCTGGCACGGTTTGGACGAGGTGGGTGCGGATTTCGGCCCGTCGGTCGTCACCATCGGCAACTTCGACGGCGTGCACCGGGGTCACCAGGAGGTGCTCGCGCACGCCAAGGCGCGGGCGGCCGAGCTGGGTGGACTGCCGGTGGTCGCGCTCACCTTCGACCCGCACCCGATGATGGTGCTGCGGCCGGATCGGGCGCCGCTGATGCTCAGCGAGCCCGAGGAGCGGGCCGCTCTGCTGGGCAAGCACGGCGCCGACGCCGTGCTGATCCTCCCGTTCACCAAGGAGGTGTCCAGCTGGCCGCCGGAGGAGTTCATCGACCGGGTGCTGGTACGGACGCTGCACGCCAAGGCGGTCGTGGTCGGGGAGAACTTCCGGTTCGGTCACAAGGCGGCCGGGCACGTGGACACGCTCGTCGCAGCCGGTGCCGAGGCCGGTTTCCAGGTGGAGGGCCTGAGCCTGGCCGGCGACGAGCAGCCGTGGTCGTCGACGTACACGCGGGAGCGGATCGCCGAGGGTGATGTGGAGGCGGCGGCCGAGGCGCTCGGGCGCCCGCTGCGCGTCACCGGCGTGGTGGTCGAGGGCGACAAGCGCGGCCGCGAGCTGGGCTATCCGACGGCGAACATCCCCGCCGACCCGCGGGCCGCGGTCCCGCTGGACGGCGTGTACGCAGGCTGGCTGACCGTCCTCGAGCCGGCCCCCGGCGCTCCGGCGTACGACGAACCGCTGCCGGCGGCGATCAGCGTCGGCAGCAACCCGACGTTCGACGGCATGGACCGCAGGGTGGAGTCCTACGTGCTCGACCGCGACGACCTGGAGCTGTACGGCGCCCGGATCGCGGTGGATTTCGTGGCCCGGCTGCGCGGCAGCCAGATCCGGTTCGACTCGATCGACGAGCTCCTGGTGCAGATGAAGGCCGACGTCGACGGTGCGCGTCGCATCTTGACGGGGAATTAGGGTGACGCGTCCACGGACTGATACGCTGGCTGCTGCCGTCTGAACGGCCGCGGACAGAGAGTGCTCGGGTGAAGAATGCCCCGGTGCGCCGCGCAACCGAAATCGAGAGGAACTCTGTGTCATCTGTTGATGCTGCAACGAAGAAGAAGATCATCGGTGAGTACGCCCTGACCGAGGGTGACACCGGGTCTCCTGAGGTCCAGGTGGCGCTGCTGACGCACCGCATCGCCGACTTGACCGAGCACCTGAAGGAGCACAAGCACGACCACCACAGCCGTCGTGGTCTGCTGTTGCTCGTCGGCCAGCGCCGCCGGCTACTGAACTACCTGGCGAAGAAGGACATCAACCGCTACCGGTCCCTGATCGAGCGGCTCGGCCTTCGCCGATGACGTCGCGAGGAGCGGCCCCCGAGTCCCGGGTGGCCGCTCCTGGCGTATTCGTGCCCAGGCACGAGCTCAACAACTGAATACATAGCAAGACCGACGAACGAGGCGACGCGAAGCGCGTGGCGGGAGGACGACCGGTCCTCGGTAGTGGCTTTCGGGAGAACTCACAGTTCACCCGCGGGCCTCGATCGAAGACCGGCACCCCGGTAGCTCGCGCCTCGCTGTCGCCCACAGTGAGAGAGGGGTATCCCGTGACGGGATCCACCGGTACGCCCATGGAGGGCACCGAATTCGCCGAGGCCGTGCTGGACAACGGCAGCTTCGGCACCCGCACCATCCGCTTCGAGACGGGCCGTCTGGCCCAGCAGGCCGCCGGCTCCGCCGCCGCCTACCTCGACGGCGACACGATGGTGCTGTCGGCCACCACGGCCAGCAAGAAGCCCAAGGACCAGTTCGACTTCTTCCCGCTGACGGTCGACGTCGAGGAGCGGATGTACGCCGCGGGCCGGATCCCCGGCTCGTTCTTCCGCCGGGAGGGCCGTCCGTCCGAGGAGGCCATCCTGACCTGCCGGCTGATCGACCGCCCGCTGCGGCCGTCGTTCGTGTCCGGCCTGCGCAACGAGATCCAGGTCGTCATCACGGTCCTGGCGCTCAACCCCGACAAGTTGTACGACGTTCTCGCGATCAACGCCGCGTCGATGTCGACCCAGATCGCGGGTCTGCCGTTCTCCGGCCCGATCGGCGGCGTCCGCGTCGCGCTGATCGACGGCCAGTGGGTGGCCTTCCCGACCCACACCGAGCTCGAGGACGCGGTCTTCGACATGGTGGTCGCGGGCCGGGTCACCGAGACGGGTGACGTCGCGATCATGATGGTCGAGGCCGAGTCGACCCCGGGCACCTTCGAGAAGGTCGCCGCCGGAGTCCAGGCGCCGACCGAGGAGATCGTCGCCGCGGGCCTGGAGGCCTCCAAGGCCTTCATCAAGACGCTGGTCGAGGCGCAGGCCGACCTGGCCGCGCGGGCCGCGAAGCCGACCGGTGAGTTCCCGGTCTTCCCGGACTACGCCGACGACGCGTTCGCCGCGGTCGAGGCCGCCGCGTCCGAGGAGCTGGCGCAGGCGCTGACCATCGCCGGAAAGCACGAGCGCGAGGACGCCACCGACGCGGTCAAGGCCGCCACGGTGGACAAGCTGGCCGCCGACTTCGAGGGCCGCGAGAAGGAGCTGTCCGCGGCGTTCCGGTCGCTGACCAAGAAGCTGGTCCGGCAGCGGGTGCTGAAGGACAAGGTCCGCATCGACGGCCGCGGGCTGGCCGACATCCGGCCGCTCAAGGCGCAGGTGCGGGTGCTCCCGCGGGTGCACGGTTCAGCACTGTTCGAGCGCGGCGAGACCCAGATCATGGGTGTCACCACGCTGAACATGCTCCGGATGGAGCAGCAGCTGGACACGCTGTCCCCGGAGACCCGCAAGCGCTACATGCACAACTACAACTTCCCGCCGTACTCGACCGGTGAGACCGGCCGGGTGGGTTCGCCGAAGCGCCGCGAGATCGGTCACGGCGCGCTGGCCGAGCGGGCCCTGGTGCCGGTGCTGCCGTCCCGCGAGGACTTCCCGTACGCGCTGCGCCAGGTCTCCGAGGCGCTCGGTTCGAACGGGTCCACCTCGATGGGTTCGGTCTGCGCCTCCACCCTGTCGCTGCTGTCCGCCGGTGTGCCGCTGAAGGCCCCGGTCGCCGGTATCGCGATGGGTCTGATCTCCGGTGAGGTCGACGGCGAGACGCAGTACGTCGCGCTGACCGACATCCTCGGCGCCGAGGACGCGTTCGGCGACATGGACTTCAAGGTCGCCGGCACCAAGGACTTCGTCACCGCCCTGCAGCTGGACACCAAGCTGGACGGCATCCCGGCCAGCGTGCTCGCGGGTGCGCTGACCCAGGCGAAGGACGCGCGGCTGACGATCCTGGACGTGATGGCCAAGGCCATCGACGCGCCGGGTGAGATGAGCGAGTTCGCGCCGCGGGTCATCTCGGTGAAGGTCCCGGTCGACAAGATCGGCGAGGTCATCGGCCCGAAGGGCAAGATGATCAACCAGATCACCGAGGACACCGGCGCCGACATCTCGATCGAGGACGACGGCACCGTCTACATCGGCGCGACCGACGGTCCGTCGGCCGAGGCGGCGCGGGCTGCGATCAACGCGATCGCGAACCCGACCATGCCGGAGAAGGGTGAGCGCTACCTGGGCACGGTCGTGAAGACGACCAACTTCGGTGCGTTCATCAGCCTGCTGCCGGGCAAGGACGGCCTGCTGCACATCAGCAAGCTGCGTGGCCTGGCCGGTGGCAAGCGGGTCGAGGCGGTCGAGGACGTGCTCTCGGTCGGCCAGAAGCTGCAGGTCGAGATCGCCGAGATCGACGACCGCGGCAAGCTCTCCCTGATTCCCGTCCTCGAGGAGGACGAGAAGAAGGGCTCCGCCGAGGAGAAGAAGGCAGAGGCCGAGTCCGCCGAGTGACCCGAGCGATCACCAGCACACTGCTGAGCCCGGAGGCGGGCGGTCCGGTGAAACGGACCGTCCTGCCCTCCGGGCTTCGTGTGCTGACCCAGTCCGTGCCGGGCTTCCGCTCGGTCACCTTCGGCCTGTGGGTCGGCGTCGGCTCCCGGGACGAACCGGAGCAGTTGGCCGGTGCGACGCACTTCCTCGAACACCTGTTGTTCAAGGGCACCGAGCGCCGCGACGCGCTGGAGATCTCCGCCGCGCTCGACGCGGTCGGCGGCGAGATGAACGCGTTCACCGGCAAGGAGTACACCTGCTACTACGCGCGGGTGCTCGACTCCGATCTCCCGCTCGCCGTCGACGTCATCTGCGACATGATCACCTCCGCCACCCTGACGAGCGAGGACGTCGAGAGTGAGCGCGACGTCATCGACGAAGAGATCGCGATGCACGCCGACGAGACGTCGGACCACATCCACGATCTCTTCGCCGAGCAACTGTGGGGCAGGTCGCCACTCGGCCGCTCGATCACGGGGACGCCGGAGTCGGTCGCAGGACTGACCCGCCAGCAGGTGGTGGGCTGGTACCGCCGCCGCTACAAGCCGGCCAACATCGTCGTCTCGGTCGCCGGCAACGTCGACCACGTCGACGTCGTTCGCCTTGTTCGTAAGGCGTTCGAGCGCCACTGGGTCACCACCGAGGCCGAGCCGGCCGCAGTACGCCGGCCGATCGCCAAGCAGGTGCCGATGTACGGCGGGGTGCGCGTGCACCACCGCGACGTCGAGCAGGCGCACCTGGTGCTCGGGATGCCGGGTCTGGTCCGCAGCGACGCACGCCGGTACGTGGCCGGCGTACTGCACGGGATCGTCGGTGGCGGCATGTCGTCGCGGCTGTTCCAGGAGGTCCGGGAGAAACGCGGCCTGGCGTACTCGGTCTTCACGTTCGGCTCGGCGTACGCGGACTCCGGGATGGTCGGCGTGTACGCCGGATGCCTGCCGAAGAAGGCCACCGAGGTGCTCGACGTGGTCCGGTCCGAGCTGCAGTCGATTGCCAGCGGCAACATTACGCCGGACGAGCTGCTCCGCGGCAAGGGCCAGATGCGCGGATCGGTCGTGATGGGCCTGGAGGACACCGGCGCCAAGATGACCCGGATCGCCAAGGCCGAGCTCGTGTACGGCGAACTGCCCACCGTCGACGAGATCCTGCACCGGATCGACTCCGTCACCCTCGACGACGTCTCCGCACTCGCCGCCGATCTCTACGCCGGCACCCCGGCCCTTACCGTGATGGGTCCGTTCGACGAGGACGGCACGGCCTTCGCGGTCTGAGGTTCCCCCCTCGACAGCCCCCCGGCGCAGGAGCAGACTGTCGAGCTGGGAGGGGGTCCCAGCATGACCACGACAACTACATCGGCAACACAAGCATTGGCGGACGACTTCCGCGGTGACCTGGTTTCTCCGGGCGATCCGTCGTACGACGAGCAGCGGAAAGTCTGGAACGGATCGATCGATCGACGGCCCGCACTCATCGCCCGCTGCACCGGAGCCGCCGACATCCGGGCCGCGCTGGCGTTCGCTCGCCGGACCGGCCTGCAGGTGGCGGTCCGCGGTGGCGGCCACAGCTTCCCCGGCCACTCGACCTGCGACGGCGGCATTCTGATCGACCTCGGACGGATGAAGGGGATCCGGGTCGATCCGGTTCGCCGTACGGCGCGTGCGCAGGCGGGCGTCCTGCTCGGCGAGCTGGACCGTGAGACGCAGGCTTTCGGTCTGGCCACACCGTCCGGCATCGTCACTCACACCGGGGTCGCCGGACTCACGCTCGGCGGCGGGATCGGCTGGCTGATGCGGAAGTACGGGCTGAGCATCGACAACCTGATCTCCGCCGACGTGATCACCGCCGAGGGCGAACTGGTGACCGCGAGTGAAGACGCCAACGGGGATCTGTTCTGGGGCATCCGCGGTGGCGGCGGGAACTTCGGCATCGTCACCGAGTTCGAGTTCCGGCTGCATCCGGTCGGGCCGATCATCTACGGCGGCCCCATCATGTGGCCGATGGAGAAGTCGCCGGACCTGATGCGGTTCTACCGCGACTGGATCACCGACGTACCCGACGACCTCACCACCGCGGTGATGCATCGGTGGATCCCGCCGCTGCCGGCGATTCCGGCCGAACTGCACGGCCGTCCAGTTGTGGTCGTGCTGGCCTGTTACGCCGGTTCGGTCGAGGACGGCGAACGCGTCGTGGCGCCGCTCAAGGCGTTCGCACCGCCGCTGCTGGACCTGTGCGCGCCGAAGCCGTACGTCGATCTGCAGGCGATGTTCGACCCGAGCTTCCCGCACGGCCGGTGGTACTACATGCGCTCCTCCGACGTCACCGAACTGTCCGACGAGGTGATCGACATCGCCGCCGCGCGCGGGATGGCGATCGACTCGCCGTACACGTCGTACCCGATCTTCCAGCTGGGCGGCGCGATCTCCCGGGTGAGCCCGGACGGTACGGCGTTCGGTGCGCGATCGAGCGGGCACACGTTCAACTTCGTCGGAGTGACGCTCGGTCCGGACGGGTTCGAGGAGCAGCGGCAATGGGTCCGTGACTCGTGGCAGGCGCTCGAGCCGCATCAGTCCGGCGTCTACGTCAACTTCCTGAGCGACGAGGGCACCGACCGGATCCGGTCCGCGTACGGCGCCACGACGTACGACCGGCTGAGGGACCTCAAACAGAAGTACGACCCGGGCAACCTGTTCCACCTGAACCAGAACATCCGGCCACACTGAGCGGTAAAGTGACCGACGTTGTGTCGCGTCACCACGTGATCTGCCTCTGGATCCCTCGCTGAACGGGATCGCACGCACTTGACGGCCGACGTGCCGCACCGCGCTGGATCGACCCAGCGCGGTTTGGCCTGCCGTCTGCGAAAGAGGATCACCGTGCTCGCTCCGTTGTGGGATGCGTTCCGCACCGCCCGCGAATCCCTGTCCGACGCCGTCCGGGTCGCTCCGGGCTGGTTGCTGTTCTACTCGGCTCTCGTCCTCGGCCAAGCCGTCCTTCCGGGCGCCCAGGTCGTCCTGCTCCGCAGTCTGATCGAGGGCCTGGACCGAGGCCACGCCTGGGTGCCGTTGATCGGGCTCACGGCGGTGGTGGGCCTGATGTATCCGCTCGCGCAGGTGGCGACCGGCTGTGGCCAGCGCATGATGCTGCGGTTGAGGTTGCACTACCGCGCCGAGCTCGCGCAGGTCGCCGCCAGGCTGAGCCCGAGCCGCCTGGCCCGCCCTGACGTGACGACGGATCTGGAAGCCGCCCAGTCGGCGACATGGCCGATGGCGGACGTGCCCGGACGACCGGTCCAGGTGCTGGGGGCGGGCGTGACCTCGGTGGTGCTGTGCGCGGCGATCTGGTCGATCAATCCGTGGTCCGGAGGACTCGTGCTGGCCGCGCTCGTACCGACGGTGGTCGCATTCACTGCCATCGCGCGGATGGAGTCCGAGAAGTGGCCGAAGGTCGCGGAGAAGGACCGCGTCGCCGGGTACGCCACCGAACAGCTCATCCAGCAGCGCCCTGCGACCGAGCTGGCCGCCCTCGGCTCCGGCGTCAAGGTCGCACGGCTGGTCACCGAACGCCGGGCCGGCGCGACCCGGATCCAGGACGGGATGATCGGGACGGCCATGACGGCGGAGCTCGTGGCTGCCGTCGCGACCGTCCTGCTGTTCGGCGGCGCGCTGGTCGCCCTGGTGCTCGGCGGGGCGACTGGGGGAGCGGCTGCCGCGGCCGTTGCCGGAACCATCTCAGGACTGAACGCGATCCGGCTGTGCGGCTACGCGTTCGGCACGATCGTCACGACCGCGCCGCAGGCCCGGATCTATCGCCGGTTCGTCCGGAGCGCTCCCGAGCGGGAGCCGCAGCTCGTCGTACCGAGGGTCGATTCTGTTGCCCTGGACAACGTCACCTTCCGCTATCCGGGCGTGCCGGAGCCAGCCCTGCGGGATGTCTGTATCGAGGCACGGCGTGGTGAGCTCGTCGCCCTGGTCGGCGTGAACGGGGCCGGCAAGTCGACCGCGGTCAATCTCCTCCTCGGCAGCCTGGCGCCGGATGCCGGGCGGGTGCTGATCGACGGCCGGGACGCTGCGGAGCTGAGCGAGAGCGAGCGGCTCGGGCACTTCGGGCTGCTCGTGCAGGAGTTCGGGCGGTTCGAGTTCACGCTCCGCGATGCAGTCGCCCTCGGCTCGCCGGAGCCGGTGTCCGATGACGAGATCCGGGCCGCGCTGGCGGGCACCTTCGCGGCGGACGTCCCGCTCGGCACGCAACTGGGCCAACAGTGGGGCGGCACCGGAATCTCCGGCGGGCAGTGGCAGCGGCTCGCACTGGCGCGGATTCGGCTGCGGAACGCGGGCGTGTGGATCCTCGACGAGCCCACGTCGGCGATCGACGCGGAGGCCGAGCGGGAGATCTTCGCCGAACTCCGGCGCAGCAGCCACAGCCGGATCACGATCGTCGTCTCGCACCGCGCCTGGACCCTGATGGAGATGGACCGCATCTACGTCATCGACGCCGGCTCGGTGGTCCAGAAGGGGACGTATCCGGAGCTGATGGCCCAACCGAACGACCGCTTCGCGCGGCTGTTCGCAAGACAACCGGAGTGAGCGGGCCAGCTGCTCTGGTGCGCGGGTTCGGTGCTCCACCACAGCATGCGTGCGGACGAACACTCAGTGCACACGTGACCGGATGGGCCGCAGGCGGTGACTGAGCATTTGTGAGCACCTGAGGTTTTGGCCGAGATCTGACGTGACGTCTGATGACTCGTCGCGCTTATCGGATTAAGGTAGCCCGGGCTTGCCCATCGGATCACTGGTCGTCTGAGGTCTTGGGAAAGTAACGCCTGCGTTACGCGCCGCCGCTTTGTGCCTGACAACGTTGACATGCGCAGTTTCGACCAGAGAGCATGACGCTTGATCCGCCCGCCTAGCGGCGCTTTGCCGAGGAAGTTGGTTCTACCGTGCGACGTCTGACTGGGGTTGTGGGGGTGACAGTCGGCCTTGCGCTGTTGCTGTCCTCCTGTGGTGACGGTAAGAGCAGCAGTGGCTCTGGTTCCGGAGACAAGAGCGAGATCATCGCGATCGCCGCCGATCCGCTGGAGTACATCAACCCGCTGAACGAGAATGGCAGCCCGGGGATCCAGGTCGCAATGGCGGTGTTCGCGCCGCTGGTGACCACGGATCCGAACACGGGCAAGCTGCTGAACGTGATGGCGGACTCGATCACGCCTGACAAGACCAGCCAGACCTGGACGATCAAGCTGAAGCCCGGGAACACGTTCCAGAACGGCCAGGCGCTGACCGCCAAGGACTACGTCGACAGCTGGAACATGACCGCGCAGGGCTCGAACGCCTGGAAGAACAACGGGTTCTTCTCCAAGGTCGACGGGTACGACGCGCTGAACCCGCCGACCCCGGACGGCGCCACCCCGAAGCCGACCTCGGTGAAGACGCTGAGCGGACTCAAGCAGGTCGACGACCTGACCTTCACGGTCAAGCTCAAGGTGCCGTTCTCGCAGTTCGGGCTGACCCTGCAGTACTTCGGCCTGGCGCCGCTGCCGGAGGAGGTCCGCAAGAACCCTGACGCCTACAAGCGCAAGCCGATCGGCAACGGCCCCTACAAGATGGCGGCCGACTGGAACGCCGGTGACGACATCAAGCTGGCCAAGTGGGACGGCTACAAGGGCCCGAACGCGCCCGAGGCGCAGTCCATCACCTACCGCTTCATCCCGAACGCGGACACGGCGTACAACGAGTTCCTGGCCGGCAACGTGGACTTCGTCGACGTACCCCCGACCAAGGTGAAGACCTTCAAGACCGACGCCCCCGACGGCTGGGTCACGGCGGTCAGCTCCGGCGCCAACTACCTGGTCATCCCGGCCTGGGACGCGCGGTACAAGAACCCGAAGCTGCGGCACGCGTTCTCGATGGCGATCGACCGGAAGGCGTTCGCGGACCTGGTCGGGCTGTCCGACCCGGCCAAGGGCCTGATCGCGCCCGACATCGACGGGTACCGCGACAACGCCTGCAAGTACTGCGACTACGACCCGGCCAAGGCCAAGCAGTTGCTGCAGGAGGCCGGCGGGTTCTCCGACCCGGTCATGATCAGCTACAACACCACGTCGGCGACCGGCCAGATCTTCGCCGAGGCGATCGGCAACATGCTGCGGCAGAACCTGGGCCTGACCGTGAAGTACGCCGGCAAGGCGGGCTCGGACATCACCACGCTGGCCGACACCCGCAAGCTGGACGGCCTGCGGTTCAGCGGCTGGGGTCACGACTACCCGTCGATCGAGGACTACCTGACGCCGATGTTCAAGTCCAACGGTGACGCGAACTTCGCCGGCTACAACAACCCGGCGCTGGACGCCCTGCTGGCCAAGGGTGACGCCGAGCCGGACCAGGAGAAGGCGATCAAGATCTACCAGCAGGCCGAGGACATCGCGCTCGAGGACATGCCGCTGATCCCGCTGTACACCAAGTCGAACGCGTACCTGCACTCGGCCAAGATCGAGCCGCGCGTCTCGAAGTACGTCGGGGTGTCGGCCCTCTACGCCACGTTCAAGTGATCCGGTTCATCCTGCGCCGCATCCTGGCGGCGATTCCGATCGGACTGATCGTCACGCTGGGGGTCTTCGCGCTCGTCTTCGCGATGCCCGGGGACCCCCTGCGGGAACTGGCCGGCGACAAACCGATCCCGGCCGCCGTCCTGGCGGCCAAGCGGGCCCAGTACCACCTCGACGATCCCTTCATCGTCCAGTACCTGCTGAGCATGAAGGACATGTTCACCGGCAACTTCGGTACGACGTTCGCCGGTGCGGACATCGCCGACCAGTTGCGGCTGCGGATCCCGGTCACGCTGAAGCTGGCCACCCTGGGCCTGGTCTTCCAGTGGATCGCGGGCCTGCTGTTCGGCCTGTACGCCGGCTTCAAGCGCAACGGCGTGATGGACCGGTTGTTGCTGCTGGCAACACTCGTGGTGCTCGCGGTGCCGGGTCTGGTGCTGTACTTCACCGGTCAGTACCTGTTCGGCGTCGAGCTGAAGTGGCTGCCGGTCTCCGGCACCCGCGACGGCTGGCCGATGTCGTACCTGCTGCCGGCGATCTGCATCGGCATCACCGGGTTCGCCGGGCTGGCCCGGCTGACCCGGACGTCGATCGTCGACACCGCGAACTCCGACTTCGTCAAGACCGCCCGGGCCAAGGGTCTCGGCGAGCAGCGAATCCTGTGGCGGCACGTGCTGCCGAACGCCCTGCTGCCGGTGGTGACGCTGATGGGCATCGACTTCGCCGGCATCTTCGCCGGCGCGGTGCTGGCGGAGAGCATCTTCAACCTGCCCGGGCTCGGCCAGTTCATGTTCCAGGCGATCAAGCTGAAGGAGGGTGGCGTGGTGGTGCTGCTGTCCACACTCGCGTTCCTCATGTTCATCCTGATCAACCTGGCCGTCGACGTCATCTACGGCGCGATCGATCCGAGGGTGCGCAATGTCTGAGACCTCGCAGGTCTTCGGGGCCGAGACGCAGGACCTCGAAGGCCGGACCCTGTCGAACACCCAGCTGCTCCGGGCGTTGCTGCGCAAACCGCAGTTCGTCATCTGCCTGGTGCTGGTGCTGACGTTCTTCCTGATGGCCGCGGTGCCGCGGCTGTTCACCTCGGTCGACCCGCGCTTCTGTGCGCTCGCCAAGAGCGCACACAGCCGCGAGCCGGGGCACCCGTTCGGCTTCGACATCCAGGGCTGCGACTACTTCGCCAACGTGATCTATGGTGCCCGGCCGTCGGTGCTGGTCAGCCTGGTCGCCGGGATCGGCGGGTTCGTGGTGGCCGGCATCCTCGGCCTGCTGGCCGGCTACTTCCCGGGACTGGTGGACACCGCGATCTCGCGGGTCGCGGACGTGTTGTTCGCGCTGCCGGGCCTGATCGCGCTGATCGTGATCCTGAACTCGGTGCCGAACCGCAGCATCTGGATCATCGTCGCGATCATCCTGGTGACCGGGTGGCCGCAGGGGATGCGGGTGATGCGCTCCACGGTCTTCTCGGTCCGCAACCGCGAGTACGTGCTGGCGGCTCGGTCGGTCGGCGTGCCACCACTGCGGATCCTGCGCAAACACGTGTTCCCGAACGCGATGGCGCCGCTGCTCGCGATGACCACGCTCGGCATCGGCGGCCTGATCGGGCTGGAGGCCGTGCTGACCTTCCTCGGCGTCGGCCTGCAACCGCCGTCGATCTCCTGGGGGTCGCAGTTCGGCGTGGCCTCGTCGTACCGGGAATCCCCACACCTGTTCCTCTGGCCGGCGTTGTTCATCTCGACGATGACGATCTCGTTCATGATCATCGGCGACTCGATCCGCGACGCCCTGGACCCGAAGCTGCTGAGATGACGACAACTGGTGAAGTACTGCTGAAGGTCGAGGACCTGACCGTGGAGTTCGACACTCCGCACGGCCCGGTCCGGGCCGTCGACGGAGTGTCCTGGCAGGTCCGGGCCGGCGAGACGCTCGCGATCCTGGGGGAGTCCGGCTCGGGCAAGAGCGTCTCGACCCAGGCGCTGACCGGGATCCTGGAGATGCCGCCCGGCCGGATCGTGTCGGGTACGGCGGAGTACCGCGGCGCCGACCTGATCGCGATGACCATGAAGGAACGCCGCAAGATTGTCGGCGACCGGATCACGATGGTGTTCCAGGACTCGCTGTCGGCACTGAACCCGGTGCAGTCGGTCGGGACCCAGATCGCCGAGTGCTACCGGGTGCACCGCGGCCTGTCGAAGTCGGACGCGCTGAAGCGGGCGGCCGAGATGCTCGACCAGGTACGGATCCCGGCCGCGGCGCGACGGGTGCGCGACTACCCGCACGAGTTCTCCGGCGGCATGCGGCAGCGGGTGATGCTGGCGATGGCGCTCGCGCTGGATCCCGATGTACTGATCGCGGACGAGCCGACGACCGCGCTCGACGTGACCGTGCAGGCCCAGATCCTGGAGCTGATCGCGGACCTGCAGGCCGAGCGGGACATGGGCGTCGTGCTGATCACCCACGACCTCGGCGTGGTGTCGGACGTCGCGGACAACGTGGTGGTGATGTACGCCGGCCATGTCGTCGAGCGGGCATCGACCGCGGAAGCGCTGGACCATCCCGTGCATCCGTACACCGAAGGTCTGCTCGGCTCGATGCCGTCGGCGGACCTGAAGGGCCAAGAGTTGCCGACGATCCCCGGTACGCCGCCGTCGCTGCGGGCGATCCCGTCCGGCTGCGCGTTCCGGACCCGGTGCCCGATGGCGATCGACGACTGTGCCAAGGAGGTCCCGCCGTTGCTCACCGTCGCACCAGGACGAGACGCCGCGTGCATCCTTCGTACGTCCATCTCCGAGCGGGAGGCGGTCTGATGGCCGAAGAGTTGCTGGTGGCAACGGATCTGGTCAAGCACTACGACATCAGCCCGGCGCTGTCCTTCGGCGCCAAGACACTGGTCCGAGCCGTCGACGGCGTGGATCTGACGCTGCGCAAGGGCGAGTCGCTCGGCATCGTCGGCGAGTCCGGCTGTGGCAAGTCGACGCTGGTCCGGCTGCTCGCCGCCCTGGAGAAGCCGACCTCGGGCCAGATCGAGTACAACGGTGTCGACGTGAGCAGACTGCGCGGCAGGCAACTGCGCCGGTGGCGCCAGAACGTGCAGGTTGTGTTCCAGGATCCGTACTCGAGCCTGAACCCGCGAATGCGCGTCGGTGAGATCGTGGCCGAGCCGCTGGAGGTTCACCCCGACGTCTCGAGGGGCATCGACATCCGGGCCCGGGTGCGGGAGTTGCTCGACCTGGTCGGCCTGCGGGCCGAGGACGAGTCGAAGTTCCCGCACCAGTTCTCCGGCGGGCAGCGGCAGCGGATCGGGATCGCGCGGGCGATCGCGCTCAACCCGGACGTGCTGCTGTGCGACGAGCCGGTGTCCGCGCTGGACCTGTCGGTCCAGGCGCAGGTGGTGAACCTGCTGATGCGGCTGCAGCGTGAGCTCGGTCTCAGCATCATCTTCGTCGCCCACGACCTGTCCGTGGTCCGGCACGTCTCGGACCGGGTCGCGGTCATGTACCTGGGCCGTGTCGCCGAGCTGGGCGAGCACCAGCAGGTGTACGACGTACCCGCGCATCCGTACACGCAAGCGCTGCTGTCCGCAGAGCCCGGCCTGGCTCGGCAGGGCCGCCAGCGCATCGTCCTGGCCGGCGATCCGCCGTCCCCGGTCCTGCCGCCATCGGGCTGCCGCTTCCACACTCGCTGTCTCCGTGCGCAGTCACGCTGTAGCACTGAGGAACCACAACTGCGGGACCTCACCTCCGGCCAGACCGTCGCCTGCCACTTCGCCGAGGAAGCTCAATCCACCTACGCCTCTGCGGCCTCGGTCTGATGCTGATCGACCCCCGGCCGTCGGACGATCCGGCGCTGACCTTGCTGCTGGACCTCGCCCTGAAGGAGCTGTTCACCCGCTACCCGGACAGCCCCTCGACCCATTGGGTCGATCCAGCCACCAGTTTCCTCGTCGCGCTGGAAGACGGTGAGGGGCTCGGCTGCATCGGACTGATGCCGGTGCAGGACGGGGTCGGCGAGATCAAGCGGATGTTCGTGCACGAGCACCACCGCGGCCGCGGGATTGCCCGGCGGTTGGTGGCGTCGATCGAGGCGGTGGCCAGGCACCGGGGTGCGACGGCGCTCCGCCTCGCCACAGGCACCCGCCAGCCGGAGGCGGTCGCCCTGTACGAATCGCTCGGTTACCAGGCGACCTCGCCGTACGGGAGGTACGTTCACGATCCGCTGGCGCGGTGCTACGCGAAACGGCTTACCTGACTGCGATGGCCTAGGGTGGCCGCCGTGAGGGGAAGGACGAGCGACCCAACGGGTGCGCCGCCGGGGCGGTCCGTGGTGCTCGCCGGCGTGGTCGTGGTGGCGGGAGCGTTGGCCGCGTGGTGGATCCTGACCGCGGTCCGGGCCGCGAACGAGGGGTTCGACATCACCGATGAGGGCTACTACCTGCTGTCGTATCGGTGGTGGGCCCAGAATCCGCTGGCGTTGACCGGGGTGCAGTACCTCTACGGGCCGGTGTTCCAGTGGCTCGGGTACGACATCGTCAGCCTGCGGCTGTTCCGGTTGCTGACGCTGGTCGTGGTCCACCTTCTGTTCGGCTACAGCTTCATGCGCTGGTTGCGCGGCCGCCGGCCGAACGCGGCGCCGACGAAGCTGTGGGAGCTGGCCGGGATGGCCGTCATCCTCGCCGCGGGTGGGGTGTCCTACACCTGGATGCCACAGTCGCCCGGCTACAACGACGTGATCCTGATCGGCGCGCTCGCGCTGGTCTCGTGTGTGCTGTGGATGGCGACCGCAGTCGACCGCGGTAAGCCGGTGCCGTTCTGGGTGCTGATGGTCGCCGGTGTGATCATTGCCGCGATGCTGCTGGCGAAGTGGACATCAGTCGTAGTGATCGGCCTGACCGTGATCGCCGCGCTGGTCGTACTGGCCGGGCAGGGTGTGAAAGCCGTTGCCAGAGGCATCGGTTTCGCTGTCGCCGGGGTCGCACTCACCGCCCTCGTCGTGCAACTGTTCGTGATCAAGCTGAACGTCGCGGTGCCCGGGATCATGACCGTGAACAGGTTCATCGCGGGAACGTCGTACTCGCCGACTGAGCTGTTGCACATGTATTGGTCCACTGCTGTCGACCTTCTCGGCCAGACTCTCCGCGACCACTGGCCGCTCCTGGTCGCCGCCGTGATCGCGGTGATCGCCCGCCGGCGCTGGCTCCAGGCTGTCGCTGCGGTCCTTGCCGTGGCCGCCTTGGTCCTCTCGGTACGTCGGGTTGTCGTCGACGACGCTGCGATCGGCGGCTCGGCGCATGTGTTCGACTACCCGGTGACCCTGCTGGCCGCCGTACTGGTGGCACTGGTGGTTGCCGTCGCGGCGTTAATCGCCGGACGAGTGCGGCTCACAGGGCGGTCGGTGCTGAGCCGCGAGAACGCATCAGGGTGGGTTGTGCTCGCGCTGCTCGCGGTGTTGCCGATGGTGCAGGCGTTCGGGACGAACAACCCGCTCTACGTCATCGGGTTCAACGCCTTCGCCGCGTGGGCCGCGGTGATGATCGCGGTGGTGACCGGGATCTGGGTGACGCCGATCACCGCACGGCTGCTCGTCGGGCTCGTCACGGTCGCGTCGCTGGTCGCCGTCGCATCGCTCTCGTACACCGGCCTGTTCCTGTACCCGTACCGGTCGAAGGGTCACGCCGACCTGACCGTGGCGGCGACCATGCCGCCGCTGAAGGGCCTCTACCTGGACGAGACCGCGGCGCAGAACTACACCGCGCTCGAGGCCCAACTCAAGCCGTACCTGAAACCTGCCGGACGACCGATGCTGGCATTCGACAAGATGGCCGGGCTGGTCCTGATGCTGGGCGGCAAGCCGGTCGGCGAGGCCTGGGTCGCGCCGAAGGAACGGCCGCGGACGGCCGCCGGTATCGAGGAGGTCTGCCAGAACGGCCAGCCCTGGAGCCCTGGCCGGCCGCCGATCGTTATCCTCAACCGCCGCATCTCCGACGTCGAGATCACTGCCCTGCAAGCGTGCTTGCTGGACTTCCGGGCCGACTACGAGCTGCTCGCGCCCGCCAAGGACACCATGAATCTGCAGGTCTACGTCCCGCGCCGCGAGCGCCTCGTCAAGACACCGTGATGGCCTCGCCGGGACCGGATGAGATCCTGTAGCCCTTCGACCACACAGCTGAGAGGGTGCGGATGATCAAGGTCGGTGTGCTGGGGGCCAAGGGCAAGATGGGCGCTCAGACGTGCCTCGCGGTGGAGGAGGCCGAGGACTGCGAGCTGGTCGCGCGGCTCGACCTGGGCGACGAGCTCGAGCAGCTGACCGCGGCCGGCGCCGAGGTGGTGGTCGACTTCACCCGGCCCGAGGTGGTGATGGACAACCTGGCCTGGTGCATCGAACACGGGGTCAATGCGGTCGTCGGCACCACCGGGTTCGACGACGAGCGGCTGGCCACGCTCCGCGGACTGCTCGAGAAGAACCCGGGCACCGGCGTACTGATCGCGCCGAACTTCTCCATCGGCGCTGTGCTGATGATGCAGTTCGCCGCCAAGGCCGCGCGGTACTACGAGTCTGTCGAGATCATCGAGTTGCACCACCCGGACAAGGTCGACGCTCCCTCGGGGACGGCACGGCGTACCGCCGAGCTGATCGGCGCCGCGCGGCGTGAGGCCAACGCCGGCCCGATCCCGGATGCGACCACGACCTCGCTGGACGGTGCCCGCGGCGCGGACGTCGACGGGATCCGGGTGCACGGCATTCGGCTGCGCGGCCTGGTCGCGCACCAGGAGGTCCTGTTCGGCGACACCGGCGAGACGCTGACGATCCGGCACGACTCGATGGCGCGGGTCTCGTTCATGGCCGGCGTACTGCTCGGTGTCCGGCGCGTCGGCGGCACGCCCGGGCTGACCGTGGGGCTCGAACACTTCATGGACCTCGACTAGGTGAACGCCAAGCGTGCGGCGATCGTGATCGCGGCGGTCTTCGTCGTGTACGCCGCTCTGCTCGGCTGGCGCGGGGTGTTGCTGATCGGCACCGGCGACCCGATCGCGGTCGGACTCGGGATCGCGGTCCTGGTGATCCCGGTGCTCGGTGCGTTCCTGGTCTGGCGGGAGTTGCAGTTCGGCCGTCGTACCGAGGTCTTGGCGCGTGAGCTGGAGGCGGCCGGTGGGCTGCCGGTCGACGACCTCCCGCGCCGTCCGTCCGGGCGGATCGACCGGGCGGCCGCGGACGAGGCGTTCGAGAAGTACAAGGCCGAGGCGGAGGCTGCGCCGGGGGACTGGCGGGTGTGGTTCCGACTGTCGACGGCGTACGACGCGGCAGGTGATCGCAGGCGCGCCCGCGCCACCATGCGGACCGCGATCGCACAGCATGAAGGGCATGAAAAGCCGGTGAACTGACCGGGAGTTACCTGGGAGTTGGCTGTGAAGGACAGCGCGGTAACTGACAACGCGGTGTGGAACGGGATACTTTCAGGGGAAGTGCGTGGCAACCGCCACGCACAGGTCGGAGACTGGGTGGAGCCGTCCTGTGCCATCAGACGGGTCTCGCCGCGGCTCGGACGACATGCAGAGCGCAGGGTTCGGCGGTTTGCTGCGACGGCATCGGCGAGAGGCCGGGCTGTCCCAGGAGGGACTGGCCGAGCGTGCCGGTCTGAGTGTCGATGCGATCGCGGCCTTGGAGCGGGGACGTCGGCGTGCGCCGCGAGCACATACGTTGCGGCTGCTCGCGGATGCGTTGCGGCTCGAGGATCCGGAGCGCGCGCAACTCACCGCGGCCGCGCGCCGCGACACCGAGTCGCCCCGGCCGCCGATGCGTCAGCCGCCCGCGCCGCCGAACAACCTGATCGGCCGCACCACCGAAATGACCGCAACCAAACGTTTGCTGGATCAGCGCCTCACCCGCCTGCTGACGCTGACCGGTCCCGGCGGAGTCGGCAAGACCCGCATCACCGCCGCCCTGGCGAATGAGCTGACTGACAGCTTCCAGGACGGGGTCTGTTGGGTGCCGCTGGCGACACTGACCGACCCTGCCGCCGTCATTCCGGCGGTCGCCGCGTCTGCCGGACTGCACCCGATGGACGGCAGCCGGCTGGCGGAGGAGATCGCCGAGCAGATCGGCCGGAACCAGATGTTGCTGGTCTTCGACAACTGCTCCCATGTCGTCGCGGCCGTCGGCCAGGTCTGTGCGGTGTTGCTCGAGAACTGCCCGAACCTGTCGATCCTCGCGTCCAGCCGGGAGTTGCTGCGGGTCCCCGGCGAGAGCGTGTACGTCGTGCCGGCGCTGGCACTGCCGCATGACCAGGACCAGATCGAGTCGTCGGCGGCGGTGCGGTTGTTCGTCGAGCGGGCCGTCGCGCGGGGCTACGACCCGGACGGCGAACTCGACCAGGTCGCCCGGGTGGTCCGGCGCCTGGAGGGCATGCCGCTGGCCATCGAACTCGCCGCGGCCCGGACGAACGTGATGACCATCGAGGAACTGGCTGCCGAGTTGGAGACCTCGTTCGGCATCCTCGCCGGTGGTTCACGGACGGCGTCGCCGCGGCAGCAGTCGATGCGCGGCGCGATCGAGTGGAGCCACGATCTGCTCACGCCGACCGAGCGCGAGGTGTTCGCCCGGCTGTCGGTGTTCGTCGGCGGATGGACGTTGCCCGCCGCGGCGACGGTCATGTCGGGCCGGGCCTCGCCGGGTCCGCAGGAGCGCGCCGAGGCACTCGACGTCACCGGACGCCTGGTGGACAAGTCGCTGATCCGCGTGATCCGGCGGCACAACGTCGCGCGGTACTACATGCTCGCTGTGATCCGTGAGTTCGCCGCGGATCGCCTCGCCGCTGACGGCGTGGCAGAGGAAGCCAAGCAGCGGCACGCGCAGTTCTACGTCGCTCTGGCCGAAGAGTCGGAAGGGCAGTTGCGCGGTCCGAACCAGGAGGAGTGGCTCGAACGGCTCGACGCCGAGCTGGGCAATCTGCGTGCCGCCATGGCCTGGTCGCTGGCCACCAGTTCGGTCCGCGAAGCGCTGCGGCTGTCCGGTGCGCTGTGGACGTTCTGCTACCTACGGGGCCACTACGCCGAGGGCAGTCAGTGGCTGGAGCGTGCGCTGACCCTTGCGCACAACGTGCCGACCTCCGAGCTCGACGGACTGGGGCCGTTCTGTGCGAAGGCGAACCTTGGCGCCGGCATGCTCGCGTTCCTGCAGTGTGAGTACGACGCAGCGACGGCCCGGCTGGAGACCGCACTGACGCAGTACAAGGATCTCGACGACACGGCCGGTACGGCGCTGGTGATGCAGCGCCTGGGCGGTGTCGCGCGGGAACGCGGTGACTACGAGGCCGCGGAGGACCTGCACTGCCAGAGTTACGACCTCTACGAGAGTCTCGGCGACCGGTCGGGGATGGCGTGGGCGCACAACTACCTCGGTTTCGTGGCTTGGCTACGCGGTGATCTGGACATCGGCGCCCGGCGGTGCCAGCGGGCACGGGACAGCTTCCGGATGCTGGGTGACGGTGAGGGGCTGGCGTGGTCACTGATCAGCTTGGGGACGATCGCGCAGTACCGCGGCGACCTGACCGGGGCCGAGGACCTGCTGCAGGAGAGTCTGGCGCTGTCGCAGCGGCTCGGATACCGCGAAGGGGTCGCGTGGTCGCTGAACCAGCTCGGCATCATCGAACGGCGCCGCGGTGTCACCGAGCGCGCGGTCCATCTCCTCGACGAGAGTCTGGCCGAGCATCGCGACCTGGGTGATCGGTGGCGGTCGGCCAGTGTGCTCGAGGAACTCGCGTCCGTCGCCCAGCAACGGGGGAGGAGCGAGTACGCCGCCTTCCTCCTCGGTGCCGCGGACGGGGTGCGGGAAGTGATCGGCGCACCGATTCCGGAGATCGAGAAGCCCGACTACTCCTCGACCCGGGCGGCGATCGAGGAGTCGCTGGAGCGGCGGGCCTTCAGGACCGCGTGGTCGGCCGGCCGGGCCGCACCGCTCGCCGCCGTGGCGGACGGCTATCCGCCACCGGGATCGGCCTCCAGCCCGGACCACAGCGGCCGGCTGTGACTCTGATCGGACCCTGATCGGGCTCTGATCCGGCCGGGCAAAACGAACCGATCAGCAGTCCACCAGGTCTGCTGATCGGAAGGTTGCCTCGCGGAGCACCACGACCTGGGGGATCGACGGTACCCCGCGAGGGATCTAGGGGCGCGGGATACGGACCCGGCCGGCTGTGTCTCTGTCTGACCCCCCAGGCAGTCCCCCCACCTCACAGCCGGCCGAAGCCGTGTGGCGAACGTCCGTGCCGTCGAGCCCTCCCGGTCGACGCCCCGTTCCTCCGCGCTGACTCAAGGTTGTCGAAATCACGCTGTGTCGCACAGGGACGGAACCCTGACATCGCCCTGACAAATATGTCATGACAACGAAAGTCCCGGCCGGATTTCGCCGACGGTGACCGGAAACTGCCCGTGGGTAAGGGAAATTCCGCGGAATTCAGCGCATTTCTTTGTCTCATCGGGCAGCACTCAAACGCTCGTCGCGATCAGTGCAGATATCCGGAGACCGCTTTGGTGAATCCCGCGATCCGGCGCAGCGGCGCGTTGTCGCCGTACTCCGGCTGTCCGGCGCCGGTCTCGTCGCCAGGGGTCGGCATCGACGGTGCCGGGATGCCGTGGCCGGCGCAGGTGACGTCCTCGGCCGGCGCCTTGCCGGTGGTGAGGAACGTGTTGACGATCGTGTCGGCGCACGCGTTCACACCGCCGTACACCCCGTGGTCGCCCTCGTGCGTGACGGTGACGAGCCGCGAGCCGGCGTACCGCTGGTGGGCGGAGACCGCGAGCTCGTAGCTGGTCGCCGGGTCGTGGATCGACTGCACCATCAGCGTTGTGGGCAAGCCTTTGCCGGTTGGTTGCGGCATGGTCAGATTCGGGCGGTTCCAGAAGAAGCACGGGTTCTGGTTCATCGTCCAGCCGACCAACGGATAGTGCGGGCCGAGTCGCGCCGCCAGTTGATCGCCGTACTCGCGACCGTGCGGCCAGGGGGTGTCGTTGCACGTGACTGCCGTGAAGGTCGCGTCCTCGGCGTCGTCCTCACCGACGACGCGACCCATCGGTGGCAGGCCGACGGTTCCCCGGGCGGCCCGTCGTACCAGTTCGTGCTGGCGGGTCAAGGAGAGAGCGTCGACCTGATTTTGTGCCGCGCGTGGGCCGCCCTTTGCCTGCGCTCCGGAAAGGTCGCGCAGAAATGCCAGATCGATGGCCAACGAATAGAAATCAATTTTTGTATACATGTCCCCGGAGACGATCTGGTCAAGGGTGTTCTGGTCATAACTGATCTTCACTGTGCCGTCCAGGAACTCCTCGACCGCCGGCTGCTTTTTCAGGTCCCGCCGGAGGTGTTCGTAGGTCCGCAGGACCGCACCGGCCGAGCTGCCCAGGTGCAGCTTGGAGTCGTACTTCGCGGCCCAGGTCGCGAAGTCCTCGCGGAACCGGCGTTCGAAGGCCTGTGGCTGGGCAGCGAACGTGTCCAGCCACGGCCGGGTGAAGTCGGTGTTCGAGTCCAGCACGAACCGGCCGACGTGCTCGGGGTAGTAGGTCTGGTAGTACGCGCCCATCCAGGTCCCACCGGAGTACCCGACGAAGTCGATCTTGTCGAAGCCGAGCAGTTGGCGGATCAGATCGAGGTCCTGCACGGTCTGCGCGGTGTTCACGTACGGCAGCAGGCCGCGCGACTGCCGGTCGCAGTACGACTGGCTGAGCTGCGACGCCGCGGCGACCAGAGCGAGGTTGGCGGGGTCCCGGTCGCGGGCGTCCATCGTGTAGCCGGGCGCGCCCTGGCAGGTGACGTTGGTGCTGTCGCCAGTGCCGCGCGGATCGAAGCCCACGGCGAGGAAGTCCTTCTGCAGCGGCGCCTGACCGGCCAGGTACGGCGCCATGCCGAGGCCGGCGCCACCCGGGCCGCCCGGGTTGCCGAACACGACCCGGCTGGGCTTTCCCTTGGCCGGCGCGACCTTGCTGACCGCGAGCTGGATGTCGTTGCCCGAGTACTGATTCGCCCAGTCGCGTGGCGCGGTGATCTTCGCGCAGTACGTCCGCAGCGACGGCTCGCCGCACTGCTTCCAGGCCGGTCTCTGCTTCAGGTACTTGTTGGCCACGGGATGCGGCCGGTCGACCGCCGTCGTGGCTTCGGTCGAGGCGGTCGCCCCCGATCCGGGGATGACGAGAACGGCGGCAGCGGACATCCCCAGACCGACGGCCAGGGCGAGGTACTTCATGGAAACTCCAGCGAATGGCCTTGCGTAATCGGACCGTCGCAATCTGTCATGCCCGCCGTTCCCGGTCGAGCACCACCCCCGGCACGTCGCGGATCCGCGACGTGCTAAGCCTCGATCCGTGGATCCTGACGCGCTGCGCGGCACTCGGCGGGCACATCGCGGCGTTGGAGGACAAGGCACGGAGAACCCCACTCCGAGCCTCGCCCTCCGCCTTGCGCTGCACTCCGCCGAGCACCTGCTCGCTGCTGCCAGGATCCACGGATCGAGGCTCGGGACTGTCGGTGCGGGCTTCTAGGGTTCTGCCCACGAGAGACGAGGAGACGTCGATGGCCGGTTGTGGTGACCTACTGATCGGACAGCTGGAGTTCTACTGGGACGTCCACCTCTGGCCGCGATTGCAGGGGTTGACCGACGAGGAGTACCTCTGGGAGCCGGTGGACGGGATGTGGTCCGTGCGGCCGGACGACGACGGGCAGATGGTCTACGAGCTGACGAACCCGGTGCCGGATCCACCTCCGATGACCACGATCGCCTGGCGGATGGTGCACATCGGGGTCGGCTGTTTCGCGATCCGCGTGAATGCGTTCTTCGGTGATGGTCCGGACGACGCCGACATGTTCGACCCGCGGCACATCCCGGCCGAGATCCCCGCGACCGCGGCCGACGGACTCGAGTTCCTGCGGCATTGGTACGGGCGCTGGCACGACTCGATTCGCGGTCTCGACAAGGACGCGTTGTGGAGCCCGCTGGGCCCGAAGGGTGCGTACTTCGCCGACGACCCGATGCTCGGCCTGATCACGCACATCAACCGCGAGGTCCTGCACCACGGTGCCGAGATCTGCCTGCTCCGCGACCTGTTCCGCGCCCAGGTGGGGAGCAACCGCCATGCCCGCGTTTGAGGAACGAGTTCTGTCTGGCGTGACGCTCAGTCGGTGGGGCCGGGGTCGGTGTGGAGGCGGATCTGCTTGATGCGGACCGACTCGTCGCCGTACAGGTCCAGCTCGCGGTGGGCGCCGTCGGGGGCCCAGCCGGCCTCGGTGTAGAAGGCGCGCAGGACGTCGTCGGTGGAGTTGACCCAAACCGTGACGCGACCGAAGCCGTCGGCGCGGATGGTGTCGACGACCGCGTTCAGCAGCCGGGAGCCGTGGCCGGTGCGGGTCGCGTCCGGCTGGACGGCGAGTTCGGCGATCAACGCATCGCGCTGTGGGTCCGCGTCCGGGTCGTCCGACGGAGTGATCGCGGCGAAGCCGACGAGCGTCCGGCCGGCCAGCGCGACCATCACCCGGTTGCGCGCCTCGCCCGGAGCGAGCAGCGCGGCCCGCCACTGAGCGGCGAACTGCGCGGGGTTGAGGTCGGCCAGCACGTCGGCCGGCAGCAGACCGGCGTACGACGCACGCCAGGCGGCGACCTGGATCTCGCCGATCTCGTTGGCCTCGGCCGGAAGGGCCAGCCGCACGCTCGTCTCCGCCACCGGGCTCTCACCGGACAGCTCCGACAGGTTGGCGGGTTCCGGTACGCCGAAGTCACTCATATCCACAATCCTCGCAAGACAGTGTTGCCGGCCGGACACCAGGTCCGGCCGGCAACAGGTGAGGGGTCAGTACACGAGCCGCCGCAGCAAGTTCTCCGCCGGCCCACGGTAGGACCGCTTCGTCATCGCGTAGGCGCCGAGCACCGACACGATCCACACCGCGACCGCGCACCCGAAGGCGGTGTACGCCGTGCTGCCGAAGCGGTGACCGAGGTCCAGGGTGAAGGGCGCCAGCAGCACCATCCACGAGACCGACTGGAACAGGTAGCCCGACAGCGACCGCTGACCCAGCGAGGAGATCGCCCGGACCGGCAGCGACAGCGTGGTGATGCGCGAGACCAGCAGACCGAACAGAGCGACGTACCCGGGACCGCCGAACATGCCGCTGACGTGGGAGAGGTTGCTCATGGCGTCGACCGCGGCCTTGTCGACGTGCAGCCAGCCGGCGCCGACCAGAGCGAGCGGCAGGCCGCCGAGGATCGTGAAGCCCATGCAGACGGCGGCGACACGGGTCAGCAGGGTGCGGTGCGCGGCCGGGTTCTCCAGGATCTGCTTCCGGGCGGCCCAGATGCCCAGCCAGACGACGATGATGAATCCGACCACGCTGGCGGTGTGCAGCGGGTACTCGTGCAGCCGGTCGACCAGGCCGGCGCCGTACGACGCCGCGGCCAGCGACGGGTTCGGCTCGTTGGTCAGCGCGTGCGCCGGGCCAGAGCTGTTCAGTCCGGCGATCACGGCCTGGACCGCGGTGGTCAACACATAGAGGGCCTCGAAGACCCAGATGCCGAGGACGATCCGGTGGAACTTGTCGCCGCGGTTGAGCAGGGACAGCGTGCAGATGATCCCGACGATGCCGTACGCGCCGAGGAAGTCGCCGAAGTACAGCAGCGTCGCGTGCATCAGGCCGAAGACGACCAGCCACGTGTTCCGCTTCAGCAGGATCCGCCGGACGGCGCCGGTGGTCGCGCCGGAAGAGCGCTGGCGCCGGGCGAGTTGGACGAGGCCGTAGCCGAACATCACCGCGAACACCGGGTAGGCCCGGGCGTCCACGAAGGTGAGCTTGACGAAGTTCAGCAGCCGCTCGAGGCCGTGCGGCGCGCTTTCCACACCGGGCTGGCCGGCGAAGGCGAAGTTGGCGGCGTTGGCGAGCCCGATCAGCAGCAGCATCGCGCCGCGGATCAGGTCGGGCGCGAGGGCGCGCTCCTTGCCGGAGACCGGTCCGCGGTGATCGACGGCCGGGAGAGTCTGCGTAGTCACGGGGACACCCTTTCGAGAAACTGTGTAGTCCTTGAGCTGTTACTCGAAATCCTCGCCTGCCGCGACGGCCGCACCCAGCGCGTTGTCACCACTTCCCGGGGTGGACCTAGCACCACCGCGTCCGACTTTGTGACACTTAACGTTGATCTGGCGAGAAAGTGTCACATCTCGGCTATGCTGACCGGCATGGACAGCTTCCAGGCGACCATCGACGCCGACGGCCGGATCGAGCCGCGGGACGCGATGCCGGAGGGGTATCGCAAGACCCTGATCCGGCAGATCGCGCAGCATGCGCACTCCGAGATCATCGGCATGCAGCCGGAGGGCAACTGGATCAGTCGCGCGCCGTCGCTGCGCCGCAAGGCGATCCTGATGGCCAAGGTGCAGGACGAGGCCGGCCACGGTCTCTACCTGTACGCCGCCGCCGAGACCCTCGGCGTGGACCGGGCCGACCTGCTCGACCTGCTGCACAGCGGGAAGCAGAAGTACTCCAGCATCTTCAACTACCCGACGCTGACCTGGGCCGACATCGGCGCGATCGGCTGGCTCGTCGACGGTGCCGCGATCGTCAACCAGGTGCCGCTGTGCCGCTGCTCGTACGGGCCGTACGCGCGGGCCATGGTGCGGGTCTGCAAGGAGGAGTCGTTCCACCAGCGGCAGGGGTTCGAGATCCTGCACACGCTGTGCAACGGCACCGATGGGCAGAAGGCGATGGCCCAGGACGCGTTGGACCGCTGGTGGTGGCCGTCGCTGATGATGTTCGGGCCGCCGGACTCCGCGTCGACGCACTCGGAGCAGTCGATGGCGTGGGGGATCAAGCGGCACAGCAACGACGAACTGCGCCAGCGCTTCGTCGACATGACCGTCCCGCAGGCCGACGTACTGGGGATTCGCGTGCCTGACGACGGACTGTCGTACGACGAGGAGTCCGGGCACTACCGCTTCAGCGAGCCGGACTACACCGAGTTGTACGACGTGGTGAAGGGCAACGGTCCGTGCAACGAGCAGCGGCTCGCGCACCGGGTCAAGGCGCACGAGGACGGCGCCTGGGTCCGTGAGGCGGCTGCGGCGTACGCGACCAAGAAGGCGGTGCGGGCGGCATGATCGAGCCACTGTGGGAGGTGTTCGTCAGGTCTCGTCGTGGGCTGTCGCACACACACGTGGGCAGTCTGCACGCTCCTGACGCGACGATGGCGCTGCGGAACGCGCGCGACGTCTACACCCGCCGCCAGGAAGGCGTGTCGATCTGGGTGGTGCGGGCCGCCGACATCACCGCGTCCAGCCCGGACGAGAAGGACGAGTTCTTCGACCCGGCCGGCGACAAGGTCTACCGGCACCCGACCTTCTACCAGGTCCCGGAAGGCGTCGAGCATCTGTGAACGACCTCTTCGTCTACACGCTCCGCCTCGGCGACGACGCGCTGATCTCCGCGCAGCGCACTGCCGAGTGGATCGCGGCCGCGCCGCAGCTCGAGGAAGACGTTGCCCTCGGCAACATCGGGCTGGACCAGCTCGGCCAGGCCCGGTCCCTGCTGCAGTACGCCGGTACGGTCGAGGGTGCCGGACGCTCGGAGGACGATCTCGCGTACCTCCGGGACGAGCGCGACTTCCTCAACCTGCAGATGTGCGAGCTGCCGAACGGCGACTTCGCCTACGCGATGGCGCGGTTGCTGTACTTCGCGACGTACCAGCACCTGCTGTACGACGAGCTTCGGAGCTGTGACGACGAGCAGTTGGCCGGTGTGGCCGGTAAGGCGGTCAAGGAGGTCGCGTACCACGTCGACCACGCGACCCAGTGGGTGCTGCGCCTCGGCGACGGCACCGAGGAGAGCCACCGCCGGATGGAGCAGGCGCTGGACGCACTCTGGCCTTACACCGCCGAGATGTTCGAGTCCGACGAGCTCGTACGTCGTCTCGCGGTCGCAGTGGATCCGGCGACGCTGCAGGACGAGTGGACGCGCCGGGTGATGGCTGTCGTCGACGAATCGACGTGCAGCCGGCCGGACGCGTCGTACCAGCACAGTGGCGGCCGTCAGGGTCGGCACGCGGAGCATCTGGGATATCTGCTCGCGGAACTGCAGCATGTGGCTCGCTCGCACCCGGGGGCGACATGGTGACCGACACCGCGATCCTCGAAGCAGTGGGCGAGGTCGCCGATCCTGAGGTACCGGTGCTGACGATCGCTGACCTCGGTGTGCTGCGGGGTGTGCGGCACGAGGGCGAGGGTGTCGTCGTCACGATCACACCGACGTACTCCGGCTGTCCGGCGATGGATCTGATCCGGCACGAGGTGGAGCTCACGCTTCAGGCGCTGCAGGTGGACGGCCGGGTCGAGACCGTGTTGTCGCCGGCCTGGACTACGGACTGGATGAGTGAGTCGGGCAAGGCGAAGCTCACCGAGTACGGCATCGCCCCACCGACCGGCCGCCGCGCCGTTGGCGGTCCCGTGATGCTGAGTCTGACTGTGCGGTGCCCGTTGTGCGGGTCGCCGGACACGACCGAGTTGAGCCACTTCGGGTCGACCTCGTGCAAGTCGTTGTGGCGGTGCAACTCGTGCCGCGAACCCTTCGATCACTTCAAGGCGATCTAGATGACGACGACTGTGGCGCCGCGCCGACGGGCCGTCTTCCACCCGTTGAAGGTGGCGGCGATCGAGGCGATCACCGACGACTCGGTGGCGATCACGTTCGAGGTGCCGCCGGAGTTGGCGGAGGAGTACGAGTTCAGTGCCGGGCAGCATCTCACCATCCGCCGTGCTGGTGAGGAGGTACGCCGCAGCTACTCGATCTGCTCGCCGGCCGGTTCGGGCGTGTTGCGGATCGGCGTGAAGCGGATCCCCGGGGGCGAGTTCTCGGCGTACGCGGCGAACGGGTTGAAGGTCGGCGACGAGCTCGAGGTGATGACACCGCTCGGCCGGTTCGGTACGACGCTCGATCCGGCGAACGCGAAGCACTACGCCTTCGTGGCCGCGGGCAGTGGAATCACGCCGGTGCTCTCGCTGGTCGCGACGATCTTGTCGGTCGAATCGTCGTCGCGCGTGACTCTGCTTTACGGCAATCGGACCGCAGGATCGGTGATGTTCGCGGACGAACTCGCCGACCTCAAGGATCGGTACGCCGAGCGGTTCCATCTGGTGCACGTGTTGTCGCGCGAGTCGACCGAGGTGGAGCTGTTCAGCGGGCGGATCGACGCGGACAGGCTGGGACGGATGTTCGCGACGATCCTGCCGCTGGAGTCCGTGGACGAGTGGTTCCTCTGCGGTCCGTACGCGATGGTCGTCGGCGCGCAGGAGTTGTTGCTGGGGGAGGGCGTGGCGCGCGAGCACGTCCACGCCGAGCTCTTCCATGTCGGCGATGAGGCTCCGGCGGCTCCGGTCGAGGAGGCTCCGACCGACGAGAACGCGGCTCAGGTAACGGTCATCCTCGACGGCCGTCGATCGACGTTCGCCCTGGCCGAGCACTCGAAGGCAGTCCTCGACGCAACCCTCGCCGTCCGTTCCGACGCCCCCTTCGCCTGCAAAGGCGGCGTCTGCGGCACCTGCCGCGCCAAGGTCCTCGGGGGCTCCGTCCGCATGGACACCAACTGGGCCCTGGAACCCGACGAGATCCGCGCCGGCTACGTCCTGACCTGCCAATCCCACCCCACCACCCCCACCGTCACCCTCGACTACGACGCCTGACCCTCCGCCGGGTTTGGATGACGGCATGCGAGTCGCTCTGTCCGCAGGTGAATTCGAGTACGTCGAGACCGGCGATTCGTCGGCACCACCGATGGTGCTGCTGCATGGCCTGCGGTCCAGTGCGGCGACCTGGGAGCCGGTGACGCCAGGGTTGGCCGAGCGGTGGCGGGTTTTCGCGCTGGATCAGCGCGGGCACGGAGCGAGTGCGCGGACAACGGAGTACTCGTTCGAGGCGATGCGCGACGACGTGCTCGAGTTCGTGGACCGGCTCGGGCTGCACAAGTTCCTGCTGGTCGGTCATTCGATGGGTGGCAGCGTCGCGGCGATCTTCGCCGAGCAGCACTCCGAACGGCTCACAGGGCTGGTCCTGGTCGACAGCCCGCCGCCGGACGGCGAGGGCGACTGGACCGTGCCTCCGCGACCCGACGGCGAGCTCGACTACGACTGGGACTGCTTCGTGGCGATCTTCCGTCAGCTCGCCGACCCGGATCCCGCCTGGTGGGCAGACCTGCCGAGCATCTCCGCCCCGACCCTGGTCATCAGTGGCGGCTCGACCAGCCCCGTCCCGCCACACGTGCTCCCCGAAGTCGCCCGCCGCATCCCCAACGCCACCCTCACCACCATCGAAGGCGCCGGCCACGTCGTCCACCAAACCCGACCCACCGAGTTCCTGAACGCCGTCACCACCCACCACCCCACCTGACCACCCAAATGCAGGGAGCGCGCCGTCTGGTGGGTCAGCCCACGCGCCCGTGGGTCGGCCAGCCGCCTGCGGTGGGTGAACCCGCGCTCTGGTGGGTCAGCCCATGCGCCGGTGGGTTGGCCAGCCGCGTGTGGTGGGTGGACCCGTGCTCTGGTGGGTCAGCCCATGCGCCGGTGGGTTGGCCGGCCGCGTGCGTGGGTGAACCCGCGCTCTGGTGGGTCAGCCCATGCGCCGGTGGGTTGGCCAGCCGCCTGTCGTGGGTGAACCCACGGTGTGGTGGGTCAGCCCATGCGCCGGTGGGTTGGCCGGCCGCGTGCGGTGGGTGAACCCACGGTCTGGTGGGTCAGCCCATCAGACGGCGGTGCAGCGGTCAGGCGGTCTGGTGGGTCAGCCCATCAGACGGCGGTACGGGATCGAGTCAGTCGGTGCCGGATTCCATGGCGGCGCGGTCGAGGAGCTCGTCTTCTTCGGTGGCTTCGCCTCGGGAGGCGATGGCTTCGGCTCCGCCGGTGGGCATGGCGCCGATGAGGTCGGTGGAGGAGGCCAGCGCCGGGTTCGAGCTGCCGAACATGCCGAGGCCGGCGTACTGCTCGAGCTTGGAGCGGGAGTCGGCGATGTCCAGGTTCCGCATCGTCAGCTGGCCGATCCGGTCGACCGGGCCGAAGGCCGAGTCCTCGATCCGCTCCATCGACAGCTTGTCCGGGTGGTAGCTGAGCGCCGGGCCGGTGGTGTCGAGGATCGAGTAGTCCTCGCCCCGCCGGAGCCGCAGCGTGACCTCACCGGTCACCGCCGTACCGACCCACCGCTGCAGGGACTCCCGCAGCATCAGCGACTGCGGGTCAAGCCAGCGGCCTTCGTACATCAGCCGGCCGAGCCGCCGTCCCTCGTTCTGGTAGTTCGCCAGCGTGTCCTCGTTGTGGATCGCGTTGACGAGCCGTTCGTACCCGGCGTGCAGCAGCGCCATCCCGGGAGCCTCGTAGATGCCCCGGCTCTTCGCCTCGATCACCCGGTTCTCGATCTGGTCCGACATCCCCAGACCGTGCCGGCCGCCGATCGCGTTCGCCTCCAGCACCAGGTCGACCGCGGAGCCGAACTCCTTGCCGTTGATGGTCACCGGCCGGCCCTGCTCGAAGCCGATCGAGACCTCCTCAGGCAGGATCTCGACCTCCGGATCCCAGTGCTTCACACCCATGATCGGGTCGACGTTCTCGATCCCGGTGTCGAGGTGCTCCAGCGTCTTCGCCTCGTGGGTGGCGCCCCAGATGTTGGCGTCGGTGGAGTAGGCCTTGTCGGTGCTGTCCCGGTACGGCAGCTGGTGCTTGACCAGCCACTCCGACATCTCCTTGCGCCCGCCCAGCTCATGCACGAACTGCGCGTCCAGCCACGGCTTGTAGATCCGCAGCTGCGGGTTCGCCAGCAGGCCGTAGCGGTAGAACCGCTCGATGTCGTTGCCCTTGAACGTCGACCCGTCGCCCCAGATCTGGACGTCGTCGTCAAGCATCGCCCGGACCAGCAGCGTGCCGGTGACGGCCCGCCCGATCGGGGTGGTGTTGAAGTACGTCCGCCCGGCCGACCGGATGTGGAACGCACCGCAGGCCAGCGCGGCCAGCCCTTCCTCGACCAGCGCCGCCCGGCAGTCGACCAGGCGGGTGATCTCCGCGCCGTACGCCGCAGCTCGGCCGGGGACCGAGGCGATGTCGGGCTCGTCGTACTGACCGAGGTCGGCGGTGTATGTGCAGGGCACCGCTCCCTTGTCGCGCATCCACGCGACCGCGACGGACGTGTCGAGACCTCCCGAGAACGCGATCCCGACCCGCTCACCAACCGGCAATGACGTAAGCACCTTGGACACAGGAAAAGTATGCACCCCTCTGCATGATTATGCAAAACGGCGTCGTGGGCGAGCCTCCCGGGCGGGCGGGATCCGCATTGAAAGGATGGGTCGTTGCCGTAGTGAGGGAGTGGTGAGGCGCACGTGATGGGTCGGTCGCATGCCCTGTCGGGGTGGTGCCTGGGACTGGCGGTCGCACCGCTGGTGGGTCTGACGTCGGTGGCGGAGGTGGTGCCGTTCGCGGCGGCCACGGCCGGCTACGCGCTCGTCCCCGACCTCGATCACCCAGGTGCGAGCGCGTCCCGGCTGCTCGGTCCCGTGACCGGACTGGTGTCCGCGATGATCCGCACGTTCTCGGGTCTGCTCTACAACCTCACCAAGGGACCACGGGACGAGGACAGCACCGGGAAGCACCGCCACGCCACGCACACCCTGGCTGCCGCGATCCTGCTCGGCGTACTCGCGGCAAGCCTCGGCGACCGCGGGAAGTGGGCTGTGCTCGCCATCGCCGCGACCGGACTCCTCCTGGCTGCCCACGTGCTGGGCGACTGGCTGATCATCGCGGTCCTCGCAGCCGTCGGCTGGTCAGTCCTGGGTACGGCGGTCCCCGGTACGTCGACCGCGGACGCCGTACAAGCGGGTCTGACCGGGATCGGCGGGTGGATCGGTGTCGCGGTGTCGCTCGGCATGTTCACGCATTGCCTTGGTGACAGCCTGACCCGCTCCGGTTGCCCGTGGTTGTGGCCGCTGCCGATCCGCGGCGAGACCTGGTACGAGATCCGGCTCCCGCGTCCACTGCGCTTCCGCACCGGCGGCTGGGTCGAGCGCATCCTCATTGCGCCGTTGCTCCTGGCCGGCGGCGTACTGCTGCTCCCTGGCGCGGTCCAAGCAGTGGAGCGACTCTTCGACGCCACCTCGATCTGGCTGGCCGGTCGATGATGAATCCTCGACGGTGCGCAAGCCTGAAACTACCGAGAGTACTCGCAGAAATTTTTCCGGACTTTTTTGGTCGAAGCTGTAACGACTGCTGGGCCCGGCCCGATAGGACGAGTGAGCCTGGTAGCTGCCCGGACCCCCGAGCGGACAGCTATCAGGCCTACTCATTTCCCCGAGGCTTCGGAGCGGTAATCTGAGCCCCATGTCCTCGCCAGATTCTTCTGCCTCGTCGGCGCCGCCCTTCGGCCGCCTGACGACGGCCATGGTCACCCCGTTCCGGCCCGATGGGGCGCTCGATCTCGAGGCCGCGCAGAAGGTGGCCACCTATCTGGTCGACCGCGGCAACGACGCGCTGGTGATCAATGGGACCACCGGCGAGGCGCCGACCACCTCCGACGCGGAGAAGGTCCAGCTCGTCAAGGCGGTGCTCGACGCGGTCGGTGACCGGGCCAAGGTGATCGCCGGGGTCGGCACCAACGACACCGCGCACACGATCGAGTGCGCGAAGCAGGCCGAGGCCGCGGGCGCCGACGGGCTCCTGGTCGTCACGCCGTACTACAACAAGCCTCCGCAGGACGGGCTGCGCGCGCACTTCACCGCGGTCGCCGACGCCACCGGCCTTCCGAACATGGTCTACGACATCCCCGGCCGGGCCGGCGTGGAGGTGAAGACCGAGACGCTGATCGCGCTCGCCGAGCACCCGCGGATCGTTGCGGTGAAGGACGCCAAGGGCGACGTGGCCGGGGCCACCAAGGTGCTGGCGAACACCGATCTGTTCTACTACTGCGGTGCGGACGAGCTGAATCTCGCCTGGCTCGCGATCGGCGCGGTGGGTATCGCCAGCGTCGTCGCGCATGTCGCGAGTGAGCCGTACCGGCAACTGATCGACGCCGTGGTGGCCGGCGACCTCGCCACCGCACGAGAGATCGACCGACGGGTGGTGCCTGCCGTCGAGGCGATCATGACCAGGACCCAGGGCGCCATCATGGTGAAGGCCGCGCTCAAGCTGGCCGGCGTCATCGAGCACGCGACACTCCGGTCGCCGTTGATTGAGGCGACCGCGGAGCAAGTGGACTGGCTCACCACCGACCTCAAGACGGCAGGACTGATTGCATGAGCCATCCCCACCCAGATCTCGACGCGCCCGGACCTCTGACGCCGGGCGCTTTGCGGGTCATCCCGCTCGGCGGCCTCGGCGAGGTCGGCCGGAACATGACGGTCTTCGAGTACGACGGGAAGCTGCTGGTCGTCGACTGCGGCGTACTGTTCCCGGACGAGAACCAGCCCGGCGTGGACCTGATCCTGCCGGACTTCCAGCCGATCCGGGATCGCCTCGACGACATCGTCGCGGTGGTTCTGACCCACGGCCACGAGGACCACATCGGCGGCTTGCCCTACCTGCTGCGTGAGCGGGGTGACATCCCGGTCATCGGTTCACAGCTCACGCTCGCGTTGCTGGAGGGCAAGCTCAAGGAGCACCGGCACCGCAACGTGCCGCAGCAGACCGTGGTCGAAGGCGAGAAGCTCCAGATCGGCCCGTTCGTCTGCGAGTTCATCGCGGTCAACCACTCGATCCCGGACGCGCTCGCGGTGGCGATCCGGACGCCGGCCGGCATGGTCCTGCACACCGGCGACTTCAAGATGGACCAGCTGCCGCTGGACAACCGGATCACCGACCTGCGTGCGTTCGCGCGGCTCGGCGAGGAGGGCGTGGACCTGTTCTGCGTCGACTCCACCAACTCCGAGGTGCCCGGCTTCACCACGCACGAGCGCGACATCGCGCCGGTGCTGGACCGGGTCTTCACCAACGCGAGGAACCAGCGCATCATCGTCGCCTGTTTCGCCTCGCACGTGCACCGCGTCCAGCAGGTGATGGACGCGGCGGTGAAGCACCGCCGCAAGGTCGCGTACGTCGGCCGCTCGATGGTGCGCAACATGGGTGTGGCCCGTGACCTCGGCTTCCTGAACGTGCCCGGTGACACGCTGATCGACATGCGCGAGCTGGACAACTACCCGCCGGAACAGGTCGTGCTGGTCTCGACCGGTTCGCAGGGTGAGCCGATGTCGGCGCTGTCGCGGATCGCGGCCAACGACCACCACGTGGTCCAGATCCAGCCGGGGGACACCGTCGTACTGGCGTCGTCCCTGATCCCGGGCAACGAGAACTCGGTCTACCGCGTGATCAACGGCCTGACCCGGCACGGGGCGAACGTGATCCACAAGGGCAACGCGCTGGTGCACGTGTCCGGTCACGCCAGCGCCGGCGAGCTGCTCTACTGCTACAACATCGTCAAGCCGCGCAACGTGATGCCTGTGCACGGCGAGATCCGGCACCTGCACGCGAACGCCGACCTCGCGATCCAGACCGGCGTACCGCGGGAGAACGTGGTCGTGGTCGAGGACGGCGTCGTGGTCGACCTGATCGACCGCAGGGCCGTCGTGGCCGGCAAGGTCGACTGCGGGTACGTCTTCGTCGACGGCTCGACCGTCGGCGACGTCACCGAGACCTCGTTGAAGGACCGCCGGATCCTCGGCGACGAGGGTTTCATCTCGGTGATCGCCGTGATGGACTCGGTCACCGGCAAACTGACTGCCGGGCCGGAGATCCAGGCGCGCGGGTTCGTCGAGGACGACAGTGTCTTCGACGACCTGAAGCCGCGGATCGAGGCGGAGATCGAGAAGGCGATCGGCGGCGGTGTGGACGACATGTACCAGCTGCAGCAGGTGATCCGGCGGGTGGTGGGCAAGTGGGTCAGTGACACCCACCGCCGCCGCCCGATGATCATCCCGGTCGTCGTCGAGAGCTGAGCAGACAGGAAAGGGTGGGCCGGCGGGTGAGCATCAGCGGGGTGAACGGCACGGGGCAGCGCCGGCCCACGATGAAGGAGGTCGCGGCCCGGGCGGGCGTCGCGCTGAAGACGGTCTCCCGGGTGGTGAACGAGGAGCCGAACGTCAGCCCCGAGCTGACCGCGAAGGTCCAGGCGGCGATCAAGGAGCTCAACTACACCCCGAACGAGAGCGCCCGGATGCTGCGCCGCGGCAAGACCGGGACGATCGCGGTGGTCATCCGCGACATCGGCGACCCGTTCTTCGCCTCGCTCGGCCGCGCCGTCGAGCTGTGGGCCCGCTCGAGCGGTTCGGTCGTGATGATCGGCCTGACCGACGAGGACCCCGAGCGGGAGCGGGAAGTCTGCCTGGAGTTCGTCGCCCGCCGACCGGACGCGCTGATCATGGCGCCGATCGGGGAGACCCAGGACTACCTGGCCCCGCACGTCGACGCCGGGATGGCCGTCGTCACGATCGACCGGCCGGCGCACGGGATCGAGGCCGACGCGGTGCTGGCCGACAATGCCGGCGGCATCGACCAGGCGATCGACCACCTGGTCCGGCAGGGGCACCGGCGGATCGCGTACCTCGGTGACGACGAGCGGATCTTCACCGCCCGCGAGCGCGTGGTCGCCTACCGGGCCGCGATGTCCCGGCACCGGATCGACGTGGACGAGGACCTGGTCCACCTGTCCGAGCCCACCACGGAGGGCATCGGCATCACGCTGTCCGCCGTACTGGACCGGGCAGAGCCGGCTACGGCGTTGCTGTCGGCAAACAACATGACCACCGCCGAGGTGCTCCGTGGACTGGCCGGCCGGCGGGACAAGGTCGCGTTGGTGTCGTTCGACGACCTCGCGCTCGGCGACCTGCTCAGCCCCGGGTTGACGGCGGTGGCGCAGTCGGCCGACGTGATGGCGCGGACCGCGATCCAGTTGATGACCGAGCGCCTGCCCGAGCCGCACCGGCCGGGCCGCACGGTCCGCGTCCCGGTGAAGCTGACGATCCGCGGCTCAGGCGAGATCCCGCCCACCGGCTGAGCGGAGTTCCGCCGCCAGCGGGCACTGGAACGGGTCCCGTGCTCTGAGCCCGACGTTGTTCAGGTAGTCGACGACGATCCGGTACGACTCGAACAGGCCGACCTCGGTGTACGCGACGCCGTGCAGGGCGCAGTACTCGCGAACGATCGGCTGGACCTGGCGCAGCGTCGGCCGCGGCATGCTCGGGAACAGGTGGTGCTCGATCTGGTAGTTCAGCCCGCCCAGCGCGAAGTCGGTCAGGGTACCGCCGCGGATGTTGCGGGACATCAGTACCTGGCGGCGGAGGAAGTCGAGCTTCATCCCGGCCGGGACGAGGGGCATGCCCTTGTGGTTCGGCGCGAACGCGGCACCGAGGCAGACGCCGAACACCGCGAGCTGCAGACCCAGGAAGGCGCTGGCCTTGCCCATCGGGAGCAGCAGATACAGCGCGGCCACGTAGCCCGCGATCCTGGACATCACAACCACGGCCTCGATCCGGTCCAGCCGGTTCGCGTCGCGGCGCAGGAGGTGCCGCACGCTCGACGAGTGCAGGCCGATTCCTTCCAGCGTCAGGAGCGGGAAGAACAGCCAGCCCTGCCGCGCTGCGATCCATTGACCGAGTCGCCCGCGCTTCGCAACGGCGTACGGCGTGAAGGCGATCACATCGAGCTGTACGTCGGGATCCTTGTCCACCTGGTTCGGTGCGGCGTGGTGCCGGTTGTGCTTGCTCCGCCACCAGGTCACGCTCATCCCCGCGATGCAGCCGGCCAGGACTCGTGAGGTCCAGTCGTTCCGCGCCGCCGAGTGGAAGATCTGCCGGTGGGCGCTGTCGTGGCTGAGGAACGCCACCTGCACCAGCACGAGCGCCAACGCACCGGCCAGCAACAACTGGAACCAGGAGTCGCCGAGCAGTACGACGCCCACTGCCACCGCCAGCAAGGCGATCAGGACCAGACTGATCCGCGTGAGGTAGTAGCCCTGACGGCGTCGAAGGAGACCGAGCTCCTGAACGTTCTGCAGGAGGTCGGTGTAGAGGCTGACGTACCGCTGCTGGGTGCGCATTCGTGCATCATCCAGCATCGCGGCCAAACGGCCATGAAGGTGAGCGCGTGGTCGGATGTCCGGTTGGCAAAGTGCCGGCTAGCGCAACTGTGCGGCCAGCGGGCACTGGAACGGGTCCCGTGCCCTCAGCCCGACGTTGTTCAGATAGTCGACGACGATCCCGTACGACGTGAACAGCCCGACCTCGGTGTACTTCACCCCGTGCAGGTCGCAGTACTCGCGAACGATCGGCTGGACCTGGCGCAGCGTCGGCCGCGGCATGCTCGGGAACAGGTGATGCTCGATCTGGTAGTTGAGCCCGCCGAGCGCGAAGTCCACGATCATCCCGCCCCGGATGTTGCGCGACATCATCACCTGGCGGCGGAGGAAGTCGAGTTTCATCGTCGCCGGGACGAGCGGCATGCCCTTGTGATTCGGCGCGAACGACCCGCCGAGGCAGATCCCGAACACGGCCAGCTGCAGCCCGAAGAACGCTCCGGCCTTGCCGACCGGCAGCAGGATCAGCAGCACCGCCACCGACCCGGCCAGCCGGGTCAGCACGATCGCGGCTTCGATGCGCTCTACCGAGGTCGCCGTACGCCGGAGCAGGTGGCGCAGGCTGGCCACGTAGAGGCTCAGGCCCTCCAAGGTGAGCAGCGGGAAGAACAGCCAGCCCTGACGCCGGGTCAGCCAGCCGCGCAGACCCTTGCGCTGGGCAAAGACTTCGGGCGTGAAGGCGATGACTCCTGGGCCGATGTCAGGGTCGCGGTCGAGCTGGTTGGGCGCGGCGTGGTGGCGGCTGTGCTTGGAGTGCCACCAGCCGGAGCTCATCCCGACCAGTACGGCGGCCAGCAGGCGCGTGGTCCAGTCGTTCCATCGGTTCGAGTCGAAGATCTGCCGATGGGCGCCGTCGTGGCTGAGGAACGCGACCTGGGTCAGCACGAGCGCCAGCCCGCCGGCCAGGAGGAGTACCAGCCACGAGTTGCCGAGCAGGGCGACTCCGGCCCAGACGGCCGCGAACGCGATCGTCACCAGGGCGATCCGGATCCAGTAGTAGCTGTGGCGCCGCTTCAGCAGCCCGAGCTCGCGCACGGTGCGGGACAGCTCGGTATAGAGGCTTGCGTACCGCTGCTGCGGATGGTCGTCATCCTCGACGAGTTGCGACATGAGAAACGCCCCGCTCCGGGAGTGCATCGATCGCGATGCGCTACCGGGTCTGGGGCAGCGCCACGTATCTGTGGCTGGTACCACCACGGAACCACGGACACGGACCTGACGCAACCGGCGGTGTCAATGTGAGACCGGGCGCTGATCATCCGGGGTTCACCCGGTCGTCACCGGTGCGTAGGAAGCTGGCGGGCATGAACTTGAGCCGCCGCCAGCTCTTGGCCGCATCCACCGTCGCCGGTGCCTCCCTGGCTGTCCCCGGAATCCAGTCCAGCGTGGCTACCGCGGCCCCCAACGTCGTACGTCGTGACCGGCCCGCGTTGCCGTCCGGGATCATGTCGGGCGACGTCACCGAGAACTCCGCCGTCGTCTGGTCCCGGACCGACCGCCGCGCCCGGCTGGTCGTCGACCTGACCAGCAACGGCCGCTTCGACACCGCTATCCGGTTGCGTGGCCCGATCACCGGACCCGACGACGACTTCACCGCTCAGCTGCCGCTGAAGGGCCTGCGCCCGGGCCAGCGCTACGACTACCGGATCGCGTTCGAGGACTCCTGGGGCCACCGCGGCGAAACCCTCGAGGGGTCGTTCGGTACGCCGGGCCGCAACCGCGGACTGTCGTTCGTGTGGACCGGCGACACCGCCGGGCAGGGGTACGGGATCAACCCGGAGATCGGCGGCATGGCGGCGTACAAGGCCATGCACCAGACCCGGCCGGACTTCTTCCTGCACTCCGGCGACAACATCTATGCCGACGGCCCGATCGAGGCCGAGCTGAAGGTTGCCGACGGCACCGTCTGGAAGAACGTGGTGACCGAGGAGGTCTCCAAGGTCGCCGAGACGCTGGCCGAGTACCGCGGCCGGTACAAGTACAACCTGCTCGACGACAACGTCCGGGCGCTGTACGCCGACGTTCCGATCGTCAGCCAGTGGGACGACCACGAGACGCTGAACAACTGGTACCCCGGTGAGATCCTGACCGACGACCGCTACACCGAGAAGCGGGTCGACGTCCTGGCGGCCCGAGCCCGGAAGGCGTTCCTCGAATACCTGCCGATGGTGCACCCGGCCGGCCGGAACCGGATCTACCGCAAGGTGAGCTACGGCCCGCTGCTCGACGTGTTCTGCCTGGACATGCGGACGTACCGCGGCGCGAACCCGACACCCGACACCGTCGGCCCGGTCGCGATGCTCGGTGCCGAGCAGGCCGCGTGGCTGGTCCGCGAGGCGGCGGCGTCGAAGGCGACCTGGAAGGTGATCGCCAGCGACATGCCGCTCGGCCTGCTGGTTCCGGACGGCACGCTGATCGAGGCCGTCGCGAACGGCGTCAGCGGCGCGCCCGGCGGCCGTGAGCACGAGATCGCCTGGGTGCTGAGCCAGTTCAAGCGGCGCAAGGTCCGCAACACGATCTGGCTGACCGCGGACGTGCACTACGCCGCGGCCCACCACTACGACCCGTCCCGCGCGGCCTACACCGACTTCGACCCGTTCTGGGAGCTCGTGGCCGGCCCGGTCAACGCGGGCGCGTTCGGCCCGAACGCACTGGACTCGACGTTCGGCCCGAAGGTCGAGTTCGTGAAGGCGGCCGACTTCCCGAGCCAGTCGCCGGCCAGCGGCAACCAGTTCTTCGGTCATGTCTCGATCGACCCGCGCAGCGGCGTGTTCACCGCGTCCCTGCGCAACCTGTTCGGCACCGTGCTCTGGTCCCAGGACATCAACCCGGCCCGCCACTGAGGGCCCGTCGTTCCCACCGGCCTCCGGCGCCTGCGCGGGATGCCGCCCACCGGAGGCGGTGGGTCCGACGCTCACGGCACGACGACGTCGACCCGCGGCCGACGTACGAGCTTCTGCTGAGAGTCGCACTGGCCGGATAGGTTGGATCGCATGACCGCCGCTTACCCCGAGAGCCGTCGCGACGACGTCGTCGACACGCTGCACGGCCACCAGATCGCCGACCCGTACCGCTGGCTGGAGGACCCGGACTCCGCCGAGACCCAGGACTGGGTCCGCCGGCAGAACGAGTTCACCCAGGCCGAGCTGTCGACCTACCCGGAGCGGGTGTGGTTCGAGGCCACGATGTCCGCGATCCTGGCCCGGCCGCGGGCCGGCGTACCGGCGAAGAAGGCCGGCTGGTACTTCGCCGGCCGCAACGACGGCACCCAGGCGCAGGACGTCGTGTACGTCGCGGAGTCGCTCGAGGAACTGCTCGACGGCGGCCGGGTCCTGATCGACCCGAACACGCTGTCCGCCGACGGCACCGACTCGCTGGGCTCCTTCACCGTCAGCCCTGACGGCAAGTACTTCGCCTACGGCATCAACGAGAGCGGCAGCGACTGGACGACGTTCCGGCTGCTCGACATCGCCACCGGCACCGCGGTGGACGACGGCGTGACGGAGGCGAAGTTCTGCGAGGCCACCTGGCTCCCGGACAGTTCGGCGTACCTCTATCTGCACTATCCGCCGACCGGCCGGAGCGAGGGCACGGAGACGAAGTCGCTGACCGGTGGACGGCTGATGTTGCACAAGGTCGGCGATCCGCAGTCGTCGGACGAGTTGGTGCTGAGCTTCCCGGACGAGGACCGCTACTTCATCACGCCCGAGGTGTCCGAGGACGACCGCTACCTGGTCGTGCACATCACCGAGGGCACCGACCCGGCGACCCGGCTCTGGGTCTTCCCGATCACGTCGGACGGCCTCGGCGATCCGGTCAAGGTGGTGGACGAGTTCACCGACGAGATCGCGTTCGTACGGATGTCCGGTGATCAGCTCGTACTGCGGACGGACCGGGACGCGTCGCGTGGTCGGGTGGTGCTCTCCTCGCTGGACGGTACGTTCACCGATCTGATCCCGGAGGGCGAGGCAACCCTGCAGGCTGTCCGCGGTACGGCGGCCGGCCTGACGACCCTCACGCTTGTCGACGCACAGCCGGTGCTGACGCTTTACGCGCTGGACGGCTCCGGTGCTCGCGTTGTCGACGTACCGGGCGGGGGAGTGGTCGGTCTCAACGCGTCGCCGGAGTACGACGAGATCTTCGTCGGCCTGTCGACCACCACGGATCCCACATTGTCGTACGTCGTGTCGGCCGAGTCGGGCTCTGTGCGTGCGTTGCCGGAGCTGGTCCGTGGCGGAGGTGGCTTCACTCCGCCGTCGGTCACGGTGACTCGCCGGATCGCGACGGGCCGCGACGTGCCGTACTTCCTGATCACTCGCTCCGACCTGGACTTCTCACAGCCGCGCCCGACTCTCATGTGGGGGTACGGCGGTTTCCGCATCCCGGTCCTGGCCGACTACCGGCCGGGTTGGCCGGCGTGGCTCGCGGCCGGCGGAGTGCTGGTGATCGCCAACCTGCGCGGTGGTGGTGAGTACGGCAGCGACTGGCACGACGCCGGGCGGCTGAAGAACAAGCAGAACGTGTTCGACGACTTCATCGCCGTGGCCGAGCACCTGCGCGACACCCGCGTGACCACTCCGGAGCAGCTGGCCATCCACGGCCGCAGCAACGGCGGTCTGCTCGTCGCTGCGGTGATGGCGCAACGCCCCGACCTCTTCGCGGTCGCCCTGCCGGGCGTGGGTGTCATGGACATGGTGCGCTTCCACCTGTTCACCGTGGGAGCCGCCTGGGCCTCCGACTTCGGGCATCCGGACGACGCGTCGCAGTTCGAGGACCTGCTGGCCTACTCGCCGCTCCACAGTCTGCGGGACGGGACGGCGTACCCGGCGACGCTCGTGGTCACCGGTGACCACGACGATCGCGTCGTGCCGTTGCACAGTCACAAGTTCATCGCGACGCTGCAGCATGCCCAGTCCTCGGCCGCACCGATCTTGACTCGCATCGAGGTCAACACCGGCCACGGCTTCGGCAAGCCCGCTGCAATGGTCGCGTCGGAATGGGCGGACCTACTGGCGTTCGCTGCTCACCACGTAGGTCTGGTAACTCCTGAGCAGTAGGAGGCGGGTCGTCTTCACCAGATCCGCGGTGCCTGGAGGTCGCGCGGGTCTTCAACGGGCTGACAGCCGTGGGCGGTGTCCTCGTACTCCGTCCGCGGTCCGCTCGTGGCGAGCGTCCGTACGGCGTTGACGAGGCGGTCCACGTGCTCACGCGTCGTACCGAGGCCGAGGCTCGCTCGGACGGCGGTGCCGTGGTCGGGGGAGCCGGCGAGCAGGTGCCCGACGAGGGGGTGGGCACAGAACTTGCCGTCGCGAACACCGATGCCGTACTCCGCACTGAGCGCCGCCGACACGAGCGTCGAGCTCAGCCCGGCGATCGTGAAACAGACAGTGCCGACGCGGTCCGCGTCCTCAGCGAAGATCGAGTACGTCGTGACGTCGGAGAGCTGGGCGAGACCGGTGCGGAGACGGGCGAGCAGACTGCGCTCGTGCTGCTCGATCGCGTCGCGGTGCTTGGTGATCGCCGCACACGCGGAGGCGAGTGCGATCGCGCCGATGACGTTGGGGGAGCCGCCCTCATGGCGTGCCGGGCCGGTAGCCCAGACCACGGTGTCGCCGGTGACTGCGGTCGTGGCGCCGCCGCCGTACAGGTAGGGGTCGGCGGCGTCGAACCAGTCCGCGCGGCCGATGAGCGTACCGGCGCCATACGGGGCGTAGAGCTTGTGGCCGGACAGCGCGACCCAGTCGACGTCCAGCTTCTCGATGTCAACGGCGCGGTGCGGCGCGAGCTGGGCGGCGTCCAGGCAGACCCTGGCTCCGTGGGCCTTGGCGACTGCGGCGATCTCGGCGATTGGGAAGATCTCACCGGTGACGTTCGATGCACCCGTGACCACGACCAGCCGCGGGCCTTCGGGCGCGGCCCGGAGCGCGTCCGCGACGTCCGTCACGGCCTCGGTGGGGGAGTTCGGCGCGGCGAGGCGGACGGTCCGCTCGGCCGGCCAGGGGAGGAGCGCGGCGTGGTGCTCGGACTCGAAGACGATCACTGTCGCGTCGGCAGGCACGACGTGCGCCAGCAGGTTGAGTGCGTCGGTGGTCTGGCGGGTGAAGATCACCTGGTCGTCCGCACGGGCGCCGACGAAGGCATGCACCTCGGCGCGGGCCCGCTCGTACCACTGGGTGGTGATGCGGGAGGCGTAGCCGTTGCCGCGATGCACCGACGCGTACGACGGTAGTGCGGCCTCGACACTGGCGCGGACCGACTCCAGACACGGCGCGCTGGCCCCGTGGTCGAAGTTCGCGTAGTCCGTCACCCGGCCGTCGGCCAGCGGGACCAGGAGGTCCGAGCCGACGGTGGCCGGGACGCTGCCGGTGGCGAGCCGGGCGACGGTCGGCCGCGGGGTCGCCGTGCTGGCAGGCTCGAGGATGGAGAGGATCGACATGGTGCTGCTCCCAGGAAGTCCGCGCTTGCCGAACGGGGTATCCGCACGGCCCGGTCTTCACCCGGGGCACCCCACCGCGGAGGAGGGTTGCCGGCCAGCAAGCCGGGGCTTGACGCTGGCACTCATGACCTGCCGAGAACGGTAACGAACGGGCCACGATCTACGCCAGCCCTGATCTCGCGATGTGAGATAGCCGCACGCATGTTGAGACACGGTCCGGACCGCAACCTTTCGCGCGGCTGTTGCGTCCGACCGGGCGGGAGGTGGTGGGGATGTGGTGGAAGAAGGCGAGCTGTCCGGTCCGCAGCGTGGAGCAACTCTGGATCGAGGAGAACCTCGACTGGTTCGTCGCCGAGTTCGGTGACGAGCTCCTGCGCCGGCCGGTGGTGGTTCCCGAGGAGTCGTGGTTCCCGGCCGGGTACAGCGGTTCGGAGGACGACGTACGGGCGGTGTTCCGGACGTTGTGCGATCACGTGGAGGTGCCGGCGGACCGAGTCCGGCTGGACCTCGAGCCGGATGAGCCCGACGAGCTGGTCGCGAATCTGGGGCTGAACTCCGAGTCGTCCGGTGCGGCAGCGCACTGGCGTCAGCGCGACGGCGTCACCGTGGTGACGGTGGACATGAAGCAGGCGCAGCGGCCGGTGGCTCTGGTCGCGACCATGGTCCACGAGCTCGGCCACGAGCGGCTTCTCGGCGAGGACCGGATCGATCTGGACCGGCGCGACGGCGAGCCGCTGACCGACCTGTTCACGGTCTTCGTCGGCTTCGGGATCTTCAGCGCGAACGCGTCCTTCGAGTTCTACCGGACCCATACCCACTACCGGACCTCCAAGCTCGGCTACCTGACCGAGGCCATGTACGGGTACGCACTCGCGCGGTACGCCTGGCTGCGCGGCGAGACCGAACCGGCCTGGGCGGAGCGGCTCGACACCAATCCGCGCGAATGGATGAAGCAGGGGCTGCGCTACCTGGAGGCTGGTGTTGGATAGGCGCCATGACCATGGAATGGACAGCGCCTGACGTAGGCCGGCCCGATGGCTCGCTGACCGCGCCGGAACGCGAGCTACTGCAGGGGTATCTGAACTTCTACCGCACCACGCTGCTGTTCAAGTGCGCCGGTCTGACAGCGGAGCAATTGGCCGAGCGGCCGTCGCCGCCGTCGAACCTCTCGCTGCTCGGACTGATCCGGCACCTGACCAAGGTCGAGCGCATCTGGTTCCGCATCCACTTCGCCGACGAGTCGCCGGCCGAGCCGCTGTTCGCGCCCGAGCTGGGCAAGGACGCCGACTTCGAACTGATCGATCCGGCCGAGGCACAGACGGCGTACGACGGTCTGATCGCGGAGTGGAAGCTGTCCGACGACGCGGCCGCCACGCGGTCGCTCGACGATCGCTTCACCTTCGGCGGTACCGAGTCGACGCTGCGGATGATCTACATCCATCTCGTCGGGGAGTACGCGCGGCACTGCGGTCACGCCGACCTCGTCCGTGAGCAACTGGACGGCACCACCGGCGCCTAGTGGTCCACTCGAATCTGGAAATCGATTGCCTTGACCCTTCCGGTCTGCATCGCGCTGTGATCGACTCGTCGCATGAAGCGACCGACCGCCCTCGTTCTGCTCCTGATCGCTGTACTCTCCAGCCTGCTCGCGGTGCCCGCGCACGCCGCGGGTGTCCGGCTGGAGGTGCTCTCGTCGCCACGACCGGACATGGTCAGCGACGGCAACGTGCTGGTCGGGGTCTACGGCCCACACCTCGACCGCCTCACCGTCCGGCTGGACGGGCGCGATGTCACCGATTCCTTCGCCCGGACCGGTGATCACCTGACCGGCCTGGTCGACGGGCTCGTGGACGGCCGCAACACGATCACGGCCGACCGCGAACGGCTGGTGGTCACGAACCACCCGCGCACCGGTCCGATGCTCGCTGGTCCGCACGAGACGCCGTACATCTGTGGGACCGCCGACTTCACCACGCTCGCGAAGGTCAAGCTCGGACCGCCGACGGATGCGAACTGCTCGGTGCCGACCCGGGTCGACTATCTGTACCGGTCCACGATCGACCGCTCGCTGAAGGTGCTGCCCTCGGATCGGCCCGCGGACCTCGCGACCACGACCACCTCGGACGGCCGGACCGTGCCGTACATCGTCCGCGTCGAGACCGGCGTGATCAACCGGTCCATCTACGAGTACGCCGTACTTCACGACCCGGCGGCAGGCGAGCCGGACGTGCGGCACGCGCCGACCGGCTGGAACGGCCGGCTCGTCTACACCTTCGGCGGCGGCTGCCCGGGCGGCTGGTACCAGCAGGGCAGCGGCACCGGCGGCATCAACGACGACCTGATGCTCGGTCGCGGGTACGCCGTCGCGTCGTCGAGCCTGAACGTGTTCGGTGTCAACTGCAACGGGGTGCTGGCGGCCGAGACGATGTCGATGACGCGGGAGCACATCGCCGAGACCATCGGCGTACCGCGGCAGACCGTCGGCTGGGGCTGCTCGGGTGGGTCGTACCAGGTGTTCCAGATCGCCGACGACTACCCGGGGCTGCTGGATGGCATCGTCGCGTCCTGCGTGTTCCCCGAGGTCGGGTTCGCGACGCTGCACACGATCACGGACGCGCTGCTCCTGGACCACTACTTCCAGTCCGCGACCGGCTGGACCGACGAGCAGAAGCGGGCCGCAGCGGGCTTCGGCAAGGTCGGCACGATCGCCAACCTGGCCGGCGCCGGGCGCCGCATCGATCCACGGGTCTATTGCCCTGGGCAACTTCCGGTGGAGCAGCGGTACGACCCGGTGACGAACCCCGGCGGAGCGCGCTGTGACGTCTACGACCACCAGGTGAACGTCTGGAGCAAGGATCCGGCCACCGGCGCGGCGCGACGTCCGCTGGACAACGTCGGCATCCAGTACGGCCTGGACGCGCTGAACTCCGGCAAGATCACCGCGGACCAGTTCCTCGACCTGAACCGGGCGGTCGGCGGCTTCGACACGGACGCGAACTTCGTCCCCGCCCGGACTGTTGCGGATCCGGCGGCGATCAGTACGGCGTACCGGACTGGGCAACTGATCAACGGTGGCGGGGGACTGGCGAGTACGCCGATCATCGACTATCGGCAGTACTGGGACGAGTTGCCCAACGGCGACATCCACCTGATCTTCCACTCGTTCTCGCTGCGGGAGCGGCTGCGCAAGGCCAACGGTGATGCGGCCAACCAGGTGATGCTGGTGCAGGCCGGCGACGCTCCGGGTGGATTCAGTACGACGAACCCGGTGCTGGCCGACGCACTGACGGCGCTGGACCACTGGATGGACGCCACGGACGCTGACACCCGGCCCGGCTCGCCGCACGCGCGGTTGCTGCGCAACAAGCCGACGTCATTGGCGGAAGCCTGCTGGAGCCCGCAGGGCGAGAAGATTGTCGAGACGCAGGTCAACGGCATCGGCACGACCCGGTGCAACACCTTGTATCCGGTGTGGCCGGCGCCGCGGCAGGTGGCCGGGGCATCCGTTGCCAACGACATCATCAAGTGCCGGCTCCACCCGCTGACTCCGTCGGACTACAAGGTGCCGTTCACTCCAGCTCAGTGGGAGTCGCTGCGGCAGGCATTCCCCAACGGTGTCTGCGACTGGAAGGCACCCGGCGTCGGCCAGCAGCCGCTGGCTGGAAGCTGGCCCACCTTCTGACCTCTGGTCTTCTTAGTGTCCTGAGTCGGAACCTAGGCTGCGGGACGTGCCGTTCACCCTCGCGCATCCCGCAGCCATCTTGCCCCTGGTCCGACGTCCTCTGGTGGTGTCGGCCCTGGTGGCAGGTGCGGTGGCGCCCGACCTCTTGTACCTCGACCCGATCTACAGCTTCGCCACGCAAGGAATCAACGGCAACTTCACGCTGACCCTCACGCACAAGCTGTCGTCAGGCCTCTGGCTGGACCCGCTCCTGGCTTTGATCCTGCTCCTGGCCTTCCAGGTTGTGGTGAAGCGGCCGCTGCTCGCCCTGGCTCCGTCCGGTCTGGCTGCTCGCCTGCCCACCCCCTCCTGGCGCGTGCCCTCGACGGCTGTCCTGCTCTGGACCGTCGTGTCGGCGGTGATCGGCGCCCTGACGCATGTCCTCTGGGACTCGTTCACCCACTACGACGGCTACTTCGTCCGCCGGTACCACTCGTTCTTCGCGGCGCAGGTGACTGGTGCGTGGGACGTCAACCGCATCCTGCAGTACGTGAGCACCGTCGGCGGCTGCCTGATCCTCGCCGTCTGGCTCTACCGCTGGTACCGCCGGGTCGACGTACAGCCCGTCGCCAAGCACGACCACATCCCGTCATGGGTCCGGTACGTCGTACTGGCCGCGATGGTGCTCATCGGCCTGGCCGGAGCCGTCGTACAGCTGAGCAGGGCGGACCTCGTCGGCGAGGCGGCCGCCCGGTCGATGCTGACGGGGGTCGCCTCCGGGTGCCTGGCGGCGCTCGCCTGGTACGTCGTCCTCTGGCACCTCTTCCGGCTCCGCCGCCGTGTGGCGGCGCTGTGACGCTACGGATGGGGCAGCGTGATCGGCGTGTGACACGTGGGACTCGAGAGGTAATCGGGGTAGCCTGCTAAATATGGCGACCCGCACGTCTTCCCCGGCGCGGGCGCAGAAGTCGGCAGCCAAACGACCGAGTAACGCTCGTTCGGCCGCTGGTGGACGCTCCCGTCCGTCAGGCGCTCAGAAGCGTGGGCAGAGCGCGAAGCGCGGTGGATCCTCCGCCGCGCGGACCAGTACGCCCAAAAACGGCGGAGCGGGCCCGTTCGCGGCCGCCATGATCGCTCTCGGCCGCGGTGTCGTGAAGATCTGGATCGGTATCGCGCACGTGCTCGGCAGCATGGTCCGCGGTATTGGCCACGGCGCCCGCGACCTCGACCCCGAGCACCGCCGCGACGGCGCCGGCATGTTTCTGATCGGCCTGGCGGTCGTGGTGGCCGCTGCCATCTGGTGGGACCTCCCGGGCGCGGTCGGCCATGGCATCCGGACCGTCGTCGGTGGCAGCGTCGGCATGCTCGGCTGGGCCGTGCCGCTGCTGCTGCTCTTCGTTGCGGTCCGCACGCTGCGTCACCCGGACCGCAACGGTCCGGCCGGACGTCAGGTCATCGGCTGGACCGCCGTCTCGCTCGGCGTACTCGGCCTGGTCCACATCGCCAACGGCCTGCCCCGTCCCGGCAACCCGGCCGACGCCTCGCTGCAGGACGCCGGCGGCGCGATCGGGTACGTCGTCTCCTCACTGCTCTCGGACCTGCTCACGCAGTACGTCGCCGCGCCGCTGCTGGTTCTGCTCGCGATCTTCGGTGCGCTGGTGATCACAGCGACGCCGGTGTACGCGATCCCGCTCCGCGTCCGCGCGGCGTTCGACGTACTGATGGGACGTACGGCGCTGCCCGAGGACGCTCCGTCCGTCGCGGCGGCCTCGACCGACGACACCGTGCGGCTGACCCGCAAGGAGCGCCGGGCCAAGGCTGCCGGCCTCGACGAGGACGGGGAGCCGACGATCAAGCCGTACGACTCGCCGGTGCTCGAGGGACGGGAGATCTCCAAGCGGGGCCGCAAGGCGAAGGCCGCGCCGCCGCCGGAGGACGATGCGTACGACGTCGACGTGGATGCCGCCGCGGCCGCCGGTGCCGCCGTCACGGGCCCTGTGGCTTCGGCGAAGAAGACGCCGGAGGCGCCGCCCGAGCCCCCGCCACACACGCCGATCCCGCAGCGCGTGGAGCAGCTCAGCCTGTCCGGCGACATCACCTACACGCTGCCCGACGGCCAGATGCTCAAGCCGGGTTCGGTGCACAAGGCGCGGACCAAGGCGTCCGACCAGGTGGTCGACCGGCTGACCGAGGTGTTCGAGCAGTTCGGCATCGACGCGCAGATCACCGGCTACACCCGCGGTCCGACAGTGACCCGCTACGAGGTCGAGCTCGGCTCGGCGGTGAAGGTCGAGAAGGTCACCGCCCTGTCGAAGAACATCGCTTACGCGGTGGCGTCGGCCGATGTGCGGATCCTGTCGCCGATCCCAGGCAAGTCCGCGATCGGCATCGAGATCCCGAACACCGACAAGGAGATCGTCAGCCTCGGCGACGTGATCCGCTCGGCGACCGCCCGCAACGACCACCACCCGATGGTGGCGGGGCTGGGCAAGGACGTCGAGGGCGGCTTCGTGGTCGCGAACATGGCGAAGATGCCGCACCTCTTGGTCGCGGGTGCGACCGGCTCGGGCAAGTCGGTGTTCGTCAACTCGCTGATCACCTCGGTCCTGATGCGGGCCACGCCCGACGAGGTGCGGATGATCCTGGTCGACCCCAAGCGGGTCGAGCTGAACCACTACGAGGGCATCCCGCACCTGATCACGCCGATCATCACCAACGCCAAGAAGGCGGCCGAGGCGCTGCAGTGGGTCGTCCGCGAGATGGACATGCGGTACGACGACCTGGCCGCGTTCGGGTTCCGGCACGTCGACGACTTCAACAAGGCGGTCCGCGGCGGCAAGGTGAAGCCACCGCCTGGCAGTGAACGCGTGCTGACGCCGTACCCGTATCTGCTGGTGATCGTCGACGAGCTCGCCGACCTGATGATGGTCGCCCCGCGCGACGTCGAGGACTCGATCGTCCGGATCACCCAGCTGGCCCGTGCCGCCGGCATCCACTTGGTGCTCGCGACTCAGCGGCCGTCGGTGGATGTGGTGACCGGTCTGATCAAGGCGAACGTCCCGTCCCGGCTGGCGTTCGCAACCTCGTCGCTGGCCGACAGCCGCGTCATCCTGGACCAGCCGGGTGCGGAGAAGCTGGTCGGTCAGGGTGACGGCCTGTTCCTGCCGATGGGCGCGAGCAAGCCGATGCGAATCCAGGGCGCGTGGGTGACCGAGTCCGAGATCCACGGCGTGGTCGAGCACTGCAAGACCCAGCTGGAGCCGACGTACCGCGAGGACGTCACCGCCGTGGCCGGGCCGAGCAAGGATCTCGACGACGAGATCGGCGACGACCTCGACCTGGTCGTGCAGGCGGCCGAGCTGATCGTGTCGACGCAGTTCGGCTCCACGTCGATGTTGCAGCGTAAGCTGCGCGTCGGCTTCGCCAAGGCGGGCCGCCTGATGGACATCCTGGAAAGCCGGGGAGTCGTGGGACCGAGCGAGGGGTCCAAGGCGCGCGACGTACTGGTCAAGCCGGACGATCTAGAGGACTTCATCGCGACCCTGCGAGGAGAGTGACGTGACCGCCGCTAGTGCGCAGCCCCGGACCGATCGCTTCGACGTGGATCCCAGACCGGTGCCGTTCACCATCCGTTCCTCCCAGAAGGTGCACGGGGGACTGGCGCTCGGCGCGGCCCTGGTCGCGGTGGGCTTCGCCGCGTCCGCCTCCACCAGCCCGACCGGCGTACTGCGCTGGATCGCGGCCGCCGCGTTCGCCGTACTCGCCGTGATCTGCGCGCGGGCGTTGATGGTCGGGGACATGCTGGTCGCCGACGATGTCGGGATCCGGTTGCGAATCGGCAACGAATGGATCGGGACCCGGTGGGAGGACATCGACCAGGTGACGGTGCTGAAGCGCCGCCATCCGCTCGACGACGGCCGGATTGCCGTTCATTTACAGGATCCTGGGCCCATCCTTGGTGCGATGCCGAATTCCAGTCGCAAGAGAACTGATGCGAATCGGCGGTTGACCGGCTCGTCACTCGCGGTACCGTTCGGGTTGACGGCACGCCCGTCGAACGGGGAAGTGGTACAGGCACTGCACATGCTGGCGGATGCCAGATGTCCGGTCAGGGAACAACTCTGAGTCTGGCGTGACCCCGTCGTACCAAGGCCGTTGACTTGATGTCGAGGGTCCTAGCCGTCGACGAAGACGACGTCGACGGCCCGAGCATCCAGTCGGGCGATGGAGAGGACGGTGGGGACGTGAGCATCGGCAGCGAGCTCACGGCGGCCCGCGTACGGGCCGACATGACGATCGAGCAGCTGAGTGCCGCTACCCGGATCAGAACCGGGCTGCTCGTCGCCATGGAGGCCGACGACTTCTCTCGCTGCGGTGGGAATTTCTACGCCCGCGGGCATATTCGCTCGATCGCCCGCGTGGTCAAGGCAGACCCCGTGCCGCTGCTCGCGGCCTTCGACGCCGAACACGCCGTCGAGGAGGAGAAGTCCCGCCGCGAGGAACGTGCCGTGGTCAAACGGCCCTCGCTGCATCCGGCCCGCCCGCGCTGGGCGGTTGTGGTCGGCGCGATCCTGGTCGGTCTGATGGGCTGGGGCATGGTCCGCCTCTTCACGCTGCCCAGCGACATCGAGGCCAACGCGTCAAAGACCGCCAGCCCCACGCCGGCCGTGACCACGCCGGTGGCGCCGAAGCCGACTCCCACGCCGACGCAGAAGGCCACCCCCAAGCCGCCGCCGGTCGCCACTCACGTGAAGCTGGTGCTGACCGCGAAGGGCGACGGCTCGTACGTCACGTTGCGGAACAGCAAGGGCAAGCGCCTCTTCCAGGGGATGGTCGGTCCCGGCGTGACCCAGACCGTCACCAACAAGGGCATCGTCCGTGTCTCCATCGGCGTGCCCGCCAACCTGGTCCTGAGCCTGAACGGCGAGCGCCTGCGAACCACCCTCTACCGCTTCACCGTCAAACCCGACGGCACCATCCAAAAGCCGTCCTGACACCGCCAACCGCGAGCGTCATCCCGCTGACTCCTGTCGACCCGGTAGTCGGCGCTGCCGCGGTTCGGCGCCGCGCGCGCCCGTGTTGCCACGGGCTGCCGCGGTTGGCGCAGCGTGCGCCGGTGTTGCCGCGGGCTGCTCGAGTGTCGTGGGTGCGGTCGGATCCGTTCGCTCGTTGGTGTCTGTTCCGCCCGGCAGAACCAGCGCGTGCGGTGTGGTGTCCAGGCGGTACGGAAGGTGATGGCTGGTTAGGTGGGGGACTGCGCGGCGAGTCATACTCGTGGGGATGACTACGCCACCCACCACCGTCGCCCTGGTCACGCTGGGCTGTGCCCGCAACGATGTCGACTCCGAGGAACTCGCAGGCCGTCTCGAAGCCGGCGGCTTCCGGCTCGTCGAGGACGCCGCCGAAGCGGACACCGTGGTGGTGAACACCTGTGGCTTCGTCGAGGCCGCCAAGAAGGACTCGGTCGACACCCTCCTGGCCGCCGCAGACTACAAGGACTCCGGCCGCACCCAGGCAGTCGTCGCAGTCGGCTGCCTCGCCGAGCGGTACGGCGAACAACTCGCCGACGCGCTTCCCGAGACCGACGCAGTCCTCAGCTTCGACGACTACGCGGACATCTCCGACCGCCTCCGCTCGATCCTCTCCGGCACCAAGCACCAGCCCCACGTCCCGCGCGACCGCCGCAAACTCCTCCCGCTGGCCCCGTCTGCCCGAGCCGCCACCACCGGCGTAGCCATCCCCGGCCACGGCGACCACATCCCGGTCGAACTCAAGCCAGTGCGGTCCACCGAGTCGGTGGAATCTGACGGCGGACCTCAACCTCTCAAGGGGCGCTTCGTCACGACTGCCCCCGAGGAGTTGACGATCGACGCGCCGGATCTCGCGTCGGCGCCGGCGAGCGGTCCGCGGGTTGTACGTCGCCGGCTGGACGGTGGACCGATGGCTCCGCTGAAACTGGCGTCCGGGTGCGACCGGCGCTGTGCGTTCTGCGCGATCCCGATGTTCCGCGGCGCCTTCGTCTCCCGCCGTCCGACCGAGGTGCTCGGCGAGGCCCAGTGGCTCGCGGAGAACGGTGTCCGCGAACTGTTCCTGGTCTCCGAGAACTCCACGTCGTACGGCAAGGACCTCGGCGACCTCCGCCTGCTCGAGACCTTGGTCAGCGAGATCGCGGAAGTCCCGGGTATCGCCCGTGTCCGGGTGTCCTACCTGCAGCCTGCGGAGATGCGCCCGACCCTCATCACCGCGATGACGTCGACCCCCGGCGTTGTCCCGTACTTCGACCTCTCCTTCCAGCACGCCTCCGGCCCGCTCCTGCGCCGCATGCGCCGTTTCGGTGACGCCGAACGCTTCCTGGATCTGATCGCTCAGGTCCGCGCCACGGCTCCAACGGCAGGCATCCGCAGCAACGTGATCGTCGGCTTCCCCGGCGAGACGGAGGAGGACGTCGACATCCTGTGCGACTTCCTGTCCCGCGCCGGCCTCGACGCGATCGGCGTCTTCGGGTACTCCGATGAGGACGGCACCGAGGCCGAGACGTACGACGGCAAACTCGATGAGGACACGATCGCCGCGCGCCTCGACCGCGTGACCCGCCTCGCCGAGGACCTCACCTCTGCCCGCGCCGAGTCCCGCGTCGGCGAGCTCCTCGAGATCCTCCTCGAGTCCGTCGACCCAAGCACGGACCCAGCCACCGACACCGAAGCCGACACCGACGCCGACACCGACCGGGCAGACGGGCGGTCGGGTGAGGGGCGGGCGGCTCATCAGGGCCCCGAGGTGGACGGTTCGACGACGGTGACCGGTCTTCCGGACGGGGTGAACGTCGGGGACATGGTCTCGGCGAAGGTGGTCGGGACGGACGGTGTGGACCTGATCGCAGAGTTCGCGGCACACGTGAGCCCCCAGGACGGCCGTCGGGCAGCTAATCTGACCGCGTGACCAACCCGCCGAACCCGGCGCCGCGCGCAGCCGGCCACCTCCACGCGCCCAGCGCGTGGAACGTGCCGAACGCGCTGACGGTGCTGCGGCTCGCGCTGGTCCCGCTCTTCGTCTGGCTGCTGCTTCGCGACGGCGGCACCGAAGACGGCAACAGGTTGCTCGCGACCGCCGCGTTCGTGGTGGCGATCGTCACCGACCGCTTCGACGGCGACATCGCCCGCCGGTGGAACCTGGTCACGAACTTCGGCAAGATCGCCGACCCGATCGCGGACAAGGCGCTCACCGGAGCGGCCTTCATCGGCCTGTCCATCCTCGGCGAGCTCCCATGGTGGGTCACCGTGGTCGTCATGGTCCGCGAGTGGGGTGTCACGGCCCTCCGCTTCTGGGTGATCCGGCACGGCGTGATGCCCGCCAGTCGCGGCGGCAAGCTGAAGACCGTCCTCCAGGCGATCGCTCTCGGCCTCTACCTCCTTCCGTGGCAATCGGTGGCGGTCCTCCACTGGACCGCCATGGTGGTGATGGCCGCAGCCGTCATCGTGACGATCGTCACCGGCATCGACTACGTAGGCCGGGCCATCCGCCTGCGAAACGCCGCCAAACACCCCCTCCCATGACCTCCTGCGGTCGTCAGCCGGATCGGTGTGTGGCGTGCGCGGTGGCTGGATAGGTGACTGGTGCTGAGCAGAGGGAGGGTGCAGTGACGGACGGCGTCGTAGTTGGTGGGGGAGCGGACGACGAGTTGGGAGACGCAGTACGGCGGCTGGTCGCGCGGCTGAAGGACCGTGGCGAAACCCTGGCCACTGCTGAATCGTTGACGGGCGGACTGGTCGGCGCAGCGCTGACCGACATACCCGGCGTGTCGGCCGTCTACCGGGGCGGTCTGGTCGTCTATGCAACCGATTTGAAGGCCCAGCTGGCCGGCGTGCCTGAGGACCTGCTGGCGGCTGTGGGGCCGGTTCACCCGGACACAGCCACAGCCCTGGCCAACGGCGTACGAGAGCGTCTGGACGCCACCTACGGGCTGGCGACGACCGGTGTAGCCGGGCCCGACCCGCAGGGAGGCGTTGAGGCCGGGATTGTGTACGTCGCCGTGGCCGGACCGGGCACTGTGCGGGTGCGGAAGCTCGCGTTGAGCGGCGACCGGGCAGCTGTCCGCAGGCGGAGCGTGCAGGCAGTTCTGGAACTCGCTGTCGATCTTGTGCCGGAAGATCTCGACTGATCGGTGTGTTGAGACCAGCATGGGGACAGGTAAGGCAGACTGGCACGGCGCACCGAAGCTGGACATTGCGACGAGTAGTGACCCAGCAACGGGTACCGTTGGTTCCTACGGTCGAGCTACCGTGCGGGTAGAGACGACCGGACAGGCGGAAGGGAGAAAGCTCATGGTGCTGGTTCGTGGCCTGCTGGGCGACGTACTGCGGCGTAAGCGGCTGCGCCAGGGGCGCACTCTCCGCGAGGTATCCGCCGACGCGCGCGTCAGTCTCGGCTACCTGTCCGAGGTGGAGCGCGGGCAGAAGGAAGCCTCCAGCGAGTTGCTCGCGGCGATCTGCATGGCGCTCGAGGTCCCGCTGTCGACAGTGTTCGCCGAGGTCAGCGAGGACCTGGCCCGCGAAGAGGCCCTGGTCCTGACGCATCCGGCTATCGAGCCCGAGGTCGTTGCCTCCGCCGCCTGACGCCACACTCAGGCACGTCATCACGCGCTCCGTCCGGGAGCGACCGGCTGGATCAGGCCGGTCCTGGTCGGCCAGATCAGTTGCAAAGCCGGTATCGGCCCGGCGCCGGGCTCCCTGAACATGCTGTTCGCGGTGAACAGATGTGTCGCCGAGTCGGGAAACCGCAGCAACTCGGCCTGCTCCGGCGGCGGGAAGTACTCCGACAGGTCGTCACCCTCGTCGAACGCCGCGCCACCCATCACCGCCCAGGCGAGCGGCTTCACGCTCAGATAGGCCCACCGTGGATCGGCGTCGAAGACGATGATCTCCGGATGATCGTGCAGGCTGAGCCCGAGCGAGTAGCCGAACCCGGGATTGCGGTCGCCGTCGCCGTCGACGTACTGCATCGTCCAGCCGTAGGTCTGGATGTTCTGGACCAGTTGCCGCGAGTACTGCTCGTCGGTCAAACCACCGCACCGGTCGCACATCACCTTCTCCTCTCGTTCGAACAGATGTTCGATACGCCGGAGAAGATATCCGTGTTCCGGCCCGTCGCCGGGGTTGTCCACAGGTCAGTTCGCGGGCTCACTGCCCGGAGCGCCGGGCTGGCACACCGGACACCAGTAGCTGACCCGCTCGCGGGTCGGTTCGCCGATCGACGCCGTCCGAATCGTCGTGCCGCAGCGCCTGCACTGTTTCCCGGCGCGCTCGTGCACCCAAGACCGCTGGCCGGGCCGGTCGATGCCGGTACTCACCTGGGTGCCGTTGCGCAGGTTGGCTTTCATCAGCCGTCGGCTCAGGTCGACGGCGGCGGGGATGTCGACGTCCGAGACTGGTCTCCAGGGGTCGAGACCGAGCAGGAAGCAGACCTCGCTGCGGTAGAAGTTCCCGATCCCGGCCAGGTTCCGCTGGTCCAGGAGTGCCTCGCTGATGGTTCGTGCGGGATCGGCCTGCAGGTTCGCGATCGCCTGGTCGCGGTCGAACGAAGGCGACAGCAGATCCGGCCCGAGGTGGCCGACCACGGTGTCTTCGGCGTCCGTCGCCACCAACTCGAGCACCGGAAGGCGGTAGCCGACGGCCTTCCACGCCGCGGTCTCCAGCACGGCTCGGATCTGGTGGTCCGGCCCGCCGTGCCAACGCTCGCCGGGCCGGTACAGGTGCCAGGTCCCGTCCATGCGGAAGTGGCTGTGGATCGTCACGCCGCCGGAGACGCGCATCAGCAGGTGCTTGCCGCGCGCAATGACCTCGAGCATGGTCCGGCCGCTCAGATCGGTCGTCGCCAGCGTAGGCACGCGGAAGTCCGTCGCCGTCAGCTCCTGCCCGCTGAGCGCCTGGTGCAGCCGCTTGCACGCCCGCCAGACGGTGTCTCCCTCGGGCATCGCTCAGGCCCGTAGCCGCAGGCCCCGCGGCGTCGCATGGAAGCCGGCCTTGGCCAGAGCGTCGCCGAACGCGGTATGCCGGACCTGCTCGCCGTCGGCTGTCTCCACACTCAGCTTCCCGAGCTGGCCGTCGCGGATCGAGAGCGCGAGTGCGTCAACAGCCGGCTGCAGCAGATCCGGGTCCTCAGCGAAGCTCAGCACCGTCCGCCCACCGCGCTCGACGTACACGATCAGCTGTCCATCCACCATGACGACCAATGCACCGGCCTTCCGCCCGGGTCGATGCCCGCTCGCACTCTCGCGCTCCGGCCAGGGCAGTGCCGCGCCGTAAGGGTTCGCCGGGTCGGAGGCCGCCAGTACGACGGCCCGTGCCGACAACTCCTCATCTCGGCGGTTGCGGCCCGCACCAACTCGGACAGGTCGGATGTCGGCGCTCGCCGCTGTGCCAGGTAGCTCAGCCATCGCACGCAGCCGGTCGACTGCGCCGGGCAGCGCGAACTGGGCCGCACCGAGGCCGGCTACGAAGTACCCGCGACGGCATCGCCCGGACTCCTCGAACGCGCTCAGCACCTTGTAGACCGCCGCGAACCCGCCCGGCGTCCGCTCGGTGATCACCGAACCACGCGTGACGATCCCGTACCGATCGAGCAGCGTCTCGGCCGCGGCATGGGCTCGCCGGGTCGCGTCCTCATTCCGCTCCGGCAGCAGCGACCAGCGCCCACCAGCGTTCGGAGGACCACTGCGCGCAGGCATGGCTGGACGGCCGGGCCGGATCGGACGACCCGGCCGAGCACGAGGCGTCGTACGACGGGTCCGATGACTGCCGCGACCTCCGCCGACCAGTGATCGCACTGGTGCGAGCGTGTCGTTCGTCAGATGTCCGGCCCAGACGAGATCCCACAACACGCCGACCAGCGTCTGATCGTCCACCACACCCGAGGCTGCGCCGACGACATCACTCAACTGACGGAAGAAGAACGCACCGCCACCCGACAACGCCTCCAGCACAGCCTGATGCGTCTCCCCGGGCTCGAACGACGGATCCGGATCGGGCAGCGTCAAGTCGCAGTTGTCCGCGAGATGCAACGACACCCACCCGTCAGTTCCCGGCAGCGAACCCGAACCCGCCCACACGACCTCGCCGGTCGCCGTCAACTCGTCCAGCATCGACGGCTGATACCCGGGCACCCGCGACGGCAGCACGATCGACTCCAGCGCCGACGCCGGCACTGCGCATCCCGCCAACTGCTCGACCGCTCCGAGGAGTACGTCGTACCCACGCCCGCGGCTGCTGGTGATGCCCTGCCAAGCAGGCAGGAAGCGCGCGAGTGCCGACGGATCGACCGGCTCGACCTCCTTGCGCAATGCGGCCAGCGACCTCCGCCGGAGCAGGCGCAGGACCTCGCTGTCGCACCACTCCAGCGCGATGCCCCCGGGCAGGAACTCGCCCTCGACCACGCGCCCCGCGGCACCTAGCCGACGCAACGCATCGGTGACGACGGCGACACCGATGCCCAGATGCGTCGCAAGGTCGATCGCCCGGAACGGCCCGTGCGTCCGCGCGTACCGCGACACCAGATCGCCGAGCGGATCGGCGACCGGCTCGGCATGCGCCTCAGCAACCCCCGGTGGTAGCGGTACGCCGAGCGCGTCGCGCAAACGTGCGACATCCTCGACCACGGCCCAGCGGTGCTCGCCGGCGATCCGGACCCGCACCACCCGGCGAGCGGCCGCCAGCTCAGTCAGCCAGGACTCCGCATCAGCACCCTCCACGCACCGCTGCGACGCCTCGGGCAACGAGAGCGGACCGACCATCCGCAGTACGTCGAACAACCCTTCGCCATCGCGGGCACGGCGATCCTCGGCGAGCCGCTGCAGCTCGGCCTCGGTCCGCAGAACCACCTCGGCGTCGAGCAACTCACGCAGCTCGGTTCGCCCGAGGAGCTCCGCCAGCAGGCTCTGATCCAGCGCGAGCGCGGCCGCACGCTTCTCCGCGAGCGGCGTGTCGCCCTCGTACATGAAGGCGCCGACATAGCCGAACAGCAAGGACTTCGCGAACGGTGAGGCCTCGGACGTCTCCACCTCGACCACCGAGATCCGCCGCTCGCTGATCCCGGTCAGCAGCTCCTTCAGCGCCGGCAGGTCGTAGACGTCCTGCAGCACCTCGCGCAACGTCTCCAGCACGATCGGGAACGAGCCGTACTTGCTCGCCACACTCAGGAGCTGCGCAGACCGCTGCCGCTGCTGCCACAGGGGCGAACGCCGCCCAGGATTCCGCCGGGGCAGCAGCAATGCCCGCGCAGCGCACTCCCGGAACCGCGCAGAGAACAGCGCCGACCCGCCGACCTCTCCGGTGACCAGATCCTCGATCTCTGCCGGGTCGAACAGCACGAGCTCCGCACCCGGGGGCGCCTCGTCCGTCTCCGGCAACCGCAACACGATCCCGTCGTCCCCCGACACCGACTGGGCATCCATCCCGTAGCGCTCGCGCAGTCTCGCCGCGATCGCCAGCGCCCACGGTCCGTGCACCTGACCGCCGTACGGCGAATGCACGCAGACTCGCCAGTCGCCGAGCTCGTCGCGGAACCGCTCGACGACCACGGTCACGTCATCGGGCACCCGGCTCGTCGCTTCCCGCTGCTCGGCGAGGTACGACACCAGGTTGTTCGCCGCGTACTCGTCCAGGCCGGCCGCTCGCGCACGCTCGACCGCTTTGCCCGCCGGGAGGGAGGCCATCTTCCGGATGAATGCACCAGTCGCCTCACCCAATTCGGCCGGACGGCCGACCGCGTCACCCTTCCAGAACGGCAACCGCCCGGGCTGTCCGGGCGCAGGGGAGACCAGCACCCGGTCGTGCGTGATGTCTTCGATCCGCCAGCTCGACGCCCCCAGGGTGAACACGTCGCCCACCCGCGACTCGTACACCATCTCCTCGTCCAGCTCGCCGACGCGATGGTTGGTCGACTCGCCGACCAGGAAGACACCGAACAACCCGCGATCGGGAATCGTCCCACCGCTGGTCACCGCCAGGCGCTGCGCGCCCGGCCGGCCAGAGATCTCGCCGCTGACCCGGTCGAACACGATCCGCGGTCGCAGCTCGGCGAACTCGTCCGACGGATACCGGCCCGACAACATGTCGAGCACCCCGTCGTACGCCGATCGTGGCAGCGTCGCGAACGGGGCGCAGCGTCGTACCAGAGCAAAGAGCTCGTCGGCGTCGATCGTGTCCAGCGCGACGATGGAGACGATCTGCTGCGCCAGCACGTCGAGCGGATTGGCCGGGATGTGCAGGCTCTCGATCAGCCCGTCCCGCATCCGCTGCACGACGACAGCCGTGTCGATCAGGTCGCCGCGGAACTTGGGGAACAGCACTCCACGCGACACCGCACCCACCTGGTGACCGGCACGGCCGACCCGCTGCAACCCGCTGGCCACCGACGGCGGCGCCTCGACCTGGACCACCAGATCGACCGCGCCCATGTCGATGCCGAGCTCGAGACTGCTCGTCGCGACCACACACGGCAGCCGCCCCGACTTCAGGTCAGCCTCGATCAGCTGTCGCTGCTCCTTGCTGACCGAACCGTGGTGCGCCCGCGCGACCAGCGGCGGAGCGGCGAGCGAGGCACCGGACTGAGCCATCACCTGCGCCGGCGAACCGGCTTCGGCAAGCTCCAGTTCGGATCGCTCGGCGGCGATCTCGTTCAGCCTGGCGGTGAGTCGCTCGGCCAGGCGGCGTGAGTTGGCGAAGACGATCGTGGAGTTGTGCTGCGCGATCAGGTCGAACACCTGCTCTTCGACATGCGGCCAGATCGATGCGTGCTGCGGCGGACCGGCGGCCGATCCGGACGTCTCCAGCTCGGTGCTCGCCAGCTCGGCCATGTCCTCGACCGGCACGACGACACTCAGGTCCCACTGCTTGGCGAACTTGGGCTGGACGACGGTCACCGGCCGCTCGCCGCCGAGGAAGCGCGCCACCTCGTCGACCGGTCGCACTGTCGCCGACAAGCCGATGCGTTGCGCGGGTTTGGGCAAGAGCGAGTCCAGCCGCTCCAGAGTGAGCGCAAGGTGTGCGCCGCGCTTCGTCCCGGCGACCGCATGCACCTCGTCGATGATCACGGTCTCTACGCCGCGCAGCGACTCACGTCCCTGCGACGTCAGCAACAGGAAGAGCGATTCCGGCGTGGTGATCAGTACGTCGGACGGCCTGGTGGCAAAGCGGCGTCGCTCACCGGCCGGCGTGTCTCCCGAGCGCACCGCGACCTCGATCTCGATCGGCGCCTCACCGAGCCGCCGCGCCGTCTCCCGGATCCCGATCAGCGGGGCGCGCAGGTTGCGCTCGACGTCGACCGCGAGGGCCTTCAGCGGCGACACGTAGAGCACCCGGCACCGCAGCTTCGGGTCGTCCGGCGGGGGAGTCGTGGCCAGGCGGTCCAGAGCCCACAGGAAAGCGGCAAGGGTCTTGCCTGAACCCGTCGGGGCGACCACCAGCGCATCCCGGCCCGCGGTGATGGCGTCCCACGCCTCGAGCTGGGCCGGGGTGGCCGCCTCGAAGACGTCGCCGAACCACGCCCGGGTCGCGGGCGAGAACCGGCTCAACGCGCTGGTTTTCGTCACGTCGCCATCTTGCCGGGTACCGCCGACAGTTTCACGCCCGCCCGGATCGCCCCGGACCGAGGGCACTGTCCGCACCGTCTGGAATGATCGTGGGCATGATCAACCGCGTACGTGCACCGCTTGTCGTCGTGGCGTGCCTGGTCGCGCTCACCGGATGCGTGAAGCTCGACGCCGACCTCAAGGTCAGCTCGAACGAGACGGTCTCGGGCACGATGGAGATGGGCGTCGACAAGCAACTGGTGGAGTCCAGCGGCCAGTCGCTGGAGAAGATCCGCAGCCGGGTCGAGGACGCCATCAAGGAGCTGACCACCGACGGTGTCAGCTGCAAGCCGTTCGAGGACGATCAGTACGTCGGTTCCACCTGCCAGTTCGACAGTGTTCCGTTCGAGAAGATGGGCACGTCGACCGGTGAGGGCGTCGGCTTCCGCAAGGTGGGCAACCGGATCATCGTCTCGGTGAAGGAGTCCGATCTCGGTCAGGTCCCGTCCGGCACGCAGCCGTCGGTGAACTTCAAGATCACCATGCCGGGCAGGATCCTCGAGCACGACGACGGTGCGTCGATCACCGGCCGAACGGCGACGTACGACAGCCTCGACAAGCTCGGCAAGGTGTCGCTGACATCGGAGGCGGGCAGCACCTTCCCACTCTGGTTGATCATCGTGATCGCTGTGCTGCTGTTGCTGGCCGCTGCAGCGGTGGTGTTCTTCGTGCTGCGTGGTCGCAGGAGACAACAGGCGTACGCGCAGTACCCGGGGCAGTATCCGGGCCAACCGCAGCAGGGGCAGTGGGGCCCGCAGTACGGCGGGCAGCCGGGGCAGTACCCGGGTCAGCCTGGGTACGGCGGCCAGGGCGGCTACCCGCCAGGCGGTCAGCCGGGTCAGCCAGGGCAGTACCCAGGGCAACCCGGGCAGGGGCAGCCGGGGCAGGCGCCGTTCCCGGGGCAGCCCGGACAGCCGCAGTACCCTGGACAGCCTCAGCAGGGACAGCCGCCGCAGCAGGGCCAGGGCAGCTGGGGGCAGCAGCCCGGCCAGGGCCAGCAACCCGGTCCGGGGCAGCAAGCTGGTCAGGGGCAGCAACCTGGTCCGGGGCAGCCTGGTCAGGGCCAGCCCGGTCAGGGACAACCTGGTCCGGGACAGCGGCCGGCGCCGCCGCCTCAGCCGGGCCGGCCTGGACCGCAGGACGGCTCACAGGGTGGTTGGGGACAGCCACCGAAGGACGACGACGGGCAGGCATGAGACTGACGGAGTTCTGGGCGCGGATGGACCAGCATCTCGGTCCCGCGTACGCACGGACCTGGGCCGAGACGCAGGTCGTCCGCGACCTTGGCGGCCGGACGGTCGTCGAGGCGCTGGCCGACGGCGAGCACGCCAAGACCGTCTGGCGTGCCGTCTGGGCCCACCTGCAGTTGCCGCCCAGCGAACGCTGACGGTCAGGTGCTGGTCAGCTCAGGCTCTGGCTCGGGCAGCTCGTCGGCAGGCTCCGGATCGCGCTTGTGCGCCAGCTTGCTCGGCCACCACAAGTGCCGGCCGATGTCCAGGTTGAGTGCGGTGACCAGCACCGAGCGGACCACGATGGTGTCGAGCAGGACGCCGAGTGCGACCGCGATGCCGATCTCGGCGAACGCCACCACCGGCAGTGTCGCCAGTACCGCGAACGTCCCCGCCAGCACCAGTCCGGCCGACGTGATCACCCCTCCGGTCGCGGCGACGCCGATCAGCGCACCACGCCGGGTGCCGTGCTTCTTCGACTCCTCGTGCACGCGCGTCATCAGGAAGATGTTGTAGTCGATGCCCAAGGCAACCAAGAAGACGAAGACGAACAACGGCAGCGACGTGTCCGCCCCCTCGAACCCGAGCGCGTCGAACACCAGCGCGCTGATCCCCAGCGCGGCGGCGAACGACAGCACGACCGTTGCCACCAGCAACACCGGTGCGAGCAGCGCCCGCAGCAGCAGGGCGAGGATGAGGAACACCACCGCGAGCACGATCGGGATGATCACCTTGTTGTCCTGATCGGCCGCCCGCTGGGTGTCGAGCAGAATCGCCGCACCGCCACCGGCACGCGCGTCGGCACCCGGTACGGCGTGCACGGCCTCTCGGACGCGATCCACGGTGTCCTTCGCGGCCTGACTGTCCACCGCGTCCGTCATGGTGCCCTCGAGGTAGGCCAACCCATCGGCCTTCTGCGGTTCTGCCACCGACGCGATGCCTTGCGTCGAGGCCATCGCCGTACGGACCTCTTCTGCCTGGGCCTCGTTGCTGACCACGACCAGCGGGTTGCCCGCACCGGCTGGGAAGTGGGTGGCCAGGATCCTCTCGCCGACCACGGAGTCCGGCGTACCGACGAACGACTCCTCGTTGGACAGGCCGGTCGGGTCCAGGCGGAGAATGCCGAGGGCTGCGATCCCCAGGACGACGGACGTCGTGATCCAGGTCAGCCGCGGACGTACGGCGATTCGCCGTCCGATGCGACCCCAGACACTGTTCTCGGTGTGGTCGTCCGAACCGTACGTCGGACGGAGCGGCCAGAACACCCAGCGGCCGCAGATGACGAGCAGAGCGGGTAGCAGAGTCAGCATGGCGAGTAGTGCGACGACGATGCCGACCGCTGCGACCGGTCCAAGACCACGGGTCGAGTTCATCGACGCGAAGAGCAGACAGAGCATGCCCGCCACCACAGTCGAGCCGGAGGCGACGATCGCCGGGCCTGCGCGGTGCATTGCAAAGGCCATGGCCTCGTGCCGGTCCTCGTGCCGTCGGAGCTCTTCCCGATAGCGAGCGACCAGCAACAAGGCATAGTCCGTCCCAGCACCGAACACCAGAACGGTCAGAATGCCTGCACTCTGGGCGTTGACGGTCAGATCCGCCTTGGTGGCGAGGTAGTAGACGACAGCCTGCGCTGCGAAGAGTGCGACACCTGCCGACACCAGTGGCAGTAACCAGAGCACCGGACTGCGGTAGGTCAGCAGCAGGATGATGATCACCACAGCCGCGGCGGAGTACAGGAGTTTGCCGTCGATACCGGCGAACGCCTCCTGCGAATCAGCGGCGAACCCGCCCGGTCCGGTGAGGTGGAACGACAGACCGTCCGGCCGGTCCGCGGCAACGCGTCTGATGTCGTCCGCGCGCGCCCCGATCGTCTCCCAGCCTCCGGTGCCCGCGTTGATCGGTACGAGGACCTGCAGGGCCTTGCCGTCTTCGGACGGCAGCGGCCCGACCACCTCGCGGTCGACGTTCTCGAGTTGCGCGAACTGCGCCAGGTGTTGCGTGACCGCTTGCCGATCGGCCGCAGTGATTCCGGACGATCGCTCGTACACGAGCACTGCCGGGATCTCATCCGGCGACGAGAACTGCTGCGTCGCCTTCAGGACCTCGGTGGACTCCGCCTTGCCCGGCAGCCACGAGACGGCGTCGTTCTCCTGAGCGCCCGTCAGCTTGCCGGCCGGACTGAACGCCGCGGCCATGGCCACGATCCACAGTCCCAGCACGATCCACTTCGACACCTTGCCGCACGGCAACGCCGCCAGCCGACCCACTCCGCCCACCCGAACCACGCCCCCTACGGAGGGACGCCACGTACCCCCCGAATCCAGCGTGGTGGCTGCACCGCGACAGGGTCAACGACCCCGGAGTAGTACTGCCCTCACCCTCTGTTTCAGGCAGTCCAGCCGGTACGGGCGGCCCACTCCTCGGCAGGCAGGTAGATGAGATCGCAGACCGGGTCCTTCAGATCGGAGTAATCCGCCGTCGACTCGATCGGCAACGCAGCCGCTCGCCTCTTGAACTCCCCATAGGCGCGAGCAGTGTCCGGGTGGTTGCGGAGGTAGTCCCGGAACAGCAGCGCATAGCGCTGGTTGGCTCGACCAGCGACGCGGATGTGCAGGTTCACGCGTCGCCGGTACATCGGCTCCACCAATAGCCGCTTGACCCATTGCAGGTCGTCGGCCGGGAGGCCGGGTACCGCGTGGTCGCGTTTCGGTGGGCGGACCTCCCAGTCCGCGGCGGCCATGCGTTCCACCACGTCGTCGAGCTCTGGCTCCGTCCCGACGGTCACCTGCATGTCGATGATGTCCTTGGCGGGCAGTCTCGGTACGGACGTCGATCCGATGTGATCGATCCGCTGTGCGGTCTCGCCCAGCAGTTCGCTCACCACTCGAGCGGTCTTCTCGTACTGCGCGGGCCAGCTGTCGTCCGGACGCACGATGACGATCCCAGTCATGCCGAGATCATCCCAGGCCGACGTCCGTGCCCCCAGTCCTGGGCTCAGACCGGTTTGACCCGGAACGCGCTGGTGGTGAGGAGGTCGGCAGCCCGGTACGCCGCTTTGCGGATGGCCAGGCGCTCGTCGAAGAACCCACCGACCATCCCGACCACCGGCAGCTTGCCGACGAATCGGGCGCCGATGCTCCCGCGGGGGCGCTCCTCGAACACGTCGCCGAGCCCGCCGAACAGCTTGCTGATCCGCCACACCAGGCGGACGCCCTTGCGCAGACCGGCTTCCTCGGACTCGTCGCCGAATCCCAACTGCTTGGCGACGTCCTGGCCGGCTGAGGTCGGGTCGTCGTACTCGAGGACGTCGTCCGGCGTGATGGGCCGGTCGGTGAGTACGCGTGCGATCACCGCCGTACGGTCGGCATGCGCTTCGACGCCGTACTCGCGGCAGACCGCACCGATGACCATGGCCTGGACGGCCGCACCGAGCGTGTCCTTGATCGGGAGCCGGTCCGCGGCCGCGCCGCTGATCCGGGGGAGGCCGGCGACGATCGCGGCGAACCCGCCGAGGCGCTCCACCCACCAGTCGCAGCGATCTGCCAACGGCAGCGTCGGCCACTCGGTGTGACCGGGCACCTTCATCTTCAACATCCGGTCGATGGCCAGGATGAGGGCCTTCTCGGCCAGGTTGGGGCGCTCCTGCGCGGAGTACTCGACCAGGATGCTGCGGATGCCGAACGGGTCCTGGGTGCGGAGCGCGTCGAGCACGGAGTCGACGCCGAACTCGACCCGGCTGAGGGCCAGGACGACGGCTGCGTCGGGGACGTCGGGACGGTCTGCCACGCCCGCAAGAGTAGGGAGTGGGCGGTCCACGATGGTTGCCCGGGCAGACTTCGGCGTGTCAGTTGCGATTCGAACAGGTGTTCGGGATAGTTTGGTGCCTGAAGGTGCGCCGGACGGCCGAAGTTGTCCACAGATTCGAAGTGGCGGCGAAAACTGTCCGACGTGATGGATACCTTCTCTGGCGACACGAGAAGTCCTCCGGGCGGCTGGGAAGCGGCCCCGATTATGAGATGGGTCAGGTGGCAGTCACATGGCTGGTGCAACGGCGAGTGCGGAGCGCGCGGCGAGCGATCGCGAGAAGGCGCTCGCGACTGCGCTGACGCAGATCGAGCGGCAGTGCGGCAAGGGTTCGGTGATGCGCCTCGGGGAGCAGAACAGGCCGCCGATCGAGGTCATCCCCACCGGGTCGATCGCGCTCGACATCGCGCTCGGGATCGGCGGGCTGCCGCGCGGTCGCGTGGTGGAGATCTACGGTCCGGAATCCTCCGGTAAGACGACGGTCGCCCTGCACGCGGTCGCGAACGCTCAGCGCGCCGGCGGGATCGCGGCCTTCATCGACGCGGAGCACGCCCTCGACCCGGAGTACGCGCGGAAGCTGGGCGTCGACACCGACGCGCTGCTGGTCTCGCAGCCCGACTCCGGTGAGCAGGCGCTGGAGATCGCCGACATGCTGGTCCGCTCCGGCGCGATCGACATCGTCGTGATCGACTCGGTGGCCGCGCTGGTGCCGCGGGCCGAGATCGAGGGTGAGATGGGTGACAGCCACGTGGGTCTGCAGGCCCGGCTGATGAGCCAGGCGCTGCGGAAGATGACCGGTGCGGTCAGCGGGACGAACACGACCGCGATCTTCATCAACCAGTTGCGCGAGAAGATCGGCGTCATGTTCGGCTCCCCGGAGACGACGACCGGTGGTAAGGCGCTGAAGTTCTACGCGTCGGTGCGGCTGGACGTGCGCCGGATCGAGTCGCTGAAGGACGGCACCGACGTCGTCGGTAACCGGACCCGCGTCAAGGTCGTGAAGAACAAGGTGGCCCCGCCGTTCAAGCAGGCCGAGTTCGACATCATCTACGGCCAGGGCATCAGCCGCGAGGGCAGCCTGCTCGACCTCGGTGTGGATCAGGGCTTCGTCCGCAAGGCCGGTGCCTGGTTCACCTACGAGAGCGACCAGCTCGGTCAGGGGCGGGAGAACGCGCGGAACTTCCTGCGCGACAACCCCGATCTGGCCAACGAGCTGGAGAAGAAGATCAAGGAGAAGATGGGCATCGGCCCGACGCTGGACGCACCGGCCGACGCGGCCGCCACGGCCGAGGTCGATGTCGACTTCTGATCACTCCACCGCGGGTGGCAGCGCTCCTCGGCAGACCACTGCCGACGACGCTGCGCCCGCGGCGCTGTCTCTCCCACACGCCGACCGCCTGGCCCTAGCCCGAGACCTCCTCGCCCGCGGCCCAGCAGCAGCCGGTGGTGCTTCGGAAGGATCCGGCGAAGGCAACGAACCGTCCGGGGACGCATCGCGGGCTGGTCGTCGGTCTACCGAGCGCCGTTCGGGTCAGCGAGCCTCCCGCGGTGCGGGCCGTGATCGCGGCTCTGGTGCCAATCGCGCCGAATCGTGGTCGGATCCGTCCGCGGATGACGATCCGTTGGACCCGACGTCCGCCCGGCCTCGCGCAGGCAGGATCAGGCGAACCGCCGGGGCCGATGACCCGTGGGCAGACGCCGAAGCCTCCTCGAGCAGCACTGAGGAACCGGCGGACGGGAGCGCTCAATCCTCAAGTCAGCGCCGCCGGCCCCGGAACACCTCGAGACGTGGCTCGGATCCGAAGCTTGTCGACCCGTGGGGCGATCTGGACGAAACCGCCATACGAGCCTCCGAGGCGAGGAGTGCTGACCGGCAGGCGGAAGCACGAGCGTTTGCCGCTGAGACCCCGGAGCCGAGCCCGGCGCGAGGCACGATCAATCGCGCTCCTGGATTTGACCAGTTCGAGGTAGCGACCGGGGCGTCAGGCAACGATCAGCCGGGGCGCGATCCTGCGCGAGATCAGAGCCCGGCTGTGGCCGATCCGTGGGGCGACTCAGCTGGTTCTGCTGCTGATAGCCCGGCCGGCCTCGAGCTGCGTCGAGGTACAGCAGCCACTACCAGCCAGCCTGCCGGCGAGCGATCACCCATTGCTCGGGCATCAGGCGAACGCAGGTCCGCAGGCAGCTCCGCGGAGGCGACTGCATCAGGTGTGGGGTCGATCGATCGGTCGAGCGACCCGGCGGTTCCTGCGACGGACCGGTTGAACGCGAGCCCGGCTCGACGTCGAACGGTTCCCGCGGCTGACCCGACGGTCCCCGGGACTGACCCGAGCCCAGCCCGAGGTCGAACGGTTCCCGCCGAGGATCCGCTTGACGCGGGCGCGGCTCGGGGTCGCGCGGTTCCTGCGGAGGAGTCGCTGGACGCGGGCGGAGCTCGGGGTCGAACGGTTGCCGAGGAGGACCCGCTGGAAGCCGGCGGAGCTCGGGGTCGCGCGGTTCCTGCGGAGGAGTCGCTGGACGCGGGCGCAGCTCGGGGTCGAACGGTTGCCGAGGAGGACCCGCTGGAAGCCGGCCCAGGTCGAGGTCGCGCGGTTCCTGTGGAGGAGTCGCTGGACACGAGCCCAGCTCGGCGTACGGCGAAGCAGGCTTCGGGGGGTGGGGCGTCTTCGGGTGGGACTGGGAGCCGTGGGCGGCGGACGGTGGCTCGGCGGAGTTTTGGTGAGGGTCGGCGGGGGAGTCGGCGGTCCGCGGATGAGCCCGACGGGCCGGGGGATCCCGGGTTGGATGGGGTGGAGGATCCGCAGTCGGTGGCGCGGACGATTTTGCTGGACAAGCTGAGCGGGCAACCGCGGACGCGGGCCGAGTTGGCGGATCTGCTGGCCGAGCGGGAGATTCCTGAGGACGTGGCGGAGGAGGTGCTGGATCGGTTTACCGAGGTCGGGTTGATCGACGACGCGGCCTTCGCGAACGCGTGGGTCGAGTCCCGGCACCGCGGTCGCGGGCTCGGCAAACGAGCTCTGGCGCAGGAGCTCCGTCGTCGGGGCGTGGACGATCAGCTGGCGCGCGACGCGCTGGACGAACTGGATCCGGACCAGGAGGAAGAAACCGCCCGCGCTCTGGTTCGCCGCAAGCTCCCGTCGATGCGTTCGCTCGACCGCCAGGTCGCCATGCGCCGCCTGCTCGGAATGCTGGCCCGCAAGGGCTACCCCGGTGGCCTCGCGATGACAGTCATCAAACAAGAGCTCGCCGCCAGCCACGAAGAACTCCCACTCCTGGACCCCTCCGGCCTGGAACCCGACTGATTCCACCGCAGCCGCGCCAGTCCCAACCCGCTGCTGCCACCGGCAGATGGACGAGCCTCCACCACCGTGAGGCGGGACAAGCGACTGCCACCGTGAGGCGGGACAAGCGACTGCCACCGTGAGGGACAAGCGACTGCCACCGTGAGGCGGGACGAGCCATTACCACCGTGAGGCGGGACGCGACGGCGGGCTCGGCGTGTGCTTAATCAGTTAACCTCCGCAAAAGGTTGTGCTCGGAAACTAGTTCAGCAGCGTTGGAGCACGGGCCGGGTGACGGACACCTTCGAGGCGGAAGGTCATTGACGGAATCACCGCCTACCTTCGAGAGGTTCCGCCCAATGTCCGACTTCACCCGCCGCCGCTTCCTCGGCGGCGCCGCCGCGACCGCCAGCCTTGGTGCCGCGGCAGCCCTGATGCCCGCGACCGTGCAGAAGGCCCTGGCCACCCCGCCGCCGCGGCCGGCCCGGCTCGGCGACATCAAGCACGTCGTGATGCTGATGCAGGAGAACCGCAGCTTCGACCACTACTTCGGCACGCTGTCCGGAGTGGCCGGGTTCGACGACCCGCAGGCGATCAAGCTGTCCACCGGACGCGACGTGTTCCACCAGCCCGACGCGGAGAACCCGGACGGCTACCTGCTGCCGTTCCACCTCGACACCCACTCGACGAACTCGCAGGCCATCCCGTCCACCAGCCACGCGTACTCGGTCCAGCACCAGGCGTGGAACGGCGGCAAGATGGACAACTGGCTGCCCGCGCACCGCGCCGCGGACAAGGCCAACGGTCCGTACGTGATGGGCTACTACACCCGCGACGACATCCCGTTCCAGTACGCGCTCGCCGATGCCTTCACGATCTGCGACCAGTACCACTGCTCGGTGCAGGGCCCGACCTGGCCGAACCGCCTGTACTGGCAGACCGGCATGGTCGACCCGGGCGGCACGCTCGGTGGTCCGATCACCTCGAACTCCCTGCCGAACGGCGCGTACCGCTGGACGACGTACGCCGAACGCCTCGAGGCTGCGGGAGTCGGCTGGAAGGTGTACCAGGACCAGGTCGGCTTGAACAGCTACAACATGCTGCCGCACTTCCAGCAGTTCCAGGACGCCGCGCCCGGTACGCCGCTGTACGAGAAGGGCATGAAGGTCTCGTCGCTCGGCCAGTTCGAGTACGACGCTCTGCACGACCAACTGCCGACGGTGTCCTGGCTGATGACGGCCGGTGGCGTCTCGGAGCACCCGAAGGAGATGCCGGCCGCCGGCGCCGACTTCGTCGCCTCGAAGATCGCCGCGATCGCCGCCAACCCGGACGTGTGGAAGAAGACTGTCTTCATCCTCAACTACGACGAGAACGACGGCCTGTTCGACCACGTCGTTCCCCCGACCGCGCCGGCCGGTACGCCGGACGAGTACGCCCTCGACCTGCCGATCGGCGGCGGGTTCCGGGTGCCGTGCATCATCGTGTCGCCGTGGACCGCCGGTGGCTGGGTGACCAGCCAGAAGTTCGACCACACCTCGGTCCTGCAGTTCCTGGAGATGCTCACCGGCGTACGCGAGACCAACATCAGCCAGTGGCGTCGCAAGACCTTCGGTGACCTCACCTCCGTCTTCCGCCAGGACCACGCCGCGAAGCCCCCGCTCCTTCCGGAGACGGGCTCCCGGCTGAACCTGGCCACCTACGAGACCGCGCAGTTCCCGGCGCCGACCTTCCCCGGTGCCGCGCAGGTGGTCCCGCACCAGGAACGCGGATCCCGCCGCCGTCTCTGACGAACCGGCGTGCCCAGGCGATCGCCCCATCGCCTGGTCACGCCATCGTGCGGCGGATGCCTGAACGACGTTGTAGCTTGAGGGTCATGGCGACCCTGGAAGACGTGGAGCGGCTGGTCGCGGCATTGCCCGAGACCGTGGAGGCGACGACGCACGGCCATCGCACCTGGGCTGTCGGAGGCAAGGCGTACGCCTGGGAACGGCCTTTCAGCAAGGCGGATCTGCGCCGCTTCGGCGATGAAGCCCCGCCGGACGGGCCCATACTCGCAGTCCGGGTGGAGGATCTCAGCGAGAAGGAAGCGGTGCTGGCGGCTCGGTCGGCCGACGGATTCTTCACGATCCCGCATTTCAATGGTTATGCCGCCGTACTGATCCAGCTGGACGTGGTCCCGGCGACCGTTCTGAAGGAGGCGCTCCTCGACGGCTGGCTGGTCTATGCACCGGCGGCGGTGGCGAAAGCGCACCTCGGCAAGAGCAAGACTTAGCCGCCGAACGCGGTGCGGACGGAGAGTGAAGGGCGGAATCTGCGGGGCTGTGGGCGGCGAGGGGCGTTGACGGTTGCGGTGTGACGGTGTGTTATCCGAAGTGGGGCCGGTGTTTGGTCCGGCCCGTACGCTGGGGATTTTCGTCGATCCGCCCCTGACACCGCGGAGGGTGCAATGAGCGATTTCCAGGAACAGGCGAAGAACTGGCTCCGGAACGTCGTCAAGCAGAACCCGGACAAGATCAAAGCCGGTGCGGAGAAGGCCGGCGACCTGATCGACAAGCACACCGGCGGGAAACACGCGGAGAAGGTCGACGCCATGCAGAAGAAGGTCGGCGACTACGTCGACGGCCAGACCACTGAAGGCGAGGCGGGCGGAGTCCCGTCGCCCGGCGGCGGCGTCGACCCTGCGACCACCGGCGAAGCACCCGAGCCTCCCCGCGACACGACCCAGGCAGGCAGCGACACCACCGAGGCGGCCCGTGATGCGGCCGAATCGACCGAGGAAGCAGTCGACGGCGGCGTAGTCGGCGGCGACGCGCCAGACCCGTCCACCGAGCCGACCAGCTCCGCCGGCTCAACCCCCGCAGGCGCCCAAACCGGCAGCACCGTCACAGGTCAAGACTCCAACGACCTCCCCGGCCCCCGCCCCTGACCCAATCCACCCGGCAGTCGTCCTCCCCCGAGGACGACGGCCGCACGCGTTGCGCGGGAGAACTCGATGTCAAGGCGACCCGCCGGACAGCAATGCGGAGAGTAGTCGAGCAAACCTAGAGTGTCATCCTGGGGAGGATGGCATGGGCAGAACGCGACGGCGCGGTGGGAGTCGGTCGGCGCAGTTCCGTTCGTGGGGGTGGCTCCTCGCAGGCTGCACCGTTCTCGCGATCTACAACCACAGTTGGCGAACGGCGGCGTACCTGACTGTGGGGTGGGTGCTCTACATCGCATTCCTGCAGTTGGCCAGATGCAGGGTAGAGACGCTGAAGCATCGGCCGTGCAGGTGGCGGGTTCGGGGGATGGTCGCGACCTGCGACTACCACGTCGGGCTCAAGCGCGGCCTGCCCCGGTTGGTTCGAGGGATGAGGTTCGCCGGTCTGCCGAGCATGATGTGGCCGCGGGACGACCTCGACGGTCTCGTGGCAGTTAGGGCGGAGCCCCAGCCGAAGCCCGGTCATGCCGTGACTGCGAAGGCGGCTCGGCCACGGTACGAACGGCTGAGCGTGCTGATCGGCGTAGGTGGGCTTTTGATCACCGCGGTCGGGGTGATTCGCGACTTCGTTGCTGGTTGAGGCCCGCCTACAGACGTGGATGTGGAGTGGACCACTCGGGGGAGTGGTTTGGGTGGGTGGGGTGTGAGTGTCCTTCTTGACCGGGTGGTGGGGCGCGCCTAGCCTCGGAATCAGTAAGGGATCACTCCACCTGACGGTGGCGGACATAGCACCGGCGGGTCGGTTGATCACCGGCTGACCGGCCGGAGAAACACGAAACCACGCTCGACCGAGCTGAAGGATGACGACGGCGACTCGTACGCCGTCGATTGGACGGCACCGCGGCGGACGGATCCGGCGGTGGCAGCGGCCTGAAGTCTGTTCCTGGGTGACGCACACCCGGAAACGGCGACGGCAGCGGTCACGACCGGCACCGTCGGCGAGCAGTACCGTCACAACGGACGGACCGCGCACCCCGGAAACCCCGGTGGTGCGTTCAGCCGTACCGTCTCCTCGACCGTAGGCGGATCCCTTCGACCGACGCCACAGTCCCGCCCGGTGCGTGACTCGACGAGGGGAGAAGCCGATGTCACTCGCGGCTATGCCGACAGCGACGTCAGTCGGGCTGACCCTGATCGGACTGCTGATCGCGGGCCTGCTGGCCTGGATCGGCTTCACGCTCTCCCGCCGCAAGGCCGCCGACAACACCGCGGCCGCCGCCAACGCCCAACTCGAGGCAGCCACCATCGCCGCCGGCGCCAAGTCCGCCGCGGAGTTGGTACGCCGCCAGGCCGAGGAGGAGGCCGCCGTACTGCGGACCCGGGCGGAGACGGCCGAGAAACGCGCCGAGGAGATCCGCCGCGCCGCGGAGGACCGCGCTTCCGAGGTACGGCGTGAGGCCGAGCACCGCGCGTCCGACGTACGCCGGGAAGCCGAGACCGAGGCCCAGTCGATCCGGGACGACCTGCGCGAGCAGCGGCTGGAGATGGAGCGCCGCGACCACCGGCTGACCGAGCGTGAGGAGCGGCTCGACGAGCAGCACCGTTCGATCGAGGAACGCCAGATCGAGCTGACCGCGCAACTCGCGGAGCTGGACCAGCGCAAGGCCGAAATCAGGAACCTCGAGGAGGAACGCCGCCGGATCCTGGAAGGCGTCGCGAACCTCAGCTCCGAGCAGGCGAAGGCGGAGCTGGTCGCGTCGATCGAGGCGGAGGCGAAGCGGCACGCGCATTCGATCGTCCGTGAGATCGAGCGGCAGGCCTTGGACGAGGGCGAGACCAAGGCACGCAAGATCATCACCGGCGCGGTGCAGCGGCTGGCGTCGGAGCAGACCAGCGAGTCGGTCGTCTCGGTGGTACACCTGCCGAGCGACGACATGAAAGGCCGGATCATCGGCCGCGAGGGTCGCAACATCCGATCGTTCGAGCAGACCACGGGCGTCAACCTGATCATCGACGACACCCCTGAAGCCGTGCTGCTGTCCTGCTTCGATCCAGTACGCCGGGAGACCGCGCGCCTGACCCTGGATTCGCTGGTCCTGGACGGCCGGATCCACCCGAGCCGGATCGAGGAGATCTACGAGCGCAGTCGCGGCGAGGTTGCCGAGCTGTGCGAGCGTGCGGCCGAGGACGCGATGGCAGAGGTCGGCATCACCGACCTGCACCCCGAGCTGATCCGGACGATGGGCCTGCTGCGGTACCGCACGTCGTACGGGCAGAACGTGCTGAAGCATCTGATCGAGTCGGCGCACATCGCCGGCATGATGGCGGCCGAACTCGGGCTGGATCCCAAGCTGTGCAAGCGCGGCGCGTTCCTGCACGACATCGGCAAGGCGCTGACGCACGAGTCCGAGGGCAGTCACGCGATCGTGGGTGCGGAGCTGGCCCGCAAGTACGGCGAGAACGACGACGTCGTGCACTGTATCGAGGCGCACCACAACGAGGTCGAGGTGCGGACCGTCGAGGCCGTACTGACCCAGGCCGCGGATGCGGTCAGTGGCGGCCGGCCGGGTGCGCGACGCGAATCGCTGGAGGCGTACGTGCAGCGGCTGGAGCGGCTCGAGGAGATCGCGATGCACCACGATGGTGTCGAGAAGGTGTTCGCGATGCAGGCCGGCCGGGAGATCCGCGTGATGGTGCTGCCGGACGTGGTCGACGACATCGCCGCGCAGGTGATGGCTCGCGACATCGCCAAGCAGGTCGAGGAGGAGCTGACCTACCCGGGCCAGATCCGGGTCACCGTCGTCCGTGAATCCCGCGCCACCGAGGTCGCCAAGTAGTCACTCGGCGTACTTCGCGCGCCACTCCGGCGGATCGAACGGCGAACCGTAGATCCGGGTCTCGCGCGCGATCCGCCCGTCCTTGAACTCGACGACGTTCGCGACGTAGTAGATGTCACCGCCGTAGTCCGAGCGGCCCAGTACGACGAAGTGGTCGCCCGCACCGGTGATACGCAGGATCTGGATCGACGGTGGCGCAGGGTATTCCTGCTGCATCGCCCGCATCCGGTCCCGCCCGACGATGCGCTCGCCGGACTGCGGCATCTCCAGCACGTAGTCGTCGGCGCGCAACTCGTGTTCGGCCTCCGCCGACAGCGCCAACTGGTCGTCCGTCGGCCACAACCGCTCCAGCAACTCACGATTCCTGTCCATGATTTACGGTCGCGACGACCCTTCAATCAGTCTTAAAGTCTGCGAATGGACATCAGACCCGCGACCCCCGCCGATGTCGAACAGTTGATCGCAGGCGTCGCCGAGTATCCGGCAGCGCAGCATCACCTCCGCGCCCGCTGGGACATCCAGGAAGGCGGTGACGGTCTGTTCCTGCTGGCCCACCGCGACGGCGAGATCGTCGGCCAGACGATGTTGCTCAGGGAGTCGAAGTACGCCGAAGTCCGCGCCGACGGCGATCCGGCCGAGATCAACGCCCTCAGCGCCGTCGTCCACAACCAAGGCATCGGTACGGCGATCATCCGCGTCGCCGAGGCGATCGCGGGGGAGTGGAACAAACCCGCCATCGGCCTGGCCGTCGGCGCCGACAACCCCAAGGCCCGCAGGCTGTACGAGCGCCTGGACTATCGGCCGTGGTCAGGCCCGCCTGTCGTCGACGAATGGACCGAGCAGGCTGCCGACGGCACGGTGGTTCGCACCCACGCGGACGAGTGTGACTACTTCCTCAAGTCTTTGTGATCCTTGCGCAGGTGCGTCGGGGTGACGTCGATGGGATGGTCGGCGACCTGGTCGGGCGGGGCGGTGTTGTACTGCTTCTCGACGTCCGGGTCGATCACCACGACGTCGTCATGCCCCCGGCGCCGGTTGGCCAGCCGGTACGACAGCCAGATTCCGGCGGCGCCACCGAGCATGATGATGATCCCCAGGGCGGTGAGGTTCAGAGTGTCGGACGTGTCCCGCACGGCGAACGCGATGATGGCTCCCGCCGCGATGAGCGCGATTCCGGCCCCGATCCTCATACGGGCTCCTTCCTGACCTCCCGAAGTGGTCACGTTGAGTAGCTGATCTCACTCCCGGTACCCGATCAGCCCCTCGACCATGCGTCAGCGGAAGGCGGCGTGCCCGGTCAGCGCCTGGCCGATGACGAGCTGGTGGACCTCCGAGGTGCCCTCGTAGGTGAGGACGGACTCGAGGTTGTTGGCGTGCCGCATGATCGGGTACTCGCCGCTGATGCCGTTCGCAGCCAGGATCGTGCGGCACTCGCGGGCGATCGCGATCGCCTCGCGGACGTTGTTGAGCTTGCCGACGCTGACCTGCTCCGGGCGCAGTGTGCCCTTCTCCTTGAGCCGGCCGAGATGGACGGCGAGCAGGATGCCCTTGTTCAGCTCGACCGCCATGTCGGCGAGCTTCGCCTGGGTCAGCTGGTACGCCGCGAGCGGCTTGTCGAACACGATCCGCTCACCGGCGTACGCGATCGTCGTCTCCAGGCAGTCGCGGGCCGCGCCCATCGCGCCGAAGATGATGCCGAAGCGGGCCTCGTTCAAGCAGCCGAGCGGCCCGGACAGGCCGCGTGCCTCGGGCAGCATCGCGGACGCGGGCAGCCGTACGTCTTCCAGCACCAGCTCCGACGTGACCGATGCCCGCAGCGACATCTTCTGCTTGATCTCCGGTGCGGAGAAGCCAGGCGTCGTAGTCGGTACGACGAAGCCGCGTACGCCGTCGTCCGTCCGGGCCCACACCACCGCGACATCGGCAACGGAGCCGTTGGTGATCCACATCTTCGAACCGTTCAGCACCCAGTCGTCTCCGTTCCGGCGGGCATTGGTGCGCATGCCGGCCGGGTTGGAGCCGAAGTCGGGCTCGGTCAGGCCGAAGCAGCCGATCGCCTCGCCCGCGGACATCCGGGGGAGCCATTCGTCCTTCTGCTCGGCACTGCCGTACTTCCAGATCCCGTACATCGCCAGCGACCCCTGCACCGACACCAGCGACCGCATCCCGGAGTCCGCCGCCTCGATCTCCAGGCAGGCGAGTCCATAGGCGACAGGCCCGACCCCGGCGCACCCGTAGCCGGTCAGATGCATCCCGAGGAACCCGAGCGCCCCCAGTTCCTTCGCCAGCTCCCGCGCCGGGATGCTCGCCGTCTCGAACCACTCCGGCAACGCCGGCCGCAAACGCTCGTCCGCGAACCGCCGAGCCGTCGCCCGGACGTCGACCTCCTCCTCGGTCAGCAACGAGTCGACATCCACGAGATCCAGCGAAACGGTCATACCCGAACGCTAACCTGTCGCCGCCGCGCCGCGGTGGTGTGGAAAGCCACACACTCACTTGACGATCAAGGTGCCGTCGAACGCGTCGGCATCACCCAGGTGTCGTCGTCGCTGCGGCGGACCAGCAGTACGTCGCCCGTGTCGTCGACGATCACGGCACGCGGGCCTGGTGTGATGATCCGCTGATCGCCGACGTGCTTGCGCAGGATGCCGGCGTACGACTGCTCGAACGGGACAGCCGTCACTTCCGGTACCAGGGCCACCACCAGTGGCGTTTGCGGGGGTGGCGGATCACGATGCTGCCGTGGCGGGCCTGGCCGGTCACGTGCAGGCGTACGCCGCCGGACCTCGGTGGACCGGCCTTGTTCTTCGCACTGCTGTGGACCATGTCGACCTGGTCGATGTCGACGCTCCAGCCCTCTGGGATCACCATCACGACCGAGCTGTGCTTGGCGTGCGCGTCGACGTGGATCACGCTCCAGTGCACCACCGCGTCGGTGAAGTCGAGCTTCACCGACGAGTGCTCCGCGATTGCCGTCATCCGCTCCGGCACGGTCCAGGCGCCCTCACGCTTCTGCGCGCTGTGCTTCGCCCGGAGCGTGAGCTCGGCGGCGCTGCCGTGCGCGACCGGCATGAGATCGGCCGTCGCATTGCGCAACTCCACTTGGGTCTTGGCCGAGTAGACCTGGGTCAGCCGCTCGTCCAGCTCCTGGAAGTCCAGCCGCCCGTCCGTGTGTGCTTCCTGGACAACGGCGGCGGCGCGCTCACGATCGTTGTCGGACGCCCGTTGCCCGGGCGGCGGCTGCTCCAGACTCATGCCCCCAAAGGTAGCGCCGCTACCGGTCCCTCCGGACGTCAGTCGGCAAGATCCAGGAACCGGCCGAAGACCGTCGACCAGGTCTGGTCCAGCTCGGCCTCGTGCCGCTCGGCGCCGGCGACGACCTCCTCGGGCACGAATCCCCACGAGCGCAGGGTTTCCGGGTTCCAGCGCCGTACTCGCTCGGCGGCGACCTCCGGGTGGAACTGCACGCCCCAGCTGCGGCCGATGCGGAGCATCTGGTGGGGGCAGCGCTCGCTGGACATCAACGCAACGGCGTCGGACGGGAGTCGGGTGATCTGATCCTGGTGGCTCTCGATCGCACGGACGGTCGACGGCAGACCGGTGAGCAGCGGGTCGTCCTCGGCGCCGGGCAGCAGCTTCAGTTCGGTGACGCCCTTCTCGGGCAGTCCGTACTTGCCGCGGACCTCACCGCCGAAGGTGTGCGCGATCAGCTGAGCGCCCAGGCAGATGCCGAGGACCGGCGCGCGGTCGTGCTCGGTGGTGGTCCGCAGCAACTCCCGCTCGGCCTTCAGCCACGGCTTGGCATCGTCGGCGTCGGGCAGCATTCCGCCGCCGAGCAGGATCAGCGCGGCATGGCCGTCGATGCCTGCGGGAATCGGCTCGCCGTCCCAGGCACGGACGACGACGGGTGAGAACCCCCGTCCCTCGAGCCAGTCGAGCAACCGGCCCGGACCACTGCCCGGATCGTTCTCGATGATCAGCACTGTCTTCGTATGGTGAGTGGCGGAAGGGGACACAAGCGCCAAAGATATGCCACCGGCGGCACACCGGACACCGCCGTACCGGAGTGGTGGTTCCGCGATACTGAGTTGCTGGGGGTGTGCGGATGGAGCCGATCAGTGGGTTCGTGAGGGCCGTGGTGGGAGACGTGAACTTCACCTTCGGCAAAGGCATGGTGGCTGCGTTCCTCGAGGCGCGCGGCAAGGCACGTGCGTCCGGGGGCGACCGGTCCGTCCAGCCGCAGTTGGACGTGCTGATCAGAGCGCACGGCCAGTACGAGCCGTTGTTCATCCCGGCCGGCACAGTGCCGGCGGTGGACCGGTTGGCGGGGTTGGAGCAGGCCGAGCCGGCGCCGCAACTGACTGTCGAGTTCACTCCGGGCGACGGTGGTGCGCAGGCACACCTCACGGCGAACGATCCGGTGCTCGTCACCATCACCGATGTCAGTCACCCGGAGTTCGACGCTGTGGTGTTGACCACGTCGCTCGGTGGTGCGACGTACGCGCGGCTGCCTCCGGGGTACTACCACGTGTCCGCTGTCGTCATCGACGAGTCCGAGGACCTGCTGCTCGGGTACGGCGCTCAGCACAACCTGCACCTGGCGAGTGGTGACGACCTGCTCCTGTCGCTGGCGATTCACACCGAGGGTATGGCGGAGATCGAGGCGGCGCTGGCGGCTCCACGGCAGCCGGTGCTCGTAGGTCCGGACGGGGACGCCATGCCGATCCTCGACCTGGTGCTGATCGGCCGGTCGCCGGACTGCGACCTGATCCTGGACCACCCGCAGGTGAGCCGGCACCACGCCGAGTTGCTCCGGATCGACCAGGTCACCTTCGAACTCCGCGACCTCGGCTCGACCAACGGCACGACCGTCAACGGCGTACCGGTCCGCAGCATCCACGTGGGCGACGGCGACGAAATCCGCCTCGGCGACTTCCCCCTCCTCCTGTACCTCTCCTAGAACCACCACCTCGTCACCTTGTGTGTTCACCTGGGACAATGGCCGGGTGAATCCGCGATCCGTTGTCATCCTCGGCTCTACCGGCTCTGTGGGGACCCAGGCGCTCGAGTTGATCGGGCGCAACCGCGAGCGATTCCGGGTGCTCGCGCTCTCGGCGGGCGGGAGCAACGTCGGTCTGCTCGCCGCGCAGGCGCTGGAGTTCGGGGTTGAAGTGGTCGCGGTGGCCAAGGCGACGGTGGCCCAGGACCTGCAGCTCGCGTTCTACGCCGAGGCACAGCGCCAGGGGTACGCACAGGGTGAGTTCCGGATCCCGAAGATCATCACCGGCCCGGACGCGTCCAGCGAGCTCGCGGCGATGCCGTGTGACGTGGTCCTCAACGGCATCACCGGCTCGGTCGGACTGCAGCCGACGCTCACGGCGCTCGACGCGGGGACGACGCTCGCGCTGGCCAACAAGGAGTCACTGGTGATCGGCGGCCCGCTGGTCACCCGCCGGGTCAAGCCCGGGCAGATCGTGCCGGTCGACTCCGAGCACAGCGCCATCGCGCAGTGCCTGCGCGGCGGAACGGCCGAAGAGGTACGCCGTCTGGTGGTGACAGCGAGCGGCGGTCCGTTCCGGGGCCGCTCGCGGGCCGAGATGGCCGACGTCACCCCGGAACAGGCGATGAACCACCCGACCTGGGACATGGGTCCGGTGATCACGATCAACTCGGCCAACCTCGTGAACAAGGGCCTCGAAGTGATCGAGGCGCACCTGTTGTACGGGCTGCCGATGAGCCGGATCGAGGTGGTCGTGCACCCGCAGTCGATCGTGCACTCGATGGTGGAGTTCGTGGACGGCGCGACCATGGTCCAGGCGTCGCCGCCCGACATGCGGTTGCCGATCGCGCTCGCGCTCGGCTGGCCCGACCGGATTCCGGACGTGGCGCCGGCCTGTGACTGGACCACGGCGAGCAGTTGGGAGTTCGAGCCGCTCGACGACGAGGCCTTCCCGGCGGTCCAGCTGGCCCGGGAGGCGGGGACCCGCGGCGGCACCGCCCCGGCCGTGCTGAACGCGGCGAACGAGGTCTGTGTCCAGGCGTTCCGGGACGGCCGGCTGCCGTTCCTGGCGATCGTCGACACCGTGGCCCGGGTAGTGACCGAACACGACGTACCCTCGTATGAGGAATTGTCCATCGACGACGTACTGGCCGCGGACGGCTGGGCCCGCGCCCGGGCCCGTGAACTCACCGGCGTACAGGAGACCACCAAGGCATGACCGCGCTTCTCACTCTCCTCGGCATCGTGCTGTTCGCGGCCGGCATCCTGATCTCGGTCGCACTGCACGAAATGGGCCACATGCTGCCCGCCAAGGCCTTCGGGATGAAGGTGTCGCAGTTCTTCGTCGGCTTCGGCCGGACCGTGTGGTCCACCAAGCGCGGCGAGACCGAGTACGGCCTGAAGCTGATCCCGGCCGGCGGGTTCGTCCGGATCATCGGCATGATGCCGCCCGCCAAGGGCGACGACCCGACCAAGGTGCGCAAGGCCAACACCGGCCCGATCCAGTCGATGGTCGAGAACGCCCGTACCGCGGACTACGAGACGATCGCGCCCGAGGACAACGGCCGGCTGTTCTACCAGAAGGTGTGGTGGAAGAAGCTGATCGTGATGGCGTCCGGGCCGCTGGTCAACGTGGTGATCGCGTTCGTGCTGTTCGGCGGCCTGTTCATGCTGTACGGCGCCAACGTCGCGCAGACGACCGTGGCCACGGTCACCGACTGTGTGATCCCGGCCTCGCAGGCATCGACCGACCGCAAGTGCGTCGACACCGACAAGGTGTCGCCGGCCAAGGAGGCCGGGTTCCAGGTCGGCGACAAGATCGTCGCGTTCAACGGCACCGCGATCTCCAGCTGGGACCAGCTGACCCCGCTGATCCGGGCGAACACCGACAAGCCCGCCACCATCGTTGTCGTGCGCAACGGTCAGCGGACCACGCTGCAGACCCACACGATCGTCAACCAGGTCCCCGACGAGGCGGGCTCGGACAAGATCGTCTCGGTCGGATTCCTCGGCGTCTCGCCGGAGATGAAGACCGAGCGGCAGGACTTCGGGTTCGTGGTCAGCAAGATGGGCGAGCTGACCGTGGCGACGGTGAAGGCGATCGGGAACTTCCCGCAGAAGCTGGTCGGCGTGGCCAAGGCGATCGGCGGCGGCGAGCGCGACGAGAACAGCCCGATGAGCGTCGTCGGCGCCAGCCGGGTGGCCGGCGAGATCGCGTCCAACCAGTCGCTGACGGCCGGCTCGCGGATCGCGTTCCTGATCTCGCTGCTCGCCTCGCTGAACCTGTTCCTTGCCTTGTTCAACTTCATCCCGCTGCTGCCGCTGGACGGCGGACACATGATCGGCGCGATCTGGGAGGGCATCCGGCGCGGCTTCGCCAAGCTGTTCGGCCGGCCCGACCCCGGGTACGTCGACGTGGCCAAGCTGCTCCCGATCGCGTACGTCGCGGCCAGTGTGATCGTGGTGATGGGCGTCCTGCTCGTCATCGCCGACATCGTCAACCCGATCCGTCTCTTCAACGGCTGACCCTCACCCAACGGTTAAGGACACATGAGCATCAACCTGGGCATGCCCGCGCTGCCGCCGCCGACCCTGGCCCCGCGCCGCAAGACCCGCCAGATCAAGGTGGGCAAAGTGCTGGTCGGTGGGGACGCGCCGGTCTCGGTGCAGTCGATGACGACCACGAAGACGCACGAGGTCAACACGACGCTGCAGCAGATCGCGGAGCTGACCGCGGCCGGCTGCGACATCGTCCGGGTCGCCTGCCCGCGGCAGGAGGACGCCGACGCACTGGCGGAGATCGCCCAGCACTCGCAGATCCCGGTCATCGCCGACATCCACTTCCAGCCGAGCTACGTCTTCGCCGCGATCGAGGCGGGATGTGCGGCGGTCCGGGTGAACCCGGGCAACATCCGCAAGTTCGACGACCAGGTGAAGGAGATCGCGCAGGCCGCGAAGGACCACGGGACGTCACTGCGGATCGGTGTGAACGCCGGCTCGCTGGATCCGCGGCTGCTGCAGAAGTACGGCAAGGCGACGCCGGAGGCGCTGGCCGAGTCGGCCGTCTGGGAGGCGTCGCTGTTCGAGGAGCACGACTTCCACGACTTCAAGATCTCCGTGAAGCACAACGACCCGGTCGTGATGGTCCGCGCGTACGAGCTGCTGGCCGAGCAGGGCGACTGGCCGCTGCATCTCGGCGTGACCGAGGCCGGGCCGGCGTTCCAGGGCACGATCAAGTCGTCGGTGGCGTTCGGCGCGCTGCTGTCGAAGGGCATCGGCGACACGATCCGGGTGTCGCTGTCCGCGCCGCCGGTCGAGGAGGTCAAGGTCGGCCTGCAGATCCTGCAGTCGCTGAACCTACGCGAGCGCAAGCTCGAGATCGTCTCCTGCCCGTCCTGCGGCCGCGCCCAGGTGGACGTCTACACCCTGGCCGAGCAGGTGACCGCCGGCCTGGAGGGGATGGAGGTCCCGTTGCGCGTCGCGGTCATGGGCTGCGTCGTGAACGGCCCCGGCGAGGCCCGCGAGGCCGACCTCGGCGTCGCCTCCGGCAACGGCAAGGGCCAGATCTTCGTCAAGGGCGAGGTCATCAAGACCGTCCCCGAAGCCGCCATCGTCGAGACCCTGATCGAGGAAGCCATGCGCATCGCCGAGGAGATGGGCGAGACCGCAGACCCCGGCACGCCCACCGTCACCGCAGGCTGACTCGCACAGACCGTACGACGCCGCACCCTCGGAGCTCCAGATGACGCATGCCGACCGGGACAGCATTGACCGCGCGGACGAGTTGGAACGCCGCCGGCGGGCGCAGCAGTTCGTCGCCGTGTTCGAAGCGGTGGACTGGGACTTCGCCGGTTCGGCCGATGGCTGGCGGTACGGCGGTGGCCGCGATCTGAGCCGATTGGTGGAAGATGCACGCCGTTCGAAGGCCCGCGAGGCCGAGGGATTCGCTGGTGACTGAGTTTGTGGTTGTCAGTGCTGTTGCTGGGGAAGCCCGGTATGTGCCGCCAGGGATCTCGGTGGTGGTGACTGGGGTGGGGAAGACTGCGGCGGCGGTGGCTACTGCGCGGATGCTGGCGGGGCGGGACACCTCTGAGTTGGTGGTGCTGAATGTTGGCACCACCGGAGCGCTCAGAGATGGGCTGTCGGGGTTGTATTTGCCGAGCACGGTGATCAATCACGATGTGAATGCGGAGGCGATCCGCGCGATCGGACTGGATCCGCAGGACGCGTTGCACGTCGAGGGTGGGGACGGGACAGTGCTGGCGTCGGGGGACGTGTTCGTGACGGATCCCGTCGTACGGGCGCGGCTCGCGGAGCGGGCGCATTTGGTCGACATGGAGGCGTACGGCGTCGTCTACGCCTGCCGCGAGTACGGCGTACCGGTGCGGGTCGTGAAGCATGTGTCGGACTCGGCCGACGAGGCCGCGCTTGACTGGCCGGCGCTCGTGGATGCCAGCGCGAAGGTCCTGGGCGAGTGGGTCAGCGACTACGTTCGCTGAGCCACTCCAGTACGGCGATCTCCCGCACCAGCCACCGCATCACGCCGACTCCACTCGCCAGCACAGCCCGGTTGGCCGCGAGCGCGAAATCCACCGTGACCCACTGCGGCGTGAGCTCCAACTCCGCCTCGTACCCCTCCAACTGCTGCCCATCACGAGCCGACCCACCCGTGCATGAGAAGTAGTGCGACGTCATCCCGAAGACGTCGTACGCCGCCTCGATCGCCGGCACCTCCTCCCTGGTGGTGCCGAGTTCGGTGCCGACCGCAACATCGACGTACCCGCACTCCTCGTGGAACTCCCGCTGCAGGGCGTCCGCGAACGACTCACCCGGATCCACCCCGCCGCCGGGGAACTTGTAGTCGCCGTGGCGCGAGGCGAGGAGTAGCAACTCCCGCCCGCGGAAGAGCACACCTCGGACCGCGGTCCGCTCGACCAGCCGTCCGCCAGGCGAGAGTTCGGGCGAACGAAAGGCCGCCAGCAGCATGCGGCCAATGCTGCCTGACCCATGACGCTGGGCGAAATCCTGGACGCGGTGACGGTCGTCGCCCTAGCGTCGGGGGGTCTCGTACGCCACTGTTCTGGAGGTCCACATGACCGGCTCGTCGCCCTTGTCGGTACTCGTCGCAGCACTCGCCGATGGGTCGGTCGAGGTGGTGGACCTGACGTCGCCGCTGTCCGCATCGACGCCGGTCATCCAGCTGCCGCCGGAGTTCGGGCAGACGGCGCCGTTCGCGCTGGAGGAGATCAGCAGGTACGACGACCGCGGGCCCGCGTGGTACTGGAACAACTTCACCAGCGGCGAGCACACCGGCACCCACTTCGACGCGCCGAACCACTGGGTCACGGGCAAGGACCTCGCCGACGTGGCGTCGGTCCCGGCCCGCAAGCTGATCGCGCCGGCGGTCGTGCTCGACTTCAGCGCCGAGGTCGAGAAGAACGCCGACTTCCTCGTCGAGGTCGACCACCTCAAGGCCTGGGAGGCGGAGAACGTGCCTCTGCCCGCAGGCGGCTGGTTGTTCGTGCGCACGGGGTGGGATACGCGGTCACACTCGCAGGAGGCGTTCCTCAACGCCGACGGGAACGGGCCGCACACGCCGGGCCTGTCGCCGGAGTGCGCGCGATGGGTGGCGCAGGAGTCGCCGGTACTCGGCCTCGGTGTCGAGACCGTCGGCACCGACGCCGGGCAGGCGCACTCGTTCGACCCGCCGTTCCCGTGTCACGCAAACCTGATGGGCAGCGACAAGTACGGGTTGACGCAGCTGCAGAACCTCGCCCAGCTGCCGCCGACCGGCGCCGTCGTCATCGCCGGCCCGTTGCCGATCGTCAGCGGCTCCGGAGCTCCGGCCCGCGTGCTCGCGCTGGTCGAACGCGGATGAACGTCGCGGATGCCATCGGTCGGGCGTTGGCGGCCGCGGGCGTCCGCCAGGTGTTCGGCGTGATCGGGTCGGGCAACTTCCACCTCACGAACGCGATGGTGGCCGGCGGCGCGCGGTTCGTCGCCGCGCGGCACGAGGGCGGCGCGGCCACGATGGCAGACGCGTACGCACGGATGAGCGGGACGGTCGCCGCGCTTTCGGTCCATCAGGGCTGCGGCCTGACGAACGCGATGACCGGGATCGCGGAGGCGGCGAAGAGCCGGACGCCGATGGTCGTCGTGGCGGCGGAGGTCACCGAGCCGCGGTCGAACTTCTACGTCGACCAAGAGGCGCTCGCCCGTTCGGTGGGTGCGGTGCCGGTGCGGATCACCTCGGCGGAGACCGCGGTGGCGGAGGCGCTGGGTGCGGTCGCGACGGCGGTACGCGAACGCCGTACGGTGCTCCTGAACGTTCCGCTTTCCGTGCAGGCGTTGGAGACTGCGGCACCGGCGGTCGCGCCACCGCCTTCAAAGGACCCGGTGGTGCCGGACGCAGCCGAGGTCACCAAGTTGACCGACCTGCTGCGTCATGCGGAGCGACCGGTGTTCGTCGCGGGCCGCGGGTCCCGCGGCTATCGACAAGTCCTTGAATCCCTGGCGGAACGATCCGGCGCGCTCCTCGCTACCTCAGCCGTCGCGCACGGTCTGTTCCAGGGCAACCCATGGTCGCTCGGGATCTCCGGAGGCTTCGCGTCGCCACGGACCGCTGAGCTCATCCGCGCGGCCGACCTCATCGTGGGCTGGGGCAGCGCGCTGAACATGTGGACGACGCGGCACGGCGCGCTCATCGGACCTGACACGACCGTCGTGCAGGTCGATGACGATGCGACCGCGCTGGGCGTCCACCGCGAGATCCAGCTCGGCGTCACCGGCGACGTCGGGCTCACCGCAACGATGGTGCTCGACGCGCTCGACGCGCTCGGCGAGCAGCGGGTGGGCTATCGCACGACGGAGCTCGGGAGCGTGCGCTGGCGCGACGTGGCGTTCGACGACGAGAGCACGGGGGGCCGGATCGACCCACGGACGTTGAGCCTCGCGCTCGACGACCTCCTCCCGGCCGAACGGGTGATCGCCGTCGACTCCGGCAACTTCATGGGCTACCCGAGCGTGTGTCTTTCGGTGCCGGACGAGAACGGCCTCTGCTTCACCCAGGCGTTCCAGTCGGTCGGGCTGGGGCTTGCCACCGCGATCGGTGCCGCGCTGGCGCAGCCGGACCGCCTGCCCGTCGCCGTACTCGGTGACGGCGGTGCGCTGATGAGCGCCGCAGAGCTCGACACCGTACGACGACTTGGCCTGCCGATGCTGGTGGTCGTGTACAACGACGACGCGTACGGCGCCGAGGTGCACCACTTCGGTCCCGGCGGGCACCCGTTGGACACGGTGACGTTCCCGCCGACCGACATCGCTGCAATCGGACGCGGGTACGGCTTCGAGGCGGTGACTGTAAGAACCGCCAAAGACCTCGCCGCAGTCGGGGACTGGCTGAACGGACCACGGTCCGCACCGATGCTCGTGGACGCGAAGGTCGTCGCGGACCATCCGTCGTGGTGGCTGGAGGAGGCGTTCCGCGGCCACTGACACTGGCGAACAGCGTCCGGGCTATTCTGGCTTGACCTTGACCCCAGGGGCAAGGTTTAGCGTCGGAGCGAAGGAGGCGGGATGCGGATCAGCGATCTGGCGGCCGAGGCCGGAGTGACGGTCAAGGCGGTGCGGTACTACGAGTCCCAGGGACTGCTCAAGCCCCGGCGCGAGGCCAACGGGTACCGGACGTACGAGCCGGACGACGTGGTCGTGGTACGCGAGGTGAAGGCGTTGCTGAGCCTCGGGCTGACCGCGGAGCAGACGTACCCGTTCATCGAATGCCTGCGGGCCGGCAACGAGCGGGCGGACGTCTGCCCGGCGTCGCTGACGGCGTACCGGGCCCGGATCGCCGAAGTGGACCAGCGGATCACCGAACTCACCGACCTGCGGGCCCGGCTCACCGACCTCCTGTCCGATGCCGAGAACTGGAGGATGAAGCAACTATGACTGACCTGCAATCGGTCGACGAGGGGACCTTCGACGACGTGGTGCTGCGCTCGGACAAGCCGGTGCTGGTGGACTTCTGGGCGCAGTGGTGCCCGCCCTGCCACCAGATCGCGCCGCTGCTGGCCCAGGTCGCCGCCGAACGCGCAGACCAACTCACCGTGGTGAAGCTGAACTCCGACGAGAGCCCGGTGATCTCCGCCCGCTACCGCGTGATGGCGTTGCCCACGCTGATGCTGTTCCACCGCGGCGAGGTCATCTGGTCCGTCGTCGGCGCGCGCCCCCGAGCCAAACTCAACAAAGAACTCGACGACGCCCTCCTGGCCGCGGTGTAGAGATCGGCAGCTCCGTCCGGTGGCGGGTTGTTTCATCACTGACCCGCAACAACCCGCCAGTCAGCAGGTAACCCGCCAGCCAGCACCCAGCCAGCCACCTGTGCACCACCTGCCGGCTTTCATCGTCGGACTCCTCTGTTGACTGGTAGCGGTCTAGGATGCTAGCAATATAGCCATGAGTGATGACGGCGGCAAGAAGGTGCAGTTCAACGTGTACCTGCCGCCCGAGTTGGTCCGCCGGGTGAAGCACAAGGCGATCGACGAGGCGGCAAGCCTGTCCGCGCTGGTGGAGCAGGCACTGACGGAGTACCTGGACAAGCATGGGGAGGCGCGGGGATGACTGGCGTGGTGATCCGGCCGCTGCGGTTCACGAACGACGTGGACGCGATGCGGGCGTTTCTGGAGACTGTCGGACTGACGGCCCGGATCGAGTCCGAGCGGGGAGGGTGGGCGGTCATGCTCGCGGGGCACGGGATGATCGCGCTGCACGACGCCGCTACCAGTTCGACCGGTGGCCGGCCGGGGCAGACGGACCTCGTCTTCGAGGCCGAGGACGTCGACGCGCTGAAGGCGACGCTGGACAGTACCGGGTACGCCGACGTGTCGATCTGGGACGAGGCGTACGGGCGGGTGCTGTCGGCGATCGCCCCGAACGGGACGAAGTTGTGGGTCGACGAGCGCAGCGAGGACCTGTACGGCTACCGGCTCAACGAGACGCCGCCGGACGAGCGCTGGAGCGTGACGCCGTACCTGGCCGGCAGGGACCAGGCGGCCTGGACGCAGATCCTGGATCTCCTCGGGGCGCGACAGCACGTGTACTTCGGTCCAGGGGAGAAGGAGGGCGTGCGGATGGATCTGTCGACGAGCGAGGACCTGGCCGCGGTCCTGCAGCGACTGACGGACGCCGGCTATCGGGCGACCCGGGCCGGCGACACGCTCGAGGTCGTGGATCCGGACGGGCAGCCGATGGTGGTGCACGGATGATCACGGTCCGCCGGGCCGAGGTCGGTGACGTCGAGGCGATCCGGCGGATCGGGCTGACGACCTGGCCGGTCGCGTACGGCGGTCTGGTGTCGGACGAGTTCATCACCGACGGACTCGCGCAGTGGTGGTCGCCGGAGGCGGTCGAGCGCGGCATCCGCAACGGCATCACCCTGGTCGCGGCCGAAGGCGAGCAGTTGGTCGGGATCGTCGGCCTCGGCCGTGAGGGCGACTTCTGGGTGATGTGGAAGCTCTACGTCCTGCCGGACCACCAGCGCAACGGCGTCGGCAAGGCGCTCCTCGACGCGGCGGTCAGGGCCTTGCCGGACGGTACGACGGAACTCCTGCTGGACGTCCTGGTCGGCAACGAGCAGGCGATCGGCTTCTACCGGGCCAACGGGTTCGGCGAGGCACAGAAGACCCCGGACCGCGATCTCGGCGTCGAACTGATGTGGATGAGCCTTGACCTCCAGACGGCTTGAAGTTGCAGAGTGCCCCGCATGACGACGACGATGCCCGACCGGCTCCGGGACGATCCGGACTTCCGGCGGTACTGGCTCGCCCGTGCCCTGTCCGTCACGGGGTCGATGGTCACCGCGATCGCGTTGCCGGTACTGGTCTACCGGTTGACCGGTTCGACCGTCCTCACCGCACTCGTGTCCGCGCTCGAAGCAGCGCCGTACCTGCTGACGGGTCTGTTCGCCGGTGCGCTCGCCGACCGGTGGAACCGGCGCCGGGTGATGGTGAACTCCGACCTGGTGAACGCGGTGCTGGTCGGCTCGGTTCCGGTCGCGCATCTGCTCGACATGCTGACCGTGGCGCACGTGCTGGTGGTCGCGTTCCTGGTGCAGAGCGTCTACACGTTCTTCGACGGCGCGAACTTCGGTGCCCTGCCGGTGCTGGTCGGCCGGGCCCGGGTAGCGCAGGCGAACTCGGTGGTCTGGACGGCGTCCAGCCTGATCGAGTTGTTCGTCCCACCGCTGGCCGGCCTCTCGCTGGCGGTGCTGAATCCGGCGAGCCTGCTCACCCTCGACGCACTGAGCTTCGTCGGGTCGGCTCTCGCGGTCCGCGGGATCATGCGGGCGATGTCCGAGCAGCGGGACGGACGGCAGCCGCTGCGGACGCGGGTGGTCCTCGCCGACATCGCCGAAGGGTTGCGCTACCTGGTCGGGCACGCCGGAGTGCGGACGATGACGATCGTCGGCAGTCTGCAGTCCTTCGCCGGCGGCGGGTTCATGGCACTGATGGTGGTGTGGTGCGACCGAGTTCTGCACGTCGGTACGTCGGGACTCCGCTTCGGACTCGTGTGGGGGACGTGGGGGATCGGCGGACTGATCGCAGCCGTCGGACTGCCTCGGCTGCTGAAGCGGATGTCGCCGGCCGCGATCACGCTCTACGCACTGCCGGTCTCGGCGATCCTCGGGATCATCACGCCGCTGGCACCGGGCTGGGAGTCGGCCGCGATCGCGCTGCTCGTGTGGGGATCGGCGTACGTGCTGGTCATCGTGAACACCATCTCCTACCGTCAGCAGGTGACGCCGGAGCACTTGCTCGGCCGGGTGAACACGGCCGCCCGGATGCTGTCATGGGGTGTGGGCTGGACGTTCGGATCTGTGGTCGGCGGAGTGCTCGGCAACCACTACGGCATCCGGACCGGCATGGTGGTGATGGGATGCTTCCTCTTCGTCGCGGTGGCCGTGGCCTGGACGTCGCCATTGCGCCGGATCGCGGCCGGGCACGAAGCGGTGGTGGCCTGAACCGGTCCAGCCCGGCCCGCCGACGCCCCGTTGCATGCTGATCCGGGGATCATCCGCTAGGTTCTGCGCGTGGGCGTACGGGTTCTCGGTCCTCGTGACCTCGCGGCGGCGCGCGCCGTGATCGCCCGCGACCCGGTGGTCAACGTGTTCGTCGACAGCCTGGTGCAGGCGTCCGGACTCGATCCGCGGCGGGGTGCCGAGGTCTGGGGGTACGTCGAGAAGGGCGGCCTCGAGGCACTGTGCCATGCGGGCGGCAACATGGTGCCGGTGGGCGCGGACGACGCGGCCCTGCGCGCGTTCGCGGCGTACGCGTTGCGTCGCGGCCGGAACTGCTTCCAGATCCTCGGACCGGCCCGCGCGGTCGAGCAGCTGTGGACAGCGCTCGAGCCGCACTGGGGACCAGCCCGCGAGGTGCGCGAAAACCAGCCGTTCATGGTCATCGAGGATCCGCCGCTGATCGCGCCGGATCCGCTGGTCCGCGCGGTCGAACCGGTCGAACTGCCGATCCTCTACCCGGCCTGCGTGGCCATGTACACCGAGGAGGTCGGCGTACCACCGCAGACCGGGCCGGACGGGACGTTCTACCGGTCCCGGGTGGCTGAGCTGATCCGGGCCGGGCGTGCGTTCGCGCGGATCGAGGACGGCCGGGTCGTGTTCAAGGCGGAGGTCGGATCGGTCGGGACCGGGGTGTGCCAGATCCAGGGGGTATGGGTCGATCCGGAGTTCCGCGGCCGCGGACTGGCTGCACCGGGGATGGCCGCGGTGGTCGAGCTGGCGCGACAGATCGCGCCGGTGGTGACGCTGTACGTCAACGCGTTCAACGCGCCGGCCCGGGCCGCGTACGAGCGGGTCGGCTTCCGGACGATCGAGACGTTCGCGACGATCTTGTTCTGATACTGCGTGCTCTCCGTGATAGTGCGGTGACCGCGGGTGGGGTTGGCTGAGTCTCTACGCCGCCCCGCCCCGCGGAAGGAATCCCACAACATGCGAAGGCTTGTCGTTGCCCTGTGCAGTTTTGCCCTGATCCTGGTCTCGTTGACCAGCGTCTCTGCCGCCGCTCCACCGGATCTCTCGTACTACTCGATGCGCCTGCCTGCAGGCCTGTCGGTCGCCGACCTGATCAAGGACGGGTACGACGTCACGCGCGGCACCCGGCCGACGGTGGTCGCGACTCCGGCTGAGGCCGAGCACCTGCGCGCACGAGGCGTCGTACTGGGGAAGACCGGGGACGTGTATCACCCGGTACCGCGGTCTGAGCCCGGGGGAGCGACGTACTACGGCGGGTACCACACGGCCGCCGGACACGAGCAGCACAACGCTGCCGTCGCCGCGGCGCACCCGGACCTGGTGAAGCTGTACGACATCGGCGACTCGTGGCTGAAGACGCAGGGACAGGGCGGGCACGACATCCAGGCCCTGTGCATCACGAAGTTGGCCGCAGGCGATTGCGCACTCGACAACACCGGGAAGAAGCCGAAGTTCGTGCTGCACACGCAGATCCACGCGCGCGAACTGGTCACCGGCGAGACCGCGTACCAGTGGATCGACCTCTTGGTCTCGTCGTACGGCAGTGACCCCGAGATCACCGAGTTGATGGACACCCGTGAGCTGTGGGTCGTGCCGATGGCGAATCCGGACGGCGTCGACGTGGTCGCGTCGAACCCGGACCGGCCGGTCCTGCAGCGCAAGAACGCCGACGACAGCGCCGGCGGCTGCCCCGCGTCGGATGCCGGCGTCGACCTGAACCGCAACTCGTCGTTCCAGTGGAACGTCAACGAGGGTGGGCCGTGCGACGAGACGTATCCAGGTGCCGAGGCGCTGTCGGAGCCGGAGACGATGGCGATCCAGGGTCTGCTGGACAAGCTCTTCGCCGACACCAAGGGCGACATCGACGACCCGGCCGCCGCGAGTACGACGGGTGTCTTCCTCACCCTGCACAGTTTCGGCAACGACATCCTGGCGCCGTGGGGCTACACCAACAACGATGCGCCGAACAAGGCGGCTTTGGTTGCTCTGGGCAAGAAGATGGGTGCGCTCACCGGCTATCCGGTGTCGACCGGCGACGGCGGGGTCGGGTACTTCGCGCCGGGGGCGACGGACGACTGGTTGTACGGCACCCGCGGCGTACCGTCGTACACGTTCGAGATCGGGCCGGACGGCGGGTCGTGTGGCGGGTTCCTGCCGGCGTACTCGTGCATGGCGTCGATGTTCTGGCCGACGCTGAAACCCGCGTTGGTGTACGCCGCCCAGGCAGCTGCGACGCCGTACGGCGAGCTGCCGATTACCGTCGGGTAGGCTCCGCGGCATGGCGTCTCGGAGCGGAACCACCACCGGCCTGGCGTTGCTGTTCGGCGTGCTCGGGACGCTGCACTTCGTGAAACCCGAGCCGTTCGAGCAGATCGTGCCCCGGGCGCTGCCGCGGAAGAAAGAACTGGTCTACGCGTCCGGAGCAGCCGAGCTGGCCTGCGCGGCCGGGCTGTTGCACCCGCGGACGCGGCGGGTGGCAGGCCTGGTCAGCGCGGGCCTGCTGGTGGCACTCTTTCCGGCGAACGTGCAGATGGCAGTGGACCTGCAGCGGAAGGGGTCCCTGCCGGCCAAGGCGGTTGGCTGGGCCCGGCTGCCGCTGCAGTTCCCGCTGATCAGATGGGCACTGAAGGCGGCCCGCGAGGACGGCTGAGCCGCGGTCGCGGAGAATTTCTGCCGATAGCCTGTCGGATCGGGACTGGGGCGTTCGTAGCAGGGGTGAGAGGCGGCCGGCGGAAGGCCGCCGGGACAAGGAGTGATGAGATGGCGAAGTACCTGATCTCGTTCGAGCGCGGTGCGATGGACCACATCCCCGACGAGGACTTTCCCCAGGTGGGCAAGGACTCTCACGCGGTGATCCAGGAGATCAGGGACGCCGGCGTGTTCGTCTTCGGCGGCGGGCTGAGCTACGACGACGGCGACGTGGAGCACGCCGTGGTGGCCGTCGACGGGATGGTCACCGACGGCCCGTACCCGGAGAGCAAGGAGCTCATCGGCGGCGTCACCATCGTCGATGTACCCACCCGGGAGGAGGCCCTGAAGTGGGCCGCCAAGATCGCGGTCGGCTGCCGCTGTGCGCAGGACGTCCGCAAGTTCATGGACGACCCGGAGATGTGATGCGGCGGCGATCACTCGGGCGCTGAGTGGCCCGGGTGATCGCCGCCGCTCGCCATACCCTGTGGATAACGTGGTGAGAGCACTGTCCCGGGGCGGATATCCTCTGAGACGTCCGTTGTTCCGTTCGTAGTGCTTTTGGAGACTCCCGTGATTCTGCGTATGTCGTCGATGTTCCTCCGCACCCTTCGCGAGGACCCGGCGGACGCGGAGGTCCCGAGCCACAAGCTGCTCGTCCGCGCCGGGTACATCCGGCGGACCGCGCCCGGCATCTACACCTGGTTGCCGCTGGGGCTGCGAGTGCTGCGCAACGTCGAGCGGATCGTGCGCGAGGAGATGGACGCGATCGGCGCCCAGGAGCTGGTGTTCCCCGCGCTGCTGCCCCGCGAGCCCTACGAGGCGACCGGCCGCTGGACCGAGTACGGGCCGAACATCTTCCGGCTGAAGGACCGCAAGGGCGCCGACATGCTGCTCGGGCCGACGCACGAGGAGATGTTCACGCTGGTCGTGAAGGAGCTCTACTCGTCGTACAAGGATCTGCCGCTGTCGATCTACCAGATCCAGAACAAGTACCGCGACGAGGCGCGGCCGCGGGCCGGTGTGCTGCGTGGGCGCGAGTTCGTGATGAAGGACTCCTACTCCTTCGACATCGACGACGACGGTCTCGCGGCGTCGTACGAGCTGCACCGCAAGGCGTACATCAACATCTTCGACCGGCTCGGGTTCGACTACGTGATCGTCAAGGCGATGTCGGGCGCGATGGGCGGGTCGCGGTCGGAGGAGTTCCTCGCGATCGCGGAGAACGGTGAGGACACCTTCGTCCGCTCGCCGGGTGGGTACGCCGCCAACGTCGAGGCGGTCGTGGTCCCGCAGGCCGAGGCCGTGGACGCGTCGGCTGTGCCGGCGGCCGAGGTGGTCGACACTCCGGACACGCCCACCATCGACACGCTCGTCGACGCGATGAACGCGAAGCACGCCCGCGGCGACGGCCGGTCCTGGACCGCCGCGGACACCCTCAAGAACGTGCTCGTCATGCTGGTGCACCCCGACGGGTCCCGTGAGCCGCTGGCCATCGGCGTGCCCGGCGACCGGGCGATCGACGAGAAGCGGCTCGGCGCGCAGCTCGAGCCCGCCGAGGTGGCCGCCTTCGAGGAGTCGGACTTCGAGAAGCACCCCTCGCTGGCCAAGGGCTACATCGGTCCTGGCGTGCTCGGTGCGGAGAACACCTCCGGCATCCGGTACCTGCTCGACCCCCGGATCGCCGAGGGATCGGCGTGGGTGACGGGTGCGGACAAGCCCGGCTTCCACGTGATGGACCTGGTGCACGGCCGCGACTTCACCGCCGACGGCACGATCCAGGCCGCCGAGGTGCGCGACGGTGACCCGGCGCCCGACGGTTCGGGTCCGCTGGAGTCGGCGCGCGGGATCGAGATGGGTCACATCTTCCAGCTCGGCCGCAAGTACGCCGAGGCGCTGGACCTGAAGGTGCTGGACCAGAACGGCAAGCTCGTCACCGTGACGATGGGGTCGTACGGCGTCGGCGTCACCCGCGCGGTGGCCGCGATCGCCGAGGGGAACCACGACGAGCTCGGTCTGGTCTGGCCCCGCGAGATCGCTCCCGCCGACGTCCACCTCGTTGCCACCGGCAAGGATTCCGAGGTGTTCACGAAGGCGGCCGAGATCGCCGCCGAGCTGGAGTCCCGCGGTCTGTCGGTCATGTACGACGACCGCGAGAAGGTGTCGCCGGGTGTGAAGTTCAAGGACGCCGAGCTGATCGGTGTCCCCACCATCGCAGTGGTGGGCAAGGGCCTCGTGGACGGCACCATCGAGGTCAAGGACCGCCGTACGGGCGAGCGCGCCGACATCCCGGTCGCCGAGGTCGTCGACCACCTGGTCGCCACCGTCCGCAGCTGACCGGTCGCCGGCCTCGCTCCCCAGGAGTGAGGCCGGCGTTCTTCCTGGGGGATCCATGGACGAGTCGTGTGTGTTCTGCGGCATCGTGGCCGGCCGACTGGCGGCGCGGTTCGTGTACCAGGACGAGCAGGCCTGCGCCTTCCTGGACATCCGGCCTCTGCGGGCCGGGCACACGCTCGTCGTCCCTCGCCGGCATGTGCCTGACCTGAGCGCCGACGGAGCCCCCGATGCGGTGGCCGCGATCGGCCCGGCTCTGCAAGCAACCACCCGAACTCTCGTGAACCGCCTGAACGCAGATGGGGTGAGCGTCCTCCAGGCCAACGGTGCAGCGGCAGGCCAGGAGGTCTTCCACCTGCACTTCCACCTCGTGCCCCGGCGGCGCGGCGACCGTCCGTTGAACGACTGGACCGCGGACGACGACGCACGGAACCACCTCGGCGAGATCCACCAGCAGCTCGTTGGCTCCAAGGATTGAGAGCCGCCGAAAATTCTTTGCTGATCAATGTCGAGGAACGAAGGTTCGCTCCGATCCCTGGAGGAGACGCCCACGAGGGGCGTCTGTGATCCACGAGGGGCGAACGATGACGAATACTCCTGCGGTTCGGGTGACGCGCGGGATCGACACCCTGCGGGCCGCGGTGACCGGCGAAGTCCTGACCGAAGGCGATACCGGCTACCAGACAGCGGATCGCACACTCACCAGACAAGGGCGGCCGGCGGTCGTCGTTCGGTGCGCCGGCGCCGCCGACGTCGCGGCCGCCCTCGAGTACGCCGAAGCCCACGACCTCGCGGTGTCGGTGCGGAGCGGCGGCCACCACATGGCCGGGTTCGGCACCAACGACGGCGGTGTGGTGATCGATGTCAGGCCATTGGACGAGGTGACGCTCGTGACCGACGGACCCGGCGATCGAGCCACGTTCCGAGTCGGCACCGGCGCGACCTGGGGCACGGTCGCCGCGTACCTCGCGAAGACCGGCCACGCGATCTCGTCCGGCGACACGGCCGGCGTCGGAGTCGGCGGGCTGATGGCCGGTGGCGGCATCGGCTGGATGGTACGCCGGCACGGCCTGGCCATCGACAATGTCCAGGCGGCCGAGGTGGTGACCGCGGACGGTTCGGTCCACCGTGTCGACGCGACCGACGAGCCGGAACTGTTCTGGGGCCTGCGCGGCGCGGCCGGGGGTCTCGGCGTCGTCACGTCGTACGACATCAGCGCCGTACATCAGCCGACGGTGCTCTTCGGCAGTCTGCTGTTTCCGTGGACGCAGGCGGACCAGGTGCTGTCCGGTTGGGCGGAGCACATGGCCGTCGCTCCGGACGAGCTGACGTCCTCGGTCCAGCTGCCGCCGACGATGATCGCGGATCGCCAGGCTCCGGTCGCCATCAAGGTGTGTGTCGCCGGCGATGCGGCCGGGCGAGAGGAGATCCTGGCTCCGTTGCGCAGTCTCGGCACAGTTCTGACGGACACAGTGACGGAGGTGCCGTACGCGCAGGTGCTGGCGGACGAGGCGATGCCGCCGGGCTGGACGCCGCGGAACCGCAACGGGCTGTTCGACGCGTGGTCGCCGGACCTGGGCGAGCGGTTGGCCGACGCCCGTCTGCGGCTGCCGGCGATGGCGCTGGAGATCCGGGCGCTCGGCGGCGCGTTCGGAAGGGTCCCTGGCGACGCCACCGCCTTCGCTCATCGCGATGCGCGGTTCATGGTCAACGCCGTACTGATCGGATCGACTGAGCTGCACGGAGCCCAGATCGAGGGATTCGAAGGGCTCTGGGACGAGCTGTTGCCGGAGGGCGCGTACCTGAACTTCCTGTCCGACCCGACGGCGGCCGACCTCGACCGTTGCTACCCGGGACCGCATCGCGCCCGGCTCGCGGCGCTGAAGCAGGCGGTCGATCCGGCTGATGTCTTCCGGACCGCCCTGACCGTGCCTCCGGCTGGCGCGCTCAGGGGGTGAGGCGGATGATGCGCTCGCGGAGGTAGTTCTGCTCCGCGGTGTTGCGGGTGCGGTCGAGCGCGGCCAGATAGTGCTCACGGGCCAGATCCGACCGCCCGGCGAGTTCCTGGAGATGCGCGAGCACCGACAACCGGCGGTGGTGATCACCGAGGTACCGGTCGCCGGCGAGGCCTTCGACGAGGTCGATCCCTGCCTGCGGACCCTCGGTCATCGCCACCGCGACGGCGGAGCCGAGCGTCACCATCGGGCCTGGATCGACCTCGGCCAGGATCCGGTACAACCCGGCGATCTGCTCCCAGTCGGTGGTCTCGACGGAGTCGGCCTCGCTGTGTACGGCGGCGATCGCCGCCTCGAGCTGGTACGGGCCGACGGGTCCCGAGGTCAGCGCCGCCTCGACGAGTGCGGTGCCCTCGGCGATCTCGTCGGCGTGCCAGCGGGAACGGTCCTGCCGGCCGGCCGGGACGAGGTCACCGCCTGGACCGGTCCTGGCGTCACGCCGTGCGTGCGTGAGGATCATCAACGCCAGCAGGCCAGTCACCTCATCTGCGCCGGGAGTGGCCCGGCGCAGCATGCGAGTGATGCGGAGTGCCTCTGCCGCCAGGTCCAAACGCTGCAGGTCGTCGCCGGCGCTCGCGGTGTGTCCCTCGTTGAAGATCAGATAGAGCACATGCAGTACGGCGCGCAGACGTTCGTCGTACTCCTGCCCACTGGGCAGCTCGAAGCGTGCGCCGGATTCCTTGATCGTTCGCTTGGCCCGGCTGATCCGCTGCGCCACGATCGTCTCGCCGACCAGGAGCGCGGCGGCCACCTCGGCTGTGGTCAGCCCACCGACCGACCGCAGCGTCAGCGCGATCTGCGACGCCGGCGTCAAGGCCGGATGGCAGCACAGGACGAGCAGCCGCAGCGTGTCGTCGGTGTCCGGGACGTGGTCGTCCTCCACCGCCGGGGTCCGGAGGTGGTCGTTGACCTCACGCTGCCGCCGGGCGTTGTCCCGCCGCCAGCCGTCCATCAGGCGGCGGGTCGCGACGCTGACGAGCCATCCCACCGGTTTCTCCGGTACGCCGTTCGCCCGCCACTGGACGAACGCCTCCAGCAGCGCCTCCTGTACGGCGTCCTCGCACTGGTCGAACGTCCCGTAGCGCCGGAGCAGCGCGGCCAGTGCCTTCGGTGCGCCGGCGCGGATCGCGGATTCGAGGTCTGCGTCGGGGGTGCCGTGCGTGGAGCTCACCGCTCCCGGGACAGCTCGGCGAGAGCCTGGTCGTCGAGCTCCCGCACCGGCCGCACCTCGATCGGCAGCAGGGCCGCGAACGGAATGCCGGCCGCGATCTCCAGCGCCCGGTCCATCGAGGCGCACTCGACCATGAGCGCTCCGGCGAGGAACTCCTTGGTCTCCAGGAACGGCCGGTCCGAGATCACCGGCGTCCCCGCCGTCACCTTGACGGACTTGGTCTCCGACGGCGGTGCGAGGGCGAGGATCGTCAGCAGTTCCCCGTTCTCCCGCAGTGCACGCACCTGGTCGAGGAGGACGTCACGACCACCGATCAGGTCGAGCCTCTTCTCGGGGCTCAGCCCGTCCAGTGCTTCGGGGTTGTTGTGGATCAGCAGCAAGAACTTCACGGCGCCATTGTCCCGCGCCGACCGGTCACGGCCGGACCCAGACCGTCCAGCGTTCGAGGCGGAGGTAGCCCAGGCGTTGGTAGACGGGCTGACCGTTGTCGGAGGCGATCAGTACGGCGGGCTGGTCGTGGTGCTTGGTCGCGGCCCACGTGATGGCCGCACCGGCGCCGCGACCGCGGGCCGCGGGCATCACCGCGACGTTCTCCACGATGGTGACTCCGGCCGCGCTGTGTGCCGTCGATGTCGCGAGTGGTACGTCGCCGTCGTACCCGACCCAGACCGTGGATCCCTCGAGGAACGATGCGTCGTACATGCAGCCGGACCGGAACGGTTGCAGCTCGGGGAGGGGGTAGCCCTCGATCAGCACGCGTTCGGCTTCTGCGAGTCCTGCGGCGTCGGTGACCTGGCGGATGTCGATGTCCGTGGCCGGCGGGACGATCTCGGTCGTCGGGAGATGGACCATGAGGGGCGGATGGCCCGCGAGGGCGAGGCCGTGCTCGCGCAGGTCGCGGGTCGGCCAGGGGCTGACGAACAGGTACGGCACGTTGTTCGGCAGCTGCCGGGCCGCCTCGAGGATCACCTCGGCCGGATCGACCGGCTGCTTCTGGATGACCCAGTTCGTCATCGGGCCGCTGTCTCCGAGGATGCTGCCGGCCCAGCTGTCACCGTCGTACCAGGGCTTGCCTGCTCGCCGAGCGGCGTCGGTCGCCCACGAAGCGTGCGCGAGCACGGCCTGCCGGACGAGCGAGTCCGCGGGAGCGAGGTCCGGCTCCCAGCCGGTGGCGAGCGCTTCGCCTTCGGGCGGCAGGATCGAGGACGCCATCCGCCTACTCTGGCACCGCCGCAGTGGTTTGTCTCTCATACTCCGCTGTAAGGGTTGAGTGGTACAACGCCCTTACCTGATCATCGGTCCGTGAAGCTCTTCCGCCCGCGGTGGCGCCGTGCCTGACGTCTCGTTGTGGACCCTGGTCTTCCTCGTGGTCGCGGCCTTCTCGGCCGGCTGGATCGACGCCGTGGTCGGGGGCGGCGGACTGCTGCAACTGCCCGCGATGCTGCTCGGCCTGCCGAACGCGTCGCCCGCGCAGATCCTGTCGACCAACAAGATCTCGTCGTTGTGCGGTACGGCGACCAGCGCGGTGACGTTCGGTGTGAAGGTGCGGCCTGATCGCCGGACCGTACTGCCGCTCGCCGTTCTGGCCGGTCTGGGTTCAGCGGCCGGAGCACTGGTCGCGACGAAGATCCCGATGTCGTGGTTCAAGCCGATCGTGCTGGTGCTGCTGATCGGCGTCGCCATCTACACCGCGATGAAGCCGTCACTCGGAGCGCGTACGGCGTTGCGCTTCGACGGCCGCGACCACTACCTCGCCGCGAGCGGCGTCGGCGTACTGATCGGCTTCTACGACGGCGCCGTCGGGCCGGGCACGGGGTCGTTCCTGATCTTCGCGCTGGTCGGCTTCCTCGGCTACAACTTCCTTCAGGCCAGCGCCAAGGCCAAGATCGCGAACGTCGCCACGAACCTCGGCGCGATCATCATCTTCGCGCTGCACGGCGCACCGCTGTGGCAACTCGGCCTGATCATGGGCGCCGCGAACATGCTCGGCGGTCTCCTCGGCGCCCGGACCGCGGTCGCCCGCGGCAGCCGCTTCGTCCGCGTCATCTTCCTGGTCGTCGTCTCAGCCCTCATCCTGCGCCTGGCGTACGACGTCTTCCTCGGCTGACGAGGGCGTCAGTGCTTGCTGAACGTCGGCGCCCACGGAGCGTCGTCCAAGCCGATGCGATGGATCGCCTTCGCGGCGTGGTCGGCCAGGGTCTGCAGGCCGTCGATCTCGTCCGGCGAGGCGTGGTAGCGCCGCGACCAATAGGCACCGATCGCCGCCACCGGCGTCGGGGAACCGACCGGGACCATCACCAGGCTGCGGACGAACGTCGGTGTGTACGCCTCCAGCGGGATCCGTTCGTCGACGGCGATATCGGGGACGATCGCGGTCTCGTCGTGCAGCATCGCCCAGCCGCTGACGCAGGAAGTGATCGGGAAGCGCTGGCCCTTCCACAGCGGCGCGATCGAATCCTCGTCCGCGTAGAAGCAGCGGTCGTGCTCGCGCAGTACGAAGGTCGCTCCCTGGGCACCGCTGCGTCGCCGGGCCTCATGCCGGACCACGTCCCCGACCTCGGCGAGAGTCTCGGCCGCGTCGAGGTCGGCCATCAGGTCCGTCATGGCCTCAGTGTGCGCCGCCGCCGCTGTCCCGCACCAGCGATCCCCGAAAGGCTTAGGGTCGAAACATGGTCGACTACGACGGTCGTTTGAGCAGCGTGTACACCGCCGGACGCGGGATGTCACCAGGGGAGGTGCAGCGGTGGACCGCAGCCATCGCGGCGTACATGCCGGAGGAGCGTCCGCTGACGTTCCTCGACCTGGGCAGCGGGACCGGCCGGCTCACCCCAGGTCTTGCCGAAGTGTTCCAGGGGCCCGTGTACGGCGTGGAGCCGTCGGACCGGATGCGGGAGATCGCCGCAGAGACGGCCGCCCACCCGGCCGTCACCTACCTCAAGGGCGGCGCGGAGGACATTCCGTTGCCTGAGGCATCGGTTGACGGGGTGCTGATGTTCCTGTCCTTCCACCACTTCCGCGACCAGCAGAAGGCGCTCACCGAGGTCCACCGCGTGCTCGAGCCGGGGGGAGTGGCGTTCCTGCGCAGCCAGTTCTCCGACCAGATGCCGGACCTGTTCTGGTACGACTACTTTCCGTCCGCCCGCGAGGTCGACGCCGCGATGTACCGATCCGTCGACGAGTGCAGAACGCTCGCCCACGCGGCCGGCCTTCTCGCCGCCGACGCCCCCGTCTGGGTCAGCACCGAAAACCCGCGGACCTTCCGCGAGGCCGCCGAACGCCTCAGCCACCGCGCCTTCTCGACCTTCGAACACCTCCCCGAGGACGAACTCGACCAGGGCTTCGCCCGCCTCGCCGCCGACGCGGACCAGGACCCCGACCGCGGGCTGCCCGTCCACCCGGCCGCAATGCTCATCCTCAGACGTCCACAATGATCAGTCACAACGGAGCTTGAGATCGCGCCAGGCGCACAGCCTCGGTGACTGGGTCGCCTGCCAGCAGCTGGGCCCCGACCTCGTCGGAGATGGACTGACTCGCTCCGGCGCCGGCCAGCGCGACCGGCGCCGCTGAGGCGAGCTCGCGCAGTTCTGCGACGATCGGTGTCAGGCGTTCCGGGACGGCTGCGGCGAGAACGATCTCGGCTGGCGTGGTGTCCGCTGCGATCCGGAGCAGGTCGGTGATCGGGGTGTTGGCGCCGAGATAGCGGATCCGCCAGCCGTTGCGGGCGAGCACGATCCCGAACACCATCAGCGCCAAGTCGTGGTGCTCGTCCGGCGGGCACGCCAGCACGGCGAGCGGTCCCTGTCCACCGCCCCAGCCCCGGGCCAGCCCGGCGAGCCGGCCGCGGATCACGTGGCTCGCGAAGTGCTCCTGGCCGATCCCGGCCTCGCCCCGGGCGACGCGTTCGCCCAGATCGTGCAGATAGGGAATCACGACGTCGCGGAGCACGGTCTCGACCGTGAATTCGTTCAGCAGTTGGTCCAGCGGTCCGTGGGCGCCGGGCTCGTCCATGGCGTCGAGGGCGGCACCGAACGCTGCCGCGGCGCCGTCCATGGCCGCTGCGTTCGCCGGTACCGCGCGCAGCTCCGGCAGCCCTGTTTCGGGGGGCAGTTCGTCGGCCAGGGCCACGCGGGCCGCCTGTGCCGCGGACAGGCCCTTGGCGAGTTCCGCCTGCATCCGCCGGACCCGGCGCTCGTCGTGCTCGGAGTACAACCGGAAGCCGCCGGCCGACCGCACCGGAGAGAGCAGTCCGTACCGGTTCTCCCACGCGCGCAGCACATGGTCGCTGACGCCGACCCGGCGGCTCAGCTCACCAATCCGGAGCAGCCCCGGTACCGAATCCATGGCAGAGACTCTACAGCTCTTAGACAGACATTGGACAGGCCTGGCTCGATCATCTACGATCCTTAGACATACCTTAGACAAACTCGGACGAAGGGTCGCCGATGAGAGTTCAGCTCCTGCCACGTCTCCTGGGACTGCTCACGCTCGGGTACGGCGCCTACACGGCCGTCCGCCCGGAGTCGCTCGTCCGTGCCGCGGGCCTGGCCGACGAGCAGCCGATCGACCGGTCCGGGCGGGTGCTCGGCACGGTGGTCGGGGTCCGGGACGTCTTGTCGGGCACGGCCATGCTCATCGCACCGGCCGGCCGGCCGCTGCAGGCGGCGGTCATCGCACGGGTGGCGTGCGACCTCACCGACGTCGCTGGTTTCGGTCTCGCCGGATCGCCGCGATCGCGCGCCAAAGTGGTCGGCATCGCCGGGGCATGGGGCCTGTTGTGCGCCGCCGCCTTCCCGGCCTCCCGGGTCCGCCGATGACCCGTACGGTCGCGGTCGTCGGAGCTGGCGTATCCGGCCTGACCGCGGCGTACCTGCTGTCTCGGGCGTACGACGTCACTCTGCTCGAGGCCGAGCCTCGACTCGGCGGCCACGCGAACACCCGAACAGTCAGCGACGCTGCCGGCGTGCCACTGGCGATCGACACCGGCTTCATCGTGCACAACGACCGTACCTACCCCTCGCTGCGCAGACTCTTCGGAGAGCTCGGCATCGCGACCCGCCCGACCGAGATGAGCATGAGCATCAGCGATCGCACCACGGGCATCGAGTACGCCGGTGGTCGTGGCGCCGCCGGGGTCTTCGCCCAGCGCCGCCGGATCGCCGACCCGCGGTTTCTCGGTGTCCTCGGCCAGGTCGGCCGATTCCACCGGAGGGCCGCTGCGTTCCTGGCCGCGACCGGCCCGGCAGACCTGACCAGCTTCGGCGAGTTCCTCGACGCCGAGCGCTTCTCGTCAGAGTTCCGCCGGCTGTACGCCGTACCGCTGGTGTCGTGTGTCTGGTCCACGGGAGCCCTGACCTCACTGCAGTATCCGGCCCGCTACCTGTTCCGCTTTCTCGAGCGGCACGGAATGTTGACGTTCGCGGGCTCGCCGCAGTGGTCGACGGTGGTCGGTGGCTCGCGGACCTATGTGGACGCGATCGCCGACCGGCTCGACCGGATCCGGGTGGGCAGGCCGATCCGGGCGATCACCCGGGGACCCGACGAGGTGCGACTGACGGACGCCGACGGTACGACAAGCTCCTTCGACAGGATCGTCATCGCCACCCACGCGGACACGGCACTGGAGTTGCTGGCCGACGCGGCTCCGGTGGAGAAGGAAGTCCTCTCCGCCTTCACGTACTCACGCAACGTGACGGTCCTCCACACCGACGCCTCGTTGCTTCCGCGGACGGCGCGAGCGCGGGCATCGTGGAACTTCCTGACCCCCGAGGGCGCCGCCGGCGATCGGCCCCCGGTGGTGAGCTACTGGATGAACCGCCTGCAAGGTCTGGACAGCGACACACAGTTCCTGGTCACGCTGAACGCCCGCGAGCAGATCGACCCGGCCGCAGTACTCGCGGTGATGGACTACCGCCATCCGGCCTACGATCCGGCCGCGGTCGCTGCGCAGAGTATGCTCCCTGCCTTGTCCGCCGACCGCACCGCCTTCGCCGGTGCGTACCACGGCTGGGGCTTCCATGAGGATGGTTGCCGCTCGGGGGTCGCGGCCGCTGCCGCGTTCGGGGTCGAGTGGTGACAGCTCTCAGCGATCTGCCGACGTTGCCGGCACTCGTGGTCGGACAGGTCCGGCACGGCCGGCGGATCCCGATCCGGCACGCGTTCCGGCACCGCGCGTACCTGTGGCTCGTGGACCTGGACCACCTGCCGCAGTACCCGCCCTGGCTGCGGCCACTGGCCGGGTTCGATGCTCGCGACCATCTGGGCGGCGGATCGGCCGGGATCAAGTCCGTTGTCCGGCGTTATCTGGGCCATCAGGGCATCGTCCTGGAACCCGGCGATCGCGTGGTGATGCTGGCGAACGCGAGGTTCCTCGGGTACGTCTTCAACCCGCTCACCGTGTTCTGGTGCTTCGCCGCCGACGGCTCGCCGCGGTGTGTGGTGACCGAGGTGCACAACACCTACGGCGAACGACATGCCTATCTGCTCCGACCCGGGGCGGACGGTACGGCCAAGGTCGGCAAGGAGTTCTACGTGTCGCCGTTCAACGACGTCTCCGGTCACTACACGTTCCGGTTCGCGGTGTCGCCGGAGCGCCTGTCGATCTCGATCACCCTGCGTCGCCAGGACCGGCCGGTCTTCGAGGCCGGCTTCGGCGGCCGGATCCGCCCGGCGACGACCGCGGCGGTGGTAAGGGCAGCCCTCCGGCTGCCGGCGATGCCGCAGCGTGTCTCGGTCTTGATCCGCGCGCACGGGATCTGGCTGTGGCTCCGACGGCTGCCGGTCGTGTCCCGGCCCGTCCACCATCCACCGGAGGGATTCCGATGACTTCGATCACCACCTCGCGGGTCCACGATCTGCCAGGCCCGCTACGTCCCCGGGCCTGGCTCACCCGGACTCTGGTCGACCGGATCCTGTCCGGTCTGCCGGTCCGGGCTCTCTACCCCGACGGCACCGTCCGGGGTGCCGGCGGTCCGGACGATCCGGCCCTGCGGATCGTCCGGCCCGCCGCCTTCTTCGACCGTCTCGGGCACAACCCGAAGATCGGTCTGGGCGAGGCCTACATGGCCGGGGACTGGACTGTTGCCGAGGGCACCGATCTCGGTGAGCTGCTGACGCCGTTCGCCGCCCGGGTGACAACCTTGCTGCCCGGCCCGCTGACCAGTCTGCGACGGCTGGTGGACCAGCGGATCCCTGGCCGGCTGCGCAACACCCTGTCCGGCGCACGCAGCAACGTCCAGGCGCACTACGACCTGAGCAACGACCTCTTCGCCGGCTTCCTCGACCCGACCATGAGCTACAGCTGCGCGGTCTTCGGCGGATCATCGCCGTACGACGCACAGAGTCTCGAGGACGCGCAACGGCGCAAGATCGACCGGATCCTCGACCTGGCTGGGGTGACCCAGGGCACCCGGCTGCTCGAGATCGGGACGGGCTGGGGCGCTCTCGCGATCGCCGCCGCTCGCCGCGGCGCACACGTCACCGGTGTGACGCTGTCGGGCGAACAGCTCGCACTCGCCGAACGCCGGGTGGCCGGGGCCGGTCTCGGTGACCGGGTCGAGCTGCGCCTGCAGGACTACCGGGCCCTGCGGGGCAGGTACGACGCGATCGTCAGCGTGGAGATGATCGAGGCGGTAGGTGCGGAGTACTGGCCGACGTACTTCGGCACGCTCGACCGGCTGCTGGCGCCCGGCGGCAGGATCGCGCTGCAGGCGATCCTGATGGACCACGACCGGATGCTGGCGACCCGGAACTCGTTCAGCTGGATCCAGAAGTACATCTTCCCGGGTGGACTGATCCCGTCCCGGCGAGCGATCGAGGAGAGCCTGGCTTCCACCGGGCTGCGGATCGTCGCCGACGACCGGTTCGGCCCGCATTACGCGGAGACGTTGCGGCGCTGGCGGCGACGCTTCGACGAGCAGTGGCCGCGGATCCGGACGCTCGGCTTCGACGAGAACTTCCGCCGGATGTGGGAGTTGTACCTGGCCTACAGCGAGGCCGGCTTCGCGTCCGGCTGCCTCGATGTCGGTCAGTTGCAGCTGGCCCGGGGCGCGCGATGAGCGCCCTCGCCGGCAAGGCCGTCTGGGTGGTCGGCGCATCCAGTGGGATCGGTGCCGCTCTGGCCGCCGAGCTGGCCGACCGGGGCGCCCGGGTGGCGATCTCGGCCAGGCGAGCCGATCGGCTGGAGTCCGTCGCCCGCGGGCGGATGGCCGTCGTACCGCTCGATGTGACCAATCGGGAGGCTGTCGACGAGGCCGCTGGACGGGTCGCCGACGATATCGGTCAGCCGGATCTGGTCGTGTTCAGCGCGGGGACTTGGGAGCAGTTGGATGCCACCGCCTGGGACCGGGATCTCTTCGCCCGCCACATCGAGGTCAACCTGCTCGGCCTGAACAACGTCCTCGGCGCGATCCTGCCACCGATGCTCGAGCGCGGGCGGGGCGCGATCGTCGGGCTGGCGTCGGTGGCCGGCTACCGCGGCCTGGCCGGCGCCGAGGCCTACGGCGCCACGAAGGCCGCTCAGGTCAATCTGCTGGAGGCGTTGCGGATCGCGGTCGCCGGCTCGGGCGTCGACGTCGTCACCGTCTGTCCGGGGTTCGTCCGGACCGAGCTGACCGAGACGAACTCGTTCCCGATGCCTTTCATCATCGACGCCGACGAGGCCGCCCGGTCGATCTGCGACGGGTTGGAGCAGGGCCGCGCGGAGATCGTCTTTCCGCTGCCGATGGCGATCCTGATGAAGATCGCCCGCCTGCTTCCGGTCCGTGTCTGGGCGACCGGGATGAGCCGGTTCACACGTCCCAAAGGACGTTGAGGGCGGACGGCTTGCGGAAGACGAGACCGCGCGGTGGGGGTGAGCCCGGCGCGAGTCGCAGGCCGGGCAGGCGCAGTACGGCGTCGACCGCGGCCAGGGTCTCCAGCCGGGTGAGGTGCATCCCCAGGCAGATGTGCGGGCCGCTGGCGAACGCGAGGTGGCGGCGGGCATTGGGGCGGCGTACGTCGAAGTCGTCGGGGGAGGGGAAGACGGCGGGGTCGCGACCGGCACCGGCCAGGGACACGGTCACGAAGTCGCCGCGGCGGATGGACGCGCCCGCCAGTTCCACATCACGCGTCGCGTAGCGGTCGACGACGGCGGCCGCCGGTTCGAGGCGCAGGGACTCCTCGATGGCGTTGGGCAGCAGGGACGGGTCGGCGAGGATCACCTCGAGCTGGTCCCGGTGGTTGAGCAGGTGCCAGAGCGCGTTGGTGATCATGCCTTCGGTGGTCTCGATCCCGCCGAACATCAGCACCGCGGCGTTCGCGACCACATCGTCGACCCCCAGCCCCGCGTGGGCCGCGGCCGCGATCAGGGAGTCGGTCGACTCGATGCCTGAGGCAACGTGTGCGTGCAGCCGGCCGAACGCCTCGGCACCCTCCGGTGTCACCGGACGTCCGGCCGAGACGCCGGTGACCGAGTCGGAGATCGCGGCGTACCAGTCCAGCACTGTCGAGGCCGAGGCAGGCGGCAGGCCGAGCGAGTAGGCCACGACCGCCACCGACAACGGACCGGCCACGGTACGGCGCAGATCCGAAGACGGCGGCTCAAGAGCACCGACCAACTCGTCCACGGTCTGTTGCACGACTGAGGTGAACCGTCGGCGGGTCTCGGCCAAGCCGAAGGTGGCCTCGAACGGCGTGCGGTGGTTGGCATGCGCGGCGCCGTCCGTAGAGAGCATCGACGGTCCGACGACCTGCGCGGTGGAGAAGCGCGGATCATCGACCGTGAAGGTGTCGGGATCGCGCAGAACGGTCAGTGCGAGCTCGCGGCTCGCGACGACCCAGCTGTCGAGGGCATCGACCCATCCCACCGGCCGCAAGGCCGCGAGCGCCGGATGTGGATCCGTTTCGAGCTCCTCCAGCGTGACCATTCAGCCACCCTAGATCGATGAAACCAGTAGGTAGACTGGTATGGCTGCGACAGATCGGATTTAAACGACTCAGCGGGGCAGCGGGTTACGAAACTCGAACTAACGCCATCTAGGGTGTGGGCCATGTCTGAGAACCTGGTGCTGCTGCCTGCCGTGGATGTGGCAGACGGTCAGGCTGTCCGGCTGGTGCAAGGAGAGGCCGGAAGTGAGACCTCGTACGGCGATCCGCTGGCGGCCGCGATGGCCTGGCAGGACGCCGGAGCGGAGTGGATCCACCTCGTCGACCTGGACGCCGCGTTCGGCCGGGGCAGCAACCGTGAACTGCTCGCCGACGTGACCGGCAAGCTCGACGTTCAGGTCGAACTGTCCGGCGGGATCCGGGACGACGACTCACTCGAGGCCGGGCTGGCGACCGGCGCTCGCCGGGTCAACATCGGCACCGCCGCTCTCGAGGACCCGGAGTGGTGCGACCGGATCATCCAGCAGTACGGCGACCGGGTCGCGATCGGGCTCGACGTACGCGGCCGGACCCTGGCGGCCCGCGGCTGGACCAAAGAAGGCGGCGACCTGTACGAGGTCCTCGAGCGGCTCGAAGCGGCCGGCTGCGAGCGGTACGTGGTCACCGACGTCACCAAGGACGGCATGCTTCAGGGGCCGAACCTGGACCTGTACCGCGACCTGTGCGCGCGCACCGCGAAGCCGATCATCGCCTCCGGCGGTGTCTCCAGCCTCGACGACCTGGTGGCGCTGAGCACGCTGGTCGCCGACGGCGTCGAGGGCGTGATCGTGGGCAAGGCCCTGTACGCCGGTGCGTTCACCCTGACCGAGGCACTCGAACTCACGCGTGGAGGCGACCAGTGAGCCTGGCCGACAAGCTCAAGGACAAGAAGGTCCTGGTCACCGGCGTCACCGGATTCGTCGGTGAGGCGCTGCTGCACCGGATCATCGGCGACCTGCCCGGGACCACCGTGGTCGCCATCATCCGCCCGAAGGGGTCGCTCAACGGCACCGACCGGATGGCGCAACTGCTGAAGAAGGACATCTTCAAGCCGTTCTACGGCGAGGGCACCGAGTACGCCGACGCCGAGGCACTGAACAGTGCCCGGATCCAGGTGATCGACGGCGACCTGTCCGACGTACCGGAACTGCCGAAGGATCTCGACATCGTCGTGCACTGCGCCGGCGACGTCAGCTTCGACCCGCCGATCCACGAGGCGTTCACCACCAACGTGCTCGGCACGAAGAGCTTGCTCGAGCGGATCGTCGAAACGGCGCGGCCGGTTCATTACGTCCACATCTCCACGGCCTACACCGCGGGCCGTCGCCGGGGTGCGATCCCCGAGGCGTCGGTCGAGCACAGTGTCGACTGGCGGAGCGAGGCCGAGGCCGGGATGGCGATGAAGGCCCGGATCGAGGAGCAGTCCCGGTCCGCGCCGATGCTGGCCAAGTTCCGCAAGGACGCCGAGAAGCTGCACCGCCGGGCCGGCCACCTGACCGCCGCGACGGACACCGAGCGCCGCCGGACCGAGTGGGTCGCGAAGAAGCTGGTCGAGACCGGCACCGAGCGCGCCCGCAGTCTCGGCTGGACCGACTGCTACACGTTCACCAAGGCCCTCGGCGAGCGCGTGGTCGAGGAGTTCGCGGCCAAGCTGCCGACCTCGATCGTCCGGCCGGCCATCATCGAGTCCGCGGTGCAGAGCCCGCACCCGGGCTGGATCGAGGGCTTCAAGATGGCCGAGCCGCTGATCCTGGCCTACGGCCGCGGTGAGCTGCCGGAGTTCCCGGCCAGCCCTGACTCCGTCGTCGAGATCATCCCGGTCGACCACGTGGTCGGCGCGATCTGCGCAGTGATGGCGACCGAGCCCGAGCTGAACAGGCCGGAGTACTACCACGTCAGCTCCGGCGCCCGGAACCCGTTGACCTTCGAGCAGCTGTACGCCGGCGTCCGCGCGTACTTCTCCAAGCACCCGTTCGACCTCGGTGAGCGTGGCGCGGTCCGGCTCCCGGTCTGGAAGTTCCCCGGCGGCGACTCGGTCGAGAGCATGCTCCGGTACGGCGAGAAGGCCCACAAGATCGCCGACAAGATCATCACGACCGTGCCGAGGAGCGAACGGGTCCGCAAGTACGCGCGGGAGCTGGACGTGCAGAAGCGCCGGCTCGACTTCCTCCGCCGCTACATGGATCTGTACTCCGAGTACGCGCAGGCCGAGCTGCAGTTCATCGACGACAACGTGCTGGCGCTGCACAACGCGCTCGAGGGTGACGACCGGGAGAAGTTCTGGTGCGACACCTCGATCGTGGACTGGCAGTACTACCTGCAGGAGCTGCACTGCCCGAGCGTCACCGAGTCGATGCGCCGGCTGGACGTCGTACGGAAGAAGCGGAACAAGGCGCTTCTGGAGTCGGCCGGCGTACTGAAGAAGGTCGAGCCTTCGCAGGACACCGAGGTCATCGCCGCGTTCGACATGGACGGCACGCTGCTGTCGTCGAACGTGATCGAGACCTACCTGTGGATGCGGCTGCCCGAGCTGGACAGCCACCAGCGGGTCGGTGAGATCGGCGCGATGCTGCGCCGGCTGCCGAAGCTGATCTCGGCCGAACGCAAGGACCGCGGTACCTTCCTGCGCACGATCTACCGCCGCTACGAGGGCGCGGATCTGGAGGAACTGAACCGCATCGTCGACGAGGTCCTCGCCGAGCATGTCCTCGAGCGGCTGAGCGGAGCCGCGGTACGGCGGATCCGCGAGCACCGCGCGGCCGGGCACAAGACGATCCTGATCACCGGCGCGGTGCGGCCGCTGACCCGGCCGCTCGAGCCGCTGTTCGACGAGATCGTCGCGGCCGAACTGGCCGTCGACGACCGCGGCCGCTGCACCGGCTTCCTGTCCGGACCGCCGCTGGTCGGTGAGTCCCGGGCAGCGTGGCTCAAGCACCGCGCCCGCGGTACGAACATCGACCTGTCCAGGTCCTACGCCTACGCCGACAGCCACTCGGACCTGCCGATGCTGTCGGTGGTCGGCAATCCGGTCGCCGTCTCGCCGGACGTGTCGCTGTTCCGGGCCGCCCGGGCCGCGCGCTGGCAGATCGTCGACTGGAAGACCCCGTCCACATCGTCGCGACTGGAGCTCCCTGGGATGGCCCGATGATGCTCGCGCTCGAGATGTACCGGTCGCCGGCCAAGTACCTGGCGGCCAAGGCGGTCGGCGGCCGCATCCCCGGCATCCTGACCGGTCCGGCCGCGCCGCTGCGTCTCGTCACCATCAACGAGCCGAAGGCCGAGCGGGAGGGCTGGGCGCGGATCCGCCCGATCCTGTCCGGCATCTGCGGCTCCGACCTCGGCATGGTGACCGGATCCACCAAGCTGTACTTCTCCGCCATGGTGTCGATGCCGTTCGTCCCCGGTCACGAGATCGTCGGCGAACTGCTCGACGACTGCGAGGACCTGCCGAAGGGCACCCGGGTGGTGATGGACAGCGTCCTGACCTGTGCGGCCCGCGGTGTCGAGCCCTGCCAGGGCTGCGCGTCCGGCAACACCAACCGGTGCGACCGGATCACCGTCGGCCATGTGGCGCCCGGTCTGCAGACCGGCTTCTGCCAGGACACCGGCGGTGGCTGGGGCAACGTGATGATCGCTCACCGCAGCCAGCTGTACGCCGTACCTGAGACACTCACCAACGAGCGCGCAGTGCTGGTCGAGCCGCTCGCCTGCGCCGTGCACACGGCGCTGAGGTCCAAGGTCGCGCCGGGCCAGTCGGTCTTGGTGAGTGGCGCAGGTGCGGTCGGCCTGTTCGCAACCCTCGCCCTCCGCGAGCTCACCCAGGCCGGCCGGATCACGGTCGTCGCCAAGCACGCCAAGCAGCGTGAGCTGGCCCGGGCGTTCGGCGCCAGCGACGTGGTCGCGCCCGACGAGGTCTTCCGCGGCGTACGACGCTCGACCGGTGCGTTCCGGTTGAAGCCGGAGATGGCCAAGGAGTTCCTGCTCGGCGGTGTCGACATCGCCGTGGACGCGGTCGGCAGTAAGGACTCGATCGACACCGTGCTCCGGGTGACCAAGGCCGGCGGCCGGGTGGTGCTGTCCGGCATGCCGTCGACCGGCGCGGACCTGTCGCCGGTGTGGTTCCGTGAGCTGGAGCTGGCCGGCACCTACGCGTCCGCGCGGGAGGAGCCGAACGGCCGCCCTGCCTTCGAGACCGCGCTGGAGCTGGCCGCCAAGGCTCCGCTGGACGGCGTGGTCGGCGCGCGCTACCCGCTCTACCGCTGGCGCGAGGCGATCGACCACGCGCATTCGGCCGGCCGACTGGGCACGGTCAAGGTTGCTTTCGATGTGAGGGCCTCATGAGGGCCGTGACAGCGCTGCACGACGTACGAGAGAGGTTCTGACATGTCTCGGCCAGGGTTTGTGCTTGAGGTGGACGACCGGACTCCGCCCCTGCTCGTCCACAACGGTGAGGGATTCCTGCTGGAGCGCTTCCCGCTCGGTACCCGGGTGGTGTACCCGCCGGAGGCGCTGCCACCGGTGCGGGACGTGGACGAGGCGATCCAGAACGCACTGCTCAACCCGCTGGAGTCCGAGCCGCTGCCCGAGCTGCTGTTCGCCGGGATGCGCCTGACGATCGCGTTCGACGACATCTCGATCCCGCTGCCGCCGATGAAGAAGCCGGACATCCGGCAGCGCATCATCGAGGCGGTGCTCGAGCTGGCCGCGGCCGCCGGGGTGGACGACGTCGAGCTGATCTCGGCGAACGCGCTGCACCGCCGGCTCACCCCGAACGAGCTGCGCGACATCGTCGGCGAGCGGGTGTTCCGGTCCTTCTTCCCTGACGGCAAGCTGTACAACTTCGACGCCGAGGACACCGCGAACCTGACCCACCTGGCTCAGACCAAGCACGGCGAGGACGTGGAGATCTCCAAGCGGGCGGCCGAGTCCGACCTGCTCGTCTACGTGAACGTGAACCTGGTGGCGATGGACGGCGGCCACAAGTCGACGTCGATCGGCCTGGCGTCGTACAAGTCGCTGAAGCACCACCACAACAGCCACACGATGATCCACTCGCGGTCCTTCATGGACCACAAGGCCTCGAAGATGCACCACTCGGCCTGGCGGATGGGCGAGATCCTGACCCAGCACGTCAAGGTCTTCCAGATCGAGACGTCGCTGAACAACGACATCTTCGGCGGCCCGCTGGAGTTCCTGCAGAAGCGCGAGTGGGAGTGGTCGATCAAGGACCAGGCCTCGATGCTCGGCACCAAGCGCGCGCTCGCGGCCGCGCCGGGCAAGCTGCGGCACAAGATCTTCACCGACGTCCGGTCGAACTACGGCCTGACCGGAATCCACGCCGGCAAGATCGAGCCGGTGCACGACAAGACGCTGGACAACGTGCACCGCCAGCACCTGGTCGAGGTGCAGGGCCAGTCCGACGTCGCGATCATGGGTGTGCCGTTCATCGGCCCGTACAACGTGAACTCGGTGATGAACCCGATCCTGGCGGCCTGCATGGGGCTGGGCTACTACTTCAACTCCTACCGGGGCAACCCGATCGTCCGCAAGGACGGCGCGGTGATCCTGTACCACCCGGTCGACTACGAGTTCAGCCAGTTGCACCACCCGTCGTACGTCGACTTCTTCGAAGAGGTGCTGTCGGAGTCGACCGACCCGGCCACGATCGAGGCCAAGTTCGAGAAGCAGTACGCCGAGGACCCGTGGTACATCCACCTGTACCGCACGTCCTACGCGTACCACGGCGTGCACCCGTTCTACATGTGGTACTGGATCTCCCACGCCCTGGACCACTGCGGTGACATCGTCTGGGTCGGCGCGAACCGCAAGACGGTCGAGCGGATGGGTTTCCGGTCGGCCTCGACCCTGCAGGACGCACTGGAGATGGTCAGCCACTCGGTCGGCCGGTCGCCCTCGATCACGTACCTGCACAACCCGCCGCACCTGCTCGCGGACGTGCGCTGATGGGGACCAGCCTGGTGAAGTTCAGCCGCGACACCGCGCGTGACGTGAAGCAGGTCGCGCGCGGGTGGCGGTGGGGCCGGCGGCCGCAGGTGCCGCGGTCGGCCGAGCCGTACGTGATCCCGAAGGAGACCTCGGTCTTCCCGACCAAGTGGGCCCGGACGCCGGCTGCGATCGCGGTCCGCGAGGTGCTGCAGAAGGGCGCGCTCAACTCGGTGCTGCGATGGGAGGTCAACCCGCAGGTCAGCGGGCTCGACTCGCTGCTGAAGCTGCACGGGCCGGCGCTGATCGTGGCGAACCACTCGTCACACCTCGACACCCCGCTGGTGCTGTGCACCCTGCCCGACGCGATGCGCCGCAAGACCGCGGTCGCCGCCGCGGCGGACTACTTCTTCGACACCTGGTGGCGGGCGACCGCGTCGGCGATCGTGTTCAACACGTTCCCGATCGAGCGCCGCGGCGGCAAGCTCAGCTCGACCCCGGGCGACCTGCTCGCGGACGGCTGGAACGTGGTCGTGTTCCCGGAGGGCACCCGGTCGCCGGACGGCTGGATGGAGCGGTTCCGGATGGGCGCGGCGTACCTGGCCGTCGAGCACGGCGTGCCGGTGATCCCGGTCGGCATCAAGGGCTCGTTCGCCGCGATGCCGCGCGGTCGCGGCTGGCCGGTGCCCGGCCGTCCCTCGGTCGCGGTCCGGTACGGCGATCCGCTGAGCCCGGCCGAAGGGGAGAGCGCCCGCGAGTTCGCGCCGAAGATCTCCGCGGCGGTCTCGGCCCTCCTCGACGAGGAGTCGACCACCTGGTACGAGGCGCGCCGCCGCGTGGCCGCCGGCGCGTCCCCGTCCCAGTCCGGCCCCGACGCCGCCCGCTGGCGCCGGGTCTGGGAGTCCACCGCCCCGATCAAGCCGGCCGGATCCAAGCGCCGCGCCTGGAAGTAGTCACCGCTGGTTGCGTCCGGAGAGTGCCTCGGACGCAACCACCGCCAGCGCCTCGTACCCAGCGTCGTTGGGATGCAGATGGTCGCCGGAGTCGTACGCCGGGTTGAGTTGCTGCTCGTCGGACGGGTCTCCCACGGCTCGTGCGAAGTCGGCGACGGCGTCGTACTGGCCTGAGGTCCGGATCCAGGTGTTGACCCGGTCGCGGATCGCCTCCGCCCGCGCGAAGTCGGCCGGCTGCATGTAGTCGGCCTTGAACGGCGTCATCGTGGCTCCGACGATCCGGACGCCGCGTGAGTGCGCGGCCTTGATCATGCTCCGGTAGCCGGCGATGAGCTGGTCCGCGGTGACCCTGGCCGTGACGCCGCAGCCGCCGAAGTTGCCTTCGCTGTCCCAGATGTCGTTCTCGCCTTCCTCGACGATCACGGTGCGAACACCCGGCTGCCCGAGCGCGTCGCGGTCGAACCTGGACACGCCCGACGCGCCGAAGCAGGGCAATTCGCTGAGGAGCAGGTTCCCGGTGATGCCGACGTTGGCCACCCCCAGCCGACTCGACTGCAGGCGCTCCGCGAGTGCATCGGAGTACCGGCGATCGGCGTCGACGGTCGAGTTGTGGCCGTTGGTGATCGAGTCGCCGAAGGTGACGACGGTGCCCGCCGCGCCGGTCACATCGACGCCGGTGACGTAGTACACGGAATGGCTGGCCTCGCTACCCACCACTCCGTCGTACAGGTGATCGCCGGGCGCCGCGGTGGTCGTGGTGAGTCCGTCTTCGTGGTACGTCGCGGGCCCGGTGGCGCCGTCGACGTACAGGCTGATGACGAGGTGGTCGCCGGCGTCGGTCGCGATGGTCACCGGGTCCGACGTCATCGTTCGGCCGGTCGCGACAGTGGTACGGCGTGAGTCGTCGAAGGTCACCGTGTCGTGTGGTCCGCCTGTGGCCCTGGTCAGGGTCATCCCGGTCACGTGCAGCGGCTTGGCACCGTACTGGTTGGAGAGCCGGATCCGCAGGCTGCGACCGCCGGTGCTGAGCCGGATGGACTGGCGGATCGTCTGGTGGTCGAAGCCCGCCGTGGACCAGTTCGAGTTGTCAGCGGAGGGGCGTTGCATCGCGGCGGTCCAGGCGGCCGACCAGTGGGTGGCCGGTGGTTGCGCTGCCGCGGACGCCGGAAGGACGGAGGTGGTGGCCGCGACGAGCGCGGCGATCAGAGTGGTTTTCACGGTTGGATGGTTACATGGCATCTAGTTGCAGTGCAACTAGTATTGATTCACTCCGGATCAACGACCGCGTACCAGCCGATCAGCAGGTGAACCGGGATGCCGCTCGGGTCGTCGTCCGCGAGGGTGTCGAATTCGTTCTGGAGCGCCAGCAGCCGACGCCGGAAGTCCGCGGCGCGGACGGGGCTCACGCGGGCGACCATCCCGCGCCCGATCAACAGGCCGAGCGGCGTCTCCGCCTCCGTGCCGATCGGCACTCGCCCTGCGCTCAGGTTCCCGGTCAACTGGGTGTGGAACTCACTGAACACAGAGGACAGGGTGTCGGCGAACTCGGTGGACGCCGATGGGTCGGTGACAAGGTCCCCGCTGAGGGTGAAGGTCAACTGGGCGGTCCGGTACCGCTGCTCCTGGATGCCGGAGACCAGCCGGGTCTCCGCCACCTGGATCAGGCCGGCCGCCTCGAGTTGCTTGAGGTGGCGGTAGAGCTTCGTCTGTGGTTCGCCGAGTGCCGCCGCGATCTCCTTGGCCGACATCACCGGCGCGGACCGGCCGCCGCTCATCAGCACACGCAGGATCGCGATCCGGGTCGGGTCCGAGAGGGTCCGCATCGTCTCGAGGTCGGTGATCACCCTGACCGGCGAGACGTCGGCTGGTGGCTGCATGGCGCTCCTTCTTGCCCAATGTTCACCCGTCTGTCAATGTTCACCCTAACGTGAATATCGAGGTCAGGGGCTGGAATGAACGAGGAATGGGTACGGCGATTCGCCGAGTTGGCGGTCCGGGTCGGCGTGAACGTGCAGCCCGGGCAGGGGGTGGTGGTCTCCGCCGACGTCGCCCAGGCCGAGATCGCCCGGCTGGTGGTCGAGCGTGCCTATCTGGCCGGGGCGCGGTGGGTGGACGTTCTCTGGTCCGACGCCGTCGTCCGGCGGTCCGACCTCATGCACGCCGACCTGGAGGCCCTGACGGCGGACCGGCCCTGGGCATTGGAACGCACTCGCAGCTGGACCGACGACGGGATCGCATCGATCGCCCTGGTCGGTACGCCGGATCCGGCTCTGTACGCCGGGATCGACCCCGCGCGGATGGCCGCCGTACGAAGGCAAGAGGCGATCGCCATGCAGCAGGCTGTCATGTCCGAAGGGTGGCGATGGACGGTGGTGACCGCTCCGAACGCCGACTGGGCCACTCAGGTGTACGGCGAGCCGGACGTCGACCGGCTGTGGGGCGTGGTTGCCCAGGCCATGCGCCTCGACGAGACCGATCCGGTCGGGGCCTGGCGGGAACGGTCGGCGGCCCTCGCGGCTCGGTGTGCTGCCCTCGATGCCTTGCAGATCAGCGAGCTCAGGTACGTCGGCGAAGGTACGGACCTGACCGTCGGCCTGCTGCCCGACTGCCGCTGGACCGGCGGCTCGACGGTTGACCCGGGCGGCGTGGCGTACCTGCCGAACATCCCGACGGAGGAGGTCTTCACCAGCCCGGACCGACGCCGCGCGGACGGTGTGGTCCGGCTGACCCGGCCGGTCGTCATCGCCGGCCAACTCGTCGAGGACCTGCGGCTCACGTTCGCGGACGGCCGGATCACCGAGGTCTCGGCCACGACCGGGGCGGACCTGGTCCGGTCGCAGCTCGACACCGACCCGGGTGCCCGCAGCCTGGGGGAGGTGGCCCTGGTCGACAAGGAGTCCCGGATCGCGCAGGCAGGTGTCGTCTTCCACAACACCTTGTTCGACGAGAACGCCGGCTGCCACGTCGCCTGGGGGCAGAGCTTCCCCTTCGCCGTCGACAAAGGCCTGGAGCTGACGCCCGACGAGCGCTACGCCCTCGGGCTGAACAACTCGTCCGTCCACACCGATGTCGTCGTCGGTGGCGACGGTCTGTCGGTCACCGCCACCACGCCGAGTGGTCCCGTCGTGCTGCTTCGCGACGACATCTGGCTGCTGCCGGCCTCTTGACCGCGGGAGGGGTCTCGCCGGACGTTCAGGCGGGGTTCCCAGGGTCGAGTCGGTACCCTTTCCGCGTGACTCTTGCCGTGCGGGTGATCCCCTGTTTGGACGTGGATGGCGGGCGGGTGGTGAAAGGGGTCAACTTCACCGACCTGCGCGATGCGGGAGACCCGGTCGAGATGGCCAAGGTGTACGACGCGGAGGGTGCCGACGAGCTGACCTTCCTCGACATCACCGCGTCCTCGGGCTCGCGGGAGACGACGTACGACGTGGTCGGGCGGACGGCCGAGCAGGTGTTCATCCCGCTCACCGTCGGCGGCGGTGTGCGCGAGGCGGCAGACGTGGACCGGCTGCTGCGGGCCGGCGCGGACAAGGTCGGGATCAACACCGGCGCGATCGCCCGTCCGGACGTGATCCGGGAGATCGCCCACCGGTTCGGCAACCAGGTGCTGGTGCTGTCACTCGACGTACGGCGGGCCGCGGACCAGCCGAGCGGTTTCGAGGTGACCACGCACGGTGGCCGCAAGTCGGCCGGTCTGGACGCGATCGAGTGGGCCAGGCGCGGTGCCGAACTGGGAGCGGGGGAGATCCTGCTGAACTCGATGGATGCCGACGGCACCAAACAGGGCTTCGACCTGGAGCTGATCCGGGCGGTGCGCGAGGTGGTCGATATCCCGCTGATCGCCAGCGGGGGAGCGGGGGCGCCGGAGCACTTCCCACCGGCGGTCGAGGCCGGCGCGGACGCCGTACTGGCCGCGAGCGTGTTCCACTTCGGCGACTTCCGGATCGCCGACGTCAAGAAGGCGCTGCGCGATGCCGGGATCGTGGTCCGGTGAACGAGGTCGTCGAGTCGCCGCGGACCGAGCACAGGGAGCGCATGCTCGCGGACATCGAGCAGGAGTTGTCGGCGCTGTTCCGTCGCTCCCGGTCGGCGTCGCTGCGGCTGGCGCGCCGGGTGCACCCGGACATGGACGCGGCCGGCTACGCCCTGATCTCCCAGATCGAGCTCGGGACGTCCGGCGGTCGCGCCGGCGTTCGGGCGTCCGACGTCGCCCAGGCGCTCGGCCTGGACAAGTCCACCGTCAGCCGAGGCATCACCCAGCTGGAGAACCTCGGCCTGATCGAGCGCGTCGGCGACCCTGACGACGGCCGCGCCCGCCTGCTCCGGTTGACGGCCACCGGCGCAGACAGCTTCGGTGCCATGCGCGCCCAGCGCCAGACCGAGTTCAGAGCCATCCTGGACCGCTGGAATCCCACCGACCTGGCCGACCTCGGCCGCCTCCTCGCCCGCCTCAACGCCGACCTCACCTGACCGGCCACGGCCGACGTCAACCGACCGGCCACGGCCGACCTCAGCTGACTGGCGCCGTCGGTCGGCGTTCAGCGGCTGGTGCGTGCGGCCTGCCCGCCGCTGTCGTTGCCCGCCTCGCGCCACTGGGACCAGGTCAGGTCGGTGTCGTTCCAGGAGAAGTACGGCTCGTCGAGTGACGGCACGAAGTACGTGTTGTTCTCGAAGCGATTGTTGGCCCCGGTGTAGACGGCGTCGTCTCCGATGTCCTGGACCGCACCGGTGGTCTGGCCGGCGGACAGGGTGACGCGGTTGTCGTGGACCCAGACGTTGCGAACGACGTGTGGTCCGTGCGGCGCCGGCTCCTCGTCGGCACGGCCGCCGCTCTCGATCAGGGCGATGCCGTTGGCGTTCTCGCCGAGGGTGTTACCGGCGACCTCGATGAGTCCCGTGCCGCCCGACGACTGGATCTGGATGCCGGCCTGCCAGGCCCAGCCGCTGTGCCGTCGGCCGTTGCCGGAGATCTCGTTGTCCTTGATCGTGGCGTCGTAGCTGATCTCGTGCTGGATGCCGGCTCCCCAGTTCCCGGTGATCTTGTTGAACGAGTACTCCGTGTGGATGTTGCCACCGTCGGTCCACAGCCCCGGGCCGAGGTTGTCGTGGACGTAGTTGTGCCTGACCGCGTGCCGGTCGGTGTGCCAGCTCTTGCTCCCGCCCGCTTCCCAGTCCGCCGAGTAGCCGGCCACACCGTTGAACGAGATCTCGTTGCCGCTCACGACCGATCCGTTGCCCCAGGCACCGAAACCGAGCTGGCCCTGGTGGTGCACGAAGTTCGAGGTGACGACGGCTCCGTCGGCCAGCCCCAGGCCGACGCCGTGGTTGAGGCGCACCTCGTTGTGCGAGATCCGCCAGCCGGACCCGATGCCGTCCGGCGTGGTCCGGCGGGTCTCGACGGCGGCGACCTGGGCCTCGTTGGCGGCCTGCTCGAGAACGAGGTTGGCGACGGTGACGTTGTCGACGGTCGCACTGATGAGGCTGGGTGCGACGGCCTGCTCGACCAGGCGGAGTTCAGGATCGTCGCCGATGGTGATCGTGTTCGTGGCGTAGTCGGCATGGACCGTGCCGGCGGTCACGGCCGACCTGGACCCGACCCGACTCAGCCGCTGCTTGTCTACGAACACGTCTTCGGCGTACGCACAGGTCGGCACGGATTCCATGCACTCGCCGTGGTCGCTCGGCTCCGTGGGCAGGAAGCCCGTGGTCGACCAGACTCCGCCGTGCTGCTGCCAGCCGATGAGTACCTTCGACCCACTGACCACCGCGCCCTGACGACCGATGATCGCGTCACCCTGCTTCGGCTCCAGGGGTTGCTCCAGCCGGTAGGTGCCTGGGGAGAGGCAGTACGTCGTACCGGCCGCGTGCGCGTCGATGACCGATTGGAGGTCCTCGGACGGACCGACGGAGACGCCGTCACAGGATCTCGGAACCGGACCAACGGGCCCGGTGAGTCCGGCGCGGCCAGGCAGAGCGGTGTCGGTCGGCTCGCCGTCGCACGACACGGCCGGCAATGCCGCCAGCAGGCAGATTGCTGCGATCCAACGCGTCCTGGATCTCACGGTCCCATCCCGCCACGGAACCACGGCCGGACCGTGGTCACCGCCACCCCGATGCCGAACGAGGTCCACAGCAGCGCCGCGACCTGCGGTCCCTCCAACTGGGGATCGAAGAAGCAGGACACCAGCACGGCCGTCGTCACCATCAGCGAGAGCACGCCCACCTGACGCCTGGTGTGCAGCCCTTCGCGGGCCAGCCGCCGGCAGCCGCCGATCATGCGCCAGTACCACCCCACCCACAAGGCGATCCACAACGAGATGCCGACCAGACCCAACCTGGCCATGATGTGCAGGTGCGAGTTGTGCGGGCTCCGCAGCGAGTCCTTGCCCGCATCGAGTATGCCGACCTCGCTGGCCAGGTTCTGGCCGAAGCCGGACCCGTCGACCAGATGGCCGTCCGCCACCTGTTTGTCGAGGATCCGCGACCAGAGTTGCTGACGCCCCTCGACGGTGCCGCCCAGGTTGCCGGGCGTTTCCTTTCCACCGAGGCTCGCGACGTTGGAGATCAGTTGGGTAGCCGAGAACTCCCGCCCCTGCAGTCCGCCGAGCGGCACCTTCAGCGACAGCAGTGAGGCCAGTCCCAGGCCGACAGTCATCACGAGTACGACGCGGGCGGCGAGCCCCACACGGTTGCGGAGGAACGCCAGTCCGACCGCCCCACCGGCCATCACGCCGAGCAGACCACCGCGATTCTGAGTGGCGGCAAGTGCGACGACAACGAGCGCCATCAAGCTCCAGCCCGTACGGCTCCGAGCGCTGCGCGTCCCGGGCAGGAGCCACATACACCCGAGCACGAGCAGCGCGGCGATGGCCGAGCTCCCGGCCTTGTGCGACAGCACCGACACCGTGGAGAACGGCACCGTGGGGGCACTGTCCGCCAGCGGATACAGCACGACGGCGAACGGCAGCCAGAGCAGCAGCCACGGAGCCAACCGACTCAACCCGTTGATCCACCGGTCGAGGAGCTCCGGGGACCTGGCCAGCGCGGCTATGACGAAGAACGCGAACAGGCAGTAGAACCAGAGCGCGGCATCCCGCACCGCGTCCAGGTGGTACGTCGCGACGCCGGGCACCGTCCGGATCAGTCCCCAGGCGGCGAACGCGATGAGCGGCGCGAGGATGGACTCGTCCCTGATCGGCACCTTGAGGTAGTGGGTGGCCACGACCGCGGCAGCAGCGCCGACCCCCAGCACCATCTCGCCGACGAACAACGGGCTACCGGGCAGATGGAGGTAGGCGAAGGCCCGGTCGAGCAGCAGGTAGCCGGCCAGGAGAGGCCCGAGCAACCGCCCGTACAGGATCCAGAGACGTCCCGATGCGTCCGGAGGCGGCGCGCGCAGGTCACCGCCGAGCTCGCGTGGAGTACCCGCGGGCGAGGCCATCCCGCTCAGTCCTGTGGTTGGTGTGCCGATGTACGGCGGGCCCTGGCAGGCCGGAATGTCAGCATTTCGACCAGCTGCATGGGCTCAGAACCGATCCGCGCTCGCAGCCAGCCGACGAACTTCGGTCCAGGATCGGTCCGCCGGTAGATGTAGCCGGCGAGACTGGGTTCGACCTGCTCGAGTCGCTCCACCACTGTCACATGGTCCTGCACCGGTTCGCCGGGGCCGAGGACGACGACGGTCGCATCGGAGTCCTGGACCAGCTCGACGGCGTTCGCCGTCGTCAGCACGGCGGGGCTGTCGATCAGGACGAGTTCGAACGACTCCTTGGCCTCGGCGATCAGCTTTCCCACTGCCTCGGCGTACGCCGTGCCGCTGGTCCGCCGCGCCCGGGTGGGACCGGCCCTGAGGACGGTGACGTCCGCGTTGAGCGGGCTCGGCTGGATGCACTCCGACACCGGACAACACCCGGCCACGACCTGTTCGAAGCCGTCGGACTGCGGGCTGCCGGGGAGAAGCAGACCGGTCAGGGCACTCCCGCCCGCATCGGCGTCCACCGCCAGTACGGGCGTCCCGCTCTCGGCTACCGCGAGTGCGACGTTGGCGACGACCGTACTCCGCTCGGATCCGCTCTCGGCCGAGAGGAAGACGACGGCCATCCGGTGGTCCCGGCCGGAGCGCAGGCGCTCGACCGACCCCGCGGTGAACCGGAACGCCTCGGCGGCCGCGGACTGCGGATCGGCGGCCATCGGCAGGGGATGGGCGGTAGCCGACAAGGTGGACCGGATCCGGTTCCGGCCGGTCGGCGGGATGTCGCCGAGGAGAGGCGCGTCGTAGATCGCGACCGGGTCGAGGCGGTCGTCGAGGCACCGCCGGCGGCCTGCCCGCAGATAGGCCAGCACGGCACCCAGGGCGAGGCCGGCCACCAGCCCGATCGCACCGGACCGCTTCGCGTTGCCGTTGATCGGCAGCTGCGGTTCGGCGGCCCACGTGACGGTCGGGTGAGTGGCTAGGGCCAGCTGCAGGTCGACCAGTGTCTGCGTCCGCTGGTTCTGCAGGTCGGTCCGCTGGCCCTGGGTCCGGGCGTCGTCGATGGCTCGCTGGACCGCGGCGACATCGGCCGCACCTTGAGCCGCGATGGCGGCGGACCGAGCGTCGTCGAAGGCCTGAAGCACCGCGTTGACACCGGCCTGGGCGACCTTGCTGCTCGGCCAGGTGAAGGTCAGGGCGACGATGCTGGAGCCGAAGCCGCCCGGTGTGGCCTGCTCCGGCGGGGTGATCTCGAGCGAGCTGTCCTCGCCCGCGAAGTCGCGCCGGGTCAGCACGTTGCCGTTCAACTCCGCGTTGGCGAAGCGGACCGCGCGGTCGGCCACCTCCTGGGACTGCAGCAGCAGCACCTGACTGTCGAAGTACTGGGTGCGGGCCTCACCCTCGGCGAGGGTGCTCTGCGGCACCGTGACCGTGGCGTACGCGCGGTACACCTCGGCCTGCTGCATCGAGTACCCCACCGCTGCCACGGCCGTCAGCACAGCGATGACCGTGACCATGACCCAGTAGCGGCGTACCGCACTGAGGACAGTCGGTTCAAAGCGCGCTTGTTCGATTCCCGTGGCCTTCATGGCCTCACCTCAGTCGCTCCCCTGGACTTCGGTGCACTCCCCAGAAAATGCTCCCCTTCGGAGGATGATAGACGGAGAGTGGCCAGAATTGCGCCGTTCTCCAGAATTTCTCACGCTCCGTAAACGAAACCGTCCAGTCTGCCATATGGTTGCAGAAACCAACTACTTTGACATATAGTTGGTTTATGCAACTAGCTCAGGAACCCCTCGTCCCGGGGGTAGAGCGGGACGCGTCGGCCCAGGAGCTGCTCGAAGGAGTCAGCTCGCTGGTACGGGCCGTGCGTTGTATCGAGCATCGGCATCTGACCCCCGAAGGCGGGCTGCGCCGTTCCGACGCGAGCGTGCTCAAGGTCCTGCTGAGGGACGGCGAGCAGCGCGGCGGTGAGATCGCGGCCAAGCTCGGCGTCGATGCGTCGGTGGTGAGCCGGCAGCTGACCGCGCTGGAGGCCGACGGACTGGTGAGCCGTCGACCGGATCCGGCCGATGCCCGGGTCGGGCTGGTCAGCCTGGCCCCCCAAGGCAAGGCCCAGCTGGAGGCCTTGTACTCCACCTACACCCAGCAACTTCGTACCGCCATGGCGGACTTCGACGACGACGCGCTCCTTGCCGCTGCGGAAACCATGCAGCGGATCGCCCGCGCCATCACCGAAGCCGCCACGAGCGTGAGGCGATCTCAACCAACAGGAGACTGATGACTGTCATCGAGACCCGGCGTGCGCCTGTGCCCACCGCGCCGGAACTCACCCACCGCGAGATCCTCGAGATCCTGATCGGCCTGCTCGCCGCGCTGTTCACAGCGATGCTGAGCTCGACCATCGTCAGCAACGCCCTGCCGACGATCATCGCCGACCTGGAAGGGACCCAGACGCAGTACACCTGGGTGCTGACGGCGAGCCTGCTGGCCACCACGGTGTCCACGCCGATCTGGGGCAAGCTCTCCGACTTGATGAGCAAGAAGCTGCTCGTCCAGCTGGCGATCTCCCTGTTCGTGGTCGGGTCGGCACTGGCCGGCATGTCCCACAACGTGCCGTTCCTGATCGGCGCCCGCGTTCTGCAGGGCCTTGCGATGGGCGGCCTGATGGCGCTGGCCCAGGCGATCATCGGAGCGGCGATCCCGCCCCGCAGCCGCGGCCGGTACTCCGGCTACATGGGTGCGGTGATGGCCGTCGCGACCGTGAGCGGTCCGCTCATCGGTGGCGTCATCGTCGACACCTCGTGGCTCGGCTGGCGCTGGTGTTTCTACGTCTGCGTCCCGCTGGCCGTGATCAGCCTGGTCATCCTGCAGAAGTACCTGCACCTGCCGCTGATCAAGCGCAAGGTCCGGATCGACTACCTCGGCGCGGTGCTGATCAGCATTGCGGCGAGCCTGCCGCTGCTCTGGGTCACCTTCGCCGGTCACGACTTCGCCTGGATGTCGTGGCAGTCCGCGCTCTTCGTCGGCGGCACGCTGCTGGTCGGCTTCCTCGCCGTGGTGGTGGAGAACCGGGTCAAGGAGCCACTGGTTCCGCTGAAGGTCGTGCGAGAGCGGACCACCGCGCTGGCGATCGTCGCCAGCCTGGCGGTCGGTGTCGCGATGTTCGGCAGCGCGCTGTTCCTCGGCCAGTACTTCCAGATCGCCCGCGGCTACAGCCCGACCGAGGCCGGTCTGCTGACCATCCCGATGATGCTGGGGTCGTTCCTCGGCTCGGTCGGCTCCGGTCAGATGATCACCCGGTTCGGCAAGTGGAAGCGCTACTTGGTTGCCGGTAGCATCCTTCTGGTCGGCGGCCTGACGGTGCTCGGCACGATCGACCACACCACGCCGTACTGGTACGTCGGACTCGGCATGCTGGCGATGGGTCTCGGCATGGGCATGACCATGCAGAACCTCGTCCTCGCCGTACAGAACACCGTTGACGTCTCGCAGATCGGCGCATCGAGCGCCACGGTCTCGTTCTTCCGCAGCCTGGGTGGTGCCGTCGGCGTGTCGGCCCTGGGTGCCGTCCTCGCGGTCCGCGTGCAGGATTCGATCGTCGCCGGTCTGCTCGCCAGTCCGGGTGGCGCCGACGCCGCGCGCAAACTGCAGGAGGGTGGCTCCGGCAGTACAAGCCTGCTGGACGTCGGCCACCTGCCGGCGCAGTTGGCGGAGCTTGTGCGGCAGTCGTACGGCGATGCGACCGGGCAGATCTTCCTGATCGCGGCCGCCTGTGCGGCGGTCAGCCTGATCGCGGTGCTGTTCATCAAGGAGGTCCCGCTCCGGCTGACGGTCGCCAAGGTCAACGACGTCGAGGACCTCGCCGACCGCGCGGTGCACGACTAAGGGGCACGACTAGAACTCAGGAGGCTCGAGGCCGTCGAGTCCGCGGGTGCGGATGTTCGGCGAGCCGACGAGCCACAGGACGGCAAGCAGGCCGCCGGCCGCGGAGACGAGGAGGGTTGCTCGGACACCGATCCAGGTGCCGAGCAACCCACCGACGACCGCGCCGAGCGGCCTGATGCCGTAGTTGATGGTGCTGTAGGCCCCCGACACCCGGCTCCGCATGTAGTCGTGCGTGACGGCGGCCTGCAGCGAGTTGTTCGGTATGTCGAAGCACATGACAGCGAACGCGCCGACGAACTCGGCCGCCGCCAGCGCGGTGGCCTTGACCCAGGTCGGGCCGTCGGCGAACGCCGCGATCGCGATGGCGCCGGGGAAGACGACGGCACCGGCGGCGATCAACGGACCGACGCCGAAGATGCGGCTGAGCGGGGAGGCGGCGACCGCGCCGAGCAGCCCACCGGCCGCACCGATGCCGAACGCGATCCCGATCGTCCCCGCGGACAGCCCCAGCTCCCGGCTGGCGAAAAGCACCAGCAAGGCGGTGCTGATCAGGTTGAAGAAGTTGACGGTCGTCGAGCAGGCCAGACTGCGGCGGAGGTACGGATGCCGGAGCAGGTAGCGCATGCCGGCGCGGGCGCGGCGCAGCAGCGGTTCGGCTGTCTCGTCCGAGGCGGCCGGGGTCATCTTGATCCGGCTGATCTGGAGGGCGGAGAACGTGAAGGTCAAGGCGTCGACGACGATCGCGACCGGTGCGGTCAGCCACTGCACGAGCAGGCCACCGAGCGCGGGACCACCCATGAACGAGATCGACCTGGTCGCGGACAGCTTGCTGTTGGCCTCCAGGAACTGATCCCGCTCGACCAGCGCGACGAAGAACGACGCGTAGGCGGTGTTGAACACGACATGCGCCGTACCGGCCAGGATCGCGATCACATAGAGCTGGCCGAGGGTGAGCGCGTCCAGCCAGTACGCCGCCGGCAGCGAGAGCAGGAGGACGGTCCGGGACAGGTCGGCCGCGATCATCAGCGGGCGCTTGTCCCGGCGGTGGTCGACCCACGTGCCGATGAACAGTGACGCGAGGTTCGGCAGCCAGACCGCCGCGGTCAGGAATCCGACCTGACTGGGCGAGGCGTTGAGCATCGTGACGGCGATCAGCGGCAGCGCCAGCTCGGTGATCCGGTCGCCGAACTCGGACACGCCCTGCGCGGACCAGAAGGTCCGGAACCGGCGGTCCCGCCAGAGACTGGTGGCGGACAGCGTGCTCACGGCGATCCCTCAGGCGGAGTTGTTGCTTCGGGCAACGTCATCCGCAGGTAGCGGACCGAGCCGGCGTCCGGTGGCGTATCGCCCTCGTTGCGGCGCTGGACGTACGGCGCCAGCAGTTGCTCGATCGCGGATTCGATCGCCTCGGCCTCGGCCGGTGTGATGACCAGCCGGGTGTTGGCGGACCCGGCGACGCGGCTCCACCCGGCCTCGAGTCCGGGCTCGGTCTCGGCCAGCCACTGCTGCACGGCCTCGAGCGACTGGTTGATCATCTCGGCGCGGAGCAGCCGGCCGGCCTCGGCACCCTCCGGGGTGTCGGGCATCTCGTAGCGGAATCCGCGCGAGACCGCGCTCCACCAGCGCTGCCGCCGGTCCGAGCCGCCGTCCGGGGGAGGCCCGTCCACCACCAGCCCGAAGTTCGCCAGGTGCCGCAGATGCCAGCTGGTGACCGACGGCGAGGCGCCCACGTGCTCGGACAGCTGGGTCGCCGTGGCCGGGCCGTTGCGCTGCAGCCAGCTGAGCGCCGCCAGTCGAACCGGGTGAGCCAGCGCCCGCATCGCCTGCGGGTCGGTGATCTCGAAATCGCCGTACGGATTTCTGAGAGACATGTTTCGAGAGTAATCTCTCAGATCTCGCGGGAGCAAGACCTGGCACTCTGGCCGGGGTCGCGCGAAACTTCTCCGCACCGGGAGGGAACCGGGTGGGCTGCTCGCGCGTGTTAGCCGTGAGACGACCCGTTGGGGAGGTGCGCGGCGTGCACGACAGCGACGGTGACCCGGCTGCCGACGTGGCGGCGCTGTACCGCCGGACGTGGCCGCGGCTGATCGGTCTGCTGGTGTCCATCGGCGGATCGCGGGCCGACGCCGAGGAGGTCGCCCAGGACGCGTACGTGAAGCTGCTCGGCCGGTGGGACTCGATCCGCCGGTACGACGACCCGGAGGCCTGGGTGCGTGCGGTCGCGGTCCGGACTCTGGTGAGCCGGTTGCGCCGGCAGCAGGTGGCGACGCGCGCACTGGCGAAGCTCCGCGGCCGGCCGGCCGCAGTCGAGGGCCCGGATGGTGACGCACTGGATGTCGCCGCCGCCCTGGCGCGGATCACACCCGAGCAGCGGGCGGTCGTCGTACTGCACCACGTGATGGATCTACCGGTGGAGCAGATCGCCGAGGAACTGCAGATCGCGCCGGGCACGGTCAAGTCCCGCCTCGCGCGGGCGCGGCAGGCCCTGGCGCCACTGCTCACGGTCAAGGAGGTGTCCGAGCATGCGTGAAGCCCTGATGGAGTACGTCGACGAGCTCACGCCGGCCGAGGCGCCGCCGTTCGAGTACGTCGAGCGCACGGCCCGGCAGCGTCGTCACCGGCGCCGGGTCGTGCTGGTTGCGGTGGCGGCGGTTGTTGTGGTTATCGGGGGAGTCGCCGCCACTGTCGGCCTACCACGCGCTGGCGAGGAGCCGGCCGGGCCGGAGACCACCACGAACACCCTCGACGACGGTCCACCGCCGAGCCAGTTCAAGGTCGGTACGACGGTCATGGTGCTGCAGGGTGAGGTCGGCGTGATGTCCGCGACGCCGGTGCCGGACCACCCGTCGGTGCTGATGGTGAGCGTCGGACCCGGCATGGGTAACCCGCAGCCGTGTGTGCCGAGCACGGTCGTCCGCATTCTGTCCCAGGACCACACCTCGGTCCGGATTGCGGCGTACCGCTACACCGCCGTCGCGGATCAGCCGGAGACTCGGCATTGCAGGCCGTCCTTCGGTGCGATCGCCGTCGACCTCGACCTGCGCAGTCCACTCGGCGACCGCACCGTCTATGCGGGCAGCAGCGGTCAACGCGCCGTCTTGAACTGACGCCTTGCCGGGGTGGACCGCGACCACCCCGGCGGGCGTCTATACGTTCCTGCGCCAGATGTCGCTGATCAGGTCAGGCTTCATGCCGACCGCGGTGTAGAGGGCGACGGCGGGTGTCGGGTTGCTGCTGTCGACGTGGAGGATCGTGCCGGAGCGGCCGGCGGCGGCGTCAACGGCGAACGCGTCGTGCAGCAGGAACTTCGCCAGCCCGCGACCACGCGCCGACGGTACGACGGCCAGTCGACCGACGTACCCGCAGTTGTCGGTGCTCACGAAGTTGTCGTTGCACTCGGTCACGGCCGCCGCCTGTCCGCCGACCTCGACCGCCGTGAGCTGCGACCAGTCGAACGTCGACCGGCTCTCCCGCGACGCGAACCACTCGTCGTACGGCCGTGGATCGGCCCCGGCCTGCCCGCGGAACGCCTCCACCAGTACGGCGTGAGCCGCCCGGCGACTGCGGTCGTCGAAGGCTCCGCGTCGTACCGTCGTGCCTGCCGGCACCGTCGGCGCCGGGACCTCGCCGTCGAAGTCGATGCGCATCCGGTGGATCGACGTGCCGATCGTGAAGCCGTGGGCGGCGACGATCCCCGGCAGCAGTCGGTCCTGACGAATCACGCCGACACTCGCCACGACCTCGCCTGGCGCACCGTGGGACGCCCGTTGCATCGCCCGATCGAGAAGCCATGCGACGATGGCCGGATTCTCACTCAGCACCTCGAGATTCGCCCGGGTCCGGTCGTTGTTCACGGCCGCGGTCGCGGAGCCGGCGAACTCGCCTGCCTCGTCCGTCACCACCCACCCGTCGGTGGCCGGATCGAAACCCGGGTCTCGCAGGTAGTTCGCCACGTCCTCGGAACTGTGCTTCGCGAACCCGATCAATGCACTGGTGTAGGCGCCAGACCGCTCGGCGATCAGGGCGGCGTCCTCCACCCGCATCGGGCGGACGGCGTAGCCGTCAGGCAACATCATGCGGCCCGCACCTCCAACCGCCAGACGTCGATCACCAAAGACGCGGACATGCCGACCGACAGATAGAGGCCGAGGGCGGGCGTCGGGTTGTTCGTGTCCACATGCAGGATCGTCCCGGCCAGCCCGGCCGACGCATCCTGCGCGAACTGATCTCGCAGCAGGAACTTCGCCAGCCCGCGCCCACGGGCCTCCGCGACCACACCCAGCCGCCCGATGTAGTTGCAGTTCTCGTCCTCGAGGAACTGGTCCGTGCACTCCCGGAACGCGACCACCTTGCCGTCCAGCTCGAGCAGTGTGATCTGCGACCAGTCGAACGACGACTGGTTCTCGTGCGACGCGTGCCACTCCTCGAAGGTCCGTGGGCTGAACCCGAACTGGCCCGCGAACGACGAGTTCAGCACGTCCTGGGCCGCCCGTCGGCTCGCCTCGTCCGGAGCACCCCGGCGCACCGTGATCCCGGTCGGTACAGCGGGTGCCTTGACCGGTCCGGCGTGATCGATCCGCATCCGGTGGTACGTCGTACCGGTCGTGAAGCCGTACTCGGCCAGCCGGGCGCGACGGGATGCGTCGGCGCGGTAGACGCCCACGTCCACAGGCACGGAGGCGTGCCCGTACGCAGCCGCGATCTCGGCTGCGCGGCGGGTGAGCTCGCCGAGCAGGTAGGCCTCGACGACCGGCTCGGCGGTGACGACGTAGACGTCGAGCTGGTGGCGATCGCCCTTGCCGTAGATGGTGGCGAAGCCGGCCAGGCGATCGCCGTCGAAGACCAGCCAGCCGTCCGTCGCGGGCTCGAATCCTGGCGCGGTGAGCTCGTCGACGACGTCGTCGAGGGTGAAGTCGGCGAAACCGATCACGGCCGTGTTGCAGGCGGCGACCAGGTCGAAGACCGCTTCCGCGTCCTCCTTGGCCGGTGGTCGGACGGAGTACGTGGCAGGCAGTACGGCGGTCATCCCCACATCGTGGTGAACGACCGCCGTACTGTCGAACCGATTAGGCGTATCAGCAGGCCTTCTCCCACTCGAGGTCACAGCTGGACTGGGTGGTCCGCAAGGTGTTCGGGCTCACCGCGGCGGGCGGTGCCTGGTCGCTCCACGACGCGAGCGTGACGCCGACCGCGTCCTCGATCGACCGCGGGCTGACCAGGTAGTTGTTGCTGATCATCGAGAACACGAGCTTGCGGCCGTCCTGGTTGCTGACGTAGCCGGACAGCGCCGTCACGCCGGTGAGCGAACCGGTCTTGCCGTGCAGGTTGTTCGCGGCCGGGGTGTTCAGCATCCGGCTGCGCAGGGTGCCTCCGACGAAGCGTGCCGGGTTACCCGCGATCGGCAGACCGTCGTACCACTGCTGCCACCAAGGCTCCTTCTGAACGCCGATCAGGATGTCGGTGACGCTGTCCGCCGTCACGTTCACCTTGCGGGACAGGCCGGAGCCGTCGGAGAGCCGGATCCGGCTGGTGTCGACGCCGACGCTCTTGGCGTAGTCGGTGACGACGCCGAGACCCGCGGACCAGCTGCCCTCGGTCTCGACCACGGCACCCATCGCCTTGACCAGCGTCTCGGCGTGCATGTTGTTCGACAGCTTGAGGAACGGCGTCATCAGTTCGCCGACCGTCATCGACTCGTCCCGGGCCAGCCGCCGGGCGGTGGCGGGGGAGGCCGCGTTCTTGATGTGACCGTCGACCCGGATGCCTTCGGCCGCGAGCGCGCGCTCGAACACGTCGGCCGCGTAGAGCTCCGGCTCCCAGACGGTCACCCACTCCTGACCGACCGAGGCGCCGAGCGGAACCGAGCCGGTCACCCGGACGATGTTGGTGCCGTGATCGCGCTCGATGCTGAGCGTGTTCGACGACCCGGCCGCGCCGGTCTTCGCGGTGTTGACCAGCTTGAGTACGCCGTTCCCCGGGACCAGCGTGAGCTTGACGGGTGCACCGACCGCCGCGCCGGGCCGGCTCTCGACGATCGCCGTACCCGAGTCGTAGTCGGTGTTCGGCGCGAGCGTGAGGGCGGAGATCTGGGCCGAGTAGTAGAACGGCTCGTCGTCCCAGGCCCAGCTGTCACCGAGCCGGGCGTGGTCGAAGTAGGTGTCGTCGGCGATCAGGTCGCCGTCCACGCCGCGGACGCCGGCCGCGCGGAGCTGTTTGGCCAGTCCCACGTAGTCGGACTCGAGCGCGGTCGGGTCGCCGTACCCCTTGAGGTAGAGGTCCCCTTGCAACTTCCCGCTGCGGACCGGCGCGGTCGCCAGTACGTCGGTGTGGAAGCGGTACGACGGGCCGAGCGTGTGCATCGCGGCCGTCGACGTGAAGAGCTTGGTGTTCGAGGCGGGCAGCATCCGCTGATCGCCGTTCCGGTCGTACAGCGTCTCGCCGGTCGTCGCGTCCCGGACCACCAGCGCGACCTGCGACCCGTCGTACCGGGCGTCGTTCAGCAGCGTGTCAAGCCGTTGCTGCAACGCCGTTTCTTGCACGCCGGCCGGTGCTCCGGCCGACTGTGTCACCACGCCGCCGACAGCCGCTGCGACAGCGGCGACGGCGGCGACCACCCCGCGCCCCGACACTCTCGGTAAATAGCTCACGAGAACTCCCTCAAACCCAGGCGGAAACCAACAGCGGGAGTCTGTACCCCGGATCGCTCCAGGTCCAGGGATCGGCACAATTCCGCTCTGTCCATCCAGGTGAATCGATGGAAAACTGCTCCGCACAGGAGCCAGCGCGCCGAGCGCGAGCGGGCCGTGGACCATCCGCGGCGACGCCATGCCCGGCGGTCCGTCCGCGGGCTGGGCGCAACCCGGCCGGACCTGGGCACCAGATGTGTATGCGAATGCGGACGGCACCTACACCCTGACTTACACGGCCTGGCACAAGGCGTCCGGGCGGCAGTGCATCGGCGTCGCGACCGCGACCTCACCGCTCGGCCCGTTCAACCCGGTCGGCAGTGCGCCGCTGATCTGCCCGCTCGAACTCGGTGGCGCGATCGACGCGAACACCTTCGTCGCCAATGACGGCACCCGCTACCTGGTCTGGAAGAACGACGGCAACGCCATCGGGCAGCCGTCGACGCTCTGGCTCACCCGGACGGCGAACAACGGTACGACGCTCGCCGGCGGGAACACCGCACTGCTGACGTCCAGCGGGATCATCGAGGCCCCGGACTTGGTGCAACGTGGCAGCCAGTACGTGCTGTTCTTCTCCGGTGGCGGCTACACCGACTGCAACTACCTCACGTCGTACGCGACCGCACCCAGCCTGAGCGGTCCGTGGACCACCGCCTTCCGGCCGCTGATGACGACCGCGACGTTCGACAACCACATCTGCGGGCCTGGAGGCGCGGACTTCGTCGGCGACAAGGTGTTCGTCCACGGGTGGGTGAACGGGTCACGGCACCTGTACGTCGCAGATCTCGGATGGGCGAACGACTACCCGGTCGTCCGGGGCAGCCGGGTCCGGTACGAGGCCGAGCGCGGCGCGCTGAACCATTGCCAGGTCCGCTCGAACGCCGCCGGTGCCTCGGACGGCAAGGTGGTCGCGTACGTCGACTTCGCCGACTCGTGGTGGAGAACTCGGTGTTCGTGCCGGTCGCGGGCGGTTACACCCTGCACGTCGGCTACGCGAACGGCTCCGGCGCCGCCGCCAGCCACGGCCTCGTTGTCAATGGCAACAACCAGGGCTCGGTCAGTTACCCGGTCACCGGCTGGGACAACTGGCAGCAGAGTTCGGTCCAGGTCACGCTCAACGCCGGCTGGAACACCATCCGGCTGACGAAGGGCGACCTCTACACGGAAGTCGACTATCTCGAAGTGCAATAGAGCGCCGCCTTCGGCGGCGGCGGGGGAGAGGGAAGTCGACTGTCTCGAGCTTCAGTAAGCTGCCGGGTCAGGGAATCACCCGGCGGTACCCCGGGTCCGACCCGGGAACCACCCGTCCAGGGCGTGGCGCGGTGCAACTGCGCTGCAGCATGCCTCGTACCCTCGGTACAGCACAGCAGGACGGACGGGGAGCACGAAAGCGGGCCATGGCGAAACCACCTGAGCAGGTCTCGGACCGGCGACGACGGCCGTTCTGGCTCGACCTGCGCCGTACCGGCCGGGGACTGCAGGCGATGCTGCTGGGCGGCCTCCTGTCGCTGATCTCGCTCATCATCACGTTCTGGACGCTGCCGCAGATCAGCAGTGACGGCCGGACGCCCATCCTGCGCCTGGTCCTGCTGCTCGCACTCTTCAGCATCCTGATGCGCTGGGTGCTGGCCGGGGTCGCCATCCTGATCGGGTCGATCGGCGTCCTGGTCGGCGGGTTGCTCTCGCAGTTCGGCGTCGTCTACCTCGGCATCACGGTGGACCCCGGGGTGACCCTGCACGGGGGCGTAGGGGCGCCGCTGCTGGTCGCGGTCGTGATGGCCTCGGTCAGCGCGTTCGTCGGCTGGATCGCGTACGCCGGGAGTGACGACGCGTACGTCGCCGAGGTGATGCGGGTCGTGCACCGGAGGGCGCGGACAATCGAGGCGGCGCCGAAGACCGGGATGCTGATCATCCAGATCGACGGGCTGTCCGCCCCGCTGCTGAACTGGATGGTCCTGGCCGGCAACCTGCCCAACCTGGGCGGCTGGATCCGGGACGGCAAGCATTCGATGGTCGGCTGGCACACCGGCGTACCGGCGACCACTCCGGCCAGCCAGGCCGGCATCCTGCACGGCGGCTCGAAGCACATCCCGGCGTTCCGGTGGTACGAGAAGGAGACCGGACGGGTGATGGTGACCAACCGGGGCCGGGACGCGGCCGAGATCGAGACCCGGATGTCGACCGGGCGCGGTCTGCTCGCCGACGGCGGCGTCAGCATCAGCAACAACTGGTCCGGGGACGCGGACAAGTGCGAGCTGGTCTTCAGCCGGGCCGCGCTGCCGAACAGCCGCAGCCGGGGCTACGTGCGGTTCTTCTCCAGCCCGCAGGGCGCCGCGCGCGGACTGATCCTGTGCTTCGCGGAGATCTTCAAGGAGCTGCACCAGGCCCGGCGCCAGCGGGTTCGCCACCTGGTCCCGCGGGTCAAGCGCGGTGGCGCCTACATCTTCCTGCGCGCGATCACCAACGTTCTGCTCCGCGACCTGAACGTCTCGCTGATCACCGACGAACTGGTCAAGGGCACCCCGGTTATCTACTGCGACTTCGTCGACTACGACGAGGTCGCGCACCACGCCGGGCCGACCCGGGCGGAGTCCCTGCAGACGCTGGAGGGCCTGGATCGGGTGCTCGGTGCGCTGCAGCGGATCATCGACATCCTCCCGCACTCGTACGAGATCGTCGTCCTGTCCGACCACGGCCAGAGCCAGGGCTCGACCTTCCTGCAGCGGTACGGCCGGACCTTGACCGAGGTCGTCGACGACCTGGTCGACACCGCCAAGGAGCCGGTCGCGGCCGTCGGCAAGGCCGAGGGATGGGGACCGGTGAACGCGTTCCTGACCGAGCTGAGTCTGCGCCGGAGCGTGGCCGGTTCGGTCACCCGGAAGGCCCTGCACGGCAAAGCGTCCAGCGGCGGGGTAGAGCTCGGCCCGAAGGACTGCGAGCCGCCGGTCGCCGCCGACGAGCAGATGGTCGTCACGGCGTCGGGCAACCTGGCGCTGCTTTACCTCGCCACCACGCCCGGCCGGGTGCCGCTGGAGGAGATCGAGCTGCTGCACCCCAAGCTGATCCCCGGTCTGGCCACTCACCCCGGCATCGGCTTCGTGGTGGTCGACTCGCTGGCCGAGGGGCCGGTGGCGATCGGCGGCGCGGGGGTTCACGTCCTGCGGACCGGCCGGATCGAGGGCACCGACCCGTTGACGCCGTACGGCGAGCACGCGGCGGCGTCGCTGCTGTGGCAGGCGGAGATGCCGCACAACGGGGACATCGTCGTGATCAGCCGGCTGGACGACTACACCCACGAGGTGGCGGCGTTCGAGGAGCTGGTCGGGTGCCACGGTGGCATCGGCGGCTGGCAGACCGACGCCGTCCTGGTGCACCCGAGTCGTTGGGTGCTGGCTGAGCCTCCCGTAGGCTCCGACGCGGTCCACAGGCTGCTGATCAGCTGGCTGGAGCTCCTGGGCCATCGCAAGGACCTGGACAAGCCGGTCGAGACGAGTGTGGAGGCCTGACGCGTGCGGATCACCTGGTGGGGGCACGCCACCACCACCATCGAGGCGGACGGCACGCGGCTCCTGACCGACCCCGTCCTGACCTCGCGCATCGCGCATCTGCGCCGTCGCCGTGGTCCGGCCCCGCTGCCCGACGCAGGCCGGTGTGACGCCGTACTCGTGTCGCACATGCACTCCGACCATCTACATCTGCCATCGCTGGCGCTGGTCGCGCCGGACGCCGCGCTGGTCGTGCCACGGGGATCGGCGAAGCTGATCCACCAGGACCAGGGCGCCGCCCTGTCGGATCGCTGCATCGAGGTCGCCCCGGGCAACCAGGTGCGGATCGGTTCGCTCGACATCACTGCGGTGACCGCTCACCACGACGGTCGCCGGCTGCCATGGTCGTCGTACGCCGGACCCGCTCTCGGCTACCGCGTGGATAGCTCGCCGAGTGTCTGGTTCGCCGGCGACACGGACCTGTTCGACGGTCTGGCCGCGGAAGCCGGTCCGGTCGACGTGGCCATGGTTCCCGTCGGCGGCTGGGGGCCGTCGCTCGGTGAGGGGCACCTGGATCCGGTTCGCGCCACGGAAGCGGTTCAGCGGGTCGGAGCCACGACGGCGGTGCCGGTACATTTCGGGACGTTCTGGCCGATCGGTTGCGACTGGCTCAAGCCGGAGTTGTTCCTGCCACCGGGGGACAGGTTCAAGACCGCGATGGCCGAGCTGGATCCCGCGGTGCGGGTGGAACTCCTGGTGCCTGGCGAGTCGGCCGAGGTCCGCGGATGAGCGGCGACACGCGCTTCGACCTCTGGTACCTGTTCGCACTCGCGGGAGCCGTTCTGATCGGAGCGGTCCTGCCGGTGCTGCCGACCGGCGCGGCCGTCTCGGCCGGTGCCGTGCTGGCCTCGCACAGCAATCCGATCGGGCTGGTCGGCGTCCTGATCGCCGGTGCCGCCGGTGCGTACGTCGGCGACCTGATCGTGTACGCCGGTTGCCGGTTCGGCGGCGAGCGGCTGGCCAAACGCATCGGCTGGCTGCGCGACAACGCCTCGCTGGACGCACTGCGCGACCGCTTGGACGACCACGAGATAGGTGTGTTGCTGACGTCCCGGCTCATCCCGGGCGGCCGGGTCCCGGTGCTGCTCGCGGCCGGGCTGGCCGGGTACAGCTGGGAGCGGTTCGCGGTCGTGGACCTGGCCGCGTCGTCGATCTGGGCGGCGGTCTACATGGCGATCGGACTCCTCGGTTTCGTCTTGTTCGACGAGCCGTGGCAGGGCGTGCTGGCCGCGATCGTGCTCGTGGTACTGACCACCGTGGCCAGCAGCATGGTCCAGCGAGCGCGTCGTCGGCGCGCGGGGAAGTCAGACTCCGAATGACGCGCTGCGGAGCCGTTCGACCGACTCCGCGTCACCCTCGAGCTGGACGTCGGCCACCTGCTGACGGCCCATGCAGAACAGCACCAGCTCGGCCGCCTCGCCGGTCACGGTCACGGACCCGCGCTCGGTGGGTCGCTTCGCGACGGACGTCGTACCGTCGGGGAGTCTGAGCACCACGCCGCTCGGAGCCTTCCGGAGGAACGACTTCGCGCCGAGCCGGACGCCCTTCCACAGGCCTTCCTGCTGCTCGGCCGGCAGCGTGCGGACCTCGTACGACGGCTGGGCCCGGCGGACGTCCTCGTGGTGCACGAAGTACTCGGTGGTGTTGAGCTGGTGGCCGAGCTTCGGGAACGCGTAGATCGAGGCCCGGGGCGGCCCGTTGCGGACCTTGTCGACGACCTCGGCGAAGCTGTAGCGCCCCTTCGCCCGCGCCATCCGCCGCGCGGTCGTGTCCGACAAGGCCGGAATCATGATGCCGGGTCCCGCCATCGGATCGGCCTCCCGCACGTACAGATGCACGGCGAGATCGTAGGTCGTCCAGCCTTCGCAGAGCGTCGGCTGATCGGGCCCCAGCTCATCGAACAGATCACACAGAGCAAGTCGTTCTACCCGGCTGTAGTCGGTCACGAAGTCGATCGTAGTTGTCTGCACCGAATGGCAGAATGTCATTCGTTGTCATGCTTGTGCCTGGTGTTCGCACCTGACTGCCCTGGAGAGTGTCTTGCAGCCGAAAGTCCCCGACAAGGGAAGTGTGACCCGGCGGGGGCTCGCAGTTCTGCGGGTCGCGATCTGGGAGGAGCCGTGGATCTTCGCCTTCTCCGTGCTCGCCGCCATGCTCTACGGCGCGATGACGGTGGCCATCGGCTGGGCGCTGGGCTGGGCGACCGAACACGTGCTCCGGCCCGCCTTCGAGACCGGTCACACCACCTTCGGTGCGATCGCCTCGCTGATCGGGCTGTTCATCGGGATCGCCATCCTGAACGCGATCGGCGTGGTCGGGCGTCGGCTCGGAGCCGGCGTGATGCAGTTCCGGCTGCAGGCGACGTACCGCCGCCGCGTCACCCGGCAGTACCTGAAGCTTCCGCTCGAGTGGCACCACCAGCACTCGACCGGCATGTTGCTGTCGAACGCCAACGCGGATGTGGAGTCGACCTGGTTCGTGATCGCTCCACTGCCGATGGCGATCGGTGTGATCGCGATGCTGGTGTTCGCGACCGTGGCGATGTTCGCGGCCGACCCCTGGCTCGCGCTCGTCGGCTGCCTGGTGTTCCCGCTGGTGTTCGTGGCGAACGTGATCTTCCAGCGCTACCTCCAGCCGCTCGCCACCCGGGCGCAGCAGCTCCGTGCCGACGTCTCCGAGGTCGCGCACGAGTCGTTCGACGGCGCGCTGGTGGTGAAGACGCTGGGTCGCGAGGCCGCCGAGACCGAGCGCTTCCGGGACCCGACGTACCAGCTCCGGGACGCGAACATCGCGGTGAACAAGGCCCGCGGCGTGTTCGACCCGGTGATCGACGGCCTGCCGCGGCTCGGTGTGCTCGCAGTACTGCTGGTCGGCGTCGTCCGGGTGCAGTCGGGTGGGGCGGACGCGGGTGACGTGGTCCAGGTGGCGTTCCTGTTCACGCTGATCGGCTTCCCGATCCGCGCGCTGGGCTGGGTGCTCGGTGAGCTGCCGCGGTCGGTCGTCGGCTGGGACCGGATCCAGCGGGTGCTGACCGCCGAGGGCGGGATCGAGTACGGCGAGGCGCGGCTGACCTCGACGAAGGCAGCCAGGTTGCAGGTGGCCGGCGTACGGTTCGGGTACCTGCCGGACCGCGACGTACTGGCCGGAGTGGACTTCACCCTCGACCCCGGACGGACCGTCGCCATGGTCGGGCCGACCGGCGCCGGGAAGTCCACGATGACCACGCTGCTGATGCGGCTGGTCGATCCGGAGCAGGGCGCGGTCAAGGTCGACGGGGTCGACGTGCGGGACCTGGCCCGCGACGAGCTGGCCGGGTCGGTCGCGCTGGTGGCGCAGACCGCGTTCCTGTTCGACGACACGATCCGCGGCAACATCACGCTCGGCGGCGACTACAGCGACGAGGACGTCTGGGATGCGCTGCGGATCGCCCAGGGCGACGGCTTCGTGAAGCAGCTGTCGGACGGCCTGGACACCAAGGTCGGCGAGCGCGGTACGACGCTGTCCGGCGGCCAGCGGCAACGCATCGCCCTGGCCCGCGCGCTGGTACGGCGTCCTCGCCTGCTGATCCTGGACGACGCGACCAGCGCTGTCGACCCACAGGTCGAGGCGCGGATCCTGGCCGGGCTGCGGTCCGCCGTACAGGACGCCGACGCGGCGACCACCGTGCTGGTGATCGCGTACCGGAAGGCGACGATCTCGCTCGCGGACGAGGTGCTGTTCCTGGACGAGGGGCGGATCGCGGCGCAGGGGACGCACACCGAACTGCAGGAGACGTCGGCCGCCTACCGGGATCTGGTCGACGCCTACGAGAAGGACGCGGAGCGACGCCAGGAAGAGGCGGATCTGGCCGCGGAGATCGACGATCTGGACTCGGAAGGAGCATCCGCGTGAGTGGGGCAGAAGCCAGCCGGTTGGACCACGGCGATGACGCCGGTGGTCTCGAGACCCTGCGGCAAGGGCTGAAGGTGTCGCCCGAGCTGGCGAACGGGTGGTGGGTCACCGGGATCCTCGCGCTGACCATGACCGCCGGGCGGATCGTCGTACCGATCGCGGTGCAGCAGACGATCGACAAGGGTCTGTCCGGTCCGGGCGGAGCGGACCTGTCGTACGTCGCCTGGATGTGCGTGGTCTGCACACTCGGCATCCTCGTCACGGCCGGAGCGTCGTACCTGACGACCGTGCGGCTCGCGATCAACTCCGAGCACGGGCTGGCGACGATGCGGATCAAGGCGTTCCGCCATGTGCACGACCTGCCGGTGCTGACCCAGAGCACCGAGCGGCGCGGCGCGCTGGTCAGCCGGGTCACGTCGGATGTGGACACGGTGTCGCAGTTCCTGCAGTTCGGCGGGTTCATCTTCCTGGTCAGCATCGGCCAGATGCTGCTCGCGACTGTAGTGATGTTCGTCTACTCCTGGCAGCTCGCGCTGGTGGTGCTGCTGTGCTTCATCCCGCTGTTCGCCAGCCTGAAGTACCTGCAGCGGGCGATGTCGAAGGCGTACGGCATCGTCCGGGCGAAGGTCGGCGAGATGCTGTCCGCGGTCGCCGAGCCGGTGGTCGGCGCGCAGGTGGTCCGCGCGTACGCGATCGAGAAGCGGACGCAGGACCGGATCGACACCTCGATCGAGGACTACCGGAAGCAGGCGACGAAGGCTCAGGCGCTCACGGGGGTGACGTTCTCGATCGGCGGTCTGGCGGCTGGTCTGGCCAACGCCGGTGTCCTGTCGGTCGGTGTGCTGCTGGGTGTCGACAAGCAGGCGACGCTGGGGGAGCTCCTCGCGTTCATGTTCCTGGTGGCGCTGTTCTCCGACCCGGTGCAGATCGCGACGCAGGTGCTGACCGACGCGCAGAGTGCGTTCGCCGGATGGCGGCGGGTGCTCGGGGTGATCGCGACGCCGGCCGACGTGGTCGACCCGGGTGAGTCAGGGGTGAAGCAGCCGCGCGGGCCGATCACGGTCGAGTTCGCGGACGTGGACTTCGCCTACCCCGAAGGCGAGTTGGTACTGCGGGACGTCGGCGTACGGATCGAGCCGCATCGGCGGGTCGCGGTGGTCGGCGAGACCGGGTCGGGGAAGACGACGTTCGCGAAGCTGCTGACCCGGTTGATGGATCCGACGTCGGGTTCCGTGCTGCTGGACGACGTGGACGCGCGGGAGATCTCGTTCGAGTCGCTGCGCGAGCGGGTCGTGATGGTGCCGCAGGACGGCTACCTGTTCGACGCGTCGCTGGCCGAGAACGTGCGGTTCGGCCGGCCGGAGGTCACGGACGCGGAGTTGCTGACGGCATTCGAATCGCTCGGCCTGACGGACTGGCTGGAGTCGCTGCCGGACGGACTGGATTCGCCGGTCGGGCAGCGTGGTGAGTCGCTGTCCGCGGGGGAGCGTCAGTTGGTCGCACTGGTCCGGGCGAACATCGCGGACCCCGACCTGCTGGTGCTCGACGAGGCGACGTCAGCCGTCGACCCCGGCACCGAGGTCCGGGTCAACGCGGCGTTGGAGCGGCTGATGGCCGGGCGTACGTCCGTCACCATCGCGCATAGGTTGTCGACCGCGGAAGCGGCCGACGAGGTGCTGGTCTTCGACAACGGGGAGATCGTGGAGCGCGGCGCGCACGCGGAGCTGGTCGGCGCCGGCGGGGTGTACGAGCGCCTGCACGACAGCTGGATCGCGCAGCGCAGCGTGGCCTGACCAGCTGGGCCTGACCGCTGGGCGAAGGGATGGAGCCGGGACCCGGGAGGGTGGTCCCGGCCGCACCCACGGTCATGCTCAGGAGGTCGGGGCAGCGCCGTTCTGCTGACCGGCTCCCGGCTGCGGCACCAGCAGGAACTCGACACCGCCCTTGTCGTCGACCGCTGCGTCCAGGATCTTGTCGTCCAGGGCGTTCGCGGCGTTCTGCTCCAGGAACACGCGTGCTCCGGCCTCCTCCACCACCTGGTCACCGGGCCGCGGCGCCTCCGTCGTCGTCACCGCGAGCGCCGGATCCGCGGGGTTCTCCTGCGAGATCCGCACCCCGGCCCCCTCCGGCGCGCCCTCGACCCCCGTGATGCTCTTGATCACCAGGGTCGCGTTCTCAGTCAGGGTAAGCACAGCCCACTCCATCCGTAGATTTCACTGAGCCCGCCCCGTGCCCGATCCCCCAGAACGCAAACACCACCCCGTGACTCGCCACCTTGAGCACCCACTACCCACAAATCCACGCCCAACATGGTCGACCCGTGCCCAAAGTCCGCGCGCTCGCCTTTCGAGCGGCGACCTTGGGCACCCACCATCCACGAACTCGCGTCGTGCGTGGTCGAGCCGTGCTCAAGGTCCCGCCGCGGGTGGGTGGTCAGGCGGCGTGCGGGGCGGCGTGCGGGGTGGTCGGAGTGGGGTGGGGGGCGCGCCAGGTGGGGGGTTCGCCGGAGCGCGCCTCGCCGCGGTGGAAGGCTGCTCGAAGCCGGGCGAACAGGTCCGACCTGGGGTCGACCGCATCTTCCCAGCCGAAGTGAACGAGCTCGATGCCCCGGTCGCTCAGCCGCTGGTCGCGTCGATGGCTCCGGCGCAGGAGGCGTCGGCGTTCCGCGGCACTGTCGGCCTCGAACTTCGCGAGTCCATCGGCTTCCGCGACCGTCCGGTACGTCGGCCACCAGAAATCGACCCGCTCAGGCATCCAGGCGACACCGTCGAAGAACTGGGCCTGGAGGACGGGCGCGGGCAGCCCCGCGGCGGCGAACGCGGCTCGCACGATCGACTCCAGCGCCGACTCCGACCTCGGATCGCCGAAGCCGATCGAGGCACGCGCCCGCCCAATGCCGGGCCAACGATGCTGACGTTCGACGACGGCGTCGAGTTCGGCCGGCGTCGTACCGATCGCCAACGCGTGATCGATGCTGACGATCGCCTCGCGAAGCGGCAGCTCCCGCGCTAGGTCGACGACGGTTCTGGCCGCGCTCGTGACCGGCAGGTCCCGGTGTCGCGAGAGATCGGCAGGTGTCAGCCCGGCACGTCGTACGACGATGTCCGGGCGGCGCTGGTTGCGCTTGGCCGCGGGTGGTCTGGTCAGCCACACGGCTCCCTCTGACGGGCCGGACGGCCGCCTGGCGTCAATCCAGGTCCGTACCCCGGCAAGCCGGGCCGCGCTGAAGTGGCTGACGACCGAACCCGGATAGGCGGCCTGAGCACAGACGATCCTCGCGATCTCATCGTCGACGGCTGCGGCGAGGTAGTGCCCGTGGTGGTGTTGTAGATGGCGGTTCCGGAGCAGACGGCGGAGGTCGGCATCATTGAGTCCGAGCCCCAGCAGCATCGATCGGCGCCGAGCCGTCAGCCGAGTCGCCAGCAGTCGCTCACGCACCCCGTCCCCGAGTCGTTCCACCCGACCCAGCCTGCCCTCGCCGTACCTCCGTGTGCACCCGACCTCTCGCTCGTCTGTGGACAACCACCCACTTTGTGCGCGGGGTAGCCGGAATTCGGTGCCGATAGTGGTTGGTGGGTGCTCAAAGTGGGTTTGGTGGGCGCGGCGGGGAAACCAGGGTGCGGACTGTCGGGGGCGTGGTGTGTGATGCGGGTATGGCGATTGTGTTGGGGATGCCGGCGGTTGATGAGCTGGGTGACGTTGTGCGGGCGCTGCGCGGGTGGCAGGACGATGGGGCTCCGATCCAGTTGCATCCGGGTGATCTCGGGTGGTTCTGGCGGTTCGGGGCGGAGCGGACGGCCGCTGCCACCAGGACGTGGAGCCGTGACGGCGAGGTTGTCGCGGCCGGGATGCTCGACGAGCCGGAGCTGATCCGCCTGGCGATCGCGCCGGATCTGCAGCATGACGAGGAGCTCGCACAGCAGTTGGCCGAGGACGTCTCCGCGCCGGAGCGCGGTGTCCTGATCGAGGGCAAGGTGTACGTCGAGGCCCCGATGGGCTCGCTCGTCCAGGACCTACTGTTCAAGGACGGGTGGATGACGGACGACCCGTGGGTGCCGTTGCGTCGCGACCTGAGCGAGCCGGTGCCGGATCCAGGCCTCCGCGTCGACGTGATCGGGGCCGAGGAGGCGCACGAGCGAACTGCCGTGCAGCGGGCGTCGTTCGACGGCTCCACGTTCACCGACGCGCGCTGGCACGCGATGGCCGACGGCGTACCGTACGCCGACGCGCGATGCCTGGTGGGGCGCAACGAGATCGGTGAGTCCGTGGCGGCCGTCACCGTGTGGTCGGCCGGGGAGGGCAGGCCGGGGCTGCTCGAGCCGATGGGGGTGCACCGGCTGCATCGCGGCCGCGGCTACGGCCAGGCCATCACGGTCGCGGCGGCGCGAGCCCTGCAGGACCTGGGCTCGTCCAGCGCGATCGTGTGCACGCCTGGCTTCAACGTCGGAGCCGTCGCCACCTACAAGGCGGCCGGCTTCGAGCAGTTGCCGGACAAGCGCGACCTGTACCGCAACGACTAGGTGGCCACAACGACTAGGCGTACCGCAACGACTAGCCGCCGCAACGACTAGGCGGCCACGTCGTCGGCGGCCCGGAGTACGCGGAGGATGTTGCCCCCGGCAAGCTTTGCCAGTTCGTCGTCGCTCCAGCCGCGGTCGGCCAGGGCGCCGAACAGGGCCGGGTACGACGACACGTCCGGGAGCTCGACCGGGAACTCCGGGCACCCGTCGTAGTCGCCACCGACGCCGATGTGGTCGACTCCGGCCACCTCGCGGACGTGCTCGACGTGCTCGACCACATCGGCCAGAGTGGCGAGCGGCTTGGGCTTGCCGTAGATCTCGGCCAGGCGCTTGCGGGTCTCGGGTTCGTTCGGGTCCAGGCCCTGCTTCTCCGCCGCTTCGCGCGCTCCCGCGACCCAGTCGACGTACGCCTGGGAGACGAAGTACGGGACGAAGGTGACCATGCACACGCCGTCGTTGCGGGCGAGTGTCTCCAGTACGTCGTCCGGTGCGTTCCGCGGTACGTCGCAGACCGCCCGGGACGACGAGTGGCTGAAGATCACCGGCGCGCTGGTCACCCGCAGCGCGTGCCGCATGGTGTCGGGGGAGACATGCGACAGGTCGACCAGCATGCCGATCCGGTTCATCTCCCGGACGACCTCCTCGCCGAAGTCGTTCAGTCCGCCGAGCACGGGCTCGTCGGTCGCGGAGTCGGCCCAGGACACGTTGTTGTTGTGGGTCAGCGTCATGTACCGGACGCCGAGCTCCCGCATCACCCGCAGTACGCCGAGGGACTCGCCGATCGAGTGGCCGCCCTCCATCCCCATCAGTGAGGCGACCCGGCCGGCCTTGATCGCCGCTTCGACGTCGGCGGCGGTCGATGCCAGCTGCAGCGCGTCGGGGAACCGCTCCACCAGCCGGAGCACGAAGTCGAGCTGCTCGAACGTCCGCCGGACCGAGTGCTCGTCCTGCGGGACCCACAGCGACCAGAACTGCGCGCCGACCTGTCCCTCTCGCAGCCGCGGCAGGTCGGTGTGGAGCTGCGGCACCGAACCACTCAGGTCGTGTGCGTCCAGGTCGTAGTCGCACAACTCGTAGAACGCGATCGGCAGGTCGTTGTGCCCGTCGATCACCGGCTGCGCCGTCAGGACGTCCCGAACCCTCGCCTCACTCGATGTCATCTCGCCATCCTGACAGATTCTGCCCGCGGTCAGGCGGCGGCCGTGCATCGGCGACAATGGGTGGGTGAGCATCGACGAGCTGACCTTCGACGCGGCCGGGCTGATCCCGGCAGTGGTGCAGCAATACGACACGCGCGAGGTCCTGATGGTGGGCTGGATGAACGCCGAGGCGGTACGCCGTACCGCGGAGACCGGACGGAGCACGTTCTGGTCCCGCAGCCGGCAGGAGTACTGGGTCAAGGGCGAGACCAGCGGCCATCGTCAGCACGTCAAGCAGATCCTCGTCGACTGCGACGCCGACACCCTGCTGGTGCTGGTCGACCAGGAGGGCCCGGCCTGCCACACCGGGACCCGCAGTTGCTTCGAGCACGGCGAGATCGAGGTCAAGCCGTGAACCAGAGCGTCACCGAGACCACGATCGCGAAGGAAGCCGTGAACAGCCCCAGCCTCGAGACCTTCCGGGAGTACGCCAAGGACCGCCGTGTCATCCCGGTGACGCGCCGGCTGCTGGCGGACGCGGAGACGCCGATCGGTGTCTACGGCAAGCTCGCGGCCGAGCGCACGGGCACGTTCCTGCTCGAGTCCGCCGAGAACGGCGGGGTCTGGTCCCGCTACTCGTTCATCGGCGTCCGCTCCGCCGCGACCCTGACCGAGCGCGACGGCCAGGCCGTCTGGACCGGCAACCCGCCGGTCGGCCTGCCGGAGACCGGCGACCCGTTGCAGGCGCTGCGCGAGACGCTGGAGATCCTGCACACGCCCCGCCTGCCCGACCTGCCTCCGCTGACCGGTGGCATGGTCGGCTTCCTCGGGTACGACGCCGTCCGCCGGCTGGAGCGGTTGCCGGACACAACGACCGACGACCTCGGCCTGCCCGAGCTGACCTTCCTGTTCGCCACCGACCTGGCCGCTCTCGACCACGAGACCGGCGAGATCTGGCTGATCGCGAACGCGGTCAACTGGGACGACTCCGACGAGCGGGTCGACGAGGCGTACGCGGACGCGGTCCGCCGCCTCGACGCGATGGAGGCCGACCTGGCTCAGCCGACGCCGTCGTACGTCGTTCGCGCGGACCGCGGCGCGCAGCCGGATCCGTACCGGCAGCGGTCCAGCGCCGAGTACCGGGAGGCGGTGGAGCACGCCAAGGAGGAGATCCGGGCCGGCGAGGCGTTTCAGATCGTTGTGTCCCAGAGATTCGAGCTGCAGAACACCGCGTCCGCGCTGGACGTCTACCGGGTGCTGCGCCGGTCGAACCCGAGCCCGTACATGTACCTGGTCCGCCTGGACGGCTTCGACATCGTCGGCTCGAGCCCGGAAGCGCTGGTGAAGGTCACCGAGAACAAGGTGATCCTGCACCCGATCGCCGGCACCCGCCGCCGCGGTGCCACCCCGGAGGAGGACCACGCGCTGGAGGAGGAGCTGCGCGCCGACGCCAAGGAGCGCGCCGAGCACCTGATGCTGGTCGACCTCGGCCGCAACGACGTCGGCAAGGTGTGCGCACCGGGCACGGTCGAGGTGGTCGACTTCATGGACGTCCGCCGCTACAGCCACGTGATGCACCTGGAGTCGACGGTCACCGGTCAGCTGGCCGCCGGGCGGACCGCGTTCGACGCGCTCACTGCCGCGTTCCCGGCCGGAACGTTGTCCGGGGCACCGAAGCCGCGGGCGATGGAGATCATCGACAAGCTCGAGGTGACCCGGCGTGGCGTGTACGGCGGCGTGGTCGGCTACCTGGACTTCGCCGGCGACGCGGACACCGCGATCGCGATCCGGACCGCGGTCCTGCGCGGTACGACGGCGTACGTGCAGGCGGGTGCGGGCATCGTCGCCGACTCCGACCCGGCGGCCGAGGACGCGGAGTGCCGGACGAAGGCGGCCGCGGTGCTGAACGCCATCGCCGTCGCGGGAACGTTCAGTGATGTGTGATGAAGCCGCAGCGACTGGTTGACCTGCTGGCTCTGGTCGGGCTCGTCCTGCTCGGGCTGTCGGCGTACCTGACCTGGTCCTCGGCCGATCCGGGCAGCGGGCGGCCGGTCGTGGATTTCAACGGTTACACCGTCACCAAGGCGCCGGTGACGCTCGCGCTGGCGTCGCTCGTCGCCGTTGTCGTCACCAAACTCGCCGGTACGGCGCTCCGGCGCGTGCTGAGCGCTCTGGTGCTGCTGATGGGTGTGGGCGCCATCGGTGTCGCGCTGCAGGTGCGACCGGGCTCGGACGAGCTGGGCAGGATCCGCCCAGAGCTGAGCCAGGCGCTCACCGACCACGTCTCCGTGACCGGAGGTCCGGCCCCGTGGTTCGCCCTGGCCGGCGGGGTGGCACTGGTCGCGGCGGGCCTGATCGCCTTGCTGACAGCGCATCGCTGGCGGCGCGCGACCGCTCGCTACGAGCGTGATCCGGCCGCCACACCCGCCGATCAGTGGAAGGCGATCGACGCGGGAGAGGACCCGACTCTCTGAGCTCGGCGGGCTACCGCCACAATAGGACGGGACGACGACGAGGAGTGGCGCCAACCATGGACAATACGACAGCCGATCAAGCGGTGACGCGGGTGAGCGAGGAGGCTCACGACCTGCACGGCAACAGCCCGGCGGCCTGGACCGCCGTGGTCATCGTGCTGGTCGCGTTCACGCTAGGGGCCATCGCAATGGTGCTCGGCCCGAACTGGCTGCTGTTCTGGATCTCGGTCGCGATCGCCGTACTCGGCGCGCTGACCGGCAAGGTGATGCAACTGCTGGGCTTCGGTGTCCCGGCAGACGGCCACCACTGAGGAGTTGACCGATGACGACTGTGCTTGACGACATTCTCGTGGGGGTTCGGGAAGACCTCGCGGAGCGCCAGGCGCGGGTCAGCCTGGACGATCTCAAACTGGAGGCGCAGCGCAAGCCCGACGCCAAGGACCCGATGCCGGTGTTCCGCGGCGACGGGATCGCGATCATCGCGGAGGTGAAGCGGTCCAGCCCGTCCCGGGGCGAGCTGGCCGAGATCAGCGACCCGGCCGCGCTGGCCGGGGAGTACGAGGGCGGTGGCGCCGCGGCGATCTCGGTGCTGACCGAGAAGCGCCGGTTCAACGGCAGCCTGGACGACCTGCGGGCGGTCCGCGGCCGGGTCGACGTACCGGTACTGCGCAAGGACTTCGTGATCTCGTCGTACCAGCTCTGGGAGGCCCGCGCGGCCGGTGCCGACATGGTGCTGCTGATCGTCGCGGCGCTGGAGCAGGAGGCGCTGGTCTCGCTGATCGAGCGCGCGCACTCGATCGGGTTGTGCCCGCTGGTCGAGGTGCACGACGAGGAGGAGACCCGGCGTGCGGTGGGCGCCGGCGCCCAGCTGATCGGCGTGAACAACCGGAACCTGAAGACCCTCGAGGTCGACCGGGACACCTTCGCCCGGGTCGCGCCGACCATCCCGGCCAACCTGGTCCGGGTGGCGGAGTCCGGGGTTCGTGGTCCGCATGATGTAATCGAGTTCGCGCGCGCCGGGGCCGATGTCGTCCTCGTCGGTGAAACCCTGGTGACCGGCGGCGATCCCCGTGCTTCGGTTGCCGACCTCGTCGCCGCCGGATCGCACCCCGCCATCCAGCAGCGGCACTAGAACCCCCCGCGCCGTAGGCCGGCCGGGGACTTTGGAAGGCTTTACGGATGAGTACTGTGCTGCCCGACCAGCTCGGGCACTTCGGCCGTTTCGGCGGCAGGTTCATGCCGGAGGCGCTGATCGCGCCACTCGACGAGCTGACCCGGGCCTGGCAGGAAGCCATGGCCGACGCGGAGTTCACCGGCGAGTTCGACCGGATGCTGCGTGAGTACGCCGGCGTCCCGAGCCTGCTGTACGACGCGACCCGGTTGTCCGAGGCGGCCGGTGCGCGGATCCTGCTGAAGCGCGAGGATCTGAACCACACCGGTGCACACAAGGTCCGCAACGCGCTCGGCCAGGCGCTGCTGACCAAGCGGATGGGCAAGACCCGCGTGATCGCCGAGACCGGCGCCGGCCAGCACGGTGTCGCGACCGCGACCGCGTGTGCCTACCTCGACCTCGAGTGCGTGGTCTACATGGGCGAGGTCGACACCGAGCGGCAGGCCCTGAACGTGGCCCGGATGAAGCTGCTCGGCGCCGAGGTGATCCCGGTCAAGAGCGGCAGCCGGACATTGAAGGACGCGATCAACGAGGCGCTTCGCGACTGGGTCGCCAGCGTCGACAAGACCCACTACCTCCTTGGTACGGCGGCCGGCGCGCATCCGTTCCCGGCGATGGTGCGCGACTTCGTCCGTGGCATCGGCGACGAGGCGCGGGTCCAGTCGCTCGAACTGCTCGGCAAGCTGCCCGACGCCGCGGTCGCATCGGTCGGCGGTGGATCGAACGCGATCGGCCTGTTCGCCGCGTTCATTCCGGACACCGAGGTGAAGCTGTACGGCATCGAGCCGGGTGGTGACGGGTTCGAGACCGGCCGGCACGCGGCCACGATCAGCGCCGGGCAGGTCGGTGTACTGCATGGTGCGCGGTCGTTCCTGTTGCAGGACGACGACGGACAGACGATCGAGTCGCACTCGATCTCGGCCGGTCTGGACTATCCCGGGGTCGGGCCGGAGCACGCGTGGCTGGCCGAGACCGGGCGGGCGTCGTACCGGCCGATCACGGACGCCGAGGCGATGGAAGCGTTCCGGCTGCTGTCGCGGACCGAGGGCATCATCCCGGCGATCGAGTCGGCGCACGCGGTCGCCGGTGCGCTCGACATCGCCAAGGAACTGGGGCCGGAGGCAACCATTCTGGTGAACCTGTCCGGTCGGGGTGACAAGGACATGGACACCGCGAGCACGTGGTTCGGACTGATCGATGCGCCGGAGGCCGGTCGTGAGTGAAGTGGTTGCCCTGGGCAAGGCCGGGGCCGCGATCCGGAAGGCGAACGCCGAGGGCCGCGGCGCCCTGGTCGCGTACCTGCCGGCCGGTTACCCGTCGTACGACGGTGGGATCGACGCGATCAAGGCGCTGGTCGACGGTGGCGCCGACGTGCTCGAGATCGGTTTCCCGTACAGCGACCCGGTGATGGACGGTGTCACGGTCCAGCGCGCCTCCGAGGCCGCACTGGCCGGTGGGCTGCGGACCCGTGACGTCCTCAGCACGGTGGAGAAGCTCGCGTCGTACTCCGACGTGCCGGTGCTGGTGATGACCTACTGGAACCCGATCGAGCGGTACGGCGTGGACCGGTTCGCCGCCGACTTCGCCGGCGTCGGGGGAGCGGGGCTGATCACGCCCGACCTGATCCCGGACGAGGGCGCGGAGTGGATCGCGGCCGCGGACAAGCAGGACCTGGACAAGGTATTCCTGGTGTCGCCGTCGTCGACCGACGAGCGGATCCGGATGACCACCGCCGCGTGCCGCGGTTTCGTCTACGCGACCGCGGTGATGGGTGTCACCGGGACCCGGGAGAAGCCGTCGGATCTGGCGGCGCCGCTGGTGGCGCGGACGAAGGCGGCCACCGGTGTGCCGGTCGGCGTCGGCCTCGGTGTCTCGAACGCGGACCAGGCCGCCGGAGTAGCGGCGTTCGCGGACGCGGTCATCGTCGGTTCGGCGTTCGTCAAGGTGGTCGAGGCCGGCGAGGGCCCGGCGGGTGTGCGAAGGCTCACGGAGAGCCTGGCCGAGGGTGTCCGCAGGGAACCCAGCACAGCCGCCGGTCGTTAGAACCGCCGTGAGTCGAACCAGGAACGCGGCACTCCTGCTGGCCGCGGTGGCTCTGCTGGCCCTCGCGGGCTGCAGTGGCGGCAAGGAAGAGGCGGACAACCCCGGTGGAGCGGTCATCCGCACCACTCAGAACCCGAACGGTCTGCGCGGGGCGGGCCTGGACCGGCCGTTCTCGATGCCCGCGGCGACCCTGACCGACACCGGCGGGAACCCGTTCAACCTGGTCACCTCGACCAAGAAGCCGGTCACGCTGGTGTTCTTCGGCTACACGAACTGCCCGGACGTCTGCCCGACCGTGATGGCCGATGTGGCGTCCGCGCTGACCAAGCTGGACCAGCCGGTGCGCGACCAGGTCCAGTTGCTGTTCATCACCACCGACCCGGTCCGCGACACCGGGCCGGTGATCCGTAAGTACCTGGACCGGTTCGACCCGTCGTTCGTCGGGCTGTCCGGTTCGCTGACCTCGATCAAGGACATCGCGCAGGCCCTCGGCGTAGCGGTGGAGGGGATGCAGAAGCTTCCCTCCGGCGGCTACGAGGTCGGCCACGGTGCCCAGGTGATCGGCTTCGGCAAGAACGACAAGGCGAACGTGCTGTGGTTGTCGAACGCCGCCATCGGCGACCTGGCGCACGACTTCGGGAAGCTGGTGGAGGACAACCAGTGAGTAAGTGGCGACAGCCGTGGTTCCCCTGGGTCTCCCTGGTGGCACGGCTCGTGCTGGGCGTGGTGATGCTGGTGGCGGGTGCGCTGAAGGTGACCGATCCGGAGACCGCGGCGCAGGCGGTCCGGGCGTACGAGATCCTGCCGAGCGGGCTGGTCTCGCCGGTCGGCTGGGGGCTGCCGTTCCTGGAGATCGCGATCGGGTTGCTGTTGATCGTCGGTTTCGGTGTCCGCGCCGCGGCCGTGGCCGCGGGTGTTTTCATGATCGTGTTCATCGTCGCGGTAGCGTCTGCCTGGGCGCGCGGCCTCGCGATCGACTGCGGCTGCTTCGGCGGCGGCGGACAGATCGCCCCCGGCCAGACGAAGTACCTGCAGGAGATCCTGCGGGATGTCGGCCTGCTGCTGCTCGCGGCCTGGCTGTGGCTGAACCCTGTGAGTAAGTACGCCCTCGAGTCCGACCCATCCACCGAATCGTCCGCCCGGACAGGAGTCACCGCGTCGTGAGCAAGACCAAAGCCCCCGTGAATCCGCTGGTGCAGCAGACCAAGCGGCGGATCTCGCCCGGGATCATCGTGGTGATCGTGCTGGTGCTGGCCCTCGGGGCCGGCGTCGGCGTGCAGTACTGGCGCGGCCACTCCAAGGTCGAGGTGAGCTCGAACGGGCGGCCCGAGCCGACCGTGATCACCGGCCCCGGCCAGGCCGGCAAGGGTGTCACCGTCGGCCAGGCCGGTGCGAAGGCGCACATCGACCTGTACCTCGACTTCCGCTGCCCGCACTGCGCGGAGTTCGAGGAGGCGACCGGCGCGACTGTCGACAAGCTGGTCCAGGACGGCACCGCCACCCTGACCTACTGGCCGCTGGGCTTCGTCAACCCGGACGCCTCGCCGCGGCTCGCCAACGCGTTCGCCGCCGCGGCCGCGAACGGCAAGGCGCTCAGCTTCGCCGACGAGATGTACGGCGACTTCAGCAAGTCCTGGACCACCGACCAGCTGATGGAGCTGGGCAAACAGCTCGGCATCGGCGACGGCACGTTCCAGCAGGCAGTGCAGGACAACACGTACGCCGGCTGGCTCGACAGCGTCTCCAAGGCGTCGGACGACCGCGGCGTGACCGGTACGCCGACCGTCTACGTCAACGACAAGCAGCTCGACGCCGACCAACTGACCGCGGAAGGCCTGCAGAAGGCCGTGGACGCGATCGCGAGCTGACGCACCGAGTCCCCATCGTGACCATGAGTTTCTGGTCGCGGTGGGACGGGTCGAGTAGCGTTCCCACTTGCCATGTCTAGTCTGATTCCCGCCGTGATGGTTCCGGCCTTCATCCCCAGCCCGAGCCAGGGTGTCTGGCACGTCCTCGACGTGCCGATCCGCGCGTACGCGCTGTGCATCCTGGCCGGCATCTTCGTCGGCTACTGGCTCGGGCGCAGGCGCTGGGTCGCCCGCGGCGGCTCGCCCACCGTGCTGGCCGACATCATGTTCTGGGCCATCCCGTTCGGCTTGGTCGGGGCCCGGATCTACCACGTCATCACCGATGCCGAGCTGTACTTCGGCGCGGGCCGGCACCCGATCGACGCGCTGAAGATCTGGCACGGCGGGCTCGGGATCTGGGGTGCGGTCGCGTTCGGAGCGCTCGGCGCCTGGATCGCCTGCCGGCGGGCCAAGGTGCCGTTCCTGGCGGTCGCGGACGCGATGGCGCCCGGGATCGCGCTGGCCCAGGTACTCGGCCGGTTCGGGAACTACTTCAACCAGGAACTGTTCGGCAAGCCGACCGACAAGCCGTGGGGCCTGGAGATCGCGCCCGAGCATCGGCCGGACGGGTACGCGAACTTCGCCACCTTCCACCCGACGTTCCTGTACGAAGCGATCTGGAACCTGGGTGTGGTCGCGCTGGTGATCCTGGTCGACAAGCGCTACAAGCTTGGCCACGGCCGCGCGTTCGCCCTCTATGTGGCCGGTTACACCGCCGGTCGCGCCTGGGTCGAGAACCTGCGCATCGACACCGTCAACCACTTCCTCGGCCTGCGGCTGAACGTGTGGACGTCGCTGATCCTGTTCGTCATCGCCGTCGTCTACTTCATCGTCAGCGCTCGCCTCCGGCCCGGCCAGGAGGACATCTCCGGCGGTCCCGCCGCCGGCAAGCCCACCGGCGGCGAGGCGAAGCCCGAGACCGAGCCTGAGCCCGAGTCCGGGCCGGCGGCCGATTCGACGGTCGACGCTGAGCCTAAGGTTGAGGCGAACAGCACCAACGGTTCCGATCCAGACGGGTCTCGTGACTGACGTACCTGAGGTTTCTGCCGAGCATCACGGAGATCACACCCATCGTGATGTGAACGGCGGCTGGCTGCGTCCGGCGGTGTTCGGGGCGATGGACGGCCTGGTGTCGAACTTCGCCCTGATCGCCGGCATGGACGGCGGGACCGAGTCCGGCTCGATGGTGATCGTCCTGGCCGGGTTGGCGGGCCTGGCCGCGGGCGCGTTCTCGATGGCGGCGGGGGAGTACACCTCGGTCGCCTCGCAGCGCGAACTGGCCCGGGCCGAGATCGAGGTGGAGCGGAGGGAGATCCAGCGCCACCCGGTCGACGAGGAGATCGAGCTCGCCGAGACCTACCGCGCCAAGGGCCTCGACCCGGACCTGGCCAGCAAGGTCGCCAAGCAGTTCCACACCGACCCCGATCAGGCCCTCGAGGAGCACGTCCGCGAGGAACTCGGCATCGACCCGCACGACCTGCCGAACCCGGTGATCGCGGCCGCGTCCTCGTTCGTCTGCTTCGCGGTCGGCGCCTTCATCCCGCTCCTGCCGTACCTCCTCGGCGCCGGCAGCGTCGTACCGGCGCTGATCATGTCGCTCACCGCGCTCTTCGTCTGCGGTGCCGTCGTATCCCGCGTCACCAGCAGGTCGTGGTGGTACTCCGGCCTCCGCCAACTGCTCCTCGGCGGCCTGGCCGCAGCCCTCACCTACTTCGTCGGAACGCTGGTCGGACCAGGCATCGGCTGACTGTGCGTGAACAGCCCGCTGTAGGCGTTCAGGGCGGGCTGGCCACCGAGGTGGGCGTAGAGGACGTTCGAGTCCTTGCCGATCTCACCTTCGCGGATCAGATCGATCAGCCCGGCCATCGACTTCCCCTCGTAGACCGGGTCGATGATCATCCCTTCGAGCTGCCCGGTCAGCCGGATCGCGTCCAGCGTCGACTGCACCGGGATGCCGTACAGGTCACCGGCCCAGCCCTCGAGCACGGTGATCTCGTCGTCGCGTAGCTCCCGGCCGAGCCCGATCAGCTCGGCGGTCGCGCGCGCGATCCGCGCCACCTGGTCGTGGGTCTCCTGCAGCTTCGCGCTCGCGTCGATCCCGATCACCCGCCGCGCCCGGTCCTGCCCGGCGAACCCCGCGATCATCCCGGCCTGCGTCGATCCGGTGACCGCGCAGACGATGATCGTGTCGAAGAACACGCCGAGCTCCTGCTCCTGCTGCGCGACCTCGTCCGCCCAGCCCGCGAACCCGAGCCCACCGAGCCGGTGGTCCGACGCACCTGCGGGGATGGCGTACGGCGTACCTCCGCGGGCCTCGACATCGGCGAGCGCTTCCTTCCAGCTGTCCTTGAAGCCGATCCCGAAGCCGGCCGGGTCGAGGCGGACCTCGGCACCCATGATCCGGCTCAGCAGGATGTTGCCGACCCGGTCGTTGAGCGCGTCGGGCCAGTCGACCCAGTTCTCCTGCACCAGCACGGCTTTCAGGCCGGCCTTCGCCGCGACCGCCGCCACCTGCCGGGTGTGGTTCGACTGATATCCACCGATCGACACCAGCGTGTCCGCACCCTGCGCGAGGGCGTCGGGCAGCAGGTACTCGAGCTTGCGCGTCTTGTTCCCGCCGTACGCGAGCCCCGAGTTGCAGTCCTCCCGCTTCGCCCAGATCCGGGCACCACCGAGGTACGCGCTCAGCCGGTCGAGCGGATGCACCGGGCTGGGCCCGAACAGCAGCGGGTACCGCGGGAAATCGGACAGTGCCATGGTTCCTCCCGAAACTCGATCGCCCGGCGCGACCGCCGTGACTAGGGTCGGCCAGATGTTCCCCGGCGAGATCGATGTCCAGCCGTCCACCTATCTCGACCGTCTCGGCACCATCTTCGCCCGCTTCGGCGCCGACACCCAGGACTCCGGCAACGTCTCGTACGGCGTACAGACCGGTGCGGCCCGGTACTTCGTGAAGACCGCGGGCGACCCTGCCAACACCGACCCCTATCTGGACTTCGACGGCCGCGTCGCCCTGCTGCGGAACGCGGTCGCGCTCGCGGAGTCCGTCGTACACCCGGCTCTCCCGGCCTTGCATGCTGTGGTCGAGTCATCTGCGGGACCGCTCGTCGTCTACGACTGGCGTGACGGTGATCTCCTCCACCTGAACTCCGGCAGCGCGCACGAACGCTTCCGCGCCTTACCGGTAGAGGAGATCCTGGCCGCGCTCGACACCCTCTACGACCTGCACGCCGACCTCGACGCCGCCGGCTGGGTGGAGGGCGACTTCTACGACGGCGCCATGCTGTACGACTTCCCGACCCGCCGGCTCACCGTGATGGACCTCGACACCTACCGCCGCGGTCCGCATCGCAACGACATGGGCCGCATGTTCGGCTCCCGCCGCTTCATGGCCCCCGAACAGCTCTCCCTGGGCGCCCCCATCGACACCCGGACCACGGCGTACGTCATGGCCCGCACGGCCCTCGTCCTCCTCTCCGAGCCGCCACCGGCGCTGTACGCCGTACTCCAGGAGGCGACCACCACGCGCTTCCCGTCGTACGCCGCCTTCCACAGGGCCTGGTTGAGCGCTCGGGCGAGATGAATTTCAGGTGATGTGGATGGTTCTCTCGAGGGGTTGCTGGGATGATTGAGGGCGAGGAGTGAGTATTTGCTTACTGTGGGTGAGTAAAGGCGTGGTGACGGTGGAATGGCAGTCCATCTGTCGGGCGCCATGAGGTAGTCTCGGGACACCCGGCTTGGGCCAATGTTGTCCCGCGGCCAGTTGTTGACCGTAGGACGACGGGAGCCCCTGAATGTTTGGTCGCGCCCCCTTCCCGAGCGAGGGACTGTACGACGGAACCCACGAGCACGACGCTTGTGGTGTCGCCTTCGTCGCCACCCTGACCGGTGAACCCAGCCACGACATCGTGGCCAAGGCCTTGACCGCCCTGCGCAACCTCGAACACCGTGGAGCCTCCGGTGCCGAACCGGACTCCGGCGACGGCGCCGGCATCCTGCTCCAGATCCCGGACGCCTTCTACCGCAAGGTGTGCGACTTCGAGCTGCCGGTCGCGCGCAGCTACGCCACCGGGATCGCGTTCCTCCCGACCGACGCCGACGACGCCGCGAAGGCGATCGCGCGGATCGAGGAGCTCGCCGCCGAGGAGAAGCTGACCGTACTGGGCTGGCGCGACGTACCGACCTCCCCGGACCTGCTGGGTGCCACCGCTCGCTCGGTGATGCCGACCTTCAAGCAGCTGTTCGTCGCCGCGCGGGCCGGCCGGGTGCTCGGCCTGGCGCTGGAGCGGATGGCGTTCCGGCTGCGGAAGCGGGCCGAGAAGGAGACCGAGACCTACTTCCCGTCGCTGTCCGGCCGGACCATCACCTACAAGGGGATGCTGACCACCGACCAGCTGGACAAGTTCTTCCCCGAGCTGACCGACCCCGACCTCGCCTCCGCGATCGGCGTCGTGCACTCGCGCTTCTCCACCAACACGTTCCCGTCCTGGCCGTTGGCCCACCCGTACCGCTACATCGCGCACAACGGCGAGATCAACACCGTCCAGGGCAACCGCAACTGGATGCGGGCCCGCGAAGCCCTGCTCGCCAGCGACCTGATCCCCGGCGACCTCGAGCAGCTCTACCCGATCTGTACGCCGTCCGCCTCGGACTCGGCGTCGTTCGACGAGGTCCTGGAGCTGCTGCACCTGGGCGGCCGGTCGCTGCCGCACGCGATCTTGATGATGATCCCGGAGGCGTGGGAGAACGCGACCACGATGGACCCGGCGCGGCGGGCGTTCTACGAGTTCCACTCGACGCTGATGGAGCCGTGGGACGGCCCGGCGTCGGTGGTCTTCTCCGACGGCAGCAAGGTCGGCGCGGTACTGGACCGCAACGGCCTGCGCCCGTCCCGCTACTGGGTCACCGAGGACGGACTCGTCGTCCTGGCGTCCGAGGCCGGCGTACTCGACATCGACCCCGCGACCGTCACCGAGAAGGGCCGGCTCGAACCGGGCCGGATCTTCCTGGTGGACGTCGAGGCGCACCGGATCATCACCGACTCCGAGGTGAAGAACGCGCTCGCCACCGAGCACCCGTACGACGAATGGCTGCACGCCGGCCTGATCCGGTTCGAGGACCTGCACGAGCGTGAGCACGTGGTGCACAGCCACGCGTCGGTGACCCGGCGCCAGCAGGTGTTCGGGTACACCGAGGAGGAACTGCGGGTCATCCTCACCCCGATGGCCAGGGCCGGAGCGGAGCCGATCGGCTCGATGGGCACCGACACGCCGATCGCGGTGCTGAGCGACCGGCCGCGGCTGCTGTTCGACTACTTCGCGCAACTGTTCGCGCAGGTCACCAACCCGCCGCTGGACGCGATCCGCGAGGAGCTCGTCACCTCGCTGTCGTCGTCACTCGGCCCGGAGGCGAACCTGCTCAGCCCGAGCCCGGCGTCCTGCCGGCAGGTGGTGATCCCGTTCCCGGTGATCACGAACGACGAGCTCGCCAAGCTGCGCCACATCAACCTCGACGGAGACATGCCGGGCCTGGCCACCACGGTCCTGCGCGGTGTGTTCGACGTCGAAGGCGGGGGCCAGGCGCTGAAGGCGCGGCTCGAGGAGATCTGCGCCGAGGCCGACGTCGCGATCAAGGACGGCGCCCGCATTCTGGTGCTGTCCGACCGTCATTCGAACGCGGACAGCGCGCCGATCCCGTCGCTGCTGCTGACCGCCGCGGTTCACCACCACCTGGTCCGGGAGAAGACCCGCACGCAGGTCGGCCTGGTGGTCGAGGCCGGCGACGTCCGCGAGGTCCACCACGTAGCCCTGCTGATGGGGTACGGCGCTGCCGCGATCAACCCGTACCTCGCGCTGGAGGCGGTCGAGGACCTGTGCCGCCGTGGCACCTACCTGCCGGGTGTCGAGCCCGAGCAGGCCGTGCGCAACGTGGTGAAGTCGCTCGGCAAGGGCGTTCTCAAGGTGATGTCGAAGATGGGCGTCAGCACGGTGGCGTCGTACACCGGTGCCCAGATCTTCGAGGCCAACGGCCTCGCGCCGGACCTGGTCGACACCTACTTCACCGGTACGTCGTCCAAGCTCGGCGGCGTCGGCCTGGACACGATCGCCGAGGAGGTACGCCGCCGGCACCTGCGCGCGTACCCGGCGGACGGCATCCTGCCGGCGCACCGCAAGCTGGAGATCGGCGGCGAGTACCAGTGGCGGCGTGAGGGCGAGCCGCACCTGTTCGACCCGGACACGGTGTTCCGGCTGCAGCACAGCACCCGGACCGGGCGCTACGACATCTTCAAGCAGTACACGGCCCGCGTGGACGAGCAGTCCGAGCGGCTGATGACGCTGCGCGGCCTGTTCGGGTTCGACTCCGACCGCGAGCCGATCCCGGTCGAGGAGGTCGAGCCGGTCAGCGCGATCGTCAAGCGGTTCTCCACCGGTGCGATGAGCTACGGCTCGATCAGCGCCGAGGCGCACACCACGCTCGCGATCGCGATGAACCGGCTCGGCGGCAAGTCGAACACCGGTGAGGGCGGCGAGGATTCCGACCGTCTGCACGACCCGGCCCGGCGGAGCTCGATCAAGCAGGTCGCGTCCGGCCGGTTCGGTGTGACCGCGGAGTACCTGACGAACTCCGACGACATCCAGATCAAGATGGCGCAGGGAGCCAAGCCGGGCGAGGGCGGTCAGCTGCCCGGCAACAAGGTCTACCCGTGGGTGGCGAGCACCCGGCACTCGACGCCGGGCGTCGGCCTGATCTCACCGCCGCCGCACCACGACATCTACTCGATCGAGGATCTGGCCCAGCTGATCCACGACCTGAAGAACGCGAACCCGGCCGCGCGCATTCACGTGAAGCTGGTCTCCGAGGTCGGCGTCGGCACGATCGCGGCGGGTGTCAGCAAGGCGCACGCGGACGTCGTACTGATCTCCGGCCACGACGGCGGTACCGGTGCGGCTCCGTTGACGTCGCTGAAGCATGCGGGTGGTCCGTGGGAGCTCGGCCTGGCCGAGACCCAGCAGACCCTGCTGCTCAACGGGTTGCGCGACCGGATCGTCGTACAGACCGATGGGCAGTTGAAGACCGGCCGGGACGTGGTCGTCGCGGCGCTGCTCGGCGCCGAGGAGTACGGCTTCGCCACCGCACCACTGGTGGTGTCCGGCTGCATCATGATGCGGGTCTGCCACCTGGACACCTGCCCGGTCGGCGTCGCGACCCAGAACCCGGTACTGCGCGAACGGTTCTCCGGCAAGCCCGAGTTCGTGGTCAACTTCTTCGAGTTCATCGCGGAGGAGGTCCGGGAGTACCTTGCCCAGTTGGGTTTCCGGTCCCTGGACGAGGCGATCGGGCACGCCGAGGTGCTGGACATCCACCGCGCGGTCGACCACTGGAAGGCCGACGGCCTGGACCTGTCCCCGATCCTGCACGTGCCGGCCCTGCCCGAGGGCGCGTCCCGGCACCGGGTCGTCGAGCAGGACCACGGCCTGGACAAGGCCCTCGACAACGAACTGATCCGGATCTGCCAGCCGGCGCTCGACAGCGGCGAGCCGGTCCGGGCACAGCTGCCGATCCGCAACGTCAACCGGACCGTCGGCACGATGCTCGGCCACGAGATCACCAAGCGGTACCGCGCGGCCGGTCTGGCCGACGGCACCATCGACCTGACCTTCACCGGGTCGGCCGGCAACTCGTTCGCCGCCTTCGTCCCGAGCGGTGTCACGCTCCGGCTCGAGGGTGACGCCAACGACTACGTCGGCAAGGGCCTGTCCGGTGGCCGGGTGGTGATCCGGCCGGACCGGGTCGCGCGGTTCGACGCCGCCGACCAGATCATCGCCGGCAACGTCATCGCGTACGGCGCGACGTCCGGTGAACTGTTCATCAGTGGTGGCGTCGGGCAACGGTTCTGTGTCCGGAACTCCGGAGCCACCGCGGTCGTCGAGTCGGTCGGCGACCACGCCTGCGAGTACATGACCGGTGGGCGCGTCGTCGTACTGGGCGCCGTCGGCCGGAACTTCGCGGCGGGCATGTCGGGCGGCGTGGCCCACGTGCTCGATCTGGATCGCGCCCTGGTGAACCCGGAGCTGGTGGACCTGCTCCCGCTCACCGAGGACGAGTCCGGACTGTTGCAGGACCTGGTCCGCCGGCACCACGAGGAGACCGGATCGGAACGGGCCGCCAAGCTGCTCGCCGACTGGGCCGCGGCCGAGGTCAGGTTCACCACGGTGATGCCCCGCGACTACGCCCGGGTGCTGGCGGCCAAGGCGGCCGCCGAGCGGGACGGGCTGGACGAGGACGCCACCACGCGAGCGATGATGGAGGCCATCTGATGGCTGACCCGAAGGGCTTCCTGACCACCCCGCGCGAGGTCGCCGACCGGCGGCCGGTGGGCGAACGGGTGCAGGACTGGAAAGAGGTCTACCCCGGTGGACCCGGCAAGGCGCTGCTGCCGATCATCACCAAGCAGGCCGGTCGCTGCATGGACTGCGGGATCCCGTTCTGCCACAGCGGCTGCCCGCTGGGCAACCTGATCCCGGAGTGGAACGACCTGGTCTGGCGGGACGACTGGTCCGGTGCGATCGAGCGGTTGCACGCGACCAACAACTTCCCGGAGTTCACCGGCCGGCTCTGCCCGGCACCCTGCGAGCCCGCGTGCGTGCTCGGCATCAACCAGGACCCGGTGACGATCAAGAACGTCGAGGTCGCGATCATCGACAAGGCCTGGGAGAGCGGTGACGTCAAGCCGCAGCCGCCGGAATGGCTGACCGGCAAGACGATCGCCGTCGTCGGCTCCGGTCCGGCGGGTCTGGCGGCCGCCCAGCAGCTGACCCGGGCCGGCCACACCGTCGCGGTGTACGAGCGGGCCGACGCGCCCGGCGGCCTGCTGCGGTACGGCATCCCCGAGTTCAAGATGGAGAAGATCCAGGTCGACCGCCGGATCCAGCAGATGAAGGAGGAGGGCACGGTCTTCCGCTCCGGCGTGAACGTCGGCGTGGACGTGACCGGCACCCAGCTCAAGCAGCGGTACGACGCCGTCGTCATCGCGACCGGTGCCACCGCGGCCCGCGACCTCCCGGTTCCGGGCCGCGAGTACGGCGGTATCCACCAGGCGATGGAGTACCTGCCGCAGTCGAACCGGGCCTCGCTCGGCCGGACCGTCGAGGACCAGATCGTTGCCACCGGCAAGGACGTGGTGATCATCGGTGGCGGTGACACCGGTGCGGACTGCCTCGGCACCGCGCACCGGCAAGGCGCCCGCTCGGTGACCCAGCTGGAGATCATGCCGCGGCCGTCGGACGACCGCCCGTCCGGGCAGCCGTGGCCGACGTACCCGATGATCTACCGGGTCGCCTCGGCGCACGAGGAGGGCGGCGACCGGGTCTACTCGGTCTCCACCGTCAACTTCGAGGCCGATGCCGAGGGCAACGTTTCCGGGCTGAACCTGGTCGAGGTCGAGTTCAAGGACGGCCGGTTCGTCCCGGTCGAGGGCACCGAGCGGACCATCCCGACGCAGCTGGTGCTGCTCGCGATGGGCTTCCTCGGGCCGGAGCGCGAGGGCTTCCTCGAGCAGCTCGGTGTCGACCTCGACGAGCGCGGCAACGTGAAGCGGGACAAGAGCTACCAGACCTCGGTCGAGGGCGTCTTCGCCTGTGGCGACGCCGGCCGTGGTCAGTCGCTGATCGTCTGGGCCATCGCCGAGGGCCGCTCGTGCGCGAACGGTGTGGACACGCTCCTCACCGGTTCGTCGACCCTGCCCACTCCGATCCCGCCGACGGCCCGCCCACTCGCGGTCTGAACCCGGGACATGAAATGCGGGCTGCAGGCAACAAAACGTTGCGTGCAGCCCGCACCTGTGTGAACGACCGGCAACAGCCGCCCGGTTCGAGATGCGACGACTTGACCAGCCCAATAGGTTGGATCCGTGGCTAGCCGCCTGGTGACCAGAGCCCGGCTCCGCGCGATCGCGCCGTGGGCCTCGCTCACCCTGCTCTTCCTCGTCACCTCCGTGACCGTCGGGCTGCTCGGCTTCGTCAACGACTCCGAACGCGTCACCATCGGTGCGCACGCGGCTACTGTCTCACCCACCTTCGACGGGTACGCCACCCTCGACCTCGGCGCCGTCCTGCCGCGGCTGCGGCTGCCGGCCGACACGCCCGGCGGCATCGGGATCAACATCGACATCCAGGAGACCGACGCCGACAACCTCACCGAACTCCTCAACCGCGACGCCCTGATCGCCTCCCAGCCCGACGGTGAAATCGCGAAGATCCAGCAGGTCGTCCAGCAGATGGCCGTCGACAACGCGGTCGCGGGCGCCGGGACCGGTCTGCTGGTCGTTGTCGTGGTCGCGACCATCTGGACCATGCTCGGCCGGCGCCGCCGCCGCGAGTTGTGGGAGCTGGTGCATTCGCACGAACGCCGGGTCGAGCACCGGGCCATCGTCGTACTGGTCGCGATGCTGATCACCATCGCGTCGATCTTCGGGCCGGGCCGGATGCGCACCGCGGACGTCGTGCCGACCGAGTGGCGGCCGCTGGCCATGCTGCTGCCGGAGCTGTCGCTGGACGAGCGGTTGAAGGGTGTCGAGGTCGCGGCCGGGTTCTCCACCACCGGCGGAGTGGGCCTGATTCGTACCGCGGTCGAGACCTACGAGCGATCCACCGAGTTCTACGGCCGGCTGGAGGAGCGGGTCAGCCGGGTCGGCGGCCGGATCCACCAGGCGAGCGAGGGGGAGACGGTCGCGCTGCTCGTGTCGGACCGGCACGACAACATCGGTATCGACCGGTTCGCGGCCGAGGTGGGGAAGGTGGCCGGCGCCAAGCTGCTGATCGACGCGGGCGACGACTCGTCCTCGGGACAGTCCTGGGAGGTGTTCAGCATCAACTCGCTGCGCCAGCACTTCAAGGGCCTGAAGGTCGTCGCCGTGGCCGGCAACCACGACGCCGGCGGGCACATCGAGGACTCGATGCGCAAGAACGGCTTCACCGTGCTGGACAGCAAGCCGGTCGAGGTCGAGGGCATCCGCTTCCTCGGCGACAGCGACCCGACGCGGACCGGGCTGGGTTCCGCGGACACCCCGGGCGACGAGACGACCGCCGAGCAGTCCGAGCGGCTCGCGGACATCGCCTGCGAGCAGCCCGACGACAAGCGGATCTCCACGATGGTGGTGCACGATCCGTCGTCGTTCGCCGACACCGCGGCCCGGGGCTGCGCGACGCTGCTGCTGTCGGGCCACCTGCATCGCCAGGTCGGGCCCGAGCACAAGGTGGTCGACGGCCGCCCGGTGACGACGTACACCAACGGTACGACCGGGGGAGCGGCGTACGCGTTCGCCCTCGGGTACACGCTGCGGCGGCCGGGTGAGGTCACCCTGATCACGTACGCCGACGGCAAGCCGATCGGCCTGCAGACAGTCACCGCCGAGCTCGACGGCGACGTCGGTGTAGGTGCCTACAGCCCCTTGCCTTCTTGACGATTCAGGCTCTCGAGCCGAGGTGTCACGAGGAGTTAACCGCCTGGTAAGGGGGGCGGACCAGCGGGTCAGTGGTCTTGTAGGAGTAGGGTTTTGTGACGTGCGTCGCGCAAAGATCGTTTGTACGCTCGGCCCGGCTACTGCCGCCCCCGAGCGCATCCTTGAACTCGTCAAAGCCGGTATGGATGTCGCCAGGCTCAACCTGAGCCACGGTGCCCATGCCGAGCATGAGCGCATCTATCAGCGGATCAGAACCGCCGCCGCGGAGACCGGGAAGAACGTCGGCATCCTGGTCGACCTGCAGGGCCCGAAGATCCGGCTGGCCGAGTTCGCCGAGGGCAAGGTCACCTTGACCTACGGCGAGCGCTTCACCATCACCACCCGTGAAGTACCGGGTGACGTGACCATCTGCGGTACGACGTACGACGGTCTGCCGGGTGATGTGAGTCCGGGCGACCAGCTGCTCATCGACGACGGCCGGATCGCGCTGGTCGCCGAGGAGGTGACCGAGACCGACGTGGTCTGCCGGGTCACCGTCGGCGGACCGGTGTCGAACCACAAGGGCATCAACCTGCCGGGCGTCGCGGTCAGTGTGCCGGCGATGTCCGAGAAGGACGCCGAGGACCTGCGCTGGGCGCTGCACCTGCCGGCCGACATGATCGCGCTGTCGTTCGTGCGAGACGCGTCCGACATCCAGCTGGTGCACAAGATCATGGACGAGGAGGGCCTGCGGGTCCCGGTGGTCGCCAAGATCGAGAAGCCGCAGGCGGTCGCCAACCTGGACGAGATCATCGACGCCTTCGACGGGTTCATGGTGGCCCGCGGCGACCTCGGCGTGGAGCTCCCGCTCGAGGAGGTCCCGCTGGTACAGAAGCTGATCATCGACCAGGCCCGGCTGAACGCGAAGCCGGTCATCGTCGCGACCCAGATGCTGGAGTCGATGATCTCCGCGCCGCGGCCGACCCGGGCCGAGGCGTCCGACGTCGCGAACGCCGTACTCGACGGTGCCGACGCGGTGATGCTGTCCGGTGAGACCAGCGTCGGCCGGTTCCCGATCGAGACCGTGAAGACGATGGCTCGCATCGTGGAGTCCACCGAGGAGCACGGACTCGGCCGGGTGCAGGCGATCGAGTGGGAGCCGCGGACCAAGGGCGGCGTGATCGCCAAGGCCGCCGCGGACGTGGCCGAGCGGCTGGAGGCGAAGTACCTGATCGCCTTCACCCAGTCCGGCGACACCGCGCTCCGGCTGGCCCGCTACCGCACCGAGGTTCCGCTGCTCGCCTTCACGCCGGTCCCGTCGGTCAGCTCGTGGCTGAGCGTCGTCTGGGGTATCGAGACGCACATCGTCCCCACCGTCGACCACACCGACGAGATGGTCCGCCAGGTCGACCAGCGCCTCCTCGAACTGGGCAAACTCAAGAAGGGCGACCTGGTAGTCATCGTCGCCGGCTCCCCACCCAGCATCCCCGGCTCAACCAACGCCCTCCGAGTCCACCGCATGGGCGACGCCATAGAAGGCATAGCCCCCGCCTACCGCAACCCCGAGCGGTAGACAGACAGGGCCGACGCAGCTGTAGAACTACAGACAGATCTCTACGTGTGCTTGTGGCGAGCGGTCAACTGGCCGCTCGCCTCAATGCCGTTCACGGGCAGGGGCCGGAGATGCGGTCCGGCCGACTGTCGTGGGTGGGTCCGACGCGGGAGCGGGCCGTCGAACCAGTAGAGTTGCTCCTGCAACCTCGCCGGGTTGGCGGAACGGCATACGCGATGGTCTCAAACACCATTGCCCGCAAGGGCTTGTGGGTTCGAATCCCACACCCGGCACAAACTGTCGGCGCTCGACGTCAGCATGTCCTATGGCTCGGTTCAGGTCGCGGGAGACGGTCGAGTCCGCGTTGCGGATGTCGGACGCCGGCGTCCTCGACCGGATCAACGCAGAGATCCACGGGGTCACGATCTCGACGATCCGTGGGTGGCGGCGGAAGTATCAGCGGCTGGGTCTCGTCAGGACGAACAGCGGGTATGCCGGGACACCGTGTCCGCGGTGCGACGGCGCCGAGCTGGACGAGGCGGCATACGCGCTGCTGCTGGGGTGGTATCTCGGAGACGGGTCGATCGCGCGGGCCAGGCGTGGGGTCTTCACGCTGCAGATCATCAATGACGCGCGGTACGGGGAGCTCAACCAAGAGATCGCGAAGGCCATCCGGCTGGTGAAGCCGAACGCGAGCCCGTGTCTGCGAGGAGGCGACGGAGCGGTCCGGATCGAAGCCCGGTGGAAGCACTGGCCGTGCGTGTTCCCGCAGCACGGTCCCGGCCGGAAGCATCTGCGGAAGATCGAGTTGGCGCAGTGGCAGCGGGAGATTGTTGCCGAGTACCCCGAGAAGCTGCTGCGCGGGCTGTTCCACTCCGACGGCTGCCGCTTCGTGAACTGGGCGAGCAAGCCCGGCCGCTACAAGCGGTACTACTACGTGCGCTACCAGTTCTCGAACGAGTCCGAAGACATCATCGGGATCCTCACCGATGCGCTGGATCTGCTCGGGATTCCGTGGCGGCGGCCGCGGAGGAATGTGATTGCGGTGAGCCGGAAAGAGGCGGTCGCCATGCTGGATGGGTTCGTGGGTCCGAAGAGCTGACCGCGGGTCGATAAGGTGTGCGGTGTGACTGCTAAGCGTGTGGTGATCGCTGAGGATGAGGCTTTGATCCGGATGGATCTGGCCGAGATGCTGGCGGAGGAGGGGTACGACGTCGTCGGGCAGGCGGGGGACGGGGAGGAAGCCATCCGGCTGGCGACGGAGCATCGGCCCGACCTGGTCATCCTGGACGTCAAGATGCCGAAGCTGGACGGCCTGAGCGCGGCGGAGAAGATCGCCGGCGAGCGGATCGCCCCGGTGCTGATGCTGACGGCGTTCTCGCAGCGCGAGCTGGTCGAGCGGGCGCGCGACGCCGGCGCGATGGCGTACCTGGTGAAACCGTTCTCCAAGGCCGACCTGCTGCCCGCGATCGAGATCGCCGCCTCCCGGTACGTCGAACTGGCCGAGCTGGAGCGTGAGGTCGCCGACCTGGCCGAAAGGCTGGAGACCCGCAAGCTGGTCGACCGGGCCAAGTCGATCCTGCAGACGAAGTTCGGGCTGTCCGAGCCGGACTCGTTCCGCTGGATCCAGAAAACTGCCATGGACAAAAGAGTTTCCATGCGGCAGGTTGCGGAGTTGGTTGTTGACGAGGCTGGCGGTAGTGACTGACTCACTCTCCGCGTACGAGGTTCAGCGCGCGTACAGCACTCACCTTGACTCACGCTGCTTACCGCTGTAACGACCTCACAACACACGATGCGTGACATCGCTTCGAGAGCCACCGGAGGTCTAACCTGCGGGTGCTCGCGGCAAACGCGGGAGTCCGGGGTTTGCCGGACTATCCAGACATGGGAGGAACAGTGCACCAGCGTTCCGTAGTACGGGTCGGCGCGTCGCTGATCGTTGCGTCGTTGGCCCTGACTGCCTGCGGTTCACGCAGTGGCGACGACTCCGGGGGGGACTCCGGCGGCAGCGCGACCAAGACTGCCAAGATCGGCGTGATCGCGCCTCTGTCGGGAGACTTGTCGGCCCTGGGTCTGGGTATCCAGCACTCCGTCGAGCTGGCCGTGAAGCAGGCCAACGACAGCAACGCGATCCCGGGCTGGAAGCTCGAGGTCGACGCGAAGGACGACGAGGCCAAGCCGGACCCGGGCAAGAACGCGGCCACCGCGCTCGCCGGTGACGCGGACGTGATCGGCGTGGTCGGCACGCTGAACACCAGCGTCAGCCAGCAGGTCCAGCCGGTCCTCGCGCCGAAGAACATCGTCCAGGTCTCCCCGGCCAACACCGGCCCGGGCCTGACCCAGGGCGCCAACTGGCAGACCGACCCGAAGCGGCCGTACCCGACGTACTTCCGTACCTGCACGACGGACGCGGTCCAGGGTCCGTTCGCGGCGCGGTACCTGTACGAGACCGCGAAGATCACCAAGGTCGCCACCATCCACGACAAGAAGGCGTACGGCCAGGGCCTGGTCGGCACCTTCACCGAGGAGTTCAAGAAGCTGGGTGGGCAGATCGTCGCGGCCCAGACCATCAACCCGGACGACTCGAACTACCAGGCCGTGATCTCCGCGGTGAAGCCGTCGGCTCCGCAGGCGGTCTACTACGGTGGTGAGTACCCGCAGGCCGGTCCGCTCTCGCAGCAGATGAAGGCCGCCGGTCTGAACATCCCGCTGATGGGCGGCGACGGCATCTACGACCCGAAGTACATCACCCTGGCCGGCAAGACCAGCGACAACGACCTGGCCACCTCGGTCGGCGCCCCGGTCGACGCGCTGGACTCGGCGAAGAAGTTCGTCGCCGACTACAACGCGGCCGGCTTCAAGGAGCCGTACGCGGCGTACGGCGGTTACTCCTACGACGCGGCCAACGCGATCATCAACGCGCTGAAGACCTCGCTGAAGGACGCCAAGGACGTCGAGTCCGCCCGGCAGGCCACGGTCGATGCCATGAGCAAGGTTGCGTTCGACGGCGTGACCGGCAAGGTCGCCTTCGACCAGTACGGTGACACCACCTCCAAGGTGCTGACCGTCTACAAGGTTGCCGGCGGCAAGTGGGCCACCGTCGAGACGAAGGACTTCGAGGCCAAGTAGTCTCGAGTCGACCTGATGCCTCGGGGGTGGGAGCGATCCTCCCACCCCCGTGGCATGTCATAACTGAGGCAGATGGGAGGTCGACGTGGACCAGTTCTTCCAGCAGCTCGTGAACGGGCTGACACTCGGGTCGCTGTACGCCCTGATCGCAGTCGGGTACACCGTCGTCTACGGCATCGTGCAGCTGATCAACTTCGCCCACGGCGAGGTGTTCATGATCGGTGCGTTCGGCGCACTGACCACGTACCTGTTGTTCTTCGACGGCGAGACCAGCGTGTGGATCCTGCCGATCATGATCATCGGCGCCATGATTGCCTCGGTCGGCACGGCTGTGGCGATGGAACGTGTCGCGTACCGTCCCCTGCGGAACGCGCCACGACTCGCACCGCTGATCACCGCGATCGGTATCTCGGTGTTCCTGCAGGAGTTCGTCCGGCTGTTCTACGAGCGCCCGGGCTGGACGTTGTTCGCCTTCGCCGGCCTGGCGGTCGGCATCGGCTACTACGTCGGCGCGCTCGTGTCGAAGGCCGACCTGAACCACCAGGTGAGCAGGTGGTACGACCGTGCCCCGCTGATCGGCGCCGTGCTCGGCGCCGTCGGCGTCTGGGTGGTCGTACGGCTGGTCGACAGCGACGTGAGCGTGCTGCTGGCGCTGGGCGTCGTCATCGTCGGCGCCGCCGTCGGTACGGCGATCGGCTGGCTGGCCGGTCTGGCGACACGGCGCAACGCACGCACCACGATCGGCATCCAGGCGATCGCAGCGTCCGCGGCCACTGCGGCGGTCGCCGCGGTCGTGGGCTGGGTGCTCTTCGAGAAGCTCATCAGCAGCATCACCTGGCCGAGCGCGAAGCAGCGCATCCCGTTCCCGCAGATCGATGTGGTCACCGGTACGGCGATCGACATCGGCGGCGTGACGATCCAGCGGTCGGCGATCTTCACCATGGCCGCGCTGGCGATCTGCGCGATCCTGCTGTGGTTCTTCATCAACCGGACCCGGCTCGGCCGCGGTATGCAAGCCGTGTCGCAGGACCCGGACACTGCCCGGCTGATGGGTATCAACGTGGACCGGATCATCGTGGTCGCGTTCGCCCTCGGCGCCGTACTCGCGGCCATCGCGGGTGTCTCGCAGGGTCTGCAGAACAACAACATCGAGTTCCGGATGGGCTTCCTGGCCGGTCTGAAGGCGTTCACCGCCGCCGTCCTCGGTGGTATCGGCAACATCTACGGCGCTGTCGTCGGTGGTCTGGTGCTCGGCGTCGTCGAGGCGATGGCGACGCAGTACATCCCGGGTCAGTTCGGTGGTAGCACCTGGAAGGACGTCTGGGCCTTCGTGATCCTGATTCTGGTACTGGTGTTCAGGCCGCAGGGCCTGCTCGGCGCGAGGGTGGTGGACCGGGCATGACCGATGTGAAGACGCCTCCGGCGGAACCGGAGACCACGGCTCAACCGCCCGCCAGGCCGCTCGCCTGGCCGTTGGGACTGCTCGGGGTGGCGCTGGTCATCGTCGGCTCCTTCCTGTCCTGGAGCTACGACAGCCAGATCCTGGGCGACCTGTCGATCAACTTCTACCCGGGTGGCCTGCAGATCCTGGCGATCATCCTCGCCCTGATCGCGCTGGTCCTGCTGCTGGCCGAGAAAGGCCCGCTGACCAAGCTGGGCGCATGGCTCGACGTCACAGCAGGTCTGCGGGCACTGGGCTTCACTCTCACGCTGTACATGCTGCTGGTCCTGATCGCGATCTCGGTCGAGTCCGACGGCCTGATCAACGTGAACCCCGGCGGCTACATCTCGTTCGTCGGTGCCGTGCTCATCCTGGTCAGCGCCTGGATGCTGCCCTTGCGGCAGTTGCGGGACATGAGCGAGGCGAGACTGCCGGCCTGGTTCGAGATCCTCGCGATCGCGCTACTGATGGCCGCGGTGCTGTTCGTCGCGGCGTACGCGCTCGGGCTGGAGGACGCCTGGTCGTTCATCCTCTGCCTGGTCTTCATCGCCGCGGTCACGGCCGTACTGTTCCGGACCGGTTCGTTCTCGTGGGTCGGTCATGTCTCGCAGCGGCAGCGCAAGGTGCTGACGCTGTCGGCGGTCGTGGTCGCGTTCCTGTTCCCGTTCACCCAGGGTGGCTCGGACGCGAACATGTCGATCGCCACCCAGGTGCTGGTCTTCGCGGCGACCGCGATGGGCCTGAACATCGTGGTCGGTCTGGCCGGCCTGCTCGACCTCGGGTACATCGCGTTCCTCGGGTGTGGCGCCTACGTGGCCGCCACCATGTCGACGTCGGCGTTCGCGACCGTCGGGTGGAAGCCTCCGTTCCTGGTCGTGATGCTGATCGGCGCCGGTGTCGCGGCGACCCTGGGTCTGATCATCGGCACGCCGACACTGCGGGTCTCGGGTGACTACCTGGCCATCGTGACCCTGGGCTTCGGTGAGATCTTCCGGTTCTCGATGTTCAACCTGGACGGCAACAACGGCCCGAACCTGACCAACGGCCCGAACGGTGTCCCAGGCATCCCGGACCTCGAGATCGGCAGCTTCAATTTCGGCGACGTGCACACGGTCGCGGGGATCGAGCTGGGCCGGTTCTCGAACTACTACTTCCTGCTGCTGATTCTGACCGGCTTCGTCATCCTCGTCTTCTCGCGGTTGAACAACAGCCGGATCGGGCGGGGCTGGGTCGCGATCCGGGAGGACGAGAAGGCGGCCGAGGCGATGGGCGTGAACACGTTCGGGCTGAAGCTGCTCGCGTTCGCGGTCGGTGCCTTCCTGGCCGGCCTGGCCGGCACCATCAAGGCCCACCAGGACGGCGCGGTCAGCCCGGACCAGTTCATCTTCCTGGAGTCGGCGTTCCTGCTCGCCGCGATCGTGCTCGGCGGTATGGGCACCATCGCCGGTGTGTTGCTGGGGGCAACGATCCTGAAGCTGCTGCCGGAAAAGCTCCGGTTCTTCTCGGAGTACCGGCTGCTGCTGTTCGGCCTGCTGCTGGTGCTGATGATGCGGTTCCGGCCCGAGGGCCTGGTCGCGAACAGACGCCGCCAGTTGGAGTTCCACGAAGAGGACGAGCAGCTTGCCGTCGAGCTCGACGAGGAGCACCTGCTGGTCGAGGAGGGGAAATGACCGTCACGGACACGCAACGCCAGCCGGCCCGGACCGGAGGGCAGCCGGTGCTGGAGGCATCCGGTGTGACCATGCGGTTCGGTGGTCTGCTGGCGGTCAACAACGTCAACTTGACGGTCCGCGAAGGCGAGATCGTCGGTCTGATCGGCCCGAACGGTGCCGGCAAGACGACGTTCTTCAACTGCCTGACCGGTCTCTACAAGCCGACCAGCGGTCAGGTCCGGTTCGCCGGAGCGCCGCGGAAGGCGCCGAAGGCGACCAGGAAACAGGCCGAGGACCCGGAGGCCGTGCGGGTGGAGGCGCTGGCCGAGCTCACCCCGCTGGCACCCAAGCCGCGGGCCGTCGTCAAGGCCGGGATGGCGCGGACGTTCCAGAACATCCGGCTGTTCGCGAACATGACCGCGCTGGAGAACGTGATGGTCGGCCGTTACTGCCGGACCAGCTCGGGCGCGCTCACCTCGGTCCTGCGCGGGCCGAAGTTCCGCCGCGAGGAGGCTGCCACCAGGGCGCGGGCCCAGGAGCTCCTCGACTTCGTCGGCCTCGGCAAGTCGACCGAGCACCTGGCCAGGAACATGCCGTACGGCGACCAGCGCCGGCTCGAGATCGCCCGGGCGCTGGCCACGGACCCGAAGCTCATCCTGCTGGACGAGCCGACGGCCGGTATGAACCCGCTGGAGACCCGGCAGGCCAGTGACCTGATCTTCAAGATCCGGGACTCGGGGCTGTCGGTCGTGGTGATCGAGCACGACATGCGGTTCATCTTCAACCTCTGCGACCGGGTGCTCTGCCTGGTCCGTGGCGAGGCGCTGATCGAGGGCACGCCGCAGGAGGTGCAGTCCGACCCGCGGGTGATCGAGGCCTACATCGGCACCGGCGAGCAGGACGACGAGGACGAGGCGGCCGCCGTCCAGGACACCACCGTCGCCGACGAGGAGGACAGGTCATGACCGCGATGCTCGAGGTCCGCGACCTGGAAGTTGCCTACGGCAAGATCGTCGCGGTGAAGAAGATCAGCTTCAGCGTGGAGCAGGGGCAGGTGGTGTCGCTGATCGGCACCAACGGCGCCGGCAAGACCACCACGCTGCGGACGATCTCCGGTCTGCTCCGGCCGACGTCGGGCGAGATCCTCTTCCAGGGCGAGCGGATCGACAGCGTGGCGGCGCACGACATCGTCGCCCGCGGTCTGGCTCACTCGCCGGAAGGACGGCGGATCTTCCCGCGGCTGTCGGTGGAGGAGAACCTGCTGCTCGGGGCGTTCGCCCGCAAGGACCCGGCGGGCGTGCGCACCGACCTGAACGCGGCGTACGACCTGTTCCCGATCCTGGGGGAGCGGCGCAAGCAGCCGGCCGGGACGTTCTCCGGCGGTGAGCAGCAGATGCTGGCGATGGGCCGGGCGATGATGAGCCGGCCGAAGCTGCTGATGCTGGACGAGCCCTCGATGGGTCTGTCGCCGATCATGATGAAGCGGATCATGTCCACGGTGTCCGAACTGCAGTCGCAGGGTACGACGATCCTGCTGGTGGAGCAGAACGCCCAGGCCGCCCTGAAGCGCGCGGACTTCGGCTACGTGCTGGAGGTCGGCCAGATCGTTCTGTCCGGCACCGGCCGCGACCTGCTGGTCAACGACGAGGTGCGCAAGGCCTACCTCGGCGAGGACTGACCGACCACCTTTGGCTGGTTGACCCAGCAGACGGTGGGTTTGCCACCCTCGTACGGGGTGGCAACCCACACGCTCGTGGGTCAACCAGCCAAAGGCGGTCAGTCGCGGATGGCCACGAGCAGTTGCACCAGCAGGGGAGCGACGATCAGTGCGGGCAGCAGGTCGGCGACCGCGATCTGCTTGATCTTCAGCAACCGCAGCGCCACGCCGATCAGCATCACGCCACCGGTCGCGCCGAGTGCGGTCACGTGCGCGTCCGGCAGTACGTCGCCGAGTACGGCGCCGACCGCGGTCATCAACCCCTGTACCACCAGGACGACGAGCGCAGACGCCATCACACCCCAGCCGAGGGATGCGGCGAACGCGATCGAGGCGAACCCGTCCAGCACCGCCTTCAAGTACAGCTGGTCCGCGCCCCGGCCGAGCCCGTCGGACAGCGCGCCCAGGAACGTCAGCGGCCCCACACAGAACACCATCGAGGCCGTCACGAACCCCTCGACGAACGTGCTCTCGCCCTCGGCACGGCGGAACCGGTGCTGCAGCCACGCCCCGAACTCCTCCAGGCGTAGCTCGATCCGTAGCAGCGAGCCGGTGATCCCGCCGATCAGCATCGCGCCCAGCACGATCAGGATCGGTGCGCTGTCACCGACCGCGTCGCTGAGGACCGCGTCGCCCACCGTGAGTGCGGAGCTGATTGCGATCAGCAGCGTGACCAGACCGAGCGCGTCGGTGACCAGATCCCTCGTTCGGTGACTGAGCCGGTGGCCCACGAGCACGCCGAGTACTGACCCGACGATGACCGTCGCGACGTTCACGACAGTGCCGATTCCGATGAACAAATCTGGTCTCCGATCACCCCGGGGCGCAGCTTTGCAAGTGACCCGCAAGGGCCTACTGTTGCGCGGGGGACGAGCGTATCCGCCGTCCCGTTCACCTCGGGGGTGGACCGAAGCAGGAGGTCGCTGTGGCATCAGCCATCGAGGTGAGGGACGCCCAACGCGGTGATGCCGCCGCCTTGGTCGCGCTGTGGCGCGAGCTGGCCACCGGAGCCGGTCATCCGTCCCGGCTGCCGGCGGCGCCGTCGCCGGCCGCGGTCGAGGTTGCTGTCAGCAAGCATCTGGACGATCCGTTCGGCCGGCTCCTCGTCGGTGAGCTCGACGGCGCCGTCCACGGCATGGCGTATCTGCGCCGGACCGCGATCAGCCCGTTGCACGACGACCTCACGGTGACGGTCGAGTATCTGCACGTCAGTGACGAGGCCCGCCGGCACGGACTGGGCAAGGCGCTGATCGCCGAGGCGACCGCGTGGGCCGAGCACGAGAACTGCGCACACGTTGCCGCGGTCGCGCCCCCGATCGCCCGCGAGGCGAACAGGTTCCTCGCCCGGCTCGGGCTGGCCCAGGCCGGCGTACTGCGCTATGCGACCACGCACACGGTGCGCCGTCGGCTCGCGGCCGAGCACGCGCCGAACCTGCTTGCCCTGTTGTCGTCGCGACGGTCAGTGATCGCCCGCCGCGCGCAGCTCGGCCGTCCGCTGCCCGCCGACGTGGCACACGTCGACGTACCGGCCGAGGTCACTTACCCGGCGGAGCCTGAATCAGCTGGCACGTGAGCCGCGCGGTGCAGACCCGCTTGTCCCGGTCGTCGGTGATCACGACCTCGTACGACGTGGTCGTGCGACCGAGGTAGATCGGGGTCGCGACGCCCGTGACCGTGCCCTCGCGGACCGCGCGGTGGTGGGTGGCGTTGATGTCCACGCCGACCGCGACCTTGTCGTACGTCGCCGCGTGCAGGGCCGAGCCGATCGAGCCGAGGCTCTCGGCGAGCACGCAGGACGCGCCGCCGTGGAGCAGCCCGTACGGCTGGGTGTTGCCCTTAACCGGCATCGTCGCGACGACCCGCTCCGGGGAGGCTTCGGTGACAACGATTCCCATCAGCTGCAGGAGCGTGCCTTCCAAGCCCATGCCCGGGCCGAGGTCCACTTGATCAGTCACAGGGGCAGACTACGCGGCTGTGACAGAACTGTCCGTGGGAACCACTAGAGTCGGTACGTGGCTCCAGAAACCAACACCTCGACGATGACCAAGGACGCTGGATCTGCGCAGGCCGGCGCATCAGGCCGGCCGCGGATCCTGCTGCTGGACGGGCACTCGCTGGCGTACCGGGCGTTCTACGCGCTTCCGGTGGAGAACTTCTCCACCACCACCGGGCAGCACACCAACGCGGTGTACGGGTTCACCTCGATGCTGATCAACATGCTCCGCGACGAGCAGCCCACCCATATCTGTGTGGCCTTCGACGTATCCCGCAAGACCTTCCGCTCCGAGCAGTACGCGGAGTACAAGGCGGGCCGGTCGAAGTCGCCGGACGAGTTCAAGGGACAGGTGTCGCTGGTCAAGGAGGTGCTGGAGGCGCTGCGGATCCCGACCACGGAGATCGACGGCTGGGAGGCCGACGACGTGATCGCCACGCTCGCCACCCAGGCCTCCGAGCAGGGCTTCGAGGTGCTGATCAGCAGCGGTGACCGGGACGCGTTCCAGCTGGTCAGCGACGACGTCACGGTGCTCTACCCGAAGCGTGGCGTGTCCGAGATCGCCCGGATGGACCCGGCCGCGGTCGAGGAGAAGTACGGCGTCACCCCGCAGCTGTATCCGGATCTGGCCGCGTTGGTGGGGGAGCAGAGCGACAACCTCCCCGGTGTGCCCGGCGTCGGCCCGAAGACGGCGGCCAAGTGGCTGAACCAGTTCGGCTCGCTGAACGACGTGGTCGACCGGGTGAACGAGATCAAGGGCAAGGCCGGTGAGTCGCTGCGCGAGCACCTGGCCGGCGTGATCCGGAACCGGCAGATCAACGAGCTGGTCCGGGACCTGACTCTCGACGTCACGGTGGACGACCTGGTCCGGGTGCCGTGGGACCGCGAGAAGGTGCACACGCTGTTCGACAGCCTGGAGTTCCGGGTGCTGCGCGAGCGGCTGGTCGCCGAGCACGAGGAGGTCGACGCGACCGTCGACCACGGGTTCGAGCTGGAGGGTGTGCAGCTGAAGCCGGGCGAGGTGGCCGCCTGGCTGAAGGAGAACGTGAACACCGGCGAGCGCGTCGGCGTCGCGGTGCAGGGCAGCTGGGGTCGCGGGACCGGCGAGATCACCGGTCTGGCGCTGGCGACCACGGCCGGTGCGGCCGCCTGGTTCGACCCGACCGCGCTCACGCCGGACGACGAGGCCGCGTGGCAGGCCTGGCTCGCCGACCCGAAGCAGCCGAAGGCGCTGCACGACACGAATGGTCCGCTGCTCGGCTTCCTGGAGCGCGGCTGGACGCTGGCCGGTCTGAGCTCGGACACGCAGCTCAGTGCGTACCTGGTCCGTCCCGACCAGCGGTCGTACGACCTGGCCGATCTGACCGTTCGGTACCTGAAGCGCGAGTTGCGCAACGAGGAGGCCGACAACGGTCAGCTCAGCTTCGACGACATCGAGGGCGGCCCCGCCGCGGACCACACGATGCTGCGGGCGCGCGCGATCGCCGACCTGGCCGACACACTCGATGCCGAGCTGGACAAGCAGGCCGGTACGGCGCTGCTCGCGGACGTCGAGCTGCCGCTGATCGACGTGATCGCGAGCATGGAGCGCGACGGTATCGCGGTCGACCGGCCGTACCTGGAGGAGCTGGAGGCGCGGTTCGCCACCGGTGTCCGGGAGGCCGCGACGGCGGCGTACGACGTGATCGGCAAGGAGATCAACCTCGGCTCGCCGAAACAGCTGCAGGTGGTGCTGTTCGACGAGCTGCAGATGCCGAAGACGAAGCGGACCAAGACCGGCTACACGACCGATGCGGACTCGCTGCAGGCGCTGTTCGAGAAGACCGAACACCCGTTCCTGGCGTACCTGCTGGCGCACCGGGACGCGACCCGGCTGCGGCAGACGGTCGAGGGGCTGCTGAAGACGATCAGCCCCAAGGACGCGCGGATCCACACCACGTTCAACCAGACGATCGCGGCCACCGGGCGGCTCAGCTCGACCGACCCGAACCTGCAGAACATCCCGATCCGGACCGAGGAGGGCCGCCGGATCCGGCAGGCCTTCATCGTCGGTGCGGGGCACGAGTCGCTGATGTCGGCCGACTACAGCCAGATCGAGATGCGGATCATGGCCCACGTGTCGGCGGACGAGGGCCTGATCTCGGCGTTCAACTCGGGGATGGACTTCCACTCGGTGACGGCGTCGCGGGTGTTCTCGGTCGATACCGCCGAGGTGACGCAGGAGCAGCGGGCCAAGATCAAGGCGATGAACTACGGTCTCGCCTACGGCCTGTCGGCGTACGGGCTGAGCCAGCAGCTGAAGATCGGCGTCGACGAGGCGCGCGGGCTGATGGACGAGTACTTCGAGCGCTTCGGTGGCGTCCGCGACTACCTGCGCAGCATCGTGCTGGACGCCGGCAAGAGCGGCTATACCGAGACGATCCTGGGCCGCCGGCGCTACCTGCCCGACCTGACCAGCGACAACCGGCAGCGCCGGGAGATGGCCGAGCGGATGGCGCTGAACGCGCCGATCCAGGGCTCGGCCGCGGATGTGATCAAGATGGCGATGCTGAAGGTGGACGCGTCGCTGCGCGAGTCCGGCCTGAAGTCGCGGATGCTGCTGCAGGTGCACGACGAGCTCGTCTTCGAGATCGCACCGGGCGAGCGCGAGCCCCTCGAGGAGCTGGTCCGCCGCGACATGGGCCACGCCGTCGACATGGCCGTCCCTCTCGACGTCTCCATAGGCATCGGCCGCACCTGGCACGAGGCCGCCCACTAAGTGTCCTGAGTCGGCCTCGGTGGTCGAGCCGAACCGGCCGTTCCGCTGGGATCTGGTCCGGCCGGATCAGCTCGGCTCATTGCTGGACGACGTCGGGGAACCGAGCCTGTTCTTCCTCGACGATCTGATCGAGTGCGCCGCCCGCGTGCTGGCCCAGTGCGCGGACGGTGAGCTGTACTTCGTCGACCTTGTCTTCGAGGGCTCGACGTTCGGGAACCTGTACGCCGTACTGCGCCGGTGGATCGACGACGACCGGGCACAATGGGACGTCATCCGGCGGCCGCTGCGGTTCATCGGGAGCACGGCCCGGACCAAGACCAGCCCGAACACCTGGCGCTGGCAGCAGCACGCCGCGTAGCTGCCGGCGGCGGCGATCCGGAACGTGTCGCTCGACGGCCGCCTGTGGTCGTATTTCGGCGACTACCAGCACAAGACGGCCGCGTCGTTCCGCCGGACCCGCTGGTCGGACCCGGAGGTCGCGCGTCCCCCGCGCGACCAGGACACCCGGTTCGCGCTGGCGCAAGCCGTACGTGTGGTTGCGGCGGGGCGTACGGCGAAGGTGCGGCGCCGGCTGGCCGACCGGTTGACGCGGGAGCCGGCGATCAGCGACCGGTGGCTGCGCGACCTTCAGCTGGTGCTTCGGCGGTAGCCCATTCGGTTGCCCGGTAGGTCGCGAAGATCGGCATCGGGTCGGGGGAGAGGGCGTGCTGGATCAAGGTCAGTTCGCGGGGTGCCAGAGGCGGCAGATCGTCCAGGGGCCACCAGCGGACCTCGAGGGACTCGTCGTCGTTGACGCGCGGCTCCCCGCGGAGCGGCCGGCAGCGGAAGCAGAGGTCGAGGAACTGGACCTGGTCGCCGTTCGGATAGCCGGACGGCGGCAGTGACTCGATGCTGACCAGACGGTCGATCGCTGCCTCGACGGCGGTCTCCTCCTCGATCTCGCGGAGCAGGCCGACGGCGGGCTGTTCACCCGGCTCGAGAATGCCCGCGACCAGACTCCAGCGTCCGTTGTCGGCCCGGCGTACCAGCAAGACCTGACTGGCTTCGTCGAGCACGACACCAGTGATGCCGGTGAGCCAGAGCAGGTCGTGCCCGATCTTCTCGCGCAGCTCGAGGATGAACTTGGGAGTGGTCATGCCCAGAACCCTATCGGTCCCTCTCGCAAGAACCTGAGATCGACAAGATCGGGCTGCAGCCCTATCTGGAGGTCCAGCAGGCCGCCTACGAGACCTACCAGGGGTGATGACGATGGCGACAGCAACAGCCACACCCACGTCGCAGGCCGGCGCGCCCGCCCCGGTCCGCGAGGCGCGATCCGACCGGATCGTGATGATCTGCAACTACACCGCGCTCGGCCTGTTCACCCTGGCGGTCCTGTACCCGCTGGTCTCCGTGGTCAGCGCTTCGCTGAGCGATCCGAAGAACGTCGTCTCCGGCAAGGTCTGGCTCTGGCCGGTCGGGTTCAGCACCGAGGCGTTCAAGGCGATCTTCGACTACGACTCGATCGTCAGCGGCTTCAGCAACTCGATCGTCTATGCGGTCGGCGGTGCGCTGCCGGCCACCGCGCTGACGCTGCTGGCGGCGTACCCGCTGTCCAGGAAGGGATCGCCGGGCAAGGGCATCGTGATGGCGCTGTTCGTCTTCACGATGATGTTCACCGGCGGACTGATCCCGACGTACCTGGTGGTGGACCGGGTCGGGCTGCTGAATACCCGCTGGGCGATGATCCTCCCGACGGCGATGGCGGTCTGGAACATGATCATCACGCGGACCTTCTTCCAGTCGACCATCCCCGAGGAACTGGTGGAGGCCGCGAAGGTCGACGGGTGCAGCGACATCGCGGTGATCCTGCTGATCCTGAACATCGGCTCGATCATGTCCGTCGGGTTCGAGAAGGTCCTGCTGTTGCAGAACACACTGAACCTGCAGACGTCGGAGGTGCTCGACACCTACGTGTACAAGCTCGGCTTCGCCTCGCAGGTGCCGCAGTTCAGCTATGCCGCGGCGATCGGTCTGTTCCGATCCGTGATCGGACTCGCGTTGCTGGTGCTGGCGAACACCGTCGCGCGGAGGTTCGCCAAGTCCAGCCTCTGGTAATCAGTTCGCGTCGGAGGCCTGGCGGCGGAGTCCTGCCGCCAGGCCGGCCGACAACAGCAACGCACACGTGCTGGTCATCGCGACGAGGACCAGCACGCCGTTCAGTCCGGTCGCGATGCCGGTTCCGAGCACGATTCCGGCGGCGAGCACGAGGACGACGAGACCGACCCAGATCAGCAGCGCGGCCCGCTTCTCCTGCTGTGCGATCGCCGCATAGACAACGAGTTGCAGTACGGCGTACGCCGAGCCGGAGATCGCGAACAGCCAGGTGTACGGGCCGAGCGGCGCGTACTTCTCCTCGCCGCCGATGATCGCCACCACCAGATCCGGCAGCAGCAGGGTGCCGATCACCGTGCAGAACCCGAGCGCGGCGACGGCCTGGATCGCGCGGCGCAGCCGCACGGTGTCGCCCGGGGAACTGGCCAGTGTCGGGAACACGACCACGATGACGAACTGCGGCAGGAACAGACAGGCCTTCGCCACGATGACACCGGCCGCGTAGTACCCGCTGTCCGTGCCGTCGAGGAGCGCCCGGGCCAGCAACACGTCCGCGTTCGCCATGACGAAGAACGCCAGCAGTGTGTGCGTGCCGTGCACCGTCCCCCGCAGTACCTCCTTGATGTGCTCGGACGTCGCACCGGACGATCCACGCAGCAGGAAGGCACCCAGCAGAGTCGGTACGGCGGCACCCAGGGTCAGACCGATCATGGCCGAGTCGAGAGATGGGTGGATCAGAAGCGCACCGCCACCGAGTACCAGGCGACCTACACCGACCGCGGTGTAGACAGCTGCGAGTTCGGTCCAGCGTTTGCTGCCCTGCAGTACGCCGAGCTCCGAGCCCATCAGCGTGAGGCAGCCGAGTGTCGGTGCGAGCAGCAGGACTGGGAGGACGGAGTCGATGTGCAGCAGCCACATGAACAGCGGGGTGGCCACGAGCATGACCGCGGTCAGTCCGAGTGCTCCGCGGCGACCTGCCTTGACCAGCGCGTCGGCCAGGGACGCTGTGCTGTCACCGGTGTGGGTGGCGATCATCCGGGCGCCGGTCGCCTGCAGACCGAGCGAGGCGACGTTGCCGATCAGCAGCAGCCCGAGCAGGGCGGTGATGGCGCCGAACTCCTCCGGCGTGAGCCGGCGGGAGCCGAGGATCGTGAAACCGTAGGCGGCGACGTTCATGATGGCCATGCCGACGGCAACGACCGTGGCGCCGCGCAGGAATGCCAACCGGGGTGCCATGGGCTCTTGCTCCGGAGTGGTGTCTGAACTCATGCTCTACTGCCTCAGGTCGCAACCGCTGGGTGGGGAGGTGGTCATGTCAGAACGTGCACTGCGCGTCCTGCCCTGGTTGTGGCCTGTCCTGCTCACCCTGTTGATCACTGCTCCGCTGCTCGCTCCGGGCTACATCGTCGGCTACGACATGGTGTTCGTGCCGGACCTCACGGTACGGCTTGACCTGTTCGGTGTCACAACGGCCATGCCGCGAGCAGTCCCGTCGGATGTGCTGGTCGCCGTACTGGACGAGCTCACCGGCGGCCAGGTGCTCAACAAGCTCGTGCTGGTAGCCATCCCGCTACTCTCCGGTCTCGGCATGACCGCACTCTGGCGTGAGCTCCGGCTGGGCGGTGCACTGCCCGGTGCCGCGGCCGCCACCCTCTACATGTGGAACCCGTTCGTCGCCGAACGACTCCGCCTCGGCGCCTGGGCGCTCCTCCTCGGGTACGCCGCTCTGCCGTGGCTGGTGCGATCCGCGCTGCGACTGCGCAGGGGAGAGGGATGGCCGGGCTTCGTGCTCGCATCCGCCGGCTGTGCGCTCACGGCGTCCGGTGGAATCACCGGACTGCTCGTCGGTGGCTTGATCCTGCTGTGGCGGCCACGGGTGAAGTCGTTGTGGCCGTTGGGTGCGGCAGTCCTGCTGAACGCACCCTGGCTGATGGCGGGCCTCGCTCACACCGGCAACGCGACCACCGACCCGGACTCGGTCACCTCGTTCGCAGCCCGCAACGAGGGGTACGGGGGAGTGCTGCCCACTCTTCTCACCTTGGGTGGGATCTGGAACGCAGATGTTGTGCCGGGCAACCGGGGAGATCTCCTGCCGGTCATCTTCGCGTTCGTCCTGCTGGTGGCGTCCGTGATCGGTGTCGTGTTGTGGTGGCGACAGGACCCGGTGGCGAGGGCTCTGGTCGTGGCGGCGGTGATCGCACTGCTCCTCGGGCTGGCCGGTGTGGTCGCGTCCGGAGCCTTTGCTCAGGTTGTCGCTCACGTCCCCGGCGCCGGCCTGTTCCGTGACGGCCAGCGTTATCTCGGACCGCTCGCCCTGCTCGAGTCCATCGGCTTGGGCGTCGCGCTGGCCGTCGCCCTGGAGCACGTTCGCCTGTACCGAATCGTCGGCATCACCGCGATGCTGCTGCCGATCGCCGCGCTGCCGGCCCTCTCCGGCGGCGGGGGGCTGAAGGTGTCGCACTACCCGGCCGATTGGGAGCAGGCACAGCAGGCCGTCGCGGGGCGGTTCGTCCCCTGGCCGTTCGAGTCCTATCGGGCACCGTCCTGGAATGGGCGGCGCCCGTTGCTCGATCCGATGCCGCGGTACTTCGTCCAGCCCTCGATCGTCCCGGACGAATTGATCGTCGGGGGTCACCGATTGGCCGGTGAGGATCCGAGTGCGCGCGAGGTGGCCACCGCGATCCGGTCGGCCGTGCGCGACAAGACGGATCCGACGCCCGCGCTGCTGCGGCAAGGTGTCGGTTGGCTGGTCGTCGATCGTGAGGCGGGTGGACCGACTCCACCCAGCCTCATGCCCGGACTGACCGAGGAGTTCTCCGGCCCGACCGTGACGGTGTACCGGCTCGCCGGAACGCCTGCTGCGCGACCCCATGCGCTCTGGCGGACCATCGTCGTACTGGCTGCCTGGGCGGCCGCGGGGATGACCTTGACCGCCGCTCTGGTCTCGGCGGTCCGGCGTTGTTACTCTTCGGTTCACTTGACCGGGAGGGGACACAGTTCATGGGATCACTGATCGGTGCGGCACTCGCCGTACTCGCCGGGCTGGCAGTTGCTACCACCACGGTTGTCGGGGTGGTGCAGTCGGTGCAGGAGGACCCGGCACCGCCGGCCGGACAGCCTCAGGGGCAGGCCGACGTACCGATCGTCGGCTACGGCACGAAGTAGACAGCAGCCGGTCGAAGGACAGTGCGGCCGCGCACCAGGTGAAGTTGTCCGCACCTGCGACCGCACCGTCCGACAACCGTCGCCGAAGCTCGGTGTCCTGCAGCAGCAGGGTGATCGCCGTACTGAACTCGTCCGGGGTGTCGACCAGGATGCCGGTGACTCCGTCATGCACGGACTCCGTCGGACCGCCCGCGCTCCGATAGGCCACCGTCGGTACGCCGTGACCCGCTGCCTCGCCGACGACCAGACCCCAGCCTTCCTTGAGGCTCGGCAATGCCAGCACCCAGGCCTCGTCGTACGCCGCGTGCTTGTCGTCCTCGCTCACGTGTCCGGTGAACTCGACCGCCGCCTGCAGGCCGTGCTGTTCGACGTACTCGCGCAGTGAGTCCTCCCACCAGCCCGAGCCGACGACGACCAGGCGCGCGTCCGGCAGCACTTTGCGTGCTTCGGCGATCGCGTCGACGGCGTGCTCGAGTTGCTTGTGCGGAACGAGGCGCCCGACGCAGACCACTGTCGGTACGTCGGCCCGCGGTCGCTGTCGTGTTGGCGCCGGATCGGTGCCGTTGTGGATCACGGTGATGTCGGCAACCCCCAGTCCGGCGAGCTCGTCGCGTGAGGCCGACGACACGGTCACGTACCGGCAGTCGTCGTACAGCTGTGGCGCGACGCGCGATTCCAGCCACCATCCGAGCCGGCCACGCCAGCCCGGGTACACCACCTGCCACTGCTCCTGGTGCACGTGATGCACGAGGACGACGACGCCGGTACGACGTACGAGGCGGGTAAAGAATGGCAGTCCGTTCTGCACGTCCACCACGCGGTCCGGGCGGTGCAGCCAGGTGTGCAGGAGACCGCGCAGATACACGGTGACCTTGGTACCGCGGTACAGGTACCGCACGTCGTGGCGACGCGCTTCACGCGGGCTGCCCGGGTACGCCGCGCACAGCACCGTCACCGACCAGCCCAATGCGGCAAGGCCTCTCGCCACCTCCTCCACATAGCGTTCAGAGCCTCCGCCCTCAGGGTTCGTCGTGTCCCGCCAGTTCAGCATCAGCACGCTCTGAGCACGCACCTCGTCAACCCCACCCCTCCGGTCACCTCCCCCGAGGTAATGGGCGGGGACGTTACCAAGGAGTAACGATGTCCGCCAGACCTCGCGAGATCCGTTAATGTCCCGCCTGTGCCAGTGATCACGAATGCCACCGGAACCGCGGACTGGACGGCCGATCTCGGTCGTGCGGTCCGGCTGTTCCGGGCGTTCGGCGTGGAGCAGGCGGACCCGGATCGCTTCTACGGAACGCTTGCCGCGGACTCGGTCGGACAGGTCGGCCAGTACGCCGATCTGCGGGGCGCACTGATGCTCGACGTAGGTGGTGGACCGGGCTACTTCGCCGACGCGTTCCGCGCGGCCGGTGCGACGTACTACGCGATCGACTCCGACCTGGGCGAGCTGAGCGGCCGAGGCGAACCCGTACCAGGCACAGTCCTCGGCAGCGGCATGGCCCTGCCCGTCGCAGACGCCACAGTCGACGTCTGCTTCTCGTCCAACGTGCTGGAACACGTGCCGGACCCCTGGCTGATGGCTGACGAACTGGTCCGAGTCACTCGGCCCGGCGGCACGGTCTTCCTGTCGTACACAGGTTGGTGGGGTCCGCACGGCGGTCACGAGACAGCGCCCTGGCACTACCTCGGCGGAGACCGGGCGGCCCGTCGGTACGAACGCCGAGTGGGTCACCGGCCGAAGAACAAGTTCGGTGAATCGCTCTTCCCGATCAGCGTCGCCGCCGGACTGCGGTGGGCACGCAGCTGTACCGCGGCCGAGCTCGTGGCGGCGGTGCCGAGGTATCACCCGCGCTGGGCGTACGGCGTACTCGCCGTCCCCGGAGTACGCGAGGTCGTCACGTGGAACCTCGTCCTGGTGCTCCGGCGGCGATGAGGAGACTGAAGGCCGGTAGTTCCGAGCAGGTGGTCTGGCGAGCGAGGCTCGTGCTGGGCTGCCTGGTCCTGATCGCCCTGTGCTTCCACCAGGCGCCGGGCAAGATCGTGCCGGACACCAAGCTGGACCTGACCGCCAGTCCCGGTGGCTTCCTCGTTCGTGCACTGCACCTGTGGGATCCGCAGGGTGCCTTCGGGCAGTTGCAGAACCAGGCGTACGGCTACCTGCTGCCGTTGGGTCCGTTCCACTGGCTGCTCGACTCGCTGTCGGTGCCGGACTGGGTGACGCAACGGCTGTGGTGGTCGGTGGTGCTGTGCGTCGCCTTCCTCGGTGTGTGGAAGCTGTGCAACGCCCTCGAGTACGGCGTGCCGTGGACCCGTTTCGCGGTCGCACTGCTCTACGCACTGAGCCCCCGCATGCTCGGCGAGGTGTCGATCACCTCGATCGAGGTGTGGCCGATCGCCATGGCTCCCTGGGTACTGCTCCCACTGGTCACACCACGGGCCCGCTCCGGCTGGTGGCGGGTCGGCTGGTCCGCGGTCGCGTTCGCACTGGTCGGTGGAGTCAACGCCGTCGCCACTGCTGCCACGCTCGTACTGCCTGCGTTGTGGCTGATCACCCGCCGCCTGGACCGGTCGACGGTGAAGGTGATGCTCGGTTGGCTCGGCTGTGTGGTCGCCGTGTCGATCTGGTGGCTCGTACCGCTCCTGCTGCTCGGCCGGTACAGCCCGCCGTTCCTCGACTGGATCGAGGACGCCGGAGTCACCACGGGAACCGCCAGCGTCTTCGAGTCCTTCCGCGGTACGTCGCAGTGGCTCAACTTCCTGTCCGGCGCCGACGGACCGACTTGGCCGGCCGGGTGGTTGTACGTCACCCAGCCGACGCTCATCCTGATCACCGCAGTCGTCGCGCTGCTCGGCCTGGCAGGCTTGGCGATGGGCTCGCTCAAGCACCGCGGCTTCCTGCGTCTCGCACTCGTCGTCGGACTGCTGCTCGTGACACTCGGCCATGCAGGTACGGCCGGCTCGCCACTGGCACCCCAGATCCAGGACCTGCTCGACGGACCGCTCGCAGCACTTCGCAACACGCACAAGTTCGAGTTGGTCGTCCGTCTGCCGCTCGCACTCGCCGCTGCGCACTCGCTGAGCAGACTCACCGAGTGGACGACCGTCCGGAGCATTCATCGCCGCGTGGTGCCGGTGCTGGTCGCCTGCCTGATCGTGTCGGTGGCGGCGCCGGCCATCTTCGGCCAGCTACCCAGACGCGAGGGGTACGACGCCATCCCCGCTCACTGGCGTGAGGCGGCGGCATGGCTCGACAACCAGACCACGAAGGGCAGTGTCCTCGTGGTGCCTGCCGCATCGTTCGCCGACTTCACCTGGGGATCGACGAAGGACGAGCCGTTCCAGGCCTTGCTGAAACGGCCCCTGGCTGTGCGGGACGCCGTACCGCTCGGCTCTGCCGGTACGACGCGCTGGCTGGACGAGGTGGAACGCCGACTCGGCTCGGGGGTCGGCGACAAGACCCTGAAGCAGGCACTGACCCGGGCCGGAGTCCGGTACGTCGTCGTCCGCAACGACCTGCGGTATGACGCCCAGGTGACACCGACGCCGGTCGTCCACGAGACCTTGGACGAGTCCGGCATCGACCGCGTCGCGTACTTCGGCCCGGGCACTGGCAGCACGATCGAACAGCCCGGCGTCACACTCGACGGACACACCCGGCTCCCGTACCCGAGCGTGGAGATCTATGACGTCGGCGCCACGAGTCCAGGGCGGCTGATCCCGGAGTCGCGGCTTGTGGAGGTCCGCGGCGCGGCCGAGGACGTGCCGGCCGCACTGACCGCGCTCGGCGGCGATCGCAACGCGGTGACGAGTTCGGACGCGGCAGGCCGACTGGCCGGGCTCCCACTGATCCAGACCGATGGCATGCAACGCCGTGAGGTCTCGGTCGGTCGTCCCGCGGAGAACTACTCGCCCGTGCTGACCGCGTCGGAGGCAGGCCGCCAGGGCCGCCGCACCCTCGGGTACGACGTTGACCCGGCGGCACCGGTCACGACACGGACGTGGGGCGGCGGCATCGTCGACGTACGGGCGTCGTCCTCGGCGGCGGATGCGGACGCGACGCTGCGGACCGGGCCGGGCAACGGGCCGTTCGCAGCGGTGGACGGTGATCCGTCGAGTCGCTGGATCTCCGGGACGTTCGGCCGGAGCAGTGGCGAGTGGCTCGAGGTGACGTTCGCGTCCCCTCGCAATGTCGACGGTCTGAAGGTGCAGTTCTCGCTGGCGCCGCCGACCACCGAGCCGGTCCGCACATTGCAGGTGGACACGGACGCGGGCTCATTGACCTCAGTGGTGTCGGGGTCGACCGATCCGCACAGCGTTCCGGCCCCGCCCGGCCAGACCAAGCGGTTGCGGCTCAGTGTGGGTGTGACCGACGGCAAGAACCCGAACGGCGTATCGATCGCCGAGGTCTCGTTGCCCGGCATGCTCCCGGTCAGTCGGCTCAGTGTGCCGTCGGACGACCGTCAGCCGAGCGCACTGGTGTTCAGGAACCAGCAGATCGGCCGCTCTGCGTGCCTGCACGTTGCCACGCGTCCGCTGTGCCGACAGGAAGTGGCCAAGGACTCCGAGGAACCGACCGGACTACTGCGCAGCATCGACCTTCCGCAAGCCGCGTCGTACCAGCTGCAGGGGACGGCGCTACCGAAGGACGGTGCCACGCTCGAAGGTCTGCTGACTGTGCGGGGCGCCATCACGGCGTCGGCGACCTCCCGAGCGGTCACGGCTCCGGAGGGACGTCCGGGCGCCGCGGTGGATCGTGACCTGGGCACCGGCTGGGTCGCGGACCCGTCCGACCAGCACCCGGCGCTCACGTTGAAGTTGCCTGAGGCAAGAAGCATCAGCGGACTGCAGTTCCTCTCCGATCCCTACCTGACCGCCTCGCAGCCGACCGAGGTGTCGCTGCGCTTCGACGGTGGCCCACTGGCGAAGGGCACGGTGGATCCGGAGGGCTACGTGCGCTTTGCCGCACGGAGCGCACGAGCAGTCGAGCTGACGTTCACCGCCACCAGACCGATGACGGACTTCGACTCCGCGACTGGCTACGCGCGGACGGCACCGGTCGGCGTCGCCGAAGTTCGCGTGCTCGGCGCCGACGATCTGCGCAAGGCACTCGACCTAGACGGCCAGACCGGTGTGTACTGCGGCTACGGCCCAGGTGTTCGCGTGGACGGCGTACCGGCCGACACACAGGTGAAGGCGACCGTGCGGGACCTGCTGCAGCGGCGTCCGGTGACGTTCACGACGTGTGGCAAGGACAGCATGGTCCCACTGCAGTCCGGACGCCACAACGTCGACGTACTGGCCGGTGGTGGGTTCGTGCCGACCGAGACGACGCTGACCAGGGCGGGCTTCGGCAACGTGTCCAAGACGCCGGTGCAGGGCGTGGACGTCTGGCGGCCCAATCCGGCCGAGCTGAGCATCGAGGTGCCGGCCGCTGACGAGCAGTCGGTGCTGACCGTCGCGCAAAACTACAACGAGGGCTGGGAAGCGTACGACAGCAGCGGCCGCAAGCTGACGCCGATCCGGATCGGTGGCTGGCAGCAGGGATGGGTTCTGCCCGAAGGGCCCGAGCAGGTCGTCACCGCGCGGTTCATGCCGGACCGTCTCTACCGCGCCGGTTTGCTGGTCGGTCTGGTCGCACTCCTGTCGGTGGTCGCGCTTGCGGTCTTCTTTCGGCGCCGGTCGAGGCACTCCGGTCACCGACTCCGCGAAGGCCGCGATGTCGGGCCATGGGTCGCGCTCGCAGGTGGCCTGGCGGCGGGGTGGTTCATGTCCGGCTGGATCGGACTGGTCGCGGTGGCGGTCGCTGCGCTGTGCTCGTGGTTCCTGTCGCCGCGGGTGGCGATCGGAGTGGTGGCTGCTGCGGTGGCGATCGGCGCGGTGATCGCGGCGGTTCAGCCGTGGCCGGACGGGGGAGCGGGACTGACGTCAGGAGTGGTCCAGGCATCGACCTTGTTCGCCTGTGCGCTGGCGCTCTTGTCCCGGCCGACCGGTGAGACGTCGTACTCCTTGTCCCGCCTGCCCAGGCGCATGATGGGCCGCTCCATCCCGTAGTAGCTCGCGGCCGCGACACCGATGGATACCACCAGCGTCGGGAAGAACAGCAGCGCAAACCTGCCGCTGAACACCTCGTACCCGCTGATCCGCTCGACCACGCTCAGCACGATCAGGTGGTACACGAAGACGCCGTACGAGATGTCTCCGGCGATGTGGCCGGCCTTGCCTCCGAGGATGCGGACCGTTCTGGCTGTCGGGTTCAGAGCCGGGAACAGGACGCACGCGGCGATCCCGGTGTAGAGCAGGCTCTTCAGGAACGCCTGACCTGGCGTGGACGGCGAGAGACCGTACGGGCCGGCCAGCGGGCTGGCAGCGATGACCAGCAGCGCACCTGCGACGGCCCAGATGGTGCCGGGGATCTTCGTGAGTGTGTCGAGCGTGGACGGCTCGAGTCGACCGCTGCTGCGCGCCACCTGCCACAGTGCGAACCCCATGCCGACCGCGAACCAACCGACGTACCCAGGGAGCCAGAGGCCGGCGCGGGGGTGGTCGGTGGCGTTGATGGAGGCCATCCAGATCGGGCTGAGCACAGTGAGGACACCCAGTACGACGAGGCGCCAGCGGACACTGCGCCGGGTCGGACGCTCGTACCCGGTCAGCAGCTTCGCCAGCGCCGGCAGCAGGAGGTAGAACGCCACCTCGGTCGCCAGACTCCACAGCTGCGTGAGTCCGTCCGCGGCCGGTCCGTCGAAGTAGATCTGGGTGAGCGACGCGTGCTGGAGGTACGTCGCCCAGCCCACGCCGTCCTTGCGCGGCACCAGGAACGCGGCGAGCAGTACGGCGACCCACAGCGCCGGCAGGATCCGCAGTGCGCGGTTGCGTAGGTACGGCAACGTCAGTGGTGGCAGTGTGCCGTCGAACCACGCGACCACGTGCGGCCGGTACAGCAGGAACCCGGAGATCGCGAAGAAGATCGCCACCCCGACATCGAGCCGCGCCAGCAGACCGGCGAACGGCCCGTGGAGCGAGGCGCCGGAGTGAAACCCGACATGTGTGGTCAGCACCGCGAGCGCACCGATCGCCCGCAACCCGTCCAGCGCCGGGAAGCGCGTTCGATTCATCTGGGCAGTCCGATCTCGAGGTTCTCCACGCAGAGGTTCGTCGCGGGATCGGAGGAGCGTAGCCGAACCTCGGTGGCTCTGATCCGCCGCGACGGGCCGAGGTACATGCTCCCAACACCGGCCGGCCAGTCGGCGGCCGGGAGTGCGGTGACGTTGCCGTCCGCATCGAGTAGCTCGACGGACACCTGGTTCTCGCGGTTGGAGAAGTACGCCGCCTTGATGAACCACTCGGCAGTCGCGATCTCGTTCTGCGTCGGCGTCAGCCGGATGGTCAGCGGCTCGGTGCCGTGCACGAGCAGATTGCAGAACGAGTTCCCCCGGGTTGGCGGCTCGCCGCGTGACCACACCGCGAATGGCGCCGGCCGGATGTGTCCGGTGTCGTCCACCAACAGCGGCTCGCTACCCGCCGCCTGCACCCGGAACTGCTTCCCCGCCATCCGCAGTACTGGCGACAATCTGGGGTCGGACATCAATGCGGTGCCGATCGGTTGTGGCATCGAGGTGTCCCACAGGTTCACGTTCGGTCCGATCCGATCCAGCTCCGCCGCGACCGTCGCGAAGTAGGACTTGGCCGGATTCCTGCCCCACGGACCGGCGAACCCGACGTCCGACACAACCACTCCGACGAGCAGACAGGCCAACCCGACGGCAGGTACGGCGATCCGCACTGTGGACGCCGACAGTACGACGGCCAACGTCAACGGGATCGAGAGATCGGACCAGTAGTGGTAGTGCACCGTGAACACCGAGCCGAATCCCGTGAACCGTCCGTAGGACACCAGTACCACGGTCACCAGGACATAGCCGGTCACCGAGGCCCACAGCAGCAGCGCACGGCGGTCGTGGCGAAAGGCGACCACGAGGAGCAGACCGGCCACCAGCCCACCGAGCACCACCGCTGCGACCGGCGGACCTGCAAGGCTCAGAGGCTGTCCCGTCGGAGCCCACGTCCAGGGTCCGCCCACCACTGCGGAGACTGGCACCTCGAAGCCGCGGCCCGTGAGTTCCAGCAGCTTCCCGGCAGACGGGAGGCCGCCGCGGGACGGGTTGCCGCGCGCCAGATAGAGAGTGCCGAAGGCAACGATCGGAACGGCGAGAGCGGCAGCGAAGGGCCAGGTCTTGCGGAGCCAGACGCGGATCGGCTGCTCGCGAAGATAGAGGGCCAGGGCAATGGCCGTGACCAGGATGAGCCCGGACTTCTCCCAGCAGGCCAGCGAGATCAGCAGCGCGAGCGGGCCGTAGACGAGGGCGCGCCGCCGGCCGTCGTACCAGTCGATGGTTGCGTGCAGCAACAGCAAGCCGAAGACGTGCGCGGACAGGTTGTTCACGCCGCTCGACAGCGACATGAACGACGGCATGCTCAGCGGGGTGAGCGCGTAGAACAGAGTGCCGAGGAGCACCCACCAGTTCGATCCGAGGAGGCGCACAAGCAGCAGGCCCATCAGCGTGATCGCGATCGCCTGCATCACCGTCCGCCACCCGACGGTGAAGTCGTGGTTGAGTGGCGCGACCTTCGCGAAGACCGCGTAGACGAACCGCAGGCCCGGCGCGATGTGGTCGTTCACCGGCGTCAGCAGTTCGGCCGGCGCGAATCCGCGACTGCCCTGGACCAGGAAGTCGAGGTCGTCGCTCAGCCACGAACCACGGCGCGCGAGCAGCCCGAGGACCACTGACTGCACCACCGCGACAGCCACCACGAGACCCCGGAGAACCGATGACTTCGGTGCCTCCGGCAGTGTCCAGATCCCCCTCATGCGGCGCGACTATATGTCAGTTCGGACCCGCGCGAACTTTGTTGTCGCTGGCGTCTGTTCAAGGTGGCTACCCGCTGGTAGCGTCCCGCGGACAGACCGGGAGGGGATGCAGTGGGGACTCGTAGTCGTGCGGTGCTGATCGGGCTTGGGGTGTTCTTCGTCGGCATCGCGGCGCTGGCCAGGTTCTATGCCTATCCAACACTTGCGGTGGCGCCCGCGGACCAGATCGCGCACACGGTGTCGATCGGGAAGGACGCCACCATCTTCAGCGCCGCCGACCTGAAGAGTAAGACCGGCGTCGAGCTCGAGGCACGCCGGACCGTCCGCGGTGATGTGGTCGCGGCGGAGAAGATCAGCAAGGCGCTGAACCGCAAAGTCGTGGTGTTCGACACCGCCGTGGTGACGGACGACTCGAAGAACTACCAGTTCCCCGACGACTCGTCGAAGACCGCGGAGCTCCCGCTCAGCTTCGTCCAGGAGCGGGTCGTGCTCGACGCGCACACCGGCGAGGCCGTGCGCTGGAACCCGACCGGCGACGACAACAGCGGCGAGTACATCGCGACGACGCTGGAGAAGGCGGATCGGCTCAAGCCCGGCCAGAACACCGCGCTGTTCGCGGGCCATCAGGGTCTCGTGCTGAAGTTCCCGTTCGGCACCGAGAAGAAGACGTACCCCTTCTGGGACACCACGCTGCGCAAGGCGTTCCCGATCGAGTTCAAGCGGGAGGAGCCGCTCGACGGGCTCAAGGTCTATGTCTTCGAGCAGGAGATCCCGAAGAAGGAGGTGCCGCAGGCCAAGCCGCTGGAGGTGCCGGGCAGCCTGGTCGGTGACTCCGGCAAGGATTCGGTCATTGTCCAGCGCACCTACAAGAACACCCGGACCTTGTGGGTCGAGCCGGTCACCGGCGCGATCATCAAGGGCCGGGAGCAGCAACTCGCCACCATCGCGTACGAGGGCCAGGACAAGTTGACCGCCACCCAGGTCACGATCGAGTACGACGCCGCCACGGTCGCGAAGAACGTGAAGGGTGCGACCGAGAACGGAGTCGCCGAGGGCGGCTACCAGTCGAAGGCGGCGCAGTTGCACCTGATCGGCTTCTGGGTGCCGTTGCTCTCCCTGATCCTCGGTCTGCTGTTGCTGGCGTCCGTCGGGCTCTTCCAGCTCCTGCCCAGGAAGGCGGACTGAGCTCAGGCCTTGTGGGCGGACCAGATCGCGGTGCCGGGAACGAGCCGGCCGCGGTCTGGTCCCCAGCCACCCCAGATCAGGTCGTGACCGGCCGGCCACTCCGGCTCGAGTAGGTCGTCGACGACGAAACCCGCGGTGGTGAGCGCCCGGATCCAGTCGCCGGTCGTCCGATGGTGTTCGGCATAGATCGGCGTACCGGCGTCGTCCACTTCGACGTACGGCGTCCGGTCGAAGTACGAATGGGTGATCCGCAAACCGGCGCGGGTCGGGTCGTCCGGCATGGTCCAGCGGATCGGGTGTGTCACCGAGAACACGAGCAGACCGCCTGGCTTCAGGGTCCGGGCGATCTCGCGCAGTGCGGTCGTGGCGTCGGCGACGAACGGCAGCGCACCGAACGCCGAGCAGACGATGTCGAACGTACTGCTCTTGTAGGGGAGGGCCACTGCGTCGGCGGCGACCGAGCGGACGGCCGTGCCGGTGCGGGCGTCGAGTTGCCGGGCGATCCGGAGTTGCTCGAGCGAGATGTCGAAGGCGACCACGTCGGCGCCCTGGCCGGCCAGCCAGCGCGAGCACTGGGCGCCTCCACAGCCGACTTCGAGGACGCGCTTGCCCCGGACCGGTCCGAGCAGCTGGGCCGACTCCTCGTCGACACCTTCGGGGCACCAGATGAAGCGGTCGTCGCCGAGGAACTCGCCGTGCTCCGACAAGTAGTCGTCGGCCTCGGCGTTCCAGTACGCCCGGCTGGCCCGGGAGGTCTCCGCCTCGCTCAACTCCACCCGCACCGGCCCGCTCACGAACCAAACTCTAGTGTTCAGCGGTATGAGCGACTTCGCGGCCAGTGCCGTTCCGTTGGCGGGTGGGTACGGCGGGCAGACGTACGCCGTGAGTGCCGGCGGTGAGGACGCCGTACTGAAGCTGTATGTGAAGCAGCCGGAGCGGGCGGCCGTGGACGCGGCGTTGCTGCAGCTGGTCCGCGGACTGCTGCCTGTCCCGAAGGTGCTGGAGGCGAAGCGCGAGGGGTCACCGGAAGATCCGCCGTACCTGCTGACCGAGCGGCTGCCGGGGGTGAACCTGCAGGTCTACCTGGAGACGGCAGGGGAGTCGGAGCGGCGGACGGTCGGGGAGCAGCTGGGTGAGTTGCTGGTGCGGCTGAGCGGGATGCCGTTCCTGACCTTCGGCGTGTTCCGCGGCGGCGAGCTGGCCATCGAGCCCTTCGGCCTCGGGGATCTCGAGCAGTACGTCGATGGCCTCGACCTCGGCCTGGACCCGGGGCAGCTGGAGCGGTTCGGCGCGGTCATCGCCGAGGCCGAGGACGTGCTGGCCGACGGGGTCGACCGGGTCTGCCTGGTGCACAGCGACTTCAACCCGAAGAACCTGCTGGTCGACCCGGCCACGGCCCGGATCACCGGACTGATCGACTGGGAGTTCAGCCACGCCGGGTCGCCGTACACGGATTTGGGAAACCTTTTCCGGTTCTGCGCCGATCCGGTGCTGGCCGGCGCGGTGCTGAGCGTGATCCGGGGGAGCGGGCCGGGGCTGGGCGAGCCGTTGGTGGACCTCGGGCGGGCGGCGGATCTGTGGGCGCTGCTCGACCTCGCGTCCCGCTCCACCGAGCACGAGATCGCGGCCGCGGCGCACGACCTGGTCTCCCGAATGGCGGACACGAGCACCCTCGCGGGGGGCCGAGTAGACCTGGACGTCGTACATTGAGATCAGTGAGACGTCGGGAAGCCTCGGCGGGCAGCCGGTGGAGGCCGGGTGCCCCGGGTTGCCCTGCCTTCGTCAATACCCGTATTCTGTCAGATGCGCTATGGGCCCGCGCGACCTCGGACGGAGCAGGCTCGTGCTCGCAGCAGTCGGTGGTGAATCTGTGCTCTTCAGGCAATCCAGCGGTTTGGTGCGATCCAACGGTTCATGACGCGACCGAACGACACCACCAGTCCACGGAGCAACCCACCACATGACGGCCAGCATCGAGGCACCTCTCGACCCCGCAGTGCGCAACACCCCGCAGGTAGCGGTCAATGACATCGGGTCGGAGGAAGACTTCCTCGCGGCGATCGATCAGACCATCAAGTACTTCAACGACGGCGACATCGTCGAGGGCACCATCGTCAAGGTCGACCGGGACGAGGTCCTGCTCGACATCGGTTACAAGACCGAAGGCGTCATCCCCTCCCGGGAGCTGTCGATCAAGCACGACGTCGACCCGAACGAGGTCGTCAACGTCGGCGACCACGTCGAGGCCCTTGTACTCCAGAAGGAGGACAAGGAAGGCCGTCTGATCCTCTCGAAGAAGCGCGCCCAGTACGAGAAGGCCTGGGGCACGATCGAGAAGATCAAGGAGGAGGACGGCGTCGTCACCGGCACCGTCATCGAGGTCGTCAAGGGTGGCCTCATCCTCGACATCGGCCTGCGTGGCTTCCTGCCCGCCTCGCTGGTCGAGATGCGCCGGGTCCGCGACCTCCAGCCGTACGTCGGCCAGGAGATCGAGGCCAAGATCATCGAGCTGGACAAGAACCGCAACAACGTGGTCCTGTCCCGCCGGGCGTGGCTGGAGCAGACGCAGTCCGAGGTGCGGATGAACTTCCTCACCCAGCTGCAGAAGGGCCAGATCCGCAAGGGTGTCGTCTCCTCGATCGTGAACTTCGGTGCGTTCGTGGACCTCGGCGGCGTCGACGGTCTGGTGCACGTCTCGGAGCTGTCCTGGAAGCACATCGACCACCCGACCGAGGTGGTCGAGGTCGGCCAGGAGGTCACCGTCGAGGTGCTGGACGTCGACATGGACCGCGAGCGCGTCTCGCTGTCGCTGAAGGCGACCCAGGAAGACCCGTGGCAGCAGTTCGCCCGGACCCACCAGATGGGCCAGATCGTGCCCGGCAAGGTCACCAAGCTGGTTCCGTTCGGTGCGTTCGTCCGCGTGGAGGAGGGCATCGAGGGTCTGGTGCACATCTCCGAGCTGGCCGAGCGTCACGTCGAGATCCCGGAGCAGGTCGTCCAGGTCAACGACGACACGATGGTCAAGATCATCGACATCGACCTCGAGCGTCGCCGGATCTCGCTGTCGCTGAAGCAGGCCAACGAGGGTCTCGACCCGGTCTCGGACGACTTCGACCCGACGCTGTACGGCATGACCGCGACGTACGACGACCAGGGCAACTACGTCTACCCCGAGGGCTTCGACCCGGAGACCGGCGAGTGGCTCGAGGGCTTCGACGCACAGCGCGAGGAGTGGGAGCGGCAGTACGCCGAGGCCCACACGCGCTGGGAGGCCCACAAGAAGCAGATCGAGGACGCCAAGACGGCGGACGTCGAGGCCGGCGAGGCATCGACGTACTCCTCGGCCGCGGCTCCGAAGGACGACGCTCCCGTCGAGGGCGCGCTCGCTTCTGACGAGGCGCTCCAGGCCCTCCGCGAGAAGCTGACCGGCCAGGGCTGATCCACCGCAGGACCCGAGACCCCCGCATCCCCGTACTGGATGCGGGGGTCTCGCTCGTCCACCCCACTGGCGGGTTGTCCGCCCGCTGACGGCTTAGATCGCGCTATCGGTGACATAAGCCGCCAGCCGTGCCCGCCCGCCCCACCAGTGGGGAGTGGATAGGGTGCTGTTGTGCTGAGAGTCGGGCTGACCGGGGGTATCGGGGCGGGGAAGAGTTCTGTGTCGGCGCGGTTGGCCGAGCGGGGGGCTGTGGTGATCGACTCCGATGTGCTGGCGCGGGAAGTAGTGGCCAAGGGCACCGAAGGTCTCGCCGAGGTGGTGACGGAGTTCGGGGTCGGCGTGCTGACTGCCGAGGGGGAGTTGGACCGGCCGGCGCTCGGGCAGATCGTGTTCGGTGATGCGGCGGCGCGGCGCAGGCTCGAGGCGATCATTCATCCGCGCGTACGGGCCCGGGCGGCCGAGATCGAGGCCGCGGCACCGGCGGGAGCGATCGTCGTGCACGACATCCCGCTGCTGGTGGAGACCGGTCAGGCGGACCGCTTCGACGTCGTCGTGATCGTCGACGTACCGGTCGACGTACAACTCGAACGGCTGACCGCGCAGCGCGGAATGCCTGACACAGAAGCGAAACAGCGCATCGCGAGCCAGGCGTCCCGCGAGGATCGGCTCGCCGTCGCCGGTCTTGTCGTGGACAATTCCGGCCCCCTCGCCGACCTGGATCGCCGCGTCGACGAGGTGTGGACAGAGCTCGAACGACGGGCAGGGCACGGTCCGGACACGAAAAGGTGACCCCTGCGCGGTAAATGATGAATCCGGGACCGGCTGTACAAGAATCTGTCCCGGTTCGGCCCAGGCTCTGGGCCGGCCACCGACGGCGCGCCCCGCGCCGGTCCGGATGTCCGAGGTTGGGAGGATGGCGTGGTCTGTCCGCGCTGCAACTCAGACGTCCCCGAGGTGTCGCACTTTTGCCACCACTGTGGCAACGATGTGCGCTCCGGGGATGCCGAGCGGAAGAAGGCGTACGCCGCCAGGCCGGATGAGCCAGTGGCGTCGTTCCGGCTGGTTTCGACGATCATGCCGCAGGGCTCGGGCAAGCAGCCCTATACATACAAGGTGGCACTCGGTGTCGCGCTCCTGCTGACCGTTCTCACCGCCGCGCTCGGCGCGCTGCCGGTGGCGATCATGGTGGCGGCGTTCTCGATCCCGATCGTCTACATCCTTTATCTGTACGACGTGAACCTCTGGGAGGACGAGCCGATCCCGGTCGTCGCCGCGGCGTTCGTGCTCACCGGCGTACTGGCCGCGGTGTTCACCTGGATCTGGTCGGACAAGATCGCCCTGAGCCTGGACACGATCGGCGGAAACGACGCCGGTCCGGCCGCGCGGGACCTGCTGATCCTGCTCCTGCTGGTGCCGGTGGTGTCGGAGCTGATCCGCCAGATCGGCCCGCTCTACCTGGCCTCCCGGCCGCGGTACGACGATCTGATGGACGGCTTCACGTTCGGCGTGGTGGCCGGCGTGGGCTACGCGTGCTTCGAGACTCTGGTGCTGCACTGGGGCTGGATCAGCGGCGGCTTCGCCGGTCCGGGCAGCAGCGCGGGCACCTGGATCTCGATCGTCCTGCTGCACGGCTTCATCAAGCCGCTGATCTACGGTTCGGCGACCGGCCTGGCCGGTGCGGAGTTCTCCGGCCTGGGCGAGGGGTACGACGGCTTCACCCCGCGCTGGGTGTTCGCTGTGATCCAGGCGATCGTGATCAACGCGCTGTTCCAGGGCGGGGTCTACCTGCTCGGGTTCGTCGGCGGTCACGGCTCGACGGTCGGCGCGATCCTCGGTGTGGTCTGGGGTCTGCTGCTGCTCGGCGCGCTGATCATCCGGGTCCGTACGGTGCTGCACAAGGGTCTGCTCGAGGCGGCGCTGGAGTCGGCCGCCCGCGGCGGCTCCAACCACGCGTCGGGCGAGCTGGCGTTCTGCTCGCGCTGTGAGATGCCGCTGCTCCCGCACTCCGACTTCTGCTCCGCGTGCGGCAACTCGGTGCGATCCGTACCGAAGTCCGCCCGTGGTGTGGCAGTACAGGCCGTGGCAGGCGGCGGGGTTGGTGGATACGACGCGACGACTGGGGAGACGCAGGCATGAGCAACCAGCCACCGCCCTACGGTCAGGGCGGCCACCCCGGGCAGCAGCCCCCGTACGGCGGCCAGCCGGGTCAGCAGGGTCAGCCCGGCTACGGTCAGCCGGGGCAGCCGCCGCAAGGTCAGCCCGGCTACGGCCAGCGGCCGGGGCAGCCACCGCAGGGCCAGCCTGGCTACGGTCAGCCCGGTCAGCAGCCTGGTCAGCAGCCACAGGGGCAGCCTGGTTACGGGCAGCAGCCTGGACAGCCGCCGCAGGCTCCGCCGCCGGGCTACGGTCAGCCGGGTCAACCGCCGTACCAGGGGCAGGGTCAGCAGCCCTACCCCGGTCAGCAGCAGGCGCCGTACCAGGGCCAGCAGCAGTACCAGGGCCAGCAGCAGGGTTACCCGGGTCAGCAACAGCAGTATCCGGGTCAGCAGCAGCAGTGGGGCCAGTACGGCGGTCAGGCTCCGCGCGGCAAGGGCGGGAACAAGATCCTGTTCCTGGCCGGCGGTGCGATCGTCGTCGTCGCGGTGATCGGCGTCGTGCTGGCGCTGATCTTCGGTCGCGGTGACGACAAGCAGGCCGAGCCGACCCCGCAGCCGACCAACGGGCAGAGCACCGAGCCGACCGAGAACGTCGACGAGGGCATCGAGGTCGCCGAGGGCGTCTTCGTGAAGCCGCAGCCCGGCTATGTCCGCAAGGAGCTGAAGAACTTCGACGGCGTCTACCTGCTGAAGGCCAAGGAGGCCTACTTCATGGTGGAGGCCTTCAAGGGCAAGGAGGGTGAGAACACCGACACCATCCTGCCGAAGCTGATCGCCGCCGAGACCGGGGACCTGTCCGCGGTGAAGAAGAACGAGCCGAAGGTGACCAAGCCGGGGCCGGACGACAAGACCCCGGTGAAGACCCTCACCACGCAGAGCTTCTCCGCCACCTCGTCCAGCCAGAACGGCAGCGAGCCGGTGGTCGGGTTCGTCGGCGTGGTCGAGCGCAACGACGGCGTGATCACGCTGGTGCGGGTGTACGGGCTGAAGACGAAGTTCGATGCCATCAACAAGGACTCGAACGAGATGCTGAAGTCGGTGCTCAAGAGCCAGTGATTCGCAAGCGCGCCGAGGGTGTGGCCGGCAGGTCGAACCCTTGGGTGAGGAACCCAGCGCCGGACGACGGTGCGGCTCCGGGTACGCCGGAGCCGCCACCGTCGCGGCGATTGCCGGGTCGGTCACGACCGACCCCGTCCGCCGGCCCGACCCAGGGTCCGCGGATCCCGACGTACCTGATCCCGGCCGGTGCCGGCCTGATCGTGGTCGTGGCGGTCGCCGTCGGGCTCTACCTGCTGTCTGGCGGGGACGACAAAGCCGACCCGGCTCCACCGCCGTCTCCGACGGCGACCGCGAGTACGCCGACGTCGACGTACACGCCGCCGCCGAACGCAGTCATGGTCGGTTCCGGCGTCGCCGTCGTACCGGCCGCGGGCTGGAGCCTGCTGGAGAAGGAGACGCAGGGCAAGGAGTTCGTCTCCTACGCGGCCAGTGGCGACGCGCGGGCGTTCTTCTGGGTCCGGCAGAAGCAGAACGTGACCGCGAAGGCGTACGTGCTCGGGATCGTCGAGGGCGAGACCCAGAACGAGATCGCCCAGTTGGGCAACGTCCGGAACCTGACCTGCCCGAAGGACGTCCTGGAGGAGTGCGTCGCGATCAGCTACACCTCCACCACCAAGGACAAGACCGGACTGCAGGTCAAGGTCCAGGGGTACGTCGAGGCGTACCGGCGCAAGGACCAGGTGGTCACCGCGCTGGACTTCCGGACCCGGATCGACTTCGCCCCGCAAGCCGAGGCGGACGCCGCGACCATGAAGCAGTCGGTGCTCGACAGCCTGTGACGACGACGTCCCAGACATACCGCGAGGAAGAGTTATGAGTCAGCAGTACGGGCCGCCCCCGAACTCCGCGCCGGGCGGCTGGGGACGTGGGCCGGATCGGCCGCAACGGCAGTCTTCAGGGTCGATGCGATCCCGGTGGATCATCATGGGCGGCACCATCGTCGCCGTCGCGCTGATCGCCGTCGGAGTCGTCGTACTGGTGACCGGCGGTGACAAGGAGCAGCCGGTCGCCGAGCAGACGCCGGACCCGACCGGCACGCTGTACACGCCGCCGACGCCGTCTCCGACCAAGGTGGCCGTCACCAAGGGCCGGTACGACACCGGCGTGGAGGTCGGTGGTGGGCTCTGGTTCACCCCGGTCAAGGGGTGGCTGCCGGACTGGGACAAGTCCAAGGGCGGAACCAACTACATCCTGCAGCAGCCCGGGGCGCGGGGGCGGATCGACGGCTACTACTGGGTCCGTCAGACCACCCAGTACAACGCCAAGGGGTTCGCCGAGCACCTGGTCGACGTCGAGTCGGACGGGTTCAAGGACGTCCGGATCGGCAAGACGGTGGCCTGCAAGACGACCAACCCGGCGATCAAGGCCTGCTACGCGGTGACGTTCAACGCGCTCGTCCCGGCCGCCGCCGGCAAGTTCCTCCCGTTCCGCGGCTTCGTCACGGCGTACGCCGACCAGTCGGGCAAGATCACCGCCACCGACGCCGCCCTGGAACTCAGCGTCTACAAGCGCCGGGTCCGCGAGCTCGTCTACATGAACAACACCCTGATGAAAAGCTTCTGATCCGGCCCCTGACCTGGGGTTTTCGGAACTGTCGGCGCGGCGCCGTACGGTGGAGGGCATGAGACAGGTCTCGGATCTTCAGCGTATGGTGGCGCCGCTCGAGGTGGTGTCCGATTTCGAGCCGGCCGGTGACCAGCCGGCCGCGATCACGGACCTGGAGCGCCGGATCAACAGCGGCGAGCAGGACGTCGTACTGCTCGGCGCGACCGGTACCGGCAAGACCGCCACGATCGCCTGGCTGGCCGAGAAGATCCAGCGCCCGATGCTGATCCTGCAGCCGAACAAGACACTCGCCGCCCAGTTCGCGAACGAGTTGCGCCACTTCTTCCCGGCCAACGCCGTCGAGTACTTCGTCTCGTACTACGACTACTACCAGCCGGAGGCGTACGTCCCGCAGACGGACACCTACATCGAGAAGGACTCCTCGATCAACGAGGAGGTCGAGCGGCTGCGGCACTCGGCGACCTGGTCGCTGCTGACCCGCCGCGACGTGATCGTGGTCGCGACCGTCTCCTGCATCTACGGCCTGGGCTCCGCCGACGAGTACCTGAACCGCATGATCCACGTGAAGGTCGGCACCGAGATGGATCGCGACGGCCTGTTGCGCAAGCTCGTCGGGGTGCAGTACGCGCGCAACGACCTGGCCGGCACCCGCGGCACGTTCCGGGTCCGCGGCGACACGCTCGAGGTCTTCCCGGTGTACCAGGAGCTCGCCGTCCGGGTGGAGTTCTTCGGCGACGAGATCGAGCGGGTGATGACGCTGCACCCGCTCACCGGTGAGGTGATCAGCGAGGAGGACGAGGTCTACATCGGCGCCGCGACGCACTACGTCACCGCGCCGGAGCGGATGGAGCGCGCGATCACGTCGATCGAGGCCGAGCTGGAGGAGCGGCTGGCCGAGCTCGAGCGTGGTGGCCAGTTGCTGGAGGCACAGCGGCTCCGGATGCGGACGACGTACGACATCGAGATGATGCGCCAGATCGGGACGTGCTCCGGCATCGAGAACTACTCGCGCCATACCGATGGCCGCGAGCCCGGGACGGCGCCGCACTGCTTGCTGGACTACTTCCCCGAGGACTTCGTGCTGGTCATCGACGAGTCGCACGTGACCGTCCCGCAGATCGGCGGTATGTACGAGGGCGACATGTCCCGGAAGCGGACGCTGGTCGAGCACGGGTTCCGGCTGCCGTCCGCGATGGACAACCGGCCGCTGCGCTGGGAGGAGTTCCTGGAGCGGATCGGCCAGACGGTCTACCTGTCCGCGACCCCGGGGCAGTACGAGCAGGACAAGTCGGACGGCTTCGTCGAGCAGCTCATCCGGCCGACCGGTCTGGTCGACCCCCAGGTGATCGTGAAGCCGACCAAGGGGCAGATCGACGACCTGATCCACGAGATCCGGCTCCGGGTCGAGCGGGACGAGCGCGTCCTGGTCACCACGCTGACCAAGAAGATGTCCGAAGACCTGACCGACTACCTGCTGGAGATGGGTATCCGGACCAGGTACCTGCACAGCGAGGTGGACACGCTGCGCCGGGTCGAGCTGCTCCGCGAGCTGCGTCAGGGCGAGTACGACGTACTGGTCGGCATCAACCTGCTGCGTGAGGGTCTGGACCTGCCCGAGGTGTCGCTGGTCGCGATCCTGGACGCGGACAAGGAGGGCTTCCTGCGCTCTGGCCGGTCGCTGATCCAGACCATCGGCCGTGCCGCCCGGAACGTGTCCGGCCAGGTGTTCATGTACGCCGACAAGATCACCCCGTCGATGGAACAGGCGATCGACGAGACCAACCGGCGTCGCGCCAAGCAGATCGCCTACAACGAGGCGAACGGGGTCGACCCGCAGCCGCTGCGGAAGAAGATCGCCGACATCACCGACATGCTGGCCCGCGAGGACGCGGACACCGCCGACCTGCTCGGCTCCGGCCGGACCCAGTCCCGGGGCAAGGCGCCGGTGCCGGGTGGCGGCAAGGCGAAGGCGGGCGAGAAGGCGAAGGAGCTGGCCGGCGGGCTGCCGTCGTCCGACCTGGCCGACCTGATCCAGCAGCTGACCGACCAGATGCACAACGCGGCGGCCGAACTGCAGTTCGAGGTCGCGGCCCGCTACCGCGACGAGATCTCCGAACTGAAGAAGGAACTCCGCCAGATGACCAACGCCGGCATGAAGTAATCGTCCGGGCGGCCCGGCCGACCTGTTCGGCCCGGGTCGCCGGGTTCAGTTGCGCGGTTGGACTGTGTGTTGGGGTGACTCGTTGACCTGGAGGGTGAAGAGGTCGGGCGGGGCGTAGTGGCCGTTCGGATCGAAGTCGAACTTGCCACGGTCCAGGTCGCCGAGGTCGAGTTCCGCGAGCAGGACCCCCTCGCCGCCCCGCAACGGGCCGGCGAGGATCTCGCCCAGCGGCGAGATCACCACACTCCCGCCGTCGATCAGGACTGTCCTCGACTTTGTGCACGGTGTGCGTACCGAATCGCCGCTGAAATGCGGATCTGGTGCACAGAGTCGGGGCGGACGAGGGCTAGCGTGCGTACCGAGACCAGGTAAGGGGAGGCACATGTTCGATCATCTGTCGTTGCAATGTGATGACTTGGATGCGAGTCGGCGGTTCTACGAGACGCTGCTCGGGCCGCTCGGGATCACCGTGGTGATGGAGTTCGGCGACGTCCTCGCGCTCGGCGGGCCGGACGGCGCACCGAAGTTCTGGCTCGGGAAGCAGACGACCGGCGGTACGCAGCGGGAGATCCACGTCGCGTTCACGGCACCGAATCGGGCGACCGTCGACACGGTCCACCGGACCGCCCGGGAGTTGGGCGCCGAGATCCTGCACGAGCCGAAGGAGTGGCCGGAGTACCACCCCGGCTACTACGCCGTCTTCGTCCGGGACCCCGACGGCAACAACGTCGAGGCCGTCTCACACAGCTGAGCTGGGAGGGAGTGTGATGGGGAGACTGAGTGGCGCGGACGTGCTTGAGCACTGCTTGGCGAAGCCGGGGGCGTGGCAGGACGAGCCGTGGGAGGGCGATGTGGTCGCCAAGGTCGGCGACAAGATCTTCGCGTTCCTGGGTGGCGGCGACGGGGTCGGGATCAAGTGCGGCGCCAACCGGGAGGAGGCCGACGAGCTGGTCGACACCTACCCGGGTGACGTCACCAAGATGGCCTACATCGGCCGCTCCGGCTGGAACAGCGTCCGCCTCGGCGGCAGCGTGCCGGACGACGAGATCCTCGAGCTGATCGACGCGTCGTACGAGACGATCGTGGGCAAACTCCCCAAGAGCAAGCGTCCGACCTAGCCGCGGACGACACGCCGGAAACAGGCGAACTGATCACACAGCGCAGCTATTCCTCGGCCGGTTGTGATCATTCCGACAGCCGGACACGGTGCCCTGGGATTTGGAGACTTGGACATCGACCAGTCAGAATAGACGTGGAGAAGGGGAGTATTCCTTCGCGGCGGCATCGTCATCACGGTCTGGGATTCGTTCCCGCGCCCGGTGCCACCGGCCGGACTCGCAGTGCGAGTCCGGCGGAAGAGACCTTCGGAGTCCTGTTTCAGCTGAGCTCCGGAGGTGTCTGTGCACGTTGCTGACTACGTTTGGTACATCACGGTCGGCGTGCTTCTCGCGCTGCTGGCTTTCGACGTCTTCATCATCGGCCGCCGTCCACACGAGCCGAGTACCCGGGAGTCCGCGACCGCGATCGCGTTCTACGTGGGTCTCGCGGTGGTCTTCGGCCTCGGCGTCTGGTTGTTCTCCGGTGGGCAGTACGCGGGCGAGTTCTTCGCCGGCTGGCTGACCGAGTACAGCCTGAGCGTCGACAACCTGTTCATCTTCCTGATCATCATGTCCAGGTTCGGCGTACCCAGGAAGTATCAGCAGACCGCGCTGCTGATCGGCATCATCCTGGCGCTGGTGTTCCGCGGCGTGTTCATCGCGGTCGGTGCCGCCGCGATCAACGAGTTCTCCTGGATCTTCTACCTGTTCGGCGCGTTCCTGGTCTACACCGCGATCCACCTGGCCAAGCAGGGTGAGAACGACGACGACGACTTCAAGGAGAACGCGGTCATCCGGTTCGCCAAGAAGCGCCTGAACGCCACCGACGAGTACAACGGCGTCAAGCTCACCATCGTCAAGAACGGCAAGCGGCTCGTCACCCCGATGGCGATCGTCATCATCGCGCTCGGCACGACCGACCTGCTGTTCGCGCTCGACTCGATCCCGGCGATCTACGGCCTGACCCAGGAGCCGTTCCTGGTCTTCACCGCGAACGTGTTCGCACTGATGGGTCTGCGGCAGCTGTACTTCCTGCTCGGCGACCTGCTGAAGCGGCTGGTCTACCTGTCCATCGGCTTGTCGGTGGTGCTCGCGTTCATCGGCGTGAAGCTGGTCCTGCACGCGATGCACGTGAACGAGTTGCCGTTCATCAACGGCGGCCACCACATCGAGTGGGCCCCGGAGATCCCGATCTGGTTCTCGCTGGGCTTCATCATCATCACCCTCGGCATCACCACGGTCGCCAGCCTGCGCAAGTCCCGCATCACCAAGCAGGAGAACGGGACCGACGCCCCGGCCGAGGGCGGCGAGCTGGACGAGTCGACCCCGGTCGACAGCCCGAACGGTACGACGGCCGAGCTCGACCCGAAGACCCAGGCCGAGCTCGACTCGATCCGCGAGCCCGAGCCGCAGGAGTCGGACGCCAAGAAGTCCTGACCCTCGGACGCTGAGGAGTCCTGACCTGAAGAAACGACCGTCGCCCCGGACCGACCTGGTCCGGGGCGACGTCGCGTCGAGACGGTCAGAGCCTGGCCGCGGCGACCAGGGTGGCTCTGCGTTCGTCGCGCACCGGCGCGTCTTCCAGGCGCTTGCCGGTCTCCGACGCGTGCAGCATCCCGGTGGGGGAGACGAAGCCGACGTGGTGGACCTGCTTGCCGGGCCGGCCAAAGAAGTACAGATCGCCGGGTTGCGCCTCGTCGACGCTGATGTTCTCCAGCGCGGCGGCCTGGTCGTGCGCGTCGCGAGGGATGCGCACACCCAGCACCCGACAGACCGCGTGGGTCAGGCCGGAGCAGTCCATGCCGTACGCCGACGTTCCGCCCCACAGGTACTCCAGCCCGAGGAACAACGCCCCCAACCGCAGCCGATCCTCAGGTTTGGACGGCTCCTCGACGGACCGCAGTACGTCGTCCGCCAGCCAGCCTGACCCGCCATCCGGGGTAGCCACCCGGGTGTACCCGTCGGCGTGCTCGGTCGACGCCAGGACGGTCGCGAACGAGAGCTCGCCCAGCGGCGCGCCCGCGCCCGGCTCAGCGAGCAGCGTCGCGGTCGGGACCGTGATCGCGACGGGCGCGGTCGCGCTGCTGGGCAGCTCACCCAGGTGGCTCGACGGCACCCAGCCCGGGTACCCGAGCTCGTCGTTGGACGACGGCTGCCAGGGTGCCAGGATCTCCGACCAGCCGTCCCGCTCCGAGCGGACCAGGACAGGTTCGGCGAACAGCAGTTGGGTCAGGGTCCGGCCGTGCAGGCCGAGGCGGGTCTCGGTGTCCATGGACTTCGCCCACGCGGCGACATCGGGCTGGGCGGCGACGGCCGCGGCATCGATGTCACGGGGCGCATCCGGCGCGGTCCAGACGGTACTGACCGGGACTTTGGCGGCGACTAGCTTCATACGGTCAAGCCTGTCACGCCGAGGCCAGGAGCCTCAGGCAGGTGGATCAGCGCGCCGTCGTACCGGATCCCGCCGGTCACCGGCGCCTGCTTCAGCCACCAGGCGGCGTCGAGGTCGTTGACCGCGGACGTCGGGTAGGCCGACACCAGCGCGGCCGCCGCGCCGATGCCGACGTGGCTCTCCATCATCGAGCCGACGACCGTCCGGATCCCGTGCTCGCGGGCCAGTTCCAGCAGGGTCCGGGCCGGCCCGAGTCCGCCGCACTTGGCCAGCTTCACGTTCACCATGTCCGCGGCGCCGTACCGGATCATGGTCACCAGGTCGCGTACGCCGTACACCGACTCGTCGGCGAGGATCGGCGTACGGACCCGGTCGGTCACCCATGCCATGCCCTCGAGGTCGGCGGCAACGACCGGCTGCTCGACGAGTTCGAGGTCGCAGCCCGCGTCCTCCATCGCCCGGATGGCGGTGACCGCGTCGTGCCGGGACCAGCCCTGGTTGGCGTCCAGCCGCAGCGTCGGTTCCGGGCCGATCGCCTCGCGAACCCGCCGGACCCGCTCGACGTCGGCGCGGGCGTCGGTGCCGACCTTGACCTTCAGTACGTCGAAACCGTCCGCGAGCCGGGCCTGTGCCGCGGCCGCGAGCGCATCGGGATCGCCGACGGACAGCGTCATGTCAGTGCGCACGATGTCGACGGTCGAGCCGAGGAAACCGTGCAGCGTCTGCCCGCGACGCCGAGCGGCGAGGTCGTGCAGCGCGACGTCGACCGCACCCTTCGCGCCGAAGTTGCCGGCCGCGGCGTTCTGCACGCGGCGCAAGGCCTCAGTGAGGTCGTCCGGGCCGAGACCGTCCAGGGCCGCGGTGATCGGTCCCTCGACGCAGGCCTGCGACCCGGCGAGCGAATCGCCGGTCACCTTCCACACCTGCGGAGCCTCGCCCCAACCGCTGAGCTCGCCGTCGCTCACCTCGACGAGCAGCGAGTCCGCGTGCGTTGCAGTCCGCAGTGCCGTGATGAATGGCGTGTGCAGCGGCGCCGAGACCAGATGCGTGCTGACCTTCATCGGACCCCTCCGAGGTCGCGCCGGTGGTTCCAGGCTTCGAGCGCGATGTTCGCGATCAGCTTCTGCGCATCCGCGTCGGCCAGGTCGGACGTCGTACACACGACCAGCACGAACGGTTCGGCGTCGGGTGGGCGGACGATGCCGCCGTCGTGCCGGATCCGGGTGTCCCAGCCGTTCTTGTGCTCGACCCGGGTCCCGGCCGGCAGGAGGGCAGGGATCTCGCCGTTCCACTGGTTGCCGGCGAGCAGGTCGCGCAGATAGTTGCCCGAGGCGCCCTGCTGATTGCCGACAGCAATCAGTACGCCGGCCAGACCCGCCGGGCTCATCAGGTTGCTGATGCCGGCCCGCACGCCCGGCCCGTCGTCGATCCCGCGCCGGATCGCGCTGTCTCCAGGGCCGTACTCCGCGAGCACCGCGTGGGCGGCGCCGATCCCGACCTGCTCCAGCACGAGGTCCGTCGCGAGGTTGCTGGACCGGGTGATCATCTCGGTCGCCAGCCACCCGAGTGGCACCTGCTCGCCCAGCTTCGTCCAGGTCGCCGGCGCCTCGTCCTCGTGCGGGTCCACCCCGAACCGCCCGCCGGCCGCGGACGCGAAGTCGTTGTGCACGGTCACCGGCTGGTCGAGCGCCAGTTCACCCGCCTCGACCTTGCGCATCATCGCCATCGCCACCGGGAGCTTCATCGTGCTCGCGGAGTAGTGCGTCCGCTCCGCCAGATGCTCGAACACCGGTACGCCGTCCAGCCGCCCCAGCCAAACCCCGAAGGCGCCGCTCCCGTCGACGTCCCGGAGCAGTTCCGCGATTCCCATGCCGATCACCCAACCACACACCTCCACCTGGCAGACTGCCAAGGGTGTCCAGGGCGATCGGTCTCCTCCTCGGCTTCGCGGCCGACCGTGTTCTCGGTGATCCCCGCCACTTCCACCCGGTGGCCGGCTTCGGGCAGGCGGCGTCGCGCGTGGAGTCCCGCTGGTACGCCGATTCCCGCGCGGCCGGTACGGCGTACACGGTCGCCCTGGTCGGTACGACGGCAGCCGCCGGAGCCGTGCTCGAGCGGCTCAGCCGGAATCGTCCGATCGTCCACACGCTCGTCACCGCGGCCGCGACGTGGACGGTGCTCGGCGCCCGCAGTCTGGAGCGCGAGGCTGAGACGATGGCCGGGCTGCTCGAGGAGAAGGACATCCCGGCGGCCCGCGACCGTCTCAGCCACCTGTGTGCGCGAGACGCGACCAGCCTGGAAGCCGACGAGCTTGCCCGCGCGACTGTCGAGTCGATCGCCGAGAACACCTCCGACGCGTGCGTCGCTCCGCTGCTCTGGGGCGGGGTGCTCGGCGTACCCGGGCTGCTCGGCTACCGCGCCGCCAACACTCTGGACGCGATGGTCGGCTACAAGTCCGCGAAGTACCTCAACTTCGGCTGGGCTTCCGCGCGGCTGGACGACGTACTCAACCTGCTGCCTGCTCGCGTGTGCGCCTTGCTCACCGGACTCGCCGCCGGCCGGCCCGGACAGACCATCCAGGTCTGGCAGCGGGATGCGCGGAAGCACCCGAGCCCGAACGCCGGGCCGGTCGAGGCCGCGTTCGCCGGTGCACTCGATCTGACCCTCGGCGGCACGAACAGTTACGGGTCATACCAGGAGGACCGAGGCACACTGGGCGACGGACCCACACCGGCGGTTGCGGACGTACGCCGTACCGCCGCGCTGGCCAGGCGTGTCGGTGTGGCTGCCGCCGGGGTCGCCGCGATCCTGGCCGTCGCCGGCCGGAAGGGAACACGATGGGGTTGAGTCACCGCCCGATGCGGATCGCACTGATCCGGCACGGCGAGTCCGAGGCGAACCTGGACAAGTCGATCTTCGAGCGAGTACCCGACCACGCGATCCCGCTCACGCCGCACGGGCACGAGCAGTCGGCCAAGGCGGGCAAGTACCTGCGGGAGCTGTTCGAGAACGAGCCGGCCCGCGTGTACGTCTCGCCGTACGTGCGGGCCTTGCAGACGCTGGACTCACTCGGGCTGGACGACCTGATCGGTGAGCCCCGGGAGGAGCCGCGGCTGCGGGAGCAGGACTGGGCCAACTACCAGGACACCGCGGACATCGAGCGGCAGGAGGTGCTCCGGGACCGGTTCGGGCACTTCTTCTACCGGTTCACCCACGGTGAGTCGGGGTCGGACGTGTACGACCGGGTGTCGACGTTCCTGGAGACGATGCACCGCGACTTCGAGTCCCCGGACGCGCCGCGGAACGTGTTGCTGGTGTCGCACGGGCTGACCATGCGGCTGTTCTGCATGCGCTGGTTCCACTGGTCGGTCAAGTTCTTCGAGACACTGCGGAACCCGGACAATGCCGAAACACGGGTCCTGCTGCGGCAGCCGGATTTCCGGTACAAGCTGGACCGGCCGTTCGAACAGTGGACGACGTACGAACCGACGGAACGGGAGCGATCGGCCTGGCTGTAACGCGGCAGCCGACAGGTTCACCCGCGCACGGCGGCGAGGATGAACAACGCCGCGAGCAGCATCGCCGCCACCCCGGGCACCATCAGCAGGACTGCGAGGCCGATGGTGAACGCCCCACTCCGCGGCCCGGGATGCTCCGGATCGTCCCCGCGCCGACGAAGGATCCACCAGGGGTGGATGCGTTTGGTCCACGCCCACCGCACAACTGCGAAGCCCGGCGCGCCGATGACGGCCGCGAACGGAAGCGTGATCGCCTTGTAAGGGTCCGCAGTGACCAGGTACAGAACGAACAGGAAGACCAGGTAGACGGCCAGCATCGCGCCAGGCCTGCTCAGGGACCCCACCGCGACAGAGACCACGCCGCGAGCCCCTGACCGTCCAGACACCAGCGCAGCGTACGACGGCGTCGGGTTCTTACGTGTCGCGACCGGGGCGAGGTGGTGGTCGTAGGCTGGGCGAGGCATTCTGGTCGACGGAACGGGAGCATCGGCATGGTTGTGGAGCAGACCCGGGAAGCGGTTCTCGAACTCTTGGCGAGCCTGTCACCGGCGCAGCTGGACAAGATCAAGGCGGCGTTCGACACCCCGGACCACAAGCAGTGGACCTACCTGCCGGGTGCGGTACCGGGCCTTCCGCTGACGGAGCTGACTCCGGCCCAGCAGCAGTTGGTGGAGCGGCTCGTCGCGATCGGGTGCAGTGAGCGCGGTGTGGCCGACGTCTGGGCGGTGTGGGACGCGGAGATCATCGTGCGCGGGATCCCGGCCCTGCCGCCGAGCGGCGAGTGGGAGGGATCCGTCGTCGGCGACCGGTACTTCCTGCGGGTGCTGGGCGATCCGGCCGGGACGGAGCCGTGGGCCTGGCGGCTGAACGGGCACCACCTCGCGTTGCACGTGACGCTCGTGGACGGGGCGATCTCGTTCACCCCGCAGTTCCTCGGGTCGAATCCGGCCGAGGTCCGGTCCGGGCCGCAGGCCGGCCGGCGTTTCCTCGCCGCCGAGCAGGACCTGGGCTTCCAGCTCCTGCACGCGCTCGAGCCGGCCCAGCGTGAGGTGGCCGTCGTCTCACCGGAGGCACCCGACGACATCCTGACCCGGCACGACCCGGTCGCCGACGCCAGCCTTCTCCACCAGGGCCTCGCGTACGGCGACATGACCGCGGAACAACGGCAGTTGTTCAGCCTCCTCATCGGCCAGTACGTCGGAAGGGCCGCCGGACCGATCGGGTTGCAGACCTGGCAGGACATCACCGACCAGGGCATCGAGCGCCTCAGCTTCGCCTGGGCCGGCGCGACCGAACCCGGCATCGGTCACCGCCATTACTACTCGATCGCCGGCCCGACGTTCCTGGCCGAGTACGACAACACCCAGGACGACGCCAACCACATCCACTCGGTCTGGCGAGACCTCCGCAACGACTGGGGCACCGACCTCCTCGCCGCCCACTACGCGATGCACCGCTGAGCGATTCAGCGGAACTGGTGGGTCGCGACCCAGTTCGCGACTTGGCGGCCGAGCCGGTTCCCGTCGTCCACCGCTTGGCGGAACTGCAGACCCTGCCAGACCTGGGAGCTTCTCGTCTCGTCGTCCAGCAGCAGGGCGGAGTCGAAGTGCCGGGTCGTCGAGGTCACCGGCGAGGAGACGTTCAGGTCGAGTGAACGCCCGCCGAACAGCCGGCGGAAGGTCTCCGTCGCCGCGCCGGTGATGCAGGCGTGGCTGCTGACGTACTCCGGGTCCGGTGGTGTCGCGATCAGGGGTTTCCACTCCGGATCGCCGGTGGTGTCGCCGTTGCCGTCGATGTCGGCCAGGTGGATCGCCGTACCCGGTCGCCAGAAGGCGAAGTCGTACTTGGTCCGCCAGCACGCGACCAGGGCGTCGGCGGTGCTGGTGCCGAGGAGCGCGAAGGCACGCGCACTCGTGACGGTGTCCAGTCCGCGCCGGGTGACCTTGTCGCGCAGCGCCTGCTGGTACTGCGCGACCGGGTTCGCGCTCCAGAACAGCGCGGTCTCGGTCTGCTCCGCCGTACGACTGGAGCCGTCCTTCGCGCCCTTCTTCGTCACTTCCGCGAGCTCGCGGGCGTAGGCCTCGGAGTCGAGCGGGTCGGGACCAGGCAGCTCTACCTGCTTCGGCGACTTGAGCACGAGCGGCCGGACGAACCCGAGCCACTGCACTCGCATCGGCTCACTGTTCGCCGGCCGCCACCTGCCCGGTCCGGGCGTGACGTCCAATGACCGTGCGGCATCGCGCCCGTCGTTGCGCCGTGCCGCGATCAGCGCATCCGCGGCTGCCTGACCGACCTCCTGCCCCCGCGCCTTCGCTGGGCCGCTCGAGACGTCGCTGAGCGACGCGGAGTAGTCAGCCTCGAGCTGCCGTGCCGAAGCCGGGAAGTAGTGACTCAGCACGCGGTACGCCGCGGTCGCGGCCGCGGCCTGCGTCGATGCGTGGGCCTGGGCTCGTGGCTGCTTCAGATACGGCCGGTAGTGACCCTCGATCGTGACGACCGCGTCGTACACGGCGATCGACACGAAGCCGAAGTACTGCCCGGACACGGGAATCGGGGTGGAGTTCTCGGTGAGGATGGTCCGTTCGGCGATCGCGTTCCAGGTCGTGACCACCGCCGGATCCGTGTCGTCGGTGCCGTCGCCTTGGCGAATGCCGGTCGCCAGGCTGGTCGGGACCAGGACGGCCGAGGCGACGAGACCGGCAGCGAGAGCGATGACGAGTCCAGGGTGTTCGCGGCGCACCGGATTCTCCTTCAGCCGCCTTCTGGTCACGTCCAGCATAAGTGGGCGCGTCCGATAGAGTCTCGGCGTCAAGCGATGGCAACTGCAGGAACCCGGTGTGAGTCCGGGACGGTCCCGCCACTGTGACCCAGCGCCGTAGTCAGGCGTAGGGGAGTCAGGAACTGCCGCTGTCGCACCTCCGGACGGGGCGTGGACACCCCGAGGAAGGACCGGTCGCGCATGCCCGCGAACCTCCTGCTGCTCTCCACCGCCGACACCGATCTGCTCGCCGCCGCCGAGGCGGACGCCGGCTGGAAGGTCGCGAACCCCGCCCGGCTCGACCTCGCCGACCTGGCCCCGTTGCTGGACGCGGCCGAGATCGTCGTGGTCCGGTTGCTCGGCGGTCGCCGGGCCTGGGAGGAGGGCCTCGACGCGGTGCTCGCCTCCGGCAAGCCGGCGGTCGTGGTCAGTGGCGAGGCCGCGCCCGACGCCGAACTGATGTCGTTGTCGACCGTGCCTGCGGGCGCGGTGACCGAGGCGCTGGCCTACCTGCGTGAAGGCGGATCCGAGAATCTGCGCAACCTGGCCGGCTTCCTGAGCGACACGCTGCTGCTGACGGGCGACGCGTTCGACCCGCCCCGCGCACTCCCGGCGTACGGCGTCCGCGGGACGTTCGTCGAGGATGAGCGGCCGGTGGTCGGCATCGTCTACTACCGAGCGCACGAGATCTCCGGGAACACGGCCTTCGTCGATGCGCTGGCAAGTGCGGTCGAGGCCGCCGGCGCGCAGCCGCTGCCCGTGTACTGCGGGACGCTCCGCGGACTCGACCCGACCAGCGATGAGAACGCCGGACTGTTCGACCTGCTGCGGAAGTGCGACGTCCTCGTCACGACCCTCCTGGCCGCCGGCGGGTCCGTCGCGGCCAACGCGAGCGCAGGCGGCTCGGATGATGCCTGGGACGCCGGCGCGCTCGCGTCCCTCGACATCCCGCTGATCCAAGGCCTCGCGCTGACCTCGACCCGCGAGCAGTGGCTGGCCAGCGACGCCGCGATCAGTCCGATGGACGCCGCGACCCAGGTGGCGATCCCCGAGTTCGACGGACGACTGATCACGATCCCGTTCTCCTTCAAGGCGTACGACGCCGACGGTCTGGCCCGGTACGCGCCGGACCCGGAGCGGTGTACCCGGCTGGCAGGAATCGCGGTGGCGCATGCACGGCTCCGGCACGTGCCGAACGGCGACAAGCGACTCGCGCTGGTGCTGTCGTCGTACCCGACCAAGCACGCCCGGATCGGGAACGCGGTCGGCCTGGACACTCCAGCCTCGGCGGTCGTCCTGCTCGGGCAGCTCGAGGACGCCGGGTACGACCTCGGCGGCCTCGACCTCAGTGAACTGCAGGGCGCGGACGGCGCGGACGGGCTCATTCACCGACTGATCGCGGCGGGCGGTCACGACGTCGACTGGCTCACCGACGAGCAGTTGGCCAACGCCGTCGCGACGATCCCGCGGTCGGTCTACCAGCAGTGGTTCGGTCGCGTGCCGGAGTCGTTGCGCGAGGCAATGACCGAGGCGTGGGGCGAGCCGCCCGGTGAGCTGTACGTCGACACGTCCAGGGACGAGCCCGCGATCGCGTTGGCGGCGCTGCGCTTCGGGAACGTCGTACTGATGATCCAGCCGCCGCGCGGCTTCGGGGAGAATCCGGTCGCGATCTACCACGACCCGGACATGGCGCCGTCGCACCACTACCTGGCGGCGTACCGCTGGCTGGAGGCCCCGCCGTCGGATGGCGGCTTCGGTGCGCACGCGGTCGTCCACCTGGGCAAGCACGGCACGCTCGAATGGCTGCCGGGCAAGGGGATCGGGATGGCGGCCGGCTGCGCGCCGGACGCCGTCCTCGGGAATATGCCGATGGTCTACCCGTTCATCGTCAACGACCCCGGTGAGGGGACGCAGGCGAAGCGGCGCGCGCACGCGACCGTCGTCGACCACCTGGTCCCGCCGATGGCGCGGGCCGAGACGTACGGCGACATGGCGAAGCTGGAGTATCTGCTCGACGAGTACGCGACCGTGTCGGCTCTGGACCCGGACAAGGTGCCGACGCTGCGTGCGCAGATCTGGACCCTGATCCAGGCGGCCCAACTGCATCACGACCTGCACACGTCCGAGCGGCCCGAGGACGACGACTTCGACGAGTTCGTCCTGCACCTGGACGGCTATCTGTGCGAGATCAAGGACGTTCAGATCCGCGACGGTCTGCACATCCTCGGTGGTGCACCGGCCGGTGAGGCACGGATCAACCTGGTGCTCGCCGTACTGCGTGCGCGGCAACTCTGGGGCGGGTCGTACTCGATTCCCGGTCTGCGCACGGCGCTGGGTGAGACCTTCGGAGTCGACGAGGCGGCCATGCTCGCCGATCCCGGCCGGGCCGTGCCGGAGCTTGCCGAGCTGGCCACGCTCGCGGATCTGCCGGCGGTGAGTGGCGCCGACGGTGTCGACCTGCTCGAAGCCGTCGCGCGCAAGCTCGTCGTCGGGATGGAGACGCTGAGCTGGGAGGCCGCGAAGGTCCCGGTCGTCGTGATCGAGGTGCTCGGGCGGTCGTCGGAACAGGTCGAGGCGTCGCTCGCCTTCGCCGCCGAGGAGGTCGTGCCGCGGCTCGCACGCACCGGTGACGAACTGACGAACGTACTGCGCGCCCTGGACGGCCGCTTCGTCGAGGCCGGTCCGTCCGGCTCGCCGACCCGCGGTCTGGTCAACGTGCTGCCGACCGGGCGCAACTTCTACGCCGTCGACCCGAAGGCGATCCCGAGCCGCAACGCCTGGGATGTCGGGGTCGCGCTGGCCGACTCGCTGCTGGCCCGGCACAAGGCCGAGACGGGGGAGTGGCCGCGATCGGTCGGCCTGACGATCTGGGGTACGTCGGCGATGCGGACCCAGGGCGACGATCTCGCCGAGGTGTTGTGGCTGCTCGGCTGCCGCCCGGTCTGGGACGACGCGTCACGGCGGGTCACCGGCTTCGAGGTGGTCGGCCTGGAGGAGCTCGGCCGGCCACGCGTCGACGTGACGATCCGGATCTCCGGTTTCTTCCGGGACGCGTTCCCGCACGTGGTCACGCTGCTGGACGAGGCGGTCCGTACCGTCGCCGCCCTGGAGGAAGGGGCTTCGGACAACTACCTCCGCGCACACGTTGACGCCGACGTTGCGGCCGGCAACGACGTACGGTCGTCGACCGCTCGGGTGTTCGGCTCCAAGCCCGGCTCGTACGGCGCCGGCCTGCTGCCGCTCGTGGACGCACGGAACTGGCGGACCGACGCCGAGCTGGCCGAGGTGTACGCGGTCTGGGGTGGGTACGCGTACGGCAAGGGCCTCGACGGCGCCGAGGCCCGCGGCTCGATGGAACGCGCCTACGCCCGGATCCAGGTGGCGGCGAAGAACGCGGACACTCGCGAGCACGACATCATGGACTCCGACGACTACTTCCAGTACCACGGCGGCATGATCGCCATGGTCCGTCACCTGACCGGGTCCAACCCCAAGGCGTACGTCGGGGACTCCGCCGTACCGGCGCAGGTGAAGACGCGGACCCTGGAGGAGGAGACCAAGCGCGTCTTCCGGGCCCGGGTGGTGAACCCGCGGTGGATGACGGCGATGCGGCGGCACGGGTACAAGGGTGCCTTCGAGATGGCCGCGACGGTGGACTACCTCTTCGGGTACGACGCGACCGCCGGTGTGGTGGACGACTGGATGTACGAGACCCTCACCACCGAGTACGTCGCCAACCCCGAGATGGCCGAGTTCTTCCGCAAGTCCAACCCGTGGGCCCGCCACGGCATCGCCGAACGCCTACTCGAGGCAGCCCAGCGAGGACTCTGGGCAGAACCGTCACCGGAGGCGCTGGAGACGCTCCGCAGCGCAGTACTTGAGACGGAAGGCGATATCGAGGACCGCGGCTGACGTCCTGTGATTGGGTGGGGGTATGGCGCCTCAACAGTTGAGAGTCCTGATCACCAACGACGACGGTTACCAGGCTCCGGGGATCCGGGCGCTCGCACCCGCGATCGCCGCGCTCGGGCATGAGGTGCTCGTGCTGGCCCCGCTGTACGACGAGAGCGGTGTCGGCTCGGCGCGCGCCGGGATGGTCGGGCGGCCGATCCGGACGGCGACGTTCGAGGAGAACGGCGTCACCTACATCGGCGTCGACGGTACGCCGGCTCTCGCGGTGACGCTGGCGTCCGTCGGGGCGTTCGGGCGGGCCCCGGACGTGGTGTTGTCGGGGATCAACCGCGGCCACAACATCGGCGTACCGATCTTCCACTCCGGCACCGTCGCCGCGGCGCTGACCGCGGCGGGACAGGGGTTGTCGGCGGTGGCGATCAGCATCGACTCCGAGGACCCGGACCACTGGCCGACAGCGGCCTCGGTGGCGGCCGAGGCGCTCACCTGGATCGTGCCGGAGCCGGCCGGTACCGTCCTGACCATCAACGTTCCGGACCGCCCGCTCGACCAGCTCAGCGGTGTCCGGCACGCCTCGCTGGCGCCGATCAAGCGTTCGCGCGTCGTTGGAACCACCGCTCCGAGTGGCGAGCCGATGATCGAGCTCGAACCACCCTCGCCCAACCCGGTATCCGACTCCGACGAGGCGCTCCTGAAGGCCGGATACGTCACCGTCACCCCGATCGTCGGCATCCGCGAGGTCAAGGACGACGCGGCCGCCACGGCCCTCGCGAAGCGCCTCTCCTAGAGGTAGCCCAGTAGGTCCGCGTTAGAGCTGACGGGCTGTCCGTCCGGGCCCGTCAGCATGTCCTCCAGCCCGACCCGTACGTCGTACCCCTGCGCCGAGGCCCAGCGCAGTACCGGCCAGGCCCACTCGCCCTCGCCATGCACCAGCACGTCCCGCGTCGGCAGCACGCCGAGCACCGCCTGAGCCGCCTCCACACCGTCCGATCCCGGCGACACCCCCGGGATCGCCTCGACCAGCACGCGCACCACCGTCCCACCCCAGGTGAGGTACTTGTCAGCGGCCGTCGGCGTGAACAACCCAGCCTCGACCCTGATCCCACGCGCGATCAGCAACTCCGCAACCCGCTCCGCGCCGTCCTCATGAAAGTTCACACTCGCGAAGTCCGGCCCGGCTTCCCACTCGCCGATCAGCCGCAACCTCGCCGCCAACTCAGGCACGATCTCCTCCCGAGTCGACACCCCGACCGGCACCCCCGGACAGCTCACCCGCACCGCCTCCACCGCGGCCCGGATGTCGTCCCACCGCAGGCTCTCGCGCTCATCACCTCCGCGCGGATGCACATGCAACGCCTGCGCTCCCGCCCGCACCGCAGCCGCACCCTCCGCCGCCAACTCCTCCGGAGTCACCGGTACGCCGCGGTGATCCGCTCGCGACCGATCACCGTTCAGGCACGCCTTGATCAGCACGGCCCCAAGCTACCTAAGGGGGTACGCCGCGGATCTGAGGTGGACTGCCCGATGTGGCGACTCCGGGCCCGGCCGCAGGGTGAATGCAGACGGCGATCCGCGCCGTGAGGAGGAACCGTGAAGCACATCCGTACCCTCGTGGCCGTACCTGTGTTGACCGTCGGCATCACCCTGGCGATCGCATCCCAGGCCTCGGCGCGCGAGATCTATCCCGAAGACGACTACCGGCAGCCTGTCGTGGTCGTCCACGATCCGAGCCCGACGATCGAGGTCGACGACAACCTCGACGAAGCTCGGCAGGCCGGCGCAAGCGCCATCGGTGGGGCCGGTATCGCCCTGGCCGCTCTTTGGGCCTACCGACGTCGCCATCCGGTCCACCTTCACTGACCAGGCAGCCGCCGCTCAGCCAGAGCGGCGGCTGCCACCCGGGTCGTAGTCCCGGTCTTCCGCAGAATGTTCGAGACATGAACACTGACCGTCTTGTCACTGATGAACAGATCCTTGGCGATCTCGGAGTTCGACCGCCCGGCCACGAGAAACGTCAGCACCTCCCGCTCCCGCCCGGTGAGCGCTGCCAGCCGTGAGTCGTCGACGGACGGCACGTCCTCGACCGGGCTCAAGTCAACCTTTGCCCGCCGCGCGAGCGACTCGATCTCTCGACGCAAGGGCTCGGCGCCCAACTCGACCGCGCATTCATGAGCCTGCCGCAGGAGGCCGCGTGCCTGCGCCGAAGTCGGTCCACTGGTGAGCTCAGCCTCGGCGCACCGCCACTGCGCGACCGCTTGATCCCAGCGACTTCCGGCAACACCACACGCGTCTGCCGCGCGGCGCCACAGGTCAGCTTGATCCAGGGTGTTCCGGCAGCGGCCGATCTCGGCCGCAAGGAGTGCCTCATTCATCGCTTGGACATCCACGCCACCCATGGCGTCGGCGAAGGGCGCCCGCGGCCATCCGTCGATGACGCTGTCGAGCGCGTCCGCGGCCGCAGCGACGGCGGCGACCTCGCCGCGGTCGCGGGCGGCGCAGGCTGCGTCGGCCGCCGCCTGGGCGAAGCCCGGAAGTACCTCGTCATCCCACCCCTCAGGCGCCTGATCCAGCACGGTCAGACGTGGGCGTGCCCAGGCCACGGAGTCTGCGGCCTTGCCTTCCGCCGTCATCAGCTCGATGCCGACGCGGGTGATGTACGGGCGGAGCGGATTGAAGTCGTCGGAGATCAGCTCCAACGCCCGATCGAAATGCTGCCGGGCCTCCTCGGTCCGGCCCGACCTGACGGCGAGCAGGCTTGCGGCCAGCCTCACGCCTGCTCCAGGGATATCGGCCGCGCGGGCGGCCAACGCTGACCGCAACAAGTCATGGCACTCGTCCCACCGGCCGAGTTCGATCAGCTCACCGGCGGCCTGGAAGGCGAGGAAATACGCCCAGACACCGGCGCCGGCGGAGACCGCCTCGACATACGACGCGCGAGTGACCTCGGCTGCGTCGGATCGCGGGCCGATCGTGTGGAGGGCATTGAAACGGAAGATGGCGGCATTGGTGGCGGTGTCGATATCTCCGCAGGACCTGGCCAGCTGCTCCGCAACCTCCGCACCGGCGAGCGACTCGAGCGGCGCGCGACTGTCGGACACAGCCGCCAATGCACCCAAGGCTCGCCCGATGGCTTGCGCCGAGCCTGACCTGTGCGCGATCCGGACCGCTTCCTCTGCGTGCAGTACGTCGTCTGGCAGGCCGTGCAGCGTCTCGCTCTCGGACAGCTCCGCGAACGCGACGGCGCGCTCTGCGCTCGCGGGGAAGTCGGTCGTCAACTCGATCGCTTCCCGAACGTCGGCCAGGTCCGGCATGCCGGGCGCGGTCGAGCTCCAGCGGGCGTCGGACCGCGCGACCAGGAGATCGCAGGCCAGCAACGGCTCGCGCGTTTTGTCCACCAGGCTCAATGCCTCGGTCAGGAGCGGGACGGCCGCGTCGGCCAGGCTTGCCCGGAGACAGATCGTGCTTGTCCGTCGCAACAAGCGGATTCTGTCGTCACGCCCGCCTCGGATCGCTGGTGATGCCGACTCCCAGAGAGCGCACGCGCGGCGGAGTTGGATCGCCTCTTCGGACGGGGCCCGTAGCTGCGCTGCCTGGTCGGCCGCCACCAGCGACCAGCGGAAGGTCGCATCGATGTTGCCGGCTCGTTCGTTGTGGACCGCCAGGTCGGCGGCCGTCAACTCGGCGGGTCGCGACTCGAGTACGCGGACATAGTCGGAATGCAGCTCGATCGATTGGTCGGGCGACAGACCGTCGTACAGAACCTCGGCCAGCAGCGGATGACGGAACCACCAGCTACCGCTGTCGTTGCGCACGACCCCACGGTCCTGCGCCTCGGACAGGCTGGGGGTGATCTGATTCGCGTCGATCCCATGGCCGGATGCGACCTGGCTCAGTACCGCGGACGACGTCGGGCGACCGCCAACGGCGAGAACTCTGGTGAGCAGCCGGGCCCGTTCGCTGAGGCCGTGCCAGGTGGCGAGCAGCGCTTCCCCGAGTGCGGCCGGGACCGTTGGAGGCAGACTTCGCTCAGCGCCGGACAGGCCGCGGACCATGAGTTCGACGAGATAGGGGTTGCCGTCCGACCTGGCCAGGACCTCGGTCGCGAGCTCGATGTCGGGCGTGTGGCCGAGCAGTCCTTCGATCTGGTTGCTGACGGCCCCCAGGTCGAGCGGTTGCAAGGAAGTCTCGCCGAAGTACGGCATCCGGCGCATGTCGGCCAGCCAGGAGTGGAGTGGATGCCCCTCGCCGCGTTCCTCGGTCCTGCAGGTGGCGATCAGGACCAGCCGCTGGACCCGGAATCCGGCGATCAAGTAGGACAGCACGTCCAGCGAGGCCACGTCGGCCCACTGCAGGTCGTCGATGACGACCACCGTCGGGCGCTGGTCCGCGATCCGGTTCAGCACGAGATCGACCAGCATCGGCAGCCGCGTCGAGTCGATGCCGTCGGCAGCGTCGCCGCTGCCGTTCGTGCCGATCGAGGGAAGCAAGGCGGTCAGCCGATCGGTCGCGGCGAGGATCCGCTCCCGCTCGTCCGCGTCGGCCTGGCTGAGCCAGTCCTGCAGTGCGCCGCTGATCGGGGCGAACGGAACCGACGCGCCACCGAAGTGCACGCACGATCCCCACAGGACGGTCAGCCGCGGATCCCGGCACATCTCCCGCGCCAAGCGGCTCTTTCCGATGCCGGCTTCACCGTGGATCACGATCGCGCGCGGGATCCCGCCGACGGCGTCGCGCAGCACATCGCCGAGCAGTTCCTGTTCGACGGCCCGTCCCGCAAACCGATGATCGGCCCGAAGACCCCCCATGTCACCTCAGTGAACACCCATCCGCGCCCAACCGACAGGCCCACCACCGCCGGGTGCGGGTGTGAACCTGGTCGCTGAGGGATGGGTGGCGTGTGTCATGATCGGGCGGACGGTTGTGGAGGAACACCGGTGACCGGCTTCGGCCGGGAGTCCGGGGCGGTCCCGCCACTGTGACCGGGGTGAATCCCGGAAGCCAGGACATCCACCTCCGTCCGTCGGACTGCGGTCTCCGTGGTACGGCGTACCAGCTGCCGGCGGGCGTGGATACCCGCTCGACGAAGGGATCCACCGCTCATGCGGCCTGCCTCACCGTCCAGTGGTTTCCCGTTCACCGCCGTGGTCGGGATGGACGATCTTCAGCTCGCCCTGATTCTGGCGGCGATCTCGCCGGCGATCGGTGGGGTGCTGATCCGGGGCGAGAAGGGTACGGCGAAGTCGACCGCGGTCCGCGCACTGACCGAGATCCTCCCGACGGTGGACGTCGTACCGGGCTGCCGCTTCTCCTGCGACCCCGACCACCCGGACCCGGCCTGTCCCGACGGGCCGCATTCGTCGGTCAGCGAATCCCGGCCGGCCCGGCTGGTCGAGCTTCCAGTGGGTGCGACCGAGGACCGTGTGCTCGGGTCGTTGCATCTCGAGAAGGCGCTGGCCGAGGGCATCACGGCGTACGAGCCTGGTCTGCTGGCCGCGGCGCACCGCGGGATCCTGTACGTCGATGAGGTCAATCTGCTGCACGACCATCTGGTCGACGTACTGCTCGATGCGGCGGCGATGGGACGTGCGACGGTCGAGCGGGACGGGGTGTCGGTCACGCACCCGGCGCGGTTCGTGCTGGTCGGCACGATGAACCCGGAGGAGGGTGAGCTCCGGCCGCAGTTGCTCGACCGGTTCGGGCTGACTGTTGATGTCGTCGCCAGCCGGGATCCTGCCGTCCGGGTCGAGGTGATGCGGGCTCGGCTCGGATACGAGGCTGATCCGGATGCCTTCATTGCTCGGTACGACGGTCCGCAGCGCGAGCTCGCCGAGCGCATCGTCAAGGCTCGTGCCCTGCTGACCGAGGTGATTCTCACCGACCCCGCTTTGCGTCAGATCGCGGAGATCTGCGCGTCGTTCGACGTCGACGGGATGCGGGCCGACTTGGTCACCGCGCGTACGGCGGTTGCCCACGCTGCCTGGTCCGGGCGCACTGTGGTCGAGGTGGATGATGTGCGCGCGGCCGCCAAGCTGGCGTTGCCGCACCGGCGTCGTCGAAATCCGTTCGACGCTCCAGGTCTTGACGAGGACCAGCTGGAAGAGGCGATCAACAACAGCACTCCGCCCCCGGAGGACCCGGACGACGATCCGGACGGTCCAGGCGGTCCGGGCGGGGGAGCGGATCCCGCGGACGACGGCAGCCCGGCCGACGCGGACCCTGCCGACTCCACCGCAGACCCGGCCGGAGTCGACCCGGATGGGCCAGAAGGCGGCGAGGCGAGTGGCCGGCCTGGGCCGGCGCCGGCTGGTGAGGTAGTCGGCAGCTCGGAGCCCTACAAGGCGCGGTTGCTCAGTGTGCAGGCCGCCGGGACAGGCGTCGCCGGTCGGCGGTCCCGGGCGATCACCGAGGTCGGGCGCGTGGTGGGCGACCGTTCACGGGCAGGACGTGAGGCAGGCCGCCCGCATCTCCTGGCAACTATCCGATCCGCGGCTCCGCATCAGCATGCGCGCGGGCGGACCGGGCCGGGGCTCGCGGTGCGGGCGGCGGATGTGCGGCTCGCCGTACGAGAAGGGCGCGAGGGCAACCTCGTGCTGTTCTGCGTGGACGCGTCCGGCTCGATGGGAACGAAGAAGCGGATGGGTGAGGTGAAGACCGCGATCGTCTCGCTGCTCCTGGACGCGTACCAGCGCCGTGACACCGTCGGCCTCGTCACGTTCGCCGGTGCCGCTGCGACGGTCGCCCTGCCGCCCACCGGCAGCGTCGAGACCGCCGTACGCCGGCTTGAATCGCTGCCGACGGGCGGACGTACGCCGCTCGCCGAGGGACTGCTGCAAGCCGCCGAGGTACTGCGGATCGCCGCGATCCGCGACCCACGTCGACGCCCACTGCTCGTGCTCGTCACCGACGGCCGAGCCACCCACGGAGACAACGCGTTCGCCCGCGCCCGCCAGGCGGCCGGCTGGCTTGCCCAGCACGGGATCGCCACGGTGGTCGTCGATTGCGAGCCGCGCCGCGGCGTCCGGCTCGGGCTGGCCGGGGAGCTCGCAGCCGACCTCGGCGCCGAGTACCTCGACCTCGGTGACGTTGCCGCTGGCAACCTCATCCGCACGGTGACGGACCGGAGGGCGGCCTGATGCCGAAGGGGCAGCCCAGTGTGGTGCCGCAGGACGGCCTGACCACCCGCCAGCGCCGGAGCCGGCCGCTGCTGATGGTGCACACCGGTGAGATGAAGGGAAAGTCGACGGCCGCCTTCGGGATGGCTCTGCGCGGCTGGAACCAGGGCTGGAACATCGGCGTGTTCCAGTTCGTCAAGAGCGCGAAGTGGAAGGTCGGCGAGGAGAGAGCGTTCAAGGCGCTCGGTGAGTTGCACACGGCGACCGGTCAGGGCGGGCCGGTCGAGTGGCACAAGATGGGCGAGGGGTGGAGCTGGTCGCGGAAGGCCGGCACCGAGGAGGACCACGCCGCCGACGCGCTGGAGGGCTGGCGCGAGATCCAGCGCCGGATCGCCGCGCAGACACACGACCTGTACGTCCTGGACGAGTTCACGTACCCGATGAAGTGGGGCTGGGTCGACGTCGACGAGGTGGTCGAGACGCTGACGAACCGGCCCGGCCATCAGTACGTCGTGATCACCGGACGCAACGCGGACCAGCGCCTGCTGGACGCCGCCGACCTTGTCACCGAGATGACCAAGGTCAAGCACCCGATGGACACAGGCCAGAAGGGCCAGAAGGGCATCGAGTGGTAACGCCCGGCGGGGTCAGGGAACGCGCCGCAGTTGGGGTGACGCTGTGATCCCGCGGGTTGTGGTGGCGGCGCCGGCTTCGGGGGCTGGGAAGACCACGGTCGCCGTTGGGTTGATGGCGGCGCTACGGCGGGCCGGGCACACGGTCGCCGGGTTCAAGGTGGGGCCGGACTACATCGATCCTGGGTTCCACGCGGTCGCCACTGGTCGTCCCGGGCGGAACCTCGATCCGATGCTGTCTGGCGAGGAGCGCGTCGGCCCGCTGTTCGCACACGGTGCCGCTGGCGCAGACCTCGCCGTTGTCGAAGGCGTGATGGGGCTGTACGACGGCGCCCTCGGGACCGAAGGGTTCTCGTCCACCGCCCACGTCGCGAAGTTGCTCAAGGCACCTGTGGTGCTGGTGGTCGACGCGTCGGCTGCGGGTCGAAGCGTCGGCGCCGTCGTCCAGGGTTTCGTTGCCTTCGACACCGAGATCCGGATCGTGGGTGTCATCCTGAACAAGGTCGGTTCGGACCGTCACGAGGCCGAGGTACGGGCCGGAGTGGCGCCAACCGGCGTACCGGTGCTCGGTGTACTTCGGCGCGACACCCGCCTCACCGTGCCCAGTCGTCACCTCGGTCTGGTCCCCGCCGACGAGCAGCGGGAGCAAGCCTCGGCGGCGGTTGAGGCTGCCGCCGAACTGGTCCGCCAAGGCGTCGACCTGGAAGCGTTCGTCGCCGCTGCCCGTGCCGCCACAGATCTCGACGTCGAGGCGTGGGACCCGACCGCGGAGGTGACTCAGGCGGGTGAAGGTCGGCCGGTGGTGGCGGTTGCCGGTGGCCCCGTGTTCTCGTTCCGCTACACCGAGACCGCCGAGCTGCTGGTTGCCGCGGGCGCCGATGTTGTTGCCTTCGACCCGCTGTCCGATCCATTGCCTGAAGCGACCTCGGCGCTGTATCTGGGTGGCGGCTTCCCGGAGCTGCACGCTGAAGCGCTGTCGGCCAATGACGTACTCCGTCGGCAGGTGGCGACCGAGATCGCGGCCGGGTTGCCGGTCATCGCCGAGTGCGCCGGACTGCTCTATCTGTGTCGCGAGCTGGACGGCCATCCGATGACGGGTGTGCTCCCTGCGACCGCTCGGATGACCGACCGCCTGACCCTCGGCTACCGGACGGCGATCGCCGCCACCACGACTGCGTTCTTCGACGAGGGTCGTCGGGTCCGCGGTCACGAGTTCCACCGGACGGCGATCGAGCTGGACGCCCAGGTCGATCCCGCGTGGCACCTGCCCGCTGGTGTCGAGGGCATCGCATTGCCTCGGGTGCACGCGTCGTACCTGCATCTGCATTGGACGGCGAGCCCGGACGTCCCGGCCCGCTTCGTCGCGGAAGCACGTGTGCATGCGGGGCTCGAGAAGTGAACCTCGTCGTCGGCATCGGCCTCCGTTCCGGTACGCCGTACCGCGAACTCCGTGACCTCGTGCACGACGCACTACAGGAGGCTGGTGGAGGCACGGTCCGGCTCGTCGTCACGGTCGCCGGCCGCGAAGCCGAGCCAGGTGTCCAACGCCTGGCTGCCTCCCTGAACGCCGACCTACAAACCGCGCCCGCCGAAGAGCTGGCCCGCGAGTCCGTCCCCACCCCAAGCGAGAAGGTCGACCAACTGACCGGCACGCCAGGCGTTGCAGAGGCTGCAGTGCTCCTCACCGGCGCCGAACTGCTGGTCACGAAGCGTCGTTCAGCTCGTGCGACAACAGCCATCGGCCGCTTGCCTGCTGCTCCTGGCTATGCACCTGCAGAACGGAACATCGTCCATCGGGTGATTGCGGAGCGGCGGGATGTGCGGAGGGGGTTTCTGCAGCGAGAGATTCCCGATGATGTGTTGGGGCGGGTGTTGGAGGCTGCGCATCGGGCTCCGAGTGTGGGGTTGAGTCAGCCGTGGGACTTTCTGTTGATTCGGGACGTGGCCACGCGGCGGAAGGTGCATGACCTGGCGTCGGCTCAGCGGGACGCGTTCGCGGCGAGTCTGCCGTCCGACCGCCGGCAGTCATTCGACGGCCTGAAGATCGAAGCCATCCTGGACACCCCGCTGAACATCGCGGTCACCTGCGACGCGGGCCGCGGCGGGCGGCATGTGCTGGGTCGGCACGCGGACCCACGGACCACCTGGTTCTCCGTGGCGATCGCGATCCAGAACCTCTGGCTCGCCGCGCGAGCCGAAGGACTGGGCGTCGGCTGGGTTTCCTTCTTCGAGCCCACCGAGGTCGCCGCAGTACTCGACCTCCCCACCCACATCGAGCTCGTCGGCTACCTCTGTGTCGGGTACGTCGAGGAGTTCGCCACCGCACCCGAGTTGGTACGCACCGGTTGGGCCGCACGCCGCCCACTCGCCTGGGCAGTTCACCAAGAGGAATGGGGCCGACGCGGCCTCCCCGGCGTCGCACCCACGTCGATCGTCGACGACGCGGTGCAGGCACAGCAGAACGCCGTACAGACAAACAGCCGACAGCTTGTCCGACTCATCGTCGGCGGCGATCCGGCGCAGTACTTGGAGCAGCCCGAGGCGCTCGTCGTACAGCTGAATCCACAGAAACCCACAGCCGACTTCGGTGTGCTGTGGCGGCCTGCTCGTACGCCGGTCGAGGCGGTGGAGCTCGGTGTCGAGCTCGCACGGGACCTGGCGTTGCAGGGCGTAGGCGAGTTCGTTGTCCAGATCGTCGAGCAATCCGAACTGGCCGATGCGATGGCGCGGGGACTGCGCGTCGGTGCATCGGCCTGCGGAGTGACGACTGCTGGATGAGCGGGAAAGCTGTCAGACTCCTCGGCATGACCGTTCCTCCTGAGGGCCCAGCCGCCATGTACGTGCCCGCGTTCTCGATGAAGCAGCGGGTCACGATGATGGCGAACAAGTACGAGCTGATCACGACCAACCCGGACGGCTCGGACGGGCCGCTGCTGGCGTTCGCGCAGCAGAAGCGGATGGCGTTCAAGGAGCAGGTCACGTTCTACACCGACGACACCAAGACCCGGCCGGTGTTCTCGTTCAAGGCGCGCAAGTCGATCGACCTGGGTTCGGGCTACGACGTGATGGACGCCGACGGCCAGCCGATCGGCTGGTTCAAGAAGGAGTTCGGCAAGAGCCTGCTGCGGTCCAGCTGGCAGCTGAGCGGCGGCCATGTGCACTCGAGCGGGACGGAGCGTAACCCCACGATCGCGATCGTCCGCCGGATCTGGGAGTTCGTGCCGTTCGTCGGCGAGATCCCGCTGCCGTTCATCTTCCACTTCGACTTCACCGACGTGAACAGCGGTCAGCCGGTACTGTCGGTGGAGCGCAGGCTCACGGTCCGGGACCGGTACCGGGTCACCGTCAAGGACCAGCGCCTCGACTTCCGCGTGGCCGCCGCGATGACCGTGGCCCTGGACGCGCTGCAGAGCCGTTGAGCCGCCGTACCAGGCCCCGCGTACGACCCTGGTAGTACGCGCGGCTCACTCTTTTGGGTGAACCCACCCTGAGACCTCTTGGTTCCGCCGCGACGCGGTGCGAGTCTTGACTACATGGGCGTAACGCAGCGCAGTCGACGGTGGTTGGTTCCGGTTACGGCAATCGCGGTAGTGGCAGGTGTGGCGGCACTCGGGCCAGTGGTCGCGGACGCCTCCCCGAAGCTGCCCGGCATCACGGCGCAGGATCTGCTCGCCAAGGTGCAGACGGCCAAGGTCGATGGGCTGAGCGGCACGGTCCGCTCTTCCGCGGATCTCGGTCTGCCCGCGATCCCTGGTGTCGAGGGCGGCAACCCGGTCTCCGAGCTGCTCAGCGGTCAGCACACCGCCCGCGTCGCCTTCGCGACCCCGGACAAGGCCCGGGTGTCCGTCCTGGACAACCAGGCCGAGCGGGTCTGGACGACCGACGGCAAGTCCGCCTGGGCGTACGACTCGTCGAGGCGTGAGGCCGTCAAGCTGACACTGCCGGCGCGCTCCGCGAAGCCGGACAAGCCCAAGGTCGCGCCGCAGAACTACGACCCGCAGGCGGTCGCGAAGCAGTTCCTGGACGCGATCGACCCGACCACCAAGGTCGAGGTGAGCGGCACGGAGAAGGTCGCCGGCCGGGACGCCTACAAGCTGCGCCTGGTGCCGAAGACGGACCGTACGACGGTCGGCTCGGTGACACTGGCGATCGACTCGAAGACGTGGGTCCCGCTCGACGTGACCGTGATGCCGCGGACCGGCAACGACCCGGCCGTGGAACTCGGCTTCTCCTCGGTGTCGTTCGACGTACCGGCGGCGAGTACGTTCAGCTTCACCCCGCCGAAGGGTGTGAAGGTGACGGACAAGAAGGTGCCCGCGACGCGCGAGGCCCCGCACCCGGTGAAGCCGCCGAAGGCGGTCGGGCCGAAGGGTGAGAAGGCGCCGGCCCAGCGCGGCGACAAGCCGACCGTGATCGGCACGGGCTGGGAGAGCGTGGTGATGGTCCGCGGCGTGAAGACCACCGGCAACGGCCCGGTCGACCAGCTGCTCGCCAACGCTCGTACGGTCGAGGGTTCCTGGGGCAAGGGCAAGATCCTGACCAGCAAGATGGTCAGCGCCCTGATCACCGACGACGGCCGCGTCTTCGCCGGTCTGGTCACCCCCGACACCCTGCAGGCCGCCGCAGCCAAGGCTCCCCGCTGACGTGACGACCCCGCAGGAGCCGCCGCCACCCGCGGCATCGGCCGCCCCACCCATCGTCACGCGGGGACTGACGAAGCGTTTCCACGGTGGCCAGGTGGCGGTGGACACCGTGGACCTGGAGGTCCCTGCGGGGAGCGTGTTCGGGTTCCTCGGGCCGAACGGGTCCGGGAAGACGACGACCATCCGGATGCTGCTGGGGCTGATCGCGCCGACCTCGGGGTCGGTCGAGCTGCTCGGCGAATCGATGCCGAAGGCCCAGCTGAAGGTCTTGCCGCGGGTCGGCGCGCTGGTCGAAGGGCCGGCGTTCTACCCGTTCTGGACCGGACAGGCGAACCTGCTGCGCTTCGACGCGGCCGACCGGACCGCTGACCCACGCACGCGCAAGGCCCGCGCGGCCGAAGCCCTCGAGCGGGTCGGACTGTCCAATGCCGCAGGCAAGAAAGTCCGGGCTTACTCGCTCGGTATGCGCCAGCGGCTGGCGATCGCGGTCGCGTTGATGCAGCGTCGCGACCTGCTGGTGCTCGACGAGCCGACCAACGGCCTCGACCCGCAAGGCACCCGCGAGGTCCGGAACCTGATTCGCGAGCTGGCCAGCGACGGCACCACGGTCTTCACCTCGACCCATCTGCTGGCCGAGGTCGAGCAGGTCTGCACCCACGCGGCCGTGATGAGCCGCGGCAAACTCGTCCGCCAGTCGACCGTGGCCGACCTGCGCGCCGAGCTCCGTCCGCGTCTGGTCGTCCGCACGCCGGACCTCGCGCAGGCGGCCGAGACCCTCAAGAGCCTCGGCGCCACCGATCTGAAGACCACAGAGGAGACCGTCGAAGGCGACTCCGGCGACCTCCCGGTCGACAAGTTCGCGGCGGCCCTGGTCGCCGCCGATGTTCGCATCCATGGCTTCGGGCTGGAACGCCCCAGCCTGGAGGAGGCCTTCGTCGCGCTCACGGGGGAGGGTTTCGATGTCGCTGAGTAGCACTGTCGAGAGCGGCCGGCGGGTGACCGCGGGCCAGCACACGCTCGGCCTGTTCCGTTCGGAGCTGCGGCTCGTTTTCGGGCGCGCCCGCACCCAGGCCGGACTCGGCGTCCTCGCCGCCGTCCCGCTGCTGATCGGGATCGCGATCAAGCTCTCCGGCTCCGACGGCGACGCGCAGGGCTTCCTGGGGCAGGTCGCAGGCAACGGCCTGTTCCTGATCGTCGCGAGCCTCGGCCTCTCCCTGCCGTTCTTCCTTCCGACCGCGGTCACCGTCATCTCGGGCGAGTCTCTCGCCGGCGAGGCCAGCCTCGGCACCTTGCGCACCATGCTCACCGCACCGGCCGGGCGCAGTCGGCTGCTCGCGGCCAAGATGGTCGCGCTCGCGGTGTTCTGCCTGGCCGCGACGATGACGATCTGGATCTCCGGGCTGATCGTCGGCTTCATTCTCTTCCCGGTCGGCGACGTACTCCTGCTGTCCGGGACGACGGTCTCGCTGGGGGAGGGCCTGTTCCGCGCTCTCCTGATCGCAGTGGTGATCTCGCTGTCGCTGCTCGGGCTGGCCGGAATCGGCCTCTTCGTCTCGTCGCTGACGTCGACCCCGCTGGCCGCGATGGCGGCGACCTTCGGCGCGTTCATCGTGCTCGGCATCATGACCGCGATCCCGCAGCTGCACGCGATCCATCCGTGGCTGCTGATGTACCGGTGGCAGTCGTTCGCCGACCTGCTCCGAGATCCGCCGTACTGGCATGAGATCGTCCGCAACCTGCTCGTGCAGGCCGCCTACCTGGTCGTCTTCTACACGGCCGCCTGGGCGCGCCTCACCAGCCGGGACATCACCTGACCCACCCGGTGGACTGAGACACTGGGTCGGTGGATGCCGACCTGGTCGCCGTACTGCGCTGTCCCGTCTGCGCGGACGCACTCGCCCTGACCGACCGTACGGCGCGCTGCCCGCAAGGGCACACGTACGACCTGGCGAAGCAGGGCTACCTCAATCTGTTGCCCTCGGCATCCACCGGGATCGACGGCGACTCGGCCGCGATGGTCGGTGCCCGGACGGTCTTCCTCGGCGGCGGCCACTACACCCCGATCCGGGACGCGCTGATCCTCAACGCCGCCGCGAGCCTGCGGCCGGACGGCGAGGAACTGGTCGTCGAGGTCGGCGCCGGCACCGGCTACTACCTCGCCGGTGTCGTGGGTGCCACAGCCGCCCGTCGCGGCCTCGCCCTGGACGTCTCGAGGTACGCCGCCCGCCGCGCGGCCAAGGTGGATCGGCGGATCGGATCCGTGGTGTGCGACGCGTGGCAGCAGCTGCCACTGCTGGACAACTCCGCGCACCTGATGCTGAACGTGTTCGCGCCGCGCAACGCCGCCGAGATGGCCCGGGTCCTCGCGCCCGGCGGTTCGCTCCTGGTGGTGACACCGAATCAGGAGCACCTCGCCGAACTGGTCGGCGTACTGGGGCTCGTCACGGTCGACGAGGAGAAGGAGCGCCGGCTGCGGGAATCACTCGCCGGTGCGTTCGTGAACACCGGACGGGAAGTCGTCGAGGAGACGATGCGGCTCGACCGGGGTGCGGTGGAGCAGTTGGTGCTGATGACGCCGAGTGCGCGTCATCTGAACTATCGCGAGCTGGCGCAACGGATCGCCGTACTGCCCGAACCCTCGATCGTCACGCTGTCGGTCACGCTGTCGACCTGGCAGGTCGCCTGATCCGGTGCCGGCTAGCACGGCACCGCACCAGGCTCGCAGTCAGGCGAGCACGACGCGTGGAGGTCAGGCCGCGTTGCCGATGAGCTCGCGGGCCACCACGGTGCCGTGTTGCTCAGCGGTGACCCGGGCCTCCGACTCGGAGACCTTGGACGCGTCGACGAGCTCCTCCATACCCGGGGTGACCGGGGCCAGCGTGAGTTCGGCGGCGGCGGTGCGGACGTTCATGCCGAAGATGTCCGCGAAGACCCGCTCCAGGTACGGCGTGGCGTGGTCCCAGCCGTGCTTCGGGGTACCGGGGCTGTAGCCGCCGCCGCGGGCGAGGGTGAAGATGACCGGCCGGCCCGCCGTCCCAGCGGTGCCGCGGACCAGCTCCGGGTCGATCAGCAGCAGGTCGATCCAGGTCTTCACGTTGTTGGCGATGCCGTAGTTGTACAGCGGGACGGCGAGCAGGATGGCGTCCGCATTCTTGACCTCGTTCGCGAGCTGCTCGGCGAGGGCCTTCGCCTCGGCGAGCGGGGTGCGGTCGGCGCCGTCGGCGGGCTCGGCACCCACCTGCGCGGCGGCCAGCGTCGGCCAGATGGTCGACGGCAACGGGTACAACCCGAGATCGCGGCGGACCACGATGCCGTCCGGGTGCTCCGCCTTCCAGGCCGCCTCGGCGCTGTCCGCCAGAGCGCGGCTCACCGATCCTTCGACCCGGATGCTGGCGTCGACGCGTAACAGGGTGGTCATTCGTTCATCTCCATCAGATTAGGGGCGGCTCATATGAGCTGTCCTGAAGATAATCTGTGAAGCAGAACATATTCAAGTCAGATCGTATTCCGAGTGGCGTACACCACGTACGATGGGGGCGTGACCAGTACTTCGCCCGACGTCGGGAGCCGGGCAGCCAGAGGAGCGCCCCACCGGACCGCCAGCGGTGCGCCGGTCGAGACGGACCTCGGCTGGGCGCTGGGCGTCGTCTTCCGGCGGTACGCCAAGACGGCCGCCGCGGTGCTCGACGACGTACCGGGTGGACCGCGCGGCTACCAGGTGCTGGCGGCCGCACATGGGGAGGGCCCGAAGCGGCAGCTCGACCTCGCGGCGCAGCTCGGCGTGGACCGGACCGTGATGACCTACCTGCTGGACGACCTGGAGAAGGCCGGCCTGGTCCAGCGACAGCCGGACCCGGCCGATCGCCGGGCGCGGCTGATCGTGGCGACCGAGCAGGGCCGGGAGACCTTGTGTGAGCTGGAGCAGCGACTTGCGACGGCCGAGGAGGAGGTCCTCGGCAGTCTGGAGGACTCCGAGCGCTCCAGCTTCCGGATGCTCCTGCAGCGTGTGGCGGTCAAGGCCGACACCGTCGACCCGCTGCACAACGCCTGTGTCCTCGCCGACGAGAACGTGGACCCGGCCGACACCTGACCGGTCAGGTCAGTGCAGCGGGACGAAGCCCGACTCGTAGGCCCGGATGACGGCCTGGGTGCGGTCCCGGGCGTTCAGCTTGGCGAGGACGTTCGCCACGTGGGTCTTGACCGTCTGCAGGCCGAGGATGAGTTCGGTGGCGATCTCCGCGTTCGACAGTCCGCGCGCCATCAGACGCAGTACCTCTTGCTCCCGTTCGGTCAGCTGGTATTCGTCCAAGCCGGTCGGCCGCGGCGACTGCCCTCCTGCGTGGGCCCGGGCCAGCGCGCGGATCGCCTCGGGGAACAGCAGTGACTCGCTCCCGGCGACTGTGCGGATCGCCGCGATGATGTCGTCCGGCGGCGTCCGCTTGAGCAGGAACCCGGAGGCTCCCGCGCGCAGCGCGTCGTACACGTAGTCGTCGTTCTCGAACGTCGTCACCACCAGCACACGCGGCGCGGGGTCGAGGTTCTCCAGGAGCAGCCGGGTCGCCTGGATCCCATCGACAGCGGGCATCCGGACATCCATCAGCACCACGTCGGCGCCGGTACGGCGGACGACCGGCAGCACCTCCGCGCCGTCGCCGGCCTCGCCCACCACCGTGAGGTCGGGCTCGGCGTTGATGATGGCGCGCAGCCCGCTGCGGATCAGCGGCTCGTCGTCGACCACGACCACCGACAGATTCATGTCATCCCTTCGTCGTCACGGCGACCGGCAGGGTCACGGCCAGCCGCCAGAGCGGTCCGTCCAGACCTGCTGCCACGGTGCCCTGCAGTACGGCGACCCTTTCACGGATACCGGCCAGACCACGGCCACCGCCCGCGTGGTCCGACGTACCGCTGACCGGGTTGGTCAGCTCGAGGCGGAGACCGGAACCGTCCAGCCGGATGGAGAGGTCGATCGTGAGCTCACCCGCACGGTGGCCGGCGTGGCGGATCGCATTGGTGAGGCCCTCCTGGACGATCCGGTAGGCCTCCCGGGAGACGGCCGCGGGCAGTCGTTCCAGGTCGCCGTCTCGCCGTACGTCGACCGTGATGCCGCCGGCCCGGGTGGCGTCGACCAGCCGGTCGAGGTCGCCGAGGGTCGACTGCGGCGTCGTCTGCGACCCGGGGCGCCGGTCGTCGCGCAGGAGTCCGAGCACGTGGTCGAGTTCGGCCAGCGCGGAGCGGGCGGACGTCTCCATCGCGGCCAGCGCCGTCTCGGCGAACTCCGGATCGGTCGCCAGCACCCGGCGCGCCGCGGCCGCCTGGATCGTGACCAGGCTGAGCGCGTGCCCGACGCTGTCGTGCAGCTCCCGGGCCAGACGGTTGCGCTCGGCAAGTGTCGCCGTACGACGCTCGAGCAGCTCGATGCGCTCCGCGGCGGTCGGCCCGAGCACGCGCGGGGCCAGGTGGGCGAGCAGGGCACCCACGGCGGCGGAGAGCAGGAACAGGCCGACGATCCCGCCCACGGCCGCGGCCGGCAGCCACAGATCGCCCCAGCCGCCAGTGATCTCGTATGTCCAGCCCGGCACGATGTCCCGGGTACCGGGGGAGCGGAACGGCACCGCGAGCCAGATCGCTCCGACGCCGAACACGATCGTGCTGAGAATGCCCACCGTGCCGCCCGCGACCAGGTGCAGGCAGAACCAGCTCGCCGTCCGGCGGCGCTGCGGCCAGGTCCGCGCCGGACCGAGCGGCCGCTCCTCGAACCGGACGCCGAGCAGCGACTCGACCGCGATCCCCTCGACCTCACGGACCGCGGGCAGTACGCCGAGGGCGATCGGCGGACCGGCCGCGATCACGGCGATGACGATGCCGATGGCAACTTTCGGCAGCTGGAGATCCTGGGCCACCGCGACCAGCGCGCTGTCCACCAGGATGAACGCGAGCACCAGGGCCGCGCCCAGCAGGAGGTAGACCCAGCGCAGGTACGTCGACGCCCGGCCGAGGCTGGTCACCGCACGCAGCAGGGCCGGCGCCCCACGCACGGGACGCGCCGATCCGCGCACCAGCCCGTTCGCCACCCCTCCATGGTGTCAAACGTCCGGCCCGGAGACCTCCCTCCGGGGAGCCGGAGACCTCCCTCCGGGGAGTGAGGACCGCGACGGGCGCTCGACGCCGGGTCATGGCCGGGTCATGGCTGGGTCATGGCTGGGTCACGGTTCCGGTTACGTGCCGTGCGTCACTCGAAACTGACGGTTTACACAAATTGACACCGAACAGACGGTTTCGCAGCCTGCGGCCGTCGCGATCTGCTGTCCGGGCAGGTACGGTCTGTGGTCGGGGCGGGATGCCGGTCCTAGACAGGACGGGTAGGGGAAACGGCTCCAGAACGGGTGGCCGAAGGGCTCTGCGGGGACCTGGCACGGGGACGTAAAGTCCCGGTGAAGTCCCCAAAGGCCGATTGACCACCTTTCTGAATTTGATGTTTGATCAAATATCGGACGAGAGAGGTCGATATGAGGTTGAGGCGTTCCGTCATCGCGTTGGTGGCGGTCCTGGGGCTCGCCCTGGTCAGCGCGTGCAACAACGACGATGAGGGAAAGCAGGCCGACACCGGCCTGACGAAGGTCAGCTATCTGACCTCCTTCAACACCTTCGGCCGGGAGGCTTACGCCTACGTGGCCCTGGAGAAGGGCTACTTCAAGGACGCCGGCTTCGACGTCACGATCAACCCGGGCTCCGGCACGGTCGACGTGATGAAGCTGGTGGCCGGCGGCCAGGCCGACTACGGCATCGGTGACTTCACCGGCGCCGTCATCACCCTGGGCAAGCAGAAGCTGCCGGTGACCACGGTCGGGATGATCCACCAGCGCTCGCTGGCCGCGATCGTCTCGCTGGAGGGCTACGGCATCACCAAGCCGCAGGACCTGGTCGGCAAGTCCGTCGGCGACCAGCCGGGCTCGACCAACACGGTGATGTTCCCGGTCTACGCCAAGGCGGCCAAGATTCCCGCCGACAAGACCGACTTCATCCCGTCCCCGCCGCCGGCGTTGCCGCAGCTGCTCGCGTCCGGGAAGGTGCCGGCGATCGGCCAGTTCGTGGTCGGCGTACCGCTGGTCGAGAAGGCGGACCCGAAGCACCGCAAGGCCGTCGTCCTGCCCTACGGCGAGGTGCTGCCGGACCTGTACGGCAACGCGATCATCACCCGGACCGATTTGGCCAAGGACCACCCGGACCAGGTGAAGAAGTTCACCGCCGCGCTGCTCAAGGGCCTGCAGGACACCATCGACGACCCGGCCGCGGCCGCCGCGATCCTGAAGAAGTACGTGCCGCAGACCGACCTCGGCGTCGCCACCGAAGAGCTCAAGCTGATGAAGCCGTACGTGAAGCCGGACGGCTTCAACGACCCGCTCGGCTCGGTCGACCCGCAGCGGGTGCAGACCATCCTGAAGCTGCTGGACGAGGCCGGCGCGATCACGCCCGCGGGCTCGGTCAAGTCCGAGGACGTCGTCAGCATCGACCTCGCGCCGAAGAGCTGAATCTCGTCGATGATCCGGCTGGACGGTGTGGGGCAGGTCTTCGACGGACGCGAGGGCCAGGTCACGGCCCTCGAGGAGATCGACCTGCACGTCCAGCAGAACGAGTTCGTCACGCTGATCGGCCGGTCCGGATGTGGCAAGTCCACACTGCTCCGGCTGATCGCGGGACTGATCTCACCGACGTCCGGCACGGTCCGGGTGGCGGGTGACCCCGTCACCGGTCCGCGCCGGGACGTCTCGTTCATGTTCCAGCGGCCGGCGCTGCTGCCGTGGCGGTCGGTGCTGTCGAACGTCATGCTGCCGATCGAGATCGACGGCGGCGAGGGCGATCGGGGCCGGGCGGCGTACCGCGACCGGGCCCACGAGTTGCTGGAGCTGACCGGGCTGACCGGATTCGAGCGGCGGCTGCCGCACGAGCTGTCCGGCGGCATGCAGCAGCGCGTCTCACTGTGCCGGTCGCTGATCCGCGACCCGCAGGTGATGCTGATGGACGAGCCGTTCTCCGCGCTCGACGCGCTCACCCGGACCGAGCTGTCCGACGAGCTGCAGCGGATCAAGATGGAGCTGGACACGACGATCGTCTTCGTTACCCACTCGATCGAGGAGGCCGTGCTGCTGGCCGACCGGGTGGTCGTGCTGACCCCGCGGCCGGGCCGGCTGCGCGAGATCGTCGACATCGACATCCCGCGCCCGCGCACCCTGGGCCAGAACGCACACCTGACCGAGGTCGCCCGGATCAGCGGACTGCTGCACGGTCTGCTGGCGGAGAAGGTGGCGCCGGTTGAAGAGCCGGCGCCGCGGCAGGTGGACGAGGTGCGGCCGCGATGACCAAACGGTCCTGGCTGAAGGACTCGCCGGTCGCGGCGGTGCTGCTGCCGATCATCGGCCTGGCCGGTGCGATCGCGCTGTGGTGGCTGGCCACGATCGTGTTCGGGATCGAGTCCTACCTGCTGCCGAGTCCGAAGGACGTCGTCATCAGCTTCATGGACCAGCCGTCGTACCTGCTGACCGAGACCGGGACGTCGATCCTGGAGACGGTCGAGGGCTTCCTGCTGGCGATCGTGGTCGGCGTACCGATCGCGCTGCTGATCGTCCGGTCGGTGCTGCTGGAGCGGCTGGTGTACCCGCTGCTGCTGATGGTGAACGCGATCCCGAAGGTCGCGATCGCTCCGCTGCTGGTGGTCTGGATGGGCTTCGGTCAGTGGCCGAAGGTGGTCATGGTGCTGCTGGTCTGTTTCTTCCCGATCGTCATCTCGACCGCACAGGGGATGAAATCGACGCCGATCGAGCTGGTCGAGTTGCTCCGGTCGCTGAATGCGAGCCGGGCGCAGGAGTTCTTCAAGCTGCGGCTGCGCTACGCGATGCCGCAGATGTTCACCGGCATGAAGGTGGCGATCTCGCTGGCGGTGATCGGTTCGGTGATCGCCGAGTTCGTTGGCACGACCCACGGCCTTGGCTACGTGATCTACCAGTCGGGCGCGAGTGCGGACACGCCGCTGGCGTTCGCCGCGATCACCCTGCTCAGCATCCTGAGCATCGTCTTGTTCTACATCCTGGTCCTGCTGGAGCACCTGTTCCTGCCCTGGGCGCAGGAATCGCGGTGAGCGCCCGGTGACCGCACAAGCCTCCGACGCCGACCGCCGGGTCCTGGTCCGGCCGGCCTGGCTGGAAGCCACCGTCTCAGCCGTCTTCACCGCGCTCGGCTTCGACCCGGCCGACTCCACCAAGATCGCCGCCGCCCTCGTCGAGGCGGACTTACGCGGGGTGAGTTCGCACGGCATCATGCTCGTCCCGATGTACGTCGAGCGCCTCAACGCCGGCGGCGTCACCCGGGAACGCGAGCTCGACATGCTGTACGACGCGGGTGCGGCGATGGTCGTGGACGCGCGCGGCGGGATGGGGCAACTGTCGAGCCCACAGGCGATGGGCCATGCGATCGAGCGAGCCGGCCGCTACGGCCTCGGCCTGGTGTCGGTCCGCAACGCGCACCACTTCGGTGCGGCCAGCCGCTGGGCCATGCAGGCCGGGCAGGCGGGATGCATCGGCGTGGCGATGTCCAACACCACGCCGCTGATGCCCGCGCCCGGTGGCGCCGAGCGGATCGTCGGCAACAACCCGCTGGCGATCGCGGTGCCCACCTCGGCCGGGGTGGAGATCGTGCTCGACATGGCCCTGTCGGCCGTTGCCCTGGGCAAGATCCGGCTGGCCGCGTCGGCCGGGCGGCCGATCCCGGAAACCTGGGCCACCGACCCGTCGGGCACGCCGACCACGGATGCGGAAGAGGCCGTCCTGGGCATGCTGCTGCCGGCCGCCGGGCACAAGGGTTTCGGTCTGGCGCTGATGATCGACGTCCTGACCGGCGTACTGAGCGGTGGCGGCTGGGGTGACCAGGTCCGCCCGCTGTACCGGGAGCCGGACCGGCCGAACGACTGCGCGCATCTGTTCCTGGCCATCGACCCGGAGTTGATGGGCGGGGTGGAGAGTTTCCGTCGGCGCTCGTCCGGGCTGGCCGCGCGGGTGCGCGGCAGTGCAACCGCGCCGGGGGTGAACCGGCTGTACCTGCCGGGGGAGATCGAGGCGGAACGGGCAGCACACCAGCGGCGGCACGGCGTACTGATCGAGAGGTCGGGGCTGGACGCGCTGCTGGCGGCCGCACGGGCGGTCGGTGCTGTCGTTCCGGCGGGAGGGGTACTGAGCTGATGCCGAAGAAGCAGATCTCGACGGACACGCTGCACAGCCCGAACGGGGTGTTCTCACAGGCCACCACGATCGAGGCGACGGGCCGACTGGTGTTCGTCTCGGGGATGACCGCCCGCCGTCCGGACGGCAGCATCGCCGGCGCCGGCGACATCCGGGAGCAGACGCGGCAGGTGCTGGAGAACGTGCAGGCGGCGGTCCAGGCCGCCGGCGGCACGCTCGCCGACGTGTGCCGGGTGGATGTGTACGTGCGCAACATGGAGGACTTCGCGAAGATCCACGAGATCCGGGCGCAGTACTTCGCCGAACCGCTGCCGGCCTCGACGATGGTCGAGGTCAGCAAGCTCGCGCACCCTGACTACCTGATCGAGATCAACGCGATCGCGGTGATCTCATGACCTGGGGGGAAATGATGCGCGGCGTCGAGTGGACCTGAGATGCGGTACGTGATGGTGGAGCACGCCGGCCAGGAGCGTCCGGGCGTGCTCGACGAGGACTCGATTCTGTTGCTGGAGGCAAAGGACCTGACGGCGGTGATCGAGACCGGCGCGTGTCGACGGGGGAGAACATCCCTTACTCCGAAGCTGCCGCAGATGTTCCTGCAGGAAGGTGACGTCGTGGTGACGCGGGCAGACAAGATCGGCGAGTTGCGCAACACCGTCGTACGGCAGGTGCTGTGATGACCGGCCCACTCGAGCTGTTGCCCGGCGGCGGACGCGGCGGCCGTCGTACCCTCGCAGAACATGCCGCCGCCGAACTGCACCAGCTGATCCTGTCCGGAGAGCTCCCCAGCGGTACGCCGTTGCGCCTGGTGGAGCTGGCGAACCGGCTCGAGATGAGTCAGATGCCGGTCCGGGAAGGACTCCGGCGGCTGGAGGCGCTCGGACTGGTCGAGATCATCCCGCACCGCGGTGCGTGGGTCCGCGACCTGTCGCTGGAGGATCTGCGGGACACACACGAGACCCGGCTGGCGCTGGAGAGCCTGGCGGTGCGGGCGGCGGCGGAACGGTTCGCCGACGGAGACTTCCAGCGGGCCGCGGCCGCGTTGGCCGAGCACCTGCGGTTGTCGCGGGCAGAGGACTCGATCGGCGCTCGGCAGGCGCACGCGGACTTCCACTTCACGCTCTACCGGGCCAGCGGCTCGCAGTGGCTGGCCAGGGCGATCGAGCCGGTCTGGCAGAACAGCGAGCGGTACCGGTTCGGCAGCCGGCCGACCGATTTCCTGATCGAGCGCAACCGGCAGGAGCATCAGGCCATCCTGGACGCGTGTGTCGCTCGCGACTCGGATGCGGCGGAGCGGGCCCTGCGCAACCATCTGGCCGGCGCGTTCCAGCGGATCACCGAGACCATGACGAGGCGGGCCGAGGGGAATCAGCACGGCCCGTCGAAGCAGAAGGAGACGTCATGAAGGCGCGCTTCGACGCGACCGGCGAGGTCGTGGTGATCACTGGCGGCGCGCAGGGCATCGGTGCGGCGCTGGCCGCGGCTGTCAACGCCTGTGGTGGGACGGCGGTCGTCTTCGATGTCGTGAAGCCGGCCGACGCCGCCGTCGAGTACGTCGAGGTGGACGTGGCCGACCGGTCGGCGGTGGAGTCGGCCGTCGCGTCAGTGCTGACCCAGCACGGGCGGATCGACGGTCTGGTCGCCGGAGCGGCAGTGCAGCCGCGCTCGCAGGTGCTGGACACGGATCCGGCCGAGTGGGCCCGCGCCCTTCAGGTCAACCTCGACGGCGTGGTCTGGGTGTGTCAGGCCGTGGTACCGCATCTGGTGGCGCGGCGGTCCGGATCGGTGGTCGTGTTCACGTCCGGCATGGCCGCCGGCGGTTATCCGGGTGCGTCGGCGTACGCGTCGAGCAAGGCGGCGCTGGTCGCCTTCGGCAAGTCGCTGGCCGCGGAGGTGGCCGAGCACCGGGTCCGGGTGAACGTGGTCTCGCCGGGGGTGATCGACACCGAGCAGTTCCGCGGTGCGAACGCCGGTGCGGACCGGGACCACTGGCGCGACACCATAGGTATCGGCGACCCCGAGGACGTGGTCGGCCCGTTGCTGTTCCTGCTGTCCGACGCTGCGGCGATGACCGGGTCGATGCTGACCCGGGAACGCGCCTTTGCCAAGCTCACGAGCTTTGTGGAGTGATGTGTGACTGATCAGTTGCCTGTTGCGGTGGTGGGGGCCGGGCCGATCGGCCTGACGACGGCCCTCGGGCTGGCCCACTACGGTGTCCCGTTCGTGCTGCTCGAGGAGGACGCCGTACTGTCCTCCGACACCAAGGCCGGGACGACGCTCAGCCGGACCCTGGAGATCTGGAACCGGTACGGCGCCGTCGACGGCATCCTGGCGGCCGCGCTGCGGATCGACGAGATCGGTGACATCGACCGGGCCACCAACACGGCGCGGGCCTCGGTGCAGCTGGCCGAGCTGGTCAACGACACCCAGTTCCCGTTCGTGATCAACCTGCCGCAGCAGAAGATGGAGCCGATCCTCGCGGCCGCGCTGCCGCAGCCGGTCCTGACCCGGCACCGGATGACGTCGTTCGAGGTGCGCGACGACCGCGTCGTACTGCAACTGGAGACGCCGGACGGGCCGCGTGAGCTGGAGGCGTCGCACCTGCTCGCGTGTGACGGTGGCCGCAGCAAGATCCGGGATGCGCTCGGTGTGAAGGTGGTGGGGGAGACCCTGCCCGAGCGGTACATGCTGATCGACGTCATCGTCGACTTGGATGTGGACAACGCTCGCGACTACCCGTATCTGGCGTACTTCGCGGACAAGTCCGAGTGGATGGTGCTGATCCGGCAGCCGGACAACTGGCGGTTCCTGTTCCCGCTCGGCCCGGGGACGGAGCCGCCGGGCGACGAGGACATGCTGGTCAAGGTCAAGCAGTTCATCGGCGAGGTGGACCGGATCGAGCTGATGGGCTCGGTGGTCTACAACGTGCACCACCGGGTCGCTGAGCAGTGGACTGCGGACCGCAGGGTGTTCCTGATGGGCGATGCGGCACACCTGATCACGCCGATGTGGGCGCTGGGCCTGAACACGGGTGCTCTGGACGCGTCCAACCTGCCGTGGCGGCTGGCCTGGGTACTGCGCGGCTGGGCCGATCCGTCGTTGCTGGACGGCTACGAGCAGGAGCAGCGCCCGGTGGCGATCAACGGCTCGGGTGAGATGGCCGAGGCCGCCCGCATGTACATGTCGCACCAGCGTGGTGCCGTCACCGAGACCGCGGGCGACTGGGCGACGGCGTACAACCGCACGCTGCTCAGCGTCCGGCTGGACGTGGAGGGCACAGGGGACTGGTCGATGGTGGCCACCGCCGCAGCCCCTCCAGCCGTACGGGCCGGTGACCGAGCGCCAGACCTCGTGCTGCAGAGCCCGACTGGTCGCGTGACGATCCACGACCTGTGCCGCGACTCGTTCGTCGCGCTGTACTTCACCGACGTACGGCGTCGTCCGGACATCCCGGTCAACGACTCGCCGGCGTTGAAGCACTACGCCGTCTCCCGCTGGGACGCGCCACACGACTCCGGTCTCCGGGACCGGTCCCTGTTCGACCCGGGCAGCATTGCCACGAACAGGTACGGCGTACCCGCGGAGAGCGTCGTACTGGTCCGGCCGGATGGACACATCGCCGCGGTGGCTCCGATGGCCGCCGGTGTGGCCGAGGAGCTGTACACACATGTGACCGGCCGGGAGGTCCCGTGAGCTTCGACGAGCCGCTGCGGGAGGTGTTGCTGCAGACGGACGACCTGGAGTGGGTGGAGAAGTCGCTCGCCGGGCTGTCGCACAAGATGCTGTGGCGCGACCCGGAGACCGAGGCGTCGATCGCGCTGGTGCGGTTCGAGAAGGGGTCCGGGATCCCGTCGGAGCACAAGCACGCGTCGAACCAGTTCATGTTCTGCCTGTCCGGGCGGTACGTGTACCTGCCGACCGGGACCACGCTGACCAAGGGCAGCTTCTACTGGAACCCCAAGGGTGTGGTGCACGGTCCGACCCGGGCCGAGGAGACCTCGATCCTGCTGGAGGTGTACGACGGGCCGCACTATCCGGAGCGCCCGTCGTTCTACGACAACGACGAGGACGCCCGCTGACATGGGTGGCTGGGACATCCACACCCACCTGATCCCGCCGACCGTCCTGTCGGCGGCGTACAAGGGTGAGTTCGGGCTGGCCGTCGACAGCGGCTCGCTGTTGGTCGACGGGGAGCGGTTGCCGCTCAAGCGTTTGGCAGACCCGGCCGCACTGCTGCACTGGATCGACGAGCAGGACCTGGACGGCGCGGTCGTGTCTGTGCCGCCTGCACTGTTCCGCTACGACGCCGGCGTCGAGTGGGCCGAGTTGGTCAACCAGGGCCTTCGGGAGCTCGCCACACCGCAGTTGCGCGTGCTCGGCCACCTGCCGTTACTGGATGCCGAGGCACCGTCTGTTGCCGCGTCGCTGGCCGGTGAGGGCGTCTTCAGCGGCTTCGCCCTGGGTACGCCGAGCTACGCCGGACTGGACCCGGTGTGGCGGGTGCTGCACGAAATCGAGGCTTTCACTCTTGTTCACCCGGGCCACAGTGACGACGAGCGCCTCCAGTCGTTCTACTTGACGAACCTGCTGGGGAATCCGTACGAGACCGGCCTGGCCGCGGCGTCACTGGTCTTCGCGGATGTGGTGGGCCGGTTTCCGGGGATCCGGTTCTGTTTGTGCCATGGGGGTGGGGTGACGGCAGCGGTGGCGGGGCGGTGGCAGCGCGGGATCGACCAGGCGCGGCCGGGCATCGTCGCGCCCTCCTTGCCGGTGGCGGAGGCGTTGCGCCGGTTCTACGTGGACGATCTGGTGTACGACGAGGGGGTGGTGGAGCTGCTCGGGAAGACCTTCGGGGCGGAGCGGGTGCTGGCCGGGAGCGACTGGCCGTTCCCGATGGGCAGTGACTCGATCGTGGCCGCCCGGGCGACCGCGGCCGACGAGCTGACCCGGCCGCTGGCTCAGGAGGTTGTCGCTCAGTGAGACGCGCTCTTCGTCAGCGCGTGGGTGTGATCAGATATCAAATCGTGAACGGGGTAGAGGCATGAACGTACGGGGGCCGGTCCTGCGAAGTCATGGGCCGGGACTGCAGTTCAAGACCGAGGACATCGAACTGGCCGCGGGGCCGGGGGAGACGCTGGTCGAGATGCGGCTTGCCGCCGTGACCCAACAGGACCGGTCGGTGGTGGCCGGCAAGCAGCCGACCCAGCCGTTCGTTCCGGGCTCAGAGGGTGCCGGTGTCGTGGTTGGCTCTGCCTTCCACGAGGCAGGGACTCCGGTGGTGATCCGCGGCGAGGGCGTCGGCGTCACCAGGCAGGGCCTCTGGGGCCGGTACGCCGTCGTACCGGACGCCGCCGTACATCGTCTGCCGGCTGGGCTGGAGCCCGCGGCCGCAGTGACCCTGCTGACTCCCGCGCTGACCGCCCACACCGCAGTACGGCGGGTAGCGGGCGTACTCGAGGGTGAGTCGGTAGTGATCACCGGGATCGGCGGACTGGTCGGGCGCCTGTGTGCTGCGGTGGCGCGGTCGGCTGGTGCGTCGCGGGTGATCGGACTGGCCTGGGCCGGGGAGCCTGTCGATGCGGTGTCCGGGCTGGTCGACCAGATCGTCCGGGTGGACGAGCTGGGGCAGGTCGGCCGCGAGCTGCAGTGGTGCGACGCCGCGATCGACACCGTCGGCGGTCCTGTGACCAGTGGAGTGCTCGGACACATCACTCCGGGTGGACGGATCGCCGTACTCGGTTACAAGGCCGGCGAGTTCACCACTATCGACCTGCACCAGCTGATCGGCCGGGACTTGCGGGTGCTGCCGGTGAACGTCCAGCGGACCACCATCGAGCCCGGTGCGGTCGGCCAGGCGCTGGCGGACATCGCGCTCGCACGCCCCAGAGCGGACGCCGTACTGGTGGCGGCGGACCGCGTGGGCGAGGTTCTGGACGGGTCGACGATCGGCGGACGCGTTCTGCTGGACTTGACGACGCTGAACTGACTGCCTGATTTAGGCTGCCTGGCCTACACCGGTGATGCCCCGGGCTGGGCAATCTGTTGTCGGAATGCCCGAGATCACCCGGTGGCGGATACGGTTACCTCCCAGAGCTTGTCTGCGATGAAGGAGAGAGGCAGCCCGTACCCGATGACCCGACGACTCGAGCTCACACCTGGGGGACCGACCGGCCGTCGTACTCTCGCCGAAGAAGCCGCCGCCGAGTTGCACGAACTGATCCTTTCCGGTGAGCTCCCGAGTGGTACGGCGCTCCGCCTGGAGGAGCTCGCCAAGCGGCTGGACATGAGCCAGATGCCGATCCGCGAAGGACTGCGGCGGATGGCGGCGCTCGGACTGGTCGAGATCGTGCCGCACAAGGGCGCGTGGGTGCGTGAGCTCTCGATGGAGGATCTGCGCGACACGCACCAGACCCGGCTCTCCCTGGAGACGCTGGCGGTCCGGGCGGCCGCGACCCGGTTCGCCGACTCGGACGCGACCCAGGCCCGCGACGCGCTGGCCGAGCACGTGCGGCTGTCGAAGCTCGGTGACAACATCGCATCCCGGCAGGCGCACACCGAATTCCACTTCGCCATCTACCGGGCCGGCGGATCCCGGTGGCTGCCGCGAGCGATCGAGCCGGTCTGGCAGAACAGCGAGCGCTACCGGTTCGGATCCCGGCAGACGAAGGCGCGGATCGAGCAGACCCGGCGCGAGCATCAGGCCATCCTGGACGCGTGCGTCGCGCACGACGAGGAGGGCGCGGAGGCGGCGCTGCGTGACCACCTGGAAGGCGCCATGCAGCGCATCAGCGAGACGATGGCCCGCCGCTCCGCCAAGCCCTAGGCGACTACTTCGAACCGGTCCTGCTGCCAACCCGTGGCGTCGAAGACCGCTCTGAGGAGCAGCCCGTCGCCGCGGCCGCCGTACGTGGTGACGAGGTCGGGGAGCGCCTTGGTCCCGAGACCGTCGTAGTACTGGTCCATCGCTCGGCGTCGGGACAGCTCGGGTGCGCCGGAGATCTCCTCCAGGGCTCTGCTGTCGGGGCAGCCGACCACCTGTCCGGAGCCGACCTGCTCGTCCGGCAGCAGTTGGCGCACGAGCTCCTCGCCGGCGCGGACGTCCTCGGCGCGCAGCCGGGCTCCCAGAGTGCGGCACGGATGTCCCTGGACGGCGAGCTGCACGGCCCGGGAGACGGCGATGTGGTCCGGGTGACCGGTGAGGCCGTCGCTGCCGACGGTGAGCACCAGCTCCGGCGAGATGTCGCGGACGGTCCTCTCGACCGCTTCCGCGACCTCGCCCTGGTCAGCACGCGCCAGTGTCCGCGGTCCGTTCCTGCCGCCGTCGTCGATCCACTGACCGGACTCTCCGAGCCAGTCCCATTCGTCGATCCCGAGCAGCTCGCACGAGCCGGTCAGCCGCTCGGCCGCCGTACCCATGCCCGGTGTGGCGACGCGGAGGACGACGCGCCAGCCGGTGGAGTTCAGCACCCAGGTCGCGGCGCCGGTGGCGAAGACCTCGTCGTCCGGGTGGGCGTGGACTACGAGCGCCGTACGCATCCCGTGGTCAGTCGGCCAGCCGGGCCGGGAACCCACCCGTCGCGATGGGACTCCAGCGCTCCGGGGTGATGCGGATCAGGCACTTGCCCTGCGTCCGCATGGCCTCGCGGTACTCGTCCCAGTCGGGGTGCTCACCGGAGATCGACCGGTAGTAGTCGACCAGGGGCTCCACCGCGTCCGGCAGCTGGATGACCTCGCCCCGGCCGTCCACCTGTACCCACGCGCCGCTCCACTCGTCGGACAGCACGACCACACTGGTCCGCGGGTCGCGCTCCACGTTGGTGCTCTTGGCCCGCTCCGGGTACGACGAGATGACGATGCGGCCCTCGCCGTCGACACCACCGGACACCGGCGACGCCTGCGGCGTACCGTCCGCGCGGGTGGTGATCAGCAGCATGTGGTGACGGGGCCGGACGAATTCCAGCAGTCCGTCCAGATCGGTCTTGGTGTTGGTGGCAATGGTCCTCGGCATGCCTCCCACCCTATGTTCGATCAGCGCGCGGGGAGGTCCGCTGGGGTGATCAGTTGCTCCAGTTCGTCGTCGGTGAGCTGGTTGATCAGGTGCTTCGCGGGCGGCGAACCGGTAGCCGTTGATCCGGTCGCAACTCGTGCAACCGGTCGGGCCTGCGCCCAGGCCGGAGCCGCATTCCGGACAGGTCAGCTGCTTGAGCGCACCGTCCACCACGCGCCACTCGAACTCGGAGGTGTCCTGCAGCACGACCTCGGCCAGTTCGCGCTCGTCCGGCGTACCTTGGTGGACGCCGGAATCGGCGCAGAACCGCTGCCAGGCGGCGTCGATACTGTCCTCGATCCGCTGCACAGCGGTGATGAACCGCGGATGATCGACCCGTCGCATGCCGGGACTCCGGCTGTCGCGAGGGCTGTGGACGGCCGCATTGACATGATCGAACAGGTGTTCGAACATAGGTCTATGACGGGGGTCAGCGCGATCGACCAGAAGCCGGACCAGAAGGTCACGGCGCTCGACCACGCCCGCCAGCTCCTCACCCGAGCCAAGGCCCAGAAAGCCGCCCAAACCCAGCCCCCAGACCCCGAACTCGCCCCCACCACCCGCCCCACCCCCTCCGCCCCTCCCTCCGGCGGCGAACTCGCTCACCTCGCCCCTCCCACCGACCCTGCTCGCCCCGCCCCGCCCGGCGACTTGTCCGACCCCACCTCCTCCCGCTTCCCCTTGTCCCACTCCAGCTCGTCCGCCGAGCCTGCTCGGTTCGTGCCTTCTGCGGAGCGGATGCGGCGGGTGCAGCAGGCGCTGGACGCCGGCGAGGTGGATCGGCAGCTGCCTACGCTGCCTGCTGTCGCCGAGCTTCTGCCCGGGGCCGGTCTGCGCAGCGGGGCGGTCTACTCCGTGCGTACTTCGACCGCCCTGGTGATGGCGATGATGGCCGGTCCGTCCGCCGAGGGCGCCTGGTGCGGAGTGGTCGGGATGCCGTCGTTCGGCGCGGAGGCGGCGCGGGGGCTCGGGGTCGACCTGGAGCGCCTGGTGCTGGTGCCGGACCCCGGGCAGGACTGGCTCAACGTCGTCGCAGCGCTGGTCGACGCCCTGACCGTGGTCGTCGTCAGGCCGCCCGGCGAGGTGACCCCGGGGGAGGCGTCCCGGCTCGCCGCCCGCCTGCGGACCCGGAAGGCGACGCTGATCTCGGTCGGTTCCTGGCCGGGGAGCGAGGCACGGCTGGAGGTGGAGAGCAACGCCTGGACCGGCCTGGGCGACGGCGAAGGGCTGCTCTCGGCGCGGCAGGCGACCGTCGTGGTGAGCGGCCGCAGAGTCGTCGGTGGGCCCCGGCGGCACCAGCTCTGGCTCCCCGCCCCGGACGGCACCATCCGCTCGGTCGACCCCGCCCCTGAGGAAGCCCCAGGCTGGCCGGCAGAGACCACCTGGCCCGAAGAGACCGCCTGGGCCGAAGGAACGGCCTGGGCCGAAGGAACGGCCTGGCCGGAGGAGGCGGTGGGCTGATGGGCGACCACGGGCTGTCCTGCACAGTGGCGGTGGGCTGATGGGTGGTGGGCTGACGCGCACGCTGGTGATCTGGGTGCCGGACTGGCCGGTGACCGCGGCCGCTGTGGCCGCCGGCCGTTCCCCGGACGAACCGATCGCCATCCTCGAGAAGGGCAAGGTGCTCGCCACCTCCGCCGCGGCGCGGGCCGGTGGGGTTCGCCGCGGTCTGCGCGCCCGGGACGCGCAGTCACGCTGCCCCGAGCTCGTCGTCCTGAAGTACGACTCGGTGATCGACGCCCGGGCGTTCGACCCGGTGATCAGTTGCCTGGAGGCGATCACCCCCGGCATCCAGGTGATCCGTCCGGGCATGTGTGCGTTGAAGGCGCGCGGCCCGACCCGGTTCTACGGCGGTGAGTCCGAGGCTGCGGAGAAGCTGCTCGACCGGCTCGAGACCTTCGAGGTCCTCGGCGGCAGGGTCGGGATCGCCGACGGCCCGTTCGCGGCCGAGCAGGCGGCCCGGGCGAGCTCGGCACGGACGCGGATCCTGGTGGTCCCGCCCGGCGGGTCGCCGGAGTTCCTCGCGCCGCTCACCGTCGACGTACTCGAGCAACCGCAGCTCGCGGATCTGCTCCGCCGGCTCGGACTGCGGTCGCTGGGTGCGTTCGCGCAACTGTCCGGCACCGAGGTGCTGACCCGGTTCGGTCCCGACGGTGCCTTCGCCCACCGGCTGGCCCGTGGGTCCGACGACCGTCCGGTGGTGGCCCGGGAGATCCCGCCCGAGCTCACCCGGACCCTCGACTTCGAGCCGGCCGTGGACCGGGTCGACCAGGTCGCCTTCGCGGTCCGCTCGGTCGCCGACGAGCTGATCGCCCGGCTGACCGAGCTCGGCCTGGTGTGTACGACGCTCCGGGTCGAGGTCGGCACCGAGTCCGGCCGGATCCATGAGCGGGAGTGGCTGCATCCGCGCTGGTTCTCCGCGGCCGACGTGGTGGACCGGGTCCGCTGGCAGCTGCAAGGGAGCGGTACGGCGACCAGCGAGCTGACCTCACCCGTCGTGCGGCTGCGGCTGGTCCCCGATCAGGCGGACCCGGTCGGTGCCCATGTCGACGGGCTGTGGGGTGGCGGGCCGGACGAGCGGATCCACCGGGCGCTGTCCCGCGTGCAGAGCATGCTCGGTCACGGTGCCGTCGCGTCGGTGGTGATCGGCGGCGGCCGGGGGTTCGCGGAGCGGCAGACCCTGATCCCGTGGGGCGACCGCCCGGTGCCGGCTCATCCGCCGGACCAGCCGTGGCCGGGCGCGATCAGCTCCGTCGACCCGGCTCGCTGGCCGACGCTCGCACCCACCACGATCTTCCCCGCGCCGCTGCGGGCGAAGGTGTACGCCGAGGACGGCAGCGAGGTCTCGGTCAGCGCCCGCGGCGCCCTTACCGGCGCCCCCACCGCCTTCCGCCTGGACCCGGCCCCACAAGTTGCCGACAGCAACAAGCTGCATCCGATCACCGCCTGGGCCGGCCCCTGGCTGACCCACGAACGCTGGTGGGACCCCAGCACCGAGTCCCGCCAGGCTCGCTTCCAGTTCCAGACCGCCGACACCCGCGCCTGGCTCTTCACCCTGCACCGAACCACCTGGCAAGCCCAAGCCACCTACGACTGAGCCGACTGACCCGGGCCGAGCCGACCGAGCCGGCCCCAGCCGGCCGACCGGAAATGCCGCGATCGGAGGACCGCGGCCCGTCTAGGTTGGCTGCATGCACAGGAGCAGGGTGTCGACGTTCTTGATCGATGTGCACCAGGACGAGGTGCCCGGAGCGGTCGGGTTCTGGTCGCAGGCGCTCGGGGTGCGGACCTCGTCGCCGCCCGGGGAGCCGCAGTTCACGTCGTTGCACGACGGAGTGCCCGGGTATGTGCTGGCGATCCAGTCGATCGACGACGCGCCGCGGTACCTGGACATCGAGACCGACGACGTCGCCGCAGAGGTCGCGCGGCTGACCGGGCTGGGTGCCGTCGAGGTATCAAGCTGGCAGGGCTGTCATACCTTGCGGGCACCCGGTGGGCACCTGCTCTGCGTGATTCCGGTGCACAGCGAGCCGGAGTACTTCGCCGAACACTCGACCGTGTGGGGGAGTGAATGACAGTCGTCGTCCGGGACCTCGTGCCCGCCTTCCTGGAGTTCTGGACCAACCCGAACAGACAGTGGGACGAGTACGCCGGGCAGCACCCGGAAGTGCTCAACGACTTCACCCGCACGGGACGCACCCTCGAGCCCGAGCGGCTGGAGAAGGCCCTTGCGACCTACCCCGAACTAGAAGCACGCATCCGCGCCAACGCACCACACGCCACCCGTTGGATCGAGGAGGCGGCGGCACGCGTCGTACCCGTGCTGGAGGCGGAGCACGTCGACATTCACGGCGTCGCGATGGTCGGACTGGGTACGTCGAACGGCTGGGTCGACAACGGCACCCTGTACCTGGCGGTCGAGATGATCCCGGACGAGCGGTCGGCCGAGATCCTCGCAGCCCACGAGATCGCCCATGCGCTGCAGCTCCCACTGCCGGAGCACCCCTGGCCCGACGACGGACCCCTCGGCCAGTCGATCTACAGCGAGGGCTTCGCCACCGCACTGACCGCGGAGCTTTTCCCGCAGTACGACCTCGCCGAGCACCTCTGGTTCGGACCCGGGTACGACGACTGGCTCGCCGACTGTGAGAGCCGGCGGCAGGAGGCTGAGGCGGCCATCCTGGCGGACCTCGACTCCGAGGACGACGCCGTCAGCGGTCGTTACCTCACGATGAGCGGACAGACCGGCTTCCCGAAGCGCATCGGCTACTTCGTCGGCACTCGCCTGATCCAGGCGTTGCGCCGCGAGCACACCTGGCCGGAGCTGGCCCGCTGGTCGACCGACCGGGCGATGGACGAGGTTCGTGCGAGGCTGTCGGCATGAGCGACCTGGCGGGAACGTTCCAGTACGAGGCCGTGGCAGAGGCGTATCAGCATCGTCCGCCGTACCCGGACGAGGTGTTCGACCGGCTCGCAGCGCTGATCACCGACGAGCCGAGGACGGTGCTCGACATCGGCGCCGGCGAGGGAGCGATCGCGCGGCCGCTGGCGCCGAGGGTCGAGCGGGTCGACGCGATCGACATCTCTCCGGCGATGGTCGACGCGGGCCGCGACCGGCCGGGCGGTGATCACCCCAACCTGCGCTGGCAGGTGAGCGGCATCGAGACTGCCGAGCTGCACGGTCCGTACGCCCTGGTCACCGCGGGCGCGAGCATCCACTGGATGCCCTGGGAGGAGACGTTCGCCCGGATCGTCCCGCACCTGGCACCGAACGCGCAGCTGGTGATCATCGAGCACGGTCCTGTGGAGATGCCGTGGTGGGACGACGTCGCGGTCACGACCAAGCGTCATTCGCGCAACCAGAACTACAACCCGGCGTACAGCGTGGTCGATGCCATCCAGGAGCGGGGACTGCTGGAGCCGACGGGCACGGTGCGGACCACGCCGATCACGTTCGAGCAGCGCGTTGCCGACTACATCGAGCAGTTCCACTCGACCTCGTCACTCGCTCGGGACCTGATGTCCGACGAGGAGGCTGTCGAGTTCGACACCGCGGTCGAGCAGGCGGTCACGCCGTACGCGAAGGAAGGCGTGCTGGAACTGCAGGTGGTCGCCCAGCTGAGCTGGGGCCGTCCGCTCGCACCTTAGAGGGCGTCCGCGCGACCCTGGAGGTAGAGCTGCTCGGGGACGCTCTGCGTCAGCCGCGCCGCCTCCTGGTATGCATCCCGAGCGGCGTCGCGGTCGCCGGAGAGCTCGAGCAGGTGCGCGCGTACGGCGGCCAGCCGGTGATGGTCCCGCAACGCCGGGTCGGCGTCGTCGAGCAGCGCGAGCCCGGCCGTGGGGCCGTGCACCATGGCGACGGCGACGATCCGGTTCAGCGTGATCATCGGGCCGGGTGCCATCGTCTCGAGGAGTTCGAACAGCATCAGGATCTCGCGCCAGTCGGTGTCCTCGGCGCGCTTCGCCTCGTCGTGCACCGCCGCGATCGCCGCCTGCAGCTGATACGGCCCGACCGGTGCGGCGCGCAGGGTCGAGGCGATCAGCTCGGTACCTTCTGCGATCGCGCCGGCGTCCCACACCGAGCGGTCCTGCTCAGGCAACGGCACCAGCGCACCGTCGGCCGTCGTACGGGCCGGCCGGCGGGCATCCGTGAGCAGCATCAGCGCCAGCAGCCCGGCGACCTCGCCCTCGTCGGGCAACTGCTCGCGCAACTGCCGGGCCAGCCGGATCGCCTCGGTGCTGAGCTCGACCCGGTGCAGCGACGAGCCGGACGACGCGGTGTACCCCTCGTTGAAGATCAGATACAGCACCTGCAGTACGGCGGCCAGTCGCTCGGGCTGCTCGGCCGCCGGCGGCAGCGCGAACCGGGCACCCTGCAGCTTCGCCTTCGCCCGGCTGATCCGCTGCCCGATCGTTGCCTCCGGCACCAGAAAGGCCCGGGCGATCTCGCCGGTGGTGAGGCCGCCGACCGCCCGCAGAGTGAGCGCGATCTGCGACTGCGGCGTGAGCGCCGGGTGGCAGCACAGCATCAGCAGCGTCAGCGAGTCGTCGACCGACGGCGCCGGATCCGGCGGCGGAGTCTCCAACGCGACCGTCTCCTCGCGCCGCTGCCGAGCTGCCTCGCTACGCAGTACCTCGATCCGCCGCCGCGACGCGACCGTGATCAGCCAGCTGCGCGGGCTGTCCGGTACGCCGTCACCCGGCCACTGCTGCGACGCGGCCAGCAGCGCCTCCTGGACCGCGTCCTCGCACGCGTCGAAGTCGCCGTACCGGCGGACCAGCGCGCTCAGGACCTGAGGTGCTTGCTCGCGCAGCAGCTCCTCGATCGGCATCAGGTGTACGCCGACAGATCGCGGACCGGCCGTACCTCGACGATGCTGAACGGCGCCTCCGGGATCTGCCCGACGATCTCCACGGCACGGTCCATGGAGTCGCAGTCGAGCAGGTAGAACCCGGCCAACTGCTCCTTGACCTCGGCGAACGGGCCGTCGGTGGTCATCGGGAGACCGTCGCGGATGAGCACCTGCTTGGTGGCGGCGGGGTCGTCCAGCGACTCCGACGCGACCAGCTCTCCGCGGGCCGCGAGCGCCTCGTGCAGGGCGGCGTACCCGGCCATCCCTTCCTTCTTCTGCTCGTCGCTCAACGCGTCCCAGACCTTGCGCGACTCCGGATTGCCGTAGATCAGCACCAGGAACTTCATCGCCACCCCTCCCGTTCTCCAAGCTAAGCCTCCATCCGTGGGTCCTGGCGCGCTGCGCGGCACTCGGCGGGCACATCGCGGCGTTGGAGGACGAGGCACGGAGAAACCCACTCCGAGCCTCGCCCTCCGCCTTGCGCTGCACTCCGCCGAGCACCTGCTCGCTGCTGCCAGGATCCACGGATCGAGGCTAAGCATCACCCTTGCGTATCGATCGGGTCACTGGTTTGCAGCGGGCGTAGCGGGATCGGTGGCGTCGCGTTCTGGTATCAGGGGAATGTTGGGGCATGCCCCGGGATGGCCGGGCGTAAACCTGTCCGGCCGCCCAAGTACAGTTACGACCGGTATCCAGGGTGAGAGGGAGGGGTCGCGTGCCGGATGTGGAAGTGTCCGATCGGGTACTCACGATCCCGAACGCGCTCAGCTTCCTCCGGTTGCTGGGAGTGCCGCTGTTCCTGTGGCTGATCCTCGGGCCGCAGGAGGACGGCTGGGCGCTGCTGGTGCTGGCCGTGTCCGGGTTCACCGACTGGGCCGACGGCCAGATCGCCCGGCGGATGAACCAGACGACCCGGCTCGGGCAGATGCTCGACCCGGTCGCGGACCGGCTCTACATCTTCGCCACAGTGATCGGCCTGGCACTGCGCGACATCATCCCGTGGTGGCTGGCGATCGCGCTGCCGCTGCGGGACCTGCTGCTCACCTTCACCCTGCCGGCGCTGCACCGCCGCGGCTTCAACGCGCTGCCGGTGCACTTCCTCGGCAAGTCGGCCACCTTCTGCCTGCTGTACGCGTTCCCGCTGCTCCTGCTCGGTGACGGCGACAGCACCCTCAACCTGCTCGCCAGGGTGTTCGGCTGGGCGTTCGCGATCTGGGGGACCGGGCTGTACTACTGGGCCGGTGTCCTGTACTTCGCCCAGCTCCGCCACCTCGTCCAGACGGTGAAACCGATCAACGACCCGGCCGGGTAGAACCGTGACCCAGTCAGCGCCACCGAAAGAGGGCCCACCCAAGCCGCGGCGCGTCGACGCGTCGATGTCGCTGCTGAACAACCTCATGGCCCACCCGCTCGACGAGGGGTACGCCGTGGCGGCCCGGACCCGCCCGAAACAGGACGGCCGCCCGGCGAAGACCCGGCACCGCGTGATGCTGGTGGTGGCTCTGCTCGTCCTCGGGTTCCTCCTCGCGGTCGCGGCCTCGCAGAACTACCGCAGCGCGCCCGAGGCGGAGAAGCAGCGCAGAGAGCTGATCACCCGGATCAACCAGGCCGACACCCAGCTGAACGGCCTGCGCACCCGGCAGTCGCAGTTGGCCGACGAGGTACGCCGGTTGCAGGCGAGTGCACTGAGCAACACGAGCTCGGGCGCGGTGCTGCAGCAGCAGCTGGACGCCGTCGAGCTGCAGACCGGCGCGATCGCGGCCACCGGGCCGGGGATCAAGGCGGTCATCGACGACGCGAAGGACGCCGACAAAGAGGGCCGGCTGCTCGACGTCGACCTGCAGCAGCTGGTCAACGGGCTGTGGACCGCGGGCGCCGAGGCGATCTCGGTGAACGGTCACCGGCTGACCTCGATGACCGCGATCCGCGGCGCCGGGAGTGCGATCACGGTCGACTACAGCTCGCTCACCCCGCCGTACACGGTGCTCGCGATCGGTGACACCACGACCATGCCGGCCCGGTTCTCGCAGAGCTCGGGCGGCCAGTGGGTGCAGTACCTGGTCAGCAACTTCGATGTCCGGATGACGATCACGACGGAGGACTCCTTGCTGGTGCCGGCCGATGCGACCATCGCGCTGCGATACGCGAAGGTGAGTGGACCGAGATGATCGCCGTACTCGGACTGGTGATCGGTGTCGTGATCGGCCTGCTGGTCGCGCCCGATGTCCCGGAGTGGGCCCAGCCCTACCTGCCGATCGCGGTGGTGGCCGCGCTCGACGCCGTGTTCGGGGCGCTGCGCGCGTTCCTGGACGGGATCTTCGACGACAAGGTGTTCGTCGTGTCGTTCGTGTCCAACGTGCTGATCGCGGCGCTGATCGTCTACCTCGGCGACCAGCTCGGCGTCGGCTCCCAGCTGTCCACCGGCGTGGTCGTCGTCCTGGGCATCCGCATCTTCACCAACATGGCCGCGATCCGGCGGCACATCTTCCGGGCCTGACATGAGCGACGACACCCCCGAGACCAACAAGCCGGACCCGGTCGAGCAGCCGCATCCGGACGAGCCGACCCCGATGCCGCAGGCCAAGCCCAAGCCCCGGACGCCGAACCTGGCACTGCGCCGGCTGCGGACCGGGTTCAAGCCGTCCCGCGGCCAGGCGATCGTCGCCGTCGTACTGGCGCTGGTCGCCTGCGTGGCCGTCGTCCAGGTCCGGGTCAACCGCGCCGACGACGGGTACCAGAACGCGCGCCGTGAGGACCTGATCGCGATCCTGGACGGCCTGGGGCAGAACACCCGCCGGCTGGAGAGCGAGATCGCCGAGCTGGAGGAGCGGAAGAATTCGCTGTCCTCGAGTGCGGACAAGGCCCAGACCGCCCGCGAGCAGGCCGAAGCCCAGGTCCGCACGCTCGGCATCCTGGCCGGCACACTGCCCGCCCAGGGCCCGGGAGTCCGCATCACGCTGAACGACCCCGAGGCGAAGATGACATCGAGCAACCTGCTGGACGCGATCGAGGAACTGCGCGACGCCGGCGCCGAGGCGATCCAGATCAACGGCGCCGCCCGGGTGGTCGCGAGTACGGACTTCGTCGACGACGCCCCGGGAATCCGGATCGACGGCCAGAAGCTGAACTCGCCGTACGTGATCGAGGCGATCGGGGAGTCGCACAATCTGGCCGAGGCGGCCAACTTCCCCGGCGGCCTGGTCAGTGAGGTGACCGGTCCGCAGGTCGGCGGAACAGCCGAGGTGACCGAGGTTCCGCAGGTCCAGATCACCGCCTTGCACGCCGCGGAGGAGCATCGCTACGCTCGCCCGGCGCCCAGCCCGACCAAGTAGCTGTTCGAGCGAAAGAGGAACGAAGGTGTATCCCGAAGACCTGAAGTACACGGCCGAGCACGAATGGGTGAAGGCCGGCGGCGACGCCCCGGTGCGGGTCGGCATCACCGACTTCGCGCAGGACGCGCTTGGTGACATCGTCTACGTCCAGCTGCCCGAGGTGGGCAGCGCCGTACGGGCCGGTGACGCCTGTGGCGAGCTGGAGTCGACCAAGAGCGTGAGCGACTTGTTCGCCCCGGTGAACGGCACGGTGACCGCGGTCAACGAGTCGCTCGCCGACCAGCCGGACCTCGTCAACAGCGACCCGTACGGCGAGGGCTGGCTGCTCGACATCGACGTCGAGGACACCGCCGAGGTCGAGGCGCTGATGGACGCCGAGACCTACCTGGGTCAGCTCGACCGGAGTTGACCGGAGCCGGCTTGCCGGCTCCTGATAGGTTGGCCGGACCTCAACCGCTGGTCGAGGGTTGAGGTCCGCGAATCTGCGTCCACACTTGTTCATACGGGGTCTACGAAAACGTCGCCGGACCGCCGGCGATCGGGAGGATCACAGCATGCCGTTCTGCAACCAGTGCGGGCACGAGAACTCCGAGGGCAGCCGGTTCTGTTCGCAGTGCGGAGCGATGCTTCCTGGCGCGGATCGCCCGGCGGCAGCCCCGGCGACGCCGCCGACCCCCGGTGTCACCGACACAGCGATGCTGACCCCGATCGGCGCCGAGCCGGAGCCCGAGCGGGCCGGCGAGCCGCTGTCGCTGGAGGACGAGGCCGCGGTCGGCGCACTGCCGGCCGGCTCTGCCCTGCTGATCGTCCAGCGCGGTCCGAACGCCGGCAGCCGGTTCCTGCTCGACGTCGACGTGGTCACCGCCGGCCGGCACCCGGACAGCGACATCTTCCTCGACGACGTCACCGTGTCCCGCCGGCACGCGGAGTTCCGCCGGGACCCGTACGGCGTCAAGGTGCGCGACGTGGGCAGCCTGAACGGGACCTACGTGAACCGCGACCGGATCGACGAGGTCCTGCTGACCAACGGCGACGAGGTCCAGATCGGCAAGTACCGCTTGGTGTACTACGCCAGTGGCCAAGCCTGAATCGTCCGCCGAAGGCCGCGGCATCGGGGAGGTGCTGCAGCTCCTGCGGGCCGAGTTCGCCGACGTCACCATTTCGAAGATCCGGTTCCTCGAGGCCGAGGGGCTGGTGACGCCGGCCCGGACCGCCTCGGGCTACCGGAAGTTCAGCTCGGCCGATGTCGAGCGGCTGCGTTATGTGCTGACCGCGCAACGCGACCAGTACCTGCCACTGAAGGTGATCAAGGAACATCTCGGCGCGATCGACCGCGGCCTGCGCCCGGCGCCCGGGGGTCCTCCGGTCGCGCCGGGTTCGTTGCCGGAGACGCCCGGTCTGCCGGTCGCGGAGGATTTCGGTGCCGCGGGCATCGAGCTCAAGCTGACCCGGGACGAACTGCGAGCCGCCGCGGGCATTTCCGCCGAGTTGCTCGACCAGGTCGAGAGCCACGGGCTGGTGGTGGCCCGCGGCAACCACTACGACGGCGACGCGATCCTGGTCGCCAAGCTGGCCGGTGAACTGGCCGGCTACGGGATCGAGCCACGGCACCTGCGCCTGTTCCGTACGGCGGCCGACCGCGAGGCCGGCCTGATCGAGCAGGTCACCGGGCCACGCCGTACCGAACAGACCGGCGAGCTCGCGGCGCTGGCGGTCCGGTTGCATGCCGCCCTGGTCCGCTCCCGCCTACCACACTGAGCCCATCGGCCACGGCACCCGCCGGGGACTGCCCGGGCCTGCCCCGCGGAGTAGGCTGAAGGTGTGCGCGAAGTCGACGTGGTCGGAGTCCGGGTTGAGATGCCCTCGAGTCAGCCGATTGTGCTGCTCCGGGAGGTCGGCGGAGAGCGGTACCTGCCGATCTGGATCGGCGCGGCCGAGGCCAGCGCGATCGCCTTCGCCCAGCAGGGCATGGAGCCGCCGCGGCCGTTGACGCACGATCTGTTCGCCGAGACCCTGCGAGTGCTCGGGCACACGCTCAGTCAGGTCCGGATCGTGAATCTGACCGATGGCGTGTTCGAGGCGATCCTGGTGTTCGACGACAAGACCGAGATCTCGGCCCGGCCGTCGGACTCGATCGCGCTGGCGCTGCGCACCGGGACACCGGTGTTCTGCACCGAGGAGATTCTGGCCGAGGCGGGCATCCCGGTTCCGGACAGTGAGACGAACAACACCGACGAGGTGGAGGAGGAAGAGGAGGTCGAGCGGTTCCGTGAGTTCCTCGACCAGGTGACTCCGGAGGACTTCGACAAGAGCTGAGGACCGGGCTGGTTTTGACCCGCGTGGTACAAGACCAGGTAGGTAACGATTCGAGCGGCAACCGCGACACGCTCACGGCTCGGTGCGGTTGTCGTTGACCCTCCCTGGTCGGCGGCTTACCTTGAAGGAGTTGTGGGGTGTTGTCACTCCACGGAAGTGACCCGTTCCAGTCGGTACCCAGGGAGGCTCAGGCGTGACACGCACCGGCGACACGGATCTGACGGCGCAGTCGACGTCCGAAGCACGCGCCGAGGCGGTCGCTGCCGCCGGCGTCCAGGGCCTGCTCTTCGACGACGACCTGCGGCCGATGCCGGAAGATGTCGGGTTCCGCGGACCGACGGCGTGCCATGCGGCCGGGATCACCTACCGTCAGCTCGACTACTGGGCCCGCACCGGCCTGGTCTCCCCGTCCGTGCGCCCGGCGACCGGTTCCGGGACGCAGCGGTTGTACGGTTTCCGTGATGTCCTGTTGCTGAAGGTGATCAAGCGGCTGCTGGACGCCGGGATCTCGCTGCAGCAGATCCGGACCGCGATCGCCCACCTGAGCAAGCGCGGCATCGACGACCTGACCCAGATCACGCTGATGAGCGACGGCGCCTCGGTCTACATGTGCACCTCGCCGGACGAGGTGATCGATCTGCTGGCCGGCGGCCAGGGGGTGTTCGGCATCGCCCTCGGCGGTGTCTGGCGCGAGGTCGAGGGCTCGCTGTCCGAGCTGCCCACCGAGCGGGCCGACGGTCATGAGGACGGCGATCAGCACGCGAATGATGAACTCGCGGCTCGCCGCCGCGCCCGCATGACCGGCTGAGATCTTCCTAAATCCTGTGCGCCCACTCACCGCCGATTCGCTGCGCGGTGTGTGGGCCACTGTGTTGTTGCCCCTCAACGCCGACGACTCCATCGACTTCGCGCGTCTGCAGGCTCAAGTAGATGTGCTGGGCGCCAGTCAGTTGGACGGCTTGTATGCGCACGGCACGGCGGGCGAGTTCCAAACGCTGACCGAGGACGAGTTCGACCGGATCAACGAGCTGCTCGCGGGAGCGGGCAAGCCGTTCCAGATCGGCGCGAGCCACCCGTCCGCCCAGCTGCAGTTGGATCGCGTACGTCGAGCCGCCGCGCTGGCACCTGGTGCGATCCAGGTGATCCTGCCCGACTGGCTGCCCTTGAACGACCGGGAGGCGCTCGACTTCCTCCGGCGCGTCGCGGACACCGCCGGTGACGTGCCGCTCGTCCTCTACAACCCACCGCATGCGAAGACCCCGGTGCGTCCAGAACTGCTGACGTCGCTGGCCGCCGCCGTGCCGAGTCTGATCGGTCTGAAGTCCGCCGGTGGGGACAAGGCATGGTTCGAGCAGGCGCTGAAGTCCGGCCTGTCCATCTTCGTGCCAGGGCACTTCCTCGCGAGCATGTCGTTACTCGGTGCACATGGCAGCTACTCGAACGTCGCGGCGCTCTCGCCCAACGGCTCGGTGGAGCACGCCCGCGATGTGGACGTCGAACGCCGGATCGGCGAGTTCTTCGGGCAGCACGTCGTACCGCTGCAGAAGGCGGGGTTGTCGAACCCGGCACTGGACAAGTTCCTGGCCGCGGTGGGGGACTGGGCGGACGTCGGTACGCGGGTTCGGTGGCCGATGGTGTCGGCGACCCAGGAGCACGTCGAGGCCGCTCGTCCCGACGCACGGCGGCTGCTGCCCGAACTCTTCGCGGATTCCTGGTAGCCTCGGGACAGCCGTTCACAGCACTCGGGAGAGACCCGTGCGATCGGGCGCCGAAGGGGCAATTCCTCCCCGGAACCTCTCAGGCCCATGGACCGAGTGTCACAGGCGACTCTGGAGCGTGCATTGCTCGGCGTGACAGAGGGGGAGGCGACCGGAAGCACTGTCAGCAACGGAGCCTCTTTGATGAACAACTCACCCCAGATCTCTGCGGCGTTCGCCGACCGGCACATCGGACCACGGCCGGACGAGGTCGCCCGGATGGTGCAGCTGCTCGGGTACGACGACGTCGACGCGCTCGTGGACGCCGCCGTACCGGAGTCGATCCGGTCCACCGAGGCGCTCCGGCTGCCCGAACCGGCCTCCGAGGTCGACGCGCTGACCGAGCTCCGCCAGCTCGCCGCCCGCAACACCGTGGCCACTTCGATGATCGGCCAGGGGTACTACGGCACCTTCACCCCGTCGGTGATCGTCCGTCGCCTGGTCGAGAACCCAGCCTGGTACACCGCGTACACGCCGTACCAGCCGGAGATCTCCCAGGGTCGGCTCGAGGCGCTGCTGAACTTCCAGACCGTCGTGTCCGACCTGACCGGCCTGCCGACCGCGAACGCGTCGCTGCTGGACGAGGGGACCGCGGCCGCCGAGGCGATGACGCTGGCGCACCGGTCGAACAAGAAGAGCAAGTCCGACCGCTTCCTGGTCGACGCCGACTGCTTCGACCAGACCATCGCCGTGGTGCGGACCCGCGCTGAGGCGCTCGGTATCGAGGTGGTCGTCGCGGACACCACCGACGGTCTGCCCGACGGCGACTTCTTCGGTTTCCTGGTGCAGTACCCGGGTGCCGGCGGTGTGGTCCGCGACCTGAAGCCGCTGATCTCCGCCGCGCACGAGCGCGAGACCCTGGTAGCGGTCGCCTCGGATCTGCTCGCGCTGACGTTGCTGGAGGCACCGGGTAAGGCCGGCGCCGACATTGTGATCGGCTCGTCCCAGCGCTTCGGCGTACCGCTGTTCTACGGCGGCCCGCACGCCGGCTTCATGTCCGTCCGGGCCGGTCTCGAGCGGTCGTTGCCCGGTCGCTTGGTCGGTGTCTCCGTGGACGCTGACGGCGCACCGGCGTACCGGCTGGCGCTGCAGACCCGCGAGCAGCACATCCGCCGCGAGAAGGCGACCTCCAACATCTGTACGGCGCAGGTCCTGCTCGCCGTGGTCGCGTCGATGTATGCCGTCTACCACGGGCCGGACGGCCTGAAGGCGATCGCCGACCGTGTCCACGAGTACGCGGGCAAGCTGGCCGCGTCGCTGCGCGCCGGTGGTGTGGAGGTTGTCCACGGCGCCTTCTTCGACACCGTGCTCGCGCGCGTCCCCGGTCGAGCCGCCGACGTCGTCGACGCCGCCCGGCAGAACGGAATCTGGCTGCGCCTCGTCGACGCGGACCACGTCGGCATCTCCTGCGACGAGAAGACCGACGTCGCCGCGCTGACCCGGGTCTGCGTGTCCTTCGGCGTCCGGTACGACGGTTCCGTCGAGGCGGCCGGTCTGCCCGAGGCGGTTCGCCGTACGACGGAGTACCTGACGCACCCGGTGTTCAACACGCACCGGTCCGAGACGGCGATGCTGCGGTACATGCGCAAGCTGTCCGACTACGACTACGCGCTCGACCGCGGCATGATCCCGCTCGGCTCGTGCACGATGAAGCTGAACGCGACCACCGAGATGGAGCCGGTCACCTGGCCGGAGTTCGCCGATGTGCACCCGTTCGCCCCGATCGAGGACGCGGCCGGGTACGTGAAGCTGATCGGTCAGTTGGAGCGCTGGCTGGCCGAGGTCACCGGCTACGCGAAGGTCTCGATCCAGCCGAATGCGGGCTCCCAGGGTGAGCTGGCCGGTCTGCTCGCGATCCGCGGATACCACCGGGCGCAGGGCGATCAGGACCGCAACGTCTGCCTGATCCCGGCCAGTGCGCACGGCACCAACGCCGCGTCCGCGGTGATGGCCGGCATGAAGGTGGTCGTTGTCAAGGGCAACGCCGACGGCACGATCGACCTGTCCGACCTGCGGGCGAAGGCGTCCGAGCATGCGCCGAAGCTTGCGGCCATCATGATCACGTACCCCTCGACACACGGGGTCTACGAGGAGAGCGTTCGCGAGGTCTGCCAGATCGTCCACGACCATGGCGGCCAGGTGTACGTCGACGGCGCGAACCTGAACGCTCTCCTGGGGCTGGCGAAGCCCGGGGAGTTCGGCGGCGACGTCAGCCACCTGAACCTGCACAAGACGTTCTGCATCCCGCACGGCGGTGGTGGTCCGGGCGTCGGCCCAGTGGCCGTGGCCGCGCACCTGGCGCCGTACCTGCCGAACCACCCGCTGCTGGACGAGGCCGGGCCGCAGTCCGGTGTCGGCCCGATCAGCGCGGCGCCGTTCGGTTCGGCCGGCGTACTGGCGATCTCCTGGGCCTACATCCGGATGATGGGTGCCGAGGGCCTGACCGCCGCGACCAAGGCCGCCGTACTGACGGCGAACTACGTGGCGAAGCGGCTCGAGGGTGCCTTCCCGGTGCTCTACACCGGCGAGAACGGCCTGGTCGCGCACGAGTGCATCCTGGATCTGCGGCCGATGACCAAGGAGACCGGGATCAGCGTCGACGACGTCGCGAAGCGGCTGATCGACTACGGCTTCCACGCACCGACCATGTCGTTCCCGGTCGCGGGCACGCTGATGGTGGAGCCCACCGAGTCCGAGGACCTCGGCGAACTCGACCGGTTCTGCGACGCGATGATCGCGATCCGGCACGAGATCGACCGCGTCGCAGCGGGGGAGTGGCCGGCCGGTGACAACCCGCTGGTGAACTCGCCGCACACCGCCGAGTCGGTGATCAACGACAAGTGGGACCACGCCTACACCCGCGAGGAGGCGGCGTTCCCGCGCTCGGTCGACCGCACCTCGAAGTACTGGCCGCCGGTCCGCCGCATCGACGGCGCCTACGGCGACCGCAACCTCATCTGCTCCTGCCCCGCCCCGGAGGCCTTTGAGTAAATGACGGCCGGGGCTAGACCTGAATCCGTGGACACCAGTTGGTTGCCGAGGGCATCGATAGCGCGATCTCTGCCTGCTGGCGGGCTGTAGTGCGCTATCGGCGACATTACCTGCCAGTGAGAGCGCATCACTGGCCGTTTGCTCGGCACGTCGGCTACTTGATCCGCCACCCGGCGGATTCGACCGCTCGGTGCAGGTGTCCAACGGCGCAGAAGGGGTTGCCGACCAGCTCCCATACTGCGATGCCATGAACCTCGGCGGGAGCCGTGAGGATGCCTATCGACTCTCCGGTCGAACTGACCAGCTCGGGCCAGGGCCGGTTCAGCTCGCCCATCGCGTCGTCTTGTAGTTGGAATGCGGCGAAGGCGCATGCCTGCTCCACGCCGCCCCTCCCGACGTCGAGTGGGAACTCATGTCCGCCGGCGGTCACGATGAGGTTGTCATCAGGCGTTCCGGTCCAGGCGCGGTCAGCCCGGATCTCAACCTTCTGCAGTCCGGTCCCGGCAAAGTCGGCATTCAGCCGATCAGCGACGAAGGCGCACGCGGCCCCTGTCTCGCTCTCGGTCCAGATGTCCATGACAGCTCCCAGGTCGTCTAGTCACACCAGTTTGCACTTGATGAAGAACGTCTGCACGACCGCACCCTTGGTGTTGTACGACGTACCAGTGATCTTGAAGATCTGGCCCGGGTTGTACGTCCGGATGTACCGATTCTTCGACTTGTCCCACGTCCTGGCGGGCAGCGAGCCGTGCGGCGGGTAGCTCTGCCTCTTGCCGTCGACCTTCTTCGAGCCCACGTGGATGCTCACCACGTATCGATCAGCGGGCAGCTTCGGGTACGTTCCCCATTGAATAGACGTTCCCGGGCCCTTCTGCTGGATCGACAACCGTCCCAGCTTGTTCTCGTCGGTGTAGTTCGGCGAACAGGAATGGATCGATGTCGAGCCTGAGCCGGGCCGAGGAGTGTCGGCTGCGCAGGCTTTGACTGTAGGTACAACCATCGCTACGAGCGCCAGCGCGTGTGCCAGCGCGCCAGCCTGCACAAACTGTCTCGCGACCTGGTTGTTCTGGCGGCCAGCGGAGGTCCCTGGGATGAGGTTGGCGGCGACGTGGACCTGGTGCAGCTTCTGTTTGAGCTGCTGAATGGCGGACATCGTCGCGTTCTCCGATCTGGTATGGGTGGAGCTTCGGAAGGGAATCGGCTCACCAGTTGGTGAGGTCGTCGGCGAGCTGCTCCCAATGGAACGGCGGAACGGAGGCGGAGCGCAGGGGACGCGAGGAGACAGAGGTGCCCCTCTCAGCACGTCCGCTCCGCCGGATCGATGGCGATCAGCACCTGATGGTCGCTGCGCAGGAGGTGATCGCGTATCTCCAGTGGATTGCCGAGAACTGCCAAGTGGTGCAAGGTCGGTACAACGAGCGGTAGACCATCGGACTCCAGTAGCGAACCCAGGAGGTCGAACACCGCATCCGGCGGGCCGGGGCTCTGGACATACACCTTTCCAAGCCGATATCCGCTGGCAGAGGCACAAGCGATCAGCCTTCGGTGTGTTGCCAAGAGCTCGCCGGTGTTTCTCACGAAGAGCATCGACATGAATCCGAGAGCCGACATCTCTGACCCCTCCTGGAGCCGTTCGAACCGTGAGGTCGTCTGCCGACGACGCTCGCGAGACCGTTCGATTCCAGACGTTCGGCAAGTCCCGCTGCGTCCGCACCCGACCTCGAAATGATCGATGGCGGACGCGACGATCATCGGCTGGTCGTCACCGCTCACGGCGGCCAGCAGGCGTGAAGTGCCTCCGGGGACTCGATCTCTTCGACCTGGATGAAGCCCAGCTGGACACTTCGCCGTCAGGCCCTGGTCGTCACTGGTCCCCGCCACCGAGCTCTCGCAGCACTCGCTCGCCATCGGAATCGTCAGACCTGTGGTGATACACCGGGCGATGAACAAGGCTGCCGTCACAGTTCGTCCTTCCTTCTCCAACGGCATGCCCTGGGCTCTGCCGCTCGCGGGGTCTGCGCCATGCCAGGCGCTCCGGCCGATGGGTCCTAGACTCCGTCAGAGCGACGGTTACGGAGAGGTATTAGCCGCGTCAAAAGCGTCAACTTCTGCGAGAATGTGCAAGGCGAGGTTGGGGAGATGGTGCGCTTGTGAACGAGGTTCTGGACGAGCTTCTGCGGCAGCTGAGCTGGTCACCTCGTATGTTGGCGCGCCGTCTCAACCGAGATTTCGGCGCGGGAACGGTCGCGGAGACAGCGCCCTACCACTGGCGAGACTCGGGCGGCGTGCCTCGGCCGCCTCTGCCCGCTCTCGTAGCGCATCTCTTGTCCTCCGAGCTTGGCCGATTGGTGACGGTCAATGAGCTCTGGCAAAGGCGCGCAGTGGACTCGCCGTTGGTGATCGCAGCAGACGCGGGTATGCGCCAGCCTTGGACTCGAGCTGGCACTCTCAGGGCTATCGACGACTGGGTGGTGACAGGGTTGTTGGACAGACGAACCTTTCTGGCGATTTCCGGCGCTGGCCTTACATCGATTCCAGGCGACTACTTGGGGGCAGGGAAGGCTGCACACGAGTTCGCCCGTGCCGCCACAGATAGTCCGCTGATTGAGCAGATCGAGCAGACAATCCCGTTGCTCCAACGGTTGGACGACGCCAGCGGAGGTGGTGGTCATCTCGAGTACGTGGGCGCACAGTTCCGCTCCGTCGCATTGCTGGTGCGCCAAGGTGGACAGCCACGTTCGATCGAGACTCGCCTGCTTTCCGCACTCAGCGAGATCGGCCAGTTGGCTGGTTGGATGGCCTTCGACGCCGGCCTTCACGGCCCGGCGCAGCGCTACTTCCTCACTGCCCTTCGGGCTGCTCACGAGTGCGGGTACAAGACGATGGCCGCTCACATCGTGGCCGATCTGGCTTTCCAGGCCGCTACCCGCGAGCAGTCGTCAGATGCGGTGGCACTGGGCGAATCTGCAGCCAAGATAGCGCGGCGCGCCCCGGCGAGCGTTCAGGCATCAGTCCACACCCGCCTCGCCTACGGATATGCCATCGCGGGTGACATGCCCGCGTTCGAACAAGCCCACAAGAGCGCTCTTGATGTGCTTGCTGAAGCTGACCGGGCCGAGGATCCTGCCTGGATGTACTTCCTGACCCCGAGCCACCTCGATACGCAGGCCGGCTACGCGCTGACGCACGCCGGGATGCTCGCCGCCGACAGCGGCAACGCGTCAACGGGCCGTGCTCTGCTGCGCGAGGGAGAGAAGCTCCTCCGCGACGGCGCTTACGACAGTCCGCTCACCACACCTGCGCAACGCCGCGCGCTCTTCGAGGGGGCCTGGCTGGCTACCGCGGCCGCCGGCCGGGGCAACCTGGAGGAGGCCTGCGCTCTTGGACGGACAGCCGTGGCGCGGACCGCGACAGTGCGCTCCGGTCGGAGTCTCGAGGTCCTCGGTAGGCTCGCGGCGCGGCTGCGGCGATCCAAGCGCAACGAGTACGTCAGGGACTTTCTGCCTTCGCTCGAAGCTTGTCTCGCTAGGACGTCGGCGTCATGATCCAGCATGTTGTCGTCGTGGGTGCTGGTGTGATTGGGCTGACCACCGCTGTCGGGCTTGCTGAGACAGGTCACCGAGTGGATGTAGTCGCGGCCGAGCCACCACGGGCGACCACCTCGGCCGTGGCCGGTGCACTTTGGGGACCCTGGCTGGTCGAGCCGCGTGAGCGCGTCCTTCCTTGGGCCGCCCACACTCTGAAGATCCTGCGCGAACTCGCCGAACACCCGAATTCAGGCGTCCGGATGGCAACTGGCATCGAGGTGTCCCGAACGAGCTACGAGCCACCTGACTGGGCCGGCCTGCTGCCTGACCGGACGCCGTGCGCGTCAGGGGCCCTTCCGCCTGGCTACCGCCACGGCTTCCGGTACAGCGCGCCGCTGGTTGACATGCCCGTTCACCTGGACTACCTACTGGCCAGACTGCGAGCTGCAGGTGGGACGGTGACCATCCAGCGGTTGACAGCGCTGAACCAGGCAAGCGCGGATCCGCACGCCGTAATCGTGAACTGTTCGGGTATCGGCGCCAGGCGGCTCGTTCCCGACTCGGACCTTTTTCCGATCCGTGGCTACCACGTCGTGGCCACGAATCCCGGTCTGACGGAATTCCTCGAAGCCGACACCGAAGATCCGGTGGACCTGCTCGCCATCTACCCGCACCGCGATCATGTAGTACTTGGCGGAACCGCCGAGCCTGAGGTCTGGGACCGCCGGTCAGATGATGCAATCGCGGCCGCCATCGTCGACAGATGCGCGAGACTCGAACCCCGCCTCGCTGCGGCCACGATCATCGAGCATCGAGTCGGCCTACGCCCGACCAGAGCTGCGATCCGTGTCGAAGCCGAGCGATCAGCGGTCGGACGCCTGATTATCCACAACTATGGGCACGGCGGCGCCGGCGTGAGTCTCAGCTGGGGGTGCGCGCAGGAGGTCGCCTCGCTTCTCGCCAACGTCGCTCGAGCCACAGATGATGGTCGTCCGGCGTAGCACCCCAGGCCGAGCGTGGGGTTGCACCTAATATGACGGGATGTCGATGAGTCTGTCGCCAGGACGCGTTCTACCGGCTCCCGGGCTGCGAATGCCTGGTGACACGCGCGCTGATCTGTCCGAGTTTCGCCTAGGAGGCCGCTGAGTGACTTCAGTTCGTCCTGTTACCGCCGACGCTCTGTACGCCGAGATCGCCGCTGCGCAGAGCGAATGGAAGTTGCCCTCGGTCAACGCGGGGGTGGTGCGTGACGGTTCGCTGGTGTGGACCGGGTCGCGCGGGAAGTTCGCGACGGCGGACGGTTGTGCGCCCGGTCCGGATGTGCAGTATCGGATCGGGTCGATCACGAAGACGATGACCGCGATGCTGGTGATGCAGTGCCGCGATGACGGGCTGCTCGCGCTGAACGATGCCGTGGGCAAGCATCTGCCGGGGATCGCGTTCGGCGACCGGACCGTGCGGCACCTGCTCGCGCATTCCGGCGGCATGAACGCCGAGCCCGAGGGCGCTTGGTGGGAACGCAATCCGGGCGTCTCGTTCGACGAACTGACGGCGGCGATGGACGAGTCCCAGGCAGCCGGCCCGGCCGACCGCCGGCACCACTACTCGAACCTCGGCTACGCGCTGCTCGGTGAGATCGTGGCCCGGCTGCGGGGCGAGTCCTGGCTTCAGCTGGTGCAGTCCCGCATTCTCGATCCGCTGGAGATGCGGCGTACGTCGTACTTCCCGTCGGACCCCGCCGCCCAGGGTTTCTCCGTGCATCCGTTCAGTGGGCGGCTGCTGGAGGAACCCGCTCACGACTCCGGAGCGATGGCGCCGGCGGGGCAGTTGTGGAGCACGATCGAGGATCTGGCGAAGTACGCGATGTTCTGGATCGACCCCGTGCACGAGATCCTCAGCCGCGACACGGTCGAGGAGATGGCGTCGCCCGCGGCCTCGGACCCACGCGAGAAGCTGACCGCTTCTTATGGCTTGGGTCTCCGGCTGATCGCCGACGATCCGCAGCTGTTCATCGGGCACACCGGCTCGATGCCCGGATTCCTCGCCGGGCTGTTCGTCGACCGGACCCGTCGCGTGGGTGCGGTGACGTTGGGCAACGCGACGTACGGCCGGGTCGCATCCCTGCCACCGGACCTCGTGCGCATCCTCGTCACCCACGAACCGTTCCTGCCGCAGGAATGGGTGCCCGAGCCGTCGCTCACCCAGGGCGATGACCTGTTGGGGCACTGGTACTGGGGCAACACCCCACTCACGATCTCCGTCTCGGCAGGCATCCTCACCATGACCGGCGGCCTGACCACCCGGCTGTCCCCACTGGGCCGCGACCTCTACCAAGGCCGCGACGGCTACCTGGCCGGCGAAACCCTCCGCGTCCATCGCGACGGCTCCCGCATCACCCACCTCACCGTCGCCACCTTCACCCTCACCCGCAACCCTTACGGCGCCTGAGTTGTCCACAGGCCACGACAAACAGGTCGTCGTACGCCCTGCGCTCTGAGTATCCTGTGCGGCACTGCATGGAGTAGATCAGGGGTAGATCACCCGGCTGCTTACCGGGAAGGCGCAGGTTCGAGTCCTGCCTCCATGTCGAAGGCCGGCCGGCCCTGGTCGGGGCCGGCCGGTACCACCTTGGAGTAGCTCAGTGGTAGAGCACCCGGCTCTGAACCGGGAAGGCGCGAGTTCGAGCCTCGCCTCCAGGTCTGTCAAGACAACGGGGAGGCCTCGTGCCGGAGGAACCACAGCTGACGGCGTCGTCCGCCTACGCGGTCGGCCAGTTGCGGCAGGCTGTCGAGCGTGCGCTGGCAGCCGACGACGCGCGGGTCCGCCGGCGTGCGATCGCCCGGGCCGAGACCTGGCGCTCGGTACTCGACGGGATCGCGACCGGGCGGCTCGAGGTCGGCTCCCGGACTCCGGTGGCGGACACTCCGGCCTGGGTGACGCTGGAAGTCGCGCACGGTGGTTTCGCGACGGGTCGCTTCCTGGCCGAGGCGCCGCTGACCGACGACGAGCTGGAGCGGCTGCGGAACCTCCCGGACGATGCGCCGGGAGAGACCGATCGGGAGCGGCTCAACTTGTGGTACCTCGGCGACGACGGGCTGGCCGAATCGCGTCACGCGCTGCGCACCGGCCGGTACCGGGTCGACGTACCCGAGGAGTCGGCGCTGCTGGTCGTCGGCTGGCTTCTCGATCACGACCACGTGGCACCGGCGCTCGACCTGGTGGCCGAGCTCCGTCCGTTGATGCACCGGCTCCGGTTCACCCCGCGCTTCGAACCGGTCTCGGCCCCGTCCGGTGCGGTGGTCCGGCTGCAGCCGGTCTCCGAGGTCCGAGACTCGTTGCGGCAGGCAACAGTCCGGCCGCCGATCGCCGCCATGCTCGAGACCCTGCGCGTCTGGAACCCGCTGTACGACCGGCTGGTCGAGCTGTGGTGCGACACCGTCGAGGGCGCATTGCCCGCGGTGCACAACAACACAGCCGGTACGTCGATCGCCGGGGACTGGCCGTGCCGGGTCTGGCCCGCGGACTGGGCAGAACGCCGCCTGCAGTGGCTGTCGGACTACCGAGCTGCGGCCGAGGTCCACCGGTTGTCGGACAGCCATCGTCATCCGAAGAGCAACTTCGCCCGGCTCCGGGGTGCGCTCGAGCGATGCCCCGAAGACAGCTCTGCGCTGTCCGGTCGCGACGTCGGCTGGATCCGGCGGGCGCTTGCCAACACCATCTCCGCACACGGTGCGCCTGGATCGGAGGTCCGCGCCGCGCTGCGCACCACGCAGGCCGCGGTCGCCGCGCGGCCGACCCATGCCGCGCTCGCCCAGGTGCTGAGCGCCCGACTGGACAGGTACCCCGGCGACGGCGGACTGCCGTCCCTCGCTCCGATCGAGGCCGATGTCGCGGAGGACGATGCATCGCTCGCGCCGCCGGGATGGCCGATTCCGACGCAGCTGGTGGCGAAGACGGAGCGCGCACTGGAGGCGCCGGTCGGCGAGCTGGTCGAGCGCGGAGTGATCGGTTCTGGCGAGGTACTGGCCCGCGTGCTGCCGCAGGTCACGTCGCAGTTGCTGGCCGCGAACATCGCCGATGCCGCGCTGGCCTCGGCGTACGCCCGGACCTATGGTGCCTTCCGGCGGCGGCGCAGTCTGCTGCTGCTCAACCTCGAGCATCAGGTGCGGTTCGAGGAACTGCCGTGGATCGCTGCGGTGTCGCCGTTCCGCGAGCGGCGTGCAGAAGCCGCCCGGGCCGCTGAGCAGTCGCTCCGGGAGACGACCGTGCTCGCGCTCGGGTCGTTCCCGCAGGCGATCCTGCCGAATCCGTTGACCCGCGAGCTGGGTGCTCTGGCGACCCAGGCCGGGCTCCGGCTGCCGCTGGTCGAAGAGGTCGCGGCGGACATCTTCATGGGCACGTTCACGACGAAGTGGCGGGATGCCGCGACGATCGCGAGCCGACTGCTCGACGGGACTCTGTACGCCCGGTACTACGACCTGCCGAGAGACTGGCCGGACGTGGAAAGACGACGGAGGAAGCGCTGGGGGAAGGGCACCGCAGACGACTTCGCAGAGCTGTGCGTGCGTCGTTCCCAGGAGGCCACGAGTGAGCAGGCATCGGGCAGCCGCGTCGCCGCGAACGGCGCGGTTCTGGAGCAGAGCCAGATCCTCACGACGCACAACCTCGCCGTCCTGGTCGACGCGCTGGGACTGACGGACCGGGTTCGGGAGGCCGGGCCCGAGCTCGCCGAGCGCGCCCTCGCGTGGTCCGTACGCCGGTTGACCCAGCCCGCACCGACCTGGGTCAGCGGCCTTCAGGCGATCAAGAACGCGGCGTACTGCTGGCGGCAGGGGATCTTCTTCCTGAGTTTCTGCGACCAGGCTGCCCAGCTCGAAGCAGTCGGTCGACTGCGCGATCGTGCGGCCGTCCTCGGTCCGCGCTTCGTTCCGGCGGTCGAGGGCTTGGCCGCGATCGTCGCCGGGGAGCGCTTCGATCAGGCCGGTCGTGTCGCCGTGAACGGGCGCCGCCTGCTCGGCTGGAGTGTCGGCCCACACTGGGCCCAGCGCGACTGACTCCTACCTCGCCTGAGGGATTGTCAGGGTGTAGACGCCTGGCTTCGGTCGGGTTTGTAGTTCGTCTTCCAGGGGGCGGGCTTCGTCGGGGCGGCCTAGTGCGCGGAGGGTTTGGATCACTGTCTGGAGTGCGGGTGTTGTTCGTCGGACGGTCAGGGCCTCCTGGTACGCCGCCAGTGCGTCCTCGAGTCGGTGGGCCGCCCGGAGGTCGTCACCCAGCAGACCGAGTGCCAGGACGAGCTTCTCGTTGTCGTCGCCGTTGCGCAGGTTGGCTCGCAGGATCGCGACGGCGGCCTCGTCGTTGGGCACGGCTTCGTCGTAGCGCTGGAGCTCCCGGAGACTGCCGGCCAGATTGACCAGGTGGTGGATCTGGGCGGTCGGCGTCGTCTCGTCGAGCGTGCGGGAGACGTCGAGCGCCTCCGCGTACGCCGCCTGCGCGCGCTCGTGCTCGTCCAGATCCGACAGGCAGTGGCCGAGGTCGGTCAAGGCGCCCACGAGTGACGAGCGTCGATCCGGATACTCGGCTGCGAGCGGCCGGAGGATGTCGGCCGCCTGTACGAGCAGTGGCAGAGCCGCGTCGTACTCACGCAGCTTCACGTGCCGATCCGCGACGAGACCGAGTGCCCGGGCGTGCTTACGGTTCGCTTCGTAGGCGAGCTCGGCGCGGGCCATCAGCAGTTCGTCGGCCTCGGCGCCGACCCGGTCGGCCGGGAGCTCGCTGACGCTGGTCTCGAGCCGTTCCATCGCGTCGGCGAGGTAGAAGCGTTCCCAGTAGTTCTCGCCGACGGTCCGGTAGACGGCGACCAGTTCCTCCGCGACGAGGGCGGCATCCTCATGCCGGTCGAGGTTCTCCAGCGCTGCCCACTGCAGACTGAGCGCCGGGGCGAGCCGTTTGAGCTCGGCCGGTCGGACGAAGCCGAGTTTGCGCAAGTTGACGGCCGCTTGGGCCGCCTCGTCGGCAGCGTCCTCGTGCTTCCCGGATCGGAAGCTCTTCGAGGCGTATCTGTACTGGGCGATGGCTTGCCCGAGGTACAACGACCGGACGCTGTCGCCGAACAGCAGGACGACGAACGCACCGATGACCGTGATCGTCTTGCCGGGTCCGATTCCGGCGATCCACAGGACCAGACCGGTAACGGCTGCCAGGCCTCCCAGGACGCGGATCGGGTACCGCCGCAGTTTGTCCATCATCCCCACCCCCTTGGTGGGATCCGACGCGTGGGGAGCCGGTTCGGTTGCCGGTGACCGTGACGATTCCCACTCCTTGGGTGGTGGAGTTGACACGGTGTGTGAGGCGGAGAAAAGTTAGGCCTGCCTTAGTAAGGCTTGCCTTACTCGATAACTTTCCCGGGAGATCTGGTGCCGCATCCTGCGCGTGTGACCGCGTTGCCCTCGCCTGTGCGCAACCCGTTCGATTCCGCGTGGCCGTTCGCGTCGACTGTGTCCGATCGTGACCGAGGGCCGCTCCCGCACGGATCGCCGGCGGAGGTACTGCGCCGGACCGCCGAGGTGCTGGGCGAGCCGCGGGTGCCGTCGTCGGGGGTGGGTGAGTCGGCCGCGCTCGACCTCATTGCGGGGCTGCTCGATGAGCACGGGATCGACCTGAGCCACCCGCACGCGGCCGCCCACCTGCAGCCGCCGGTGCTGCAGGTGGCGGTCGACGCCGACGCGCTGGCGTCCGCGAGCAACGCGTCGATGGACACCTATGACTCCGGTCCGGCGACGCTCGCGATCGAGCAGTGGGTGGTGAAGGCGCTGGCCGGGCTGGCCGGCTTCGGTCCGGAGGCGGACGGTGTACTGACCCCCGGCGGCTCGATCTCGAACCTTCTGGCCGTGCTGATCGCCCGCGACAGCGCTGCCGCCGCAGTCGGGATCGACGTACGGCGGAACGGCGTACATGGGCTCGATCACCCGGTCGTGTTCTGCTCGGAGCTCGCCCACTTCTCGGTCCAGCGAGCCTGCGCCGCCCTCGGGCTCGGTGAGGAGGCGGCGATCACGATCGCCTCCGACGAGGAGTTCCGGATGCGTACCGACGTACTGGCTGACGAGTTGGCCAAGCCGGGTCGTACGCCGGTCGCCGTGATCGCCACGGCCGGTACGACGGACTTCGGCTCGATCGACCCGATCGCGCCGATCGCCGAACTCGCCCGGCAGTACGGCGCCTGGGTGCACGTGGACGCGGCGTACGGGTTCGGGGCGCTGTTCTCCGACCGACTCGCCCCGCTGCTGGCTGACCTGGCCCACGCGGACTCGGTCACCCTCGACCTGCACAAGATCGGCTGGCAGCCGGCTGCGACCAGCGTGCTGCTGGTGGCCGACCGGAACCGGTTCGCCGCGTTCGGCCGCTCGGTCGACTACCTGAACCCGGCCGACGACATCGACTCCGGACTGGACGGGCTGCTCGGCCGCAGTCTGCAGACCACCCGCCGCCCGGACGCGGTGAAAGTCGCCACCACGCTGACGGCGTACGGGCGAGCCGGACTGGGCACAATGCTCGACACCTGCCACGAGCTCGCGCACGCCGCCGCGGCCCGGGTCGTTGCCGACAGCAACCTCGAGTTGCTGGCGCCGGTGACCCTGACCACGGTGCTGTTCCGGGTCGCCGGGCAGGGCCTGGAGGCGGCCGCGGCGGACGCTCTCCAGGGTGAGGTCCGGCGCCGGTTGCTGACGTCCGGGCGGGTGCTGATCGGCCGGACCAAGCTGCCGGCCCGCGGCGGCCGCCCGGCAGTGGTCGCGTTGAAGCTGACGCTGCTGAACCCGAATGCCACCGCGACGGACATCGAGGACCTCCTCGATCAGGTCGTGGCCACCGGCTACGACGTCCTGGCGGAGAGCGGCGAAGGAGCAGCGTGACCTCATCGAACTCATCCGATCCGTCGACCTCGGCGACGTCGTCGCTCGCGACGGCTGTTGCGGCTCATCTGAACGCGATCCTGCGGTGCTACACGCGGGAGACGGCGGTGCCGGTCGTCGTCGGTCCGCTGACCCTGGCGGTCGGCGACTCGACTGTGACCGCGCGGGTGGACCACGCGTCCCGGACCGGGCTGCACCAGTTCACCGACGTGCTGCTCGACGGCGTACCGCCGGCTCCGGAGGACCTGGTCCGGGTGCTGTCGGCCGACGCCGACCCGGCCGAGATCGACCCGGCCGAGATCGACGACCTGGCAGCGCGTACGGCGGAATCGGTCCGCAACGTCGCGCGGTTCGTCGGTGAGGCCGGCGGTGAGCGCGGACCGGGTCGTTTCCTGGAAGTCGAGCAGGCGCTGCTGCTCGGTCACCTGAATCATCCGGCGCCGAAGAGCCGGGACGGATTGAGCGGCGACGAGCTGGCGGCGTACTCGCCGGAGCTCGGCGGCCGCTTCGCGGTGCACTGGTTCGAGGCCGACGCCGAACTGGTGTCGTCGGACCAGGTGGCCGGCGCGCCCTCGCTGCAGGGACTGGACGCTGTGCAGCTGATGGGCGCGCTGGCCGGTATCACTCCGTCGGCCGGCCGAGTGCTGATCCCGGCCCACCCGTGGCAGGCGGCGTCCGTTATGCAGCGGCCGCGGGTGGCTGAGCTGATCGCTGCCGGTCGTGTGAAGGCTCTGGGAGCTCAGGGGGCGGAGTGGTACCCGACCTCGAGCCTGCGGACTGTGTTTCATCCGGACATGTCCGTGATGCTGAAGCTGTCGCTCGGTCTGCGCATCACGAACTCTCGACGCGAATCGACGCCTACTGAGTTGCGCCGCGGGCTGGAGATCAACCGGCTGCTGGATGCGGCCTACAACGCCGGTACGGCGACCGCACACCCGCGGTTCTCCATCGTCCGCGACCCCGCGTGGGTTGCTCTTGACGAGGGTGGACCGACATTGACTGGACTTGACGTTGCTGTACGAGAAGTGCCAAGAGACGTCAATAGTTATCAATGTTTGGCGGGTCTAGTCGCGCCACGGCCAGGCGGAGTGGCGCGGCTGAGCGAGTACGCCGCGGACGATCCACTCGGCTGGACGGCGTCGTACATCGACAACCTGTTGATCCCGATGCTGCACCTGTACGCCGAGACAGGCATCGGCCTCGAGGCGCATCAGCAGAACACTCTGGTGCGCACAGACAATGCGGGCCGGATCAAGGGCGGTGCGTACCGCGACAACCAGGGTTACTACCTGGCTTCGTCGTACCTGCGTGGACTGCTCGGTGTGACCGGGCTGCGGGACTCCACGCTGGCTGTGGTCGAGGACGCCATCGTGGATGACAGGCTGACGTACTACCTGCTGCACAACCAGGCGCTGGCCGTTGTCGGTTGTCTGGCTGTCGACGGAGTCGCGGACGAGACGGAGCTACTCGGTGTGGTGCGTGAGCGGCTGACGCTGGCCTTGCCGTTGCTGATGGCTGCCGGTCCGGATGGCGACCGGCTGGCCCGCCGCTGGCTGGAGGCTGACACGTTGCCGTGCAAAGCGAACATGATGACCCGGCTGCGCGGCATCGACGAGGTGGTCGCGCCGCTGGATGCTCAGTCGGTCTACCTCGACATCTCGAACCCGCTCCGATGAGGTGTGACGTTCGGCCGATGCTCCACCTGGACAACGGCTTCGACCTGCGCCCGGCCGAAGCCACCGACGCCGCCAGGATCGCGCTGTGGATGGCTCAGCCACACATCCAGCAGTGGTGGCAGCAGGACTGGTCGGTGGAGCACTGGGCGCAGGAGCTCAGCCGGCAGACCGCGGGGGAGCACTCCGTCCCGTGCGTGGTCACGGTCGACGCGGAGGAGTTCGGGTACGTCGAGCTCTATCGGGTCCGGCACGACCGCCTGGCCGAGTGCTACCCGAGTGACGAGCACGACTGGGGGATCCACGTCGCCATCGGCGACCTGACCCGGGTCGGCCGCGGTCTCGGGCGCCGCCTGCTGCGCGCTCTGGCCGACGCTCTCCTGCACTCAGACCCTGCCTGTCAGCGTGTCGTCGCCGAACCCGACATCGCCAACACTCCCTCCGTCCGCGCGTTCGTCGCGGCCGGCTTCGTCCAGCGGGGCGAGCTACAGCTGCCCGAGAAGACCGCACTACTGATGGTCCGCACCAGGACCGTGGAGGTACTGACATGAAGACCGCCCCGGATTCGACGCCGTACGACGTGATCGCGATCGGCTGTGGACCCTTCAACCTCGGGCTGGCCGCGTTGGCCGACGGGCTGGACGACGTACGGCTGGCAGTGCTTGACAGCCGGCCGGAGTTCACCTGGCACCGCGGACTGATGTTCGGCGACGCGATGCTGCAGGTGTCGTTCCTGGCCGATCTGGTCAGCCTGGTCGAGCCGGCGCACCGGTTGTCGTTCCTGTCCTTCCTGCGCGACAACGATCGGCTGTACCAGTTCTACGTGCGGGAGAAGTTCCACCCGACCCGCCGCGAGTACGAGACGTACCTGCGGTGGTGTGCGGCGCAGTTGGACTCGCTGCACTTCGGTCACCACGTCAGCGAAGTGTCCTGGACGGGTGAGGTGTTCGAGCTCACGGTGGAGCGTGGTGAGTCCACAGAGACGCTTGCCGCGCGGCATCTGGTGGTTGGCGTGGGTACTGAGCCTGCGGCGCCTGCTGCACTGGCCGGACTGCCCGAGGAACGCTTCCTGCACTCGGCGGACTACCTCTTCCGCCGCGACGACCTCCTGCGGGCAGGGCGGGTAACAGTTGTCGGGTCCGGTCAGTCCGGTGCGGAGTGTGCGCTCGATTTGCTACGGGCCAACGCCGACGGTGGCCCTGCCGTGTCGTGGCTGACCCGGACACCGTCGTTCGCGCCGCTGGACTACTCGAAGATCGTGCTGGAGATGACCACGCCGTCGTACGTCGACTACTTCCACGCACTGGACGAGACGACCCGCGACAAGCTGGTCGAGGAGCAGTGGCGGCACTACAAGGGCATCTCGTCGGAGACCCTCGACGACATCCACGATGTGCTCTACGCGCGGGACCTCACTGCCGCGCCGGTCGAGCTGCAGTGCGGTGTAGCAGTCGTGTCCGCCGTGGCCCGTGCTGACGGCATCGAGATGACGCTGCAGCACGCGGACAGTGGCAAGACCTTCCAGCACCACTGCGACGCTGTGGTGGCGGCCACCGGCTATCGCAATCGCCCGCTGCCGTTCATGGCCACTCTCGAGGACCAGGTACGCCGCGACGCGGCCGGGCGTTGGATGATCAATCGGGACCACAGTGTGGCGACCGACAGCGCACTGGCCGGCCGGCTCTTCGTGGCGAACGCGGACCTGCACAGCCATGGTGTCGCGGCGCCGGACCTCGGGATCGGTGCCATCCGCAACGCCACCATCCTCAACAGCGTCGCCGGGCGCGAGGTGTTCCGGCTGCCGAAGTCCACCGCCTTCACGACGTTCGCGATCCCCGGATGAGTGACTGGAATCGCTGTTCGGCAGAGCTGCTGGCGAAAGTGATCTCGCAGTTCTGCACCGAGAACCTGCTCCAACCGGTCGACAACCGGCTGGACCTCGGCAACGTCTCCTACACGTTCACCGCGACGCGCGGCGCCTTCGGAAGCTGGCGGGTCGCGTCGGACTCGGTCTGGCGTACGACTGCGGGGATCCTGGGCAACGACGAGAGCGAGGTCGCCGTTGACCCAGTGCAGTTCCTCGTCGACGCGGCCGACGTACTCGGACTCGACGGACCGACGGTGGCCGGGTACGTCGCGGAGCTAGCCAGCACGCTGGCTGCCGACGTACGGATGGCATCTACTGCGGTAGCGCCTGCTGAGCTGCTGGAGTTGCACCACAGCCGGGTGGAGGGGCATCTGACCGGGCACCCGTTGCTGGTGGCCAACAAGGGCCGGCTGTGGTTCTCCGCGGAGGACAGCCTGCGGTACGCGCCTGAGGCACGTACTCCGCTGCGTCTGACCTGGCTCGCCGTACGCCGGGGGCTCGCGGAGTTCCGTGGTACGCCGGACCTGTCGGAGCACTCGGTGGTAGGGCGTGAGCTGGGTCCTGACGCGCTGGAGGCGTTCCGCGGCCAGTTGGTCGACCCGGACTCGTACGTGTGGCTCCCGTGCCATCCATGGCAGCTGGACCACGTCGTACGGACGCAGTGGGCGCGTGAGCTGGCCGCTGGCGAGATTGTCGTCCTGGGGGAGGGGCCGGACGAGTACCTGCCGACCCAGTCGATCCGGACGATGGTGAACATCACCCAGCCGCTGCGCTACCAGGTGAAGCTGCCGCTGAAGATCCTGAACACCTCGGTGTATCGCGGCATCCCGGAGCACTGCACGCTGGCTGCGCCGATGGTCACCCAGTGGCTGCGCGGACTCTGGTACCGCGATGAGGTGCTGGGCCGTCTCGGCACCGAACTGCTCGGTGAGGTCGCGTCTGTGACCGTGCGCCATCCGCAGCTGTCCAGTGCTCCCGGCATCCCGTACCAGTGGACCGAGACCCTCGGCTGCATCTGGCGAGACCCGGTGGACCCGCGTCTCCAGCCGGGCGAGACTGTCTGGCCGCTGGCCGCAGTACTGCATCCCGGTCTGGTCGAGGAGATGATCGCCCGCGCCGGCACCGACGCCCGCACCTGGATCAGTCACCTCATCGGCACGCTCCTCCGCCCACTGCTCCACCTGATGCACCACTACGGAATCACCGTGAACCCCCATGGCGAGAACCTGGCCATCATCTGCGGTCCCGAAGGCCTCCCCGCTCGCCTGGTGATCAAGGACCTGGTCGACGACATCAACGTCTCCACCGAGCAGGTACTTGCCCGAGGCATCGAGCCGGACTCGCACGACCGCGTCCTGCCCCGCAAACCCTGGCACATCCTCCGCCAGTACCTCGTCGACGCCCTGCTCCTCGGCGTCCTCAACCCCCTCGCCGACCTCGAACTCATCCCACCAGAAGAGTTCTGGGGCCTGACCCGCGGCGAGGTCGACCTCTACACCACCACCCATCCCGAGTACGCCGACCGCCTGGCAGCCACTGCCCTCACCGCGGAAACCTTCGCCCGCAACCCCCTCAACGGCTACCGCCTGACCCTCGGCTACACCGACCTTGACACCCGCCCCCCAATCCCCACCACCGGCCGCATCGCCAACCCACTGCACACGGCCGAACCGCTCCACTAGAAGCGCGTCGGCGGGCCGTGGCGCCAGAGCTGTAGTTCTTCGTCTATTACCAGGGCCAGGCCTAGTAGGTCAGCCTCGCGTTCGGGGAGGGCGGCTAGGGAGAGGCCCACTGGTAGGCCTCGTTTGTCGAAGCCGGCGGGGACGCTGAGGGCGGGGAAGCCGGCGACGGACCAGGGAGTGGAGAGACGGATCTTCGGGCCCTTCGGGGGGCCGTTGGGGTCGATCAGGGGTGGGGCGGCGTCGATGGTGGGGTGGGCGATCGCGTCGAGTCCGTGGGCGGCCATGATGCCTCGCCAGTCGTTGGCCCAGCCGGCTCGGAGACGGAGGGCTTCGGCGTACCGCTCTGGGCTGACGCGTTCGCCTTTGCGGACTCGTTCGCGGACCTGGGGTGTGTAGAGATGGCTGTGGGGTTCGAGGGCGTCGTGGATCTGGTGCGCCTCGCTCTCGGTGATCGTGTCGAAGACACCGATGGACTTCTCCAGGACGACCTTGGTGTTCGCCGGGTTCTCGACCTCGACCAATTGGGCGCCGCGGGCTGCCAACAGGCCCAGAGCCTCATGGCAGACAACGGCGATGCGGTCGTCGACCTGCTGCCAGGACATCTCGGTCGGAAGCCCGATGCGGACGCCGCTGAGGTCGTGCGGGGATTCCAAGGGGTACGGCGGGCAGGGTTCGTCGCGAGTCGCGGGGTCGCGGGGGTCGTGGCCGGCCAGGACCCCCATCAGGATCGAGATGTCGAGCATGCGGCGGGCCATCGGGCCGGCGACGTCGAAGGACGGGCTGAGCGGGATCACGCCGTACCGGGAGATGCGGCCTGGAGTGCTGCGCAGGGTGCAGACGCCGCAGGCTGCGGCGGGGATGCGGAGCGAGCCGCCAGTGTCGGTGCCGGTGGCGATCGGGGCCATCCGACCGGCGAGTGCGGCCGCCGATCCGCCGGAGGATCCACCCGGCGTACGACGTACGTCCCACGGGTTGGCCGTCGGCGTCGACGCGGTCCCGTAGGCGAACTCGTGGGTCGTGGTCTTCCCGAGCAGGCCTGCACCGGCCGCGGACAGCCGCTCCCACACGGCGGCGTCCTCGGCCGGGACGTAGGTCGCCAGCACCTGGCTGCCCGCGGTGGTGAGGACTCCTTTGGTGAGGAAGACGTCCTTCACTGCCACTGGTACGCCGGCCAGCGGTCCGACCCGATCGCCGGATGCGCGGGCTTCGTCGGCGCGAAATGCGGCGTCGAGGGCGAGATCGGGAGTAAGGGTGACGAATGCCCGGACCGCGGGTTCGCCCAGGTCGATGCGGCGCAGACAATCCTCGACGAGTTCGCGCGCCGAGAGTTTCCGTTGCCCCAGTAATTGGAGCACCTCGGTCAGGCTGAGGTCCGCGGCGGAGTCACTCACGTCTGCGAGCCTACGAAAAAATACCCGCCCGGGGATCCCGGGCGGGTGTCGAGAGGTGCGCGGCAGCGCTGCCGGTCAGCGCCCCATGGCGGTGGCGACGTTGTAGAGGCCGAAGCAGAAGACCATCACGACGCCGAAGAGCAGAATGAACAGGATCTGCTTCCAGAAGGAGATCAGGAGCACCGCACTGGCCAGCACGACGACGGTTGCGACGAATTCGTTGGGAGGCATGGCGTTTCCTCTTTTCCTTCGATTCACTTCCTTTTGATGACTTGTCATTTGCCGCTCACCGGTTAGAGTGAGTCGGCGGTTCGGCGTAACTGATTACGCTTTCAGTGAACGTCATGACAAACGGTTGTCAATCCAGATAATTTGGCACGGAATTCTTTGTCCGGACATGATTTTGGCAGCGTCGCGGCGGCGCCCCTGCGGGGTTGGCTGCCAGCAGGCGTACGCTGACGGCGGTTGGCGTATCGATATCGCCAGTTGGCAAACATCGGCTGCCAATTGGCAGCCCGCCTGCCAACACGCCGCCAAAACTTTCTCAGGTTGGGAGTTGCGGCGACGCGCCAACCGTCGGATAGCATTCCGGTGTGGTGATCAGCGCCGCCGGCCCGGCGGTCCCCGCGGTCGTCCCACCGCCTCCCGTTCCAGCAGGTCCAGCGTCTCCGGTCGACAGGCTTTCGCTCGATGATTGCCGAAGGCACGCTCCGGGGTTCGCCGACCTGCTGGCCGACGCTGTGCGCAGGCACGACGTTTCGGGCCGCGCGCTGGGTGTTCGCGCCCTGCTCCACCTGCCGCGGCTGGCCAGGTGGGACGGCACGGTCGGGCGGCCGCAGGTCATCGCCGAACTGAACCGGAACGCCGGCCGGCTGCAGCGGGATCAACGCGATATCAGCAAGCTCATTCCGAAGGACAAGTATTTGTTGTCCGACCTGCGTTTCGTCCGGCTCCGGAACGCCGAAGCGGATCAAGTCTTCAGTCGGCTGCATTACCTGCGCAGCGCCCGGCCGGGGTCACTGAACTTCGCTTTGATTGATCCCGTGAGTAGTCTCCCGGTAACCCTGTGCAGCCTGTCTCCGCTGGAGTGGACGCGGGTCGGACGGCAACTCGAGACCCAATTCGCGGTGCCGCAGGGAGCGACCTGGGACGTGTCCCGGGTGTATTCCTTCGACGTCGCCCCGGCGAATGCCATCTCGTATCTGCTGGCGCGGGTCCGGCAGGTGATCCGGACCGAGATTCCCGGCGCACAACTGCTGACCACGGCGGTCGATCCGAATCTGGGATTCACCGGTGCGAGCTACCGGGCGGCCAACTGGCAGCAATGGATGTCGATCGAGGCGCGGCCCTATTTGTACATCGACGGCGTCTACGTGAGTCCACGTCAGCTCCGCGCCCGCTTCGGTGGGGCGAACCTGGCCGAGCTCAGCCGGGCTTATCCGGACGGCAAGTTCGAGCGGAGCCGGGCCAGACTCCTCGACTCGATGATCTTCTGCTGCCGGCTGCGCGGGGAGACCATCGCGGTCGAGCCCGCCGAGCGGCGCCGCCTGCGCCGATGACTGCTCCCTGAGTCAGTCAGCGGTTGCCGCGGAGCGCTATCTCCCGCTCGACCCGCTCCCGGGTCGGTGTGGTCGGTGCCAACTGCGAACGGTAGTCGTCGGCGAAACAGGTCATCGCCATGCTGGCCCACTCGATCACCTCGTCGGTCAGTGGGCGCCCGTCGGACAGGTTGAGGGCGAGCGCGGCGCAGAACACGTCACGCGTGATCGACCCCTCCTTGAGGCTGACGATCGGCGGCGTGGAAATCGGCCGTACTGATCCGTGCGGATAGATCGCCCCACCGTGATTGTCCAGGATGCACAGTGTCTTCACGCGTTGTTCGAGCAGTTCCTGGCTGAGCAACTGCGCGTCGTAGCGCGCTTCCGGGGACCTGGGGAACTTCTCCAACTCCCACAGGTGCGCGACGAGGTAGTCGATCTCGCTCAGGTGCTCGATGGAGACGGTGCCGTCCGGGTAGGGCTGACCAGGAGTGACGATGATGAGCGGGGATCGGCCGGCGGATCTCGCGATGTCCAGGGTGCGGTAGAGCACGGGCTTGGGGATCTCGAAGGTGACCATCAGAACGTCGCAGCCCGCGATCGCCTGGGCATGCTTTTCCATGTGGTCGAGGGTGAGGTGCGCGGAGCCTCGCCATGCTGCCGCATTGCTCTCGCCCCGAGGCCGTTCGTGGATGCCGGTCTGCCCGGTTCGCAACCCTGGAATCCGCTGCAGCAATGCGAGGTCGACACCGGCGGTGGTGAGACGGTCGGTGATCTCGCCGGCGTCGGGATCGTCCGTGACGGCCGCGATCAAGGCGACGTCGAGTCCCATCCGGGCTGTCGCGATCGCCTGGGTGAGGCCCTTGCCTCCGGGGGTCCGGACGTAGGTCGACGCGAGCGTCGAGGTTTCGACCTCAGGGATCTGGTCGACCCGCCAGATGTGATCGATGGCGACTCCGCCGACGACGACCACCTTCCTCTGGCTCGGCGGTCGATGACTGTCAGGTTGGCTCGTTGGTGAAGGTTCGGGAGCCGCAGGAGCGACGACGAGTCTCGCGAGCTTCTCGAAGACCTCCGGCTCCAGTTGACCGCGGAGGTAGCGGTCGCTCGGCGCCCCAGACGCGATGGCTCCCAGCGCCAGATGCAAGCTCGACCAGTGTTCCCGCAGCGCCCTACGACGCGTCGTCACCGACGTACTGCGAAGGTTGTGAAGGATCTGCGCGGACACATTGGCGTTCGCATACGCGTCAAGGTGGATCCCCAGCCCCAACGCGACAGCGGCGACCACCTGGTCGGTCACGTCAAGACTCCCCACGGCTTCCACGACGAGCCGGAAGGCTGTGGCACCCATGGCCTCGGTGTCCGGCGCATCGCGCTGGACTGCCGGCAGGCGGAGCAGTGGGGCTGCCCTCCTGTCACCCACCAGACGGCCGGCGCTCAGCCCCGCACCCTTCCTGAAGTATTCGAAGACCGCGACGAGCAGGGAGGGGTCCGGAGCGGTGGGCGGGAACTGTTCGGCCATCGGTCTAGCGGGTCTCCTCGGCCGTCGAGATGCGGGCCCTCAGCGCGTCGATGCGTTGGCGGGTGGGCATGGAGTTGGAGAGCGGGAAGTCGGCCGCGGCGCACGACATGGCGGCCGCGGCCCAGACGGCCGTGTCCAGGGTGAACTCGCGGTCGTAGTCGATGAGCCACGCGGCCAGAGCGGCGCAGAAGGCGTCGCGTGCGGCGGAGGACTCCTTGTAGATGGACGGGATCGTCGGCACGGCCATCACATCGTGGGCGATACTCGAGTAGACGGTGCAGCCTCCGTTGACCAGCATGCAGAGGGTGTCCACACCGACGGCGAGCAGGTTTCGCGCTACCGGGTCCGGATCGAGCGGTCCATCGCCCTGCGGGGCGAAATGACCCAGCTCCCAGGGGTGCGCCACCAAATAGTCGATGCGGGCGAAGGTGTCTCGGGAGATGCGTTCGTCGGTGTACGGCTGGCCTGGGGTGACGATCACCACCGGCCGGTGGCCGGGGTCGCGATGGGCCAAGTCCAGCGTGTGCTGCATGGTCTCGCGGGGTACCTCGAAGGTCGTCAGCAGAGCGTCGCATCCGGCCAGGCTGTCGTACCGGTCGTCCATATCTTCCGGCGAGAGGAAGACTTCCTTCTCGTTCCGCCAGTTGACCGCGATGCTGTCGCCCAGGCCTCGCTCGAACACACCGGTGAAGGGCGTCCGGCGATCGTGCACCCGCTTCACCAGCGAGATGTCGACGCGTTCGTCCTCCAGGGCCTGCAGGATCTCGTCGCCGAAACGGTCGTCGGTGACCGCGGCGATCAGGGAGGTCTTGAGCCCCAGCCGCGCGGCTGCGATCGCTTGCATGAAGCCCTTGCCGCCGGGGGAGAGGTCGAAGCCGAACGCCTCACTCGAGCTCTCTGGTGCGGGTAGGACCTTGGTGCGGAAGGTGGCGTCCATGACCGCGCCGCCGACGACGATGACGCGGCCGGTGGCGGCGGCGTCCGGCGCCGGGGTGGCGTCGAGCATGATCACGGTCTTGGAGCCGACCGAGTAGATGTCTCGGCGGATGAGCTGGTTCGCGAGCTCGCGCAGTACGGCGGACTCCGTCGTACCGCGGAGGTAGCGGTCGCTCGGGGCCTCGCCGGGCTCGTGACCCAGGGCCCTGTGCAGGGCGTGCCAGTTGTTCAGCAGGGTCTCGCGGCGGGGGCCGACCGACGGGGCGTAGAGCAAGCGGATGACGCGCTCGTTGAGGCCCGCCTCGGCGTACGTCGTGGCATGCACGCCGAGCGCGAGGATCGCGTCGGCGACGATCTGCTGCGTGCCCTTGAGGTCGTCACCGACACAATTCACGACCAGATCGAAGGCTGCCGACGGCAGGTCGAGGTCGTGGACGGACGCGAACCTGCGGGTTGCCGCGAGTTGCAGCAGAGGCTGGGTGGCGCTCACCTGGCCGGCCTTGAGCCGGGCAACGGTCAGGCCGTCATGGGTTCGGAGTTTCTCGAGCACGCTGGCGATCAGCAGCACGGCGGCTGTCTGCTTGTCGCTGCTGTTCGTCATCCGGCCCCCGGGTCGTGGTCTTCGCTCCAAGTATGCGGACCGGGGGGCCACTGCGGAACCCGGGCCGCGCGTCGGCGGGCCTGGTCGGCGCCCGGCACCGGACGCGGTGGTCACGAAGAGTGGTCGGGCACCGGCGTCGCCCTGGCTCCACCGAAAGTTATTGCTGTAAGCAAGTAACGGCGGTCGCTCCGCCGCTGGACTGGGGCCGGACCTGGTTGTGACGTAGGCTGCTGCGGTCTGCCGGTTGTCCAGACCGGCGAGACGACCACGGGGAGCAAGATGAAGACTGGGCATGTCGAGCTCGCGAGAGCTCAGCAGGAGCGTTGGCAGCGGGCCTACGCAGATCATCCGCAGCTGCACGGTTCGGAGCCGTCCGCGGCGGCGCAGTGGGCCGCGGAGGTGTTCGGTGCCGCAGGCATCGATGACGTGCTGGAGCTCGGCGCCGGGCACGGCCGGGACGCGTTCTTCCTGGCCAGACAGGGATTCAGCGTGCACGCGACGGACTTCAGCGAGTCCGCGCTGGACCAGCTGCGGCTGGAAGCCCAGCGTGAGGGCCTCGACGACCGCGTCACCGCCGCGCTGCACGACGTCCGCGATCCGTTGCCGCCCGCCGACGCCACCGTCAACGCGGTGTTCGCGAACCTGCTGCTGAACATGGCCCTCTCCCGCGCCGAACTGCGCTCCCTGGTGTCCGAGATCTACCGCGTCCTCTGCCCCGGCGGACTCTTCGTGTACGCCGTGTGGTCGGCCGATGACCCGTGTGCGGGCCACTGGCAAGAACTCGAGGAGGGCCTGGCCGTGCACGACGGGTTCGTCGGCCGGTTCTTCGACCAGCCGCTGATCCAGGAACTGGCCGACCGCTGGCGGCTCGACGACGAGACGCCGTACGACGAAGGCCCGCGGCCGCTGCGGATGTGGCGGGTCACGCTGGTCAAGCCCGCAACCTGAAGCCGGCTCTAACTGTTGCCGGTTCCGAAAAGGTGAAGTTCGCTCAAGCAGCGGCGTGCCAGGTTGCGGTGTGGTCACCAATCCGAAACGTTGGATTGACGCAGCAGTTCAGTATCCGACAGGCTCTGTCGGCGTCTTACCTTCGACCATCGGAGATCAGCAATGCAGTGGTATATCGACGTCCTCAAGAAGTACGCCGTGTTCAGCGGCCGGGCGCGGCGCAAAGAGTACTGGATGTTCGTCCTGTTCAACGTGATCGCCTCGATCATCCTGGGCATCGTGGACCGGATCATCGGTACGGACTACGGCAACGGTGGCAGTGGAATCCTCTCCTCGATCTACAGCCTCGCGGTGCTGCTGCCCTCGATCGGTGTCGCCATCCGGCGCATGCACGACACGAACCGCAGCGGTTGGTGGATCCTGATCAACCTGATCCCCTGCATCGGCTGGATCTGGTTCATCGTGCTGGCGGCGCAGGAGGGCACGGTGGGTGACAACCAGCATGGTCCGGACCCCAAGGCGGCCGAGCGGTTCGGTCAGCCGGGCGCCGGTCCGGCTGAGCCTGGCTACCCCACGGTCTGATCCGTAGACACGCCGAACGCCCCGCGAACCCGAGAGGGTTCGCGGGGCGTTCCGCGTCCGGAATGGATGTCAGCTGGCCTGGCTGACGCTCGACATGTTGAAGTCGGGCACCAGCAGCGGCGGGGTCGCGGTCCGCGAGAAGTAGTCGCCCCACTCGCGCGAGAACGACGGAACCGTTGCCCCCGCGGCGCTGAACCGGGCGAGCAGGTCGACCGGGCTCTCGTTGAAGCGGAAGTTGTTCACGGCACCGGTCACCTCACCATTCTCGACCAGGTAGACGCCGTCGCGGGTCAGGCCGGTGAGCAGCGACGTCTGCGGATCGACCATCCGGATGTACCACAGGCAGGTGAGCAGCAGGCCGTGCTCGAGCCCGGCGACCAGGTCGTCGGTCGACCCGGATGCTCCGTCTACGGACAGCACATAGTTGTCGACGCCAGGTGTCGCGGCCGGAGCACCGATCAGGTCGGCCGTGTGGCGGCTGGTCATCAAGTGCTCGAGCTTGCCGCCGCGAATCCAGTCGGTCGCGGACAGCGTGAGGCCGTTGTCGAACACGCTGGACGCCCCGCCGGACGAGCGGGCCACCGCGAACGGGAAGGTCTCGAGCCCAGGCAGGTGCGGATCCGACAGCAGGTTGACCGGCTGCGACGACAGCGCGTCGCCGATCCGCGTCCCGCCGGACGGTGTGGAGAAGACGCTGCGGCCCTCGAACGCCTCCCGTCCGTCGAGTTGCCAGAACAGGTACGTCATCAGGTCGGCGACTGCGGCCGGCGGCAGGATCGTCGGGTGCCGGCCGGCATCGACCGACACGGTCCGCGATGCCCAGCCGAGCCGGCGGTTCAGCTCGGTGTCGAGCGCGAACGGGTCGATGTCGGCGAAGTCGCGGGTGGCCGCACCGACCCAGGCGGACTGGCTGAGGTCGCCGGACTTGCCAGTCTCGGAGACGAACCCGCGGGGCAGTGCCTGCCGCAACCGCAGCCCGGCGGACGAGCCGAGGTAGAGGGTGGTGACCTCGTGGTCGGCGAAGCCGTAGAGCCAGCGGCTTTCCTTGCCGGCCCTCTTCAGCGTCTCGCCGAGCGCCGGGGCGAACTTCTCGTAGACGCTGACCGTCGTCTCCTCCGGCTCCGCGGCCCAGTCCGCGCCGATGGTGCCGTCGACGAGCGGTCGGGCATCCTCGGCCGGGCTGGACGCACGCGCAGTGGCGACCGCCGCGGACACGAGGTCGCCGATCGAGGCATCCGTGACCGACGACCGGCCGACGATGCCGGCCGCCGTACCCTCGCCGGCGCCGACCGTCGCGATCACGGTCACGCTTGAGCCGCGCATCGCGCCGTTGGTGGTCAGGGTGTTGTTGGCCCAACGCAGGTTGGCGCTGGAGGTCTCGGCGACGATGACGACACAGCCGTCGGCGCCCTCGGCCGCGGCCAGGTCGAGTCCGCGCTCGATCGTGTCCTGCGGAGTGAGCTGAATGGCGGTCGTCACCGGCCGGCCTCCTGCGTGGTGTTGAGAATGCGGACGCTGCGGAACAGGGCGGACGGGCACCCGTGGCTGACGGCGCCGCTCTGCCCGGGCTGAGCCTTGCCGCAGTTGAGCGCGCCGCCGAGGACGTACGTCTGCGGGCCGCCGACCGCCTCCATCGAGCCCCAGAAGTCGGTGGTGGTCGCCTGGTAGGCGACGTCGCGGAGCTGGCCGTCCAGCTTGCCGTCGGTGATCTTGTAGAACCGCTGACCGGTGAACTGGAAGTTGTACCGCTGCATGTCGATCGACCAGGACTTGTCACCGACGATGTAGATGCCGTTCTTCACCCGGCTGATCAGCTCCTCAGTCGAGGGACCGTCAGGGGCCGGCTGCAACGACACGTTGGCCATCCGCTGGATGGGGATGTGCCCGGACGAGTCGGCGTACGCGCAGCCGTTGGAGCGCGGCGTACCGAGCAGATCCTCGTTGACCTTGGCCATCCGGCGGTCGACCTGGTAGCCGACCAGGGTGCCGTCCTTGACCAGGTCCCACTGCTGGCCGGCCACACCCTCGTCGTCGTACCCGACCGTGGACAGGCCGTGCTCGGCGGTGCGGTCGCCGGTGACGTGCATGACGGGTGAGCCGTACTTCAGCGTGTTCAGCTTGTCGGTGGTGGCGAAGCTGGTGCCGGCGTAGTTCGCCTCGTACCCGAGGGCGCGGTCCAGCTCGGTGGCGTGGCCGATCGACTCGTGGATGGTGAGCCACAGGTTGGTCGGGTCGATCACCAGGTCGTAGCTGCCCGCCTCGACGGCCGGCGCGGTCATCTTCTCGGCCAGCCAGCCGGGGATCTGAGCGAGCTCCTCGTCCCAGTTCCAGCCGGTGCCGGTCAGGTACTCCCAGCCACGGCCGGCCGGCGGCACGCAGCTCGACATCGAGTCGAACCGGCCGGTCTCGCTGTCCACCGCGTAGGCAGTGATGTCCGGGCCGATCCGGACCCGTTGCTGGGTGTACGACGTTCCCTCGGTGTTGGCGTAGAACTTGCACTCGTGGACGGAGGCGACGTGGACGCTGACGTGAGCGACGCCGTCGGCCTTCATCAGCCGGTCGCTGTAGTCGGTGAGCAGCGCGACCTTCTCGGCCCGCGGCACGCTGAACGGGTCGATCTCGTACGACGACACCCAGCTGACGTCGTCGTACACGGGCTCGTCGGCGAGCTCGATCGGCTCGGCGTTGATCGGCCGGGCGACCTGGGCCATGTTGACGGCCTGCTCGGCGACCTGGACCGCCTCGTCCGTGGTCAGCGCGACGCCGGCGGCGAAGCCCCAGGTGCCGTTGTGGATGACGCGGACCGCGAGGCCGAGGTCCTCGTCGTCGCCGGCGCTCTCCAGCAGGCTGTCGCGTAACGCGATGGACTCGGACCGGATCCGCTCCAGCCGGAACTCGGCGAAGGTGGCGCCGAGGTCTCGGGCGCGCTGCAGCGCGGCCTCGGCGAGCTCGTGACGGGGAAGGGCGAGGAAGGACGCATCGACTTCTGGCACGTTCCGACCTTATACACGGGAACCGCGGAAGGTCCGGTGGTGTAGTCACAATGTCTGGAAACTGACTGGAGGCGTGATCAGCCAGGGCGACGAGGCGGAGATTCTGGCTCGGGTGCGTGGTGGTGAGTCGGCCGCGTACGGCGAGCTGGTACTGCGGCATGCCCAGGTGGCCAAACGCACTGCGGTCTTCCTCGGCGCCGGTGCGGACGCGGACGATGTGGTCCAGGAGGCGTTCGTGAAGGCGTACCGGGCGCTTGGTGGGTTCCGGGAGGGGTCGGCGTTCCGGCCGTGGCTGCTGCGCATCGTAGCGAACGAGACGCGCAACGTCGTCCGGTCCCGCAGCCGCCGGTCCCGCCGTGAGGAGCTGGCCGCGCCGTTGGACGTCGTACTGGATCCGGCCGAGCACGCGGTCACCCTGGAGCGGCGGCAGGAGCTGCTGACTGCTGTCCGTGCGCTGCCCGACAACATGCGGCAGGTGGTCACCTGTCGCTATCTGTTGGACCTGGACGAGCAGGAGACGGCAGTGGTGCTCGGTTGGCCGCGTGGGACGGTCAAGTCCCGCCTGCACCGCGCACTGGGCCGGCTACGGACCTCACTCCCCGACAAGGAGGTGCAGCGATGAACTTGGACGACGAGCTACGGGTCCTCGGACGTTCTGCCGTCGTACCTCCGGTGGACGAGGGGCTGGCAACCGCAGTGCTGTCCCGGGTGGCCGACGTACCTGTGCGGAGGCGGTTGCGGGACCGGTGGCGTGCGTTCGTGGCCGGCTTCCTCGTGCTGATCGCGGGTGCAGCGCTGACGCCGCCGGTCCGTGCGACGGTGGCGGAGTGGCTGAACATCGGGGGAGTGCAGGCTCGTCCGGTCGGCACCGGCCCGACCAGTGCGCCGCCAGCGCCTGGAGTCAACGGTCAGCTGTCGTTGGAGGAGGCGGAGCGGATCGCCGGGTTCAAGCCGGCGCTGCCGCAACCGCTGGGTGCTCCCAAGGGTGTTGAGGCATCAAAGGGCTTCGTGGCGATCAGCTGGGAGAGTGGGATCCGGCTGGAGCAGTTCCGGGCCGAGGTGTCGCCGCTGTACCTGAAGAAGTACTACGACAGCCTGGAGTACGTGCGGGACATCAACGGCTACTGGTTCAAGACCCCGCATGAGCTCGTGCTGGAGGACGAGCACGGCGTGGAGCAGCGTGTCCGCGTGGCCGGCCCCACTCTGGTCTGGGTCAGCAACGGGGTGACGTTCCGGCTCGAGGGAGCGCCCGACAAGACCAGAGCGGTCGAGTTGGCTCGCGGAACCTCCTAGCGACCGGCGGTGTATCAGCGGTGAGTCCTCGTCTTTCCAGGGAGAGCCGCCATGGTCCGCCGTACGCTCGCACTGCTTGCCGCCGTGATCGCCGTCGCCGCAGTCGGAGCCGCACCTGCAGACGCAGGCGGCCCGACCAGCGTCCTGCTCAGCGCCCCACCACGGGTGGCGGCGGTCGGCTACGACGACCGTGCCTACGAAGAGCTCCAGCGACTGACGCAGGTCGCCGGATCGAAGCCGGCGGTCGGGGATGAGCGGCACGATGCCGGTGCGTTCGTCCGCGCTGCCTGGATGATCCACGACATGTCCGTCTGGCGGCTCGACATCATCTACCCGAACGTCGAGGGCGGTCCGTGGATCGCCACGACCGAGACGCTCGACGGTAAGACGATGCCGGCCCAACCCACCTGGCACACCTCAACCGACCCGGCCGCTCTGCTGAAGCTGCTCGGCTCCCTCAGACTGCTGCCCAGCCAGCAGGAGCAACCAGGGTCGTTCGGCGGCCCGACCAGCATGGACTGGAATCTCGAACCGGCCCCCGCTCCGGCGACCGAGCCCATTCCGACCACCGCGCCGGCGGCACCCCCACAGGCTCAGACCGCGTCGACGGGCGTCCTCACCGGCTGGCGCTGGATCATCCCCGGCGTCCTGATCGGCGCACTGGTCGCAGTACTCGCTATCCGCCTGCTCCCGAAGCGCCGCGACTGGCAGCTCGTCGACGCCGAGTAGAACTAGTCGACCGGAGTCCCAGCCAGCTCGAAGCCGCTGAAGAGTCGCCCGCCATAGGGCTGCAGGATCCGGTCGACCTCCTCGACGAGACGGTCGTCCTTCGCCCGGACCCCGTCCATCAGCGCCGTCGCGTGGTCGGTGCGGTGCGACTCGTCGTACGCCATCACCTCGCGCAGTAGGCCTTTGCCGGTGCCGGACCAATGACGGGCGCCGGTGAGGAGGAGCCGGGCGGCGTCCTGCCAGAGTGTCGAGCAGATGGCAGTGCGGACGTTGCCGGTGGCATCGGCGAGGTCGTCCAGGAGGCCGGTGATCATGTAGCGCAGCAGAGCGAGTTCGTCAGTGCTGAGTGGGGCCGGACCGGCGGCCACCTCGGCGAGGCAGGCTTGCTGCAACCGCGCGCCCGAGCCATCGGTGTCGAGCAGTACGACGGACTCACCGACAAGCCGCGCCATGGTCGGCTGTCTGCGCTGCTGGTCCTTGCCGGAGAAGAACGCGATCGACTTCTCGGTGTGCACGAACAGCTCTACCGGCCAGCCGCCGTACTGCAGGGATTTCCGCAGCGGTGCGGGCGGTCCGTCGAGAAGCACGGTGATGTCCAGGTCGGACGTAGGGGACGCGTCGCCGCGTGCCACGCTCCCGCCCAGCCATGCCGCGCGGGCGTCCGGGAACTGCTCCGCCACCAACTGCCGTGCCAGGTCGATCGGTTCCATCAGGACAGTTTCAGCCAGTGCAGCAGGTCGCGGTACGCATTTTCCGGCTGGATGTGGCCACCGGTGTACGGGACGAGCTCCGCGTTCGGGATCTCCGCGACGAGCAGATCGGCGTACCTGCGAGCGCGATCGTCACCGGAGCCGAACCAGATGCTCGTCGGTACGTGGACGTCGGCGAGGCGGAACCCCCAGTCGGCGGCGAACGCGACGTTGTCGTCGACCCAGCCGTCGTGGCTGGTGACGAAGGTCGCCGTGAGCCGAGCCATCGCCTCCGGATCGTCCTTGGCAGGTGGCGCCGGCGGTGCGGGGGAGTGCGGGTCCGGCGGGAACTCCGGGCCGCCGGCCTCGACCGCGGCCATGATGCTCAGTGTGGCCTCCTCGATGGACGGCCGGATGTACTCCTCACCGCGGGCCGCCAGCCACGACGTCCGGTTCCGCCGCGGGTCCTCCTCGTCCCCGGTCGGCTCAGGACCGTCCACGATCGGCGGTGTGATGCCTCCGGACACAGCACACCGGGCGATGCGGTCGGGGAGGAGGGCTGCACAGGCAAGAGCGTGCGGGCCCCCGCCTGATCCGCCAGTGACCGCGAACCGCTCCCACCCGAGTACGTCGGCCAAGGCGGCCACGTCCTCCACCACGTCGGCAACGGTCCGCCCCGGCTTGCGGGTCGACCCGCCATACCCCGGCCGATCGGGAACGACCAGATGTACGCCGCACTCCTCGGCAGCCCGTACGACGTCCGGCCGCTTCCACCGCGTGCTCGGTGAACCGCCCTGCGACAGCACCGGCACCCCGTCGGTATCGCCGTACGCGCTGTACCTGAGTACTCGCCCGCCGACTGTCAGTTCCATGTCCACGGTGCGGAGAGTAGCCGGTCGGGTGTCACGCACAGACGTCGAGTAGATCGAGTGGGATTCTCGGGATTCGGGATGGCGCTGCGATGGTGGAAGACTTCGGCCTACCGTCTCCCGGCTGGGATTGTTCGACGTTGTCAGGAGTGCTTGTGAGTTCCTCGGTTGCCGCGGCCGTCTCGCCGACCCGGCAAGCCCTGCGCCGCGCCCGGACGGACCGGAGTGCGCGGCTCGGTGCGGTGCTGGTCGTGCTGCTGGTGCTGATCGCGGCCGCGGCGCCGCTGCTGGTGAAGCTGTCCGGGCAGGATCCGTACACCTACCACCTCGATCTGCTCGACCCGGCCCGCGGTAACGCGCCGAAAGGTGCGCTCGGCGGGGTGAGCAGCGAGCACTGGTTCGGCGTCGAACCACTGACCGGCCGGGATCTGTTCTCGATCGTGGTGCTCGGCCTGCGGACCTCGCTGACGATCGCGATCGTGGTCACCCTCGTCACCACCGTCGTCGGTACCTTGATCGGCATCAGCGCCGCCTACTTCGGCGGCTGGTACGACGGGGTCGCGTCCCGGGTGTTCGACTTCTTGTTCGGCTTCCCGCAGCTCGTCTTCATGATTGCCCTGGGCATCATCGTGCCCCCGGGCTTCCCGCGCTGGCTGCTGCTGATCCTGGTGCTCAGCGTGTTCGGCTGGGCCAGCCTGGCCCGGCTGATCCGCAACCAGGCGAGGTCCCTGGTCGCCCGCGAGTTCGTCGAGGCGGCCCGCAGCGTCGGCTCGTCCGGCTGGCACGTGATCACGCGCGAACTGCTGCCGAACCTGCTCGGCCCGGTCCTGGTGATCGCGACCCTGGCCATCCCCGGCTACATCGGGGCCGAGGCGGCGCTGTCGTTCCTGGGCGTCGGCGTACCACCGCCGACACCCAGCCTCGGCCGCTCCATCTCCGACTCGATCGCCTGGGTCTACACCGGCGCGGATCCCTGGTTCCTGTTCTTCCCCGGCGTCGCGCTGTTCGTCGCGGTGCTCGGCTTCACGCTGCTCGGCGACGGCGTCCGCGACGCGTTCGACGTCCGGCTGCGGAGGACGAGCTGAGATGCCCGACCTCGTCTGGTTCGTGATCCGCCGCCTGTTCGGGGCCGTGCTGGTGATGCTCGCGCTGAGCCTCGCCGTCTACCTGGTCTTCTACGCGATCCCGGCCGATCCGGCCCATCTCGCCTGTGGCAAGCCGTGTACGCCGGACCGCCTCGAGCAGGCCCGGCACTTCATGCAGCTGGATCAGAGCGCCATCCAGCAGTACGTGAGCTTCCTCAAGGGCATCTTCGCCGGCCGCACCTTCGGCGACGGCGCGGCGGCGGTGCACTGCAACGCCCCGTGCTTCGGCTACTCGTTCCCGCTGGCCCGCCCGGTGACCACGCTGATCCTCGACCGGCTGCCGATCACGGCGTCGATCGCGATCGGCGCGGCCATCCTCTGGCTGCTGTTCGGGGTGTCGCTCGGCGTGGTCGCCGCGCTCAACCGGGGACGCCTGCTCGACCGATTGTCCATCGGGGTCGCGCTGGTCGGAGTGTCGACGCCGGCGTTCCTGCTCGGGCTGCTGGCGATCCTGGTGTTCGGGTTCTGGCTGAACATGGTCCCGGTGAACGGCTACGTCCCGCTGACCGAGAGCCCGGTCGACTGGGCCTGGCACCTGGTCACGCCGTGGCTCGTGCTCGCGGTCGTGCAGGCGGCGGCGTACATCCGCCTGACCCGTTCGCAGATGCTCGAGGAGCTGAACCTCGACTACGTCACCACGGCCCGCGCCAAGGGCGCCGGCGAGACTCGCGTGGTCGTCACCCACGGGCTGCGCGGCGTACTGGTGCCGATCATCACGCTCTTCGGCCTGGACCTCGGTGCTCTGCTCGGTGGCGCGATCCTGACCGAGAAGGTGTTCAGCATGCAGGGGCTGGGCGACCTCCTGATCAGCGCGGTCGCCCAGCTGGACGTGGCCGTGGTCGTCGGCGTGACGCTGTTCTCGGCCTTCCTGATCATCCTGGCGAATCTGGTGGTGGACATAGTGCACGGTGTGCTCGACCCGAGGGTGAGCCATGGCTGAGCCGGTACTGGAAGTGCACGACCTGCACGTCACGTTCACGACCGAGGGCGGTCTCGTTCCGGCCGTCGACGGCATCGACTTCTCGGTCGCGCCCGGCGAAACGCTCGCGATCGTCGGCGAGTCCGGGTCCGGCAAGAGCGTCAGCTCCGCCGCCGTGATGGGTCTGCTGCCGCCGAACGCCGCCATCACCGGTGAGGTGCTGCTGGACGGCCGGGAGCTGATCGGCCTCCCGAACGACGAGCTGCGCAAGATCCGCGGCAACGACATCGCTCTGGTGTTCCAGGACGCGCTGTCCGCGCTGAACCCGTACTACCGCGTCGGCTGGCAGGTCGCCGAGGCGTACCGGCTGCACCACGACGTGTCGAAGAAGGCGGCCCACCGGCGAGCGGTCGAGATGCTGGACAAGGTCGGCATCCCGGACGCGGCGCGGCGGGCGGACAGTTACCCGCACGAGTTCTCCGGGGGAATGCGGCAGCGGGTCGTGATTGCTATGGCTCTGGTGAACGACCCGAGGGTGCTGATCGCGGACGAGCCGACGACCGCACTCGACGTGACCGTGCAGGCACAGATCATGCGCCTCCTGGACGATGTCCAGGAGGAGTTCGGTACTGCGCTCGTCCTGATCTCGCACGACCTCGGCGTGGTCGCGGAGGTCGCCGACGACGTTCTGGTCATGTACGCCGGTCGCGCGGCCGAGCGGGGCACGGTCCGCGATCTGTTCTACCGGGCGGCGCATCCGTACAGCCTGGGTCTGCTCGGTGCGATGCCGCGGGTCGACGTACCCCCGAAGCCGCGGTTGACCACGATCCCCGGCACTCCGCCGTCGCCCGGCTCGATCAAGACCGGGTGCCCGTTCCAGCCGCGGTGCGCGTACACCCACCTGGTCGGCGAACGCTGCATCACCGAGCGCCCCGAGCTCACGCCCCGGCCCGGCGAGGGCGATCACGAGGCCGCCTGCCATCTCGGCCGCCGGCCTGAGGTGATCACATGAGTGACGAACTGCTCCATCTGAAGAACGTCAAGAAGTACTTCGGTCTGCGCGGCGTGCCGTGGCGCGAGGCCCAGGCGGTCAAGGCCGTCGACGGCGTGAACTTCGTCGTCCGCAAGGGTGAGACGGTCGGCCTGGTCGGCGAGTCCGGCTCCGGCAAGTCCACGCTGGCCCGAGTGGCGACCCGGCTCCTGGACCCGACCCAGGGCAGTGTCGAGATCGGCGGTGCGGACGTCACCAGGCTCCGCGGCCGCAGGCTCCGGCCGGTCCGCCGCAAGATCCAGATGGTGTTCCAGGACCCCCAGGCGTCGCTGAACCCGCGGCAGTCGGTCGGCACCATCCTGAGTACGCCGTTCCGCGCCCAGGGGATCCGGCCGACCAGAGCCCAGCTCGTCGAGTTGCTGCACCAGGTCGGGCTGTCCGAGGAGCACCTCGAGCGCTACCCGCACGAGTTCTCCGGTGGTCAGCGGCAGCGAATCGGGATCGCGCGGGCGCTGTCGGTGAAGCCCGATCTGCTGGTCTGCGACGAGCCGGTGTCCGCCCTCGACGTGTCGGTGCAGGCCCAGGTGCTGAACCTGCTCGCTGACCTTCGCGACGAGCTCGGCCTGTCCTATGTGCTCGTCGCCCACGACCTGGCCGTCGTACGTCAGGTGGCGAGCCGGCTGGCGGTCATGTACCTCGGCACGATCGTCGAGGAGGGTCCGGCCGACCAGGTGTACGCGGCGCCGGCCCATCCCTACACGAAGGCATTGCTGTCCGCGGTCCCGGTGCCCGAGCCGGGTGTCGAGCGGGACCGGATCGTGCTGACCGGCGACGTCCCGACGCCGATCGCGCCTCCGTCGGGCTGCCCGTTCCGGACCCGTTGCTACAAGGTCCAGGACGTGTGCGCCACCGAACGGCCCGTGCTCGAGCCCGTCCAGGGGAGCACGGAACACCGGGCCGCCTGCTACTTCCCTGAGCCCCCCACCTCCTGAGAGGACATGATGAAACACCTAACCCGAGCGGTCGCGGTAGCGGCCGCATTGGCGCTGGCGGCGGCCGCCTGCAACGCCAACGACAAGACCGCCAGTGGCGGCAGCACCGCGGCCGCGGAGCAGGGCGGCACCTGGCACGTGCTCACCACGAGCAAGGAGATCAACCTCGACCCGGCCAAGAGCCAGAACCTGGGGATCAGCACGATCCACCTGGTGCTGCGTGGCCTGACCTCGTGGAAGACCGAGGAGGGCAAGGCGGCGCAACTGGTTCCCGACCTGGCCACCGACACCGGTCAGGTCTCCGACGGCGGCAAGACCTGGACCTACAAGCTGAAGCCGGGCCTGAAGTACGCCGATGGGTCGCCGATCGTTGCCGCCGACATCAAGTACGGCATCGAGCGGTCGTTCGCGCCGGAGCTGTCCGGTGGCCTCGGCTACCACAAGTCGCTGCTGGTCGGCGGGGACAAGTACACCGGCCCGTACAAGGGTGGCGACCTGGCCTCGGTCCAGACCCCGGACGACACCACGCTCGTCTTCAAGCTGAACAAGCCGTTCGGCGACTGGCCCTGGATCGTGAGCATGCCGGCGTTCTCGCCGGTGCCGAAGAAGGCCGACACCGACCCGGCGCACTACGGTGAGAAGCCGGTCGCCAGCGGCCCGTACCAGGTGAAGTCGTTGGCTCCGGGCTCGAAGCTCGAGCTGGAGCGCAACCCGGGCTGGGACAAATCGACCGATCAGGCCCGCACCGGCCTGCCGGACTCCATCGTGTTCGACATGGGCCTGCAGCCCGACGTGGTGAACCAGCGCCTGATCGCCGACGCCGGCGACGACAAGTTCGCGGCCACCACCGGCACCTCGGTTCCGGCCGCGCTGATCCCGACGGTGACCGGCAATCCGGCCGTCAAGGCTCGCGTCGCAACCTCGCCGTCGGGCGCCCTGCAGTACCTGGCGATGAACACCAAGCGTCCCGCGCTCTCGAACCCCGAGGTCCGCAAGGCGATCCAGTTCGCCGTCGACAAGCAGGCCGTCCAGGTCGCCGAGGGCGGTCCGGAGTACGGTGGCGAGCTCGCCACGACCCTGATCACGCCGGGCATCGACGGCTTCAACAAGTTCGACCTGTACCCGGCGCCACCGCAGGGCGACCCGGAAAAGGCCAAGCAGATGCTCGCGGCCGCGGGGGTCAGCAACCTGACCCTGACGATGGTCGCCGACAACACGACCGCGACCGGCCTCCCGGTGGCGCAGGCGATCCAGCAGGGCCTGAAGCGGGCCGGGATCACGGTCAAGCTCCTGCCGCCGCTCGACAGCGAGTCGCTGACCGACCTGATCACCGGGAACAAGCCGGACTTCGACCTGACCGTGTCCAGCTGGCTGCCGGACTTCCCGAGCGCGCTCGGCAACATCCAGCCGCTGTTCGCGTCGTCGGAGATCGGCAACGGCGGGTACAACATCTCCCGCTACTCCAACCCGGCGGTGGACTCCGCGATCGCGGCGGCGACGGCCGAGTCGGACCTGGGCAAGGCCGCCGGAATGTGGGGCGCGGTGGACAAGCAGATCATGCAGGACTCGCCGGTCGTGCCGCTGATCTACGCGCGCAACGCGTTCCTGCACGGGTCGAAGGTGCAGAACTTCTACCTGTCCGCCTACCCGCCGTACCCGAACCAGCTGATCGTTGGTTTGAGCAAGTAGGGCCTCAGGTCCGTCCTTCGGACTCCTGAGCGTCGAAGAGGGTCGGCTGGGTCTCGGCATCGAGTCCCCAGTCGGCCCTCATCACCGTGTAGCCGGCCTTCTCCGCGGCCGCGCACACCTTGACGTCGTCGTCCACCAGGACGGCGACCGGGCGGTCCTCGGCCAGTCGTTGGAGCCGGCCGAGCTTCATCAGCACCGACGGCCGGCGGTCGGTGTTGCCGCGCATGTAGACCTTGCCGTCGGGGAAGCCGTTGTCCTTGAGCCACTTCAGCGTGTCCCGCCGCAGCCGCTCGGGCCGGCCGGTCAGGTAGACGATCTCGTGGTCGGCGGCCAGCGTCGTGGCGACCGCGAGCCCTTCGTCCAGGACCGCGTCCTCCTTCGCGTGCGCGAAGAACGAGTCCCAGTCCTTCGGCCGCTTCGCGAGGAAATGGATCCGCTCGCTGGTGTCGGACAGCGTCGCGTCGATGTCGAGTACGGCGTACGGCCGTGGATCGTCAGGCACGTCGTCCAGCTTCCCAGGTACGCCGATCGACGGCGTACTCGACCTCGCCGAACTCGGTTCCGGGCAGCGGGTCGTCGAAGTGCTCGTGGTAGACCCGGATGAACCGCAGACCGGACCGGCGCATGACCGCCCGGGACCGGTGGTTGACGGCCATCGTGTCGGCGACGACGCGGTCCATCCCGAGTTCACCGAACGCCTTGTCGATCAGCGCCTTCGTTCCCTCGGTCGCGTACCCCTTGCCCCACGCCGTCCGGTTCAGCCGGTAGCCCACGCCCACCACCTCCGGGTCCTTCGTCGGCTGCATCCCGAACCATCCGACGAACGCACCGTCCGCCTTCTGGTACGCCGCGAACGTCCCGAGCTCCTGATGCTCCGCGTAGACGGCCAGGATCGCCGGAAGTACGACGTTCTCGATCTCCTCCCGCGGCGTCACCTGCCCGGTCAGGAACCGCATCACCTCGAGATCGGAGTCCAGCCCGACCAGCAGCTCCACGTCGTCCGCGGTGAACCGCCGCATCACCAGCCGCTCGGTCTCCAGGTACACAATCACGCCCCGACTCTCCCACCCCGCCTTGAGCACCCGCCAACCACTTTGGCGCCTGATCGACGGTCGACCGGTGCTCAAAGCGGGGATTGGCCGTCCGGAGTGTGGGCGGTGTGGTGGTTGGGGTGTGTTGGGTTGCGCGGTTATCGGCGGGGCAGGTTAGCGTTCTCACCGCAATGGACGACTCGATCACGTTTCTGCACAGCTCGGACTGGCAGCTGGGGATGATGCGCCGGTTCCTGGGGCCGGACGGTCAAGCCCGGTGGGGGCAGGGCCGGCTGGACGCTGTCGCGCGGATCGGCGAGGTCGCCGCGGCCACCGGAGCGGCGTTCGTGGTCGTCACCGGCGATGTGTTCGAGCACAACCAGGTCGAGCGGCAGACCATCTTGCGTGCTTGTGAAGCGCTCAAGCGGATCCCGGTCCCGGTCGTCCTCCTGCCGGGCAACCACGACGCGCTCGAGCCCGGCTCGCTGTGGACGTCGGCCCAGTGGCAGGCCCACCAGCCTGAGCACGTGACCGTCCTGACCGGCACCGAGCCGCTGGAGATCGTGCCGGGCGTCGAGATCGTCGGTGCGCCCTGGCGTTCGCGCCGGCCGTTGTCCGATCCGGCGGCCCCCGGGTACGCCGACCTGACCCCGGTCGAGCCCGGTACGACGAGGATCCTGCTGGCGCACGGCCAACTGACCAGTCTCTCCGGCGGCATGTCCGACGTACCGACCATCGATCAGGCCGCGCTGGAGGCGGCGGTCGCGGACGGACGACTGCAGTACGTCGGCCTCGGAGACCGGCATTCGACGACCCGCGTGACTGACCGCATCTGGTTCTCCGGGACGCAGGAGGTCACCTCGCCCGAGGAGGACGCCCCGGGCAACGTGCTCAGGGTGACCGTCGGCGGCGGCGAGATCGAGGTCGAGCCGGTGCGCGTCGGCGGTTGGCACATGGTCGACCATCGCGTCGAGCTGTTCGACGAGGAGTCGCTCACGGCTCTCGAGGACTGGTTCGCGGAGCTGCCGGAGAAGGAGCGGACGTACGTCCGGCTCGCAGGTGACGGTTCGCTGACGCTGCCACTGCTCAGCCGGCTGGACGCGATGATCGACGCGCAGGGCGAGGTGTTCGCGAGCGTCGAGCGCTGGGTGAAGTTCTGGACCGTGCGGCCGGCGCCGGACGCGGCGGATCTGGACGCGTTGCAGCTGAGCGGTCCGGCGCGGGCCGCGATGGAGGAGTTGCGCCAGGCTCTGGCCGGTGGCGACGAGGGCGCGGGTGCGGCGCTGTCGTTGATGCACAGATTGGCGCGGGACGCGGGATGAGGCTCCTCAGCCTGGCGCTGCGGGACTTCCGTGGCGTCCGGGACCGCATTGTCCGGTTCCCGGCGCTCGGCACCACCGTGGTGGTCGGGGACAACGAGGTCGGCAAGTCCAGTCTGGTCGAGGCGTTCGGGCTGGTCTTCGACCTGCCGGACGACTCCAAGTCGACCCGGATCCGCGACATCCAGCCGGTCGGCCAGGACGTCGGCCCGGAGGTGACGGTCGAGCTGACCCTCGGCAACCGCGAGCTGAGCTACACCAAACGCTGGCTGAAGAACCGCTCGACCGAGCTGACTGTGGTCGAGTCCGATGGTCGCCGCCGGTCGTGGACCGGCCGGGAGGCCCACAACGAGGCCGAGCGGCTCTTCCACCAGCACGTCGACCCGGTGCTGTGGCAGACGCTGATGGTCAGCCAGGGGCAGTCGTTGGTGCTGCCAACGCCTGCCGACGCGGAGCCGTTGATCACCGCGGTGACGGCGGAGTCGGGGACACCGGTCGACGGTGCGTCGATGCCGCTGGTGACCGCGGTCGAGCACGAGTACCTCCGATACTGGACCCGCGGCGGACGGCCGACCGGTGACTTCGCCCGGTCCGAGAAGGCCGTGGCCGCGGCCGAGCTGACCGCGGCCCAGGCGCTGAAGGCGATGGAGGAGGTCCAGCAGGACATCCGCCGCGCCGAGCGGCTGGCCCTCGATCTCCAGGACGTGACGGGCCGGCTCACCGACCACCTCACCTCGGTCGAGGAACTGCGCGAACGCAAGAAGGCGACCGACGAGATCCTGCTCCGGCGCGACTCGGTCCGCCACCGCGCCGAGACCGCGCGGGCCCGGCTCGAGAACCACACTCGGACGAGGGTCGAACGCGAGCGGCTGCTCGACGAGGCCGAACGGTTCACCAAGACCGATGCCGAGCTGGCCGAACGTCGTACCGATGCCGAGAAGGTGGCGAGGGCGGCGGTCGAGAGCGTGCATGCGGTCGAGGCGGCGCTGGCCGAGGTGGTCGAGCTCAAGGACGCCCGGCGTACCGATGTGCAGGAGGCGGAGCGGCAGGTCTCCGAGCTCATGGACCGCGCCGAGCTGGACCGGCTGCTGGGTCAGCAGGCGGAGTTGGTCGACGTCCGCGCCCGGATCGCCGCGGCCGGGACGGTCCTGGACCGGATCAAGGTCGACGACGCGCTCGTCGCCGCGTTGGAATCCGCGCGCGCTGAGGTGGTCGAGGCGCGCGCCGCGCTGGCGGCCGGCGTCCCCGAGGTGGTCGTACGTCGCCTCGGCGCGGAGCCGGTCGAGTTGTCCGGGACCGGGTTGGACGGCGGCGCTCGTGAGGTGCCGTCGGAGCTGGGCTTCGACGAGTCGGCCGAGGTTTTGGTCTCCGGTGAGCTGGTCGTCGGCGTACCGGGGCAGGTCGAGGTGACTGTTCGCGCCGGGGGTGAGGCGGCGACGCTGCGGTCGCGCGTTGACGAGGCCGTCCGGCGGGAGAAGGACCTGCTGAAGAACGCCGGTGTGAAGGACGTCGCGGCCGCGCGGGAGTTGCTGCGGAAGGCGGACACGGCCACCGCCGAGTTGCACGAAGCTCGCCGGACCGAGCGGTCGCTGACGACCGGTGGTGATCCGGGGGAGCGGATCGCGGTGCTGACCGCGCGGCTCGGCGTCGGTGCGGAAGACGACGCGGACGCCGAGGAGAGTGGCGGCAAGCAGCCCGCGGTCGAGGGAGTGCCCGGGCAGATGTCGCTGTTCGAGGAGTTCGCGTCGCCGCACGACACGCTCGACTTCGAGGACTTCGAGGTGCCGGTCAGCGCGCCGGATGATCTGGCCGGTGCCCAGCGCGCGCTGGAAGAGGCGCGGGACGCGTTGGCCGAGGTGGAGCGGTTGCTTAGCGATGCGGAGTTCGCGGCGGCACAGGCGCGGAAGGCCGCAGACGAGGACCGGTCGGAGGCGCAGCAGGCTCGGGCTCGGTCCGAGCTCGCGGGGGAGCGGCTTGCGGCCGCAGTCGAGGCGTTGGAGGCCGCCCAGGCTCTTCTCGACGATGAGGCCGTTGCTGCGGCTGAGGCCGAGGCGACTGGTGAGGTCGAGGCGGTGCTCGAGGAGTTGACCGCCGTACAGGAGCAGGCGGATGCGGCTGGAGCCGATCAGCTCGCGGGTGAGTTGACCGACGCGTTGGCGGTCGCGGCGCGGATGCAGAACGAGCGAGACACGTTGCGCGACGCGCTGCGGACGACCGAGGGCCGGCTGGAGCAGTCGGGCCGGGACGGGCTGGCGACCCGGCGGGATCTGGCCGAGCTGGAGTTGGCCGGCGTACGGGCCGAGCACGACAGTCTGCGTCGCCGGGCCGAGGCGGCTCGCCGGGTCCACGAGACGCTGAGCCGTCACCGGGCCGAGGCACAGACGAAGTACTCCGAACCACTGCAGAGCCGGATCGAGTCGCTCGGACGGACTGTCTACGGGCCGTCGTTCCGGGTCTGGCTGGACGACGACCTGGCCGTCGCGGAGCGCGAGCTGGACGGCGCGCGGCTGCCGGTCGAGGCGTTGTCGACGGGCGCGCAGGAGCAGCTGGCGATCATCACCCGGCTCGCGATCAGCCACCTGGTCAGCACCGGCGAGAGCAGCGTCCCCGTCATCTTCGACGATGCCCTCGGCTGGTCCGACAAGGCCCGCCTGCGCGACATGGGCGCCCTCCTGGGCCGCGCCGGCGACCACGGCCAGATCATCATCCTCACCTGCATGCCCGACCGCTACGAATACGTCCCCAAAGCAACCTTCATCAAGCTGGACGCCTGACCTGTCAGGCGCTTGAACGGGTAGCGGCCACCGGTCCACGGGGGGAGACTGTCGCCGTGGGGGATGTCCGGGCACGGCCTCTTCATCGGCTCGCCGGGCGGGGCGCCGAGCGTGATCTCCTGACCCGAGCGCTGGCGGGTTCGGCGCAGCGACAACCCTCAGCGGTGGTCGTCCACGGGGAAGCCGGTGTCGGCAAAACCCGTCTGGTGCAGGAAGTCTGCGATGACCCGGACCTTCTGGTGCTGTGGGGCTCCTGTGTTCACTTCGGCGGCGCGTCGGTCCCGTACGCGCCGATCATCGGCGTACTGCAGGACTGGCTGGCGCAGGCCGATGCGGCAGAGCAAGCCATGGTCCTGGCCGGTGCCGGCGAACTGAGCTCCCTGCTGCCCGCTCTCGGCGGATCGCAGAGCGTTCCCACGGCACGACTGATTCCGCTGATCGATCTGGTGCTCAACCGGATCGCGGACCGCCATCGCACCGTCGTGGTCGTCGACGATCTGCACTGGGCGGACCTGGCCTCGCTGGACGTGCTCGCGTACCTGATCACTGGCTTCCGTGCTCAGCAGCTGACCGTGTTCGGGACCTCTCGCGACGAGGACCGTGGCGAGGGGCATCCGCTGCACAGTTGGCTGGCGGACATGCGCCGGATGCCGTCGTTCGACGAACTCCACCTCGAACGGCTCGACGTGGACAGCACCGGACTCCAGCTGGAGTACCTCCTCGGGCAGCTCCCTGACATCGACGTCGTCAACCAGGTGCAGGCGAGGTCGGACGGCAACCCCTACCTCACCGAGCTTCTGGTCGAGGACCTCTCCGGCACCGAGTCTGCCCTGTCGGCCACCGTCCCGGACGCACTCCGCGACGGACTGCTCGCCGCGTGGCACCGCCTTTCGCCGCAGGCACGCCAGTTGGTTCGCGTGCTCGCGGTCGGGGGCCGCCCGACGTCTCTCCCGATCCTGACGGCGGTCGCCGGAGTCCACGGAGTCGAGGTGCGTGGGCTGCCTGGCTGCATCACCGAAGCGCAGGATCGCGGCGTCCTACAGACCGGTCATGGCGCGCCGTGGTTCCGCCATCCGCTGCTCGCCGAGGTGCTGTACGACGGACTGCCGCTCGGCGAAGCCGAACTCGTCCACGCCACCTATCTGGAGGTGCTGGAGTCGCAGTCGGACCCGGTCGAAGCGGTCGCGGCGGATCTGGCCGTCCACAGTCAGCAAGCCGGACGCATCGATGCCACGTACAAGTGGTCGCAGGTGGCGGCCGAGCACGCGGCGATGCTGCGTGCCCCGGCAGAACAGGCCATCCAGCTGGAACGGCTGTGCGACCTGTGGGAGCAGGTCTCCCCGGATCTCCGGGGTACGACGGCCGACCGGGCGGCGCTCATCCTCCGGACCAGTGCGATCTGCTCGCGGGACGGCCGGGACGATCGCGCGATCGAGTTGCTCACTCAGGCCCTGAATCTGGTGGACAGCGCACGCGAGCCACTGCTGGCGGCCGATCTGCTCGTCGACCGGAGCACTTTTCGCTGGCATCGGACCGAGCCGATCGAGGCAGTCCTGACCGATCTGCACGCGGCGCTCGAGCTGACGGCGCCGCAGCCGCAGACCGCTGTGCGGGCGCGGGCGCTGGCCCAGCTCGGCTGGGCAGAGAGCTGGCAGCGGAGGCCGGAGGCAGTGACTCACGCGGACCAGGCGGTGCAGCTCGCCCGCGAGGTCGGGGAAGGTCGGGCCCTCGCCACCGCTCTCGCCCTGCGATCGATGGTGCTGTCCAGTGACGCGCCGCAGCGGGCCCTGGCCGACGGGCAGGAAGCCGAGCAGCTGGCCCGCTCGTGCGGGGCGGTGTACGAGTGGATGCTCGGTGTGATCTGGCAGTGCCACGCGTTGTGGAATCTCGGCCGGCGCCAGGAAGCCACCGAGGCGGCCCTGCGCAACTACGCCGATATCGCGGCCCCCGGCCGGGACCTGTTCGCGTACTTCCTCGCGTACCTGGGTGCCGAAGGGCTGCTGGAATCGGGACGGTGGCAGGAGTGCGCCGACCTGTTGCGGTCGGGATTGTCGGCTCGGTGCACGAACATCACCGGCGCGGGCCTCCGCCTCACGGCCGCATCGCTGGCGGTTCGGCGCGGTCGGCTGGTGGAAGCGAGGCAGCATCTCGATCGCGCCCTCGAACTGATCCCGCCGACCTTCGTCGGGATCCGCCGCAGCCTGGCCACCGGAGGCGCCGAGGTACTACTCGCCGAAGGACAGCAGCAGGCCGCGATCGACTGGCTGCGCGCCCGGCTGACGCTGCCTGGTGCCGCCGCCATGGACGAGGACGACGATCTGCTGGTGCTCTATGCCCAGGCGGCTGCCGAGCTCGCTCGGGCGTCCCGGGACGCTGGTGACCTGGCGGGCACCACCAAGGCAGTCCGCATCCTCGAGAAGGTTCTGATCGGCCGGCCATTCACAACCACGGATCCCGGGGACACCGTCGTCCAGTCGATGCATCGAGCGCTCTTCAGCGCCGAACTGGCCCGCTGCCGCGACGACGACGATCAGCCGGATCGCTGGCAGCACGCGGCCGACGCCTGCGGCACGGCGGGAGCGCCCTGGCATCAGGCGGTGGCGTGGTGGCGGTGTGCCGAGGCAGCGATCGCAGCCGGCCTTCCCCCGGTCGGTGTTGGTGATCTGCTGCGGAAAGCCCGTCGCACTGCACTCGAGTTGGGCGCCGAGCCGCTCCGGGTGGATGTCGAGTCACTGGCCCGGCGCTCGCGGATCAGCCTTCGTGAGCCCGTGCAGATCGCCGTACCCGAGGAGCTGGGGACGCCGCTGTCGGCGTTGACATCGCGGGAGCGTGAGGTCCTGGCTTTCCTGGTCGCAGGTCGATCGAACGGCGAGATCGCGAAGGAGCTGTTCATCAGCCACAAGACGGTGAGCGCCCATGTCTCGAACATCCTCCGCAAGACCGGGACTGCCGGCCGGCTCGAGGCTGCGGCGCTAGCTGTGCGGCTGGACGGTCCCGGAGCCTGAGCTGCACCAGGACCGTCTGCCTCAGTGGACTGCGAGTGGATGACGACGGCGGTACGCCCAGAGGCCGGCCATGGCCAGGCCGGCTCCGCCCAGCACTCCGGCTCCCGTCTGCAGAGCCTCGGTGATGTTGTCGTCCACTTGCACTTGTGTGGTCGGCCCGACCCGGTCGACGTAGACGACCGGTGGCCGTTGGTGGCGCTCGTCCGGATCGATCGGGCGCGCCGATGCCTCGGCCGAGCCGGCCACGATCGCCCCGAAGGCGAGCACCGGCAGGGCGAGGATGGTGTAGCGGTGTTTCATGGCTTCCTTCCCAGGCGGTGAGTGTCACCGCCTGGTTCCACCCTCCGGCGCCGGGCTCGGCCACACATTGGGCATGCCCCCTTAGATCCAGGCCTCGACCCCTCAGGCCCGTCAGCGCAGGATGCGCTCCGGGGCGCTGTAGAGGACGCAGCGGTCGCCGCGGGTGAAGCCGGCGAGGGTGATGCTGAAGCGGCGGGCGAGGTCGACGGCGAGGCTGGAGGGGGCGCCTACGGCGACGATCATGCCGATGCCGGCGGCTACTGCTTTCTGGATGATTTCGTAGCCGGCGCGGCCGCTGACGACTAGGACGAGGCCCTTGCGGCTGTGGTGGTTGAGGACGGTCCAGCCGACCACCTTGTCGACGGCGTTATGGCGGCCGATGTCTTCCTTGACCACGATCTTGCGGCCCTCGGTGGTGAACAGACCGGCCGCGTGCAGGCCGCCGGTGCGGCTGAAGGTCGGTTGGGCTTCCCGGAGAAGGTCAGGCAGGCGTCGTACGACGTCCAGCGGGGCCTCCACGGGGTCGACCGGGTCGTAGTCCCGCTCGGCCAGTTCGTCGAGGCTCTGCTGGCCGCAGACGCCGCAGGCCGCCGAGGTGACGCCGTACCGCTGGGGTGGTTCGCGGTCCGGTGGGCCGTCGAACGTGACGGTGACGGTGTTGAACTGCTGCTCGGGGGTCAGCTTCACATCGGTGCAGTAGGCAACGGTCCGGATCGCGTCCGGGCGGACCGCGAAGCCCTCGCCGAGGCAGAACCCGGCGGCCAGTTCGAAGTCGGAGCCCGGGGTGCGCATCGTCACGACGAGAGGCTCGGGAGGCCGGCCGGGCCACTCCAGCCGCAGCTCGAGCGGCTCCTCGGTGGTGACCACGTCCTCACGCCGCGACGTCCGGTCGCCGTCCAGCACCTCGACCTTGAACCTGGTGGTCGGACCTTTGTTCATACCTCCACGGTAGGCCGCTCTCACCACCCGCGCCGTGCGGCCAGCCAGTCGAGGAAGGTCCAGGCGTAGTACCGCTGGTGCTCCCGTAGCGCCGGTGTACAGCCGGGCGGTGGTGGCAGGTCGATGTTCTTCATCATGTACGCCGCGACCGCCGCGATGTAGGAGTCGAGATGCTCACCCGGTACGTCGGCCGTCAGCGGGCTCCGGTGGACCGCGGCGAGGGTGTCGATGCCGTGGTGCTGTGCACCCGGGAGCAGACCGATCCAGTCCATCCAGCGAGGACCGAGCGCGAGCCAGTTCCAATCCACGATCCAGCAGACGCCGTCGCCGTCGATCAGCAAGTTGTCCGGTCGCAGATCGCTGTGAGTCGCCGTGTCCCCGGCGAACGCTTCCGGCGCGAGCCGAATCAGGTCGACCAGCTCAGGCAGGATCCTTGGCGCCCAGGGCTGGAGACCGGTCGGCACCGGCAATTCGCCCGCGATGATCCGGTCCGGTGTCTGCAGCGGTGCGCCGTCCTCGAGATCGCTCAGGAAACTCTTCAATCCGTCGAGCGGGCTGGGATCCATCGCGTCCGAGATCTCCTCGCAGGTCGCGGTCACCACGTCGAAGTCCGCCGCGGACCACGGCACGCCAGGCATCCGCGCGTCGACCCACTCGGACACGACAGCGAACCACTTGCTGTCCCCGTCGGCGGAGTGCGCGGTGGTGACGATCGCCGGGACCCTGATCGCCGCCGGCAACTGCGGCACGACCTCGGCCTCGCGTTGGTAGGCACGGTAGGCGTGCATCGTGTCGGCGGATGCCTTGACGAAGACCCGGCGCCCGTCAGCCAGCCGGAGCGGCGCGGCGAAGCCGCCGGTGAAGCCCGAGCTGACGGAGCGTCCCGCCTCGGCGATCTCGCTGCCCAGGGCAACGGTCAGGGCGTCACGGAGAGAGTCCGGGAGCGCGTTCCAGTCCGGGCGCAGCGAGGTTGCCGTGTAGTCGACGTCGGGTGCTCCGCTCATGCCCCAAGACCATAGAGTGCGCGGCGACCCATCGCCTGTGGTTTAGCGTGCCGCCTGTGAGTGGATCCTTGGCCTTGCATGTGCCGGACCTGGTCGGCATCTTCGTGTTCGGGATCACCGGCGCGCTGGTCGGCGTACGCAAGAAGCTGGACGTGTTCGGCATCCTGGTGCTTGCCCTGGTCACCGGGCTGGGCGGCGGCTTCCTCCGGGACGTGCTGATCGGCGACACCCCACCGGCCGCGCTGCAGGACTGGCGCTATCTGGTCGTCCCGGTCCTCGCCGGGTTGATCACGTTCTTCCTGCATCCGGGCATCGGGCGGGTCGAGAGGCTGGTGAACATCTTCGACGCCGCCGGCCTTGCGTTGTTCTGCGTGACCGGTGCGCAGAAGGCGATCGAGCACGGCCTGTCGCCACTGTCGGCCGCGCTGCTCGGCATGATCTCCGGGATCGGCGGCGGCGTGATCCGCGACCTGCTCAGCGGCCGCGTCCCCGTCGTACTGCGGTCGGAGATCTACGCCACCCCGGCGTTCCTCGGCGCCGGCATCGTCGTCGTCGCGGCCGCCTTCGAGTACGACGCGACGTGGGTACCGATCGTCGCCGCGGTGACCTGCTTCGGGGTCCGATTGCTCGCCATCCGCCGCGGCTGGAACGCGCCGCTACCCCGCAATCCGTGACGGCGGTACCCACCCGTTGACGACGGCGAGCAGCTCCACGTATCGATCCCACTGCGGACCTGCCTCGGTACGGCGAAGCGCGATCAGCCGGTCACGGAACGCCGGATCGTGCCAGAGCGGGGCGTCCGTCGCGATCGCCCGGTAGCCCGAGGCCATCCGTCGTACCGCTGCCCGGAAGTCGTCGTCCTGGACGAGCGTGGCAAGCTCCAGCCAAGCCTCGACCTGCCCCACGTCGGCGTCGTCCGGGAGCTCGGGGGTCAGGTTCTGCCGGATCGCGGCGAAGCCCGGGTCATCGCCGAGGACCGAGGTCAGGAAGTCCGCGATCAAGGTACGGCGTTCCTGCTCGGACTGAGCGGTCAGGTTGTGCATGCGTTCAAGCTCCTCCGGGGTGGAATGGCGCCGAGCGGCGATCGACAGCACGGCATGGCGCACTCGCAGGCTCTCGATCTCTACAGCCACCGCGGCGGCGTGCGCGGTCAGGACCTCACCCAGCATCCGTTCCCGCTCCAGCACCGCCCGCACTGTCGGCAGATCGATGCCCAATCCCCGCAACGTCCGAATCAACTCCAGCCGTGCCACAGCGTCCGCGTCGTACCGCCGATGCCCGGCAGTGGTCCGATGCGATGCCAGCAAGCCCAACTCGGAGTAGTGGCGCACGGCCTTCACCGACACCCCACCCAGCCGAGCCAGCTCACCGATCGAGTGCTCCATACCCACACCTTCACACCTCCCGTAACGGGAGGTGCAAGCCTAGTTGTGGGCGAAGCGGGTCTTGGGGCGCGCGAAGGTAGTGGCGAGGGCGGCGACCAGGGCACAGGTGATGCCGATGGAGAAGGGGACCCAGTAGGCGGTGGAGGGGCCCCAAACGTCTACCGCGTGGCCGGAGGCGGCGTTGCCCGGGGCTACGCCCAGGAGTATGCCGGTGACGGTCCAGGTGATCGCCTCGGTGAGGCGCTGGGGCGGGACCCACTCCTCGACGCAAGCGGTGAGGGCGACCATCGTGGGCGCGATGGTGAAGCCGCAGAAGAACAGCACCACACCGACGAGCAGCACGCTGTCGACCCAGGGGAGCGGTGCCAGGCTGACCGCGAGCAGGATCGCGCCGAACAGCAGCCGCCGTTCGACCGGAGCGCGCCAGTGGACCGAGCCGTACCAGAGACCGGCCAGCAGGCTGCCGAACGCCCACACGGCCAGTACGACGCCGGACAGCTCGGCCTGACCCTTCTCGGTGGTGAACGCGATCGTGACCACCTCAACGCCACCCAGAGTCGCGCCCAGCCCGAGACCGATCAGGCTGAGCAGCATCAGCGAGAGCCAGGGGAGTGGCGCCTGCTCAGCACCGTCGGCCTTACCGCGGCCGGGCGGGTCCGAGGCACGCAGCGACGCCAGCCAGATGCCGCCGGCCAGTCCCAGTACTCCGGCCGCGGCCAGAGCGGCGTACGGACTGGCCTGGGTGGCGAGCGTGGTGACGAGCACCGGGCCGACGATGAAGACGACCTCGTCGCCGACCGCCTCCAGCGCGAACGCGGTCTGCAGCGCCCGTCCGCGGCCGAGCAGATGGGTCCACCGCGCCCGGACGAACGACCCGACCTGCGGACGGGTGCCACCGGCAACGAACGACAGCAGGTAGAGCACCCAGGTAGCCGAGTCGGCACGGACCGCGACCAGCAGAGCCGCCAGACCGATCGTGCACAGCACGGAGCCGACGATCAGCAGCGTCCGCTGCCCGAACCGGTCGACCAGCCGCCCCTGGATCGGACCGGTCAGCGCACCGGCGATGACCGCTACGCCGGACACCGCTCCGGCCAGGCCGTACGAGCCGCTCTCCTGCGCGATCAGGATGACGATGCCCAGCCCGATCATCGAGATCGGCATACGCCCGAGGATCCCGGCGGTGAAGAACGCACTGGCACCGGGACGGCGCATGAGATGGACATAAGGCTTGAGCATGAGAGACCGGCAACACCCTAGCTGTTGGCGGTCTGAGAAACTCGGAATATGCCGTTGCCCCAGTCGCCTGCTGCTGTTCCGTACGACGCCGTCCTGTTGCTGTCCTTCGGAGGCCCCGAGAAGCCCGAGGACGTACTGCCGTTCCTGCAGAACGTGACCCGCGGCCGGGGCATCCCGGACGAGCGGCTGAAGGAGGTCGGCGAGCACTACTACGCGTTCGGCGGGAAGAGCCCGATCAACGATCAGAACCGGGCCCTGCTCGAGGCGCTGCGGGCGTCGTTCGACGAGATCGGCCTCGATCTGCCGATCTACTGGGGCAACCGCAACTGGGCGCCGTACCTGACCGACACGATGCGGGAGATGGCCGCTGACGGGATCCGCCGGGCGGTGGTGATCGTCACGTCCGCCTACCCGTCGTACTCCGGCTGCCGGCAGTACCGCGAGAACCTCGAGGACGCGGCCAAGGAGGTCCCGGACGCACCGCGGATCGACAAGCTCCGGCACTACGCGAACCACCCCGGCTTCGTCGGATCGTTCGTCGAGTCGACCGCCGAGGCACTGAGCAAGCTCCCCGAGGGCTCCGCGATCGCCTACGTGACCCACTCCATCCCGTCCGCGATGAACGCAACCAGCGGACCGGACGGCAACGGGTACGTCGACTGGCACCTCGACGTGGCCACGGAGATCACTGCCGAGATCGAGCGCCGCACCGGGCAGACCCGGCGGACCGGCCTGGTCTACTGCTCGCGCTCCGGGCCGCCGCAGGTGCCGTGGCTCGAGCCGGACGTGAACCACCACCTGAAGACCCTCGCGGACAAGGGGGTGCCGGGCGTGGCCGTCGTACCGATCGGGTTCGTGAGCGACCACATGGAGGTCATCTACGACCTCGACACCGAGGCCGCCAAGACCGCCGAGAAGCTGGGGCTGCCGATGGCCCGGGCCGCGACTCCTGGGACCGACCCGCGGTTCGTCTCGATGCTGCGTGATCTGGTCGTCGAGCGCGCCGCGGCCGAACGCGGCGAGGAGCCGGCCAGACCCTGTGTCGGCAAGCTCGGCCCGGCCTGGGACGACTGCCGCCACGACTGCTGCCCACCCCTGCGCCGACCAACTGCCAAGGAAGCCGTATGACGACCGAGAACCCCCAGGACCTCCTCAAGCTCGCGGTGGAGGTGGCGGACGAAGCGGCCCGGTTGATCGTCGAACGCCGCCGCGGCACGATCACCGTCGCCGACACCAAGAGCACAGTCACCGACGTCGTCACCGCCGTGGACCGCGAATCCGAGGAACTGATCCGGGCGCGGATCCTGCAGGCCCGGCCGGACGACTCGTTCCTCGGCGAGGAGGGCGACGACGTCGCCGGTTCGAGCGGCGTGCGCTGGGTCGTCGACCCGATCGACGGCACGGTCAACTACCTGTACGACCTCCCGACGTACGCCGTCTCGATCGCGGTCGAGTACGACGGGACGACGGTCGCCGGTGTCGTCGTCGATGCCCCGAAGGGTGAGGTGTTCACCGCCACGAAGGGCGGTGGCGCGTTCGCGGACGGCAAGCCGATCCGGGTCTCGGGCTGCACCGACCTGAGTACCGCCCTGGTCGGGACCGGCTTCGGGTACGACGCCGACCGCCGCCAGGTGCAGGCGGAGGTCGTCCAGCATCTGATCACCAAGGTCCGCGACATCCGCCGGATCGGGGTGGGCGCACTCGACCTCTGCTATGTCGCCTGCGGCCGGCTCGACGCCGTCTACGAACGCGGACTGAATCCGTGGGACTACGGAGCGGGTGCGCTGATCGCGGCCGAGGCGGGCGGGACGATCGGCGGCCTGCACGGCGCCCCGGTGTCGCCGGAGATGTCGATCGCGGCCAGTCCGGCGCTGTTCGGCCCGTTCCACGACCTGCTGGCCGAAGCGAACCCTCTGCGCGCATAGATGTCAGTTGGTGCGCATATCTGCGCAGAAGTGCGCACTAACGAGCAATTCGGTGTTCGGTCCTGACATTTGTGGAGACACGCGGGTCAATACATGGACCCCGACGCGCGCGAAGGGCCCTTCATAGGGCACAATCCCGTCCTCGGGAACGGTAGTTGCCGGTCCCGGCCTGACTGTCAAGGGTTTCGGGGGACGAAGATTCAGCGCGGTGCTTCGGCGCGGAATTTCTCGGCCGCTTTACCCGTTCAAGGGCTCAGCAGGCAACACCACGGGTATGAAGAGGGCAGGGAACACCATGGCGACTGATTACGACGCCCCGCGCAAGACGGACGAGGACGCATCCGAAGAGTCGATCGAGGAACTGAAGACTCGCCGTCACGACAAGAACTCCGGCAAGGTCGACGAGGACGAGGCCGAGGCCGCGGAGAGCTTCGAGCTGCCCGGTGCCGACCTGAGCCACGAAGAGCTGGCGGTGCGGGTGCTCCCGCGCCAGGCCGACGAGTTCACCTGTTCGAGCTGCTTCCTGGTTCACCACCGCAGTCAGCTCGCCGACACGAAGAACGGGCAGCTGATCTGCCGAGACTGCGCAGCCTGACACCAGCGCCCTTCTTCTGCTTGACCCACAGCGGGACCGTTCCCAGACCCCTGGGAACGGTCCCGCTGTTGTGTACACACCCCACCCAAGGAGCGACCACACCCCACCCACCGAGCGGAGCGACCACACCCCACCCACCGAGCGGAGCGAGGTGTGTTCTTCTGGTGTCTAGTCTTTCTCCAACTGCTTCTCGACGCTCTTGACGAGGCCACCGGGCGCCTTCGCGTCCTGCTCGTAGCCCGGCGGTGCGTACCCGGTCGACTTCAGCCAGTACGACGCCGCCCGCCGCTCCGCGAACAGCTTCGCGGCCGCCGCCGCGGCCCCACTCGCCACCGCCCAGCTGACGACCTCGGCGTACCCGCCCTGGCCGTCCTTCGGCGGCTTCCCGCCCGAGCCGATCTTCCAGGCCGTGGTCACCGCCTTGTTCACGACCAGGCCCACCACGATGCTGAACGCGGCCTGCACCAGCTTCCAGCCGATCTTCGCTCCGACCACAGCAGCCTCCCTAACGCAAGTCCCCGACAGTCAGGATCTTGCCACGCTGTGCCCCGTCAGCGCCGCTGCCAACCGGTCCGGATGCCGCGTGGCGATCACCCAGTACGGCGCTGGGTCGCGCGGATCGGTGATCTCGACCCGGACCGCGCCCCGCACGTAGCTGCGCAGCAGCAGGTAGGCCCTCGGATCGCAGTCCCGTCCGAACGCGTGCCGAGCGTCGTCACCGGTGAGCGCCTCGACCTTGCCCAGGTCCGCCCGTCCGATCACGGCCCGCCCGGCCTGCAGCCGCTCACCGTCCACCTGGACCCGCGCGGCGCCGTACTGGACGAACCAGAGGACCAGGACGAGCGCGGCGACACCACCGACGAGGGTGCCGGCGAACATCCCGACCGGCACGGTCACGATGGCGAAGAGCGTGACGACCAAAGCGACGGCGATGATCCACCAGGACACCGGCACGCTCAGGCGTTCGCGATAGAGAGGCACACCACCAGCCTGGCATGTGGGCGGTCCAGTGGCGTCGATAGGGTCTGCTCTCGTGACCGAGGTACTGATCCAGCGACTCGACCCTGACCTGCCTGTTCCGTCGTACGCGCATCCGGGGGACGCCGGCGCGGACCTGGTGGCGGCCGGCGACATCACTCTGAAGCCGGGCGAGCGCGGTCTGGTCGGCACCGGCATCGCCATCGCGCTGCAGGACGGGTACGCCGCCTTCGTGCACCCGCGGTCCGGTCTTGCGGCCAAGCACGGCGTTTCGATCGTCAACGCTCCGGGCACCGTGGACGCGGGATACCGGGGCGAGATCAAGGTGTGCCTGATCAACCTCGACCCGCACGCGGAAGTGACGCTGCGGCGCGGCGACCGGATCGCGCAGTTGGTCATCCAGCGGGTGGAGAGGGCGCGGTTCGTCGAGGTGACGTCGCTGCCGGGTTCCGCCCGCGGTGACGGGGGGTACGGCTCGACCGGCGGTTTCGGTGATGTGACACGCTGATCAGGTGCGCCCGTTGACCTGACGGATGCGCGAAACTACGGCGGCTGTACCAAGACGAACCAGGGAAGTAGAGAACAGTGATCTTCCGCCGCAAGGCCAAGAACGAAGACCCCGAGGCGACCGAGCAGGACGCCGCGCCGGAGGAACCGGCCGTCGGGCCGTTCGACTCCACCGAGGTCGACCCCGAGGTGCTCGAGGCGGAGGACCGCATCGACCTGGGCGCGCTGGTGGTCACCGGCATGCCCGGGATGGAACTGCGGCTGCAGGTCGACGAGCAGAGCGGCCAGGTGCAGGCAGTACTGCTGGTGCTGGACGACTCCGCGCTGGAACTGCGCGCGTTCGCGGCACCGAAGACGAGCGGCATCTGGTCCGAGGTACGGCGGGAGATCGCCGCCGAGGCCAGCCGGATGGGCGGTACGGCGACCGAGTCCGAGGGATCGTTCGGCACCGAACTGGTGCTGGTCGTGCCGGTCGAGGACCCGGAAGGCCAGATCTTCAGCCAGACCTCGCGGGTGCTCGGTGTGGACGGCCCGCGCTGGCTGCTGCGGGCTACCGTGCTCGGCCGCGCCGCGGTCGAACCGGACGCCGCGTCGGCGATGGAGGATGCGCTGCGCAACGTCGTCGTGGTCCGCGGGAGCGAGCCGATGGCCGTTCGCGAATCGCTGCCGTTGCGGCTCCCGCCGGGCGCTCAGCCCGCGGACGAGGAACAGGGCTGAACGGACTACACTCGACTCATGGGTAGCGACAAACCCGAGGGATTGTTTCGGCGTGCCTTCCGGGGGCTGGCCGGTGACCGGGACCAGCAGGACGCCGAGGTTCTCCAGGACTTCGCGCAGGACTGCGGTGCCCGGTCCATCACCGGCTGCCACGACCGCGAACTGGTCACGCTGTACGGCACGCTGCGCACCATCACGTTCAGCCCACGCGGCGGCGTACCGGCACTGGAGGGCGAGTTGTACGACGGCACCGGCACGGTCAAGCTGATCTGGCTCGGCCGGCGCAAGATCGCCGGGATCCACCCCGGCTCGGAACTGATCGCCTCCGGGCGGATCGGGGTCGTGGACGGTGACCGGGTGATGTTCAACCCGCGCTACGAACTCCGTCCGACGGCCGCGCATGGCTGACCCACAGTCCGGGCCACAGTCGCGTCGCGACCAGGTCGAGGAGAACCTCGAGGAGAAGCTGGTCGAGATCCTGCGCCCCGAACTCGACGCCGCCGAGCACGAACTCACCGCGGACCAGCAGCCCGCTCCGGAGCCGGAGCAGCCGGCCGAGGAGCCCGCGAAGCCGGCCCAGACCACCGACAAGGACTTCTTCCACGCGCTCGGTGGCTGGGGTGCACTGCTCGACATCGGCCTGCCCTGGATCGCGTTCCTGATCGTCTACGGCGCGACCGACCACAACCTGCGGCTCGCGCTGATCGTCGCGATCGGCTCCGGCGCTCTCGTCGCCGTACTCCGCCTGATCCGCAAGCAGCCGCTGCGCAACGTCTTCGGCGGCTTCGTCGGCGTCCTGATCTCCGCCTGGGTCGCGAACCGGACCGGCGACGCGAAGGACGTCTACGTCCCCGGCCTGCTCACGAACCTCGGGTACGGCGCTCTGTACCTGATCACCGTGCTGATCCGCTGGCCCCTGTTCGGCGTTCTGTACGGCGTGATCACCCAGACCGGCACCGCGTGGCGCAAGGACCCGGCAATGCTCAAGGGGTTCTCGCGGGCGACGCTGGTGTTCGTCGGCCTGTTCGCGATCCGCCTGATCGTCCAGGTCCCGCTGTACCTGGCCGGCTACCTGAACGCACTCGGCATCGCCAAGGTCGGCCTCGGCCTCCCGTTCTACGCCCTGGCCCTGTGGATGGCGTACGCCGTACTGCGCGGATCGCTGCCGCCGGACAAGTGGGACGAGGCACGCGACCAGGTCACCCACCTGCTCCGGGGCAACAAGAAGTAAGAGGTTCTACTCGCTCTTTCGGTGGTGCGGCGAGAGGATGTCCTCGAGCTGTTCCTCGGTTTCGTCGGCCGCGACGAACAGGAGCTCGTCGTTCAGCTCCAGCGTGCCTTCCGGGTCCGGGCGCAGGACCCGGCCCTCGCGCAGGATCACCACCAGCGCGGTGTCCAGCGGCCAGTCGATGTCGCCGACCCGCTGACCGATCATGGGGGAGTCCTCGGGCAGGGTCAGCTCGACCAGGTTCGCGTCGCCCTGGCGGAAGGTGAACAGCCGGACCAGGTCGCCGACCGAGACCGCCTCCTCGACGAGCGCGGACATGATCCGCGGCGTCGACACCGAGACGTCGACACCCCAGGCCTCGTTGAACATCCACTCGTTGCGCGGATGGTTGACCCGGGCAACGGTCCGGGGAACGCCGAACTCGGTCTTGGCGAGCAGCGAGACGACCAGGTTGACCTTGTCGTCGCCGGTGCTGGCGATCGCCACCTGGCAGCGCTGCAGCGCTGCCTCCTCCAGCGAGGAGAGCTCGCAGGCGTCGGCGAGCAGCCATTCGGCCTGCGGCACCGACTCGGCCTTGATCGCCCGCGGGTCCTTGTCGATCAGCAGCACCTCGTGGCCGTTCTCCAGCAGCTCGGCGGCGATCGAACGACCGACGTTCCCGGCACCGGCGATGGCTACCCGCATCACAGCTCCTCAGGCTTGGTGCCGAGTTGGGACTCGATCGCGGCGACGTCCCGTTCCAGCATCACGACGTGCACCAGGTCACCCTCCTGGATGACCGTGTCGGCCTTGGGCAGCACGCCTTCGCCGAGCCGGGTCAGGAACGCGACCCGGGCTCCGGTGGCCTTCTCGATGTCGAACGCGAGCCGGCCGACCCACTCGGAGTCCACATGCACCTCGGCCAGCCGGACCGTCCCGGACGGGTCGCGCCACTCCGGCTCTGACCCTTCGGGCAGCAGCCGGCGCATCATCTGGTCGACGGTCCAGCGCACGGTACCGACGGTCGGGATGCCGAGCCGCTGGTACACCTCGGCGCGTCCGGGGTCGTAGATCCGCGCGACCACGTTGCTGATGCCGAACGTCTCCCGGGCCACGCGGGCCGCCAGGATGTTCGAGTTGTCGCCGTTCGAGACCGCGGCGAACGCCTCGGCCTCCTCGATCCCGGCCTCGATCAGGATCTCCCGGTCGAAGCCCATCCCGACGATGGTCCGGCCGGTGAAGTTCGGGCTCAGCCGGCGGAAGGCGTCGGCCGACTGGTCGATGATCGCGACCGTGTGGCCCCGCTTCTCCAGGCCTCGCGCCAGCGTCGACCCGACGCGGCCGCAGCCCATGATGACGACGTGCACTCGGTGATCACTCCCTGCCCCGCCTGGGGCCGCTGGGTCGGACTCGGCAGGGATAGACGCTACACCGGACCGGGGCTCCCTCTGACATCACGGACCGCGCTTCCCTCTAACATCACCGGTGTGACCCCCGCTCTCGGCGATATCGGTAAACGGCTGCTGCTCGGACGCAAACTGCGCAGCACGCAGTTGGGCGAGACCTTGCTGCCCAAGCGCATCGCCCTCCCCGTGTTCGCCAGCGACGCGCTGTCGTCGGTCGCCTATGCCCCGGACGAGATCTTCCTGACCCTGTCGATTGCCGGTCTGGCGGCGTACAGCTATTCCTGGAAGATCGGCCTGCTGGTCGCCTTCGTGATGCTCGTCGTGGTCGCGTCGTACCGGCAGAACGTGCACGCCTACCCGTCCGGCGGCGGTGACTACGAGGTCGCCACGGTGAACATCGGGCCGTCGGCCGGACTGACCGTGGCCAGCGCGCTGATGGTGGACTACGTGATGACCGTCGCGGTGTCCATCTCGTCAGGCGTCCAGAACGCGAAGTCCGCGCTGCCGTTCCTGGCCGGCCACGAAGTGCCACTGGCGGTCGGCCTGGTCCTCCTGCTGACCGCGATGAACCTGCGCGGCGTCCGCGAGTCGGGGGCGATCTTCGCGGTCCCGACGTACATCTTCATGGTGTCGATCATCGGGATGGCGATCTGGGGCCTGATCCGGCTGACCGCGGGGAATCTGCCCATGGCCGAGAGCGCGGGGTTCGAGGTCCGCCCCGAGCCGGGGCACGAGATCTTTACCGGATTGGCCGCGGTCTTCCTGCTGGCCCGGGCGTTCTCGTCGGGCTGTGCCGCGCTGACCGGTGTCGAGGCGATCAGCAACGGCGTCCCCGCGTTCCGCAAGCCGAAGAGCAAGAACGCCGCCACCACGCTGCTGCTGCTCGGCACGGTCGCCGTCACGATGCTGATGAGCATCCTGTTCCTGGCCAACAAGATCAAGCTGAGGTTCGCCGAGGATCCGGCCACCCAGCTGTATCGCAACGGGGAGCCGGTCGGCGACAGCTACACCCAGAAGACCGTGATCGGTCAGATCAGCGACTCGGTCTTCTCGAACTTCACGCCGGGCTTCTATCTGGTGATCGGCGCGACCATGCTGATCCTGGTGCTGGCCGCGAACACCGCGTTCAACGGCTTCCCGGTCCTCGCCTCGATCCTGGCCCGGGACGGCTACCTGCCGCGTCAGTTGCACACCCGCGGCGACCGGCTGGCCTACAGCAACGGGATCATCCTGCTGGCCCTGTGCGCGATCGGGCTGATCATCGCGTTCGACGCCCAGGTCACCAAGCTGATCCAGCTGTACATCGTCGGCGTGTTCGTCAGCTTCACGCTCAGCCAGTTCGGCATGATCCGGCACTGGACCCGGCATCTGAAGACCGAGACCGACCCGGCCAAACGCCGGAAGATGATCCGGTCCCGGGTGATCAACGCGATCGGTCTGAGCCTGACCGGGATCGTGCTGATCATCGTGCTGATCACCAAGTTCACCCACGGTGCCTACATCGCGATCATCGCTATGGTGGTGCTGTTCCTGCTGATGAAGGGCATCCGCCGGCACTACAACCGGGTCAGCGAGCAGATGGCGGTCGAGGGCGACGAGCCGCTGATGCTGCCGTCCCGGGTGCATTCGATCGTGCTGGTGTCGAAGCTGCACAAGCCGACCCTGCGGGCGCTGGCGTTCGCCAAGGCGGCCCGGCCGTACATGCTCGAGGCGGTCACGGTCGACGTCGACCGAGACGAGTCGGAGGCCCTGCAGGCCGAGTGGGACAGCCGGGGTATCCCGATTCCGCTGAAGCGCCTCGCCTCGCCGTACCGGGAGATCACCCGGCCGATCCTGCAGTACGTGCGCGACATCCGGCGGCAGTCGCCGCGCGATGTGGTGATGGTCTACATCCCCGAATACGTGGTCGGGCACTGGTGGGAGCACATCCTGCACAACCAGAGCGCACTGCGGCTCAAGGGGCGGCTCTTGTTCACACCTGGTGTGATGGTTACGTCCGTTCCTTACCAGCTGATCTCTTCGCAGGTGGCCGAGGAACGGCAGGATCGGGTGGAACGGGTGGCCGGCCAGGTACGGCGTGGGGCCCGCAAGGCGTCAGGAGATCGGTGACGGACGAGGACATCGTCGGGACGGTAGTCGAGCTGGAAGTAGGACCAGTAGCGCACGGGGGACACTGTGTGGCCCGGCACGAGGGGCAGGTGGTCTTCGTCCGGCACGCGTTGCCGGGTGAGCTGGTCCATGCCCGCATCACCGAGCAGACCGCGAAGTACCTGCGGGCTGACGCCGTGCAGGTACTGACACCGTCACCGCAGCGGATCGAGGCGCCCTGCCCGTACGCCGGACCGGGGCTGTGCGGCGGGTGCGACTTCCAGCACGCCAACATCGTCGAGCAGCGGCGACTGAAGGCCACGGTGGTTTCGGACACGCTCCGGCGGATCGGTGGTATCGAGCGCACGGTGGTGATGGAGTCGCCGGGCGACGACGGCCTCGGCTGGCGCACCCGGATGCGGTACGCCGTGGTCGACGGACGACCAGGCATGTACGCGCACCGCTCGCATGACCTGATCCCGATCGAGCGGTGCCTGATCGCTCACCCGGACACGCCTGACGTACTCGGGCAGCGGTGGCCGGGCGAGTCGTCAGTGCAGGCTGTCGTGTCGTCGGAGGGCAAGACCGCCGTACTGACAGGCGAGGAGCCAGGCGGACGGGTCGTCGAGGTGGTGCGCGACCGGCGGTTCCGGGTGGAGGCCGGTGGGTTCTGGCAGGTGCATCCGGCCGCTCCGGAGACGCTGGTGGACGCCGTACTGAGCGGACTGGAGCCCTCGGCGGGCGAGACTGCGCTGGATCTGTACTCCGGGGTCGGACTGTTCGCGGCGTTCCTGGCCGAGGCGGGGTGCGCCGTACTGGCGATCGAAGGTGACAAGGACGCGGTGCGCAACGCGCGGCGGAACCTGCACGACCTGCCGGGGGTCACGCTGGAGACCGGTGACGTCGACCGCGTGCTGAACGCGGCCGCCGGGCAGGGGCTCGAACACGTGGACCTGGTCGTGCTCGACCCACCGCGGACGGGTGCCGGCAAGGACGTCGTACGCCGGATCGCGGCGCTGGCGCCGCGACGGGTGGCGTACGTGGCGTGTGACCCGGCGGCGCTGGCGCGGGATCTGAAGACGTTCGGGAAGCTCGGATACGGGATCGCGTCGCTGCGGGCGTTCGACCTCTTCGGCATGACCCACCACATCGAGTGCGTCGCCATCCTCGAGCCGGTGGACAGTGAAGTGGTGGTGTCCGGAGGGCTCGGGTAGCGTTCTGGCCCTGGATTCCAATGCGCTGGAGACCTGATGCCGCTCGTTGACCTGGACGACCCGGAGGAGTTGCGCGCCCGCTGGACCGCACTCGCCGCGGTCGCCCATGCCACCGGGTTCGACCGGCGGTGGTACGCCGACGAGGACGGGTACCACCACCAGGACGAGACCGGGTCGGTGCTGCGGATGGTGCGGCTCGAGGACGGGCGTGCGGTGCTGTTCGGGTTCCACACCCAGCACAGCCAGACGAGGCGCGCCGACCTGTTGGCGGGGTCGCCGGACTGGATCGGCCAGCCGGAGGTGCGGCGTCGCCAGACCGCCGGCGAGCTCGGGTTCGTGTACGGCGCGTTCAACGGGACGTGGGCGCGAGCGGCGTACCCGGGAGACCCGTGGCAGCCGGCCGAGGACGGGTTCACGCAGATCGGGCAGTGGATCACGTCGGACTCGGACGCTGCCGCAGAGATGATCGAGTGGGTCGCGGAGTGGGCGGACTACCTCGGTGGACTGGACGAGTTGCAGCCGTTCGGGGTGCAACTGATCCAGACCGCCGGCTCGTCCGGGATCTCCTTCGAGGCGCTGCAGGAGTTCTTCGATCACTTCGAGATCGACGCGCGGTCGCCGGTCCAGCCGGACCTGCCGTCCGGCGTCGTCGCGGCGGAGGACTTCACCCGGAACTTTGCAGTCGCGGAAAGTTTGGCCGACGACCCTGACACAGCCGAGGTGTCGGTCGTTGAGGATGTTGTGATTGGAGCATCCGACGGGCCACTCCCGGTGGACGAGGTGGACGAGCAGTCCTTCATCGTGCCTCCCGGCATCAGCCCGTTCACCGGCCAGCCGATCGACGAGGCCCCACAGGTCCCGTCGTACGAGCAGCCTGTGTACGACGAGCAGCCTGGGTATGAGGAGCCTGCGTACGAGGGGCCCGCGGTGTACCAGCAGGTCGCGTACCGGCCGGAGGCGCCGGCGGAGTACGGGGTCACCAACAAGAAGCAGGGCTGGCTGCGGCGGCGTAAGCACGACAACGTGCCTGAGCCCGAGCAGCCGACCGGTTTCGAGGGCGGTGGTGCGGCCGGTGGGCCGGCTCCTGGGACGTATCTGCCGGACGATGTGTCGGGTGGAGGGCTGCCGCTGTACGGCGGTGGGCTGCCTTCGTCGGAGCCGCCGCGTGTCGGTGGTGGGGTGCACGAGGGGGAGGACTTCTACGCGAGTCTGTTCGCGGACGGTCCCTCTGCTGCGTCGTACCAGCAGGACGCGGCTGAGCAGGACTGGGAGACCGCCGAGCAGGCCGGCTGGAGCGAGCAGGGAGCCACCAGCGAGTACAACCCGTTCGCCGACGAGCCGGCCGCACCCGAGCCTGAACCCGAACGCGAATGGGTGGGTGGCGCCTGGATCAACGGGCTGTGGGTCGAGGATCCCGCCAGCTACCACCCCGAGCCGGTCACCCCCTCCGATGACGACGAAGCCCCGACCGCAGAAATAGCCGCCGTCCCCGACGCACCCACGCCAGAGCCACAAGCAGCCCAGTCGCCTTTCGCGCCGGTCAACCCAGGACCCCAGCAGTCACCATTCGTCGCCGAGGTCGCACGCGACGAGGCTGTCCCCCCACGCGACCAGGCCGGCGCTGCGCAGGGCGAGGCCGGCGTTGCGCGGGGCGAGGTGGACTCGTCCGAGGATCAGGACGACGAGGAGTTGGCGTCGTTCACCGGGCCGTCGCCGTTCGCGCCGGTGGCAGTGGAGGAGCCCGAGGACGATCAGACCGCTGAGGTTCCCGCGGTTCGGGTCGACGAGCTGGACGACCAGACGGCCGAGGTCCCGGCCGTGTCCGCGGAGCTGCCTGAGGCTCCGGTCGAGGCTAAGGCTCAAGTCGAGCCTCACCCTCAACCGCAACCGTGGCCGCAGCCCCAGCCGGAGCCTTGGCCGCAACCAGAGCCCCACCCGGCGCCCTGGCCGCAACCGGACCCACAGCCGTCGCCAACACCGGACCCGTTCCCGCGCCCCGAGCCCCACCCGGAGCCCGCGCCGCACCCGACACCGGACCCGCAGCCGCACCCAGAGCCAGATCCGGACCCCCAGCCATGGCCCGACCCCGAGCCAGAACCACTCACCCCGGAACCGGACCCAACCCCTCAGCCACAACCAGAGCCCGATCCAGACCAAGGGCCCTGGTCGGCCCCCGACCCCAACCAGTGGACCCAGCCCCACGCCGAGCCCCGTCCGGACCCGAACCACCGGACCCAGCCCGGCCCCGGGCCTCAGCACGACCCGAACCACTGGCCCCGGTCGGAGCCGGCTTCACAGCCGGAGCGCGAGCACGAGCGGTGGGCTCAGCCCGTGTCCGAGGCCGCCCACTACCAGCAGCCAGAGCAGGAGACCGCGCCCTGGCACCAGCCGGATCCGGAAGACGAGCGGTGGGGACAGGCTGAACCTGCACAAGCGCGGGAGCACTGGGCTCAGGCCGAGCCGGAGTCGGCTCCGCACGCGTCGGCTGCACAGGCGTCGGGGTCGGACGTGTGGGACGAGTCCCCGGGCGGGGCCTGGCAGGCGGAGGACGCTGGTGCGTACTCCGTGCCGGTGGCGGATGCGGACGCGCCGACCGGGGAGATCCCGGTGATCGAGGACGACGTCGCCGTGGGGCCCACGCCGATCGTGAATGCGCACGAGGCGACCGCGGCCTCAGGTCCGATGGACGACGAGGTGCCGACCGGCCCCGTGCCTGTGGTGAACGCCGACGCCAGATCCCAGAACGACGACGTGCCCACCGGGTCCGTCACGGCGGTCGGAGCCGCCAACTTCCCGACTACGGATAACGACGACGTGCCGACCGGGTCGGTCGTGCAGGCGAATGGCTTCCCGGGTGCGAACAACGACGACGTGCCGACCGGGTCGGTCGTGCACGCGAATGGCTTCCGGGGTGTGGATGACGACGACGTGCCGACCGGGTCTGTGCCGGTCGTGCAGGCGAACGGCTTTCCGGGTGCGGACGACGATGTGCCGACTGGATCTGTGCCGGTCGTGGCGGCCGACGGCTTCTCGGATGACGACACGCCGACGGGTGCCGTGCCGGTGGTGGGTGCGGATGACGATGACACGCCGACGGGTGCCGTACCGGTGGTCGGCGCCGACGGCCCGCCGGAGTCGGATGGGGTGCCGAACGGGGTCAGTCCAGATGTAGGTGTCCCGGCTGCTCGGGTCATCGATCGGATGTCGATCCCTGGGCTCGCGCTGGCGGGTTCTGACGGGCCGGGCATCGAGCTCGTGCCAGGGTCCATCGAGGAAGCGCTGCGAGCCGAGGTGGAGCGTCCCCGGCCGCGACCGCAGGAGTCGGTGGCGTTCGAGGCGCTGCATGCGTGGTGCCGCGCGAGGACCGCGATCACCCCATCGGGGTTCACCATCCAGGTCCAGGTGCTCGACCCGGCCGCGCCGTCGTACCGGTTCGACCTGGAGCCTCCGGACGTGGACGACCCGGAGTTCGCCGCGGACAAGCTGAGCGGGCTGCTCGGCGACCTGTGGGTGACCGAGGCGGAGAGCGAGCTCGGCGGTTGGTTGTTCGCACGGATCGACGCGGCGGGCCGGACCATGCGGGTGGATCGGTGGTACGACCGCGTCCCGGACTGGTGGGACAACCCGGTCGAGCCGCGGCTCGACGTCAACGGTCTGGTCCGGCGGCTGTACGGTCGCGGTCCCCAGTGGCAACCGTCGTACCTGGAGAGGCTGTACACGAGCGCAAGATAGCGTTGGCGCCATGCTTCTCAGGATCTTCACCGAACCCCAGCAAGGTGCCTCGTACGACGATCTGCTCGCGGTGGCACGCAAGACCGAGGAGAACGGGTTCGACGCGTTCTTCCGGTCCGACCACTATCTGGTGATGGGCGACCACGACGGCCTGCCAGGACCGACCGACGCGTGGATCACGCTGGCCGGCCTGGCCCGTGAGACGCAGCGGATCAAGCTCGGCACGCTCGTCAGTTCGGCGACGTACCGCAATCCGGGCGTGCTCGCGATCACGGTCGCGCAGGTGGACCAGATGAGCGGCGGCCGCGCCGAGCTGGGCCTCGGGGCCGGCTGGTACGAGGCGGAGCACAAGGCGTACGGCTTGGACTTCCCGGACACCCCTGGCCGCTTCGACCTGCTGACCGAGCAGCTCGAGCTGATCACCGGCCTGTGGGACACGCCGGTGGGGGACAAGTACGACTTCGTCGGCAAGCACTACCAGCTGACCGACTCGCCGGCGCTGCCGAAGCCGGTCCAGCAGCCACACCCGCCGGTCATTGTCGGCGGTGCGGGCAAGAAGCGTACGCCGGCCCTCGCGGCGCAGTACGCGAGTGAGTTCAACGCCGGGTTCCGCTCGGTCGAGGAGACCGAGACGCTCTTCAAGCGGGTCCAGGCGGCCTGCGAGACAGCCGGCCGCGACCCCCAGACGCTCGCCCTCTCGACCGCACACACCGTTGTCGTCGGCAAGGACGACGCGGAGGTCAGGCGGCGCGCCGACGCGATCGGCCGCGACGTCGACGACCTGAGGCAGAACTCGATCGCCGGCACCCCCGCCGAGGTCGTCGATCGCCTCGGCCGGTTCGCCGCGGCCGGATCGCAGCGCCAGTACGTCCAGATCATGGACCTGCAGGACCTGGACCACCTCGACCTCATCGCCGCCGAGGTTCTTCCACAGGTTTCCTGAAGGTTCACGAGGGTGGCTCGATGTCGTGTATCTTGATGTCGAGAGAGTTTGTGGCGCGAGGTTAGGGAGACCTGACCTCGCGGCCGGGCCGGGTGCTCGGCAGGATGGGTTCAGCGAACAGGACCGGATAGAGGAGCAGGCTGATGGCCAGCGTCGACAGCTTCGGTGCCAAGGGTGCACTCGAGGTCAACGGACAGTCGTACGAGATCTTCAGGTTGGCGGGCATCGAGGGCGCGGACACGTTGCCATACTCGCTCAAGGTGCTGCTGGAGAACCTGCTGCGCACCGAGGACGGCGCGAACATCACCGCCGAGCACATCACCAAGCTCGGCAGCTGGGACCAGAACGCGGCGCCCGACACCGAGATCCAGTTCACCCCGGCCCGGGTGATCATGCAGGACTTCACCGGTGTGCCGTGTGTGGTCGACCTGGCCACCATGCGCGAGGCGGTCGCCGAGCTCGGTGGCGACCCGACCAAGATCAACCCGCTCGCCCCGGCCGAGCTGGTCATCGACCACTCGGTCATCACCGACGTCTTCGGCCGGCCGGACGCGTTCGAGCGCAACGTCGAGTTCGAGTACCAGCGCAACGGTGAGCGCTACCAGTTCCTCCGCTGGGGCCAGACCGCGTTCGACGACTTCAAGGTCGTCCCGCCGGGCACCGGCATCGTGCACCAGGTGAACATCGAGCACCTCGCCCGCACCGTCATGGTCCGTGACGGTGTGGCCTACCCCGACACCTGCGTCGGCACCGACAGCCACACCACGATGGTGAACGGCCTCGGTGTGCTCGGCTGGGGCGTCGGCGGCATCGAGGCCGAGGCGGCCATGCTCGGCCAGCCCGTGTCGATGCTGATCCCGAAGGTCGTCGGCTTCAAGCTGACCGGCGCGGTGCCGGCCGGTGCGACCGCGACCGACGTGGTGCTCACCATCACCCAGCAACTGCGCAAGCACGGCGTGGTCGGCAAGTTCGTCGAGTTCTACGGCGAGGGTGTCGCGGCCGTGCCGCTGGCGAACCGCGCCACGATCGGCAACATGAGCCCGGAGTTCGGCTCCACCTGCGCGATCTTCCCGATCGACGACGTGACGCTGGACTACCTGCGGCTGACCGGTCGCAGCGACCAGGACGTCGCGCTGGTCGAGGCGTACGCCAAGGAGCAGGGCCTGTGGCACGACCAGTCGGTCGAGCCGCGGTTCTCGGAGTACCTCGAGCTGGACCTGTCGACCGTCGTACCGTCGATCGCCGGGCCGAAGCGGCCGCAGGACCGGGTCGCGCTGAGCGAGGCCAAGGAGGCGTTCCGCGGTGCGCTGACCGACTACGCGACCGAGGAGCTGGACGTCGACCCGTCGGAGACCGGGAGCTTCCCGGCCAGCGACGCGCCGAACGGTCACGGCAACGTGAACGACGAACCGCACGTGCCGCACGGCGGCCCGGGGCGTCCGTCGAAGAAGACCACGATCAGCATGGACGGCGCGGAGATCGAGCTCGACCACGGCCACGTCGTGATCGCGAGCATCACCTCCTGCACCAACACGTCGAACCCGTCGGTGATGCTGGCGGCCGCCCTGCTGGCGAAGAACGCGGTCGACAAGGGCCTGGCGTCCAAGCCGTGGGTGAAGACGTCGCTCGCGCCCGGGTCGAAGGTCGTCACCGACTACTACGAGAAGGCCGGCGTCACGCCGTACCTGGAGAAGCTCGGGTTCCACCTCGTCGGCTACGGCTGCACCACCTGCATCGGTAACTCCGGCCCACTGCCCGAGCCCGTCTCGGCCGGCGTGCAGGAGGCCGACCTGGCGGTCGTCTCGGTGCTGTCCGGGAACCGGAACTTCGAGGGCCGGATCAACCCCGACGTCAAGATGAACTACCTGGCGAGCCCGCCGCTGGTGATCGCCTACGCGCTGGCCGGGACGATGGACTTCGACTTCGAGACCGATGCCCTGGGCAAGGACACCGACGGCAACGACGTGTTCCTGAAGGACATCTGGCCGGCCGCGGACGAGGTCGAGCAGGTGATCGCCTCCTCGATCAGCAAGGAGATGTTCACCAAGGACTACGCCGACGTGTTCGCCGGTGACGAGCGCTGGCAGTCGCTGCCGACGCCCGAGGGCAAGACCTTCGCCTGGGACGCCGACTCGACGTACGTGCGCAAGCCTCCGTACTTCGACGGGATGGCGAAGGACCCGGAGCCGGTCACCGACATCGCCGGTGCCCGGGTGCTGGCCAAGCTGGGCGACTCGGTCACCACCGACCACATCTCCCCGGCCGGTTCGATCAAGGCCGACAGCCCGGCCGGCACGTACCTGGCCGACCACGGCGTCGCGCGCAAGGACTTCAACTCGTACGGGTCGCGCCGCGGCAACCACGAGGTGATGATCCGCGGCACGTTCGCGAACATCCGGCTGCGCAACCAGATCGCCCCCGGCACCGAGGGCGGCTTCACCCGCGACTTCACCAAGGACGACGCCCCCGTCACCTCGATCTACGATGCGGCGCAGTCGTACGCCGAGGCCGGTACGCCGCTGGTGATCCTGGCCGGCAAGGAGTACGGCTCGGGTTCGTCGCGGGACTGGGCCGCCAAGGGTACGGCGCTGCTCGGCGCGAAGGCCGTGATCACCGAGTCCTTCGAGCGAATCCACCGGTCGAACCTGATCGGTATGGGTGTTCTCCCGCTGCAGTACCCCGAAGGTGAGACCGCCGAGTCGCTCGGCCTGACCGGCGAGGAGACGTTCGACATCACCGGCGTCACCGCGCTGAACGACGGAGAAGTCCCGAGCACCGTGCACGTCAAGGTGACCTCGCCCGACGGCTCTGTGAAGGAGTTCGACGCCGTGGTCCGGATCGACACCCCAGGAGAGGCCGACTACTACCGCAACGGCGGCATCCTGCAGTACGTGCTCCGTTCCCTGATCGCGGGCTGACAGCAAGCGGGCTGACAGCAACAAAAGTACGGCGTACCCCGGCCCCTCAACCGGAGTACGCCGTACTCGTCTGTGGACTACTTGCAGCCGAGCCCGTCCACGTAGCCGAGCTCCGCATCGGGGGTCCTCGTCAGCCCTGCCGGCGCCTGGTCCTTCGCGATGCTGTCGGCGTAGGACCAGAGCACGCGCGGGTAGTCGCCGCCCTTGGCCATCTCCTTCAGGATCGGCCAGCTGTGGCTGGTCTTCATCGCGGCGACCGCTTCGGCAACCTTCGCCTTGTCACCGGACTTCTTCGCCGCGGTCCACTGGTTCAGCCACGCGCAGCTGACGGCACCGGTGACGCGGGCTCCGACCTGGTACCGGTCGTTGACGGTCTGCTGGTAGAGCGGCGCCTTGTCGAACCCGTCCGGCAGCGGCAGGCCTTCGAGCATCCCGTCGACGGCCTTCTTGTTGTCGGCCGGCTTGACCGCTGACGCGGGCAGGGCATCGAGCCACTCGTCGACGCCGACCGACTTCAGCTTCCCGATCAGCTCCCGGTACGCCGCCTCCGAGCCGAGGTCGGCGCGGATCTCGAGGAAGTTGTTGCCTTTCGGCTCCAGGATCGTGGTGAAGTCCGTGGAGTCGCCGTACCGGAAGATCGTCCCGTGCTGGCCGAGGAGCTCGATCGGCTGGTGGGTGTTGTCGTGGGCCCGGTCGTCGGAGTACGTCCGGTACTGGCTCGCCGGCCGCCAGAACACGTCGAGGCGCTGGTTGCCGTGGGCAAATGCCATCTCACCGAGGTCGGCGGTGAACTCGTCGACCCGGCTGACCTTCCAGCCGGGCGCGTCGACGAGCAGCCGCTGGTTCGCCTCCGCGACCGCGCGGACCTCGGCGGCGTACGCAGAGGTGGGAGCGGCGGGGTTGCCGCGCGGGAAGAACACACCGGTGAGCGCGATGACGATCGCCGCCGCGGCGGCGACGAGGACAATGACGCGTCGCCGGCGGTTCGGTCTCAGCTCGGGGGTCGGTGCGGTGGTGGTCACGATCTCCTCCAACAGGTCGGACGCGGCGGCATCGGCCGGCAGTCGCCGGACCGAGTCGTCGCCGAACGGGTTGGCCCGCGCGAGCAGCCGGTCGAGCTCGTGGTCGTTCATTGCTCCTCCTGAACCGCTGGCGCGTGCTTGTCATCCCGTACGTGTCCGGCACCGGTGAAAGCGTCTCCGACGACCTGGCGCAATCTCGCCCGGGCCCGGTGCAACCTGGTCCGGACGGTGCGGGCCGGGACACCGAGCACGACCGCGGCCTCGCGCGGATCGAGGCCGTCCCAGCCGGTGAGCATGAGCAGTTCCCGATCGCTGTCGCTCAACTGGGCGAGTGCCTCCCGGATCGCGACCGCGGAGTCGGCCAGGCTGGTCTGGTCCGGCGCGGCGTCGGCCAGTTGCAAGCGCAGCCGCTCGGCCAGCCGGTCCCGCCGGATCTCGCCGCGCCGGTGGTTGGCGAGGACGCGGCGGGCCACGCCGTACAGGTACAGCCGCGCGGTGCCGTCGACCGGTACCTCTTCGAACCGGCGCCAGGCCACGAGCATGGTGTCCGCGACGATATCGGCGGCGTCGTCGGGCGACGCCACGCGTCGCAGCGCGTAGCCGAGCAGCTGCCGGTAGTTGTCCTCGAAGAGCTCGCGGAAGCGGAGTTCACGATCCGAAACGGCGCGAAGTGCCACCGGTCGGGGTCGGGGTGGACTCGGCGTACTCGTCATATCGGATCCATGTCCGGGACCGCGGGGGTCGTTACAGGTCGGCGTCGAGAATTTGTCGGCGGGTGCGGCTTTACTGACCGTATGGCTGCCGAGGGTCGTGACCATCCCCGCGAGGTCGTGCTGCGCGCGTGTGCCGAGCACGGGCAGGACACGGTGATCGACTGGTGCATCGCCTTCCTCACCGGCGAGATCTCGGGGGAGGACGCGTACGGCGCCGACCTGCCGAAGCTGGCGGCGATCACGGGCAGCGTCAACCCGGGTGGCTGGTCGGAGCCCGTCGACCCGGTGAACTACTACTGGATCCGCGTCTGGGCGGCCCGGGTATTCCTCTACGTGTGGCGCGACGATGTCGTCGACGCACTCCTGGTCGCCGTGAAAGACCCGGCCTGGCGCGTTCGTGAGCACGTCGCCCGCATCACCGCGAAGCACGAGCTGGGTCAACTGGTGGACGCGCTCGTCCCGGATCTGTCGCACGAGCTTCCCCGGGTCCGCGCCGCGGCCGCCCGGGCGATCGGGGCCGCCGGCGAGGCCGAGCACGCGGAGTCGCTGCAGGAGTTGACGGACGATCCGGACCCGTCCGTGCGAGCGGCCGCCGAGGCAGCGCTGGCCCGCTTGGAGAAGCGGCTTGATCGCCGTTTCGAACGGCGTACCTAGTCACCCGATGGTCACCTGGAGGTCAGCCGCCGCACACCCTCGGCGGGAACGGTCGGCCCATGGAGACCTCCCGTAGATCCGTCCTGAAAGCCGGTCTGGCTTCCACTGCGGCTGTGGCCGGCCTGACCTCGACCCTGACCACCCCGACGACTGCTGCCGCGACCCCGGTCCGGCAGGACCCGTTCACCCTCGGCGTCGCCAGCGGCGACCCGTGGCCGGACGGGTTCGTGCTCTGGACCCGGCTCGCCGTGGACCCGGTGGCCGACGACGGCCTCGGCGGCATGCCGAGCCGCGCGTACGCCGTCCAGTGGCAGGTCGCCACCGACGAGCGGTTCCACCACGTGGTGCGCTCCGGTGTCGCCGTCGCCCGTCCCGAGCACGCCCACTCCGTCCACGTGACCGTCCAGGGCCTGCACCCGGGCCACGAGTACTACTACCGCTTCCGCGCCGAAGGCCACGTGTCTCGCGTCGGCCGGACCCTGACAGCGCCCGCTCGCGGTACGACGCCGCGCGAGCTGGCGATGTCGTTCGTCTCCTGCTCCCAGTTCGAGCACGGCTGGTTCACGGCGTACCGGCGGCTGGCGCAGGACCACCCCGACCTCGTCCTGCACCTCGGCGACTACCAGTACGAGTACACCAGGAACACGTACGTCGCTCCCGGTGGGAACGTCCGCGACCACGACGGGCCGGAGACCACCGACCTGGCGTCGTACCGGCAGCGGCATGCGCAGTACAAGAGTGATGAGGACCTGCAGGCGGCGCATGCGGTCGCGCCGTGGCTCGTCGTGTGGGACGACCACGAGCTCGACAACAACTGGGCCGACGAGACCCCGGAGAAGCCGGAGGACGGTTTCCTCGCCCGCCGCGCCGCGGCCTTCCAGGCGTACTACGAGAACATGCCGCTGCGCGCGTCGTCGAAGCCGCGCGGGATCGACCTGCAGCTGTACCGGCGGGTGAAGTGGGGCGAGCTGGCGACGTTCCACATGCTCGACACCCGGCAGTACCGCGACGACCAGGGGTGCGACGACGGGTACAAGGACTGCCCGGCCGCGGTCGACCCGAAGCGTTCCATCACCGGTGCAGGGCAGGAGAAGTGGCTGATCGACGGGTTCCGTCGCTCCGAGGCCCGCTGGGACATCCTCGGCCAGCAGGTCTTCTTCGCCCAGCGCGACAACAACGAGGGTCCGCTGAAGCTCACCTCGATGGACGCCTGGGACGGGTACGTCGCCTCACGCGCCAGGATCACCAAGGGCTGGGTCGACGCGCGGGTGCGGAACGCCGTCGTACTGACCGGTGACGTGCACGCGCACTGGGCGTCGGACCTGAAGCTGGACTACGACGACCCGGCGTCGGCCACGGTCGGGTCGGAGCTGATCTGCTCGTCGATCACGACCGGCGGCGACGGCGCCGACTCCGGCACCACCGCGCACCCGTGGCTGAAGTGGAACCCACACCTGAAGTTCCAGAACAACCTCCGCGGTTACGTGAACACCACGATCACCCGCGACTCCCTGGTCGCCGACTTCCGCACCGTCCCGTCGGTCCGAACCAAGGACGCGGAGGTCTTCACCCGAGCCCAATTCACCATCGAAGACCGCCACCCCGGCCTGAACCTGACCGCCGACAACCCACCAGCGGCCGCCCGCACCCTGGCCGCATCCACCGCGAACGACACAGTCGCCTGGGAAACCGCCCGGCCTTAACCGGCCAGGGCGGCCCGTAGTTTGCCGGCGTACTCCGCGGCTTCGGATTCGTCGGCGTACTTGGTGCGGGGCCAGAAGAAGCCGCGTAGTCCGTCCCCCTTCGTCCGTGGCACGACGTGCACGTGGAGATGGGGGACGGACTGCGAGACCACGTTGTTGACCGCGACGAACGACCCCTGCGCATCGAACGCCGTTCGGACCGCGGAAGCCACCGACCGGGCCGCGCCGAACAGCGGCACCAGGAGCTCGTCGGTCATTTCGACCATGGTGAGCACGTGCTCACGCGGCACGATCAGCGTGTGGCCCTTGAAGACCGGCCGGATGTCCAGGAAGCCGACGATCTCGGGGGTCTCCAGCACGATCTGAGCCGGCGTCGTACCGGCGATGATCGAGCAGAACAGGCAATCCGCCATCAGCCGAGTTTCTCGTCCACGAAACACCACCGCCAGTTCTCACCCGGTTCGAAGCTGCGCATCACCGGGTGCTTGGTCTCCTCATAGTGCTTGCTCGAGTGCTTCATCACCGATGAGTCACAGCACCCGACATGGCCACAACCCAAGCACAGCCGCAGATGCACCCACGTACTGCCCTCGGCCAGGCACTCCTCACACCCGTCCGGCGTGTTCGGCGGTAGCACCAGCGGAGCCTGCTCGAGGTGCTTGCAGGCGCCACCCGGCGGCATCTTGATCCGCAGGTCCTCGGACTGCCCGCCGACGTCGTCGTCCTCGTCACGGTCCAGGACGGACTCCTCGATGTCGAGTGCGATCTGCGCCCGCTGCAGCACCTCGTCGGCGACGAGCCCCGCGTCCCGGACCTTCAGGATGTGCTCCCGCTCGGCCCCCAGCATCGCGATCCGCAACCGTCGGTACGCCTCACTGGGAGTCTCGTACTCGGTCTCCGGCCGGCCGAGCCGCTCCCATGCGGCCTGCGCCCGTGCCTCGCCCCGCTGACGCAGAATGTCGAGCACTTCCGGCGGGTCATCCGGCCCGGCGATCTCATCCAGCTTCTCGATCGCGGCACGATGCGCTCCCTGCAGTACGGCGGCCTCCTGCAAGGCATCCTCCGCCGGGTCCGGTCCGGGCAACCGCACCCGCCGTACCACCCAGGGCAGCGTCGATCCCTGCACGAGCAGAGTGCCCGCGGTGACGGCCAGAGCGATGAACACCAGGACTTCGCGGTCCGGCGTGTTCTCCGGCAGCGTGAACACCGCAGCCAGCGTCACCACACCGCGCATACCCGCCCACGAGACGACGATCAGCGCCCCCCAGGACACCGGTCCGGGCCGGGAGGGACCGAGGACCCTCCGGGACAGCAGAGTGGTCGGGATGATCCAGATCGGCCGGAGCAGTACGACGGCGAGGTACACGGCGATCGTCGTCGCCGCGATCAGCCAGCCCGGCAGCGGGCTCTCGGACAGATCGTCCAGAATCCACCGGGTCTGCAGGCCGATCAGCAGGAAGACCGTGTTCTCCAGCAGGAACTGGAACGTCCGCCAGTTGGTGCGCTCCGACATCCGCGACTTGGCCGACTGGATGATCGGCGCCTTGTGGCCGAGCAGCAGCCCGGTGACCACCACGGCCAGAACGCCGGACGCGTGCACGTAGTGGTTCTCGGCCGCGATGTAGGCGATGAACGGCGCGGTCAGGCTGAGAGTGGTGTCGAGCACCGGGTCGGTGAAGCGGCGGCGGACCTTGGCCAGCACGAAGGCGACGAGCAGGCCGATCGCGACACCGCCACCGGCCGCGCGGAGGAAGTCGAGGCTGACGTCCAGGACGGTTGGTGCGACCACCGCCGCCGCGATAGCCGTCCGGAGACAGACCAGCGCGGTCGCATCGTTCAGCAGGCTCTCGCCCTCGAGGATCGTGACTACCCGGCGGGGGAGTCCCACCCGTTTCGCGATCGCGGTCGCGGCGACGGCGTCCGGCGGCGCCACGACCGCGCCGATCGCGAAGGCGGCCCAGAACGGCAGCGGCTCCTGGCCCTGGGACTCCGCGACCACACCGAGCAGCCAGTACGCGACCAGGCCGACGCCAAGGGCTGTGAACACGACCAGCGCGACCGACAGGAGTCCGATCGAGCGCCGGTGCTGGGCGAAGTCGACCAGGCTGGTCTTGATCGCCGCGGAGTACAGCAGCGGCGGGAGGAAGCCGACCAGGACGACTTCGGGCTCGAGTTCGACCCGGGGGACGAACGGGAGGTACGACGCGGCGATCCCGATGACCACCAGCAGCAGGGGAGCCGAGATCCCGAGCCGCCGGGCCAGCGCGGCCCCGGCCGCGACCACGGCGACGAGGGCCACGACCTCGATCGCGATATGCACGCGCACAGTTTGGCAGTGCGGAGCCGGTTCGGCCCCCTCGGTTCGCCCTCAGCGGAGCCGGGAGCCGGTCAGTGGGGTCGCCGCTGACGCTGAGCGTTCACCGCACCACGCGGTAGCGCAGGTGGGTGACCTGCTGCGCGCGGTTCACGTCGTCGCCCGAGGTCAGCTGCCGCATCAGTTCCAGCTCGACGTGATCCGGCGGCAGGTTGTCGAACAGGCGGCGCCCCTGACCGAGCAGAACCGGTACGACGTGCATCTCGAGCTCGTCGATCTCACCGGCCTCGAGCAAAGCCTGCGTCGCGCCGGCTCCGTGCACCATCACGTCTCCGTCGCCGGCGGCCTCGCGGGCCTGTGCGGCGCACTCGCGCGCGTCCGTGACGAAGTGAACGGTGCCCGGCGGCGGTCCGTCCGGCACGTTGTGCGTCAGGATGAACATCGGAACGCCGTTGTGGTGGTCGCCCTGCCAGTGACCGGCGTGTTCATAGGTACGGCGTCCCGCGATCAGCGCCCGGGTGGCCATCGACTCCTCGACCACCTGGCCACTCACCCCCGGGTCGTTGCGCCGGTCGAGCCAGTTGAACAGCCGGAACCCGCCGACCCCCATCGGATCGTCCATGCTGTCCTGGGGACCGGTGACGTACCCGTCCAGCGACATGGTCATGTACACCCGGATCGTGGCCATCGGGCTACCGCACCTTGTCCAGGTAGGTCTTGTAAACGGTCAGGAACGGCTCCTCGGTCACGACCGCCCCGACCAGCCAGTCGCAGGTCTCCCGCGCCGTCTTGATCACGTCGGCCGGATAGCCGTACTTCACCTGGTGCTCGGCGAACTCGTCCTCGTCGTCGACCAGGACCGTCGTCCCGTCCCGCCGCCGGATCACATCGAGATCGAGGTCGATCATCGTGAACACGTCCTCGCCGAAGTCCACCGGCGTGGTGATGTCGCAGTAGATCTCGGTCCAGCGCGGTTCGTCGTTGAAGGCCGCGGTGAACCACTTGTCCCGCGGAAACAACTGCACCACCGCCTGCGACTGGACGATCTCCGGCTCGTCGCCGCGCTGCGCCACCGAGTTCGGCGGGGCACCGAGCCATACGCCGTACTCGTCCTCGCCCAGGTAGCGCATCCACTGGTGCCAGTGCAGCTTCTCGTCGTACTTGCGATAGACCACCCGGACGTTCCGCATGCGCTCAACCTATCGGCGCAGGGTTGCACCCCTTGTCCAGACCGCCGGCCCAGATCTGCAGCTTCGTGCAACTTTGCTCTGAGGTGTGGACCAGACACGCTTGGTGTTCGAGCATGGTCCGGTCGGCTCTTACGAGACCGGCGCCGTTGATCGGCCCTTGCCGGCTCAGGGGGGCTCCTAGCCGGTGGGGGCCGGTTGGTGCGCTCAAGCAGTCGGATTGAGCGCGCGGATCTGCTCCAGGTACGGCAGGTACGCCGTGGTGAAGGGTTCCGTGGTGAGGATGTGGGCGGCCAGCCAGTCGCAGGTGGCTTGCGCGGTGGCGACGACCTGCGGCGGGTAGTTGTACTTGACCTGGTGCTGGCGGAACTCGTCCTCATCCATCACGCGCACCGTGCCGTCGCGCATCAGCCGGATGTCGAGGTCGAGGTCGACGGTGGTGACGGTGTCGACGCCGAACTCGGCCGGCATGGTCACGTCGCAGTAGATCCGGGTCTGGTGCGGGTCGTCGTTGAACAGGGCGCTCCACCATTGGCCGTGCGGGAACAGCCGGACCCGGTGGTGATCGATGGAGACCCAGGTGCCGTCCGCGCGGCGGCCGCGCTGGCCCGGCACCGAGCCGACCCAGAGGCCGTGGTCGTCCTCACCCAGCCGAACCGCTTCCACCAGGCGATGCGGCTGTCCGTCGTACTTCTGGAACAGCGTGCTCACCATCTCCATGCGATCACTGTAAGTGAGACGTAGAGCACCGCGAACAAAGCACACGCGGCTGACGTCTTGGAGTGTGAGATTGACCCGGTGCCCGCTATCGGGTTCGGATTCCGGGCGGTGGATGCATAGACTCAAGCATTCGAGGACGACGCGGGAGGAGCTCGATGCGCGTGCTGGAGACGGTCGGAGGGCCGGCGGACCTCAAGAAGCTGACCGCGCAGGAGCTTACCGATCTGGCGACGGAGATCCGGGGCGTCCTGGTCGAGACGGTGTCCCGGACCGGCGGTCACCTCGGTCCGAACCTGGGCATGGTGGAGATCACCCTGGCGATGCACCGGGTGTTCGACTCGCCCCACGACCGGCTCGTCTTCGACGTCGGTCACCAGGCGTACGTGCACAAGCTCGTCACCGGCCGGGCGCCGAAGTTCGACACGCTGCGTCAGCAGGGCGGCCTGTCCGGCTACCCGAGCCAGGCCGAGTCCGATCACGACATCATCGAGAACAGTCACGCCTCGACCGCCCTGTCGTACGCCGACGGCCTGGCCAAGGCCTACCGGCTGCGCAAGGAGGACCGGCACGTCGTCGCGCTGATCGGCGACGGCGGCCTGACCGGTGGCATGGCCTGGGAGGCGCTGAACAACATCGCCGCCGCCAAGGACCTCAAGCTGATCATCATCGTCAACGACAACGGCCGCTCCTACAGCGACACCGTCGGAGGCCTGTCCACCCACCTGACCAGCCTGCGCACCAACCCGCGGTACGAGAAGGTCCTCGACCTGATCAAGAAGAACCTGGCCCGCACGCCGTACGTCGGCCCGCCGATGTACGAGGTGCTGCACGGCGTGAAGAAGGGCCTGAAGGACATGCTCGCCCCGCAGGGCATGTTCGAGGACCTCGGCCTCAAGTACGTCGGTCCCGTCGCCGGTCACGATCGCGAGGCGATGGAGGACGCGCTTCGCAGCGCCAAGGCGTTCGGCGGTCCGGTGATCGTGCACGCGGTGACCCAGAAGGGCTTCGGGTACGCCGCCGCCGAGCAGGACGAGGAGGACAACTTTCACCAGATCCGGCCGGTCAACAAGCCCCGCGGCTGGACGGACGTGTTCGCCGACGAGATGATCCGGATCGGTCACCGCCGCCAGGACGTGGTTGCGATCACGGCGGCGATGCTGCACCCGACCGGCCTGGCCGCGTTCGCGACGGAGTTCCCGGACCGGATCTTCGACGTCGGCATCGCCGAGCAGCACGCAGTGACGAGCGCCGCCGGTCTCGCGCTGGGCGGCCTGCACCCGGTCGTCGCGCTGTACTCGACGTTCCTGAACCGGGCCTTCGACCAGGTTCTGATGGATGTCGCGCTGCACAGCCTCGGCGTCACCTTCGTGCTGGATCGCGCCGGTGTCACCGGTGACGACGGTCCGAGCCACAACGGCATGTGGGACATGTCGATCCTGCAGGTCGTTCCCGGCCTGCGCCTCGCCGCGCCGCGCGACGGCAAGCGGCTCGAGGAGCTTCTGAACGAGGCGGTCGAGGTGTCCGACGCGCCGACCGTACTGCGCTTCGCCAAGGGCGAGGTGCTCCCGGACATCGACGCGATCGACCGGATCGGCGGTCTGGACGTGCTGAAGCGGTCCGGCACCGACGTCCTGCTGGTCGGGATCGGCGCGATGGCGGCGACCGCGATGGACGTCGCCGGCCGCCTGGAGGCGCAGGGATTCGGCGTCACGGTGGTGGACCCGCGCTGGGTCAAGCCGGTCGACCCGAAGCTGATCGAGCTGGCCGGGGCGGTCAACCTCGTGGTGACGATCGAGGACAACGGCCGGGCCGGTGGCTGCGGATCGATGATCGCGCAGGCGCTCCGCGACGCAGCGGTGAAGACGCCGGTCCGCGATTTCGGCATCCCGCAGAAGTTCCTCGACCACGCCAAGCGTCCCGCGGTCCTGCAGGAGATCGGACTGACCGGGCAGGACCTGGCCCGGGACATCACCGAGCTGATCGCGAAGCACCACGGTGACGCGATGAGCGAACCGGACCGGGCGAGCGGTCGCCCGGGTAGTGCCTGAGCCGGACCATGCCCGGATGATGGCCGAGCCGGACAGTGCCTGACACAGGGCGGCACACCGCACCACCGCGGAGCCGTCACGCAGCCGCTCGGCGGTTTACCCGCGTCTGGCCGCTACTGCTCTCCCTGGTCCTCGTCCTGGTGGCCGTCGCCGGTGGCCTCGCCCTGCACAGGTCCACCGAGCAGGCCGACGGAAGCGACCAGGCTGCGCCGAGGACACCGGACATCGACCTGGCCGCCCGTGCTGCCGCCGTCGACCAGGTCCTGAAGAAGCGGGCGCAGGCCGTCCTGCAGTCCGACCAGAAGGCGTTCCTCGCCGACGTCGACCCCGGCAACAAGGGCCTCATCGCGCGTCAGACCACGCTGTACACCAACCTGCGCCAGTTCGGCTTCGCCCGGCTCGCCTACCAGCAGCTGTCGCAGCAGTACGACGACGCCATCACCCGGAAGTACGGCCCGTCGACGTACCTGGTCGCGATCGCGATGACGTACCAGATCCGCGGCATCGACACCGTGCCCGTCCGGGCGATGCTCGGCTACACGTTCACCGAGACGCGGACCGGTCGCTGGCTGCTGGTCTCGGACACCGACCTGGACAAGCGGCTGCCCCGCGGTTCCCACCAGGAGGCTTGGGACACCGGCGAGGTGCTGGTCAAGCGCGCGCCGCGCGTGCTCGTGGTGGTGGAGAAGGGTCAGGACCAGCTCGCGACGCGGCTGACCGGCATGGCGAGCAGCGCGGTGAAGGCGGTGACCAAGAGCTGGCCCGGCGGCTGGAACGGCTCCGGTGTGGTGATCGCGCTCGACGACAAGATCGTCCGCGGTGCCGACTACACCGTGCCGAAGAACGCCGAGGACGCGATCGCCATGGCCACCTGGGTCTACCGGACGCTGCCCGGCGAGGCCACCGGCGAGGGCCAGCGGGCCGACTCGTACGTCGTCGTGAATCCGCACAACCGGGCCAAGGTCGACGCCCGCATCCTCGCGCACGAGTTCACCCACGTCGCCACCGCGCCGTACGGCGCCTATGCGCCGCGGTGGATGGTCGAGGGCGCGGCGACGTACGTCGAGTATCTGCCGATGGACGGCGCTGAGGACCTGGCGCTGGACAAGTTCCGGCAGGACGTACGGACGAAGTACCTGGCGAAGGCGAAGAGCCTGCCGGCTGATGCGGTCTTCTTCCAGCAGGCCGGCAGTTCGTACCCGATGGCCTGGTTGGCGGTCGACTATCTGTTCACCCGGTTCGGCGGCACCGAGGTCGCCACGCTCTACCAGGAGTTGGCCGCCCTCGGCTCGACGCAGGCCGAGCGCGACCGCATCATGCTCGAACACGTCGGCATGACCGAGGCCGGTCTCTTCCAGGCTCTGAAGGCCGCTGCTGCCGCCTGATCGGCGTGTCGGTGGTGGAATCCGGGGAAGCGAGTAGGGTAGCCGGGCTGGACTGACGGGTACTCGGAGGAATGACCCGAAGTGAGTGCGACCATCCCTAGCGCCGAACCGCCCGGCGCTCAGGTTCCGCCGCCACGCCCTCGCCGCTGGGTGGGGCTGCTGGTTGCGGTCGCGCTCGTCTCGGGCGGCGTGGCCTACACCGTTGAAGAGCGCAACCAGGACGCCCGGGAGCGAGTGGTCGCGACGCAGCCCGGCCCGAACCAGGGCACCAAGCCACCGTCGAAGACCGCAGCGGCGACCGCCGCCCGCCGGGTCGCGGTCGACACGATCCTGCTCCGCCGGGCCCAGGCCGTGCAGACCGTGAACGAGGCGCTCTTCCTGCAGGACCTCGACCCCACCAACACGAAGCTCCGCGCCGCGCAGAAGGTGCTGTTCGCGAACCTGGTCGAGATCGGGTTCGAAGAACTCGGGTACAGCCAGGCCGAGGAACGCTTCGACCAGTCCGCGGTCCGTGCACACGGCGGGACGACGTACCTGGTCCGGGTGCTGATGCGCTACCAGATCCCGAACGTCGACGTCACCCCGGTGACGACCGAGCTCGGCTACACCTTCGTCGCCCGGGGCGGGCACTGGGTGCTGACCGACGACGACGATCTGGACAAGGACCTCGGCCCGGGCGCGCACAAGGAGGCGTGGGACCTCGGCCGGATCGAGGTACTGCGGTCGCCGCGGGTCATGGTCGTGGTCGAGAAGGCCGACGCCCAGCGCGGGCACTCGATCGCCGCCGAGGCGAGTGAGGCGATCGGCGAGGTGACGTCGTACTGGCCGCGAGCCTGGCGCGGGTCGGTGTTCGTCATCGCCCTCGACGAGACCGACGTACGGGACGCGCGCTTCGCCGACGAGGACATCGAGTCGGCCGCGAGCGCAGGGACGACGTTCTCCTCGCTGCCCGGTCAGGACACCGCCGACGGTACGGTCGCCGGCTCCTACATCGTGATCAACCCGAACGAACGCGACCGGGTCGACGAGATCCTGCTGTCACACGAGATCACCCATGTGGCCACGGCCGACCTGGGCGGGTACGAGCCGTTGTGGCTGGCCGAAGGCGCGGCGGAGTACGTGTCGTGGCGGGGGATCGAGGCGATCAGCGGACCGGGCGAAGTCGGCAAGTGGGAGCAGGAGGTGATCGACGACGCGATGCCTGCGCTGACCGCGTTGCCGAGCGACGCCGGCTTCTACCAGAACTCGGCCGACGTGTACGGCGTCAGCTGGCTGGCGGTGCGCTTCCTGGTCCAGCGGATCGGGCTCGCCAAGGTCGAGGAACTGTACGAGGACATGGCCAAGCACGGCACCGACCAGGCGTCCCGGGACCGGATCCTGCTCAGTCGCAGCGGCCTCACCGAAGCCACCCTGTGGGTGGCACTCCAAGACTACGAGCCGCCACGCTGAGTGGTGGTTTGACCTCGTGGTGTCAGAGAGGCACGCTCGGAGGGTTCCGTCCACTTCGAGGAGGCGAGCAGAGTGAGCCTGTTGCGGAAGAAGACGATCGAGCAGTCGATAGCGGACACCGACGAGCCGGAGTACCAGCTCAAGAAACGCCTGACCGCCATCGATCTGACCGTCTTCGGAATCGGCGTCATCATCGGTGCCGGCATCTTCACGCTGACCGGCCGCGCGGCCAAACTGTACGCCGGGCCGAGTATCGCGCTCTCGTTCGTCCTCGCCGCCATCTGCTGTGCGCTCGCCGCGTTGTGCTACGCCGAGTTCTCGTCCACCGTGCCGGTGTCGGGATCGGCGTACACGTTCTCGTACTTCTCCCTGGGCGAGATCTTCGCCTGGATCATCGGCTGGGACCTGCTGCTCGAACTGATGCTCGGGGCGAGCGTCGTGGCGCAGGGCTGGTCGACGTACGCCGCGCTGTTCCTGGATCAGATCGGGTTGGGCTGGCCCGACTCGATCGGGCCCGACAGCAACGTGAACGTGATGGCGATGTTGCTGGTGCTGGTCCTGGCGACGCTGGCCACGATCGGCATCAAGGAGTCCCTGCGGGTCAACCTGGTGCTGGTGGCCATCAAGTTGTTCGTGGTGCTGTTCGTGATCATCGCCGGCCTCTTCTACATCAAGGGCTCGAACCTGTCGCCGTTCATCCCGCCGAGCGTTCCGGCCGAGGGTGGTGGCGTCGAGCTCACCACGCCGCTGTTCCAGGCCATCTTCGGGTTCACGCCGTCGACCTTCGGGGTGATGGGTCTGGTGTCGGGTGCGTCGCTGGTGTTCTTCGCGTTCATCGGGTTCGACGTGGTCGCGACCACCGCCGAGGAGGCGCGGAACCCGCAGCGCGACCTGCCCCGCGGCATCATCGGCTCGCTGGCGATCTGCACCGTGCTCTACGTGCTCGTCTGCATCGTGATCACCGGCATGGTCGACTACACCGACATCAGCGGTGAGGCAGCGCTCGCCGAAGCGTTCCGTTCGGTCGGGCGCAGTGGCTTCGCGACCCTCATCTCCGCCGGTGCGGTGGCCGGTCTGACCACCGTCGTCCTGACCTTGATGATCGGCGCCGCCCGCGTGGTGTTCGCGATGAGCCGTGACCACCTGATGCCGCGTCAGCTCGGCAAGACGCACCCGAAGTGGGGTACGCCGTACCGCCTGACGATCGCGATCGGCATCGTCGTCGCGATCGTGGCCGGCCTGACCCCGATCGGGAAGCTGGAGGAGATGGTGAACATCGGCACCCTGGCCGCGTTCACCCTGGTGTCGATCGCCGTACCGCTGCTGCGCAGGAGCCGGCCGGACATCCAGCGCTCCTTCCGGGTGCCGGGCAGCCCGGTGATCCCGATCCTGGCCGCGTTGATCTGCCTCTACCTGATGCTGAACCTGTCGATCGAGACCTGGCTGCGGTTCGCGATCTGGATGGTGCTCGGCTTCGTCGTCTACTTCCTCTACGGCTACCGCCGGAGCCGGGTCGGCATCGAGGAGCGGACCGGCGTGGTCACCAAAGCCTGAGCGGTAGGGCTACCTGCTCTGATGGTCGGCGGGCGGTAGGATCAGCCGACCATCAGAGGGGACCCGGCATGAAACACCCGAGACGCCTGTTCGCAGGCGTTGCCGTGCTGGCGCTCGCCGCGAGCGCGAGTGTGGTGGTGGTCAGGCTCGAGCACGGTGGGTCGACGCCGGGCAGCAGCGCGGCGGCGGTCGAGGCGACGCCGGCGGGCGAGCTCACCGACGCCCAGAAGGCGGTCCGCAAGCGTGAGGTCGACGTGGTCCTCGCGCGGCGCTCCGCGGCGGTCCTGAAGGGTGACGTCAAGGGCTTCCTCGCGGCGGTCGATCCGAAGCAGCCGCAACTGGTGGCCCGGCAGCGGACCCTGTTCACGAACCTGCGCCAGTTCGCGTTCACCAGCCTGACCTACTTCGTCGGCGACGAACGGCTGGCTCCCGCGCAGGTCGCGCGGTACGGACGGACGACGTTCTCGACCCGGGTGATGATGCGGTACCAGCTGACGGGGCTGGACGCGAAGCCGGTGCAGACCGACGTCGGGTACACGTTCGTCAGGCGCGGTACTGCGTGGGTCCTGGTCGCGGACACAGCGATCGACGAGACCCTCAGCCCCGACGGTCATCGCCAGCCCTGGGACTTCGGCCCGGTGGCCGTGGTTCGCCGCGGCAAGGTCGTCGTCGTGGTCGATCGCGGCGAGAAGGCGCTGGGCAACAAGATCGCGAGGGCGTCCCAAGGAGCCGTCGACGGCGTCCGCCGGCACTGGCCGCGTCCGTGGAACGGCGCCGTCATGGTGGTCGCCATGTCCGAGCCGCAGGTGCTCTCGATCCTGTGGACCTACGGCTCCGGCAGCGGCTGGACCGTGGCCGCCAAGGCGGTCAGCCTGTACGACGGTGATCCGTTCACGCAGCGCCAGACCGCGCCGGTGAGCAGCAGGATCGTGGTCAACCCGGCTGTCCGTCAGCAGTTGGATCGGGACCTGCTCGTGCACGAGATGACGCACGTCGCGACGCTGCGCCTCGGCGCACGCGCACCACTCTGGCTGGTCGAAGGTATCGCGGAGTACGTCCGCACCGCCTCCATCGAAGACGACCCGAAGTGGACCGTCGACCCCTACCGTAAATCGGTCCGCACCAAGTACCTCTCGTCGATGAAGGTCCTCCCCGGCCAACCCGAGTTCAACGCCAGCGGCGACCGTGCCTACGGCCAGAGCTGGTGGATCACGTCGTACCTGGAAGACCAACTGGGCGGGACGAAAGTCGCGGCCCTGTACGCCGACCTGGCCCAGCACAACACCACCCAAGCCGCCTTCGCCACCATCCTGAAGAAACACACCGGCAAGACCCCAGCCCAGTTGGTTGCCGCCGCCAAGAAGTTCAAAGGCTGATTTCTCCGGGTGCGGGAATAACCACTCGCGTTCCACCTTCTCCCTCTGCACACGACCAGAGAACCGACAAATGCGAGGGTCATCCGCGCCCTGCTCGAGGCGTGGGTGAGGGTCGGCTTGGCGTGGGTCGAGGGATGCAGTGGTGCAGTTCGACAGGATGTGTCGACGCGATCCGGCTGGTCTGAGGCGCGAATGCCTCAGCGGACCTGCTCCCTGGACCGACACTTCCTGTCGAGCTGCACACCGAAACAGAATCGACGCCGGTCGCCGGTTGCGCCGACCCCCAGCTGATTGCTGTCAGGTCAGGCTGGCGACGCCCTTGGGCAGGAAGCGGGTGCCGTTGACCTTCTCGGAGATGCCCGACCGGTCCAGGTACGGCGTGATGCCGCCGAGGTGGAACGGCCAGCCGGCTCCGAGCAGCAGGCACAGGTCGATGTCCTGCGCCTCCGCGACCGCGCCCTCGTCCAGCATGATGCGGATCTCTTCGGCGAGGGCGGTCAGGACCCGGGTGCGGAGTTCGTCCGGGGTCGACGGGGTGGAGCCGACCGTCACCAGCGCCTCGACCTCCGGGTCGACCACCGGCTTGCCCTCCGGCCACAGGTAGAACGAGGTCTTGCCGGCGGCAACCACCTTGGCCAGGTTCTCCGACACCGCGAACCGCTCCGGGTACGCCCGGTTCATCGTCTCCGCCACGTGCAACGCGACCGGCAGACCGACGAGCTGCAGCAGCACGAACGGCGGCATCGGCAGCCCCAGCGCCGACAACGCCTTGTCCGCTTCCGGAATCGGCGTCCCTTCGTCGACCGCAGCGCTGACCTCACCCAGGAAGCGGGTCAGCAGCCGGTTCACCACGAAGGCAGGCGCGTCCTTCACCAGCACGCACGACTTCTTCAGCGTCTTGCCCACCGCGAACGCTGTCGCCAGCGATGCGTCGTCGGTCCGGTCGGCCCGGATGATCTCGAGCAGCGGCAGTACGGCGACCGGGTTGAAGAAGTGGAAGCCGACGACCCGCTCTGGGTGCTCCAGGTCCTCGGCCATCTCGGTCACCGAGAGGGAGGAGGTGTTTGTGGCCAGGATCGCGTCCGGACGGATGATCTTCTCCAGGTCGGCGAAGATCGTCTTCTTCAGCCGCAGTTCCTCGAACACGGCCTCGATCACGAAGTCGGCATCCGCGAACACGGCCCGATCCACCGACCCGGTGAGGAGGGCTTTCAACTGGTTCGCTTTGTCCGGTCGGATCCTGCCCTTGCCGAGCAACTTGTCGATCTCACCGTGCACGTACCCGACGCCGCGGTCCACCCGCTCCTGGTCCAGGTCCGTGAGTACGACGGGCACCTCGAGGCGACGTACGAACAGCAGGGCCAGCTGGCCGGCCATCAGACCGGCGCCGACGACGCCGACCTTCGTGACCGGGCGGCCGAGCGACTTGTCCGGCGCGCCGGCCGGGCGCTTGGCCCGCTTGTTCACCAGGTCGAAGGCGTACAGGCCGCTGCGCAGCTCCTCGCTCATGATCAGGTCGGCAAGCGCCTCGTCCTCGGCCGCGAAACCACGGTCCCGGTTGTTGTCCTTGGCCGCCGCGATCAGCTCGAGCGCCCGGTACGGCGCCGGCGCCGCACCACTCACCTTGACATCGGCGAAGCCCTTGCCCCGGGCAACGGCCGCATCCCAGGCCTCGCCGCGGTCGATCTCGGCCCGCTCGACCGTGATCTCACCCGTGAGGACCTTCGAGGCCCAGATCAGCGACTGCTCCAGGAAGTCGGCCGAGTCCAGCAGTACGTCGCCGATGCCGAACTTCACCGCCTCCGGCCCGCTCAGCATCTTGTTCTGGTTCAGGGCGTTCTCGACGACGACCTTCACCGCCTTGTCCGCCCCGATCAGGTTCGGCAGCAGGAAGTTGCCACCCCAGCCCGGGATCAGGCCGAGGAACACCTCGGGCGTCGCGAGCACGCCGGCCGCGGCCGAGACGGTGCGGTACGTGGCGTGCAGCGCGACCTCGAGACCGCCACCCAGCGACACGCCGTTCACGAACGCGAACGACGGCGTGCCGCCGTCGACCAGCTTGCGCATCACGCCGTGACCGATCCGGCCCAGGTTCAGCGCCTGCTCGCGATCGGTCAGCTTCGGTACGCCGGTCAGGTCGGCACCGGCGGCCAGGATGAACGGCTTGCCGGTGACACCGATCGCGGCGATGTCGTCGCGCGCGAGCGCCGCGTCGAGCGCGGTGTTGAGCGACGCCAGGCCCTTCGGCCCGAACGTGTTGGGCTTGGTGTGGTCGTGCCCGTTGTCGAGCGTGATGAGCGCCATGACACCGGCTTTGCCCGGCAGCACGACGTCCCGCGAGTGCGCGAGCGTGACGACCTCGTCCGTCGACAGAGCAGAGGCCGAGTCGATCAGTTCCTGCAAGCTCATGCCGAGGCACCTTCCCAGTTCGGGTTCTCCCAGATGACCGTTCCACCCATGCCCAGGCCGACGCACATCGTGGTCAGGCCGTAGCGGACCTCGGGGCGCTGTTCGAACTGCGTGGCCAGCTGGTTCATCAGCCGGACGCCGGAGGATGCCAGCGGGTGGCCGTAGGCGATCGCGCCGCCGTACGGGTTGACCCGCGGGTCGTCGTCGGCGATGCCGTAGTGCTCCAGGAACGCGATCACCTGAACGGCGAACGCCTCGTTCACCTCGAACGCCTGGATGTCGTGGATGGTCAGCCCGGCGAGCTTGAGCGCCTTCTCGGTGGCGGGGATCGGGCCGACGCCCATCACCTCGGGCTCGACGCCGGCGAAGCCGTAGGACACCAGCTTCATCTTCGGGGTGAGGCCGAGCTCGGCCGCGGCCTCGGCGGATGTCAGCACGCAGGCGGTCGCGCCGTCGTTGATACCGGCCGAGTTGCCCGCGGTGACCCGGCCGTGCGGGCGGAACGGCGTCTTCAGCGTGGCCAGGTCCTCGACCGTGGTGCCCGGCCGCATCGGCTCGTCGGTGGCCGCGTAGCCCCAGCCCTGCTCGGCCGACCGGGTCGCGATCGGGACGAGGTCCGGCTGGATCAGGTCGTTGGCGTACGCCTTGGCCGCCTTCTCCTGAGACGCGGCGGCGAACGCGTCGGCGCGCTCCTTGGTGATACCGGGGAAGCGGTCGTGCAGATTCTCCGCGGTGGAACCCATCACGAGGGCGGAGGTGTCGACCAGCTTCTCGGCAATGATGCGGGGGTTCGGGTCGACGCCCTCGCCCATCGGGTGGCGGCCCATGTGCTCGACCCCGCCGGCGACGACCACGTCGTACGCGCCGAAGGCGATGCCCGAGGCGGTCGTGGTGACAGCGGTCATCGCGCCCGCGCACATCCGGTCGATGGCGTAGCCGGGAGTGGTGTTCGGCAGGCCGGCCAGCAGGGCCGCGGTCCGGCCGATGGTCAGGCCCTGGTCGCCGATCTGGGTGGTGGCCGCGATCGCGACCTCGTCCACCCGCTCCGGCGGAAGCTCCGGGTTGCGCCGCAGCAGCTCCCGGATGCACTTGATCACCAGATCGTCGGCGCGGGTTTCGGCGTACTGGCCCTTGGCCTTGCCGAACGGGGTGCGAACGCCGTCGACGAACACGACATCGCGGATCTCACGGGGCACGGGGGCCCTCCTCTGGGGGTCGGGAAAGCTACCTCGATGCTACCCGTCGGTAACAGAACTCCCCAAGCAGCCACGCCTGTGCGGCTGCTCACAGCGCACACCCGGTTGCTCACGCAGACCACAACCCGTGGCGAACCGGCGCGATTCGGCGCATGCTGGTGGCAAGGTCCGTGTGTCTGGAGCCGTTCATGAACAATGCTGATCTCTCCGTGCCGGTGCTGAGCCGGGGCAAACACCGCAACCCGCGCAAGGGTGCCTGCTTCATGGAGTTCGCCTCCTATCTGGCAGGCGAGCCATGGTCGGACCATCCGGCCTGTACGCATCCGCTGCTGGCGGGCGTGGCGCGCGACGTCAACGACTGCACGACGGATGCCGGCCGCACCCGGCTGGCGCCACTGATCCCATCGGTGATCGGGTTGACTCCCGACGATCCACACGTCGTAGCGCGGGTGACCGCCCGCTGTATCCAGCATGCGCTGCCGGTGGTGTCGCAGGAGCGGCAGTACATCCTCGCAGTGGCTCTGCTGGTGGGGGAGAAGCAACTCGCCGCGCTGGACGGGCGTCCACTCGACGACCTCGAGCCCGACTCGCAGGCGGTCCTGGAGGCGGTTCCGGCCGCGACCAAGTGGGCGCGGTCCTTCACCGCAAGGGCCCATCGGGGTACGCCGGACTTCGCCAAGCGGACCGCGCCACGCGCCGTGTCCTGCGCGGTGGAAGGCATCTCGCAGGCCTGTGTGCCGGACCCGGACGACCGGCTGTACAACCTGCTCACGGCGGCCATCACCGAGTGCAAACTCTGGATGCCCTCGCCAACTCCTGCCCCGGAGCCCATCCGGACCGAGTCCGTGGAAGTTCGCTAGCCGAGCAGTATTCTTCACCGTGTGACGTCCGGCAATCGACGCCGCCGAGCCGGCCTCGCGGCGTACAGTCGCGTCCCGGCCCCGTCCTCCCAACCTCGAAAGGTTCTGCATGAGCCTGTACGACATCCCGCTGACCACCCTCGCCGGCGCTCCGACCTCGCTCGGTGACTACAAAGGCAAGACCGTCCTGGTCGTGAACGTCGCGTCGAAGTGTGGCCTGACCCCGCAGTACGAGGGCCTGGAGAACCTGCAGAAGCAGTACGGCGCCCGTGGCTTCACCGTGCTCGGTGCCCCGTGCAACCAGTTCGGCGGTCAGGAGCCGGGTACGGCGGACGAGATCTCCGCCTTCTGCTCGACCACGTACGGCGTCACCTTCCCGATGCTGGACAAGCTCGAGGTGAACGGCGACGGCCGGCACCCCCTGTACGCCGAACTGACCCTGACGCCGGACGCCGACGGCGAGGCCGGTGACATCCAGTGGAACTTCGAGAAGTTCCTGATCACCCCGGAGGGCACGGTCGCCGCCCGCTTCCGCCCGCGCACCGAGCCGGAGTCCGCCGAGGTCGTCACCGCGATCGAGTCCCACCTCCCGGCCTGAGGCATCCCGCGCCGGCCCAGCCAGGCCCGCTCGCCCCTCGCCGGGTCTGTCCGGTCTGCTTCTCCGTCGCCCGCCGCGCCCCGCGCGGCGGGCGATTTTCTGTGCCCACAACTCATTGCAACAACTCTTTCGAAAGAGTACTTTCGATGGATGCCGAACCCGCATCGCCGTCTCAGCGACCCCCGTGAGCTCAACGCCCTGGCCCATCCGGTGCGGATGGCGATCGTCGAGCTGCTGTCGATCAGCGGACCACTGACCGCCACCGAACTGGCCGACCGGCTCGACGAGACGCCGGCCAACTGCTCGTGGCACCTGCGCAAGCTGGCGCAGCACGGGTTCGTGGAGGAGGCCGAAGGTGGGAAGGGCCGGCAGCGGCCATGGCAGGTGCCGGGGCTCGGCTTCCGCTGGGACGACGAGCACGCCTCGGGGTCGATCGACGAACGTCGGGCTGCGCAGGCGCTGTCCGAGGTGACGATGGGCCGGGCGATGGACCGGCTGCGGGAGGCACAGCAGCGCGCGCCGGAGGAGTCCGAGGAATGGCGCGCGGCGCACAGCAGCACCGAGATGGTCGCGTGGCTGACTGCGGACGAGCTCAAGGAGATGAACGTCGCGATCAATGCGGTCCTCGACCGCTATGTGGAGCGACTGACTGAACCGAAGGAGCGACCATCCGGCGCGCGTCTGTGCGAGTTCGTCGCGTGGGGCGTTCCGACGTACTTCCCGGGGGTCGAGCCGGCATGAGGAAACTGTTCGCGCAGCCCGGGTTCCCTCGCCTCTTCGGTGGGCTGAGTACGTCGATGCTCGGCGACTCGGTGATGCTGCTGGTGTTGAGCATGTGGGTGAAGACCCTCACCGACTCGAACGCGATGGCCGGTCTGACCTTCTTCTTCATGGTGCTGCCGGCGCTCGGCGCCCCACTCCTCGGCGTCTGGGTGGACCGGCTGCCCCGCAAGGCGATCCTTGTCTGGGGCAACTTCGCCAGCGCGGCCGCGGTCCTCCCGCTCGTGCTCGTGCGGGACGCGAACGACGTCTGGCTGATCTGGGTCGTCGCCTTCCTGTACGGCGTCTCGTTCGTCGTACTGCCCGCGGCACTCAACGGCCTGCTCAAGGACCTGCTGCCCGATGAGCTCCTGGTCGACGCGAACTCGAGCCTGGCCACGATCAAGGAGGGCTACCGGCTGTTCGGGCCGCTGGTCGGGGCCGCGATCTTCGCGACCACGGGCGGCTGGCTGGTCGCGGTCGTCGACGCCGGCACGTTCGTCATCGCCGGACTGTTGATCGCGACGATCACGATCACCGAGGCGCCCGCGCCGGCGAAGCACACCTTCCGGGAGGACGTCCTCGAGGGTGTCCGGTTCCTGGTCAACGACCGCGTACTCCGCCACGTCCTGCTGGGGCTCGCGATCTCGATCCTGGTCATCGGCTTCTTCGAGTCGTCGATCTACGCGCTGATGGACGCCTTCGGCAAGCCGCCGACCTTCTCCGGCGTCTTCGTGACCTGCCAAGGCGTCGGCGCGGTCATGGGCGGGCTCACCGCGAGCCGCGCCGTCCGTCGCCTCGGTGAGATCGCCACCTGCGCACTCGGCCTGACGGCTCTGGCCGCCGCCACCATCGTCTGCGCGGCCGCGCCGAGCATCGTCCTGGTCCTGGTCGGCGCGGGCATCTGCGGTGTCGGGCTGCCGTGGACGTTCGTCGCCTTCACGACGCTGATGCAACGGCGTTCGCCGGGCCACCTGATCGGCCGGGTGTCGACCGCGGTCGAGGTGCTCGTGTCCACGCCGCAGGCGATCTCGCTTGCCATCGGCAGCCTGCTGGTGAGCCTGCTCAGCTACCGGCAGATCTTCGCCATCATCGCGACGGTCATCCTGCTCGGCGCACTGCAGATCGTCCTCACGCTGCGCCGCGAGATCCGGGCGGACCTGACGACCAGCGACCGCCACCCGGTGGATCCGGTCGCTGCCCCGGAGGCGGATCCCACCTCCGGAGCCGACCTGCTCTGACCGGTCACTTGGACGCGGCGAACGCTTCCTCGTACTCCTTGCGGACCTGGTCGCCGCCCTGCTTGCGCCAGCGGTCCATCGCTTCGTCCCAGGCCGCCAGGTCCTTGCGACCCTGAAGGACCTCGGCGAGGGCGTCGTCGAGCAGCTTGGTCAGCGTGTTCCGCTTGCGGTTGTAGGTCTCGGAGTACAGCGCGTCGGCCGGGTTGGCGAGCGTCATCGGCACCGCCTTGACCTGGTACGCGTGCTCCTTCGTGGTCTCTTCGGGGTGACCTGGTTCGTACAGCGGCCAGGGCGCGTCCGCGATCCGGTAGAACTCGGCGGTGTGCTCGACCTCGCCCTTGCTGGTCAGGATCGGGTCGCCGTTCACCATGGTGTAGTCGACGCCTTCTTTGCCGTACCGGTTGATCAGGTACTCCTGGGTGCCGAACGGCGCCGCGAGGTAGTTCGCGACCCGGAGCATCAGCTTGATCCGCTCCTTGTCGTCGGTCTTCTTGAACGCGGTCGTGCTGAACGACGGAACGCCGCGCCCGAGGTTCGGCGTCGAGCCCGCGTCGTACTTCGGCGGCAGCATGCCGTCGAACTGCACGGGTGAGTTCGGCTTCAGGTACTGCGTGACGTACTGCGGCCAGGCGGAGTAGTTGTCGCTGACCATCACGACCCGTCCGCCGCCGATCCAGTCCTTGAACGGCGCACCCTGAGTGAACGTGTCGGGATGGAAGTAGCCGGCCTTGACAAGTTCCCGGGTGTCGCTGATCGCCTGCTTGGTCTGGTCCAGCTCGTTGATCGAGGTGAACTTGCCGCCCTCCTCCTGCCAACCGACCGGAGCTCCCATCATCCGCAGGATGAGGTCGCGAACTCCGGGCGCGCCGTGGAACGCCCAGCGGTTCTCCTTCGGGTTCGTGACGCCTTTGGCGAGCTCCTTGAACTCAGCGAACGTCGCGGGCGCCGGATTGAGGCCGTGCGCCTTGACGATGTCGACGCGGGTGAACCAGATGACGCCGACCCGCTCCCGGGGGATCGGGATGCCGTAGATCCCGCCGTTGAACACCGTCGTGCGCCAGGCCTCCGGGCGCAGGTTGGCCAGCATCGGGTAGTCCTTGATCGCGTCGCCGGCCAGGAACTCGCTGAGGTTCTGGCACTTCGCGTCCAGCAACTGCGGCAGGTTGGGCGTATTGACGATCATGGTGAAGTCCGGCAGTTCGCCGCTGAGCACGGTCGGAAGCTTGTCGGCGTAGTTCGCGCTCGGCACCATCTGCAGGTTCAGGGTGACGCCGAGCTTGTCGTTGACGTTGCGCCAGTACTCGTTCCTCGACGCCGCCGGTGGGATCGGCCGGAACTGCTGGATGAAGGCGGTGAGTTCTTCCGAGCCCGTGCCCGGCCGGTCCGGGACTCCGACGATCGGAGTCCCGGGGTACCGCAGGAAGCCCGACATCACGCCGTCCTTCGTCGGCGCCAGGTCCGGCTTGACCCCCTGATACGGAATGTACGACGGGAGCTGGACCCCGGAGTTCTGCTGTTGCTGGCTCGTGGTGGGGGAGCTGGAGCAGGCACTGAGGGTCGGGCCGGCGGCCGCGGCGGCCGCGGTTCCTCCCATCAGCCGGAGGAGGGTACGGCGACTCATTGACTCGGACATGGCGTTTCTCCTTTCGAAGCCGGCGATGGACGGCGGCTCAGCCTTTGACGGCGCCGACCAGAACGCCCTTCGTGAAGTGGCGCTGGAGGAAGGGGTAGACGAGCAGGATCGGGATCAGCGAGATGACGAGAATGGCCATCTGGAGCGACTGGGTCGGCGGCAGCACGCCGGCCTCCCCGGACAGTTGCTCCGCACCGAGCCGCGCGTTGTCGACGACATACGTGCGGAGCACCAGTGGGAGCGGCAATTTCGACGGATCGTTGATGTAGAGCAGGGCGTTGAACCACGAGTTCCAGAACCCGACGGCGAAGAACAGCCCGATGACGGCGAGGGCGGCCTTGGACAGCGGGAGGATGATGCGCACGAAGATCTGCAGGTCGTTGGCCCCGTCGATGCGGGCCGACTCCAGGATGTCCGGCGGCAGTCCCATCATGAACGAGCGCAGCACGATGACCGAGAAGCCGGTGACCAGCACTGGCAGGATCAGCGACCACCAGCTGTTCAGCAGTCCCAGCTGCTTGATCAGCAGGTAGTTCGGAATGATCCCGGGACTGAACAGCATGGTGAGCAGGACGACCATGAGGATCGGCTTGTGCGCGAAGGACGTCGGCCGCGACAGCGAATAGGCCATCGCCGAGGTGACGATCAGGCCGAGAACCGTCCCGACGACGGCGATCCCCACGCTGACGAGCAGCGCCCGGGCGACCACGCCGCCGGCCAGGATCGAGCTGTACGCCGACAACGACGGCCGGTCCGGCAGCAACACGTAACCACCCGCGTCGGTGATCTGCTGCTGGTCGGCCAGGCTCGTCGAGATCACCGAGACGAACGGCATCACGACCAGCGCACAGGCGATCAGGAGCACGATCGCCTTGAGAATCTTGATCGGCAGGGACGCCGGCGCCATCGCGGGCGATCGGCCGTGGGTCCTCGTACGGGCTGTGGTGTTCATCGCGATCGGTACACTCCGTCCTCTCCGAAGAGATGCGCGACCTTGTTCGCGCCGAGGACCAGCGCCAGGCCGACGACGCCCTTGACCAGGCCGACCGCGGCGCTGATGCCCCACTCGCCCTGCTGGAAGGCGTGGTGGTAGACGTAGGTGTCGAGGACCTCGGTGACCTCGGTGCCCGCACCCTGCTGCAGCAGGATCTGTTCGAAGCCGACGCTCAGCGAATCGCCGAGACGCAGGATGCCGAGCAGGATGATCAGCGGACGCAGCGCCGGCAGGGTGACGTGCCACATGTGCCGGGCCGGCCCGGCGCCGTCGACGGAGGCGGCCTCGTACTGCTCCTGATCGACGCGTGACAGCGCGGCCAGGAACAGGATCGTTCCCCACCCGGTGTCCTTCCAGATGACCTGCGACGTGATCAGTGCGCGGAACGCGTCCGGGTTGCCGATGATCTCGATCGGCTCGATGCCCTTGTGCCGCAGGTAGGTGTTGAGCAGACCGGCGTTCCCGAGGATCTGCTGGAAGATCGCGACGACGATCACCCAGGACAGGAAGTGCGGCATGTACAGGACGCTCTGCACGAATCGCTTGATCGGCTCGTACATCAGGCTGTTGAGCACCAGCGCGAGAACGATCGGAGCCGGGAACACGAACGCGACCTGGAGCACCGTGAGGACGAGCGTGTTCTTCAGCGCGTTGAGTACGTCGGGATCGCCGCTGAAGATCAGAGCGAAGTTCGAGAAGCCGACCCACGGGCTCTGCCGGACGCCGAGGTACGGCTGGTAGTCCTTGAATGCGATCACGTTGCCGAGCAACGGGACGTAGTGGAAGACCAGGAAGACCAGCAGGCCGGGCACCGCGAACACGAGCAGGCCCCAGTCGCGCTTCAGGCGCGCGAGCCGGCCCAGCGAATGCGGTGATCCCGGCGGAGCTGACTTCACCGCCGGCCTCTTGTCGATGGTCAATGCCACGGTCAGCTCCTTCCACGCACCATCGGTCGGACTTCCGTGTAGCCGGCATTGCGGTAGTCGGGGTCCGCGTCCGGGCCGTAGCCAAGGGCGGCGCGTCGGGTCCGGAACCGCTCGACCAGCTCGCGGTACTCGGGTGCGGCGATGAAGTCCCGCTGCTCGGACGGATCAGCCTCGAGGTCGAACAGCACCTCGGGCATGGCTTCGCCGTAGTACTGGTACTTGAGGTTGCCCTGCTTGATCATCAGGTTCGTGTCGCCGAAGTGGGAGACCGATTCGCCGGACCAGTCCGTCGGCTCTCGGCGCATCAACGGGACCAGGCTGCGACTGTCGAGACCGTCCGGCACCGGATGCCCTGCCAGGTCGCACAGGGTCGCGTACAGGTCGCAGAGGTTGACGTTCTCGTCGATGTGGCTGCCACTGAAGTGCTGCGGCGAGCGGATGATCAGCGGGACCCGGGCACTGGCTTCGTAGAACTTCTGCTTCTCCCAGATGCCGTGCTGACCGAGCATCTCGCCGTGGTCGGCGGTGTAGACGATCACCCAGTCGTCCAGGTCCTGGCCCTGGTGCCGCAGCGCCCTGAGCACCTGCCCGAACATGGCGTCCACGTTTTCGACCATCGCGTAGTACGCCGCTGTGGCCCGGCGGATCTCGACCTCGGTGGCGTCGATGCCCGGGCGCACCTGGCGCTGGGCGAGGAACGGGTGGTCGGACACCGGTTGGTTCAGGTACGGCGTGACGCGGTTGAGGTAGTGGGTGAAGCGTTCCTCGTCCGCGAAGTACGGGTAGTGCGGCTGGTTCAGGCTCACCTTGAGCAGCAAGGGCTGATCGGGGCTGGGCCGGTCGTAGTACGGATCGGTGAAGAACTCCCCGATGAAGTCCAGCGCGCCGGTGAGTGTGTATTCGTCCTGCGCCACCAGTGGTCCGCGGCCGATGCCGGCCCGCTTGACCTCCTTGGCATCGCTCCACTTCACCTCGGCCAGCGACGGCACCCGCTCGGCGAACTCGGCGGCCGGGCTGTCGACGGCGTCCGCGCCGATGGTGATGTCGGATCCGATCCGCCGGGTCCAGCCCTGCATCTGGTCCACGCCGCGGTGGTGAAGCTTGCCGCAGGCAACGGTCGCGTACCCGTGCCGGGCCAGCGTGCGGGCGAACGTCTCGTGCCCCGGGGGCAGATCCTCCCCGTACCGCAGACATCCGGTCGTCCGTGGCAACTGCCCGGACATCAGACTCTGCCGGGCCGGGATGCAGACCGGGGAGGGGGTGTAGGCGTTGCCGAAGACGGCACCCGTTTCGGCCAGCCAGTCCAGCGTGGGTGTCCTGATCACCGGATCTCCGGCGAACCCGGCCACGTCGTACCGGTGCTCGTCGGACATCAGGAACAGGATGTTGGGACTCTTCGGGACCACTTTTGCAACCGTCCTTAAGAAGATCGCATCATGGTGACATCCTCCCAATTGGGCGTCAACACCGCAGGAAACTTTCTGCCCAATCAGAAAACGTTCTCTGGGCACCTGTTGACGCACAGTCCGGCGCACGCGCATCATGGTCGGCACGCACTTCTTCAGGAGGGTTCCGAAAGTGGGTGGCGTTCGACGAGTCAGGGACGAGCATCGGGCTCAGGTGCTCGGCCGGCTCCGTGCTCACGGCAACTTGTCCAAGGCGATGCTGGCCCGCGACCTGGGGCTGAGCGTGCCGACGATCTCGGAGATCCTGGCCGACTTCGAGACCGAGGGCGTTGTCCTGCCGGTGAGCGAGGGGGAGTCGTCCGGCGGCCGCCGGCCGATCCTGTACGGCCTGAGAATGGACCGGCTGCTGGCCGCCGGAGTGAGTGTCGACCGGCATCACATCTCGGCGGTGATCTCGGACCTGTCCGGACAGATCCACGGCGAGGTGTCGACCGACTGTGACCTCGAGGACGGACAGCGGCGCTTCGAGCGGACCCTGGACCGTGTCGTGGGCCGGCTCTTGACGACGGTGGAGACACCGGACCGGGTGACCGGACTCGGCGTTGCCGTGCCGACCCGGATGCAGCGCTCGAGACCCGGCATGTTCCTTCCGCAGCAGGCCCCGGGCTGGACCGGCCTGGATCTGCATGCGTTCCTGGCCGACCGATTCGAGCTCCCTGTCGTGGCCGAGAACCGCGCCCATGCGGTGGCTGTCGGCGAGCACCTGTTCGGCGCCGGTCGGGGAGCCACTGATCTGCTGTGCCTGGTGGTGGACGAGGGTCTCGGCGGTGCCGTGATCAGCGGCGGCCGGTTGTTCACCGGAGGCGATGGTGCTGCCGGGGCGGTCGGCCGGATGATCTTGGACCTCAACGACGGCAAGGGCGGCGTGACACCGGTGAAGGTGTCGGACGTGGTCGGCTCTTCGGCCATCATCCGCGCCGCGGTCGCACGGCTCCGTGAGTCCAGGCGCAGGCGCCTCGGTGGCGTGCCGTTGTCGCGCGTCGACGCCGACGTCGTGATCGACGAGGCACTGTCGGGCGACCTGCAAATGGCCGAGGTACTGGCCGATGTCGGTCGCGGCCTGGGCGCGGTGGTTGCTGCGACCTTGTGTGTGACGGACTCACCCCTGGTGGTGCTGTGCGGCTCGACCATGCGCGCAGGCGACTTCATCGTCGGTCCGTTGCAGGAGGTCACCGACCGCCGGCTGCCGTTCGCGCCACCGACGATCCGCCTCGGTCGCCTCGGCGCGCGAGGCGGCGCGCTCGGGGCGGCGGCCCTGGTGCTCACCGGCATGGTCGGTGGCCCGATCTCGCCGGCTCAGGAGACCGCGGGGTCGCTGTAGCGGCAGGCACGTCTGGGAGAAGAGCGGTAAGGGTCTGATCCGTGCTGCGCTCTGACGAAGGAGAAGATGCTATGCCTGGCAAGATCTCGCGAAGAGGCGCACTGAAGGCGAGTGCGATCGCGTCGGGAGCGGTCCTGCTGCCCACCCTGCCGGCCGCCGCCGCGGCGCCGGGTGTCGCCACCGCGAAGACGACGATCAAGGTCTCCGGCAAGCCGTGGGGAGTGAGCACTCGCTACATCGGCGCCGATCGCGGCATCACGAACTTCGACATCCGCGACATCAAGGATCTCGGCATCAACACCTACCGTTTCTACGAAGGTCACATGTACGCGTGGGAGTGGGACGACGACGACGGCGTCTTCGGCTCGCCCACGATCGACGAGATCAAGTCCGACCCGAACGTCGTCAACTGGGCGTGGTGGGACAACGCCTTCACCCATCCGCCCGAGGGCAGTCCGTTCTGGTACGCGACGAATCCCGGCGAAGGATGGCAGGGCAACTGGCGCCAGATCTTCGGCAGCCTCAAGGACGCGCACGTCAAGCCGATGGTGTCGCTGCGGGTCCAGAACGCGACCCTGGATCCGGACTGGGCCACGCCGCTCAACCCACCGAACACGCCCGAGGGCCGCAACGAGTGGTGGCAGCATGTCTTCGCCAGTGTCTACTGGCTGAACGTCCGCAACGACTACCGGGTCGACGACTGGGAACTCGGCAACGAACCGAATCACGACGGGCAGGGCTGGCTCGGCACCGAGGACGACTACTGGGATTTCGTCAGGCTGACCAAGGACGCCATCGACTACACCTATCAGCGGTTCCTTCCGCAGCGGGCGTACCAGACCTACGCACCGGTGTCGGCAGGTACGTCGGTCAACGACGCCGGCGACCGCTTCGGCTGGATCAAGGACGCGCTCGAGAAGGTTCCGGACTCCTTCGACGCGGTCGACTACCACGACTTCTCCGACGACCCGAGCGGAAACCTCCGCGAGGTGCACCAGCTCATGAACGCCGCCGGGCAACCGGATCGCCCGTTGTGGGTGACGGAGTGGGGCCCGGTCTACGGCCACGGCGCCGACTCGTATCAGCAGGTCTCGTCCGGAGTCCTGATCCTGCAGAACCTGATCCGGATGTCCAGCCCGGACTCGTATGTCTACGGCAACCACATCGTGAATCTCTACGATGCGCCGAACCGGGCGTACCTGGTCGGGAAGGACGGCACCCGCCGGGTCACGTACTACGCACTCCGGATGGGGATCCGCGCGCTGCAAGGCGGCCGTGTCACCCATGAGAGCGTCGCCGGCTCTCCGGACATCCTGTCCATCACCACCCGCGACAGTCACGGTGACGTCTGGTTCCTGGTCGTGAACTCGGCGACCGAAACGGCGTACAGCGTGGATGCCGATCTGAGCGAACTCGTGCGCGCGGGAGCGGGCGAGCTGTGGGAATTCAGCGACACCAACCACGACAGGAGAACCGGCCACAGCCGCGTTGAGGACGGCCACGTGGACGTCCAGGTGCCTGCACTCGGGGCAGTACTCCTGCGCATCGACGGTTCGAGGAGATGACTGTGCACAGACCACTACTGTTACGCACGGCAGCGACGATCGCGGCGCTGGTCATGGTCGGCGCCGGCAGCGTCGCGGCCGCCGTTCCAGCCTCGGCGGCCACCGCGGTGCCTTGCGCGTCACGCGTCGGTCCTGGTGAGTATCCGAACCCGTTGCACGAATGTCCGGCGGCCGATCCCGGGATCGTTGTCCAGGGCAACACTTGGTACGCGTTCACGACCGGGCTCAAGCAGTACCGTTCCCGCGATGCGGGGTACACCTGGGAGGACCTCGGGCGCTTCGTCGAGCCGCCGGCCGGGTACGTCGACTTCTGGGCACCGGAGGTGTACCAGATCGGTGGTCAGTGGGTCGCCTACTTCAACATGCGTACGGCCCCCGGCCAGTTCAACAAGATCTACGTCGCCACCTCACACGACCTCGAGAAGGGCTGGCAGCTGAATCCCACGCCACTGGCGGGCATGCCCGACTACTCGATGATCGACGCCACCATGTTCCAGGACGTGGACGGTGCGCGGTACCTGATCTGGAAGGACGACCTCCAGGGAACGCTCACCAAGCGCATCTCGATCGGCCGGCTCTCCCCGGACGGACTGACCCGAGTCGGTCCGGCGACCGAGATCATGCACGTGACGCTGCCGTGGGAAGGCAACTCGGTCGAGGGTCCGAGCATGCTCTACCGGGACGGAAGCTACTACCTGTTCTACAGCGGGAATCTGTACACCTGGAACGGCAACTACGCGGTCGGTGTCGCCCGGGCCACCTCGCCGATGGGGAACTTCGACGCCGGCAAGCACCCGACGCCGATCCTGCGCGGCGACGACCGGGTCGCCTCGCCCGGCCACCAGTTCATCACCGACGTCCGGATCGGCGGGCAACAGCGGCAGATGATCTTCTACCACGGCTATCCGTGGTACGACGCCGACGGCAACCATCTGCCGTCCGTGCAGACCCGCAAGCTGATGATGGACGAACTGCACTGGGATGCGGAGGGCTGGCCATGGGTGAACGACGGTACGCCGAGCGACTGACCTCAGATCGAACGCTGTCGCCGTACACAGGGTGGACACGGGAGCACTGGGAGCAGACGGCTGACCGGACCTTGCTCGCCTTGCGGGATTTCGCGAGCCCGCGTCATGCGAATGTCGATCCTCCCGGTCCGGCGTCGAGGTCCGGGTCGGCGAGCGACGGGCTGGAAGGGTTCGCCAGATCATTTCTGACCGCCGGCTTCCGGCTCGCCGGATCGGAGGACGATCCGCACGATCACGCCGGCTGGTACGCCGAGGGCCTCGCCGCCGGCGCGGACCCGACCTCACCGGAGGCCTGGCCGCGGCTGACGGAGTTCGGTCAGCCGCGCGTCGAGGCAGCCGCGATGACCATCGCCCTGCACGAATCCCGTGCACAGGTCTGGGACAAGCTGGACGACCGGACGCGTGCGCAGGTCGTCGAATGGCTGGCGCCGGCCAACGAGGTCACGTACTCGGCGAGCAACTGGCTGTGGTTCCAGAACGTCACCCTCGCCTTCCTGCGCTCGGTGGGCGGACCGTGCGACGAGTCGGTGATCCAGAAGAACATCGCGACGCTGGACACGTTCTACCAAGGCGACGGCTGGTACACCGACGGGATCCGCGAGGGCAGGACCACCCACTACGACTGGTACAACGGCTGGGTCATGCACCTGTTCTCGCTCTGGTACTGCCGCATGTCGGGCGAGACCGGCGAGCTGCTCGACGGTTATCGCGAGCGGTTGCATAAGTACCTCGGCACCGTCCAGCATCTCGTCGGAGCCGATGGCGCGCCGCTCCACCAAGGCCGTTCGCTCGTGTACCGGTTCGCGACCGCGTCGCCGTACTGGGCGGGCGCGATCTTCGACGCGAGTCCGTTGCCTCCCGGAGCGACCCGGCGTCTGACCAGTGGCATCCTCAGTTGGTTCGCCGATGCCGGTGCCTGGGACGACCGTGGTCTGCTCGGCCTCGGGTGGCGTACGGCGTTCCCGCGGATGCGGCAGTCGTACTCGGGTCCGGGATCGCCGTACTGGGCGAGTCTGGGCTTCGCCGGACTTGTGCTGCCGGCGGGTCATCCGGTGTGGACCGCCCGCGAGGAGCCGCTGCAGCTCGAGCAGTCCGATGTCTCGGTCGTTGCTCGGCCGCCGGGCTGGCTCATCTCGGGTACGACGGCCGACGGCATCGTCCGCGTGGTCAACCACGGCACCGACCACGCCGGGACCGAACTGGCTGCGGAGGATCCGCTCTACTGCCGCCACGCCTACTCGACGATCACCGGGCCCGATCTGATCGACGCGGACGAGGTCCCGGACAATCAGGTCGCGGTGCGAAGGTCCGACGGGCGGTGGTCGCAGCGGCGCCCGATCACCCTCCTGAGCCTCGGCCCGCGGACGGCGGTCAGCCGGTTCCCCGTGCAGTTCGGGGCGGAGGAACCGGAGACAGCAGGCCTTTCAGTTGTCACCGCGTCCGTCCTCCATGGTCCCTTCGAGGTCCGCATCGCCCGCGTGGACGGCCAGTTCGACGGTGAACCGTTGACCCTGACGATCTCCGGCTACCCACTGACAGGGTCCGGGCGGGTGTCGGCCGTCGTACCGCTGATCGGCGAGTGGCAAGAGGGCAGCACGACCCGGGAGGGCGTGAACGCCTTCGGCGAAGTGTCTGTCACTCCGTGGGTCGAGACCGGCCTCGAACCCGGACGCGTGTACGCCGCCGTAGTGCTGCTCAGCGGTCAGGACTGCATCACCGACGGGATCACTGCAGAGGTCGACGGCGCCACGGTTGTCGTCACCTGGCCAGACCAGCAACAGGATGTGGTCGCGCTGAAGTAGAGGCCAGAACCTGGCCGGTACTGCTCCTACGGTGGTGGTAACCGAACCGCGAAGGAGCAGCGAACATGACGACTGTGAACCCGATCCCCGAGGGCTACCACTCGGTGACGCCGTGGATCATCGGGCACGACACCGCCGGGCTGATGGACTTCCTCGCGTCCGCGTTCGATGCGGTGGACCTCGGTGGCCGGGTCGTCGACGAGCACGGGAACATCGGCCACGCCGAGATGCGGATCGGCGACTCGGTGGTGATGATGTTCGACAAGCCGGACTGGCCGCCGACGCCTGCCTTCCTGCGGCTCTACGTCGCGGACGTGGAGACCGCGCTGAAGCAGGCGGTGGCAGCCGGCGGCACCGTCGTGACCGAGCCGACGCATCTGTTCTGGGGCGACATCGTCGCGCGGGTGCACGACCCGTTCGGCAACCTCTACTGGCTGCAGACCCGGATCGAGGAGATCGACGAGGCCGAGATGGGCCGCCGGTTCGGCGACGAGAAGTTCACCAAGGCGCTGGAGTACGTGCAGAGCTCGCTGTTCCGCCCGGCCGGGTGATCAGTCGAGCTGTTCCTTCGGGGCCTCGGACTCCATCGCATCGGTCAGCACGCCGGCGGTGAGCCCGATCTGCCACTCGCGGGCGTTGTGCTCGCGCAGGAAGGTCGTCACCACCTCGAGGCCGAGCTCGGGTGGTGGCGACCATGCCAGCCGGCGGATGGTGTCGGGGGAGAGCAGGTTCTCGGTCGGAAGCCGGTGCGCCTCGGCGATCTCGGCGACCGAGGAGCGGGCGGCCGACAAACGGGCAGCGGCATCCGGGTCCCGGTCGGCCCAGGCACGGGCCGGCGGCGGGCCGTCGTACCGCGGGCCCTGCTTCGGTAGCTCGGACTCGGGCAGGCGGCGCGCGTGGTCGATCGCCTCCCACCAGGTCCGCATGTGCCGGTGCGCGCCGCGGCCCTTGAATGCGGTCAGACGCTGGAGCGTGTCCCGGTCGGCCGGCACCGCCGACGCCGCCTCGACGATCGCGGCGTCCGGCAGGATCCGGCCGGGGGAGATGTCAGCGGACTCGGCGATCTGGTCCCGCGCCTCCCACAACGCCCGTACGACGGCCAGACTGCGGCGATTGCGGACGCGGTGCATCCCCGACGTCCGGCGCCACGGATCCGGCTTCGGCTCACGTGGCGGCGCGGACAGGATCGAGGCGAACTCCTGCTCGGCCCACTCCCACTTGCCCTCGCGGCGCAGTTCGGCCTCGATCGCGTCGCGCAACTCGATCAGCATCTCGACGTCGAGAGCGGCGTACACGAGCCACGGCGCCGGCAGCGGGCGGGTCGACCAGTCGGCGGCGGAGTGCTCCTTGCGCATCCGGTAGCCCAGGACTTCGCTGACCAGCGAGGCGAGGCCGACCTTCGGGTACCCGAGCAGGCGGCCGGCCAGCTCGGTGTCGAACACCTTCCGCGGCACCATCCCGACCTCGGCCAGGCAGGCCAGATCCTGGTTCGCGGCGTGGATGATCCACTCGGCGTCCACGATCGCGTCGCCGAGCGCGGACAGGTCGCCGAACGGGATCGGGTCGACCAGCGCGGAGCCTGCGCCCTCGCGACGCAGTTGCACCAGGTAGGCCCGGTGGGAGTAGCGGTAGCCGGACGCGCGCTCGGCGTCGACGGCGACCGGGCCGGTGCCGGCCTGGAAGGCCTCGACCACGTCGGTCAGCGCCGGGTCGGTGTCGACGACCTCGGAGAGGCCGTCACGGAGTTCTAGCAGGGGCAGGTTCGCGGTCGGGTCGTCCGGGACGGGCGGCTGCTGGGTTTCTGCCGGGCTCATCGGCCCCGCTGTCCGCGCCGGGTCGGCATCGCCACGACCCCTGGCGGAACCGGCGGCAGTCCGGCCGCCGTGCAGAGAACTTCGCCCCACGCCTCCGCGTGCCGGGTCACATCCACCAGACCACCAGACCCCGGCACGGGGCTCCAGGACGCACGGATCTCGATCTCCGCCGTCGCGTCGTCGTCGGCCATGCCGCCGAAGCTTTCCGATACCACCCTGGTGACGGTACCGCTCGGCGCCTGGAAGTCCGCGCCCCGGTCCGCCAGTGCCTCCATCAGCCAGGTCCAGCCCACGCCGCCGAGCAGCGCGTCGGTCACCATCTCCGGTTCGACGGCGGCGCGCACGTACGCGACACAGCGGAAGGTCGACTGCCAGGCGTCGTTCCCGTCCGGGTCGTAAAGGATGACCAGGCGGCCGGTGGCGACATCGTCGCCGTCGACCGTCACGTCGGCGCTGACCGCGGCCGCGTGCGGAGCGATCCGCTGCGGCGCGGGCATCTCCTCGACGAAGACCTCGGGCCGGAACCGGGCACCGCGTAACTGCGTCACGGCCTCGGCGAACTCCGCGGGTGGCGCGTCGACCTGCTTGCGGGCACCCATGCTCCGCAGCCTACGACTGATTACTCACCGACGCCTGTGTCGACGCGCCGGTAACCGCGTGCGACGGCCGCTCACGGGCGAAATTCCGCGCGTGGGATTATCGCTGTGTGCCTCTGCCAAAGTCCCGCGCGCTCGACCGTTCCGCCTTTCTGCTCGCCGCTCGAGGTGAGCCGGGCCCGTACACGCCGGTGTGGTTCATGCGGCAGGCCGGGCGGGCGTTGCCTGAGTACCACGCGGCCCGCGCGGGAACCACGATGCTCGAAGCCTGCATGCGTCCCGACCTCGTTGTCGAGATAACGCTGCAGCCGGTACGCCGTTACGGCGTCGACGCGGCGGTCTTCTACGCCGACATCGTGCTGCCGCTGAAGTCGGTCGGTTTCGACATCGAGATCAAGCCGGGGGTCGGCCCGGTGGTCGCGGCCCCGATCCGCGACGCAGCCGGCCTCGCCGCGGTCCGACCGGTCACTCCCGCGGACGTGCCGTACACGACGGACGCCGTGAGGCAGCTGGTCTCGGAGCTGGACGGTACGCCGCTCATCGGTTTCGCCGGCGCCCCGTTCACGGTGGCGTCGTACCTGGTTGAGGGTGGGCCGAGCAAGGACTTCGCCAAGACCAAGGCGCTGATGTACAGCGACCCGGACCTCTGGCACGCGCTCGCGGACCGGCTGGCCGACGTGGCGATCGCGTACCTGTCAGTGCAGGTCGAGGCGGGTGCGTCCGCGATCCAGCTGTTCGACTCGTGGGCGGGCGGACTGTCGCCGCGCGACTACGAGCGGTTCGTGCTGCCGCACTCCGCGAAGGTGTTCGAAGCCGTCGCGTCGTACGGCGTACCCCGGGTGCACTTCGGCGTGAACACGGGCGAGTTGCTCGGGCTGATGAGCAGCGCTGGGGCAGACGTCGTCGGTGTCGACTGGCGGGTGCCGCTGGACGAGGCGGTACGCCGGATCACCGCGGCCGGAGCCGGTCCGAAGCCGGTGCAGGGCAATCTGGATCCGGCTCTGCTGTTCGCTCCCTGGGAGGCACTGGAGCCGGAGATCGACCGGATCCTCGCCGAGGGAAAGGCAGCACCCGGCCACATCTTCAACCTCGGGCACGGTGTCCCGCCGAATGCCGACCCCGAGGTGCTGCGCCGGGTCGTCGAGCACGTACAGGCGAAGTCGGCCCGTGTACCTGCCTGACCACGACGTGACGCTCGAGCCGCTGACCGCCGAGCACGCCGACGCCGTCCTCGCCTTCGAGCGGGAGAACCGGGCGTACTTCGCCGTCTGGATCGAGGATCGCGGGGACGACTTCTTCACCTCGTTCGCGGAGCGGCATCAGGCCCTCCTGGCCGAGCAGGAGACCGGGGCGTGCCGGTTCCACGTCTTGGTCGATGCCGTCGGCGCGGTGGTCGGACGAGTGAACCTCATGGATCTCGAGAACGGCTCGGCCGAGCTCGGCTACCGGATCGCGGAGAAAGCCACGGGCCGGGGGCTCGCGTCGGCGGCGGTCCGTGCGCTCGCCAGGCTCGCCGCGTCGGAGTACGGGCTGACGATGCTGCGAGCGGGGACGTCGGACCGGAATGTGGCGTCGCAGGCGGTGCTGACGCGAGCCGGGTTCCGCCGCGTGGCCGACCCGGCAGCTCATCTTGGATTCGAGTTGAAGCTGGAGGACCTGTGAGCCGGGTCGTTGTGGTTGGTGGCGGGATCAGTGGCCTGGCGGCGGCGTACGCGCTGGCAACCGGGCCGAATCCGCCGCGGATCACGGTGCTGGAGGGGTCGCCGCGGCTCGGCGGCAAGCTCGCGGGTGACGTACTCGAGGGCGTGCCGGTCGACCTCGGTGCCGAGTCGGTGCTGGCCCGGCGGCCGGAGGCGATCGACCTGATCAAGGCGGTCGGCCTCGGTGACGACCTGGTGCATCCGGCGACGACGTCGGCCGGACTGTGGATCGGCGACCGGATCCGGGCTATCCCGCCGACCGTCATGGGTGTCCCGATGGACCCTGCCGCGACAGCCGACGTACTCGGGTCCGAGGGAGCCGAAGCGGTGGCGCACGAGGCCGAGCTGCCGGCTCCGGGGCTGACGGAGGACGTCGCGATCGGGCAGTTCGTCGCCTCGCGGATGGGCTCGGCGGTGACGGACAAGCTGATCGACCCGCTGCTCGGCGGGGTGTACGCCGGCCGGGCGGAGGAGATCTCGCTGGCGGCCGCGGTGCCGGAGCTGTACGCCAAGCTGCGGACGGCGCCGAGCCTGCTCGCGGCGACCGCGGAGATGCGGGAAGCCGGGCGGCGCCGGGCCGGCGCGCCGGTGTTCGCCGGCATTGTCGGCGGGATCAACCGGCTGATCAGCGCGCTGGAGAAGGACCTGACCGCGCGTGGCGTCGACATCCGGCGCAAGCTCGCAGTACGACGGATCACGCGGACCGCCAACGGCTATGCGCTGGAGGCCGGGCCTGTGCCGGCGCCGACTCTGTTGGAGGCCGACGCGGTGATCGTCGCCGTACCGGCCACACCGGCGGCGCGGATGCTGGCTGAGTTGGTGCCGGCGGCGTCGACCGAGCTGGCGACGATCGAGTACGCGAGCATGGCGATCGTGACGCTCGCGGTCCGCAAGCAGGACTGGCCCGAGGCGGCCACCGGGTCCGGGTTCCTGGTGCCGTCGGTGGAGGGGCGGACGATCAAGGCGTCGACGTACTCGCACGCGAAGTGGGAGTGGTCGGGTGCGGCTGGTGGAGACCTCGCCGTACTGCGGTGCTCGGTCGGGCGGCTGGGGGAGGAGCACGTCCTGCAACGGTCCGATGAGGAGCTGGTGGCGCTGGCCACCGCCGATCTGGGGCGTGCTGTCGGGCTCCAGGCACCTGTGGTGGGGTCGCTGGTGACGCGGTGGGGCGGCGGGCTTCCGCAGTACGCCGTGGGGCATCTGGACCGCGTTGACCGCGTAGAGGAGGCGGTTGCTGCGGAGCCTGGTCTGGCCGTGTGCGGAGCGGCGTACCGAGGTGTCGGGATCGCCGCGTGTGTGGCATCGGGTGGGCAGGCAGCCACCCGGGTGCAGGCTCATTTAGCCACATTGGAGACAATGGCTCCGTGACAGAGAAGCCGAAGGCGCGTGAGCTGAACAATGTGATCCGCTACACCCTGTGGTCGGTCTTCAAGGTGGAGACCCCGCTGGGGGACGCGGACCGGGACGAGCTGACCGCCGAACTGTCCGAGCTGGTCGCCAAGCTGGCCACGGACGACGTGGTGATCCGCGGGATCTACGACGTCGAGGGCTTCCGGGCCGACGCCGACTTCATGGTCTGGTGGCACGCGCCGACGTCGGACGCGCTGCAGAAGGCGTACCACGCGCTGCGCCGGTCCCGCCTCGGGCGGCACCTGGCACCGGTTTGGTCGCAGTTCGCGCTGCACCGGCCGGCCGAGTTCAACAAGAGCCACATCCCGGCGTTCCTGGCCGACGAGGAGGCGCGGGCGTACATCTGTGTCTACCCGTTCGTGCGGTCGTACGAGTGGTACCTACTGCCGGACGAGGAGCGGCGGTTCATGCTCGCCGAGCACGGCAAGATGGCGCGGACCTACCCCGACGTACGGGCGAACACGGTCGCGTCGTTCGCGCTCGGCGACTACGAGTGGATCCTGGCCTTCGAGGCCGACGAACTGCACCGGATGGTCGACCTGATGCGCGACCTGCGCGCGTCGACCGCCCGGCGGCACGTGCGCGAGGAAGTGCCCTTCTACACGGGCAAGCGGACCGAGCTCGGCGAGCTGGTCGCCAACCTGGCCTGACGCCCGTGACTGGGCACCGCAAGGCCTTCCCGGTGCTGTACGTGAGCGACGTACGCCGGTCCGTCGGTTTCTACGCGCTGCTCGGGTACGAACCGACGTACCAGTTCCCGCTCGAGGGCGACCCGCACTACGTCGGCCTCGAGCGCGGCGACTCGTCCCTGGGCATCGCCGACGCCAACTGGCCCGAGGCCCAACTCGGCATCACCGTTGGCACCGCGCCCCGCTTCGAGCTCTTCGTGTACGTCGACAACGTCGAGGCCACAGTCGAGCTCTTCCGCGAGGCCGGCCACCCCATCCTCCAGGAACCCGCCACCATGCCCTGGGGCGAACGCCAGGCCTACACCGCCGACCCCGAAGGCAACCCGATAGCCCTCGCCACCCCGATCTGAGTCCGGGGTGGCAGCCTGCCGATCAGGCGGGCTCGAGGTTCAGGCTGATGCTGTTGATGCAGTAGCGGAGGTCGGTGGGGGTGTCGTAGCCCTCGCCCTCGAAGACGTGGCCGAGGTGGGAGCCGCAGTTGGCGCAGCGGACCTCGACGCGCTTCATGCCGAGGTCGGTGTCCTCGATGTACTCGACCCGCTCCTCGGCCAGCGGGGCGAAGAAGGACGGCCAGCCACAGTGCGAGTCGAACTTGGTCTCGCTGCGGAACAGCTCCGCGTCGCAGGCGCGGCACTTGTAGACGCCGACCGTCTTGGTGTCGGTGTACTCACCGACGAAGGGGCGTTCGGTACCGGCCTTGCGCAGCACATGGAACTCGGCGGGGGACAGCTGCGCCTTCCACTCCGCGTCGGACTTGTTCACGGCGTACTGCTTGGTGTCGTCTGTCACGACTCCATTGTGGCCGCCCGGGCAAGCAAAACCCCGCCCGGGCGGCCACCGTAAGACTCCCGCAATCAGTGCACCCAGGACGGTAGCGGGATCACCTGCACCACCTGTGGGTCGTGGTCGCTGATCTGGTCCGGGAACTCGGCGTTCATGTGCACCACGTCGTACGTCGAGGCGGGCTGCAGGTTCCGGGAGATCAGGATCTGGTCCAGGATCTGGCTGTTGCCCTCGAACACGTAGCTGTAGCGCTCCTTCACCGGCAGTGTCCGCGGCATGTCGATCAGTGACGTCTTGCCGGATCCGACCAGGATGTCGGCCGTCTCCGACCAGTCGAAGTCGTTCAGGTCACCGAGGACGATGACGTTGGCGCCCTTGTCCTTGGCCAGGATCTGGTCGACGAAGCCGCGCACCGACTGCGCCTGCTGGTGCCGCTTCGGCGCGGTCACCTGGACCGGCGGCTGGGTCCGGCCCCAGAGCGGGTCGTCGCCGCCCTTCGAGCTGAAGTGGTTGACCACCACGAACAGGCTCTGGCCGTGCCAGGTGAACTCGCCTGCCAGCGGGACCCGGGTGGCGTCCCACGCCGGGTTGGCCGGGTCGACCCGGCCGGGAGAGTAGCTCAGGTGTGGCTTGCCGAATTGGTCCGTGACGATCGTCGTGGCGGCGGTCGAGGTGCCACCGGGACGGTCGACGAACTTCACCGGCTTGTCGGTGCGGTACATGAACGCGACCCGGATGTTGCCGCCCGGCTCGCCGCCCTCCTTGTTGTTGACCGGGTCGATCTGGCGGTAGGCGTACTTCGGTCCGCCCGCCTTCTGGATCGCGGCGACGAGCATGTCGAGGGTCTTCTTCGCGGCAGTCTCGCCGGAGTTCGTGGCGCCGTCGTTGTCCTGTACTTCCTCGAGACCGAGGATGTCCGGAGCCCCGAGGTTCTTCACCACCGCCTGGGCCAGTCCGTCGAACTTGGCGTCGCCGTCGGACGGGTCGAGGTTCTCGACGTTGAACGTCGCCACCGAGACCTGCAGCGGTGAGGAGGCCTTGGTCGTCTCACGCTTCACGCCACCGTCGATCACGGTCGGCGTCTGCGTCGGGAGGAACTTGAAGTTGCCGAAGGAGTAGTCGAGGACACCCGCCACGACTCCGGCCAGCGTGTCGCCGGTCTTCGCGTCCGGGATCGGCGTCAGCACGTCGTCGAGCAGCACGCGCTCGGGGTTGCTGTCGGTCTTCTGCAGCAGGATGCCGCCGCGGACGGTCCGGACCGACGATCCGGCCGGTACGACGGACAGTTCGCGGAACGAACTGGTGGGACCGGTGACCTCGGGCTTGTCGATGCCGAGCCACATGCCCTCCAGCGACTCCCAGAAGTCGAGGCCGTCGTTGGCCGGGTCGAACGCCGTACTGGTCGTCTCGACGTCGCCGTTGGAGTCGTCGTCGATCACGGTCGACGGCGGGACCCGGCCGCCCGTGCCGACGATCGTCGGGGCCGGTACGGGCGCGGCGCCGGTGACGGTGATCGTCGGGTTGGTGATCTCCGTGGTGGTCAGGTTGTCGGTGCCGCCGGAGCCGCCGGGGCGGAACTCGGCGACGGTGCCCTGGACGGTCAGTGCGTCACCGACGGCCACGGTCGGCGCGGAACTGGTGAAGACGAAGACGCCTTCGCTGGTGGCCGGGTCGCCGTCGGGCTGGGGGTCCTGGAACCAGAAGCCGTTGGTGCTCTTCGCGGTGACCACACCGGTGACGTCCTTGACCAGCTTGCCGTTCAGCGGCGACAGGTGCGCGGCGCCCTGGATGTCGTGGATCTTCGCGTCCACCGGGTCCGGATCCGGCGGCGTCGAGGTCAGCGTCTTCGGGGACGGGTTGACCGCCGCGAACTCGGCCGCGTTGTCGTCCGCGTCCTGGGTGGGGACCTTCCGGGTGGCCGAGGTCGTGTTCGACAGGCCCGGCGCCGGAGCGGTCTCGGAGTCGCTCGCCGTCAAACCGTAGCCGACGAAGTCCTTGACCTCGGGAGCGTTGTGGCAGGCCGTCGTCCCGCAGGACAGCGCCGTCTGAGTGGTGACGAGGGCAACCTTCCCGGCCGTCGCGGACATCAGGATGCTGCCGGTGGCGTCCGGTGCGGGCATCGGCTGACCGTTGCCGGCGCCGGCCCCTTCCTGGACCAGGTAGGCGGCGCCCGGGGCGATGCTGCCGGTGAGGTTGGTGACCTGCCAGGAGCTTCCGGCCGCGGAGGCGTACTGGACCGACCAGCCACTCACGTCGATCGGCGCCGTGCCGTTGTTGGTCAACTCGATGAAGTCGTTCGTGTAGGGCGCGCCACTGTTACCGCCGCCGCCGTACACCTCGGTGATGACCACATCGGTCGACGCGGCGTCCGCCGGCGCGGCGGCGAGTGCCACTGCCAGGCCGGAGACGATGAGACTGGACGTGACCACGAGGGCGCCCAGGCGGCGCCGTGATCGGTTCGGGGCAGACATGAGCCGGATTCTCACACCCGGACCAGTCGCCGCCAAGGTCCAACACGTGAACACCAGGTGCGGCCCCTGAAGGCAGGGGTGATCATTCGCCGGACAGCGCCAGCAGCTGGTGAACCTCGACCGGTTCGGCCTTCCCTTTCAGGTCGACCAGGCCCAGGGACTGCGTCACCGCATCCGGCAGCAGCGCCTTCGTCGCGGGCCCGATGGCGACCCCGCCACCCGGCGCCTTGCCCTCGATCCGGGAGGCGACGTTCACGGTGTCGCCGATGACCGTGTGGGTCCGGCCGCCCTCGGTGCCGAGCAGGCTGACCGAGGCGATCCCGCTGTTGATCCCGACCCGGAACCGCGGCCAGTTCGGGTGTGCCGCCTGCACAGCGGCCGCGGCCTCCTGCAGCGCCAACCCGGCCGCGGCCGCGCGGGCCGCGTGGTCGGGCTGGTTGCCGCGCTTGTTGAAGGTCACCATCAGCGCGTCGCCGATGATCCGGTCGACGTCGCCGCCATGACGTCGTACGACGGGAGGCACGACGACCTGGAAGTAGGTGTTCAGCATCGTGGTGACCTCGGCCGGGTCGTGGTTCTCGGAGAACGTGGTGAACCCCTGCAGATCCGCGAACAGCACGCTCAACTCGCGCCGGCCCGAGACGGTGTCGTCGAGATACAGATCGGCGAACCGTTCCTCGTACCACTGGATCCGGACGCCGACGACCACCAGCACGAACGCGGTCAGCATCAGCACATGCCACTCCCACCACGACAGCGCCCAGTTCGTCGCGAACACCATCGCGACCATCGCCTCGGCGAGCAGGATGAACGCGGCGATCATCGACAGGAGCATCAACGACGGCTTCCGCCACCACATGTGCAGGTAGCGGGCGGCCGCGATGGCGTACAACAGCACGGCCGGTACGGCGAGCGCGGTGAGGATGCCATCGGCAACCTCTGGTACGGCGGTGTCGTGCAACGGAGGTAGACGCAGGATCGACGCCACCGCCCACAATGCCATCAGAGTCAGCAGTGCCGCACGCCCAACGCGCCCCCACCGGACCGCGGCCGCTACCCGCCCGCCCGACATGTTCAGGCTCGACAGAATCGCGAAGATCGACGCGACCGCGACCCCGATGGGCGTCGCCAGCGTGAATCCCGCGTTCGGTGTGTCCAGCAGAACCTTCGGCGTCGCCAGCGCATGCAACCCGAGGAACCCGGCCGCCGACAAGAACGCCAGTGACACCAGCAGAACCCGCGGATCACCTCGCCGCAGCGCCGCCGCACCCGTGATGTACGCCAGTACGGCGCTCAATCCCGCGGTAAACAACACCAGCCAGAAATGCGCTGGGTGGTGCTCCCAGTGCACATCCAACTGCGGGCTCTGGACCAGGAGGAACAATCCGGCCAGCGGCACCAGCAGCACGAGCGTGGTCAGGACAACCATCGCCGGGGTGTAGACGAACCGCCGTTCAGGCATCCTCGGACACCCTGAGATGAGTGTGGACCTGCGAGACGACCACGGACCCTTCACCGACCGCCGAGGCCACCCGCTTCACCGAACCACTGCGTACGTCGCCGATCGCGAACACCCCGGGCATCGTGGTCTCGTACGGCTGTGGCGGCCGGTCCTCGGCCCAGCCCGGATCCGCCGCGGCATCCGACCCGGTCAGCACGAAGCCGCGCTCGTCCCGGCCGACCTCGTCCGGCAGCCACTGCGTGCCGGGTACGGCGCCGATCATCACGAACAACCCGTCGACGTCGAGCCGCTCCTCGCCGCCCGACGTACGGTCGCGCAACGTCACCCACTGCAGCCGCCCGTCGCCACCACCGCCGACGACCTCGCTCCAGGACCGCACGACCACGTTGGGCGCGGCATCGATCGCGTCGATCAGGTACTTCGACATGCTCGCGACGAGATCTTTGCCCCGGATCACCAAGGTGACCAGCTTGCAGTAGCGGGCCAGATGCAGCACCGCCTGCCCGGCCGAGTTGCCGCCACCGACCACGCACGCGTCGCGATCCGTCAGACCATGGGCCTCCGACACACTGGCGCCGTAGTACACGCCCGTCCCCATCAACTGCTCCAGCGCGGGTACGTCGAGCCGCCGGTACGCCACCCCGGTCGCCAGGATGACCGCCCGGGCCGTCACCTGGCCCACGTCACCGATCTCCGCGACGAAATGACCGTCCCGCCGCTCGAGCCGTTCGATCGACCGCATCAGCACGAAGTGCGCGCCGAACACCCACGCCTGCTGATAGCCGCGCTGGGCCAGCTCGGAGCCGCGGATCCCGCGCGAGAAACCCAGGTAGTTGCGGATCAGCGAACTCGTCCCCGCCTGCCCGCCGATCGCCTCCCGCTCCACGACCAACGTGCGCAGCCCTTCGGACGACGCATACACGGCTGCCGCCAATCCACCCGGACCGGCTCCGATCACCAGAAGGTCGAACGAATCCTCGCCGTCGTCCAGCGTCGTCGAGACGCCCCACGCCTCGGCTATCTCGACGTCGGTCGGATCACGCAGCACTGTGCCGCCCACCGCCGGCATCCACACCAGCACGCTGTCCCCGGGATCCGGCTCACCGATCCACTCCAGTACGGCGTTTGCCGGCACCGAACCGCTGAGCCGGAACGCACTCGGGATCCCGTTGCGCGCCAGCAGACTGCGCACCGCCTGACCGCGGACCGAGTGGTCGGACGCGATCACGACCACCTCGCGCAGGTTCGCGACCTCGTAGCGCGACCACTCCTGGACGAACTCCGCGACCGTCCGGTGGAACAGCTCGTCCTGCGCGATCCACGGCTTCAGCACGTAGTAGTTGATGTCGCCGACAGACATCGCGGACAGGATCGCCGCCGCCGTACTGCGGGTCGCCCAAGCGCCCCACTCGATCAGCAGGGCACGGCGTGCGTCCGGATGCAGGGTCCTCGACGCGGCCAGGATCTCGGCGCGCTCGTCGTCCGGCAGAGCATTGTCGACCATCACGACGGCGACCCGGTGCTGCAGGTCGTGTGCGAGCTGTAGGCAGCTCAGCGCAGCGGCCGTGGTCAGCTCGCCGCGGACTCTGTAGTCGACGCCGAAGCCCCGCTCCAGCTCGGTTTCACACCGTTCCAGACGCTCCGGGTCAGCGTCGACGACCAGCAGTAGTGGCCTGGCTTCACGCAGCTTGGCCTCACGCCGTCCGAAATGTCCCCCGGGCTCCCCACCCATGATTGTGACGGTAGGTGGGTCGCCCCCGCAGGGCAATGGACAAAGCGTTTGTTCACCGGTCCTGTCCGCCCCAGTGGGACAGGACCGGTGAAGTTCAAACGGTCAGTTGACGCTGACCGCGGACCAGGTCGCGGCGACCGCCGCCCGCTCGGGGCTGCTCGCGCCGTACAGGTCGGTGGCCGCGTTCAGCGTCGCCGTCCGGGCCTGGGCGTACGTCGTACCGGTGGTCATGTACGTCGTCAGCGCGCGGTACCAGATCTTCTCGAGCTTCTGGTGGCCGATGCCGGCCAGCGTCGAGCCGTTGCAGGTCGGCGAGTTGTGCGGCAGGCCGCCGATCGTCTTCGCGCCGCTGCCCTCGGCCAGCAGATAGGCGAAGTGGTTCGCGATGCCGGAGGAGTAGTGCACGTCCAGGTTGCCGACGCCGGAGGAGTAGCAGTCGGGGGAGTTGCCGTCCTTGCTCGGCTTGTCCATGAACCGCAGCGCCGGCCGGTCCTTCATGATCTCCTCGCCGATGTAGTAGTCACCCGGGTCGGAGGCCTTGTTCGAGTAGAACTCGACCATGGTGCCGAAGATGTCGCTGGTCGCCTCGTTCAGGCCGCCGGACTCACCGGAGTAGGTCAGGTTCGCGGTCGCCGAGGTGACGCCGTGGGACATCTCGTGGCCGGCCACGTCGATCGACACCAGCGGGCCGGCGGTCACACCGTCGCCGTCGCCGTACGTCATCTGCCTGCCGTCCCAGAAGGCGTTCACGTAGTTGGTGCCGTAGTGCACCCGGCTCGGGACGCCCTTGCCGTCATTGAAGATGCCGTTCCGGCTGTGCACGTTCTTGTAGTAGTCGAACGTGGTCGCGGCGCCGTAGTGCGCGTCGACCGCGGCGGTGGCGCGGTTCGCGTTCGTGCCGGTGCCCCAGTGATTGTCGGCGTCGGTGAACCGGGTCGGGGTCGGGCAGCCGAGGCCGAGCAGCTGGCACAGGATCGAGTCGGTCTTGTTGTTCGCGTCGGCAGTGAAGCCGTTGCCGCGGACCGGGTCGGTCAGCGTGAAGCCGCCGGTGGCCGCGGTCGTGTCCAGCGGCACGGTGCCGGAGTACAGACTCTGGCCGTCGCCGGTCGCGGTCTCGATGTGCTGTTCGCTGACCAGCTTCGCGCCGGTGAGTGCGTCCACGGTGGTGGTGATGTGGCTCGGCGTACCGTCCGGCTGGGTCCCGACGGTGGTGACCAAGTAGGCCAGCCGCGGAGCGCCCTCGCGGGCCTCGATCACCAGCGCGGGCTTGCCCTCGGCCTTCTGACCGCGGGCGAGTGCCTTCGAGGTGGCCGTGGCGAGGCTGAGCTTCGGGGTGCGGCCGACGTTCGCGCTGCGGGTCAGGCTCAGGCTGGCGCCCTTCCAGCTGCCGTCCTTGGCCTGGTGCACGACGACGTCGCCGCCGAGGACCTTGAGCCCGCCGATGGTCCGGTCCATCCGCACGTGGCTGGACCCGTCCGGGTCGACGAGGACAGTGCGGACGACGAACGCGTCCGAACCGGTGGCTCGCAGTACGGCGAGATTGTCGCCGATGGCGGCCTTGGCCCGGGCGACGGCGGCGGCCGGCGTGGGGACTGGGTCTGCCGTCGGCGCACCGATGGCTGTGGTGGCGCTGGTCAGACCGAGGGCGGTAGTGGTCGCCACTGCGGTGGCAGCGGCGAACAGGGCGGATCTGTTCATCCTCGCGCTCCTTTATCAGCGTCTCGGGGGCCTCACGCCCCGGGAACGAGGTGCTGGAACGTTACCGCCCGGTCACCCGGCGTGGCCAGGGGTGGAGAAAAGTTGCCTTTCCGCCGTTCTGCCGCCGGTTTGGTCGGTTCCGGGCGATACCGTCACGCCATGGCGAAGACCACAGCGGTGATGCTCCCCGTGGGGGACCGGGAGGTCCGCGTGTCCAGCCCGGAGCGGGTCGTCTACGAGGCGACCGAGTGGGCCCCGGAGGTCACCAAGCTCCAGGTCTGTGAGTACTTCGCCGGCGTCGGGACCGCGTTCATGCACGCGTCCGGCGACCGTCCGGTCGCGCTGGAGCGCTGGCCCGGCGGCTGGCGCGAGGGGATGACGCTGTCCGTGGACGCGACCGGCCGGCAGACCGGCGACGGCTTCTACTCCAAGCGCCTGCCGAAGGGCGCCCCGGACTGGCTCGAGACCTGCAGGGTGCTGACGCCGAACGACCGCCCGATCGACGAGCTGTGCCTGACGGAGATCGGGGCCGCAATATGGGCGGCCCAGATGGGCACCCTGACCTTCCACCCGTGGGCCGTGCGCAAGGGCGATCTCGACCATCCGGACGAGCTGCGGATCGACCTCGACCCGCAGCCGGGGGCGACCTTCGCCGACGCCCGGCGGGTAGCCGGAGTCGCCCGTGAGTTGCTTGAGGAGCTCGGTCTTCGCGGGTATCCGAAGAGCAGCGGCAACCGGGGGATCCACATCTACGTGCGGATCCGGCCGCAGTGGTCGTTCGACGAGGTCCGGCACGCGGCGATCGGCCTCGGGCGGGAGCTGGAGCGCCGCGACGACGGTGTGACCACCGCCTGGTGGAAGGAGGAGCGCGGCGATGCAGCGGTCTTCCTCGACTTCAACCAGAACCTGCGCGACCGCACGGTCGCCGGTGCGTGGTCGCTCCGGCCGCGGCCTGGTGCGCCGGTCAGTACGCCGATGACGTGGGAGCGGCTGGCCGAGGTCGACGATCCGCGGGCGTTCAACCTGCACACCGTCCCGGAGTACCTCACTGATGGTGACCCGTGGGCGGACATGGACGACACGGCGTACTCGCTCGACCCGCTGTTGCGGCTGTGGGAGGAACTGCCGGGCGGGGAGCTGAACTTCCCGCCGGACTACCCGAAGATGCCGGGGGAGCCGCCGCGTGTGCAGCCGAGCAAGAAGGTGGCCGACCACTGGGACGACGAAGGCAACCGCATCGCGCCCCAGAGCTGACAGCCCTCAGTGCTCAGCTCCTGAGCCTCCGGCGCGGCCTGCTGCCGAGCCGGCGGCCGTTGCCGCGGATCCGGTCACGGCTGGCCTTGAGGACCTGCCGGGGGCTCTCGTCGTTCGCCACGGCGATCAGCATGACGAGCTGATCGATGGTGACCTCGAGCGCACTCGGTGCCAGGCTCAGGTGCGCCGAGACGGCGGCTTCGTCGGATGGTGGCTTGAGTGTTACGTCCCAGCCGAACTCCTGCGCCGCGTTGTCGAGCAATGACCTGTCTTTGGACTGGTCGCTCCACAACCAGACCTTCAGTTCCGCCGAGCTCTCCATCTCGTCCCCCTCGCACGCCGCCCTTGCCTGCGACATCGGGGGCACTGACCGGACTGTTACACAACCTGACCGGCCACCGCGGCGACGTGCGAGCCGCTGCACCCGGCCCTGGGTCCTCGGTTGGCCCTCGCTGGCGGGTTGTTTCACGGCTGGCGGGATACAAGCCGCCGGCGGTTAGCTAACCCGCCAGCGAGCGGATCTAGTACAGCGTCAGCAAGCAGAACCGGTGAGGCGTCAGATGGTGCGGAGGGCTCCGCCGTCGATGGGGATGATGGCGCCGGTGATGTAGGAGGCGGCGGGGGAGAGGATGAAGGCGGCGGCTCGGCCGAACTCGTCGGGGTCGCCGTAGCGGCGCAGCGGGATGGTCTTCTCGGAGGCGCGGCGGGCGGCCTCGGGGTCGCCGCCCTTGGCGTCGAGTTCCTTCAGCCGGTCGGTGGCGATCCGGCCCGGCATCAGGCCGTTGACGCGGATCCCGTTCGGGCCGAGCTCGTCGGCGAGCGTCTTGGCGACCATTGCCAGCCCGGGACGCAGCCCGTTGGAGATCGCCAGCCCGGTGATCGGTGACTTCACCGACGACGACAGGACGAACGCGATCGACGTACCCTCGGATCCCGCTCGGGCGACCGACCGCGCGATCCGCAGTGCACCCAGGAAGACGCTGTCGAACGCGGCCCGCCAGTCCTCCTCGTCGGTGTCGAGAGCCGTCCCCGGCCGCGGGCCACCGACGCTGACCAGGGCCCCGTGCAACGCGCCCCACTTGGCGATCGCCGTCGCGGCCAGCCGCTCGGCACTCTCCGGGTCGGCGTTGTCGACCGGGATGCCGACCACGTTCTCCCCCAGCTCGGCCGCGGCCCGCGCGATCGACTCCTCGTTGCGGCTGGAGATCACCAGCCGGGCACCTTCACCCGCGAGGGCTTTGGCGGTGGCGAAGCCGAGTCCGGCGCTGGCTCCGGTGACGATGTACGTGCGGTCGCGAAGTCCGAGGTCCACGACCACCATCCTGCCTCACCGCAACCCATCGCGCACCTTGACGGTTCGTGGCCGATGGCAAGAACCAGCAGAGTCCTAGTACGCCGACCTGCGCAGCGGCGACGCCGCGGTGTTCAGGTGCCAGGCGGTGTTGACCAGACCGAGATGCGAGAACGCCTGCGGGAAGTTCCCGAGCATCCGCCCGGCGACCGGGTCGTACTCCTCCGCGAGCAGTCCCACGTCGTTGCGCAGGGCAACAAGCTTCTCGTACAGCGTCCTCGCCTCGCCGACCCGCCCGATCATCGCCAGCGAGTCGGCCAGCCAGAACGAGCAGATCAGGAACGCACCCTCGTCACCGCCCAACCCGTCGTCGGTGTGCTCGGTGAGATACCGGCGGACGAACCCGTCCGGCGCCAGCTCCCGGCGCACGGTCTCGACTGTGCCCACGACCCGCGGATCCTCCGGCGGCAGGAACCCGACCTGCGGGATCAGCAGTACGGCGGCATCCAGCGCCTTGCTGCCGTACGCCTGGGTGAAGGTGTTGCGGCCGGAGTCGTACGCCTTCTCGCACACCTCCCGGTGGATCTCGTCCGCGGTCGCCCGCCACTGCTTGGCCGGCCCACCCATCCCGTACCGCTCGACCGCCCGCGCCGCGCGGTCGAACGCCACCCACGCCATCACCTTGGAGTAGGTGAAGTGCTGCCGGCCGCCGCGCACCTCCCAGATCCCTTCGTCCGGCTGCGTCCACACCTCGCTCAGGTGGCGCATCAGCCCGCGCTGCATCGACCAGGCGTCGTCGCTCGGCCCGATCTGCGACTCCCGCGCCAGTGCGAGCACGTCCATCACCTCGCCGAACACGTCGATCTGCAGTTGTTCGGCGGCCGCGTTCCCGATCCGCACCGGCGCCGAGGACGCGAACCCGGGCAGCCACTCCGCCTCGAACTCCCGCAACCGCCGTTCACCGGTCACGCCGTACATGATCTGGAGGTCGGCGGGTGAGCCGGCGATGGCGCGCAGCAGCCAGTCCCGCCACGCGTGCGCCTCCTCGGTGTACCCGGTCCGCAGCATCGCCGACAGCGTCATCGTCGCGTCCCGCAACCAGCAGAACCGGTAGTCCCAGTTGCGCGACCCGCCGAGCGCCTCGGGGAGCGAAGTCGTCGGCGCCGCGACGATGCCGCCGGACGGCGCGTAGGTCAGCGCCTTCAGCGTGAGCAGCGACCGGGTGACCTCCTCGCTGGTCCCGTTGGCGTCGGTGCTGCGCCCGATCCACTCGGTCCAGAACGACTCCGTCGGCTCCAGCGCATCGAGTGCGTCGATCGGATCCGGTACGGCGTCATGCGACGGATGCCACGTGAGCACGAACCAGGCCTGGTCGCCGGCCGACACCTCGAAGTCGGCGTACGTCGCGAAGTCGCGGCCGTACTGGTGAACGTCGGACCGCAGCGACACCGCGTCCGGGCCGGCGATCGCCACGACCTGACCGTCGATGCTCCGCACCCAGGGAACCACATGCCCGTAGTCGAAGCGCAGACGCACCTCGGACCGCATCGCGACCCGTCCGCTGATGCCTTGCACGATCCGTACGACGTCCGGCGCGGCGTCCCGCGGCGGCATGAAGTCGATCACCCGGACCGAACCGCTGCCGGTGGACCACTCGGTCTCCAGCACGAGCGTGTCGCCGCGGTAGTGGCGGCTGCTGGTCGCGTCGGCGTCCTGCGGGGAGAGCCGCCAATGACCGTTGTCGTCGGTACCTACCAGGGCGGCGAAGCAGGCGGGGGAGTCGAACCGCGGAACGCACAGCCAGTCGATCGAGCCCTCCCGGGACACCAGCGCGGCGGTCTGGAGGTCTCCGATCAGTGCGTAGTCCTCAATCCGGCGCTCCGGCGCGAGCTTCTTCGGGTTTGTCTTCTTCTGCTGTGACTGGTGCCTGCCCGTCGTCGCTGGAGGAGGTGTCACCGCGTGTGTCCTGTCGGGAGAAGTAGATCAGTCCGCCGATCGCGAGCAGGGCGAAGAAGAACCACTGCAGCGCGTAGAAGAAGTGTGGCCCGTCGTCGATCTCCGGACCGGGGAACGCGCCGAAGTCCGGGTCGTTGGGCGGATCCTGCTTGTCCACGGTGAGGTAGCCGTCGTACAGGTTGAGGCCGAGGACCTTTGCGAAGTCCGGTCCGTTGATCAGCCGCGCCGTACCGTCGTCCGGCGTGCCGCCATTGGTGCTGCCGCCGCGCTCGCTGCGGCGTAGGCGGCCGGTGATGCTCACCTCGCCGGTGGGTACGGCGGGGATGTGGCCGGGCGCGAGTTCGGGGCCCTGACGGGCAAGGAAGCCCCGGTCGACCAGCACTGCCTTGCCGGTCGAGAGGACCAGCGGGGTGACGATCTCGAAGCCTGGACGGTCGTCCACATTGCGGTACCGCATCACGATCTGCTTCGAGGCGTCGTACCGGCCGGTGACGACCGCCGTACGCCAGGCGTGCTGGTCGCCGACCAGGCCCTGCGCGCCGACGATCTGGTCGATCGGCGCCGGCGGAGCGGCCAGATTGGCCCGCGTCACGTCGTTGCGCGCCTTCCGGTCGCCCAGGCGATGCAACTGCCAGCGACCGAGCTCGACGCACACGCCGGCGAGCACCAGGACCGCCAGCGCAGCGGCGATCCAGCGGACATTCAGGAGACGACCCACATCTCGAACTTAAGCCATCACCTGAAACGGTCTGTCCCCGGCACGTAGGCTGGGGGGATGACGGCAACGGAGGAAGTGATGCAGCTGGGTCTGGCGGACCGGTTCGGCCGCGTCGCCACCGACCTGCGCGTCTCACTCACGGACCGCTGCAACCTGCGCTGCGCGTACTGCATGCCCGAGGAAGGCCTGGACTGGCTGCCCAAGCCGGAGCTGCTCACCGACGACGAGGTCGTACGGCTGGTGTCGGTGGCCGTGACACGCCTTGGTGTGCAGGAGATTCGCTTCACTGGTGGCGAGCCACTGCTGCGGCGAGGCCTGGTCGGCATCGTCGCCCGTACGACGGAGCTGACGCCGCGACCAGAGGTCTCGCTGACGACCAACGGGATCGGCCTTGCCCGGCAAGCTCAGGCACTCAAGGACGCCGGCCTGGACCGGGTGAATGTGAGCCTCGACACGATCGAGTCGGACACCTTCGTACAGCTGGCCCGGCGGGACCGGCTCAAGGACGTACTGGCCGGACTCGATGCGGCGCAGGCGGCCGGACTGACGCCGGTCAAGGTCAACGCCGTACTCATGCGCGGCGTGAACGACCGGCAGGCGCCGCAGTTGCTGGAGTACTGCCTCGAGCGTGGCTACGAACTGCGGTTCATCGAGCAGATGCCGCTCGACGCCCAGCACGGCTGGACTCGCGCCAGCATGGTCACAGCGGACGAGATCCTCGAGCAGTTGTCGGACCGGTTCGACCTGGAGCCGACCGACGCGGCGTCCCGGGGGAGTGCTCCGGCGGAATCGTTTACAGTTCGGGGCGGACCACAGACGGTCGGGATCATTGCCTCGGTCACCAGGCCGTTCTGCGGAGACTGCGACCGCGTTCGGCTGACGGCCGACGGTCAGGTCCGCGACTGCCTGTTCGCGCGCACCGAGTCGGACCTGCGGTCGGCCTTGCGCGGCGGTGCCGACGACGAGGAGCTGGCGGACCGCTGGCGGCGCGCGATGCGGAACAAACTCCCCGGCCACGGCATCAACGACCCGAGCTTCCTACAGCCCACCCGCCCGATGTCGGCGATCGGCGGCTGACCGTCATACCGGCCCAATCCGGAAATGCAGTTTTTCGGTGCGGGCTTAACACTTAGGAGAAAGGCTCGACCTCCCGCAGGAATGACCTGCGGTCCAGGAAGTCCGACAGGCTCTCCTTGTGTTCGTCGCACGCGAGCCAGGTCTTGCGCCGGTCCGGGGTGTGGATCTTCGGGTTGTTCCACCGCAGCGCCCACGTGGCCGGCTGCCCACATCCCTTGGCGGAGCAGACGGACGGGAGTGCTTCTTCGGTCATCGTCAGAGCCATTCCAGTGGCCGCAGGCAATTGTTCCTGACCACTCAATAATCAAAGTGTGGGCAAAATGAAGCGACGTCGGACAGCCACGGGGGGAGCCGTCCGACGCCGCATCAAGTCCCTGAATTCCACTCATGAACTTCAGAGCACGCGGGAGATTCTGACACGGATCCTGTCCGAGTTTCCAGTCCCGGCACAGATCACTTTTCGGTGTCGATCGGCCGGTCCGTATCCGGGTCCGGATCCGGCTGCGTGACGACGCCGGGATGCGGGCCGATCGCGGGCCGCTCGGGGGCGATGAAGGGCGCGGCACCGGACATCGTGGAGGAGCGCTGCGTGTTCGCCAGCACCACCGCGATGTAGGGCAGGAACACCGCCGCCACGATGAAGATCCAGCGCCACGGCGACGGGGTGAGCACGGCGAGCACGAAGCAGACGATGCGGATCGACATCATCCAGGCGTACCGAGCGATCCGGCTGTCCAGATCCTCGGACCGGCCCGGCTGCGCATTCGTCACCGAGATGACGGTTTCGCCGGTCCGTTCATGACGTCTCGACATCTATCCTCCTCACCAACACCAACGGTACGCCGCGCCGGCCGCCCGGGCGCAGGCAGGATGGAAGGAACGTTCGATGACCGATCGCACCTACCGCGTGACCGAGATCGTGGGCACGTCCAAAGAGGGCCTGAACCAGGCCATCACCAACGCCGTCAGCCGGGCCGGCGAGACACTGCGCCACCTGGACTGGTTCGAGGTGACCGAGATCCGCGGCCACATCATCGACAACGAGATCGACCACTACCAGGTCGGCCTCAAGGTCGGCTTCCGCCTCGAAGACTCCTGATTCGCAGTACGGCGGCAGCCCGGTGAGTACCCGCCGTCCGGATGGGCGGACGGCGGGCGATAGCGTTCGTGCGACTGGTGACGAGTGAGGAGGGCTTGTGAGCAGGTCTGTGTTGGTGACCGGCGGCAGCCGGGGGATCGGGCTGGCGATCGCTACCGCGTTCCGGGAGGCCGGCGACCAGGTCGCCGTCACGTACAACACCAGCCCGCCACCGGAGGGCTTCCTCGGGGTCAAGTGCGACATCACCGACCAGGAGCAGGTGGACGCGGCGTTCGACGCGATCCAGGAGGCCCACGGTCCGGTCGAGGTGCTGGTGGCCAACGCCGGCGTCACTCGCGACACGCTGCTGCTGCGGATGTCCGACGACGACTGGGACACCGTCATCCAGACCAACCTCACCGGCGCGTTCCGGGTCGCCCGCCGGGCGGCCAAGGGCATGCTGCGGCTGCGCAAGGGCCGGATCGTGTTCATCTCGTCGGTCGTCGGCATGCTCGGCTCGCCCGGCCAGGTGAACTACGCCGCCAGCAAGTCGGGCCTGATCGGCATGTCCCGCTCGATCGCCCGCGAACTCGGCAGCCGCGGCATCACCGCGAACGTGGTCGCCCCCGGCTTCGTCGAGACCGACATGACCGCGGTCCTGCCGGAGGAGACGCAGAAGCAGTACCTGAGCCAGATCCCGCTCGGCCGCTTCGGCCTGACCGAGGAGATCGCGAACGCGGTCCGCTGGCTCGCCTCGCCCGAGGCCGGCTACATCACCGGTGCGGTGATCCCGGTCGACGGCGGCATCGGCATGGGCAACTAACGTTCATTTTCGAGAAAGGGCATGCCGGTGGGCATCCTCGACGGCAAACGCATCCTGGTCGCGGGCGTCACGCTCGACTCCTCGATCGGTTTCGCGACCGCGAAGGTGGCGCAGGAGCAGGGCGCCACCGTGCTGATCTCCAACTTCGGCCGGGCGCTCAGCATCACCAGACGCATCGCGAAACGCCTGCCGCAGGAGCCGCCGGTCCTCGAGTTGGACGTGACCAACGCCGAGCATCTGGCCGCACTGCCGGACGCCGTACGCGAGCACGTCGACGGTCTTGACGGTGTGGTCCACTCGATCGCGTACGGCAACCCGGAGACCATCCTCGGCGGGAAGTTCCTGGACGGTCCGTGGGATGACGTGTCCCAGGCGGTGCACGTCTCGGCGTACTCGCTGAAGGCGCTCGCGGTGACCTGTGCCCCGCTGATGAGCCGTGGTGGCAGCGTGGTCGGGATGACCTTCGACGCGACCGTCGCCTGGCCCGGGTACGACTGGATGGGAGTCGCCAAGGCGGCCCTCGAGTCCACGAGCCGGTACCTGGCCCGCGACCTCGGTGCTCAGGGCATCCGCTGCAACCTGGTCTCGGCCGGTCCGCTGAAGACGCTGGCCGCGAAGGCGATCCCGGGCTTCGAGAAGTTCGAGGAGCCGTGGCTGGACCGTGCGCCGCTGGGTTGGGACCCGACCGACCTCGAGCCGACCGGCCGGACCATCGTCGCCCTGCTGAGTGACTTCTTTCCCTCGACCACCGGCGAGATCATCCACGTCGACGGCGGTTACCACGCGATGGGAGCCTAGGGTCGGTGGCCACCTCGTTGGTTGAGCTCCGGGTCCTCGACGGCGCCAACCTCTACTTCAGTCGTGCCGCCATCAAGCTGACGCTCGACGTGTCCGCACTCGTTGACGCACCGGCCCCGGCCGCGAAGGCGTACGGGCAGGCCATCGGTCTGGGGACCACCCGGCCCGGGCGGATCGGCTCCGGGTTCCGGCAGCGGTTCGCGATCCGCGTCGCGGGTCACGTCGTACGACGGATCGCGCGGGAGGCCGGGATCGGCCGGATCGGCGTCCGGGTCCGCGCGGAGTCCGACGTACGCCGGCTTGTGGTGGCGTTCCCGTGGGCGCACGAGGAGCGGGCGCGGGCGCTCGGTGCCGCGATCGTCGAGGTGCTGGACGCGTTCGGCGCCGAGGATCTGACCGAGCTGATCGCGACCGTCGGCGACCGGGTCCGCAACGAGCCACCCGGCAACCCGCCGCCGACGATCCGGCCCAAGGTGCCGGTGGTGGCGGTGACCGGGACGAACGGGAAGACGACGACCTCGCGGATGATCGCGCACATCGGCCGTGCGGCCGGTCTGCACGTCGGTTGGTCCAGCACCGACGGCGTCTACTTCGACGGCAAGCTGGTCAAGTACGGCGACTTCTCCGGGCCGAGCGGGGCCGGTCAGGTGCTGTCCCAGCCCGGCATCCAGCTCGCGGTCACCGAGACGGCCCGTGGCGGCATCCTGCGCCGCGGGGTCGGCGTGGCGTCGAACGACGTCTCGGTCGTCACCAACGTGACCGCGGACCACCTCGGCCTGGGCGGGATCGACACGGTCGACCAGTTGGCCGAGGTGAAAGCGGTCATCACCCAGATCACCAAGCCCCGTGGCTGGTGCGTCGTGAACGGCGACGACCCGCGAACCTTCGCGATGCGGCTCGGCTCGCCGGCCAAGTGCTGGGTGTTCTCCCGCGACCCCGACTCGCCGTCGATCCGGAGCGTGCTCGACGAGGGCGGGCGGGCGACGACCGTCCTGGACGGGTTCATCACCGTGCTCGACCAGGCGGCCGATCCGGAGCCGCTGCTGAAGGTCGTCGACGTACCGATGACGCTGTCTGGCCTGTCGCACTACAACGTCGAGAACGTGCTGGCAGCGGCCTCCGCGGCGTTCGGCCTCGGGCTGCCGCGAGCGGCCGTGATCGAAGGGCTGAGCACGTTCGCGCCGAACGAGAACAACCCCGGCCGGATGAACATGTACTCGCTGCGCGACTTCACCGTCGTGATCGACCTCGCCCACAACGAGGCCGGCCTGGAGGCGCTGCTCGAGATCATGAACGGCGTCCGGCGGCCGGGCGGACGGTTGCTGCTGGCGCTCGGTTCGCCGGGGGACCGGGCCGACGACATGGTCGCCGCGCTCGGCGCCATCGGGGCCCGGGCGGCCGACCGGGTGATGATCGGGCACAAGAGCGACTACCTGCGCGGCCGGCCGCCGTCCGAGCTGGAGGCGGTGTTCCGCGAGGGCGCCGCGTCGGTCGGCGTGGACGACGTACCGGCGTACCCGTCCGAGCTCGAGGCGGCGCAGGCGCTGGTCGCCGAGGCGGAGGCCGGGGACGTGGTCGCGGTGATGTCTCTGCAGGATCGGGCGAGTCTTGACGCCTGGTTGCGGTCCGAGGGGGCTACCGTCGACACACCGGAGACCTTGAGAGCCAAGGTCGAGAGAGCCCAGCGCTAGCCCCTCCGCCGCGGTTGGGGCGGGAACGGGGTGTCATGCGCTACCTGTGGTCGATCCCGGCCGCCGTGGCCGCCTGGTTCGTGGCCGGCTTCTCCGCGACGTACCTGAAGGGTCTGCCTGAGGGTGCGACGATGTTCGTGCCGCAGCGGGTGGATCTGCTGGTTCTGGGTGGGTTCGCCGGTGGCGTGCTGGCCGGGTTGCTGGTCACGCGGGTGCGCATCACCGTGCCGCTGGTCGTGGCTGTCGGCGCCGGCCTGTGGTGGCTGACGGGCAACGACTGGTCGGATCGGTCGCAGCTGACCACGTTGCTGGTGGCAAGCGCTGTTGGTGGTCTGTTCGGTGCCCTGGGTACCAGAAGCTCGGTGGTCGCCGCCTTCGCTCTCGCCCTGCCGATCGCGTGGTACGCCGTGCGGCCTGCGAACCAGTTGGACGAGTGGCGGTGGCTCTGGCAGCTGAACGGCCTGCTTGTGGCGGTCGGCCTGGCTCTCGTTCTGTACGTCGCCTGCTGGCGGCGCGGCTGGCGATCCGCGTACTTCTGGGTGCCACTGGCGGGCTTCTACCTGGCCTCCTTCGGCATCGTGAACGCGATCCGCGTCGTCGATCGGGCGCCGGCCGCACAGTCCGCCAACGACACCGCCGACGCGGCCACCGACGCGTTCTTCCAGTCCTTCGAACCGGTCCTGCGCGAGTACGGCGTCTGGCTGGTGCTCGCCGTACTCCTGGCGATCCCGATGGTGGTCCTCAAGCTCCGCGCCTTGCCGCCGCCCCCGCCACCACCGGACCCGTACGCCAACAAGTCCAACGACGCCGTCCTGTCCGACGACCTCGACTGGATCGACCGAGACGAACCCCGCCGCCGCCTCCTCGCCCGCCGCCAAGAACAAGCCTCCTGAACCACGGCACCTGGGGAGGAACCGGTGGTGGCTCCTCCCCGGACTGTCGGTCAGCGTTTGATCGCGTGGCCGTTCGCGTCGAGGGGCTGGACGGTGGTGACCGTCAGGTCGCGTCGTGGGATCACGATCGCGAAGAACCGCAGCGTGTCAGTGGCCGGGGTCGCGACGGCGTTGGTGGTGTAGGTCTTGCCGCCGGCGGTGATGCGGACCTTGCGGGCGCCGATCGGGGCCGAGCCCATCACCAGGGTGGCGTCGATCTTCGTGCTGCCCTTCTCCTTGCCGTACCCCTGCACCACCCAGTGCGTGCCGTTGAGCGGCGGGTCGAAGCAGACGAGCGGCCGGCCGAAGCTGACCGCGGGTCCCTCGTCGGTGACCAGGCAGCCTTCGCGGGAGTAGACCAGGACCGCCCAGGACTCGGTCGGGATGGTGCCCTTGGCGACGTAGTACGCGTGCGGCCGGTAGGCGTTCGCGTCCGGCATCTTGGTGAACCGCTCCGCCGACCAGGGTGGCGGCAGGATCTTGTTGTGATCACCGGCTGCGGATGTCGGAGTGGTGATCGGCGTGGTCTTCGTGCTCGGTAGTTGCGGCGTGCTCGGCTGGACCGAGGCGGGCGACGGAGTCCCGAATCCGGCCACGGCAGGTTCGGATGGCCGCATCGAGTCGAGCAGGGGGCCGGTGGCCAGGGCAGCGGCGGTCACGCCGGCCACAGTCAGGATCGCGGCCGTGCCGCGGCGGCGACGCTGCCGGCGCTTGATCCGCAGCCGGATCGGAGCCGCGGGGTCCGACGGCTCGGGGCGGTCGTCGGTCAGTACGGCGAGCTTCGTGGTCAGGTCGTCGGTCATGCGATCCCCCTCCCGGCCAGGTCGGCCAGTTCGTCAGGTGTGCCGAAATGAAGGTCGGTGCGGAGCGCGTCGAGTCCGCGGCGGGTGTGCTGCTTGACTGCTCCGACCGAGCAACCGAGGAGGTCGGCGACGGAGCGCTCGGGCAGGTCCTCGGCGTACCGCAGGTAGACGGCGGCGCGTTGCCGCGGACTCAGCCGGGCCATCGCTTCGCGGAGGGCGAGCCGCTCGTCCACCTGGGCCGTGCCCGCGCCCACCGCGGTGTCAGGTGGCGTCTCGGTCGGGCGCTCGCCGATCCAGCGGCGGCGCCGGCCGGACAGGAACGTGGTGGTGACGATCTTCCGCAGGTACGCCTCGGGGTTCCCACCGCTCACCTTGCGCCAGTGGAACCACAGCTTGGTAAAGGCCTCCTGGGCGAGATCCTCGGCTTTCTGGTGGTCCAGGGTCAGCGCGTACGCCAGCCGCGCAGTGGTCGACCACCGCGCCCGCACGAACGCGTCGAAGTCATCATCGACCGGATCAGCTCTCATGGGCATCCTCTCCTCACACCCTCTGAACGCCGTCGCCAGCGTTGCAGGGTGACAGGTCAGGCGAGGAGTTTCTGGGCGAGCCAGGTGCCGGGCTGGAAGCCGGGTGGGAGGGCGAAGACGGCCGAGCCGACGGTGGTGGTCCACTCGTTGAGGGCGTCGGCCGCGTCCAGGCGGAAAAGGAGTGGGAGGAACTGGGCGGCGATGTCGGCCTGGTGACTGAGGAAGATCAGGCCGGATTCGCGGGCCGGGCCGGTGTCCTGGACGTAGTTGAGGCCCTTGCGGAAGATCCGGCGGCCGTCGTTCTCGGAGTGGTGGGAGAGGCGGGCGTGCGCGTTCTCCGCGATCACCAGGCGGCCGTCGGGGCCCCGAGCTTCGAGATCGAGTTCGTCGTGCTCGGCCGTGCCGGTCAGCGGTGCACCGGTGGAGAGCTTGCGGCCGACGGCGCGCTCTTGCTCCGAGCGGGTCAGTTCGTTCCACGCGTCGAGGTTCATCCGGATCCGGCGTACGACGAGCGTCGTACCGCCGCGGAACCAGTCGGGACCGTCGGACGACCACACGGTGGTGTCGAACTCCGGCGTACCGACGGCCGGATTGCCGGTGCCGTCGACCTGACCGAAGAGGTTGCGGCCGGTGACGGGTCGGCCGTCGGAGCCGGTGCCGTTCCAGAACCCGGTCTGGCGCCAGGCTGGGGTGGCGAACGGCTGTGCGTCGGCAACCAGGCGTCGTACGGCGTGTACGACGCTGACGGGATCGTCGGCGCCCACCATGATCAGCAGATCGCCGCCCGACCACGCGGGCTCGAGCCGGTCGTGCTTCATCGCCGGCAGATCGTCCAGCCCGGGCGGCTTCTCACCCGTCAGCTCGAACACCCGCGGCCCGAATCCAACCGTCGTCGTCAGGGCGACATTGCCGGTCGCCAACTCCGGAGCGGTGTCACCAGGTGCCGCCCGCCCGTTGGCCAAGGCAACAATGTCACCGGTCCACAACCGCATCAACCGGCCGAGCGCCGCCTTGTCCAGGCCAGGCCTCAGGGTGAACGCCACCAACTCTGCATGCCGAGGAGAAGCAGCCGCGATCTTGGGCTGATGCTCCCCGTACGGGTCCACACTCCGACCAGCCGCGGCAGCTACCTCGTCCTTGCCCAAGGCAACCACGCCACCAACCACGGCTGCACCCGCAACTGCGGCACCGGCAAAGCCGAGCAGCCGCCGCCTGGACGGCCCTTGCGCGGGAGATGCCGGCGGGGCCGGTGGGGGAGAGGGTGACGACGCCGGGTCGGCGGGTGGGGGAGAGGGGGTCGCCGGGTCGGTGGGTGGGGGTGGGGTGGTCATTTGGTGGGCGGGGTCTCGGTGGGGTGGTAGTGATCTTCTTCCTCGGTGAAGGACTTGACCGGGACGGTGAGGTCGTGGCTGGTGTAGTCGGAGAACGTGAGGGTGAGGGGAAGCTCGTCGCCGGGCTCGAGGGGCTGCTTGAGGCCCATCAGCATGATGTGGTCGCCACCGGGGGAGAGATGGGTATGCGAGGTGGCCGGGACGGTGATGCCGCCGGGCTTCTCCTGCATGACCATCTTGCCGTCCTTCGCCGCCATCTCATGCAGCTGAACCACGCCGGCCACCGGGGAAGTTGCCGAGGTCAACTTGATATCGGTCGTGCCCGGGTTCGTCAGCGCCATGAAGGCGGCCGTCATCGTGGTGTCCTTGGCGCCGGTGGTGGCACGCACCCAGGCGTCCTCGACCAGCACACTCGGCGTACTCACCGCCGCCTCCTGGGTGGCAGTGGACGAGCCGCAGGACGACAGCAGTACCGGGAGGGCGACAGCCATAGTGGCCGCCAGCAACTTCATCTTCACGGACAGCCAACGACCGCCACCGTCAGTGAGTTCCGAGTATGTCGCGAATGGCTTCGAGGTACCCGAGCCGATGCGTTGTGTCAGGCAACAAGTACGACCCCTCGGTCCACTCGTTCCACGCGTTCACGGTGATCACCGGAAACCGCGGCGTCCACCGCTCGACGAAGTCCACCGCCTGCCGCACCGCCGCCGCGAACTCGTCCGGACTCTGATCCCACACCGACGTCCACGGATACCGCCCGTCGACGTACTCGAGCGACTGATCCGTCCGCGGCGACGGATCCCATCCGACCGTCACATTCGGATGGAAGTCCACGTCGAGCAGCCCGGCGTACCGCTCGTACTCCGCGAACGCCGACTCCCGCAGCTCAGCCATCGATGCCGTCGGAAAGGACGATCCGCCGACGTCATGGTGATGCACCCAGACGTACGACGTACCCGAATCGAACCCGAGCGCACGCACCCAATCGACCACCAGCGGTGACTCGGCCGACGTCGGAATCACCGCCGAGCTCCACAACACGGCATCCAGATGCAGCCCGGGAAACCCCGCCGACCGCACCCGCTCGCCGAACCAGTCGAGTGCGTCCCGCGCCGCCTCGACCCCACCGAGCCCGTCGATGAAGTTCGCCAGGTCGTACACCGTGAACCACGGCCGGCCGTCCACCGTCAGATAGTTCGGCCGCGAGAAGTACCGCTCGATCACGTACGTCGCCATCGCCTCGAACGAACGCCGATCCAGCGCACCGTCCTTCAGCAACCCGGGTGCCGCACCCCAGCATCGGCACCCGTGGCTGCCGATGACTCTGGAACCGAGGCCGAGCAGCCTTCAGCAAATCCCACTCGGTCCACCCGTCACCGAACCACGCGGCGTTGCGGGGATCCTGATGCCAGTCGGGGAAGTAGTACGCCAGAACGGTAGGCCTCACTCCGGCACAGCCTCGGCTTCCTCGTCAGGCTGGACGAAGTCGGGGTCACCGCCTTCGTCGCCCGACCGCGCACCGGCCTGTGCCAGGTGCGAGACGGACTCGAGCTCAGCCAGCACGGTCTGATGCTGGTCGACACACAGGACGACGAGATCGCCGGGGTTGGATCGGCTCAGCGCGTGCCGGATCGCGGCCAGTTCGTCCAGCACGATGTCGATCTGGCGGCAGCGCGCTCCGTTCTCCATCGCACGCCGTACCCCGGCCTCGACCAGCGCGGCGGTCTCACCGCGCTTGCGACCCCGCAGCCGGGCGTCCTCGCGGACGATCACCACGTCGAAGTGTTGCGCCGCGACCTCACCGAGCTCGCGGATGTCGTCGTCACGGCGGTCGCCCGCGGTTGCGACCACACCGATCCGCGACGGCCGGCCGAGCTCGGACGACGCGCTCAGGCTCTCGCCGAGCCGGTCGACGAAGTCGCCGAGCATCCGCATCGCCGGCGCGTTGTGGCAGTAGTCGACGATCACCGTGCGTCCGTCGACGTCGATCTCGTTGAGCCGTCCGGGGGACAGGTAGTACGACGTGTTGAACGTCCGCAGGCCCTGCCGGATGTCGTGCAGCGGCGCCCCGGCGGCGAACCCGGCGGCCGCCGCGGCCATCGCGTTCTGCACGTTCATCATCGCCCGTCCGCCGAACGTTGCCGGGAGCAAGTGTGTCCAGGCGAGCTGCATCGACCGCCGGCCGTGCTTGACCACGATCATGTCGCCCAGATCGGACCGCTCCAGCACCACCGCTCGGCCACCCCGACGGCAGTGCCCCTCGATGTAGTCGCGCACCTCACTGCCCGGCTCGGCCATGCTGAACCACACCACCTGCCCGGAACACTTCCGCCGCATCTTCCGCACCAGCGGGTCGTCGGCGTTCAGTACGGCGTACCCGGTCCGCGGTACGGCCTCGACCAGAACCGCCTTCACGTCCGCGAGCTGCTCGAGCGTGTCGACACCGCGCATCCCGAGGTGGTCGGGCTGGATGTTCAGCACGACGGCGACATCGTTGCGTTCGTACCCGAGCCCCTCGCGCAGGATCCCGCCGCGCGCCACCTCGAACACGGCGAAGTCGACCCGCGGGTTCTGCAGCACCATCCGGGCGGACTTCGGCCCGGACGCGTCGGAACGGATCACCAGCCGTTCGTCGATCACGATGCCGTCGGTCGAGGTCATCCCGACCTTGCGGCCCATCCCCTTGAAGACGTGGCTGATCATCCGCGCCGTGGTGGTCTTGCCGTTGGTCCCGGTCACCGCGACGATCGGGATCCGGCTGGTCGCGCCCGGCGGGAACAGCATGTCGACGACAGGCTTGGCGATGTACTGCGGTTCGCCGATCGTCGGGTTGGTGTGCATCCGGAACCCGGGCGCCGCGTTCACCTCGCAGATCGCGCCACCGGTCTCGCGCACCGGCTGGGTGATGTCCGGGCAGATGAAGTCGATGCCGGCGATGTCGAGCCCGATCATCCGGGCCGCCTCCTCGGCGATCTCGACGTTCTCCGGGTGCGCCTCGAAGGTCCGGTCGATCGAGATCCCGCCGGTGGACATGTTGCCGGTCAGCGTGACCTTCACCATCTCGTCTTCCGGCGGTACGTCGTCCAGCTCGAAACCCTGGCTCCGGACGAGCTCACGCGCCGCCGCGTTCACGGTGATCCGGGTCAGGATCTTCTCGTGCCCGACGCCGCGGCGTGGGTCGGCGTTCGTGATGTCGACCAGTTCGGCGACGGTGTGGATGCCGTCGCCGACCACGTGCGCGGGCACGCGTTCGGCGATCGCCTCCATCCGGCCGTTGATGATCAGGCACCGGTAGTCCTTGCCGGTGACGAAGTTCTCCACGATCACCCAGCCGCGGCGGGACTGTTCGGCCGCGATGGGGAACGCCTCCCGCAGCTCGTCCGCGTCCTGCAGGTTCAGGCAGACGCCGCGGCCGTGGTTGCCGTCGAGCGGCTTGCAGACGACCGGGTACCCGATCTTGTGTGCGACCGTGACCGCCTCGTCGACCGTGCGTACCGACTCTGACCGCGGCACCGGTAGGCCGGCCGAGGCGAGCAGCCGAGTGGTCAGGTCCTTGTCGCTGGCGACGTCGACCGCGATGGACCCGGTCTCCGAGGTCATCGTCGCCCGGATCCGCTTGGCGTGCACTCCTTGGCCGAGCTGGACCAGGCTGGCCTTGTTCAGCCGGATCCACGGGATGTCGCGGGACACCGCCTCGTCCACGATCGCCTGCGTCGAGGGGCCGAACGCGGTCCGCTCGGCCTGCTTGATGAACTTCTCCAGCTCGGTGGTGAAGTCGAAGTCCGGAGCCGGCTGCACCAGGTTGTTCACGAACCGCACGGCGAGTTCACCGGCGGCCAGTCCGACCGCCTCGTCGGCGTACGCGTAGGTGATGTTGTAGCGGCCGGGCATTCCCTTGACCTGGCGGGTCTTGCCGCGCCGCATGTCGTGGCCGGCCTCCTGCTGGAGCTGCAGCGACACGTGCTCGGCGATGTGGCCCAGCCAGGTGCCCTCCTGCAGCCGCTCGATGAAACCGCCTCTGCGGCCGCGCGAGCAGTGGTGCTGGTCGAGCCGGGGCAGGTACTCCAGCAGCTTCTCGGTGAAGCCGGGGATGGTGTTCGACGGGAAGTTCTCCAGCGATCCGAGGTCAACGACCAGGTGGATGGCCGGGTCGTAGCTCCACATGTTCGGCCCGCGGTAGACGCGTGTCTCGATGATCTTCAGGTCCGGGCTGGGCGCCCCGTGGGTTGCGGCAGTGTCAGTCATTCGGTCCTACTCTGGTGGCGGCGTGCGGTCGGAGGGGTCGTCGAGATGGGCGCCGGCCGTGAACGGCTCGGTCGCCTCCGGTCTGGACTCCCCGGCCGCCGATGATCTGCCGGCCGCCCGTTCAGCCTGCGCCGTACGACGTCCCGCTCGCCGCTTGCGATCCGCGTAGTACTTGGGTGACACCCCTTCGGCTGCGATCTCCCTCGCCAGCTTCTGCAGGTCCGCCTCAGCGGCCTCCATCTCAGCGATCTCCTCGGCCGGCGGCTGCGGGCCATACGACAGCAGCACCCGAGCCTCCAGGTCGAACGTCGCGGTCGCCGGGAGCACATGCAGTACGACGCCCGACGCGAGGATGGGCTCGGATCGCTTGGCGTAGTGGGCGTTGGACGCGATCCGGCTGCCGTCGAAGATCGTCACCGCGCCACGGCCGACGACCTCCAGGTGCGTGCCGCGGACAACGGCGGCCGTGTCCTCGTCGACGCCGATGCCGAGCAGGCCGGGGGACTGGGCGACCAGCGACAGCAGCCGGCCGTACCGGTTCCGCTGGGCGAAGTGCTGGTCGACGATCGCACCCTGGACCAGGCCGAGGCCGCCGGACAGCTGGCTCATCCGCTGCCGTGGAGTGGCGCCCGAGCGGCCGAACGCGATCATGTGCTCGGCCAGGATGCTCGCGCCGGCCGACGTACCGCCGACGGTTGCGCCACGGGCGTGGGCGGCGGTGACCGCGCGGCCGAACGCCGTACCGGTGACGACACCGGCGAGCTTGAGCTGGTTGCCGCCGGTCATGAAGATGCCGGTCGCGTCGTCCAGCGGCTCGAGGAACGCCGGATCGTCGGCGTCCTCGCGGTTCTCCGGGCGGACTCCGACGACGCTCGCGGCGCCGAGGGCGGCGAACAGGGCGTGGTACACGTCGACGACGTCAGGCCCGAGCGCGGACGCGGTCGGTACGACCACGATCCGAGCCTTGGATCCACCGGCGGACTCGACGAACTCCTGCAGCACCGTGCGTTTCTTCAGCTTGTCCTCGGCGCCACCAATGGCGAACAGGGCCCCCGGCCCACCCGGCAGATCAGACATAGCCGAAGGATAGGTGCTCACCCCGTCCGGAAGCGTAATCCGGGCAGCGACGTCGACCGGGGTCCAGGGCCGACGAGCTCGACGAGCCGGAGCCAGATGTACTACAAGCGCTGCCGCTGACGAGCGGGAGTCGTCATGTCCAACGCGTTCCGGAAGGCCGGATGTACGACGAAGGAGGTGGTGCGAGCGAGTTTCGACGGTCGATCGAGGTAGTCCGGGTCGTCGTGGCTGAAGACCGGCTGACCACCGGTCCCGACGCATCCGATGAAGCCGATGTCGAACAGGAGCCCGATGACGTCCTTGTACTTGTCGGTCCAGACGCAGGGCTCGGGATTCCAGATCTCAGCGGTCAGCCGGCAGAGCCAACTGGTCCCGACGAATGCGTGGTCCGCGGCCAGCGTCGCGATGTCGTCCAAGGCCGCGGACATTTGAGCTCGGGACAACTTGTACGGCCTTCCTTCGAAAGTGGAAAGCACCTCATCGATTCCCGGATAGGTGGGTTTCCATTCATCGCGCAGCGCGAGTCTTCGGTCGTGTGAGTACGGGGATTCGGCTGCTCTGATCCGCTCCCAGGTGATTCTGGGGTCGTCGACGGTCCCTTCGAGACATTCATTGAGATAGGCAATGGCGTCTCGAGGTCTCATCAGCGTGCGGCGGAGGATGAAAGTCAGTGGGTCGCCGCGCGCCTTGTTCGTCGACGGCAGCAGGTGACGAACCGTTGCCAAACCCAGGTCGCGAGGGGCTGCGGCTGCCCGGACGCGTTCGTCCAGCATGGCCTCGAGATCGGCCGACGACCACCGCAGGTGCATCGACAAGGCGCGGAACTTCTCCTCCTGTCCGCCGGTCCGCCGACCGAAGTCGAGGGCCTCGAAGATATTCGTCCGGAGTGCGACGAGGACCTTCAGGTTCTGCACGCGCTGCAGGTCGGAAACCGCTCGGAAGAGACAACGGATGAGAGCGTTGACGACCGAGTCGTCGGCCCAGTCCTGGTCCAGATCGTCAATGAGGATGAAGGTGAAGTTCTGGCGGGACTCGAGGATGTCCTCGTCGAGTACCTTGATCATCTGGTTGAGTCGTGGCAGTTGAGTCGCGTTGACGATTCTCTGGTAGCGGTTGACGATCTCGATCTTGCTCGCCTGAGTGGCGGTGATCGCGCCGCCTGCCGAGGCCTTCACGAGTTTGGCGTCGAACGAGCCGGCACCGTTGATCCGGGACTCGAAGCGATCGGCGATCTGCCGGACGCGTTCATCTGCTTCGCACCAGAATTTGCCCTGGAAGTCCTCGAGATACTTCAGAGCTTCCGTCTGGCTTTTGTCGCGCTTGAGCCTGTCGGCCAGTAGGGCAAGGAAGTTTTGCTTGCCGGCCGATGAGTCGACCTGGTAGCGGTGCTTGATGATCTCGACCAGCAGAACATGTTTCCAGAGTGCAACGAAGAACGGGTCCAGGTGTACTTCGTGCTCGCTCAGCCACCGGACCGACTGGAGATCGGCTACATAGGTCAGGGACAGGTCTTCCGGGCTGATGCGGATGACGTGGTCCGGGTATTCGTACTCCAATCGCCGAAGGAGTGCCGACTTGCCACTACCCGTTCGTCCGATGATGAAGCACCGATGATCGTCCCTGGACGAGACGGCCTTGTATTGGTTCGTTTCGTCGAAGGCTTCCTCGAGAAGCGGGTCGGCCTCCGCCTGCTGTCCGCCGAGAGAGAATCCTGAGCTGAGACGCGGAGCGTGCCTACTGCGTGTCATTTTTCCCCCACCGTCTGATACACGCCAGTGGCTGAATGTTAAGCACAGACAGTTACCGGGGGAAGGGGGCAGCGTGTAACGTTCCCGCTACCTATCGTTTCGCAATTAATAGACGCGCCGGTCTCCGTTCGGCCGATTGCGCATGGCTCGTGTCAGATCGGTGCGCGATACACCGTCGTACTGCGGCGGACGTGCATGCCGAGGTGTTCGTACATGGCGAGGGCGCCGGTTCCGGAGTGGGTCCAGAGGATGCAGCTGTCGCGCCCTAGGCGGGCGAACTCAGCGCAGGTCTCGTCGAGCATCGCGCGGGCGATGCCCTTGTTCCGCTGGTCGGCCCGGACCGCGAGCTGCTCGACGTACCCCTCGCCGCTGTCCGGGAGGTCGAGCGCGAGCACTGCGCCGACCAGCTCGTCCCCGGCGTACGCCAGTGTCGACACCTCGGGCAGGAAGCTGGGCCGCTCGACGGTCAGCTGCCTCCACTCCTCGAAGGACTTCCGGCGTGGTTGGAAGGCGGAGAACGCGTTCTCGACCAGCTCATGCACGTCGTGCGCCCGCGCCGGCTCGTAGCTGTCCAGCCTGATCCCTGCCGACAGTTCCGGAGCCGCGGGTACGTCGATCGACCGCACGAGCAGCCAGTTCGTCGCGAGCACCTCGTACCCGCGGGATCGGAGCAGGTCGGCGCCGGCCTTGTCCGCGTCGTCCACGGTCTGGGCGACCCAGTCGCTCCCGGCCTCACGGGACCGAGCCTCGATCCAGTCGAGCAGCATCGTCCCGATCCCGCGTCCGCGGTACGACGGGTGGACGGCGACCTGGGCGCGTTTGCCCAGGTGGAGCCAGACCCAGCCGGCCAGATCGCCGTTCTCCGCGTGCACGACGAGGGTGTCGCGCTCAGGGTTCAGCCCGGGGCGGCGCAGGTCCGCCGCGACCTGGTCCGGAATCGCCTCGACCTGACCGTGCCAGTCCTGCTCGCTGGCAGCGATCACCTGGTACATGGCGCCCGCGTCGTCGGGCGTCGCGGGCCGGGTGGAAAGCTCCATGTCGCGATCTTCCCGCACCCGCGTGGCTGCGGGAATCTCCCGGCCGGATGTTGCAGTCAGGCCGGGTTGTCCGCGTCCGCGGCTTCGACTTCCTCGCGGCTGATGCCCAGCAGGTACAGGATCGTGTCCAGGTACGGCACGCTCAAGTGGGTGTCGGCGGCCGCGCGGACGACTGGCTTGGCGTTGAACGCGACGCCGAGACCGGCCGCGGCGAGCATGTCGAGGTCGTTGGCGCCGTCACCGATCGCGACCGTCTGGGACAGCGGCGTACCGGACTGTGCGGCGAACCGCCGCAGGGCGGTCGCCTTGCCGGCCCGGTCGACGATCTCGCCGATCAGCCGGCCGGTGAGCTTGCCGTCGACGATCTCCAGCTCGTTCGCCTGCGCGTAGTCGATGCCGAGCTCCGCGACCAGCTTGCCCGTGATCTGGCTGAACCCGCCGCTGACGATCGCGAACTTGTACCCCAGCCGCTTGAGCGTCCGCACCAGCGTCCGCGCGCCGGGCGCCAGCTGGATCGCGTCGTACACCTCGTCGAGCGCGGACGCGGGCAGGCCCTCCAGCTTGGAGACCCGGTGCCGCAGTGACTCGGCGAAGTCGAGCTCGCCGCGCATCGCCTGCTCCGTGACGGCCGCGACCTCCTCCAGCCGGCCCGCGTGCCCGGCGAGCATCTCGATGACCTCGCCCTGGATCAGCGTCGAGTCGACGTCCATCACGATCAGCCGCTTGGCCCGGCGGTACAGGCCGCCGTCCTGCACCGCGACGTCGAGACCCTGGCGGACACCCTCCAGCGCGAGCACGGTACGCAGCGTGTCCGAGTCGGCACCGGAGACGGCGATCTCCATCGCGGTCACCGGGTACCGCGCCATCCGGCTGATCCGGTCGATGTTCGCGCCGGTGTCGGCGATCCGGCCGGCGATCGCGGCCAGCCCGGCCGCGGACAACGGATGCCCGATCACGGTCACCTGGCTGCGGCCCTTGCGCCGCGGCTCGTTGTCGCCGACACCCTTCTTGACCGAGATGTCGACGTCGAGGACGTCGGCCAGCGCCTTCAGTTCCTCTTTCAGGTCCTTGTGGTCACGCGGTGCCGACAGCAGTACGCCAAGAACCAGCCGGCCCCGGAGTACGACCTGCTCCGCGTCGATCACCTCGAGGCCGCGGGTCGCGATCGTCGAGAGTACGGCGGACGTCAGCCCGGGCCGGTCGGTGCCGGTCAGGGTGACCAGCACGGTCGGTCGATCGGGTGAATGCTTCTCGAGCTCAGCCTCTTCTGTCATCGCAGCACCGACGCTACCCAAATCACCTGTCGGTCTGCTGTCCGGTCCATATCTCAGGCGTGAACAGGAGGCGCGCAGGCCGCGACCAACGCTCGCCGGGCCGCGGCGGCCAGGTCGAGCAGCGCCCGGCGGCGAGCGTCGGCCTCGGCGCCGGTGACCGCCGCGCCGTCGTCCTCGAGCGCGGCGTCCGCGATCGCCAGGCACCGCCGGGCGGTCGCGGCCGCCTTCACCGCGCGAGGTTGGTAGCCCGGGGCAAGGTCGTCGTTCCGGCCGCTGCCGATCTTGCGGATGTCGATCAGCGCGTCCGCGACCTCGGGCTTCCAGCGCGCGACGTCGAGTGCGGCCAGTGAGTCCGCAGCCTCGATCAGCGCGAGCCGCAGACCACGGTCCGCCTCGCCGATGTCGGCCGGCGGCGGACTTGTCGCCGGCATCACACTCCACTGCACCGCCGGACCGACGTACGCCGGAACCAGCCCGATCTCAGCGCCTGACAGTACGACGGCCTCACCCGTCTCCAAGGCGGCCTCGTTGAACGGCGGCGGGCCGGCGAGTCCGATCGGGTCACCCGGAACCGGCAGTGCAAGGTGGGCCTGGGTCGCGCCGGCGGCACGCAGGAGGTTCAGTGCGACCGGGAGAGTGGCCGGGTCCGGATGTCCGGCCAGGCCCGCGACGTGGTGCCCGACGTCGTCGCCGAGGATCTTCTGTGCGGCGGTGTCGGGGTCGCAGGCACCGGTCAGCATCGCGTTCGTCCAGACGGTGAACCGGACCGAGGCGGAGGTGGTCAGCACGCCCGACAGTGTCCCACCATTACACCGGCCGGACGACTCCGGCCAGGCAGGTCCAGGGTGGGTACCGGGCACGCGGAGCCACCCCGTAGGTTTTGGGGCATGACTGCAGTGGTGGAGCTGGCCGGGGTGTCGATCGTCCGCGGTAACGCGCTTCTGCTCGACGGGATCGACTGGACCGTCGACGAGGCCGATCGGTGGGTGGTGATCGGACCGAACGGTGCCGGCAAGACGACCCTGCTGCAGATCCTCGCCGCCCAGATCCACCCGACCGCGGGTGTCGCCGGACTGCTCGGTGAGGTGCTCGGTGCGGTCGACGTCTTCGAACTGCGGCCGCGGATCGGACTCACCAGTGCAGCATTGGCCGACCGCCTCCCCAGGGGTGAGCGGGTCGCGGATGTCGTCGTCTCCGCGTCGTACGCCGTACTCGGTCGCTGGCGGGAGGAGTACGACGAGCTGGACCACCAGCGGGCCAAGGAGTTGCTGGCCGAGCTCGGCATCGCGCACCTGAGCGAGCGAACGTTCGGCACGCTGTCGGAGGGGGAGCGGAAGCGGGTGCAGATCGCCCGTGCCCTGATGACCGATCCCGAGCTGATGCTGATGGACGAGCCGGCTGCCGGTCTCGACTTGACCGGTCGTGAGCAGCTGGTGCGCTCACTCAGCTCGATCGCGACCGCGGTCGGTGCCCCGGCGATGGTCCTCGTCACGCACCACGTCGAGGAGATCCCGCCCGGCTTCACCCACGCGCTCCTGCTCAAGCAGGGCCGGATCGTCTCGGCCGGCCCGATCGCCGAGGCCCTCACCGCCCAGACCTTGAGCGACACCTTCGACCTCGCCCTCTCCCTCAACCACGAAGACGGCAGATACACCGCCCGCGCACTCTGACCCCAACCCCAACCCAACCACCCCGCCCCGCCGCCCCCGCCCGGCCGCACTGCCGCCCCAACCCCACCGCGTCCGCCCGCGCCGCCGCCCCGCCCTGCCGTGCCGCTGCCCCGCCCCGTCCGCCGCCCCGCCCCGCCCCGTCCGCCGCCCCGCCTCGTCTGGTGGGTGGGCCAGGGAGATGGTGGGTCGGCCAGCCGCGTGCGCTGGGCCAACCCACCAGCTCCTGGGTCAGCCCACCAGACGGTGACGGATCCTGTGACGGGCCAGGCACGTCCAAGAGCCTGTGTGGGGACCGGAACGTGGATAGGCTTGGCAAATGATGGATTGGCTGCGGGACAACGTGTGGGCGGCTTGGCTGACGATCGCCGCCGTCCTCGGTCTGGCCGAGCTCGCTTCGCTCGACTTCACCCTGCTCATGCTGGCTGCCGGTGCGCTCACGGCCGCCGGGGTGGCGGCCTTCCTCCCAGGACTGCTCTGGCTGCAGATCGTCGTCGGACTCATCACGGCCGGCGCGATGCTCGCCGCGATCCGTCCGCTGCTCGTGCGCAAGATGCACCACGGTGGCGAGCTCAAGACCGGATCGGCCCACGTCATCGGCCGGATGGGGACCGTGGTCAAGGAGATCCATCCCGACGGCGGCGGCTCGATCCGGCTGAACGGTGAGCTCTGGACCGCTCGCCCGTACGACGAGGTGTCGACGATCGAGCCGGGTCAGCGGGTCGAGGTGATGGCGATCGACGGTGCGACGGCCGTCGTCTACCCGGTCGGCGACCCGCTGCACCACGAGCTGAACACGCCGGACTCGACGCCGAACCCCGATCCGGCCGACCCGCCCCAGAACTGACACACAACCGACGCGGTGGGCCGGTTGAGTCGGCCCCTACGCGCAGTACTGTCGGAATCGAGGGACGGCAGCGATCCCTGAGGGATCAGGCCTCCGACTCGCCGGGAACCGGAACGCCTGGTGGCCCGTCGATAGGAAAGACTGTCCGTCCTGAGGGTTCTGTCGAGTGGAGGGTCTAGTGACCGCGTTCCTCATAGTGCTTGCGGTGGTCGCCTTGCTGGTGATCGTCACATTGGTCAAGTCCGTCCGGGTGGTGCAGCAGCAGACCGTCGGGATCGTCGAGCGGTTCGGCAAGTTCAAGACGGGTTTGCAGCCTGGCCTGAACCTGTTGACGCCGTTCGTCGACAAGGTTCGCTACACCATCGACATGCGCGAACAAGTGGTCGCGTTCCCGCCCCAGGGGGTCATCACCGAGGACAACCTGATGGTGTCGATCGACTCCGTCATCTACTTCCAGGTGAACGACCCGGTCCGGGCGACGTACGAGATCTCGAACTACATCCAGGCGATCGAGCAGCTGACCATGACGACGCTGCGAAACATCATCGGTGGCATGGACCTGGAGCAGACGCTGACCAGCCGTGAGGAGATCAACGAGAAGCTCCGCTACGTGCTGGACGAGGCGACCGGCAAGTGGGGCATCCGGGTCAACCGGGTCGAACTGCGCTCGATCGACCCGCCGCCGTCGATCCAGGACTCGATGGAGAAGCAGATGCGCGCCGACCGCGACAAGCGCGCCGCGATCCTGACCGCCGAAGGTATGCGGCAGTCGGCCGTTCTGTCGGCCGAAGGCCAGAAGCAGTCCGCGATCCTCACCGCCCAGGGTGACCGCGAGTCCCGGATCCTGCGTGCGCAGGCCGAGCGGGAGGCCCGGATCCTGAAGGCACAGGGTGAGGCGCAGGCCATCACCACGGTGTTCAACGCGATCCACGCCGGCAAGCCGGACCAGGGTCTGCTCGCGTACCAGTACCTGCAGATGCTGCCGTCGATCGCCCAGGGCGACGCGAACAAGCTGTGGATCGTGCCGAGCGAGATCGGCGACGCGCTCAAGGGTCTCGGCAGTGCGGTCGGCCAGGTGGCCGGCATCACTCAGAAGGCCGAGGGGACCTGGCAGGCGCCGGAGCTCGAGAACGGCCACGCACCGGAGCTCGCGGGCGTCTCCGCGGACGTCCCGGACGCCGCGGTGGTCGAGGCCGACAACGCCGTTGCGGAGGCGATCGCGGCCGCGCAGAAGGCCGCTGTCAGCACCCGCAGTCAGCAGACCCCGCCGACGGTGCCGCCGGTGTCGCCGAACTCCGACCCCTCGGCTCCGCCGGCTGCCGAGCCGCCGCAGGATCGCTGAGCACTAACCGTCGACAGGGCCTTCCCGGTACGTCCGGGGAGGCCCTGTCCTCACGTCGGCGCTGGAACGATCGAAGCCTGACTGCTCAACGGACGGACCGATGAGCACGACCGCCGATCACGTGCGTAAAGTCTGGCAGCGATGACATGGTTCGAGGCGCTGTTCGTCTTGGTGGCGGGGATGGGCGCGGGCACGATCAACGCTGTGGTGGGGTCGGGCACGCTGCTGACGTTTCCCGCCCTGCTGGCCGTGGGAATCCCGCCGGTGCTGGCGAACGTCAGCAACACCGTCGGTCTTTCTCCCGGTACGGCGGCCGGTGCGATCGGCTACCGGCGTGAACTGGAAGGCCAGCGCGGCCGGATGATCCGGCTGATCCCGGTTTCGCTGCTCGGCGGCCTCGTCGGGGGAGTGCTGCTACTCACCTTGCCCGACTCCGCGTTCCATGCCGTCGTACCGGTGCTGATCCTGCTCGGGTGCCTGCTGGTCGCCTTCCAGCCCTGGTTGTCGAAGTGGATCAGCGTGCCGTCGCACGCCCATCGCGGTGCCTGGTGGGTGATCCCCGCGGTCTTTGCCACCGGCATCTATGGCGGGTACTTCGGTGCCGCGCAAGGCGTGCTGCTGATGGCGATCCTCGGCCTCGGCCTGGACTCGAACCTGCAGCGGATGAACGGCCTCAAGAACGTCCTCGCCACCGTCGTCAACACGGTCGCCGCGATTCTGTTCATCATCGTCGCCGACGTCGACTGGCTGGCCGCCGGCCTGATCGCGGTCGGCTCGACGATCGGTGGCTTCCTCGGCGCCCGCTACGGCCGCAAGCTCCCCCCGATCGCGCTACGCGTGCTGATCGTCTGCATCGGCATCCTCGCCATCATCACGATGGTCTTCTGACCCGCCGCCCCCGTCTGGTGGGCTCACCCACCAGGCACTGGGTTGGCCAGGCGCGTGCGGTGTGCGAACCCACGCGCCGGTGGGTCAGCCCATGAGATGGGGTCGGTGCAGGGGAGGTACGGGGTACTGGATGCGCTGGCTAGTGGGTTAGCCCATCGGATGGTGGGTTGGCCAGGCGCGTGCGGTGTGCGAACCCACGGGCCGGTGGGTCAGCCCATGAGATGGGGTTGGTGCAGGGGAAGTACGGGGTACTGATGCGGCTGGCTAGTGGGTTAGCCCATCGGATGGTGGGTTGGCCAGGCGCGTGCGGTGTGCGAACCCACGGGCCGGTGGGTGAGCCCACCAGACGGGGATCAGGTGGGATGGGGATGGGGTAGGGCGGGGGAGCTAGGGGTGGGTGGGGGATTGGAGGCCTTGGAGGAGGAGGTCCAGGCCGTAGTCGAACTGGTCGTCGCCGCCCGTGGTCCGGGCCAGCTCCGGCGCCAGCTCGACGACCGTCGGGAAGTCCCGCGCCGACAGTGACTCCATCGTCGTCCGCAGCCGCCGCCACGCCTCCGGATCACGGCGCTCGGCGGCCATCTGGATCTCCCATGACGTTGCCCCGAGCACATAGGTGAACAGGGTGGTGTGAGTCCGCGCGGCCGTCTCCGGGTCGAACCCGGCGGCACGCAGTACTCCGAGCAGACCCTCGGCCACCCGGGCCGTCTCGTGCCCGGCCAACGGCCGGCTCGCGAGTAGTTGCGCCAGGCAAGGATGCTGAAGCATCAGCAGCCGCAGCCCCCGGCACACCGCCCGGACCTGATCCGGCCAGGACGCGTCCTGCGGTACGGCGGGCAGCAGGCCCATCAGGTGGTCGCGGACGGCGTCGTACAGGTCGTCCTTGTTGCGGAAGTAGGTGTAGAGCGCCATCGGGCCGACCCCGAGCTCGGCGGCCACGCCGCGCAGGCTGAACGCGTCGGTGCCCTTGGACTCCATCAGCTCGAGTGCGGTCCGGACGATCAGCTCGGAGCTGAGGGTGTTGCGCGGTGTCCGGCCCATCTCTCGATCCCTCCTTGGAAGCAGTTAACGTACGATGTATAGTACAGCGTATCGAGCGGACGACGGAAGGCGGGAAGAACGTGCGAGCGGTACAGATCGCCGAGTTCGGCGGACCTGAGGTGCTGAAGGTCAGCGACGTTGCGGAGCCGGTGGCCGGCGACGGGCAGCTCCTGATCACGGTGGACCGTGCGGGGATCAACTACGCGGACACGCATCAGGTCGAGAACAGCTACCTGACCAAGGCGCAGCTGCCGCTGACCCCGGGTGGTGAGGTGGTCGGACACACGCCTGACGGGCGCCGGGTGGTCGCGCTGGTCGGCTCAGGCGGATACGCCGAGAAGGCGGTCGCCCAGGCCGCGGTGGCGTTCGACGTACCCGAAGGCGTCAGTGACGGAGCGGCGCTCGCACTCGTGGTCCAGGGGACCACAGCCTGGCATCTGCTGAAGACCATGACCCACCTGGCGCCCGGCGAATCCGTGCTGGTGCACGCCGGTGCCGGCGGTGTCGGCTCGCTGGCTGTGCAGCTCGCGAAGCTGTGGGGCGCCGGTCGCGTGATCGCGACCGCGTCCTCGGAGGAGAAGCGGAACCAGACTCTCGAGCTCGGTGCGGACGCCGCCATCGACGGTACGCCGGAAGGCCTGAAGGACCGGATCATCGAGGCGAACGGCGGCAAGCCGGTCGACATCGTGCTGGAGATGGTCGGCGGGCCGACGTTCGACGAGTCGTTCGCGGCGCTGGCGCCGTTCGGCCGGCTGGTGACCTTCGGTGCCGCGTCCCGGCAGGCCGCCGCGGCGATCGACCCGGGCCGGCTGATGAAGGGCTCGAAGACGATCGCCGGTTTCTGGCTGGTCGACTGCCTGCGTGATCCCGCCGCTGTCGGCGGTCCATTGGCCGAGCTGTTCGACCTGACCGCCAGCGGCAAGCTCACCTCGATCGTCGGCGGCGACTACGCGCTGTCCGACGTCGCAACCGCCCATGAAGACATGCGAGCCCGCCGGACCGTCGGCAAGCTCGTGCTCGACCCCACTCGCTGAACGAACCAGGAGAACGACAGATATGACCATCGCAGTCGAGAAGGTTCTGTACACCGCGCGCGCGACCGCCCAGGGCGGCCGCGACGGCAAGGTGGCCACCAACGACGGCAAGCTCGAAGTCGTCGTCGCCCCGCCCGTCGAGATGGGTGGCAATGGCAACGGAACCAACCCGGAGCAGCTGTTCGCGGCCGGCTACGCGGCCTGCTTCCACAGCGCGCTGAAGCTGGTCGCGCGCAAGGCTCGCCAAGACGCCGACGGCTCGACCGTGACCGCGGCGGTCGGCATCGGCCCGATCAACGGCGGCGCCGGCTACGGCCTGGAGGTGGAGCTCGAGGTGAGCCTGCCCGGCGTCGACCGTGCCGTCGCCGAGGAACTGGTCGCCAAGGCGCACGAGGTGTGCCCGTACTCCAACGCCACCCGCGGCAACATCAAGGTCGACCTCAAGGTCGCCTGAACCCCGAGCACTTTGTGCACCCACCAACCAAATCTCGGCCCTCTGAGTGGTCGAACCGTGCCCAAAGTCGACCTGAGACGTGAGGGTGGGGATGGGGGTGGGGGCGGGGGTGGGGGTGGGGGTGTCAGAGGCGGGCGAGGGCTTCTTTCAGGAGGCCCTCGGTCGCCGAGACCGGCGCCGCCGCGATCGTGAGTGCCTCCATGATCGCGACGTACTCGTCGACCTCTTCGAGCTTGTCCAGGTAGAGCGCGCTGGCCGCGTGCTCGATGTAGACGATGTCCGGCAGGTCCCCGTCGGGGAACCGCAGCAGGCTGAACGCGCCGCCGGTGCCGGGGTACCCGACACTGCTGAACGGCATGATCTGCAAGGTGATGTTGGGCTGCTGCGCCCACATGATCAGGTGCTCGATCTGGGCCCGCAGGATCGCCTCGCCGCCGACCGGCCGGTGCAGCACCGACTCGTCGATGACCACCCACAGCCGGGCCGGATTCAGCCGGGTCAGGATCTGCTGCCGGGTCACCCGCAGCGAGACCCGCTGCTCGACCTCCTCGCCGGGCAGGAACGACTTGCCCAGCTGGACGACGGCCCGGGCGTACTCCTCGGTCTGCAGCAACCCTGGGACGAACATCACCTCGTAGGTCCGGATCAGCGTCGCCGCGACCTCGAGCCCGACGTAGTTGTTGAACCAGCTCGGCATCACGTCGCCGTACCGGGACCACCAGCCGGGGTTGTTCGCGGCCCGGGCCAGTTCCATCAGCCGGTTGCGTTCCTCCTCGTCGTCCATCCCGTAGAGCCCGAGCAGGTCGTTGACGTCGCGCTCCTTGAACCCGACGCGCCCGAGTTCCATCCGGCTGACCTTGGACTCCGAGGCACGGATCTGCCAGCCCGCATCGGCGCGACTGATCCCGGCCGACTCCCGCATCCGCCGCAGTTGTCCGCCCAGCATGATCCGGAGGGCGGTCGGACCGCCCTCGCCACCAGCCACTGTCACTGACTCACCCACGCCCTCGCTCCGGGGTTGCGAGGGCAACCCGGCACCCGTCCACTCACCCATTTCAGCCCGCGATGCTACCGCCTGTCCACGGTAACGGGCCGACTGGCACCCCGGAGGGTGTTTTGGCGCATCTGCCGTAGCAGATAACGGGCATCCCGGTCCAGCCCTTGGATAGTTCCTGACGCGACAGCGAATTGGAACTCGAGCCCGAGGAACATCAGGCCGGGTTCACCGGTCGCGACGCCGCGCTCGTGCCGCACCCGGCCGTCGCCGAAGACGGGCAGGTCGAGGAAGCTGTGGTCCGGACCCGACCCGGTGCACCACACCACGGTCCCGACATCGGACAGTACGTCGCCCTCGGCGGTCACCGGCTGCCCGTCGCGCACGCTCTCGATCCGGCTCGTCGCGACCACTCCGGCCGCGTCGAGATCCGCGAGCTTGTTGCGGACCAGCATGACTCCGTGGCCTTCCTGCTCGGCCAGCGCCTTGCGGCCCATCGGCGTACGACGGGTGAGGACGTGCCGGAACACGAACATCACGATCGGCAGGATCATCCGGCCGCGCCCCGAGTCGATGTCGACCGGGACCTGCCCCGGATGCCGCCCGGCGAGCAGCGTGCGGTGGGTCTTGGCGGCCTCCAACGCGATGTCGGTGCCGGAGTTCGCGGCGCCGACCACCAGGACGGTGCCGTCGGCAAGCTGTTCCGGGTTGCGGTACTCGAGCGAGTGCAGCTGCCGGATCGCCGGGTCGAGTTCACTCGCGAACGACGGCCGCTGCGGCACCGTGTGCGATCCGCCGGCCACGATCACCCGGTCGGCCAGGTACTCACCCTCGTCGGTCTCCACCCGGAAGCCCTCGGCGTCGCGCGACACCCGCGTCACTCGTACGCCGGTCCGGACGGGCAGCTCGAAGTGGGCGGCGTACCGCTCCAGGTAGTCGCCCATCTCGTCCCGCGTAGGGCAGTCGTCCACCGGGATCGGCAGACCCGGCAGACTCGCGTAGCGCGGCGGACTGAACAGCCGCAGCGAGTCGTACCGTCGCCGCCACGAGTCACCGATCCGCGGATGCCCTTCGAGGATCACGAAGTCCTCACCAAGCCGCCGCAGGTGGTAGCCCATCACCAGACCGGCTTGTCCGCCGCCGATCACCACAGTCCCGAACCTGTTCATCCCAGCCCCCTTGTGCCGTTCGTTCGGCTCAACGTAGGACTGCGGACCGTGCCGCCACATCGACCGACCACGCCAAGCAGGGCGCGGCGGACTGGTCATTTCTACCCAGTCAGACCAGGCCCTTCTCATAGGCGTACGCCGTGGCCGCGGCCCGGCTGGAGACGCCGAGCTTGCCGAAGATGTTGCTCACGTGCCGGGCGACGGTCCGCTCGCTGAGGAACAGCTGCTCACCGACCGCCCGGTTGGTGATGCCCGTGGCCAGCAGGCGCAGTACCTCCAGCTCCCGTGGGCTCAACCCGCCGGTCTGATCGGTGTGCCCGAGTGCCGCCAGGTCAGCCAGCGCCCCGAGCTGCTCGAACGCTGCCCGGGCGCTGTCGAGCTCCATCTGCTCCGCATCACCATCGCCGAGCGCTCCACACGCCCGCCCGACCAGCACCCGGGTCCGCGCCGCCTCGTACGGCATCTCCAGCTCCTGCCACAACATCCATGCCCGCCGCAACAACGGCATCGCCCCTCGCGCATCCTCACCCGCAACGCGCACCGCCCCTTCGCAGTACGCCGCCAACGCCTGCAGGTACGGCGAGTCGACGCGGGAGAACTCGTTCAGCTCGGCAGCGGCCTTCCGCGCCGCCTCGAGATCACCACAGTCGACGGCGAGGTCCACCCTCGCCGCGAGGAGCGCCGGACGGGTCGGAGCCAGTGGGTCCTCAGCCAGCGCTCGTTCGAGTCCCGCGATCGCCGACGCGTGGTTCCCCTGCGCGGCCCGCAGCCTGGCCAGACCTGGCTGCACCTCTGCACCCTCGCTACCGGCTCGCTGATACGCCTGCTCGGCCTCCGCATACCTTCCACGCTGGCGATCGAGCTCGGCCAGCTGGTACCACGCAGAGCCGACCGCGCCGGGGGCCAGCCGACGGCAGGCATCCTCTGCGGCGCCCGCCGCCTCGGACCAGGCCCCGCGCAGTTGCAGGATTTGCGACCGGTGCACCAGACACACCCCGCGGTACGGCACCAGGCCGGACTGCTGGTCGCACCAACCGGTCAGCGCGTGTGTCCACTCCTGCGCCCGGCGTACGTCGTACAGCCGCATGCACAGGTCGATCACGGCGCAGTAGGCGATCCCAGCGACCTCAGGGCCGACCTGCCCGGCGGTGACGTGCACCATCGCCTCGTCCAGCGCCGTCAGGGCCTCGGTCCGCCGACCGAGCATCTCCAGACATCGGCCGCGGCCGAGCGATGCCAACGCGATCGCGGACGGTTCGCCCGCGAGCTCGCGGGCCTGTTCGAACCGGGGGAGTGCGGTGACGGGGTCGCCGGTCATCATCCGCGCGGCCGCGTCCGCCTGCAGGAGCAGTCCGGTCAGCTCGTTGTTCCCGGCCGGAATCATCCGCCCGACCCGGGCACGCCAACCGGCGGCCCGGGCGAACTCGCCACGGTTCTGCAGGTGGAAGCCGAGCCAGAACGCGCTGCGGACCGCCCGGTCGACGTCACCGCGGGCGAGATGGTCGTCGAACGCGCGCTCACGGTAGCCGGCAACCTCGTCGTCGTGGCCGAGGACGAAGGCGGCGACGGCCAGCCGGTCCAGATTTTCCGGCGGGAGGGGGCTGCGCTGGTCGGCGGTGGTCAGCTCGGCGTACTCGGCCGGCCAGTCGTACTGTTCCATCACACCCCCCAACCGCCCCGGGTCAGTACAGCTAGCTCTGTGCCAGCGCCAACACTGTTGCTGCCGGCAACTTGGCTAGGTCGGCGCCGTCCAGCAGGATCTTGGACCCGCGGATCCCGCTGCCGATCACGACCAGTCCGGCCCGGGTGACCCCCTCGTCGACCAGCACCGGCCACTCGGCCGGCAGTCCGATCGGGGTGATCCCGCCGTACTCCATGCCGGTCGAGCTGACCGCTTCGTCCTGAGCGGCGAAGGAGATCTTCCGTACGCCGAGATGCTTGCGGATCACGCCGTTCACATCCGCTCGATCGGTGGCCAGCACCATCACCGCGGCGTACGTCGACTCCCCGGCGCGCTTGCCGTGCACGATCACGCAGTTCGCCGACGCGTCCATCGGTACGTCGTACTCCGCGCAGAAGGCGGCAGTGTCGGCCAGGCCCGGGTCGATCGGGGCAGCGTAGGCAGCGAGGTCGCCGAGCGCGTCGCGCACAGGCGCCGCCAGGAGCTCTGGTACCTCCGCGGCTGGTCGCCACTCGACCTTGCCCAGTACCGGTGCGGTCACTGGGCTGCCTCCTCACCTGGACGGCGGACCAGGTCGGCGTACTCGGTGTGCTGCTCGAGGTAGTCCTTGTAGAACGGACAGGCCGGCTTGACCCGCAGACCGAGGGCGCGGGCGTCGTCGAGGGACTTCGACGCGATCAGGCCGGCTACGCCGCGGCCGCGGAACTCGGGCAGCGTCTCGGCGTGCAGGAAGCTGATCACGCCCGGGTGCAGCTTGTAGTCGACGAATCCCATCAGGTTGCCGTCGGTGTCGAGTGCCTCGTACCGGCTGCGCTCCTTGGCGTCGACGACGCTGATCTCGTTCTCCATGTCCGCCACTGTAGCCAGCGCACCCGGCGGCGGTGCCGCGTGACCGTGGGTTTGGACTTCGTGACTCCTGGGGTACGGGCTCGGGAGATGTTTCCGGCCGGACACACCGTGGCACCACGGGCTCGGGAGGAGCAGGGATGAGCAGCGAGCACGCACTGGAAGAAGGCAGAGCGATACCCAGTCTCGTACCCGCCCGGATGGACCGGCTGCCGTGGACCAAGTTCCACTGGATGATCGTCGTCGGACTCGGCGTCTCGTGGATCCTGGACGGCCTCGAGATCCAGCTGGTCTCGCTGGTCGGGAACGTGCTGAAGGAGCCGGAGACGCTCCACCTGACCACGTCCGAGGTCGGTCTGATGGCCTCGATCTATCTGGCCGGTGAGGTGGTCGGTGCGCTGGTCTTCGGCCGGCTCACCGACAAGTGGGGCCGGCGTAGCCTGTTCATCATCACGCTGATGCTCTACCTGGTCGCGTCCGGTCTGGCCGGCCTGTCCTGGGACATCTACTCGCTGCTGTTCGTCCGGTTCATCGCCGGTATGGGCATCGGCGGTGAGTACGCCGCGATCAACTCCGCGATCGACGAGCTGATCCCGTCGAAGTTCCGCGGTCGCGTCGACATCGGCATCAACGGCACCTACTGGGCCGGAGCGCTGATCGGGTCCGCGGTCGGTCTGGTGTTCCTGAACGAGGACATCATCCCGATCGAGTGGGGCTGGCGGCTGTGCTTCCTGATCGGTCCGGTGATGGGTCTGATGATCATCTACCTGCGCCGGCACATCCCGGAGAGCCCGCGCTGGCTGATGACGCACGGCCGGGTCGAGGAAGCCGAGCGGACCGTCGACGAGATCGAGGACACTGTCCGGCGGCAGGGCGGCGAGCTGCGCGAGGTGACCGACGACGAGGCGATCAACGTGATCGACTACCCGCCGGTGACGTACCGCGAGATCGCCCGCGTGATGCTGCGCGACTACCGCAGCCGATCCTTCCTCGGCTTCTCGATGATGGTCACCCAGGCGTTCCTCTACAACGCGATCTTCTTCACCTACGCGCTGGTGCTGAAGGCGTACTTCGGCCTGAACGACTCCAGCATCGCGCTCTACTTCTTCCCGTTCGCGATCGGCAACCTGGCCGGTCCGCTGCTGCTCGGCCACTTCTTCGACACCATCGGCCGTCGCAAGATGATCCTCGGCACGTACTCCGTGTCGGCCGTGGTGCTGTTCATCACCGCGCTGCTGTTCAACGCCGGCGCGCTGAGTGCGGTCACGCTGACCCTGCTGTGGTGCGTGGTGTTCTTCTTCGCCTCGGCCGGCGCGTCGTCGGCGTACCTGACGGTGAGCGAGATCTTCCCGATCGAGCTGCGCGGTCAGGCGATCTCGTTCTTCTTCGCGATCTCGCAGCTGACCGGTGGTGTGATCGCGCCGTTCCTGTTCGCCTCGCTGATCGGTGAGGGCGACAACCCGGCGCGTGGTCCGCTGACCGTCGGGTACATCGTCGGCGCGGCCGTGATGCTGATCGGTGGTCTGATCGCCTGGTTCTTCGGGGTCGACGCGGAAGGCCGGTCGTTGGAGAACATCGCGAAGCCGCTGTCGGCCCGCGAGGGTGGCGCGGGGACCCGGTTCCAGGGCCCGCGGCCGCGGCTGCCCAGCACCGACGCCCAGGGCCGCCGGATCACCCCGGTCAAACCCGAGGCCGAGCAGGGCAGACCGTCCGACGAAACCTAAGATCACACCGTGGGCTCACTCCTGGTTGCTGGTACTACGTCGGATGCTGGCAAGACGACCGTGGTGACCGGGTTGTGCCGCTGGCTGGCGCGGCAGGGTGTCCGGGTGGCGCCGTACAAGGCACAGAACATGTCGAACAACTCGATGGTCTGCGCGGACGGCACCGAGATCGGGCGGGCCCAGTGGATCCAGGCCGTCGCGGCCGGCGCGGAGCCCGAGGCGGCGATGAACCCGGTGCTGCTCAAGCCGGGCAGTGACCAGCGCAGTCACGTCGTACTGATGGGGGAGCCGTGGGGCGAGTTGTCGTCCCGCGGCTTCCTCACCGAGCGGGCCGAGCTGGCCAAGGCCGCGTTCGCGGCGTACGACGATCTGTCCTCGCGGTACGACGTGGTGATCAGCGAGGGCGCAGGCAGTCCGACGGAGATCAATCTGCGGCGGTCGGACTACGTGAACATGGGGCTCGCGCAGCACAGCAAGGCTCCCGTGGTTGTTGTCGGCGACATCGATCGCGGGGGAGTGTTCGCCTCGATGTTCGGCACGGTGGCGCTGCTGGACGCGGCCGACCAGGCGCTGGTCAGCGGGTTCCTGGTGAACAAGTTCCGCGGCGACGCGGCGCTGCTCCAGCCGGGCATCGACATGCTCACGTCCGTCACCGGCCGCCCGACGTACGGCGTTCTGCCGTGGCTGCCCGAACTGTGGCTGGACTCCGAGGACGCGCTGGACATCCCGGTACGTCGTACCTCCTCGGCCGAGCTGCTCACGGTGGCGGTGATCCGGTTCCCGCGGATCAGCAACTTCACCGACCTCGACGCGCTGGCGGTCGAGCCGACGAACAGCGTGTTCTTCACCACCAGCCCGGCCGAGGTACGGGATGCGGACCTCGTCGTGTTGCCGGGGTCGCGGGCAACGGTGTCGGACCTGGCCTGGCTGCGGTCGCTCGGTCTCGCGGATGCGGTCAGCGCGCGCGTTGCGGCCGGACGGCCTGTGCTCGGGATCTGTGGCGGCTACCAGGCGTTGGGCGGCGAGATCACCGATCCGCACGGAGTCGAGGGTGGCGGCGTACACGCCGGCCTGGGCTTGTTGCCGGTAGCAACGGAGTTCGCGCGGGCGAAGGTGCTGGCTCGCCCGGCGCCGACGGCGTACGAGATCCATCACGGCGTGGTGACCGTGACGGGCGAGGCGTCATCGTTCCCAGGTGGCTGCCGGGTGGGGAACACGTGGGGGACGATCTGGCACGGGCTGCTCGACGACGACGCCGCCCGGCACAGGTTCCTGACCGAGGTGGCTCAGCTGACCGGCAAGCCGGCACCGGATGGCACGGTCTCGTTCGCCGGTCTCCGTGAGGCGCGGCTCGATCGGCTCGCGGACGCCATCGACGAGTACGTCGACACCGACTCCCTGCTGAGGCTCATCGCTGACGGCCCAGGCTCGGTGCCGTTCATTCCGCCGGGCGCGCCGGAAACTGTCTGACGCCTGCACTAGCGTCCCGTCCATGAAGGCCGAACTGCAGAAGTACCTCCAAGGCACCCGTGCGGTGATGCTGGCCAAGCTCGACGGCCTGAGTGAGTACGATCGCCGCCGCCCGCTGGTGCCGTCCGGGACGAACCTGCTCGGGCTGGTCAAACACCTGATCGGGATCGAGTACGTCTACCTCGGCACGAGCGTCGGGCGACCACCGGCGAAGCCGCTGCCGTGGGAGGAGGACGGCACTGTCTGGGACGGTGGCGACATGTGGGCGCTGCCATCCGAGAGCACGGAGTACCTCACCGGTCTCTACCGCGACGCGTGCGCCCACAGCGACCGATCCATCGACGAGCTCGACCTGGACACACCGGCCGAGGTCCCGCACTGGCCCGAGGGCGGCCGCAGTACGACGTTCGGCGCGTTGCTGGTCCGAGTCGTCGACGAGACGGCCCACCACGCCGGTCATGCGGACATCGTGCGTGAACTGATCGACGGCCAGGGCGGGTCCGACGCGGGCCACATGGATGAGGCCGGCTGGTCGGAGTACTACGCGAAGATCCAGCGAGCGGCGGAGGCCTTCCTGACAGACTGACCGGGTGGATGACTTCGAACGCCTGCGCGGACGGATGTTCGGGATCGCCTACCGGATGATGGGTACGGCGACCGATGCCGAGGAGATCCTGCAGGACGCCTGGCTGCGCTGGCAGGCCGCCGATCAGGATTCCGTGCGCGACCCGGACGCCTACCTCGCGCGAGTGGTCACCAACCTGTCGATCAAGCAGCTCACCTCCGCGCGAGCGCGCCGGGAGACGTATGTGGGGGAGTGGCTGCCGGAGCCGGTGCTGAGTGGGCGGGCGGAGTTCGACGAGCTCGGGCCGCTGGACGTCGTGGCCGAGCGGGAGTCGGTGTCGTTCGCGCTGCTGCTGGTGCTCGAGCGGCTGACGCCGGCGGAGCGGGCGGCGTATGTGCTGAAGGAGGCGTTCGGTTACAGCCATCGCGAGGTGGCCGAGCTGATCGGCACGACCGAGATCAACGCCCGGCAGCTGACCTCCCGCGCGGCGAAACGGATCGCCGCCGAGCCGCGGCGGGACCAGCCTGTCGACCGGGCCGGCTGGCGCGAGCTGGTGGAGCGGTTCATTGCCGCGGCCCGGCTGGGTGAGATCGAGGAACTGGAGAAGCTGCTCGCCGGCGACGTCGTGTCGCGGGCAGACGGCGGCGGCAAGGTGATCGCGGCCCGGAACGCGCTTGTCGGCAAGGAGCGGGTCGCGCGCTACCTGGTCGGCGTGATCGAGCGCTTCGGCGGCGGCATCGAGGCGGGCTTCGCCGAGGCGAACGGCCGTCCCGCACTGGTTGCCTTGGGCCCCAACGGCGTGCACGCGGTGTGCTTCATCGAGTTCGGTGCCGAGGGCATCACCGACCTGCGCCTGGTGATGAACCCGGACAAACTCACCTTCGCGGGCCGCCAGCTGTCACGAATCGACGGCCTACCCGATCTGAGCTGGTGACAGAAAGGACACCAGATGAGTTCCATCTTGGTCACTGGCGGCACCGGGACACTCGGCCGGCCGACCGTCGGGCGGCTTCGTGCGGCCGGACACCAGGTCCGGATTTTCAGCCGGAAGCCCGGGCCAGATCGCTTCGTCGGAGACCTGACGACCTGCGCGGGGCTGGCCGCCGCGGTCGAGGGCATCGACGTGATCGTGAACCTGGCCACCAGCCTCGGCCGCCGGGACGAGCGGCAGGCACGCAACGTGCTCGACGCCGCCCGAGCTGCCGGTACGGGGCACGTCGTACAGATGTCGATCGTCGCCGTCGACCGGATCCCGATGCCGTACTACCGGACCAAGTTCGCCGTCGAGCGGCTCGTCGAGGAGTCCTGCGTACCGTTCACGATCTTGCGGGCGACCCAGTTCCACGACCTGATCGACCAGATCTTCCGCGCGCAGCGGTTCCTCCCCGTGCTGTTCGCGCCCGCTGTCACCCTCCAGCCGATCGCCGTCGAGGACGTTGCCGGTCGGCTGGTCGAGCTGGTCACGGCAGCACCCGCCAACGGGCGCGTCGCCGACATCGGCGGTCCTGAACGCCGCCGGGTCCCCGACCTGGCCCGGCTGTGGAAGCGAGCCAGGAGTTCTCACCGGCCGACCGTTCCACTGCGGATCCCGGGAAAGACCTTTCGCGCCTACGCCACCACAGGGCCTCTGGTCGACGGGACACCGTACGGTCGGGTCACGTTCGCGGAGTACCTCGCATGAGGGGCTATGTGCGGTCGGTGCTGGTGGTGTTCGGGGCGTACCAACTCGTCCTCGGTCTGTGGTTGCTGTTCTTCCCGTTCTCGTTCTACGACGACGTGCCGACGGTGGACTGGACGCCGCCGTACAGCGAGCACCTGTTCCGCGACTTCGGCGGCGCGACGCTCGGCCTGGCGGTGATCTTCATCGCGGCCGCGGTGCGATTCGACCGAGTGCTCAGTGTGGTCGCGCTGGTGGCGTACCTCGTCGGCGCGGTGCCACACCTGATCTTCCACCTCGGTCATCTCGAGGGCGAGTCGCCAGGGTGGTCGATCGCGCTCGGCGTGGTGCTGGCCCTGAGCGTGCTGGTTCCGGCAGCGGCGCTGGCGATGGTTCGCAAAGTGACTTGACGACTGTGACAGTAGAACTGTCACAATAGCGCTCATGGGTCCACTGCAGGGCGTCAAGGTGGTCGAGCTGGCCGGGATCGGACCGGCGCCGTTCGCGTGCATGATGCTGGCCGAGCTGGGCGCCGACGTCCTCCGCATCGACCGGCCCGGCGGTGGACTGGCGTTCGGCCCGCCGGAGTACGAGCTGGTGAACCGCGGTCGCCGCAGCGTGGCCCTGGACCTGAAGAACCCGACCGCGATCGACGTCGTACGACGCTTGGCCGCGCAGGCCGACGTGCTCGTCGAGGGCTTCCGGCCGGGTGTTGCCGAGCGCCTCGGCGTCGGTCCGGAGGACTGTCACGCGATCAATCCCAGGCTGGTCTACGGGCGGATGACCGGCTGGGGTCAGGACGGTCCACTCGCGCAGACCGCCGGCCACGACATCGACTACCTCGCGGTCTCGGGCGCCCTGCATCTGATCGGTCGCGCGGGTGGACCGCCGCAGGTGCCGGCCAACCTGCTCGGTGACTTCGCCGGCGGCTCGCTCTACCTGGTGGTCGGCGTACTCGCCGCGTTGCACGAGGCTCAGCGCAGCGGCCGGGGTCAGGTGGTCGACGCTGCGATCGTCGACGGTTCCGCGCATCTGACCACGATGCTGCTCGGTGCGCTGGCCGCCGGGAACTGGCGGCAGGACCGCGGGACGAACCTGCTCGACACCGGCGCCCCGTTCTACGACGTGTACGAGACGGCGGACGGCAAACACGTCGCCGTCGGCGCGATCGAGCCGCAGTTCTACGACGAACTGATCGCGACACTCGGGATCAGCGCTCCGGATCGCAACGACCCGGCGAACTGGCCAGAGCTGCGCAAAGTGCTGACCGAGACCTTCCTGCAACGCACCCAGGACGAGTGGGCGCAGGCCTTCGACGGCACCGACGCCTGCGTGGCGCCGGTGTTGCCACTCGCCGCCGACCACCCGCATCTTGTTGCCCGGGGCACCTTCATGGACCACGGCGGAATCCGCCAGGCCGCCCCGGCACCACGCTTCTCCGGTACGCCGACCAGCCTCGGGCGACCGCCCGCGCGGCCCGGACAGCACACCCGCGACGCACTGGCCGAGTGGGGCATCACCGACATCGACGAGCTGCTGGAGACCGGCGCCGCCGTTCAGGACTGAGAGGAACCGCCCGATGGAACGTCAGCTCTTCGACGCCGATCATGATGCCTTCCGGGAGACCGCGCGAGCGTTCTGCGACAAGGAGATCGTGCCGCAGCACGACGGCTGGGAGGAGGCCGGCATCGTCCCGCGCGAGCTGTGGACCGCGGCCGGCCAGGCGGGCCTGCTCGGCTTCATGATGCCGGAGGAGTACGGCGGTGGAGGTGTGCGGGACTACCGGTTCAACACTGTGCTGATCGAGGAACTGACCCGGGCTCGTGCGAGTGGTGTCGGCTTCACGATTCACACCGACATCAATTCGGCGTACCTGCTGGACTATGCCACCGAGGAGCAGAAGGCGCGGTGGCTGCCGAAGTTCTGTTCCGGGGAGACGATCACCGCGATCGCGATGACCGAGCCGGGCGCGGGCAGCGACCTGCAGGGCATCCAGACCACGGCGCGCCGCGACGGCGATCACTACGTGCTGAACGGGCAGAAGACGTTCATCTCGAACGGCATCCTGGCCGACCTCGTCATCGTGGTGGCCAAGACCGACCCGGCAGCAGGGGCGCAGGGTGTCTCCCTGCTGGTGGTCGAGCGCGGAATGCCCGGGTTCGAGCGCGGCCGCAATCTGGACAAGATCGGACTGAAGGCGCAGGACACCGCGGAGCTGTTCTTCGACCAGGTCCGGGTCCCGGCGGAGAACCTGCTCGGCGAGGAGGGCAAGGGCTTCGTCTACCTGATGGAGAAGCTGCCGCAGGAACGGCTGACCATCGCGGTCGTCGCGGCGGCCGCCTGCGAGAACCTGCTCGACGACACGCTGCGCTACGTGAAGGAGCGCAAGGCGTTCGGCCGGCCGATCGGCTCGTTCCAGAACAGCCGCTTCGTGCTCGCCGAGATCGCCACGGAGACGCAGATCGCCCGCGTGTTCGTGGATCGCTGCGTCCAGGAGCTGAACGCCGGCACTCTCACCGTGGCCGAGGCCGCGATGGCCAAGTGGTGGACCACCGAGCTGCAGAAGAAGGTCGTCGACCGCTGTCTGCAACTGCACGGCGGCTACGGCTTCATGACCGAGTACCCGATCGCCAAGGCCTACCTGGACACGCGGATCCAGACGATCTACGGCGGCACCACCGAGATCATGAAAGAGATCGTGGGCCGCAGCCTCGGCGTGTAGCGCGGGATCTAGGGCTCGGGTTGCTCCAGCTCGAACCGCTGGGACAGCTCGTAGCGCAGCCTGCTCCGGTAGATCGCCAGCCTCAGGTCGATGACTCTGGCTGTGCCTGCCGTGTGCGGCCGCTGGGCATGGAGGTCGTCGACCACGGTCAGCGCGGCCGCCAGTTCCTCATGTTGCCATACGTCCAAAGGCTCGGAACGCGCGAGGCGATCGAGATAGTCGGCCCCGTGATCTGCATTGGCCACCGGTCCTCCCAGGCAGGGTAGAGGGCCAGGGTCTGGGGCCGCGTGTGACGAATCTCGTCTCCAGACTACGCCTGAGGCTATGGATTGGGCAGCCTGAGGTATGTCAGGCCGCGGAGATCCACATAGACATCTGACGGGGTGGTCACGACGCGCAGTAGCACGCCGTCACAGCCGGCACAGCGAGCGACCAGGCCGGGCGCGTTCACATAGACGTGCGACTCCGCGAACACGCCGGTCTGTCCGCACCCGTTGCACTGGGCGATCGCGGCGGTCACATCCCTCGCGAAGACTTCGCTCAGCGCTCCGGCGGCGGCATTGCCGTCCAAATAGGTGGCATCTGTGGTCATCGGGGGCCTCCAGTCGGTCCGAAACGCTCGGTTCTGACGCGGGCCGGGTCGTGACCGGCGGCGACCAGCAGGTCCGCCGCCGCCTCCACGAACGGCGTCGGCCCACACACGTACGTCGTCGGCCCGTCCGCCGGCGTGAACGCGAGCCGCTCGATCAGGTCGGCGTCGATACGCCCCACGCGCGGTTCTCCGGCCGGCGCCTCCCGCGTGTAGACGAGTCGTACGTCGACGTCGTCCGACGCGGCCAACTCCTTCAGGTCGTCCACGTAGATCACCGAAGCCGGCCGTCGTACCGAGTAGAGCAGGCGCACCGGCGTCGTGCTGTCCGCGGCCGCGTGGGCACGCAGCATCGCGCGCAGCGGCACGATCCCCGATCCGCCGCCGATGAGCTGGACCGGCCCTTCCTGCTCCGGCTTCCAGACGAACCACCCGCCGACCGGACCGCGGATCTCCAGTGGATCGCCCACTTTCAGCACATCGACCAGGTACGGCGAGACCTCACCCTCGGGCACCTGCTCGACGGTGAGCTCGATCGTGCCACCGGTCCACGCCGAGGCGACCGAGTACGACCGGGAGGCGCGATACCCGTCGGGCGCGGTCAGCCGGACGTCCAGGTGCTGCCCGGCGAGGTGCCCCGGCCAGTCCGGTACGTCGAGCACGAGCGTGCGGGCGGTCGCAGTCTCCCGTCGTACGTCGGTGACCGTGCCGACCTGCCAGGTCAGTCGCCGGCGTAGCGCTGTTCTTTCCATGGGTCTCCGTACTCGTGGTAGCCAGCGGTCTCCCAGAAGCCGAGGTCCTGGGTGTCGGACAGCACCATGCCTCGGACCCACTTCGCGCTCTTCCAGAAGTACAGGTGCGGCACCAGCAGACGGGCCGGGCCGCCGTGCTCGGGGTGGATCGGCTCGCCGTCGTACTCGTAGGCGATCCAGGCCTGACCGTCGAGCAGGTCGTCCATCGGCACGTTGGTCGTGTACCCGCCGTAGCTGTGCACGAGTGCGTAGCCGGCGCTGGTCTCCACATCTGCGAGCAGTGTGTCGAGCGAGACGCCCTTCCAGCTCGTCTCCAGCTTCGACCACCGGGTGACGCAGTGGATGTCCTTGGTGATCTCGTCGGCCGGCAGTGCCAGCAACCCGGCCCAGTCCCACTTGGTCGCCTCACCTGTCTCGGTGGTGACGGTGAACTCCCAGTGCTCCGTGCGGATCTGTGGGGTCGGGCCGGCGGACAGCACCGGGAAGTCCCGCGTCAGGTACTGCCCGGGCGGAAGCTCCGATCCACTCCGCCGGCGGCCGGTGAATCCCGGCGACACAATCCCCATCGCGACCTCCCCTAGTTCTCTGAAGGCAGTCAACCACGCTGCGGCCTAGACTGTCAGGCAAGGTGCTGCCCCGGACCCCGGCAGCTTTGCGCGGGCTGAGTGGGATGGAGCATCGATGAGCGAATGGATCGGTCTGCGCTCTGTTGTCGCCGACAAGGCGGCTACACCGAAACGAGCGAAAGAGCCGGAGCCGGAACGGGTCCCGGACTCGGAACCGAGCGTGTCGCCGACGGACGGCGAGCCGAACGACGAGTAAGGCCGCTAGGGTGAAGGATCCGTCCGGCGGCGGCATGAGTCTGGATGGAGCGGGTGGAACAGAACCGCGGTGCCAGAGTGTGGGAGGCGATCGACGCCGCCGCGAGAATCGACGGCGCATTGCCTTCCTTGCGCTACGCCGTACTGGCCTGCGCCACGGCCTTGTCGGCCGTAGGCGCCGGGCTGTCCATGTCGCCTGATGCCGGACCCTACGAACCTCTGCTCGCCAGCATGCCCGACGTCGGTGAGTTGGAGGAGTTACAGTTCACCCTCGGCCAAGGCCCCAGCGCTGACGCGATCGCGAGCGGCGCGCCGGTACTGGCGGCTGATCTGTCCGGGTTCGATGCGGTCAATCGGTGGCCGGCGTTCGCGCCGGCCGCGGCCCGGCACGGCGTGCGTGCCATCTTCGCGTTCCCGATCGGTGCGGGCGCGGCCAGGATCGGCGCCCTGAGTGTCTACCGGCGGCAGCCCGGACCCCTCGGCGGCGATGAGATTCTGGACGCCTTGGTGTACGCCGACGCGGTTTTCGTCCTTGCGCTCGACGATCGTCATGGACTGAGCGCAGACTTGGATCAGGTGATCGATGCGGCGTTCACCGCGCGCCGTGCGGAGGTGCACCAGGCTGCTGGATTCGTGGCGGCCCAGCAGCGCATCAGCGTCACCGATGCGCTGGCTCTTCTGCGTGCCCACGCATTCAGCAGCGGCAGGCCGTTGCACCTGGTCGCCACCGACGTCATGGCCCGCCGCCTGTACCTGAACGGCGACCATCACGGCGTCTCCGCCGACGGGCGCGGCGGTCCGCCGGAAACGGACCCGGACCCGCCGGGCGCCCGCAATCCGGACAAGCAGGAATCGGAGCAAGCTGAGAATGAAGAGGAGGATGAGAGATGAGCGTGTCTGACCGCAGGGCGAGAGAAGTGTTCATCGAGCTGGCCGACACCCTCGTCGACGATTTCGACATCATCGACTTCCTGGATCGGCTCGCCACACGTTGCAGCGAGCTGCTGGGGGTGTCTGCGTGCGGCATTCTGCTCGTTGACCACCACGGCGCACTGAACCTGGTGGCGGCCTCCACCGAGCAGGCGCGGTTGGTGGAGCTGACCCAGTTGCAGAACTCCGAGGGGCCGTGCTTGGAGGCGTTCACGACCGGCCGGGCGGTGCAGTGCGCCGACCTGCGCGAGGATTCTTCGCGCTGGCCGGGTTTCGGTGCTGCCGCCCTCGACGCCGGCTACTTGGCGGTGCACGCATTGCCCATGCGGCTGCGCGGTACCGTCCTCGGAGCGGTCAACCTGTTCAGCGCTACCGCCGGACCCCTCGACGACGACACGGTCGCGCTGGGACAGGCGATGGCCGCTGCCGCCAGCATCGGCATCATCCACCAGCGCGCGCTGGCCCGCCAGGAGATCGTCACCGAGCAACTCCAGTCGGCGCTCAACAGTCGTATCCTGATCGAGCAGGCCAAGGGTTTCCTCACCCACAGCCTTTCGGTCGGCGTCGACGAGGCGTTCGCCATCATGCGGTCCTATGCGAGGACCCACAATCGCCGCCTCACCGATGTCGCCAACGACGTCGTCGAGGGCCGGGTGAGAATCGTCGAACCGGCGCAAGAGTCACCGTCCGCCTAGAACTTTCACAGCAGCGGCCGGGGAGACGAGCTCCGCCGGCCGTCAGCGGCGCTTGCTCTGGGTCCGGCGGATCGTGTCGCGCTGGGTCTCGCCGACGGCTCGCTCGTACGCCAGCACCAGGCCCTGGATGGTCACCGGCTTGAACCGCTCGACCAGCTGCTGGATGTGCTCCGGCGGGCCGCCCGAATCCCGGTAGTGCGGCCACACCTTGGTCCGGAACACCTCGGTGAGCTCCTCCGCGATCGCGCGGCCGTGCTCGGTGAAGATCCGGCCGGCGGCGAGTACGGCGTCGACCGGCAGGTCCAGATCGAGGAGCTCGACGCCCAGACTGAGGTGCGCGGTGGCGACCTGGAACACGTCCTCGTCCGGCGTCGGCTCGACCACGCCGAGCGCGACCAGCATCTCGATGTCGTCGTCGGTGAGCTCGCGACCGGTACGTCGTACCAACGCGGTGCGATCCAGGGTCTCCGGGAGGTCGCGCATCCAGGGGGTCAGCAGGGTCCGGTGCAGGGCGATGTCCTGCGGCGTTGCGTTCGGCGGGATGCGATCCAGGTAGCCCTCGATCGCGGACAGGGTGAAGCCGTGGGCCTGCAGCTCGCGGACCAGATCGAGCCGGGCGATGTGTTCCGGGCCGTAGTAGCCGACCCGGCCGCGCCGGATGGGTGGCGGGATCAGGCCGCGGCCGGCGTAGAAGCGGAGCGTCCGCACCGTCATCCCGACCCGGGTTGAGAGTTCGTCCACCGTCAGTGTCGCCTCGTCCACGGTTCCCCCCGCGCTGGTTTCCGGCATGGCGGAGATCATAACGAGGCCCCCTTGACCACCGTGACACCAGAACTGTCACAATCGAGGAGAGTCTTCGACCGACGGGATCATGATGACCAGTGAAGCCTTCCTGTACGACGCGATCCGCACCCCACGCGGCAAGGGCAAACCGACGGGTGCCCTGTACGAGGTCAAGCCGATCCAGCTGATCACCGGCCTCCTGCACGAACTGCGGAACCGGCACCCCGAGCTGGACCCGGCCACGATCGACGACGTCGTCCTCGGTGTCGTCACGCCGATCGGCGACCAGGGCATGGACATCGCCCGGACCGCGGTGCTGGCGGCGGGCTACCCGGAGACGACCGGCGGCGTGCAGCTCAACCGGTTCTGCGCGTCCGGCCTCGAGGCGGTCAACCAAGCAGCGCAGCGGGTCCGGTCCGGGTGGGAGGACTTCATCCTCGCCGGCGGCGTCGAGTCGATGTCCCGGGTGCCGATGGCCTCGGACGGCGGCGCGTGGGCGATGGACCCGGAGACGGCCCTGGCGACGAACTTCATCCCGCAGGGCATCAGCGCGGACCTGATCGCGACTCTCGACGGCTTCTCCCGCACCGACGTCGACGCGTACGCCGCCGAGTCGCACGCCCGAGCCGCCAAGGCCTGGGCGAACGGCTACTTCGGCCGTTCGGTCATCCCGGTGCAGGACCGCAACGGGTTGCAGATCCTGGATCACGATCAACTCGTCAGGCCGGGTACGACGGTCGAGACGCTGGCCGGACTGCCCGTGTCGTTCGCGGCCATCGGGGAGCACGGCGGCTTCGACGCGGTCGCGCTGGAGAAGTACGTGACTGTCGAGCGGATCAATCACGTGCACCACGCCGGCAACTCGTCCGGCATCGTCGACGGTGCCGCCCTGGTTGCTGTTGGCAACGAGAAGGCCGGGGAGGCGCTCGGGCAGGCACCTCGCGGCCGGGTCGTCGCCACCGGAGTCAGTGGCGCCGACCCGACCATCATGCTGACCGGACCGGCACCGGCCGCACGCAAGGCGCTGGCCAAGGCCGGCCTCGATGTGAGCGACATCGACCTGTTCGAGATGAACGAGGCGTTCGCCGCCGCGGTCATGCATTTCATGAAGGACCTCGGCGTACCGCACGAGAAGGTGAACGTGAACGGCGGTGCGATCGCACTCGGTCACCCGCTCGGTGCCACCGGCGCCATGCTGATCGGAACCCTGCTGGACGAACTGGAGCGGCGCGAGCTCCGGTACGGACTGGCCACCCTGTGCGTCGGCGGCGGGATGGGCGTCGCGACGATCATCGAGAGGCTTGCGGCATGATCTCCTGGCAGAACGTCGACGGTGTCGTCACGCTGACGATGGACGACCCGGACGCGTCGGCGAACACCATGAACGAGGCGTATCTGACCGCGATGGGGGACACCGTCTCCCGACTCCGGTCGGAGTCAGGCCTCAGAGGTGTCGTGATCACCAGCGCCAAATCCACCTTCTTCGCGGGCGGCAACCTGCAGATGTTGTCGCAGATCCAGCCCAGCGATGCGGCCGAGGTCTTCGACACGGTGGAAGAGGTGAAGCGGCAACTCCGTGCACTGGAGACCCTGGGTGTCCCGGTCGTTGCCGCGATCAACGGGTCCGCGCTCGGTGGCGGTCTCGAGATCGCCCTCGCCTGTCATCACCGGATCGTTGCGGACGACAATCGGATCGAGATCGGCGTCCCCGAGGTGACGCTCGGCCTGCTGCCCGGCGGTGGCGGCGTGACCCGGACGGTCCGAATGCTCGGCCTGCAGGACGCATTGATGAAAGTCCTGTTGCAGGGGCAACGGATGAAGCCCGCCCATGCCAGGTCGGTCGGCATCGTGGACGAGGTCGTCCCGGCCGCGGAGTTGCTCGACGCCGCCTACCGGTGGATCGATGGGTACGACGGTGACGCCAAGCAGCCGTGGGATCGTGACGGCTACAAGGTCCCCGGCGGTACGCCGTCGTCCCCGAAGCTGGCCGCGTTCCTGCCGGCCTTCCCGGCGAACCTGCGCAAGCAACTGAAGGGCGCGCCCTACCCGGCGCCGCGGGCGATCATGAGCGCGGCCGTCGAGGGCAGCCAGGTCGACTTCGCCACCGCTTCGCGGATCGAGTCGCGGTACTTCGTGTCGCTGGCGACCGGGCAGATCGCGAAGAACATGATCCAGGCGTTCTTCTTCGACCTGCAGGCGATCAACGCCGGCGCGTCGCGGCCGGACGGCGTACCGAAGTACTCCGCGCGCAAGATCGGCGTGCTCGGCGCGGGCATGATGGGCGCCGGGATCGCGTACGTGTGCGCGAAGGCCGGTATCGAGGTCGTGCTCAAGGACGTGTCGCTGGAGGCGGCCGGCAAGGGCAAGGCGTACTCCGAGAAGCTGCTGGCCAAGCAGGTGCAGAAGGGCCGCATGACGGCGGGGGAGGTGGAGGTGTTCCTCAGCCGGATCACCCCGACCGCTGACCCGAACGACCTGGCCGGCTGCGATCTGGTGATCGAGGCGGTGTTCGAGAGCGAGGAGCTCAAGCAGAAGGTGTTCGCCGAGATCGCCGGCGTGGTCGAGCCGGACGCGCTGCTCTGCTCGAACACCTCGACGCTGCCGATCACCTCACTGGCCGACGGCATCGACCGGCCGGACGACTTCCTCGGCATGCACTTCTTCTCACCGGTCGACCGGATGCCGCTGGTCGAGCTGATCGTCGGGCAGAAGACCTCCGACCGAACCATCGCCAAGGCGTACGACGTGGTCCGGCGGATCAAGAAGACGCCGATCGTGGTCAACGACAGCCGGGGTTTCTTCACCTCGCGCGTGTTCGGCACGCTGGTGATGGAGGGCGCGGCGATGGTCGCCGAGGGCATCGACCCGGTGACGATCGAACGGGCCGCGACCCAGATGGGCTTCCCGGCGCCGCCGCTGGCGATGCTGGACGAGGTCACGCTGACCTTGCCGCAGAAGATCCGGGACGCGGCCCGGGCGGCCGGCGACAGTGCCGGCGCGTTCGACGAGCATCCGGGGATGGCGGTCGCGGACCGGCTCGTGAACGAGTTCGACCGGCGCGGGAAGGCTGCGGGTGCCGGCTTCTACGACTACCCGGCGGATGGTCCCAAGACCCTGTGGCCCGGGCTGTGGGAGCACTTCGCGCAACGGAACGGCGTACCGCTGATCGATCTGCAGGAGCGGATGACGTTCGCGATGGCGCTGGAGACGGTCAAGTGCCTGGACGAAGGGGTACTACGCTCCGTTGCCGACGCCAACATCGGATCGATCTTCGGCATCGGTTTTCCACCGCTGTACGGCGGCGCGCTGCAGTACATCAACGGCTACGGGCTGCCCGCGTTCGTCGAGCGTGCGCAGGCGTTGGCGTCGTCGTACGGCACCCGGTTCGAGCCGCCGGAACTCCTGGTGCGTAAGGCTTCGGCGGGGGAGACGTTCCACTGATCACGGTCTGATACCACCCCAGCAACAGTCCACAGATTCGAACAAAGAAGAGCGCGCCCGGTCTTGCGCCGGGCGCGCTTTTGAGCGATGGTGCTACACACTTCTCCAACGATTCACCTGGGAGCGTCGGAGCGGAATCCACCAGCGGGCTGGGTACCGTGCCGGAAAGACCTGTGTCGAAGGCTGTTGGAATGTTGGATCTAGTTGTAGCGTGTGCGAAATCGGAGATGCTTAACGCCGTTAAGTAACTCGGAACCGCCGGCGTCGTACCCCCTGCGGCGCTGTTCCTCGGGAAGGTGGAATTCATGCCTGCTCATGTTCCGAACGCCGGTCTGACCCGGCGGGATCTGCTCAAGCGGACCGGCGGCCTGGCCGCGCTCGCCGCGTTCACCGCGGCCTGCGGCGGTAATACCGGCCGGCCCTCGAGCGGTGGCGACGGCGGCGGTGGCGCCAAGGCGACCTTGTCGCAGTGGTACCACCAGTACGGCGAGACCGGCACCCAGCAAGCCGCGACGAAGTACGCCAAGGCCTACACCGACGCGAACGTCACGGTCGCGTGGACCCCCGGTGACTACGCCGCCAAGCTGTCGTCCGGCCTGCTGTCGAGCAAGGGCCCGGACGTCTTCGAGAGTCAGCTCAACATCGGCATGGTGAAGAGCAACCAGGTGGTCGCGCTGGACGACATCATGGCCGACGTCAAGGACGACTTCCAGCCGGGCGACCTGGCCACCAACACCGTCGACGGCAAGATCTACGGGATCCGGATGATCGTCGACCCGCAGGTCATCTACTACCGCAAGTCCCTGCTGGACAAGGCCGGGATCAAGCCGCCGGAGACGATCGACGACCTGATCGCCGCGGCCAAGGAACTCACCACGGACAAGGTGAAGGGCATCTTCGTCGGCAACGACGGCGGCCTCGCACTCGGCGGACCGGCGCTGTGGTCGTCCGGAGGCAGCTACCTGACCGACGACAACAAGCCGGGCTTCACCGATGCCCGTGCGGCGCAGGCGTTCGGCAAGCTGCACGAGCTGTACGCGAGCAAGAGCGTGCTGCTGGGCTCGCCGACCGACTGGACCGACCCAGGTGCGATCAACCAGGGTCTGGCGGCGATGCAGTGGATCGGCATGTGGGCCGTGCCGGGCATGCAGAAGGCCCTCGGCGACGACCTCGGCGTGTTCCCGTTCCCCGCGCTGGACGCGCAGGGCAAGCCGGCCGTGTACTCCGGCGGCTGGACGCAGTTCGTCTCGTCCAAGAGCGCGAACGTCGACGCGGCGAAGAAGTTCGTGAAGTGGCTGTGGATCGACAAGGAAGACTTCCAGGAGGACTGGTCGCTGAACTACGGCTTCCACATCCCGCCCCGTAAGAGCCTTGCGGCCAAGGCGGCGAAGCTGCAGAGCGGCGTGGCGGCCGAGACGGTCAAGCTCACCGCTGACTACGGCCACACCGACAACCCGGCCTGGACTCCCAAGATGGGTACGGCGTTCGGCGACATGCTCACCAACGTGATCAAGAAGGGAGCCGACCCCGCCGCCGAGATCGCCAAAGCCGAGAAGACCGTCAACGACGAGTTGACCCGGTTGTTCGGGTGAGCCGCACCGCACCGGCAGACACGAAGCCGGCCGCGTCCTCCGCCACCACTGGTGAGCGGCGGGGGACGCGACGCCGGCGGGGGATCGCCGGCACCACGATGTCGTTCTGGCTCTTCGTCGGACCGTTCGTCGTCGGGCTGCTGATCTTCTCCTACCTGCCGATCATCTGGAGCCTGGTCCTCAGCTTCTTCGAGGCCTACAACACGGTCACGCCGTCGAAGTTCGTCGGGCTGCAGAACTACGTCGACATGCTCACCGACCACAACTTCCTGTCCAGCCTGGGCACGTTCACGATCTTCGCGGTGTTCATCGTGCCGCTGACGTTCGTGCTGTCGCTGGCGCTGGCGTTGCTGGTCAACCAGGTCAAGATCGCGCGGGCGTTCTTCCGGTCCGTGTTCTTCCTGCCGACCGCGTGCTCGTACGTCGTCGCGTCGCTGATCTGGCGGCTGTCGATCTTCAACGGTGTCCGGTTCGGCCTGGCCAACACGGTCCTCGGCTGGTTCGGCATCGACGGGATCGCCTGGCTGTCGACGGTCGATCCGCCGTGGTACTGGATCCCGATCGTCACCGTCCGGCTGTGGCTGCAACTCGGGTTCTACATGATCCTGTTCATCGCGGGTCTGCAGCGGATCTCGCCGACGCTCTACGAGGCGGCGTACGTCGACGGTGCCAAACCCGGCTGGCAGGTGTTCCGCTACATCACGCTGCCGCAGTTGCGGGCCACGTCGGTCGCCGTACTGATCCTGAACCTGATCGCGGCGTACCAGGCGTTCGACGAGTTCTACAACCTGATCGGCAACGTGAACTACGCGCGGCCGCCACTGGTCTACCTGTACGGCATCTCGCTCGGGTCGATCCAGGACCTCGGGCACGGCTCCGCGGGAGCGCTCATCCTGGCCGTGATCATCATGATCGTGACGTTGCTGCAGGGCCGGATCTTCGGCTTCGGAAAGGCGGGTGACTGATGTCGGCCACCGAACGTACGACGGGAACCCCACAGCCGATCGGCTTCAGCCGCAGCCCGCTCGGCATGGTCGGGATGGTGGGACGCTGGATCGCGCTGTTCGTCGCGGTGGTGCTGTTCCTGCTGCCGTTCTACCTGATCCTGCGCAACGCGCTGTCCACCGAAGCGGACATCACCGCGCCGGACTGGACGCTGTTCCCGAAGGATCTGCAGTGGAGCAATATCAGCGAACTGTTCAACGACACCCAGGTGCCGATGGCGCGGGCGATGTACAACTCCGCGGTGGTCGGCGTCCTCGGCACCGCCGGACAGTTGCTACTGGCCTCGATGGCGGGGTACGGCCTGGCCCGGATCCCGTACCGGCACGCGGACAAGATCTTCTACGCGATCGTGGCCACACTGATGATCCCGGCCGCGGTCACCTTCATCCCGAGCTTCATCGTGGTCTCGTCGCTCGGCTGGGTCAGCACGCTGCGCGGGCTGATCATCCCGACGTTGTTCAGTGGGTTCGCGGCGTTCCTGTTCCGGCAGTACTTCCTGGGCTTCCCCAAGGAGCTGGAGGAGGCGGCCCGGGTGGACGGTGCCGGGTACTTCGGTGTGTTCTGGCGCATCGTGGTCCCGAACTCGCTGCCGTTCTTCGCCGCGCTGGCCGCGATCACGTTCATCGCCAACTGGAACTCGTTCCTCTGGCCGCTGGTGATCGGGCAGGACTCGTCGTCGTGGACCGTCCAGGTCGCGATGTCGACGTTCGTGACCGCGCAAACCATCAACATCCACGAGCTGTTCATGGCTGTGGCGGTCTCGATCCTGCCGCTGGTCCTGATCTTCGCCTTCCTCCAGCGCTACCTGATCCAAGGAGTAACCCAATCCGGCATCAAGGACTGAGGAAAATGCTCCAACTTCTTGAACCGTGAAGAAGTTGGCACGGCCCCGGCGGGGAGTCCACCAGGCTCCCCGCCGGTTCGTGTTCCGGGTCAGGGCTGCTGGGGCCGGCGGGACCAGAAGAGGGCGTGGCCGCCGGAGCCTTCGGGGATGAACGCCTGGTGTTCGATGGTCAGGCCGGCTTGGGTGATCCAGGTGCGATTGGTGTCGGCGTCGGTGTGGCTCCACCACATGGAGGCTCCGCCGTCGAGCCAGTCCTCGTCGACGCCGGTCCACGCGGACTGACCGGTGGTGCACAGGAACCATCCGCCCGGGCGGAGCCAAGTCGCGATGTTGTGGAGCAGTTGTTGCTGCTCGTCCTGGGGCATGTGGATCAGGGCGTACAGAGACACGACGGCGTCGAACGATTCGGCCGGGAAGTCCAGCGATGTGGCGTCGGCGTTGATGAACTCACCGTCCGGCACGAGTTCACGAGCGCGACGGATCTGCACCTCGCTGATGTCGACCCCGGTGACCTGATGTCCCGCCGCCACGAGTTCACGCGCGACCGGCACCCCGCTCCCGCAGCCAACGTCGAGCACTCGACTGCCACCCTCGAGCCGCGCGATCAGCTCGTCGATCCAGCTCCGGTACTTCGAGTCGGCGCCGGTCGCCTCGTCGTACCGCAGCGACAGTACGTCGTACCCGCGGCGAACTATCTGCTTCGGATCGTCGTCCGTCATGGTCGTCGACGCTAACGGCGCCGATCGGCACCAGCAACGGGTGTACGCGGCGCTTCGCTTGACGGTCGCGAGCCAGGCCGGAGCGCCGTTCTCGTCGTGGAACACCGTCCTGACCCGCTCCGGCACGATGGACGCGATGGACCAACCAGAGCCCGGACCGAACGCCAACCGCAGATCCTCCTGACTCACGGGATGCGGGCCGACGTCAGGCCCTTCGTCGCCGAAGCACAGCACATACAACGTCCCGCCGTACTCCGTGGCTGTCGCGAGGCTGGCGGCGTACTCCCGCCGTTCCTCGGTGTTGAACGTGTGGAACAACCCGGAGTCCAGCACCGTCTCGAACTGCCGCCCCAATCGCTCGAGGTGCAACGCGTCAGCCATCGCGAACTCGGCCGGGATCCCACGCTCAGCAGCCTTGTCGCGCGCCATCGTCAACCCGGTCTCCGCGACATCAACGCCCAGCACCGGCAACCCCAGCGAGGCGATCACCAGCGTGTTCTCGCCACTCCCGCACCCTGCGTCAAGCACCGTGCCGGCGAATCCACCGGCTGCCGCCACTCGTTCAACAGCCGGCTGCGGCCCACCGAAATCCCAAGGAGCCGGACCGTCCCAGTACGACGCATCCCACGGCCGGCCGGACATCCGCTCATGACTGGTCGGCGTCCTATCGCCGTACGGATCGTCAGCCTCCGACACCGGACTCTCCTTCCTGTCGCGACCGCCCGTTCATCGTGGCACGCGGGAGCCCGCACCATCAGGCCTGGCGTCCGGTCCGCGAACCGGAGTTCGATGAGCATCGAACTTGTTCTAGGGTAGTTCTATGGCTATCGAACATCGGCGAGGTGTCACGGTGCTCGCACTGGTGGCCGCCTTCATGGTTTTCGTCGACGGCACGATCGTGCAGTTGACCCTCGCGCAACTCGCCGAGCACCTGCACGCTTCGCGGCCGGAGCTGGAGTGGGCTGTGAACGCGTACACGCTGTCGTTCGCGGCGGTGATGCTCGGCGCCGGTGCGATCACGGACACGCTCGGCGCCAAGCGGGCGTTCGTTGCCGGGTTGCTGATCTTCACCGCGTCCTCCGCGGTGTGCGCGGTCTCGACGTCGATGCTGATGCTCAACCTCGCCCGGCTGATCCAGGGTGCCGGCTCCGCGTTGCTCCTGCCGAGCGCGCTGGTACTCGCCACCGCGACCGCGCGGGACGAGCAGATGCGGCACCGTCTCGTCGGCTGGTGGGCCGCCGCGGGAGGCGTTGGCATGGCTGCCGGACCGCTGCTGGGCGGTGCGCTGGTCGCTGTCGCCGACTGGCGCGCTGTGTTCGCGGTGAACGTCGTCATCGGCATCCCGGCGGCGATCTGGGCTCTGCGCTTCATGCCTAGGGTCGCGAGTGCCGGTCGGCGCCTGGACCTGGCAGGTATGGGTACGGCGACCGTCCTGATCGGCGGACTGGTCTTCGCCCTCATCGAAGCGCCCGCCCAGGGTTGGCTGAACCCTCCTGTCGTGACCGCAGCCGCCCTGACCTTGGCCGGGCTGGTCGGCTTCGTCTGGGCCGAACGCTCCACCCGTACGCCGCTGCTGCCGCGGGGCGTCTACTCCGATCGCGGTTTCGTGGTCATCGCCGTACAGGGCGCGTTGTTCAACTTCGCGTTCTACGGGTTGCTGTTCGCCATGAGCCTGATGCTGCAGCAAGGCCGCGGACTCGGCCCACTGGTCAGCGGACTGCTGTTCCTGCCACTCACCGGCTTGATCTCGATCGGCAGCATCAGCGCAGCCCCACTCGCCAGACGCCTCGGCCGCCAGGGCGTACTCGCCCTAGGTCAGGCAGTCCTCGCCGTCACCCTCGCCGCCGTCGCATGGGCCAGTACGTCGAGCGCACTATGGCCGCTGGCACTCGCTCTGGTTCCTGCCGGCTTCAGTTCGGGCCTGCTAGTACCCACCATGACCTCACAGTCGCTGGCCGCCGTCGTACCAGCCGCCCACGGCGCAGCCTCCGCCGCTTTCAACACGTCCCGCCAACTAGGCGCCGCGATCGGCATAGCCACCTTCGGCCCCCTCCTAGGCACCACCACCAACCTCAACACCGGCTTCATAACCTGCGTCACCGTAGCTGCCGCGGCCACGACCCTGACCCTGCTCCTGACCGCCTTCACCGCACTCGGCACCCGAACCCGACAGCAGCACCCCAACCCCCAGACCCCCCTCTGCCACCTCGACCCCACCGCGTCCTAACACCCACCGAGCAGTACGCCGGTGGGGAGTCGCCTTGGGGGAGGCGACTCCTCCCTCGTGGGGTGTGGTGGGTTACTCGGCGATCTTGTAGGTGGGGGTGATGATGGCTCGGGCCAGGGTGTGGAAGGCGAGGTTGAAGCCGACTACGGCGGGGGAGGCGTCGCTGTCTACGTCGAGGGCTTCCACGTCCATCGCGTGAACGACGAAGTAGTACCGGTGGACCTGGTCACCGGGGGGCGGGGCTGCGCCGCCGAAGGACTTGGTGCCGAGGTCGCTGCGGACGTGGAAGGCGCCGTTGTCGAGGCGTTCGGGGGTGCCGGCGCCGGTGGGGAGCTCGGTCACACTGGCGGGCAGGTTGACCAGGACCCAGTGCCAGAAGCCGGACACGACCGGCGCGTCCGGGTCGTAGCAGGTGACGACGAAACCCTTGGTCTCCGCCGGGAACCCGGACCAGCTCAGCTGCGGCGACTTGTTGCCGCCGGCGAACGCGTGGTCCTCGGCCAGTTGTTCGTTGTCGGCGACGTCGGTGCTGGTGACGGTGAAGGTACCGGCCTGCGGGAGCAGTTCGTACGGGTCCGGGGCAACGGGACGATCGAGCGACATCTGTGATCCTCCGGGATCTCGCAAGGTGTGGTGATTCCGACATTACTGTCCACATCACGCTGGTCCGGACCGGGGCACACGTCGGGGGATGCGAAGATCGGACTCGACCCGCCCAACCGGGCGGGAGGGGCGTGGTGGACTGGAGGAGCGCGGTGGAGGAGTACCTGGATCGGATCGGGCCGGCGGATGGTGCGGCGATGCGGGCTGCCGCGGAGCGTCAGTCGCAGCTGACGAAGCCGGCCGGCTCGCTCGGGGTGCTGGAGGAGCTGTCTGTCCGCGTCGCCGGGATGACCGGTAGCTGCCCGCCCGCGGTGCCCGCGCCGGCCGTGGTGACGGTGTTCGCCGCGGACCACGGCGTACACGCACAGGGTGTGTCGCCCTGGCCGCAGGAGGTGACCGCCGCGATGCTGGCGAACTTCGCCGCCGGCGGCGCCGCGGTGAACGCCTTCGCAGTCAACAACCGGGTCGATGTCCGGGTCGTCGACGTCGGCGTTGCGACCCCGGTGGACCAACTGGACATCATCCACGCCAAGGTCCGGCCGGGGACGCGTGATCTGTCCGCCGGGGCAGCCCTCACCGAGGACGAGGTGCGTGCCGCGATCGCCGTCGGCTTCGACCTGGCGGACCGGCTCATCCAGGACGGCTACCGCTGTCTGCTCACCGGCGACATGGGCATCGCCAACACGACCGCGAGTGCCGCCCTGATCGCCACCTTCACCGGCTCGACCGCGGACGTGGTGACCGGCCGGGGCACCGGCATCGACGACGCCACGCTGGCCCACAAGACCGCGATCGTCCAGGCTGCCCTCGCGATGCACGACGTACCGGCGACCGAGCCGCTCAAAGCGCTCCAGGCGTACGGCGGTCTGGAGCACGCAGCGCTCGCCGGATATCTCCTCGGCGGAGCGGCCAACAAGGTGCCGGTCATCCTCGACGGCGTGATCGCGGGTGCCGCGGCGCTCGTCGCCCAGGCGCTCAACCCGGCAGTGATCGACTACTGCGTCGCCGGGCACCGCTCGGCGGAGCCGGGGCACGCGGTCGCGTTGAAGACACTCGGCCTCCAGCCGCTGGTCGACCTGGACCTCAGGCTCGGTGAGGGTACCGGCGCGGTGCTCGCGTACCCGATCCTGACCTGCGCGGTCCGGGCGCTCGCCGAGATGGCGACCTTCGAGTCCGCGGGGATCAGCTCGTGACCGATCAGTACCTGTCCGGCCTCGTGCTGGAGGGACGACGCGTGGTCGTCGTCGGTGGCGGAGGTGTCGCGCAGCGGCGGCTCCCGCGCCTGCTCGAGTCCGGCGCCCGGATCGACCTGATCTCGCCGTCGATCACCCCCACCATCGAGGGACTGCTCTCCAACCCGTCCCTGTCCTGGACCGAACGCGGCTATCGGTACGGCGACCTGGATGGATCCTGGTACGTCGTCGTGGCCACCGACGACACCGCGGTCAACGACCAGGTGTCTGAGGAGGCCGAGGAACGCCGGATCTTCTGCGTACGGTCCGACGACCGATCCCGGGCAACCGCGTGGACGCCGGCATCGGGCCAGCACGACAACGTGACCATCGGCGTACTCGGCGGCGGCGATCACCGCCGTTCGGCAGCGGTCCGCGACGCCATCCTGGAAGGTCTGCGGACAGGGGAACTGGGTGCACGCGAGGCCGGCAAGCACCCTGGCGTGTACCTGGTCGGCGGGGGACCGGGCGACCCGGACCTGATCACGGTGCGCGGTCGGCGGTTGCTGGCCGAGGCGGACGTGGTCGTCGCGGACCGGCTCGCGCCGCAGCAGCTGCTGGACGAATTGCCTCCGGATGTCGAGCTGTTCGACGCGGCCAAGCTCCCGCGCGGCCGGGCGGCCCAGCAGGAGGAGATCAACCGGATCCTGATCGACCGCGGTCAGCAGGGAAAGGTCGTCGTACGGCTGAAGGGCGGCGACCCGTACGTCTTCGGCCGCGGCTTCGAGGAAGCGCTGGCCTGTGCCGAGGCCGGCGTTCCGTGGACGGTCGTGCCGGGGATCACCAGCTCGATCTCGGTGCCGGCCGTGTCCGGCATCCCGGTGACGCATCGCGGGGTCACCCACGAATTCACAGTTGTGTCGGGCCACATCCCGCCGGGGCACCCGGACTCACTGATCAACTGGGACGCGCTGGCGCAGTTGTCCGGCACGCTCGTGCTGCTGATGGCGGTCGAGAACCTGCCCGCGATCACAGAGCGCCTGATCGCCGCCGGCCGCCCCGCTGACACCCCGGCCGCGGCCATTGCCGATGGCACCCTTCCGGGTCAGCGGATGGTGACGTCCGACCTGGCCGGGATCGCCGCAACGATGGCCGAAGCCGGCGTCGGCGCCCCCGCGATCGTTGTCATCGGCAACGTCGTCGACGTCGCCGCGCAGGCACGCGGCGACGGCACCCGATCGCCTGGGACCGCATGAGCCCACAGGTCCCGCTGGACGATCCGGCTGACCCGCGGCTGGCGGACTACGTCAGGCTGCGGGAGGTGACGTTGCGCCGCCTGCTGGAGGAGGAGCACGGGCTGTTCATCGCCGAGGGCGACAAGGTGATCCGCCGGGCCGCGGACGCCGGGTACGAGCCGCGGTCGTTCCTACTCGCGCCGCGCTGGCTGGACTCGCTGGCCGACGTCCTCGCACAGTGGCCTGACGTGCCGGTGTACGTTGTCTCGGAGGAATTGGCCGAGCAAGTCACCGGCTTCCACGTCCACCGCGGCGCACTCGCGTCGTACCGTCGCCGGCCGCGGATGCCACTCCAACAGCTGCTCAACCAGGACATCAGAAGGATCGCGATCTTCGACGACATCGTGGATCACACGAACGTCGGTGCCGGCTTCCGCGCGGCCGCCGCGATGGGCGTCGACCTTGTGCTGGTGACCCCGACCTGTGCCGACCCGCTGTACCGCCGGTCGATCAAGGTGTCGATGGGAACGGTCTTCCAGGTGCCGTGGACCCGGCTGGAGTCCTGGCCCGGCGACCTCACCCAACTGCAGGACCGCGGCTTCGTCGCAGCCGCGTTCGCACTGACCGACGACTCGATCACGCTGAACGACCTGGTCGCCCGGAACGACGAACGGCTCGCGCTGATCTTCGGCACCGAAGGACACGGCCTCAAGCCGCACGTGCTCGAAAAGGCAGATCTGGCGGTACGCATCCCGATGGCAGGCGGCGTCGACTCGCTGAACGTGGCAAGCTCAGCAGCGGTCGCCTTCTACGCCACGCGACCCATGCCTTAGGGGGGCCATGCGTACGACGGAACGTCTGGTACTGCGTCCGTTCCGCGAAGAGGATCTGGAGCCGTGGGCCGCGCTCAACGTGGACCCAGAGGTGCTGACGTATCTCGGCGGGCCGCTGAGCCGGGACGAGTGTGACCAGATCGCCTCCGCGGTCAACGAGCGGTACGCCTCCGACGGGTACGGGTTCCTCGCGGTCGAACGACGTTCCGACGGCGCGTTCCTCGGGGCGTGCGGTCTCACTCGGGAGAAGTGGTATCCGGACGATCTGGAGATCGGCTGGCGGCTGGCCCGTGAGTACTGGGGACACGGGTACGCGACGGAGGCCGCGGCGTCCTGGCTGGAGCACGGCTTCACCACGCTCGAGCTACCCAGGATTATTGCCGTGACCGATTCGCCGAACCTCCGTAGCATCGCCGTCATGCGCCGGCTCGGCATGACCTTCGACCACGAGGTGGATCTCGAGGAGGACGGCGTACCGTTTCGTGCCACTGTCTACACGATGACCGCGGAGGCTTGGCAGGCATGCCGAAAGTAGTACTCATCACGGGGATGCAGGCTGCGGGCAAGTCCACCATCGCGCCGCTGCTGGCCGCGCGGCTCGGTCCGCCGGCCGCGACGCTCGACGGGGATGTCTTCTACAAGGCAGTCGTCGCGGGCGCCGAGGTGATGACGCCGCAACCGTCGGCCGAGGCGGTCCGCCAGCTGGAGTTGCGGTACGACGCCTCGGCACTCGTGGCGCAGCACTACGCCGACGCCGGGTTCGACTTCGTCTGCAGCGACATCGTCATCGGGGAGCATGTCGAGAAGTGGTTCGCCGGGTTGCGTGGCGTGGAGACGTACCTGGTCGTGCTCTACCCGTCGGTGGAGTCGATCGTCGAACGGGAGATCGCGCGAGGAGGCAACAACTCCTACCGCGACTGGCAGGAACCTGGCGGCACCCTCGCGGACGCGGTTCGTGCCCTGCAGAAGGATCTGGACGCGATGCCGCGCCGGGGTCTGTGGCTCGACACCAGCGACCAGACGCCGGAGCAGTCGGTCGACGCGATCCTTGCGGATCTCCCGAAGGCTCGCTGGTAGAACCTCAGGTGGCCTGGGATTCCTGGTGGTGCTCGTCGTGCTCGATCATCGGGGAGATCGGCCAGTCCGACGGGTAGTCCGGCGCGAGCTCCTCGGCCTCGCCGAACAGGCGCTTGCGGTACTTGCGGGACAGCCGGTCGCCGAAGACCGTGCCCTGGGTGTGGTCGGTCTCGTGCTGCAGGCAGCGCGCCAGCAGGCCGTCGCCCTCGAAGCTGACCGGCTCGCCGTGCTGGTCGACGCCGGTGACGCGGGCGAAGTCCGGGCGGGCGCACTTGGTGAAGGCACCCGGCAGCGACAGGCAGCCTTCCTCACCCTCGTCCAGGCTGCGGTCCTTGCCCTCGGGGACCTCGACCACCGGGTTGCACACGACGCCCTGGACGTGGTTGCCGTCTTTGTCCGGGCAGTCGAACACGAACAGCTGCAGATCCACGCCGACCTGGTTCGCGGCCAGGCCGACGCCGTCAGCCGCGCGCATCGTCGCGACCATGTCGGCGACGAGCGTCTGCAGGTCGTCACCGAAGTCGGTCACGGGCTGGTTGACCCGGTGCATGACGTCCTCGCCCCACCGGGTGATGGGTCGCACCGAACCGTTCGCAGGCAACGTAGACATGCGGGAAATCCTAGCTGCCTGCTCCGGCGCAGGTGGCCGAGGATGCGACCACCTGCGCCGGCAGGGACTACTTCGCGTTCAGCTCGTCCCGCCAGGCGACCCACTCGCGCAGCAGACCCAGGTCGTAGTCCGGGCCGGAGGTCGAGACGGTGAACAGGCGAGTGCCGACATCCAGCAGGGACTTGCCGATCTGCTCGGGCGACTTGTCGCCGACAGCGGCCGAGCGCTCGATCTCGCCCGGGTCGCGGCCGATCGTCTTGCAGTGCTCGTCCAGTACGGCGTGCTTGTGCGCGAGCGTCTCGGCGTCGCCGAAGCCGTGCCAGATGTTGGCGTGCTTCGCGACCAGCTTCAGCGTCTTCTTCTCGCCGCCACCGCCGATCAGCACCGGGATGTCGCGGGTCGGCAGCGGGTTCAGCTTGGCCCACCGCTGCTCGATCCGCGGCAGCGCCTCGCCGAGCGCGTCGAGCCGGCCGCCCGCCGTACCGAACTCGTAGCCGTACTCGTCGTAGTCCTTCTCGAACCAGCCCGAGCCGATGCCGAAGATCAGCCGGCCGTCGCTGATGTGGTCGACCGTGCGGGCCATGTCGGCGAGCAGGTCGGGGTTGCGGTAGGAGTTGCAGGTGACCAGGGCACCGAACTGGATCCGCTCGGTCGCCTCGGCCCAGGCGGCCAGCATGGTCCAGCACTCGAAGTGCAGACCCTCCGGCTCACCCGACAGCGGGTAGAAGTGGTCCCAGTTGAACGCAACGTCGACGCCGATCTCCTCCGCCGCCGCGACAGTCCGCCGGATGTCGGCGTACTGCGCGTGCTGGGGCTGGACCTGGACGCCGATCCGTACCGGGAAGGCGGCGTACGGACGGTCGATGGACTCGGAATCTGTCATGGTGGAGATCCTATCCGCGTTGCGGAGGGCCCTCCGGATCGGCCCGGGGAATGGACCACGAAGGGGGTACGGCGGTATGCCGGACGAGGACAGGGTGGACGAGTTCGCGCGCCTGTTCAAGCGGTTCCTGGAGCGGATGCAGCACAGCGGCCCGGTCGGCCGGGAGAGCCTGCGGGACCGATTACGCGCCCATCTGGGCATCGATCCCGAGCAGGTGCCGGTGGTCACGGCGAGCTTCGCGCCGTACGACCTGCCGAACGTGCAGCGCGCGGTCGAGGCGTGGTTCGACGATTTCGAGGTGCTCGGCCTGGCCGGGTCGAACCGTGGGCACCACACCCTCGGTGAGCTGCTCGAGCTGGCCGAGTACGACCGCTTCGGGATCGGCGCGGTCGACTACCAGCGGCTGCAGATCGACGTCGACGAGGAGATGGACTGCGTCGCCTTCGGTTTCTACCTCGGCGTCCAGGGCCCCGATCGGTACGTCGCTCTGTTGCGCGCGGCGAACCCGCAGTACGGGCGGATGTCGGTCGACCTGGAGGTGCTCTCGGTCGAGAAGGAGACGGGCGATCGCTTCCTCGGGGCGCTGCCCGACCTGATCCGCGAGCACAACGTGTTCCGCGGCAAGGTGATCTCGTTCGAAGGACACGACTTCGGGCACGGGGTCGGCCCTTTCCGGCTGCACCCACGGCCGGGAGTCGCTCGTACGGACGTGGTACTGCCGGACGGTGTGCTGGAGCGGGTCGAGCGTGAGGTGATCGGGATCGCGGAGCATCGGGAGACGCTCCTGACGGCCGGTCAACACCTGCGTCGCGGAGTGTTGCTCTACGGGCCGCCCGGGACGGGGAAGACGCACACCGTGCGGTACCTGCTCTCGCGGTTGCCCGAGTTCACCGTCGTACTGCTGGCGGGGACCAGCATCAGGTACATCTCGGAGGCGTGTGCCCTGGCGCGACTGCTGCAGCCGGCGCTGGTCGTACTCGAGGACTGCGACCTGGTGGCGGGGGCCCGTGACTATACGAAGGGCATGGAGAATCCGCTGTTGTTCCAGGTCCTCAACGAGATGGACGGGCTGGCCGAGGACGCCGACGTCGCCTTCCTACTGACCACGAACCGCGCCGACCTGCTCGAGCCGGCGCTGATGCAGCGCCCCGGTCGCGTCGATCTGGCCGTCGAGGTGCCGCTGCCCGACGCCGACGGACGGACCCGGCTACTGAGCCTGTACGGCCCGAACCTGCAACCCACCGCGGCCGTTGTCGACGAGGTGGTCAGCCGGACCGAGGGCACCACGGCTTCCTTCATGAAGGAACTCGTCCGCCGTACCGTCCTGCTGGCCGCCGAGTCCGGCGCAGCTCCTGACTCGAGCCACCTGCGGGCTGCTGTCGACGAGCTCCTGTCGTCTCGCGACGCGCTCACCCGCCGACTCCTCGGAGCCACCAACGGCGACGTACCGGACTATTCACCCGGCGAGCCGGCCCGCCCCGGCCTGTACCCGGGCTGATCACTTGAAGGCCCATCACTTGAAGGCTGGTCACTTGAAGTACGTCGCCAGGCATCCGAGCATGTGTGCCACACCGGTCCGGACCTCGTTCTCGTGTTCGGGCGCCAGCCCGGTGCTCCGGTAGTCCAGCCGCGTCCGTCCCTCACCGGCCTCCGTCAGCTCGACGGTGACCTCCTCGGGATCGTCGACGTACAGGACGACCTGCCGCGGCAGGTCCACCGAGCCGAAACGGATGGTGAACGGCACCTCACTCGAGCCGTCGGCGCTGACGAAGACGGCCGAGATCAGCCCGCCGGGCCGGGCGTCGATGGTCACCCGGTCGGCCGGGGTGGTGAAGCCATCCGCGACGAACCACGCGGCGAACGGCTCGGGTTCGGTGAAGGCCCGGGCCACCTCCATGGGCGGTGCCTCGACAGTCTGGGTGAGCGTGAACATGAGCGGGACCTCCTGGCTGGATCGACCTGACACCAGCACTGTGCCCGAGCAGTCTTACGGTTTCCTTCCGGTCGGTATCCGGTCCGCGTACGCCGCTGCCCAGTCACCGAGTGCGCGGATCGGAACCAGGAGGTCCTCACCGGGCTTGGTGAGCGAGTACTCGACCCGCGGCGGCGCCTCGGCGTACCGGTGGCGCTGGACGAGGCCGTTGTGTTCCAGGCGGCGCAGCGTCTCGGTCAGGACCTTCTGGCTGATGCCGCCGATCTGCTGCCGGAGCTCGCCGGGACGGGCGGGACCGTGGGACAGCGCGTAGAGCACGACCATCGGCCAGCGTCCGCTGAGCAGCTCGGCGGCGAGCCGTGCCTGGCAATCGGCGAAGAACGTCACGGCCCCATTCTGCCTCGCCCGTTGCGCACCGGAAGGTGTGCAACGAAACGTCTACCGTCGACCGCATGCGAATTGGAACACTGGGCAACGGGTTGATGGCCGAGGCGCTGGCCGGGCAGTGGGCTCGAGAACACGAGGTGATGATCGGTGGCCGCGACCCCGGCCGCGCGGGCGAGCTGGCGAGGCGCATCGGCGCCCAGGCCGGGACCTTGCAGGAGGCAACGACTTTCGGTGACGTTCTGTTGCTGGCACTGCCCGCGGAGGTTGCCGTTGAGGCGGTCGGCGAGCTCGACGTCCCGCCGGGCCGGATCCTGATCGACTGCACGAACGCGATCGACCAGCAGAACTTCACGCTCGCCGAGTCAGCCATGGCCGAGCGCATCGCCCGAGCTGTCCCACACGCCCACGTCGTGAAGGCATTCAACCTGGCCGCAGACGCGGTCTGGCGTCACCCACCCGAGGACCTGGCCGTGCCCCTGTGTGGCGACGACCCAACCGCGCTGGCGCAGGTCGGCCGACTGGTCCGAGCACTCGGTTGTGAGCCCGTGCAAGCAGGCGGAGTCGTCCGTGCGAAGTTGCTGGAGGCCACTGCCGCCTTGGCCATCGGCATCTGGGTCACCGGCGGCGACGCACGGGCGATGTTCCCACCGCTGGAAGCCGCCTTCGGGTCAGTTCACCCGGGGTGATTCGCGAAGAGCTGGTTGAGTTCGGCTTGGGGGATCTGGTCGGCGGCGAAGGTGATCGTGCCTTGCGTGGCGAGCTCTTGGGCGCTGCGGCGGATGAAACCCAGGGCAGCGCGGGCGATGCTGCCGCCGAGGCTGATCCGGGTCACGCCGGCGTCCTGCAGATCGCCGACGGTCAGGGTCGACGTCCCCAGGCCGATCACGACATTGACCGGACCGTCGATCTCGCGCATCAAGGTGCGGATCGGGTCGAGGTCGTTGACGCCCGGCACGTACAGGCAGTCGGCGCCGGCTGCCCGGAAGCGGTTGGCACGGTCGATCGAGTCGCTCAACGAGGTCGGCGTACGCAGCATCTGCCCGTCGGTGCGCGCCGTGAGCACGAAGTCCGGGCCGGCCGCCTCGCGGGCCGCGACGATCCGCTCCACCGCCAGCTCGACGTCGTACAGCTCGCGTCCGTCGAAGTCCTCGATGTTCCCGCCGGCCAGGCCGATCTCGCGGGCCAGCGTGATCGTCTCCGCGACCTTGGCCGGCTCAGCGCCGTACCCGTCCTCGAGATCCCCGTTCACCGGTACGGCGCTCGCCGCGGTGATCTCCCGCATCCGCGCGAACATGGCGTCCCGCGACACGGCGGGCGCGCCGTCGGGCAGCGTGTGATCGCCCTTCGCCATCGAGAACGCGATCCCTGCACTCGTTGTCGCGATCGCCGGGAACCCGGCCTCGATCAGCAGCACCGCACTCCCGGCATCCCAGGCGTTCGGCATCACGAAGCGGCCGGCATGCAGCTCGCGGAACGTCGTCATGACCCCGGGAGCTCCTGCGCGGCGGCCTCGTCGACCAGCCACAGCGTGCGGTCCAGGCCTTTCGGCTGCGCCGCGGGTACGTCGCCGCCGCTCAACGCCTGACCAACCGCATGAGCCTTGTCGTCACCCGACACCACGAACCACACCTCGCGGGCCCGGTCGAGCGCCGGGAGCGTCAGCGAGACGCGGGTCGGCGGCGGCTTGGGCGAGTCGTGGACGGCAACGGCCGCGACGTCGGCGACCTTCAGCTGCGCGAATCCGGGGAAGAGCGACGCCACGTGTCCATCGGGCCCGACGCCGAGCATCAGTACGTCGAACGTCGGTACGCCGTCCTGATCGCCGGAACCCATCGCGCCCTTCAGCTCGGCAGCGTAGGCAGCTGCCGCAGCCTCCGCGCCCTGGCCGGCATCGGCCGGCATGGGGTGGATCCGGGCCGGATCCACGTCCACGCGGGAGAGCAGCGCCTCGCGGTTCTGCGTCTCGTTGCGCTCCGGGTCGCCGTCCGGCAGGAACCGCTCGTCGCCCCACCAGAACTCGACCCGCCGCCAGTCGATCGCATGCCGGGCGGGAGACTCGGCGACCGCGCGGTAGACGACCGCTGCGACCCGGCCGCCGGTCAATACGACCTGGGCGACCCGGCCACTGCTCTGGACATCGACGAGGCGGGTGATGAACCGCGCCGCGACGGCATGAGCCAGCCCCTCGGCGTCACGGTTCACCAGGACGGACGGAGCGCTCATGAGCGCCCCGCCACCCTCTTGCCCGTGCCCTTCTTCGCAGCAGTCTTCCTGGCCGGCGACTTCTTCACGGCAGCCGTCTTCTTGGCCGCAGTCTTCTTGGCAGCGGTCTTCTTGGCAGCGCCGGCAGCGGCCGACGGACCGGCAGACTTCTTCGCTGTCGCCTTCCTCGCGAAGGACTTCTTCGCCGCCGTCTCCTGGACCGGAGTGCTCGCCACCGTCGCCTTCTTCGCAGCGGCAGACGCTCGCTCCGCCGCGGTCTTCCGCTGAACGGCGCCGACTTTCTTGACGTCCTCCGGCATCGACTCCCGCTCGACCAGGCACGCGAGCGTCTGCGCGTACACATCGTCCGGGTCGAGCCGCCGCAGTTCCTCACTCAGCAGCTCGGACGTCGTACGGCGCTTCAATGCGACCGGCCGGTCCGGCTGGCCGGGGATGCTGAACGTCGCCACCGCGCCATCCGGCCGGGTCAGCGCGATGGGTCCGGCCGGCGTGAACATGCGCACCGCGGTCACACCCGGTCCGCGCGAGTTCTTCTGCTCGACCGGAACGCCGAGCCGGCGCTGCAGCCAGGCCGCCATCAGGTCGGCACTCGGATTGCCCTTGGCGGACACGACCTCGGCCGCGCTCACCTTGGTCGGGTACTGATCCAGGGCGGCCGCCATCAGCGCACGCCACGGCGTCAGCCGCGACCACGCGAAGTCGGTGTCGCCCGGCTCGTAGCCCTCGGCCCGCGCCGAGAAGTCGACCGACGCCCGCCGGGTCGCGGCCGCATCGGTGACACGGCGACGGCCCAGCTTGCCCAGCGGGTCGTCGGCGGGGACCTTCGGCCCGCCGCCCGGCCACCAGACGATGACAGGGGAGTCGGGCAGCAGCAGCGGGGTGACCACGGACTCGGGCACCTTGGCCAGCTCACCGTGCAGCCGAAGCAGCACCGCCTCGCCGGGAATGCCTTCCCCCACCCGCACTTCGGCATCGAGCCCGGGTGCACCCCGGCCGGGCCGCAGGATCGCGACCAGGACGCGGGACGGGTGCTCGCGACCGGCCTCGTTCGCGGCCTTCATCGCGTCGTGGTGGGACGCCTCGTCGACGACCACCACGATGGTGCCGACCATGCCCATGGCCGGCGAGCCCGCGTTCCGGCGCGCCTTGAGCAGTGCCGACGCGATCTCGCTCGACGTCGTACCGGTGAGGTCGATGATCATGGCCGCCTCCAGGTGCGTCCGTCGCGGGCGAGCATCTCGTGCGCGGAGGCCGGGCCCCAGTCGCCGGACGCGTACTGCTCCGGCTTGCCGTGCTCGGCCCAGTACCCGATCACCGGGTCGAGGATCTTCCAGCCCAGCTCGACCTCGGTGTGCTGCGGGAACAGCGGCGGGTCGCCGAGCAGTACGTCGAGGATGAGCCGCTCGTACGCCTCGGGCGAGGACTCCGTGAACGAACCGCCGTACTGGAAGTCCATGTTCACGTCGCGGATCTCCATCATCGTGCCGGGCACCTTGGCGCCGAAGCGCATCGTGATGCCCTCGTCCGGCTGGATCCGCAGGACCAGTGCGTTCTGGCCCAGTTCCTCGGTCTCGGTCTTGGTGAACGGCAGGTGCGGAGCGCGCTTGAACATCACCGCGACCTCGGTCACCCGGCGGCCGAGCCGCTTGCCGGTGCGCAGGTAGAACGGGACGCCGGCCCAGCGGCGGGTGTCGACGTCGACCCGGAGCGCCGCGAAGGTCTCCGTCGCCGACGACTGCGGGATGCCGTCCTCCTGCAGGTAGCCCTTCACCTTGACGCCGCCGGCCCAGCCGGCCGCGTACTGACCGCGGGCGGTGTGCAGGTCGAGGCGCTCCGGCAGCTTCACCGCCGCGAGCACCTTCTTCTTCTCCTGCCGCAGCGACCACGCGTCGAAGCTCACCGGCTCCTCCATCGCGACCAGCGCGAGCAGTTGGAGCAGGTGGTTCTGGATCACGTCGCGGGCCGCACCGATGCCGTCGTAGTACCCGGCCCGGCCGCCGATGCCGATGTCCTCTGCCATGGTGATCTGGACGTGGTCGACGTAGTGGCTGTTCCAGACCGGCTCGAACATGGAGTTGGCGAACCGCAGCGCCAGCATGTTCTGGACGGTCTCCTTGCCCAGGTAGTGGTCGATCCGGAAGACCGCCTCGGGCGGGAACACCGACTCGACCACCTGGTTCAGCTCACGGGCGCTCTTCAGGTCGTGGCCGAACGGCTTCTCGATCACCACCCGCCGCCACGAGCCTGGCATCTCCCTGGTCAGCCCGTGCTCGGAGAGCTGCTGCACGACCTGCGGGAACAGGCTCGGCGGGATGGACAGGTAGAACGCGTGGTTGCCGCCGGTGCCGCGGTTCACGTCCAGTTCGTCCACGGTCTCCCGCAGCCGCTCGAACGCCGCGTCGTCGGTCAGGTCACCCGGCACGAACCGGAAGCCCTCGGCCAGCTGCTGCCAGACCTCCTCGCGGAACGGGGTCCGGGCGTGCTCCTTGACCGAGTCGTGCACGATCTGGGCGAAGTCCTGGTTGGTGTAGTCGCGACGGGCGAACCCGACCAGGGCGAAACCGGGTGGCAGCAGCCCCCGGTTCGCCAGGTCGTAGACCGCCGGCATCAGCTTCTTGCGGGCCAGGTCACCGGTGACGCCGAAGATCACCAGGCTGCACGGCCCGGCGATCCTCGGGAGCCGCCGATCCTGCGGATCCCGTAGCGGGTTCACCGGACCGGACGACTCTTCGTCGAGCTGAGCGGTCATCAGCCGCTTCCCTCCGAGTTGTGGTTTCGAACAGGGCTAGTTTCCGAAGAGGGCACGGAGCTGTTGTACGCCGCTCGCCGGGTCGGTCAGGTGGAGTCGCAGTACCGGACGGCCGCGCTCGGCGAGCACGTTCGCGTCACCGGCCGCCTGGGCCGAGATCAGCGTGCCGAAGGTGAACGGCCGGTCGGGGATCTCCACGTCGGTCGGGTGCGCACCGGTGATCTGCAGGAACACGCCCTCCGGGTGGCCGCCCTTGTGGTACTGGCCGGTGGAGTGCAGGAACCGCGGACCCCAGCCGAAGGTCACCGGACGGCCCGTCCGGGTCGCCAGCGCCGGGCGTACGGAGGCCAGATCGGCGTCGCGCTCGGAGTCGAGGTAGGCCATGACGGCCAGGTACCCCTTCGCGTCGAGCTTGCCCAGCAGCGCGTCGACCGCACCCTGCAGCGAGTCCACGCCCTCCAGCAGCCCCTCGGAACCGCGGACCTCGACGGAACCTTCGGTGAAGGCCGCCGCCTCCGGCTCGGGCTGTGCGTCGAGCAGGCCGCGGGCCGCCTTCTTCGCGCTCTCCACGTCCGGCTGGTCGAACGGGTTGATCCCGAGCAGGTAGCCGGCCACCGCCGTGGCCACCTCCCACAGCAGGAACTGACCGCCGAGCGAGCCCGAGGTCAGCGCCGTCGGCACACCACTTGCGGCCTTCTCGGCCAGTAGTGCGTTGGTGAGGTCGGCAGCCTCGCTCCGCAGCTCAGGAGCACCGACCTCGACCGCAACCGGCAGTACGCCGGTGCCGTTCTTGCCGGTGCTCTCGGCGATCAACTGCTCCGCCCAGTCCGGGAAGCCGACGATGTCCGAGCCTTCGGCCGTGATGATCGCCTTGTCCCGCCCCGCGCTGGCGGCGAGTACGGCGCCCAGCCACAGCGCCGGGTTGTCGGTCGAGTCGGCCTGCAGCTCCGGAGCGGCCTCAGCTGCCTGGTCCAGCAACTCGGCGATGTCCGCGCCGGCCAGACCGGACGGAACCAGCCCGAAGGCGGTCAGCGCGCTGTAGCGACCGCCGATGTTCGGGTCGGCGAGGAACGTCTTGCGGTAGCCCTCGTCGGCCGACAGCTTCTCGAACGGCGAACCCGGGTCGGTCACCACGACGACCCGTGACGCGGCGTCGATGCCCGCGTCGGTGAACGCCTTGACGAACGTCCGCCGGTGGCTGTCGGTCTCCACCGTGCCACCGGACTTGCTCGACACCACGATGACCGTCTTCGACAGGTCGCCGCCCAGCGCCCGCGCGACCACGCTCGGATCGGTCGAGTCCAGTACGACGAGCTCCACGCCGGCGGTCCGGGTGATCACCTCGGGGGCCAGCGACGAGCCGCCCATGCCGGACAGCACGACCCGGTCCAGACCCTCGGACCGGAAGTCCGCCTGCAAGGCCTCGATCTCGGCCAGCAGCGGCCGGGAGGTCTCGTGCAGGTCGACCCAGCCGAGCCGGATCGAGGCCTCGTGCTCGGCCTCCGGCCCCCAGATCGTCGCGTCCTTCGCCGCGATCCGGGATGCGATCTTCTCCGACACCAGCCGGTCGACGACCTCGGCCCAGTCGCCGTTCTGCGTGCTCACCTTCGGTGCGGTCACTTGGCAGCACCCTTCAGGGCCGCGGTGACGGTGTCCTGCAGGTCCGACCACGACGCGTCGAACTTGGCCACGCCCTCGTCCTCGAGCACCTGCACGACCTCGTCGTAGGAGATGCCCAGCCGCTCCAGGTCCGCGATCACCTTGCGGTCGGCGTCGTACTCGCCGCGGACCGTGTCACCGGCGAACTCGCTGTGCTCCTCGACCGCCTTGATGGTTGCCTCGGGCATCGTGTTGACGACGCCGCTGGTGACCAGGTTGTCGACGTACAGGGTGGGGGAGTACGACGGGTCCTTGGTGCCGGTGGAGGCCCACAACGGGCGCTGCGGCTTGGCGCCGGCGGTCTCGATCTCGCGCCAGCGGTCGGTGTCGAAGATCGCCTCGTACGCCTCGAACGCGAGCCGGGCATTGGCGATCGCGGCCTTGCCCTTCAGCGCCTTGGCCTGGTCGGTGCCGATCGCGTCCAGCCGCTTGTCCACCTCGGTGTCCACCCGGCTGACGAAGAACGACGCGACGCTGGCCAGCTTGGTCACGTCGTGACCGTTCTCGATCGCCTGCTCCAGGCCGGACAGGAACGCGTCCGCGACCGCCTTGTAGCGGTCCAGGGAGAAGATCAGCGTCACGTTCACGCTGATCCCGGCGGCCAGCGTCGCGGTGATCGCGGGCAGGCCCTCCTTGGTGGCCGGGATCTTCACGAACACGTTCTCCCGGCCGACGGCCTCCCACAGCTCCTTGGCCTGCCGGTTCGTCTTCTCGGTGTCGCGGGCCAGGCTCGGCTCCACCTCGATCGAGACCCGGCCGTCCTGGCCCTCGGTGTCGTCGTACACGGGCTTGAACAGGTCGGCGGCGTCCCGGACGTCGCCGGTGGTGATGACCCGGATCGCCTCGTCGGTGGAGACGCCCTCGGCGGCCAGCCGGGAGATCTTCTCGGCGTACGCGTCGGCGTCGGAGATCGCCTTGGCGAAGATGGTCGGGTTCGTCGTCACGCCGACGACGTGCTTGTCCTGGATCAGGTCGGCCAGGCTTCCGCTGGTCAGCCGCTCCCGGGAGAGGTCGTCGAGCCAGATGGACACACCCGCGTCGGCGAGTGCTTTCAAGCGATCGTTCATGTCCGGAGCCTTCCGAATGTTCTGTTGTGTGAGTGTCAGTTGGCGTCGGCGGGTCCGACCGGGCCGGCCGCGGCTCGCTTGGGCGGCACACCCGGGCCGCTGATCTGCGCGGCCGCGGCGATGCTGTCCTTGGCGGCCTGGACGACGGCGCCGGCGGTGATGCCGAACTCGTCGTACAGGGTCTGGTAGGCGGCCGAGGCGCCGTAGTGCTCGAGGCTGACGCTGCGGCCGGCGTCGCCGACGATGTCGTGCCAGCTCTGCGCGATGCCCGCCTCGACCGAGACCCGGGCGCGGACGCCGGCCGGGATGACGGACTCGCGGTACGCGTCGTCCTGCTCGTCGAACCACTCGCGGGAGACCATCGAGACGACTCGGGCCTTGACGCCCTCGCCCGCCAGCGTCTCGCGGGCCTCGACGGCCAGCTGCAGCTCAGAGCCGGTGGCGATCAGTACGACGTCCGGCGTGCCGTCGGTGTCGAGCAGCGTGTAGCCGCCCTTCTTGACATTCTCGGTGGTGGCGTAGCCGTCGGTGCCACGCGGGAACGTCGGCACGTTCTGCCGGGTCAGCGCCAGGCCGGCCGGGCGGTCGGTGTGCTCCAGGATCGCGGCCCACGCGGCGGTGGTCTCGTTCGCGTCACCCGGACGTACGACGTCCAGGCCCGGAATCGCGCGCAGCGCCGACAGGTGCTCGACCGGCTGGTGGGTCGGGCCGTCCTCGCCGAGGCCGATGGAGTCGTGCGTCCACACGTAAGTGACCGGCAGCTTCATCAGCGCCGCCAGTCGGACCGCCGGGCGCATGTAGTCGCTGAAGACGAGGAACGTGCCGCCGTACGGGCGGGTCAGGCCGTGCAGGGTGATGCCGTTCAGCACCGAGCCCATGGCGTGCTCGCGGATGCCGAAGTGCAGGACACGGCCGTACTCGTCGCCCTGGAACTCCTTGGTGGAGTACTCCGGCGGGATGAAGGACGGCTGGCCCTTGGGGGTGGTGTTGTTCGAGCCGGCCAGGTCGGCCGAACCACCCCAGAGCTCGGGCAGCTCCGGCGACAGCTTCGTCAGCACCTCACCGGACGCGGCGCGGGTGGCGACGCCCTTGGCGTCGGCCTCCCAGCTCGGTAGCGCGTCCTTCCAGCCGGACGGCAGCTCGCGCTTCGACAGCCGGTCGAGCAGTGCGGCACGCTCCGGGTTCGCCGACCGCCAAGCGTCGTACCTGACGTCCCAGTCGTCCTGGAGGGCCTTGCCGCGCTCGAGCGCCTGGCGGGTGTGCGCGATCACGTCGTCGGCGACCTGGAAGCTCTGCTCCGGGTCCCAGCCCAGCACCTTCTTGGTCGCGGCGACCTCGTCGGCGCCGAGGGCGGAGCCGTGGATCTTGCCGGTGTTCTGCTTGTTCGGGGCCGGCCAGCCGATGATCGTGTGCAGCCGGATGAAGCTCGGCTTGTCGGTGACCGCCTCGGCCGCCTGGATGGCGTCGTACAGGGCCTGGACGTTCTCCTCGTAGCCCGTGCCGCCATTGGTCCAGTCGACGTCCTGGGTGTGCCAGCCGTACGCCGCGTAGCGCGCCGCCACGTCCTCGGAGAACGCGATGTCGGTGTCGTCCTCGATCGAGATCTTGTTCGCGTCGTAGATGACCGTCAGGTTGCCGAGCTTCTGGTGCCCGGCCAGCGAGGACGCCTCACCCGAGACGCCTTCCTCCAGGTCGCCGTCCGACGCGATCACGTAGATGTGGTGGTCGAACAAACCCTCGCCCTTCGGGGCGTCCGGGTCGAGCAGGCCACGCTCGCGGCGGGCCGCCATCGCCATCCCGACCGCGTTGCCGACACCCTGGCCGAGCGGGCCGGTGGTCGTCTCGACACCCTTGGTGTGCGCGTACTCCGGGTGGCCCGGGGTCTTGCTGCCCCAGGTCCGCAGCGCCTTCAGATCGTCCAGTTCGAGGCCGAAGCCGGCCAGGTAGAGCTGGATGTACAGGGTGAGGCTGGAGTGGCCGGCCGACAGCACGAACCGGTCCCGGCCGGCCCAGTGCGCGTCCGCCGGGTTGTGCCGCATCACCTTCTGGAACAGCAGGTACGCCGCCGGCGCCAGGCTCATCGCCGTACCGGGATGGCCGTTGCCGACCTTCTCCACCGCGTCCATCGCGAGCACCCGTACGGTGTCGACCGCGCGCTGGTCGAGGTCGGTCCATTCAAGCTTCGGGCTGGTCTTCTCCGTCACGCCGGCGGCGCTCCTCTCGATGGCTGCGTCAGGTCTTCCGGTCAGCGTCGAAGGGGATCGCGACCGGCCCCGCCGGCCGGTTCGATCGCGCCCCCGCGCGTCACCGTGAGCGAGCCTACTCGCCCTGACCTTTCCTGCCTTCCACTGATCCGCAACCTGGTTCGTGGCGTCATTGTTCCCGGGGCGTTCCGGACGTCCGCGACATCACACCCGGACCCATTTCACGCCATCGGAATCACATCCGGATGAACACCGCCCCACACTTGTTCGTCGGACTCACCCGGGGGGTGAACGAACCCTCCTACGGGGCGTCGTAGACTGTCGAACCGTCAGCGCCGGGGCTCCGGCGTCAACCCACTCAGTTCGAGGTGTTCGTGACGGCCGTCGACCCGCGTCCAGCCGCGACGACGTCGTACCCGACGCCGCAGCCGGACGGTACTGCTGTTCTCAGTCCGTCGGTGCGCGACGTGGTGAAGGCGTACGTCGGTCTGACCAAGCCACGCATCATCGAGCTGCTGCTGATCACCACCGTGCCGGTGATGTTCCTGGCCGCCGGGGGAGTGCCCGGCCTCCAGGTCGTCGCCGCCACCCTGGTCGGCGGCATCCTGGCGGCCGGCAGCGCGAACACGATCAACTGTGTGCTCGACCGCGACATCGACGAGCAGATGCGCCGGACCCGCCGCCGCCCGCTGCCCCGGCACGCGGTCAGCCCGCGGTCGGCGACGATCTTCGGCATCGTGCTCGGCATCCTGGCCACCCTCGAGCTCGGCCTGCTGGTGAACTGGCTGTCGTCGGGGCTGGCCCTGGCCGCGAACGCGTTCTACGTGTTCGGCTACACGATGGTGCTGAAGCGCCGGACCGTGCAGAACATCGTCTGGGGCGGGATCGCGGGTTGCTTCCCGACGCTGATCGGCTGGACCGCGGTCACCAACGAGCTGGCCTGGACCCCGGTCGTGCTGTTCGGTGTGGTGTTCTTCTGGACGCCGCCGCACACCTGGTCGCTGGCGATGCGCTACCGCGAGGACTACGCGTCGGTCGACGTACCGATGCTGCCCGTCGTCGCCACTCCGGTCGCCACGGCCCGGCAGATCATGGCGTACTCCGTGGTCATGGTGATCACCTCGATCGCGCTGTGGCCGGTCGCGGGCACCGGTTTCGTCTACCCGCTGGCCGCGATCGTGCTCGGTTTCCTGTTCCTGCGCGAGGCTCGCGCGTTGTTGCTCCGGGCCCACACCGGCGCCGACGGAGCCGCGCTGCGGCCGATGCGGCTCTTCCACTTCTCGAACATCTACCTGGCCCTGCTGTTCATTGCCGCGGCCATCGATCCGCTCCTGCACTGAGCGTCGCCCCGCGGGCGCGGGGAGTTCTCCGGTTGACCTCATCGTGATCCGATGTTGCGATGTGAGGGTCTGCGGGGGGATCCGCACCTGGGGAGGCGTGACTTCAGGGGGTTTCGCAGTGGGGGCACGAACACGCATTGCCGCAGTGGCGGCACTCGCCTTGGCCGGTTCTGTCCTGGTGGCAGGACAAGCCGACGCCGGTGGGCATTCCAGCAGTTTGAAGCCGGTGGCAACGGGTCTCGACGGCCCGCGCGGCGTCTCGACGTTCGGCAAGAAGGTCATCTACAGCGTCACGGACGGTTCGGTCTACGCGACCGACGGCAAGAAGACCTGGAAGCTCGGCCAGGTCCCGGGTGGGTTCGCACCGGCGATCGACACCAACAAGTGGGGTGTCACGTATGCCCTGACCGGCGGTGGCGGACCCGAGGGCGCGATCCCGCCGGGGGGCGCGACGCTGTTCCGGCTCCGGCCGGGCAGGTCACCGGTGGCGGTGGCCGACATCGCGAAGTACCAGGCCAAGGACCCGGATCCGTACAACCAGGACGATCCGCCGACGGAGACCAACCCGTTCGGCGTCGCGGCCCTGAAGGACGGCACGGTGCTGGTAGCGGATGCCGCCGGCAACGACCTGCTCCGGGTCTGGCCGAACGGCAAGATCAAGACCGTCGCGCGGTTGAAGCCACGCACGGTCAAGGTTCCCGCCGGTCTCGGGCCGGACGCGCCACCCGCCGGGACGCCGTGGGTGGCCGAGGCTGTCGCCACGTCGGTGACGGTGGGATCGGACGGCTACTGGTACGTCGGTGAGCTGCGTGGCTTCCCGGCGACTCCGGGGACGTCGCAGATCTGGCGGATCAAGCCGGGCTCGGTGGGCGCGGTGTGCGATCCGGCCAAGCCGTACAAGGGCAAGTGCCAGCGGTATGCCGACGGTTACACGTCGATCGTCGACCTGGCCGGTGGCCCGCGTGGCACGCTCGCCGTCGTTCAGCTCGCCAGGGACAGTTGGCTGAAGTTCGAGATGGGCGGCTCGACCATCGGTTCGCTGTACCTGCAGTACCCGGGCAAGCACCACAAGGCCGGGTACAAGAAGGAACTGGTCCGCGGACAGCTCAACCTGCCGGGCGGCGCCGCGTTCAGCAAGTGGGGCGACCTGTATGTCGCAGGCCCGGTCTTCGGTCCTGGTGCGGTCTACAAGGTCCGTCACTGACAGTCGGTCGTAGTGCTCCTTCCGGTGGGACCGCCTAGGTCCCGCCGGAAGGTGCCTGAACCTCGAACTCCCGGGTCGCTGTCCGCAGGCGGTCGAGGACGACATTCACGGCGGGGTGTCGCTCTCCGCCGTGGCGCGTGATGGCAAAGATGTGACGGCTGATCGGCCGCGCGAGCGGTCTTAAGACCACGCCCGGCGGAACGGTCCGGGCGCCGAGCAAGGGCAGTAGCGTGACACCAGCTCCGGCGGCGATCAGTGCCAGCACCGCTGCGTATTCTCCGGTCTGCGCGACGAGCTGAGGCACGAAACCCGATGCTCCGCAGGCGCGTTGCAGCATCTGGTGACACGAGGTGTCGGAGGGAACCGACAGCCAGGCGTGATCACTGAGAACGGCAAGATCGAGCGGCTCTCCGCTGAGGGCCACCCGGTCGGCCTCGGGCAGCGCGACGACCACCGGATCGGTCAACAGCTCATGGCGCTCACACGTCGGCGGGACCGTGAACGGCAACAGGTCGTAAGAGTGCGCCACCGCGATCTCGACCTCGCCGCGGGAGAGAGCGGGCAGGCTCTCCTCCGGTTCCATGCCCACCAGCCGTAGCTTCAGCCGGCCGCCCTCCGCGTCGAGCGTGCGCCAGGCCGATGCGACAAGAGTTGCCGCGGCCGAGGCGAAAGCGCCGATCCGCACCGTTCCCGCGACCTCGGAGCGAAGAGCCAGCAGGTCCGACTCGGCCGCCGCCAGCTGGTCGAGCAGTACGTCGGTGTGCGCGACGAGCACCCGGCCCGCCTCGGTGAGAGTCAAGCGGCGCCCCTGTCGCTGCAACAGACGAACGCCGGCTTCGCGCTCCAGTGTCGCGAGCTGCTGGGAAACCGCCGGGCCTGTCAGATGGAGTGCCTCGGCCGCCGCGCTGACCGTCCCGTACCCGGCCAGAGCGTGCAGCAGCCGGAGTCGCCGAAGATCCAACACAATAGCTCAGCTTATAGATCCTCGAAGGATTCGTAAATGGACGTTTGCGATCCAGCTCGGCAGACTGTTCTCTGCCGAGCCTGAGCCGCCCGGCATCCGTCAGCGAGTGGGAGGCAGACCTGATGTCGAGCGAACAACGTCCGGCCACCGTGGTCGACCAGGTGATGGATCGATTCGTGGCGGACTTCGTCGCCCTTGACCCGATCGCGGCGACCGGAGCCGGCATTACCGGGCACGAGACCGGCCTCCCAGATCTGTCGCCCGACGGCAGAGCCGAGATCTCGACCCTGCGATCGCGGACGCTGACCGCATTGGCGGCCGCCGTACCGGTCGACTCGGAGCGTGCCTGGCTGTTGCTGCGCGACGAGGTGCGTGCCAGGGAAGGAAGTGGGTTCGAGCTCAAGTCCTTCCACCGCCGCGCGCTCGACCTCGGGAGCGTCGGTCTCGATGTGCTGAGGTCCGCCGTACTCGGTGAGTTCGAAGGGGGTTCACGGTGAAGGCGGCAGTCATCGGTGCTAGCGGCTACATCGGTACGGCGGTCGCCGAGCGCTTGACGGGTGCCGGCTACGAGGTCGTTGCGGTGTCTCGGCGCGGGACCGTCGCGGACTACCCGACCGTGCCGGGCGACCTCACCCGCCCGGAGACACTGCGCTCCGCGCTCGCCGCCGTCCGGCCGGATGTCGTCGTACACGCCGGCAATCCCAGCGGCGACCTCGACGTCGACCTGGCGTCCACCGCCGCGCTCCTCGATCACGGTGTTCCGCTCATCTACATCAGCGGCATCTGGTGGTTGGGCGCGGTGGGCGAGACGCCGTTCACCGAGGATCCACCGGGCGGCGACACGCCGCGTGCACAGATCGAGCGGGCCGTCCTCGCCGCGGCCGACCGGGTCCGCACCGTCGTGATCCGGCCCGGGGTCGTGTACGGACGTGGCGGTGGCATTCCCGCTGAGATGGTCGGGTGGGCACGCAAATACGGCGTCGGCCGCTACGTGGGCGACCCCGGAACTCGCTGGCCGACGGTGCAGGTCGACGATCTGGCCGACCTGGTTCTGCTGGCGATCGAACGAGCCCGATCAGGTGCTGTCCTGCACGGCGTGAGCGATGAGGCCGTCGAGGTCAGCGCGATCGCGGCCGCCGCGGACCTGGCGGCCGGCGGGACCGGGCGAGCCGAAGCCTGGCCGGTCGCGTCCGCGGCCGAGGCGCTGGGTGAGCAGTACGCCCGCTGGCTGGCGCTGGACCAAGCGATCAGCAGCACACGGACTCGGGCCGAGCTCGGCTGGCGACCGAGCCGCCCGGCGATCGTCGAGGATCTCACCGGCGGGTCCTACGTTCGGCGATGAGCGCAGGTCCTAGGTTGCGGGCGTGCCGCGTTCGCCGTAGACCGCGGTGACGAGTGCGATCAGCAGGCCCGCGAAGAACATGTGCACCAGGACCAGGCCCCACGGGAGGCCGGTGAAGTACTGCGTGAAGCCGACGGCGCCCTGCAGGAGTTCCATCGCGAGCAGCCAGGCAGCCAGCTTCCGCAAGGTCCGTGACGTCGCGGTCACCCGGGTCGCGATCACCAGCGCGATCGAGATCCCGAGCAGTCCGAAGACGACATCCGCGTGGAGCTGACTGATCAGTTCCTCGTTGAACCCGTTCCGCCCGGTGTCCGGGTCGCCCGAGTGCGGGCCGGCGCCGGTCACCAAGGTGCCGAGAGCAACGGTCAGCCAGACCGCCACCACACAGGCGGTCGCGAGCGCCCGGACCACCGGGGGAGTGTGTGGGTAGGGACTGGTCCGGGACCGCCGCACCATCGACACCGTCAGAGTGATGATCACCGGCGAGACCAGGAAGTGCGCCGAGACGATCCACGGATTCAGTCCGGTCAGCACGCTGATGCCGCCGATCACAGCCTGCAGCGGTACGCCGAGCGCGGCCGCGGTCGCGAGCCGGCGCAGGTCCCGGCGGATCGGGCGGTACCGCATCACCACGAGCCAGGTGCAGATCGCGACGACCGCGACCACGAAGCCGAGCATCCGGTTGCCGAACTCGATCGCGCCGTGGATGCCGAGCGCGGCGTGCGGCACGTACGACTCGTCGGTGCACTGCGGCCAGGTCGGGCAGCCGAGACCGGAGCCGGTCAGCCGGACCAGTCCGCCGGTCACCACGATGCCGATGTTCGCCACCACCGACGCCCAGCCCCAGCGCCGGACGACATCCAGGCTCGGCTCGGGTACCAGCCGCCAGAAGGCGTTGACTGGTTCGGTCTCTTGCGGCGGGGTCTCCGTGCTCATCACCGGCACACTCTAGAGAAAGGTCTGCTCAGTCCCAGCGGAAGGTCCTGGACACCAGGTATCCGAGCACCCCGGCCCATAGCGCGAGGGACAGTGCGGCGGCCCACGGGATCACACCCTCGATGGTCGAGTTCGCCAGCCCGTTGGCCAGCGCGGCGCTCGGCAGCAGCCGGACGACACCCTGCATGCCGGCCGGGTACTCGTCGACCGGTGTCATCACCGCACCGCCGACCAGCAACAGCAGATAGAGCAGGTTGGCCGCGGCCAGGGTGGCCTCGGCCCGGAGTACGCCGGCCATCAGCAGTCCGAGGGACGCGAAGGCCGCCGTACCGCACAGGACCATCAGGATCACCCCGAACACGGCGTCGAAACCGCCGGCCGGGTCCCACCCGAGGGCGAAGCCGGTCCCGATCAGGATGGCGAGCTGGATCACCTGCACGACCAGGACGGCGCCGATCTTCCCGGCCAGCAGTCCGGTCCGGGACAGGGGAGAGGCGCCGAGCCGCTTGATCACGCCGTACCGACGCTCGAAGCCGGTCGCGATCGCGAGCGAGGTGAAGGACGAGGACAGTATGGCGAGCGCGAGCACCCGCGGTACGGCGTCGTCGATCGCCCGCCCGTCGCCGAGCGGCAACCGGTCGCCGAGTCCGGTGCCACCCAGAAGCAACAGGATCCCGAGTGGGATGACGAGCGCCAGCAGCAACTGCTCGCCGTTGCGGATCAGGAGCCGGAACTCCATCCGTGAGTGCGCAAGCACCTTCCGCGGCCACGGCGCACTTCCCGGCCGGGGCGCATAGGTGCTCATGAGTGCTCCCGCTTGGGTGGTGCCGTCAACGCGAGGTAGACGTCCTCCAGGGACTTCGCACCGTGCTCGGTCAGCGCGTCCGGAGTGCCGGAGGCGATCACCTTGCCCGCGGACACCACGTGGACCTGGTCCGACAACTGTTCGGCCTCGTCCATCCCGTGCGTGGTGAGTACGACGGTCACGCCGTCGTCGCGCAGGTCGCGGATCAGCTGCCAGATCTCCCGTCGGCCGTGCGGATCGAGCCCGGTCGTCGGCTCGTCCAGGAACGCGACCTCCGGCCGCCCGACGATCGCCAGCGCGAACGACAGCCGTTGCTTCTGCCCGCCGGACAGGCGCCGGTACGGCGTCCTGCCACAGCTACCCAGGTCGAGGCGCTCGACCAGGGCCGGGATCTCCAGCGGGTGCGAATGCAGGGTGGCGACGTACTTCAGCATCTCGACGGCGCGGACGCCGGACCAGGCGCCGCCCTCCTGGAGCATCACGCCGATCCGCGGCATCAATTCGTCGTGGTCCGCGATCGGGTCCAGCCCGAGCACCCGGACCCGCCCGGACTCGGGCCGCCGGAACCCCTCACAGCTCTCCACGGTGGTGGTCTTGCCGGCGCCGTTGGGGCCGAGCACCGACGTCACCGTGCCGACGGTTACGGTGAGACTGAGACCGTCGACCGCGGCCTTCTCGCCGTACCGCACGACGAGGTTGTCGATCTCCACCGCGACTGGCACGGATGAAGTCTAGGACCGGGCTGCCCGGCCTTCGGCCCGGGTCGGGAGCGGAGCCGAGCAGCGTGACGCTGGTCACGATCGGCTCCCAGGCCCAGCGTACGAGCGGGACGCGGTTAGGGGAGCCTTATTTGAAGGCCTCCGGGAATTACGCGACACTGATGTTGTGAAAACTCCTGCGACTACCGGAACCGCGCCCACCGGCGCGGTTGTGGCGCGGGACGAGTCCACCCGGGACCGGGTCGCACGCTCGATCCTGACCAACGGTCCGTCCAGCGCCGCGGTGCTCGCCGAGCGCCTCGAGCTGACGCCGGCGGCGGTTCGCCGGCATCTCGACCACCTGCTCGAGGACGGCCTGGTCGAGTCCCGCGAGGAGCGCGTCTACGGCCCGCGTGGCCGCGGCCGCCCCGCGAAGGTCTTCGTGCTGACCGACACCGGCCGGCACGCGTTCCACCAGGCGTACGACGACCTGGCGGCCACCGCACTGAAGTTCATCGCCGAGGCCGGCGGTGACGAGGCGGTCGCGGAGTTCGCCCGCGGCCGGGTCGCCGAGGTGGAGCAGCGGTACCGGGAGCTGATCGACGCCGCTCCCGAGAGCGACAAGGCGGAGGCACTCGCGCGGGCCCTGACCACGGACGGGTACGCCGCGTCCACGGCGAAGGCCGCGCACGGCGAGCAGCTCTGCCAGCACCACTGCCCGGTCGCGCACGTGGCCGAGCAGTTCCCCCAGTTGTGCGAGGCCGAGACCGAGGTGTTCTCGCGGTTGCTCGGCCGGCACGTCCAGAGACTGGCCACCATCGCCCACGGCGACGGTGTCTGCACCACACATATTCCCGGACACGTCCCGGCCCCCCAGGCCGTGCCCGGTCCTGCCCCTGTATCCGACGGCGAATCTGCGAGGACTGCACGATGACGCAAACCGCTCACCCCGAACTGGAAGGCCTCGGCAACTACCAGTACGGCTGGGCCGACTCCGACGCCGCCGGCGCGGTCGCACAGCGCGGCCTGTCCGCCGACGTGGTGCGGGGCATCTCCACCCTCAAGAACGAGCCGGAGTGGATGCTCGACCTGCGCCTGAAAGGTCTGAAACTCTTCGACCGCAAGCCGATGCCGTCGTGGGGTGCGGATCTGTCCGGGATCGACTTCGACAACATCAAGTACTTCGTCCGGTCGACCGAGAAGCAGGCGTCCAGCTGGGAAGAGCTGCCCGAGGACATCAAGAACACCTACGACAAGCTCGGCATCCCGGAGGCGGAGAAGCAGCGCCTGGTCGCCGGCGTCGCGGCGCAGTACGAGTCCGAGGTCGTCTACCACCAGATCCGCGAGGACCTGGAGGCCCAGGGCGTCCTCTTCCTGGACACCGACACCGGCCTGCGCGAGCACCCGGAGATCTTCCAGGAGTACTTCGGCTCGGTCATCCCGGTCGGCGACAACAAGTTCGCCTCGCTGAACACGGCGGTCTGGTCCGGCGGATCGTTCATCTACGTGCCCAAGGGCGTCAAGGTGGACATCCCGCTGCAGGCCTACTTCCGGATCAACACCGAGAACATGGGCCAGTTCGAGCGGACCCTGATCATCGTCGACGAGGACGCCTACGTGCACTACGTCGAGGGCTGTACGGCGCCGATCTACAAGTCGGACTCGCTGCACTCCGCGGTGGTCGAGATCATCGTGAAGAAGGGCGCCCGCTGCCGCTACACGACGATCCAGAACTGGTCGAACAACGTCTACAACCTGGTCACCAAGCGCGCCACCTGCGAAGAGGGCGCCACGATGGAGTGGATCGACGGCAACATCGGCTCCAAGGTGACGATGAAGTACCCGGCCGTCTACCTGATGGGCGAGCACGCCAAGGGCGAGACCCTGTCGGTCGCGTTCGCGGGCGAGGGCCAGCACCAGGACGCCGGGTCGAAGATGGTCCACAACGCGCCGTACACCTCCAGCTCGATCGTGTCGAAGTCGGTGGCCCGCGGTGGCGGCCGGACGTCGTACCGGGGCCTGGTCGAGGTGGCGCCGGGGTCGCACCACAGCAAGTCCACGGTGCGCTGTGACGCGCTGCTGGTCGACACCATCAGCCGTTCGGACACCTACCCGTACGTCGACGTCCGCGAGGACGACGTGGCGATGGGACACGAGGCGACCGTGTCCAAGGTCAGCGACGACCAGCTCTTCTACCTGATGAGCCGGGGCATGGCCGAGGACGAGGCGATGGCGATGATCGTCCGCGGCTTCATCGAGCCGATCGCCCGCGAGCTCCCGATGGAGTACGCGCTGGAACTGAACCGCTTGATCGAGCTGCAGATGGAAGGGGCCGTCGGCTGATGTCCGCCGCTGAAACCCTGGTCGCCACCGGCAACCGGGCGCACTCCCACGGGCCGGGTTCCCCGGTCCCGCTCCAGGCCCGGAGCGAGCGGCCGACGTCGTACGACGTCGCCGATTTCCCGGTGCCGAACGGGCGCGAGGAGGAGTGGCGCTTCACCCCGGTCAAGGCGCTCAAGGCGCTGTTCGCCGACGAGGCCGGCACCGAGACCCCCAAGGTCGACGCGTCCGGTCCCGACGGTGTGGTGTTCGAGACCGTCGCCGCGGACTCGCTGAAGGTCAGTACGCCGCAGGACCGCTCCGCGGCCATCGCCTGGAACCAGGCGGGCGAGGCGCTGGCGGTGCGGATCCCGGTCGAGGCCGAGCTGACCGAGGCGGTGCACGTGAACGTCGCGAGCCTCGGTGCCCGTGGCTTCAGCCACCTGATCGTGGACGCCGGCCGGCACAGCCGCGCGATCGTGATCATCGATCACACCGGCGCGGGTGAGCTCGGCAGCAACGTCGAGATCGTCGTCGGCGACGGCGCCGAGCTGCGCGTGGTCAGCATCCAGCAGGGCGATCACGAGTCGATCCACCTCGGCCAGCACGACGCGCTGATCGGGCGGGACGCGAAGCTCCACCACGTCGTCGTCACCCTCGGCGGCAAGGTCGTCCGGATCGCCACGAACGTCCGGTACGCCGGGCCTGGCGGCGACGCGGAGCTCCTCGGTGTGTACTTCGCCGAGTCGGGCCAGCACCACGAGAACCGGCTGTTCGTCGACCACGAGGCCACCAACTGCAAGAGCAACGTGCTCTACAAGGGCGCGCTGGCCGGTGACAAGGCCCGCTCGGTGTGGATCGGCGACGTGCTGATCCGGGCCGCGGCCGAGGGCACCGACACGTTCGAGCTGAACCGCAACCTGGTCCTGACTGACGGCGCCCGCGCCGACTCGGTCCCGAACCTGGAGATCGAGACCGGCGACATCCTTGGCGCCGGGCACGCGTCCGCGACCGGCCGGTTCGACGACGAGCAGCTGTTCTACCTGCAGGCCCGCGGCATCCCCGAGGACGAGGCCCGGCGGCTGGTGGTGTCCGGCTTCTTCAACGACATCATCGCCAAGATCGGCGTTCCCGAGGTCACCGAGCACCTGCACGACGTGATCGAGCAGAAGCTGGCGCGGGCCGCGGAGTTGAGCGCATCGGCCAAGGCAGTTGTCGGGCAGTGAGCGACAGCTTCGAGCGCGCCTGCGCTGCCGCCGACGTACCGGATGAGGGAGTCATCCCGGTCGAGGTCGGCGGCGTGGAGGTCGCGGTCGTGAAGAGCGAGGGGCAGTACTTCGCGGTGCGGGACGAGTGCTCGCACGCGCAGATCCAGCTGTCCGAGGGTGACGTCGGCGAGTGCCAGATCGAGTGCTGGCTGCACGGATCCCGCTTCGACCTGCGCACCGGCGAGCCGACCAGCCTGCCCGCGTACGACCCGGTGCCGATCTACCCGGTCCGGCTGGACGGCGACGACCTGCTCGTCGACGTCAAGAACCCCCTGAATCAGGCATCCCTGTAAAGCGACGGAGATAGAAGATCCTCATGGCGACACTCGAGATCCGCGACCTGCACGTGTCGGTCGACACCGAGAACGGCCCGAAGCAGATCCTGCGCGGCGTCGACCTGACCATCGCCGGTGGTCAGACGCACGCGATCATGGGCCCGAACGGTTCCGGCAAGTCGACGCTGGCGTACTCGATCGCCGGCCACCCGAAGTACAAGATCACCAGCGGCACGGTCACGCTCGACGGCGAGGACGTGCTGGCCATGGCCGTCGACGTGCGGGCCCGGGCCGGCCTGTTCCTGGCGATGCAGTATCCGGTCGAGGTGCCGGGCGTGTCGGTGGCGAACTTCCTGCGCACTGCGAAGACCGCGATCGACGGCGAGGCGCCGAAGCTGCGGACCTGGGTCAAGGACGTCAACAAGGCGCTCGGTGATCTCGAGATGGACCCGGACTTCGGCACCCGCAACGTGAACGAGGGCTTCTCCGGTGGTGAGAAGAAGCGGCACGAGATCGTCCAGCTGGAGCTGCTGAACCCGAAGATCGCGATCCTCGACGAGACCGACTCCGGCCTCGACATCGACGCGCTGAAGGTCGTCTCCACCGGCGTCAACCGGTTCGCGGAGCAGGGCGACAAGGGCATCCTGCTGATCACCCACTACACCCGGATCCTGCGCTACATCACGCCGGACTTCGTGCACGTCTTCGTCGACGGCCGGGTCGCCGAGGAAGGCGGACCGGAGCTGGCCGAAGAGCTCGAGGCCAACGGCTACGAGCGGTTCCTGAAGGCAGGCGCGAAGTGACTGACGCCCGGACCACATTCAGCAGTCCGCTGGACCTCCAGTCGGTCCGGGCGGACTTCCCGATCCTGTCGCGCGAGCTCGCCGGCGGGTTGCCCCTGGTCTACCTGGACTCGGCGAACTCCTCGCAGAAGCCCCGCCAGGTGGTGCAGGCGATGGAGGACCACTACCTGAAGCACAACGCGAACGTCGCCCGCGCCATGCACCAGCTCGGTGCCGAGGCGACCGCGGCGTACGAAGGTGCCCGGGACAAGATCGCGGACTTCATCGGCGCGCCCGACCGCAACGAGATCGTGTTCACGAAGAACATCTCCGAGGCGCTGAACCTGGTGGCGCACACGGCCGGCGGCTCGCTGAAGCCGGGTGACGAGGTGGTCATCTCCGAGATGGAGCACCACTCGAACATCGTGCCGTGGCAGATGGTCTGTGAGCGGACCGGGGCGACGCTGAAGTGGTTCGGCGTCACCGACGACGGCCGGCTGGACCTGAGCAACGCCGACGAGCTGATCAACGAGCGCACCAAGATCGTCTCGCTCACCTGGGTGTCGAACGCACTCGGCACCATCAACCCGATCAAGGAGCTCGCCGCCAAGGCGCACGCGGTCGGCGCTCTGATGGTGGTGGACGCCGCGCAGGCGGTGCCCCAGCTGCCGGTGAACGTGGCGGAGCTCGGTGCCGACCTGGTCGGCTTCACCGGGCACAAGGTGGTCGGGCCGACTGGCGTCGGTGTGCTCTGGGGCCGGTACGACCTGCTCGCGTCGCTGCCGCCGTTCCTTGGTGGCGGTGAGATGATCGAGGTCGTGCGGATGACGGGTTCGACGTACGCCCCGCCGCCGGCCCGGTTCGAGGCCGGTACGCCGCCGATCGCGCAGGCCGTCGGGCTCGGTGCGGCCGTCGACTACCTGTCCGGGATCGGGATGGACAAGATCGCGGCGCACGAGCACGCGATCGTGGAGTACGCGCTCGAAGGGCTGAAGACGGTGCCGGGGCTGACGATCCTCGGTCCGGCCGAGGCCAAGGACCACGGTGGCGCGATCAGTTTCGAGCTGGACGGCGTGCACCCGCACGACGTGGCGACCGTGCTGGACACCCGCGGGATCGCGGTACGGGCCGGGCACCACTGTGCGCGGCCGGTGCACGAGCGGTTCGGCGTACAGTCCTCGACGCGGGCGTCGTTCTACCTCTACACGACGCCGGAGGAGATCGAGGCGCTGGTCGACGGCCTCGGGTTCGTCCGTTCTTTCTTCAAGGTGGCTTGACGTCTCATGCAGCTTGACTCGCTGTACCAGGAGATCATCCTGGATCACTACCGCAGCCCGCACCACGCGGGGCTGGCGGATCCGTACGACGTGGAAGTGCACCACGTGAACCCGTCCTGCGGGGACGAGGTGACGCTGCGCGTGGAGCTGAACGGCGACACCGTCACCGGCGTCACGCACGAGAGCGTCGGCTGCTCGATCAGTCAGGCCGCGACCTCGGTGATGTCCGATCTGGTGATCGGCAAGCCCGTCGCCGAGGGGATGGCGACGTACGAGAAGTTCCTCGAGCTGATGCAGGGCCGGGGGAATGTCGAGCCGGACGAAGAGGTTCTGGAGGACGGCGTCGCGTTCGCGGGCGTCGCGCAGTTCCCGGCCCGGGTGAAGTGTGCGCTGCTGGGCTGGTCGGCCTGGCGGGACGCGACCGCCCGGGCGCTGGCGCAGAACGAGTCCCAGGACGCCGCACAGCAAGAAGGAGTGAGCAATGCCTGACCAGACCGACGAGAAGATCGAGCTGCCCGAGGTCGACCTGCAGGCGGCGGCGCAGGCGTCCCAGGCATCACAGCCCGGCACCAGCCCGGCCGCGGTCGAGGACGTGACCGAGGCGCTCAAGGATGTCGTCGACCCCGAGCTCGGCATCAACGTGGTCGACCTGGGCCTGATCTACGGGATCACCGTGGACGACACCAGTACGGCGATCATCGACATGACGCTGACGTCGGCGGCCTGCCCGCTGACCGACGTGATCGAGGACCAGACCCGGATGGCGCTGGACGGCCTGGTCAACGACTTCCGGATCAACTGGGTCTGGATGCCGCCGTGGGGCCCGGAGAAGATCACCGACGACGGCCGCGACCAGCTGCGGGCGCTCGGCTTCAACGTGTGACCCGAACGGTGTCGGTGGCACCGGAGCGGCTGGACAGGTGGCTGACCGGCTTCGGTGACCGCCACGGCGTAGTGACGTACGACGTGACGCCGACACGGTTCACTGCCTCCGCGTCGGACGGCTCCGTCGCCGTCGTCGAGGTGCCGTTCGCACCACTGGAGGAGTTGTCGAAAGACGGGCTCCTCGCCCATGTGTTGCGCGAGTGGCGGCTGGGTGTGCTGCTCGTCCGGCGCGGTGGCTACGGCGCCGGAGTGTTTGCCGGGGGCAAGCTTGTCGACTCCAAGGTCGGATCACGCCACGTGCAGGGGACGACCAAGGCGGGTGGCTGGTCGCAGCAGCGGTACGCGCGGCGGCGGGACAACCAGGCGCGGGAGGCGTTCGCCGCCGCGACCGAGGTTGCGGTGCGGATCCTCGGGTCAGCCCGGCTGGAAGCGCTCGTGTGCGGGGGAGACCGCCGGGCGATCGACACGGTGCTGGAGGATCCGCGACTGAAGGACCTGGCCGGACTCGTGCGGCCGCCGTTCCTCGGCGTACCCGATCCGAAACAGAGAGTCCTCGAGCAGGCCGGCGCCGACGCCCGGGCGATCCGGATCGAGTTGACCGACCCTCCGGACGATTCGCGCTGAGGCGTGAACGTCCTCCCATGTGGGCATACTCAGGTCCTCGCGGCCATCGCACAGGGGAGGACAGCGGTTGAACTCGGAACTGCAGTTCTGGCGTGCCATGGCCGGCTATGCGCTGGCGAGGGCCCGCGCCCAGCGTGTCCGCGGGGGCCGGACCCAGTTCGGCGCGTCGTCGCTCGAATGGGCGATCATCTCGGCCATCCTGGTCGCCGCCGCGCTGGCGGTCGGCCTGATCGTCCGCCGCGTCGTCGACAAACGCTCCGGCGCCGACTGACCCCCCTCCCATCTGACCCACTCCCCATCTGGTTGGCTGACCATCCAGGTTGTGGGTTTGCCACCGGTGTACGGCTGGCAAACCCACACTTTCGCTGGTCAGCCAGCCAGATGGGGATCGGTGGGGCAGGCTGGGGTCAGAGCGGGTTGGCCGACCAGGTGTCGCAGGCGTTCATGTCGCCGGAGTCCATCCCGGCCTTGAACCACCGCATCCGCTGCTCGGCGGTGCCGTGGCTGAAGCTCTCCGGATTCACCTGACCCTGGGTCTTCTGCTGGATCCGGTCGTCACCGACGGCGGCTGCCGCGTCCAGGCCGCGGGCGATGTCGTCCTCGGTCAGACCGCTGATGAACGTGTCGCCGTCCTTGTCGGGCACGGTCGTCGCGTGGTTGGTCCAGATCCCGGCCAGGCAGTCGGCCTGCAGCTCGGACCGGACCGAGTCCGACGTCGGGCCGTTGCGGGTCTTGATCCGGCCGAGGATGCCGTACAGGTTCTGGATGTGGTGGCCGTACTCGTGGGCCACGACGTACGCCTCGGCGAAGTTGCCGCCCTTCGCGCCCAGTTCGGACTGGAGCGTCTGGAAGAACCCGAGGTCCAGGTAGACCCGCTTGTCCGGCGGGCAGTAGAACGGCCCGACCGCGCTGGTGGCCGGTCCGCAGCCGGTGTTGACCGAGCCGTCGAAGACCCGCATCGGCGCCCGGGTGTACTTCTTGCCCCGGCGCGGCAGTTCCGCGGCCCAGAAGCCCTCGATCGAGTTCTGGTAGAACACGAACCGGCAGTCGGGGTTGTCCTGCAGATCAGTGCCCTTCTTGCACGAGTCCAGATTGCCGGCCGCGGTGTTGCGGACGCTCGGCTCCTGGCTGCCGCCGTCGCCGCCCGGAAGACCGCCGTTCAGCAGCAGGATGACGACCAGCAGGATGATGCCGCCGATGCCACCACCCACCGGGATCATCCCGCCGGGCAGCCCGCCGCCGCCTCCGCCGCTCCCACGGGTGTCCTCGACCCCACTGGTGTCGAGATCCGCGTCCGGGTTGAATTTCACAGCACATAGACTAGTCCCGAGAGCGGGGGCCTTTGGCGTGTCGTGACGCTGCGCCGCCGACCCGCTACCGCCCGCCCCCTGCCTTGACTCCCGACCCTGAGGACGCCTGCCACCGCGATGATCACTGTCTCCAATCTCGAGGTCCGCGTCGGTGCCAGGCAGTTGCTCGCGCCCGCCTCGTTCCGGGTCGGGCCCGGCGACAAGGTGGGTCTGGTCGGGCGCAACGGCGCCGGCAAGACCACGCTGACCAAGATCCTGGCCGGTGAGGGTCTGCCGGCCAGCGGCTCGGTGTCCACCTCCGGTGAGATCGGCTACCTCCCGCAGGACCCGCGGACCGGGGATCTGGAGATCCTGGCCCGGGACCGGATCCTGTCCGCCCGCGGCCTGGACGACGTCGTACGCCGGTTGCGCAGCGCGGAGAAGTCGATGGCCAGCGCGGACGAGAAGACCCGCGCGAAGGGGATGCGGCGCTACGAGCGGGCCGAGGCCGACCTGCACGCGGCCGGTGGGTACGCCGCCGAGTCGGAGGCGGCCCGGATCGCGGCGAACCTCGGGCTGCCGGATCGGGTGCTGGGGCAACCCTTGGGCACACTGTCGGGCGGTCAGCGCCGACGGGTGGAGCTGGCCCGGATCCTGTTCGCCCAGGCGGAGACGCTGCTGCTGGACGAGCCGACCAACCACCTCGACGCCGACTCGATCGTCTGGCTGCGCGACTTCCTCAAGTCGTACCCCGGCGGCGTGATCATGATCAGCCACGATGTGAACCTGCTCGAGGAGACCGTCACCCGGGTGTTCCACCTGGACGCGAACCGGGCCGAGATCGACGTCTACAACGTCGGCTGGAAGGCGTACCTGACGCAGCGCGAGGCCGACGAGCGGCGGCGCAAGCGCGAGCGGGCGAACGCCGAGAAGAAGGCGACCCAACTGGTCGACCAGGCGAACAAGATGCGCGCCAAGGCGACCAAGGCGACCGCGGCCCAGCAGATGCTGCGGCGGGCCGAGCAGTTGATGTCCTCGCTCGAGGACGAGCGCAAGACCGACCGCGTGGCCAAGATCGCGTTCCCGACGCCGGCGCCGTGCGGCAAGACGCCGTTGATGGCGCGCGAACTGTCGAAGTCGTACGGCTCACTGGAGATCTTCACCGACGTCGACCTCGCGATCGACCGCGGCTCGCGGGTCGTGGTGCTGGGCCTGAACGGTGCCGGCAAGACGACGCTGCTGCGGGTGCTGTCCGGGCTGGAGAAGTCGGACACCGGCGAGGTGATCGACGGGCACGGGCTCAAGCTCGGGTACTACGCGCAGGAGCACGAGACGCTCGACGTGAACCGGACCGTGCTGGAGAACATGAAGTCCGCAGCCCCGGATCTGAACGAGACGCAGGCGCGCAGCGTGCTCGGTTCGTTCCTGTTCACCGGCGACGACGCGGACAAGCCGGCCCGGGTGCTGTCCGGTGGTGAGAAGACCCGACTCGCCCTGGCGACACTGGTGGTCTCGGCTGCGAACGTGCTGCTGCTCGACGAGCCGACCAACAACCTCGACCCCGCCTCGCGCGCCGAGGTGCTGAACGCGATCCGGTCGTACGCCGGTGCGATCGTGCTGGTCACCCACGACGAGGGTGCGGTCGAGGCCCTCGAACCAGAGCGCGTCCTCCTGCTCCCGGACGGCGTCGAAGACCTGTGGACCAACGACTACGCCGACCTGGTGTCGCTCGCCTAAGTTAATCGCGAGTAATGTTCCTCGCATGAAGGAACTGCGGTTGACCGTGGAAGGCCCGGTCGCACGGGTGGTGCTGGACCGGCCCGAGGTGCGCAACGCACAGACCCCGGCGATGTGGCGGGCGCTGGCCGACTTCGGTACGTCGCTGCCGGCCGACGTCCGCGTGGTCGTGGTGTCGGGGGAGGGGCCGTCGTTCTCGGCGGGACTCGACCGGCGGCTGATGATGGGTGAGGCTGTCGACGGCCAGGAGGCGTTGCTCACGCTCGGGGCGAAGCCCACCGCCGAGGTGCACGAGCTGATCGCCGGTTTCCAGGCGGGATTCTCCTGGTTGCGGCGGCCGGAGATCATCAGCATCGCCGCGGTGCAGGGTCACGCCATCGGCGCCGGCTTCCAGCTGGCCCTGGCCTGCGACCTCCGTGTCGTCACCCCGGACGTCCGCTTCAGCATGCGCGAGACCGCGCTCGGCCTGGTGCCCGACCTCGGCGGCACCCAACCGCTCGTCCAGCTCGTCGGGTACTCACGGGCGCTGGAGCTCTGCGCGACCACCCGCTGGGTGGAGGCGGACGAGGCGAAGGAGCTCGGTCTGGCGAACATCGTCGTACCGCCGGAGGAGCTCGCCGGGACGGTCAAGGATCTGACCGAGGCCCTGCTGTCGCCGCTGCCAGGAGCGATCCGCGAGACCAAGGCATTGCTCCTCGGTGCCGCGGACCGTTCCTACCAGGACCAGCTGAAGGCCGAGCGGGAGGCCCAGGAGCGCCGGCTGAAGGAGCTCCTGGCAACCCTCGCCTAGTGCCAGTTGCTGATCTGTACGTCGCGCGGAGCGGGGTCGCCCGTACCGGTCTCGACGTACTTCTTCAGGCTCAGCAGGTACGAGCCCCACTTGGTGCTGCAGTGGTACATGAACTCGACCGGCTCCTTCCAGCCCTCGTGCTTGAACAGGACGATCGTGTAGTTGTCGGCCGTGCTGAGGTCGAAGCGGACCTCGGTGCCGATCCACTCCTCGGGACCGTGCACGACCTCCCAGCGGACGAGCTCGCCGGGCTTGGTCTCGAGCACCTTCATGCCGAACGAGCCACCGGCGACGGGGAAGTGGAAGTCGATCACGCCGCCGACCGAGTCGTCGCCTTGCGTGTCGTCGGTCCACCAGCCCGCGAGGCCGGGGATCGTGGTGAGGGCTTTGGAGACGTCCTCGGGGGACGCCGTGATTCCGACGCGGTGCAGGATGTCGACCATGGGAGTGCCTCTCGTTCAGGTGTCTGTACTGCGTTGAATGGTTTCGGCGATCCGCTTGATGCGCTGGAGCCGGCGGTCCCAGGCGTCACTGACCGAGGTCAGTTGCGCGATCGCACGGGAAAGCTGTGATTCGTCCACGGTGTAACGCCGTTCGCGCCCCGACGGCTTGGCGTGCACCAGGCCGACCCGCTCGAGGACGGCGAGATGTTTGGCGACGGCCTGCCGGGTGACCGGCAGTTGATCGCTCAGGCCGGTCGCGGTCCCGCCGCCGTTCGCGAGCAGCAGGTCGAGCATCCGTCGCCGGGTCGGATCGCCGACCGCCGACCAGAGCCCGTCGTCGATCACGGCGCGGACACCAGCCGGTCGACGTACGGGACGAGGCGGGGGAGGAAGTAGTTCCAGCCGTTGATGTGATCGCGGTACTGCGCGTCGGAGGCCTGGTCGAACCCGGTCTCGGCGAAGCGGAGGACCGTGCCCGTGCCGGCGGCGACGAGGTCGAACGTCACCAGCAGTGAGTTGGCCTCGGTGGCTGTCTCGCCGTCGGGATAGTCCCACCGGAAGGCGAACCGTCGCGGCGGATCGGCCTCGATGACCGTGAGCGAAACGACCTTCCCGTCCGGCTTCTCGCCGAAGGACACGGTCCCGGTGGCGCCGGCGACCGGCTCGAGGTCCGCGTCGTCCGGCCACCACTCGCGCAGGTGCTCCGGCGAGCTGATCACCTCGTAGACCACCTCGGGCGCCGCCTCCACCCTGATCTCCCGCTCGATGGTCCGGTCCGCCATCTCACCCACCGTCCTTTCGCAACCTTTGGTTGCCTATGACTGTAGAGCACTCTCATCGCATCCGCAACCATTGGTTGCATGACGGTGAGTGGGAACATTGTGATGACCTGAACTGTTGTGAAGCTTCACGACACAGGAGCGGGGAGGAACCGTATGTCCTCAGGGATGGCACGCGCCGGCATGGGCGCCTACGGCTGGCGGCGTCAGGATTCGTCCGTGGCCGGGCAGAAGCTCGCCAAGGGCACGCTGCGCCGGATCGCGCGGTTCGCGAAGCCGTACCGCTGGTACATCTCGGTGTTCCTGGTGCTCGTCATCCTGTCGGCGTTCATGGTCATCGCCTCGCCGCTGCTGTTCAAGAAGATCGTCGACGACGGCATCACCAAGGGGAACGCCGGACTCGTCACCGCGCTCGCGCTGGTGGTGGCACTGCTCGCCGTGGTCGAGGCCGCCCTGGGGCTGATGCAGCGCTGGTTCTCGGCGCGGATCGGTGAGGGGCTGATCTTCGACCTGCGGACCAAGGTCTTCGGGCATGTGCAGCGGATGCCGGTCGCGTTCTTCACCCGGACGCAGACTGGTGCCTTGGTGTCCCGGCTCAACAACGACGTGATCGGCGCCCAGCAGGCGTTCACCTCGACGCTGTCCGGCGTGGTGTCGAACATCATCAGCCTGATCCTCGTGGTCGGCGCGATGCTCGTGCTGAGCTGGCAGTTGACGGTGGTGGCGATCCTGCTACTGCCGGTGTTCCTGATCCCGGCGCGGATCCTGGGTCGCCGGCTGGCCACATTGACGCGCGAGCAGATGAACCTCAACGCCGAGATGTCGACGGCGATGACCGAGCGGTTCAGCGTCGGGGGAGCGCTGCTGGTCACGCTGTTCGGTACGCCCTCGATCGAGAACCGGGACTTCGGTGAGCGGGCCGGACGGGTCCGCGACCTGGGCATCCGGATCGCGATGCTCGGCCGGGTGTTCTTCACGGCGCTCACGCTGGTCGCCGCGCTGGCCACCGCCTTGGTGTACGGCGTCGGCGGCAACCTGGCCGTCCGCGAGGCGCTGACCGTCGGGACCCTGCTGGCACTGGTCGCCTTGCTCGGCCGACTGTACGGCCCGCTGACCGCACTGTCGAACGTGCGGGTCGACGTGATGACCGCGCTGGTGTCGTTCGAGCGCGTCTTCGAGGTGCTCGACCTCGAGCCGATGATCAAGGACGCTCCGGACGCCCAGGGACTGCGCAGTGAGCGGGCCGGGGTCGAGTTCGACCACGTGGCGTTCGCCTACCCGACGGCTGAGCAGGTCTCCCTCGCGAGCCTGGAGTCGGTCGCTGTGCTCGACAAGCGGGTGTCCTCGCAGGTGCTCGAGGATGTGAACTTCGTCGTCCAGCCCGGTCAGATGGTTGCGCTGGTCGGCCCGTCCGGCGCCGGCAAGACCACGATCACCAACCTGGTGGCCCGCCTGTACGACGTGACCGGCGGAGCCGTGCGGGTCGGCGGGCAGGACGTGCGCGAGGTGACGCTGCAGTCGCTGCACGACACGATCGGGTACGTCACGCAGGACGCGCACATGTTCCACGACACGATCCGGGCGAACCTCGCCTACGCGAAGCCGGACGCCACCGACGACGAGATGATCGAGGCACTGAAGGCCGCGCAGGTGTGGGAGTTGGTGTCGTCCCTGCCTGATGGTCTCGAGACCGTGGTGGGGGACCGTGGTCACCGGCTGTCCGGCGGTGAACGGCAGCGCCTGGCGATCGCGCGTTTGTTGCTGAAGGCACCGCAGATCGTCGTACTGGACGAAGCGACCGCGCACCTGGATTCCGAGTCCGAGGTCGCCGTACAGCGGGCACTCGACACCGCGCTGGAAGGGCGTACGTCGCTGGTGATCGCGCACCGGTTGTCGACGGTGCGGAACGCCGACCTGATCCTGGTCGTTGACCGCGGCAACATTGTCGAGCGGGGTACGCACGAGCAGTTGCTCGCCCAGGGCGGGGAGTACGCAGACCTGTATCACACGCAGTTCGCCGAGACCGGAACCGCCGCCGGCGTCTGAGCGAGCTACCTTGGTTCTGAGGGGTAGTGGGGGGAGAGCAGACGATGATCAAACTGGCCTTGGCACTCGCCGCGGGCTACGCCGGCTACAAGCTCGCGTACAACTCCGAGGACGGCCGTCACTACGGCGAAACCGGCGACCGAACGATCCGCACCACGGTGTCGCTGCTGATGGCCGCCCTCGCGGTCGGCGTCACCTACGCAGTCATGCTCCGGTTCTGACCCGCTACGAGGCGGAGGCCTTCTGCGGGTCGTGCTCCAGAAGGTGCAGGACCGGTACGCCGAGGTGGCGGCGGGCTGAGTTGGTCCAGTCCAGGTGGAAGAACTCGGCCACCACGTGCGGCCGGGTCAGGATGATGACCTCCTGGCCCTGCACGTGCTCCACCGTGGCGATCAGTGCGTCGATCGGACGGTCGTGCGAGATGCCGCCCTCCGCGTGGTGCCCGAGGTCTCGCAGCCGCTGGACGCTGCGTCCGCTGCAGCCCTTCGCCTCGGTGTCGATCGCCTTCTGCGCCTCGGCGAGATCCTGGCGCTGAGTGGCCAGCCCTGGACCGTACAGATCCGCGGTGCCCAGCGCGCTGATCGAGGCCTCGACACCGGCCTCGGCGTTGTGGCACGGCACGAGCACGTGGTACGTGACGGACTCGGGCATGTCCTGGTGCAGTTCAACGACGCGTCTCGCGTCCGGCGCCGACAGTTCCTGTTCGACGAGCAGTACGACGTCGTACATCGCAACCTCCGGTTCCTACCAGTCGGTATGCCTCCATAGTGCCCCCAAGGCGGCCCGATGTATTCGCTCCTGGCCGAGGTACCTGCTCAAATGATCAACTGGATCGTTCCAGCCGCCGCCGCCCGTAGGTGCGGAGCGCCCGCAGCAGGTCGACCTGCCGGAACGCGGGCCAGTAGAGGTCGCAGAACTCGACCTCCGAGCGCGTCGCCTGCCACAGCAGGAAGTCCGACATCCGGAGCTCCCCACTCGTCCGGATCACCAGGTCGGGATCCGGCAGTTCGGGCAGATAGAGGTGTCGACCGATCACGTCCTCGCTCAGCTCGTCAGCCACATCCTCCAGCGAACGCCCCGCGACCGCAGCCTCGTCCAGCACAGCCCGTACGGCGTCCACCACCTCGAGCCGGCCCGAGTACCCGATGGCGAGCGTCAGGTCACCCGCATCCGTCCGGTCGCGCGTCGCCTCGACGGCCTCCTTCAGCGCACGGGCAGTTGTGTCAGGCAACAAATCCAGCTGGCCCGCGACGTGGAGCCGCCACCGGTGGTCACGCCGTACATGCTCGGCCAGGACGGTCTCGGTGAGCTGCATGAGGTAGTCGACCTCGGCCGAGTCGCGGCGCCGGATGTTGTCGGCCGACGCCACCCACGCCGTCACGCACTGGACGCCTGCCTCGGAACACCAACGCAGGAACAGCTCCAGATGCTCCGCCCCGAACCGGTGGCCGACCCGCACGTCGTCGTACCCGGCTCGTCGTGCCCAGCGGCGGTTGCCGTCCATCGCGATCGCGATGTGCCGTGGCATCGGCAGTCCGGCCAGTTGGCGTCGCAGGATCCTGGCGTAGACGTCGTACAGGACCTTCATCAGCGTTGGGCGCTGGACAGTACGTCGGCCAGGTCGAACTTGACCGGCTCTTCCAGTTGCTCGTAGGTGCAGGACTCGGGGGTGCGGTCGGGGCGCCAGCGGACGAACTGTGCGGTGTGGCGGAAGCGGATGCCCTCCATGTGGTCGTAGCGAACCTCGACCACGAGCTCCGGCCGCAACGGCACGAACGACAGATCCTTGCCCGCCTGCCAGCGGCTGCCCTCCGCGTTGCGCGGCGTACGGACGCCTTCCTCCTGCTTCGCCCACGCCCACGGGTGATCGTCGAACGTGGTGACCAGCGGCTGCATCTCCTGGAAGAGCTCCTTGCGCCGCTCGAGCGGGAACGCACCGATCACACCGACGCTCGCCAGCGTGCCGTCGTCGCTGTAGAGCCCGAGCAGCAGCGATCCGATCCGGTCCGGGCCGCTCTTGTGCACGCGGTAGCCGGCGACCACGCAGTCCGCGGTGCGCTCCGGCTTGACCTTGAACATCACCCGCTTGTCCGGCTGGTAGGTGACCTCCAACGGCTTCGCGATCAGCCCGTCCAGGCCGGCACCCTCGAACTGCTCGAACCACTCCGCGGCCGTGTCGCGGTTGGTCGTCGCGGGCGTGACGTGGATCGGCGCCTTCACATCGGCCAGCGCATCGATGAGCGCGGTACGCCGTTCCGCGAACGGACGCTCCCTGTAGTCGTCGTCACCGAGCGCCAGGAGGTCGAACGCGACGAACCGGGCCGGCGTCTTCTCCGACAGCATGTTCACCCGGCTGGCGGCGGGGTGGATGCGCTGCTGCAGCACCTCGAAGTCCAGCCGGTCGCCGGACGCGCCGATCACGATGATCTCGCCGTCGATCGCGCAGCGCTCGGGCAGGTTCGCCTTCACCGCCTCGACCAGCTCGGGGAAGTAGCGCGTCATCGGCTTCTCGTTCCGGCTGCCGATCTCCACCTCGTCCCCGTCCCGGAAGATGATCGAGCGGAACCCGTCCCACTTGGGCTCGTAGCTCATCTCCCCGCGCGGGATCTCCTTCACGGGCTTGGCGAGCATCGGCTTGACCGGTGGCATCACAGGCAGTCGCATCCCGTCATTCTCACCCACGGCCAACTCGTGGGCGATCGGGCGCGTCGAACCAGTGAGGACGAAATGACCAACTCGGGAGGTTGATCATGAAGATCAAGGGTCTATCCAAGGCCGGTGGGATGGCGGCCGCGCTCGCGGTTGCTGCCCCGCTCGTGCTCGGCGGTTCGGCGGCTCCGGCCGTTGCGGCCGGTGCTCAGACGGCCGCCTCGTGCGGTGCGTCGGTCGCTCGGCTGGATGCGGTCACCTACGCGGACCGATTGGTCCGCGCCTGGGGTCGCGGTGACACGAGAACGACAGCTTGTTACGGCACGACCGAAGTCACACGTGCTCTGTTCGCGCAGGCGTCGCCCGGCGGGATCCACTGGCGCCGGGTTTCCGCGGAAGGCGCGGCCGGGACGATCTATGTGACGTACCACGACGACGCCCGCGGCGGGAATCTCACCCTCGGCGTGGCGAACGCCGCGCCGGAGCTGCGTGGGCCGGACGGCTGGCACGCCGCCAGAGTCGTGAGCTTCGCCAACGAACCGCGTGCCTGGAACGCGGTGCAGTGGTCCGACAACCTGGTCCGCGCGTGGGGCCGTGGCGACACGAAGTGGATGTCGTACTACGCGACGCCCGCGGTGACGAAGGCGTTGACACAGATCTCCGCGCCCGGCGGACCGTCCTGGCGCCGGATCGCGACTGAAGGTGCGGCAGGTACGACGTACCTGACGTACCGGAACGACGCCGACGGTCACCAGTTGGTCGTCGGGATCTCGAACATCGGGCTCTCGCAGGGTGACGCGCACGTCGCCTACCGGATTCAGTACCGCTGACCTGGTCCCCGGCCGCCCCCGGGAGGCGGTGGACAGTGAACCGGACCGGACCGGACAATGCAGGGATGACATCGGTTCCGGCGGAGGGGACGCGTCCGTCGGACGCCGAGCGGGATCGTGCCCTGGCCATCCTGCGCGAGGGCGCCGGGACCGGGCGGCTGTCACACGACACCTTCGTCCGCCGGATGAACTTCGTCCTGCGCGCGCAGAGCCGCGGCGAACTGGCCGACGCCATCCGCGATCTGCCTCGCGAGGAGCCCCACGTCACCCGCCGGCTCCGGGACTTCCGTACCCGACTTCCCCGGCTGGAAGTCATCCGCAGCCCCAGCCCGACCCGGCCACCAGCGCGGGTGGAGGGCTCGCCGGGTGCCAGGACCCCTGGGCAGCCGAGCGGTGTCGTCGGTGCCTGGTTCGGGTTCCTCGAGCGGCTCGGGTCCCTTCCGCGGGTTGGAGTCGTGCAGAAGACGCCCGCTCTGCCGCCGCCCGGGCTCGCGTTGCCGGCACCAGGATCGCCGACGGTCCGGATCGGACGCGGGCCTGGCGCGTCGCTGCGGTTGGCCGACCTGTCCGTGTCCCGGTGCCACGCGGAGCTCCGGTATGTGAAAGACGGATGGATGCTGCGCGATCTCGGCTCGATGAACGGGACCCAGGTCAACGGCCTCCGGCTCACCACTGCGGTCCGGGTCCGGCCGGGCGACCAGGTCCGATTCGGCGGGGTGGCGTACGTACTCACCTGGACCGATCAGCCCGAATAGTTGCATCCGGTACCTGGGTACAGGTTTACCGTCGATCTCATGACCGATCACCTCGCCTGGGCTCCGGCCGCGTGCACCCTGCCGACCGCGGAGCAACCACTCCGGGTCGCGGAGTTCGACCAGCTCTTCGCCGACCACCTCCGCAGCGCCCACCGCGTCGACCCCCAGACACTCGACCTGACGCTCACGGCCGAAGCCCGCGCCGCCACCGCAGCCCTGACCGCCCGCGAGTCCGAGTGCTGCTCGTTCTTCACCTTCACCCTCACCGACCCAACCAACAACCAATTCCACCTACACATCGGCGTACCCCCCACCCAGACCGCGGTCCTGGACGCCCTGGCCGATCGCCTGTGACCGTGGTGCGGTCTGCGGGGCTCTTCGTGTTGGCCGCGCTGGCGGAGATCGGTGGTGCCTGGCTGGTCTGGCAGGGATGGCGTGAGCATCGTGGCCTGTGGTGGATCGCGGGTGGCGTGATCGCGCTCGGCGCCTACGGCTTCGTCGCGACGTTCCAGCCGGATCCGAACTTCGGCCGCATCCTCGCGGCCTACGGCGGTGTGTTCGTGGCCGGCTCGCTCGCGTGGGGAATGGTGGTCGACGGCTTCCGCCCGGACCGCTGGGACCTCCTGGGTGCCGCGATCTGTCTCGTCGGCGTCGTCGTGATCATGTACGCGCCGCGCAACTCCTGACCGTCAGCGATCGGCGATGATGCGGCCGCCGTCGAGGAACGGGTCGAACGCCCCGTGCGCCGTCGTACCGTCCTTGGCCGGGATGACCTCCTTGGAGTACTGCGCGATGTACACGCGCCGGTTCCGGTCGGTCAGGTTCGCCCCGCTGCGGTGGATGACGACGCTGGAGAACACCACGATCGAGCCCGCCTTCGCGGTCATCGGGATGCCGGGATCGGAGCCGAAGTAGCAGACCATGTCGTTGAGTTCCGGGTCCTGGATGTGCTTGATGTACGACTTGATACCGGACCGCGAGTACGGCAGCAGGTAGACCGAGCCGTTCTCCTCGGTGACGTCGTCGAGGGCGATCCAGCAGGTGAGGTAGGGGTCATGGTCCTCGTGCACGTAGCCGGAGTCCTGGTGCCACGCGAACGCCGTGTTCGGGTCGCCGGCCTTGATCACGTACTGCTCCCAGAACAGGAAGGCGTCGTCGCCCAGCGTCGCCCGGCAGATCTCGGCCATCGTGTCGCTGAACAGGAACTGCCGCAGCTCCGGCCGGTCCTGGTAGATCATGCTGCTGAAGTACCGCTTGCCCCGGTGGTTGATGCCGAGCGAGTCGGTGCTGGCTTCGTCCATGGCGGCGTCGAGCTTGTCGATCGAATACTGCGCTCCGCCGCGCAGCAGCTCGAGTTGCTCGTCGGTGAGCACGCTGTCCAGAACGAAGTAGCCCTCGTCGCGGAACTGGGCCAGGTGCTGGGGCGTGATCAGGTCGGTCGAGGTCGTCATGCGGTCCTCCGGTCGGTCGGCTCGTCCCTGCCCTCCAAACGCTAGGGCGGCAGGGACCGGCAAAGAATGTCTCCGCGCGACCGTGGCATGAACATTTTGGCGTACGGTGGCCGGCATGGCGGAGCGGACGGTCGTCGCGATCTCCGATGGGCCGGTGACCAGGCTCGGTCAGATCGTGCTCGCGGGCGAGCTGGTCGACGACGAGCCGATCATGCCGTCGACGCTGCGGGTGATGGACGCTTACGTGCTGTCGGTGCTGATCGGGGGCGAGGGCAACTATCGCGACGCCGACGGGCGGGACGAGCGGATCAGGCCGGGCGCGCACACGATCGTGCCGCCCGGGTTCCCGCACACGTACGGCACCGATGCGGGGGAGCGGTGGACGGAGTTGTTCGTCGTGTTCACCGGACCGCTGTTCGACTCGCTGGCCCACCTGGCCGGCGCCGGACCGCGGTACCCGGTGCCGCCGCCGTCGATCGAGGCGCTGCGCACCGTACTGCGCTCGCCGCCGCGGACGCGCCGGGTCGCGGAGCATCAGTTGCTGGCGCTGGCCGACTGGCTGATCGACACCGACGACACCGCGGACAGTCCCGACGTGAGCATGGAGATCGTGGACGCGATGGGCCGGCTGGCCGACGACCTCACCGCGAGCACGGACCTGGCGACCGTTGCCGCTGAGTCGGGGCTGAGCTACGACACGTTCCGGCGCCGGTTCGCGGAACAGGTCGGCCAGACACCGGCGGCGTACCGGAGTGTGCGTCGGCTCCAGGCCGCGGCCACGCTGCTGCGGCTGACCGACCTGACCCACCGGGAGATCGCGCGGACCCTCGGTTTCGCGGACGAATTCCACCTGTCGCGCCGGTTCCGGTCCCACTTCGGTGTGTCGCCGCGCGAATACCGACGGTCCTGAAATCCGCCTTGACACCTCGCCGGTAGTGAGATGGGGTGGTCTGAAACCGGTTTCAGACCAAACGCCCTGGAGGACTGATGAGCACCGGAACCACCGCCCGCGAGAACTGGGAGCAACGCATCGCGAGTCGTTCCGACGAGCGCGAGGCCGTCCCCGTGCCGGAGCTGCCACCGCCCGCCGGCCTGACCGCCGTCGAGGGCCTCGGACACGTGACGCTGCGCTGGGAGCCGGTGGACGGCGCGATCGGCTACCTCGTGCACCGTGCGCCGGCCGGTTCGCCGCACGCGGACCTGGCACCCGTCGACCACCTCGGTGGTGACGTCCTGTCGGTCCCGGAGACGTGGTACGTCGACACCACCGGCGAGCCCGGTACCGCCTACGACTACGCCGTCGCCTCGGTGCCGACCGTGACCGAGCACGGCGAGGTGGGCGAGCCGGTCACCGCCACCGCGAAGCCCGCAGGCGGAAGCGTCCCAGTGGTCGACCTGACCGTCGCCACCGCAGCGGACGGTACGCCGCTCGCGAAGCCCTGGCAGCCGATGATCGGCAGCGAGCGGCTGAGCCAGCTGCTGTGCACCGACACCTCCGGCGGCCAGGTGATCGGGACCGAGCTGGAAGCCGCGCTGCGTCGGGTCCACGACGAGATCGGCGTCTCGACCGTGCGGGCGCACGCGATCCTGCACGACGACCTCGGCGTCTACCGGGAGGTCGACGGCGAACCGGCGTACGACTTCGGCCGGATCGACGAGGTGTACGACAAGCTGCTCGCGATCGGCCTGCGCCCGTGCGTCGAGCTCGGCTTCATGCCGCGCGATCTGGCCTCCGACCCGGACCGCACGGTCTTCGAGTACGGCGGCATCATCTCGCCGCCGAAGGACTGGGACCGCTGGTCGGACCTGATCGGCTCGCTGGTGCGGCACCTGATCGACCGGTACGGCGCGGACGAAGTACTGCACTGGGACTTCGAGGTGTGGAACGAGGGCAACCTCGAGGTCTTCTGGTCCAGCTCCCGCGACGAGTGGATGCGGCTGTACGACGTGACGGCCGCCGCGGTGAAGGCGGTCGACCCGCGGCTCGCGGTGGGCGGACCGTCCTCGGCGGCCGCCGGGTGGGTGGACGAACTGCTGGAGCACACCAGCCGGTCCGGAGCGCCGGTCGACTTCGTCAGCACTCACACCTACGGCAACTCGCCGCTCGACCTGCGGCCGACGCTGGCCCGGTACGGCAGTACGGCGCGGATCCTGTGGACCGAATGGGGCGTCACCCCGACGCACTTCAACCCGGTCAACGACAGCGTCTCGTCGGCGACGTTCCTGCTGCACGGGATGCGTTCGGCGTCGGGCCGGCTGGACGCGCTGTCCTACTGGGTGGCGAGCGACCACTTCGAAGAGCTTGGCCGGCCGCCGCGACTGCTGCACGGCGGGTTCGGGCTCATCACCGTCGGCGGGATCGCCAAGGCGCGCTACCACGCGCTGCATCTGCTGTCCCGACTCGGCGACACCGAGCTGCCGGTAACGGCGTCAGGCGACGGCGCCGACGGACTGGTGCAGGCCTGGGCCTCACGCGATGACGACGGCAGCCTGAGCATCCTGGTCTGGAACCACACGCTGGACCAGGGCAAGGCCAGTGGCGATTCGGCCCTCCGTCGTACCGTCCGGCTGCACGTCCAGGACGGCGGTACGGCGCGAGTCACCCGGCTGGACGCGGACCACGGCGACATCGCGACCCTTGCCGACCGGATCGGCGTACAGGACTGGCCGACGGACGAGCAGTGGGACGAACTGCGTCGAGCCGACCAGCTGGTTGCCGAGCCCGTCGAACTCACCGCCGGAGTCCTCGAGCTCGACCTGCCACAGCCGTCGGCAGTCCTGATCCAGGTCACTGTCTGATCCCGTTCCCGGGCGCGTGGTTCAGGCGATGTCTCGCGCGCCCGGGCGGGGGATGGCGGCCAGTAGCTTGCGGGTGTAGGGGTCCTTGGCCTGGCCGATGACATCGAGCGTCGGGCCGCGCTCCACCATCACGCCCTGGTTCAGCACCATCACATCGTCGGCGAGTAGCCGGGCGCTGAGCAGGTCGTGGGTGATGTAGAGCATGGCGATGCCGCGGTCGCGAACCAGCTTGTCGAGCAGCGCGATGATCTCGGCGCGGATGGACACGTCGAGCATCGAGATCGGCTCGTCGGCGACGACCACCTCGGGCTCGGGTGCCAGCGCCCGTGCGATGACCACGCGCTGACGCTGGCCGCCGGACAGCTGGTGCGGCAGCTTGTCGAGGTACTGCTCCGCCGGGCTCAACCCGACCGTCTCCAGCAGCTCGGCCGCCCGCGCGCGTGCCTGGGCGCCATCCAGACCTAGGTGGTTGCGCAGCGGCCGGCTGAGGGCGTACGCCACGGTCCGCGTCGGGTTAAGCGCGGAGAAGGGGTCCTGGAAGACCAGCTGGACGTGCCGCCGGTACTTCCGCAGTGCACCACGGCCCAGGTGGTCGACCGGCTCGTCCTTGAACCGGATCGATCCGGCGGTCGGGCGCTCCACGCCGGTGAGGATGCGGGCGATCGTCGTCTTGCCCGAACCGCTCTGCCCGACCAGCGCGGTGACCCGCCCCGGTCGCAGCGCGAACGACACGTCGTCGACGGCCTGGGTGACAGTCGTGTTCAGCCCGCGCCTGCTCTTGTAGACCTTGCTGAGGCCGTCCACGACGAGCACCGGCTCCGCGTCGATCCGCTCCGACAAGCCGGCGGCGAACACCTGATCTCGGCGGCGCAGCTCCGCTGCCTTCTCCAGTACGACGCGGGCGTCGCCGGACTGCTCGACGAGCAGGCACCGCACCTGGCCGAGACTCGCGGGCAGCAGTTCGGGGTGCACGGTCCGGCAGGCGTCCACCGCCACCGGGCAGCGCGGCTGGAACAGGCAGCCGGCGTGCGACTGCGACAGGTCCGGCGGCCGGCCCGGGATGAACTCGACCTCGACGACCTGGTCCCGCGGGTCGGCGTACGAACCGAGCAGGCCGGCGCTGTACGGGTGCAGGTGGCGCGTCACCATCTCCGCGGCCGGCTGGTCCTCGACGATCTCCCCGGCGTACATCACCATCACCCGGTCGGCCAGCTCCATCACCGTGCCGAGGTCGTGGCTGATGAACAGTACGGCGAAGCCCAGCCGTGCCTGCAGCTCGCGGAGCCGGTCGAGTATGTCGCGCTGCACCACGACATCCAGCCCGGTGGTCGGCTCGTCGAGCAGCACGAACCGCGGCTCGAGAGCCAGCGCCAGCGCGAGCGCGACCCGCTGCTTCATGCCGCCGGACAGCTCGTGCGGGAACCGGCTCAGCACGGAGCGGTCCAGCGACACCATCTCGAGCAGCTCGGTGGCGCGGGCGTCGCCGTCCAGGTCGTTGCCCAGGGCATCAGAGTGCGCCTCGAACGTGTCGGCGAACTGGCGCCGCACGGTGATCACCGGGTTGAGCGAGTTCATGCTCGACTGGAAGACCGTGGACAGGTCGACCCAGCGCAGCGACCGCAGTTCGTCCTCGGGCGTCGTGGTCACGTCCTGTCCGTCGAACCTGATCGTCCCGCCGGTGATCGCGGCCGGCCGGTCGAGCAGCCGCAGTACGGCGTTGCCGAGCGTCGACTTGCCGCAGCCGGACTCGCCGAGCAGGCCGACGAACTCGCCGTCGTGAACTTCGAAACTGACCCGGTCCACCGCCCGGACGGCGGCGGAGTCGCGCGGGCTGTACGTGACGCTCAGGTCGCTGACCTCGAGCAGAGCCATGTCAGTCCTCCCTCAGGTGCGGGTTGCTCAGCGCGTCGATGCCGAAGTTCATCAGCGTGAACGACGTGATCAGCAGGGCCAGTACGAGTCCGGGCGCCACCAGCCAAGCCCATTGGCCGGTGGTCAACGCGCCACCGAGGCTGGCCTGGTTGAGCATGGTGCCCCAACTGACGGTCTGCGGATCGCCGAGCCCGAGGAACGCCAGACCGGCCTCCGCGCCGATCGCGCCGAGCGCGGCGCCCATGAAGCCGACCACGATCAGCGAGATCATGTTCGGCACGATCTCGAACGCGATGATCCGGGCCGTGCTGTCGCCGGCGAACTTCGCCGCGGTGATGTAGTCCCTGGTCCGCAACGTGATGATCTGGGCGCGTTTGATCCGGGCGCCGTACGCCCAGCCGGTCACGGTGATGACGATGATGATCAGCCCGAGACCCTTCACCGGGGCATAGCCGGCCAGCACGATCATCAGCGGCAGCACCGGTACCACCAGACCGAGGTTGATGAAGAACGAGAGCACCTCGTCCACCACACCTCGCAGGTATCCGGCGGTGAGACCGACGGCCATCGCGATGAGCGTGCTCAGCACGCCGGCCACCAGCCCGACGATGAGCGACGTGCGAGCGCCGTACACGAGTTGGGAGAACACGTCCTCACCACGTGCCGTGGTGCCCAGCCAGTGCGCGGCAGTCGGCCCCTCGGACGCGCCGAACTCGTCGAGCCGCGGCCCGTACGGCGCGATCACCGGAGCGAATACGGCGATCACGACGAACGCCGCCAGCATCAGCATGCCCACCCGGCACTTCCCGTTGCGCCACAGGATCACGAACCACCCAGGCAACCGACTGGACGCGTCGGCGTCCAGCGCGGTGACCCGCAAGGCCTCTGTATCGATGGTTTCTTGAGTGGTCGTCATACTGCCTCCGCTCGTCTCACTCGCGGATCGAGGAATCCGTACGTCACGTCGGCCAGGAAGTTCGCGGTCAGTACGCCGATCGTGGTGAACAGGAACAGCGCCTGCATCAGCGGATAGTCCTTGTTCGACACCGCCTCCAGCAGCAGCCGGCCGAGCCCGGGGTAGTTGAAGATCGTCTCGACCAGCACAGTCCCGCCGAGCAGGCTGCCGAGTGCGATCGCGAACCCGGTGACGTTCGGCAGGATCGCGATCCGGGCGCCGTACGTCAACGCGATCCGCCGCCGCGGCAGTCCCTTCGCACGGGCCAGCCGCGCGTAGTCCTCGCCGAGGGTCTGGACCATGTTGTTGCGCATCCCGATGATCCAGCCGATCGGCCCGGTGATCAGCAGCGCCACAGCCGGCAGCACACTGTGCTGGAACGCGTCGGAGACGAACAGCCAGGTCCAGCTCGGACTGCTGCCGCCGCCGTACCCGCCGCCGTCGGGGAACCAGTTCAGCGTGATGGCGAACACGAAGATCAGCAGCAGCGCGAGCCAGAAGAACGGCAGCGTGCCGACGAACGTCGACCCGAGCGTGATGACCGAGTCGACCCGCGAGTTCCGCCGGTACGCCGCCCAGGCGCCGAGCAACGTGCCGATCGCGAACGACAGCAACTGCGTGACACCGACCAGGATCAGCGTCCACGGCAGTGCACTGCTGATCATGGCCGTCACCGTGTACGGGAAGTACGAGTACGACACCCCGAAATGCCCGGTACAGATGGCGCCCAGATAGTCCCAGTACTGCGACAGCAGGTTGCCGTCGGGAGTCCCGAGCAGTTTGCGGATCGCCTCGAGCTGGGCAGGGTTGACCGCCGTGGTCTCACCCTGCAGGCGGTTCAGCAACGCCTGGGCCGGATCCCCCGGCTGGAGCCGGGGGATCAGGAAGTTCAGCGTCACCGCCGCCCACAGGGTGGCCAGGAAGAACCCGGCCCTGCGGACGAAGTACAGCATCGGCGGTCAGCTCCCGGACGACGGGACGAGGTGGGTCAGCACGACCAGGCCGTTGCCGCCGTCGGCGTACGGGTCCTGCTCGTTCGGCCAGCCCTGGGCCTTCTTGGTGTCGTACTGGAACCACTTGGCGCCGTACCAGATCGGGATCATCGGGACCTGGTTCATCATGATGTCGACCAGTCCGGCGACAGCCTGCTTCTGGGTGCCCTCGTCCGGCGAGGTCTCCAGCTGGCCGAGCAGCTCGTCGGTCTTCGGGTCCTGCCAGCGGATCTCGTTGCTGTCGGCCTTCTTGCCGATCGGCGCGGTGCGGGCACTGTTCAGCGGGTCGCTGAAGTTGGCGTACATGTTGCAGCCGCCGCCGTGGACGCCGAACATCATGTCGTAGTTGCCGGTGGCCCGTTCCTGGTCGTGTGCCTCCGGCGTCGGGGTGTCCTTGGTGACGTTGAAGCCGAGCGCGGTGAGGTTCTTGATCAGGATGTCGGCGGCCGCGACCCAGTCGACGTACGAGCCGGGAACCTTGAAGCTGAACGAGATCGGCTTGCCGTCCTTGCCGAGCCGGTGGCCCTTGGAGTCCTTGGCGTAGCCGGCGTCGGTGAGCGCCTTGTCGGCGGCCGCCGGGTCGTACTTGATCCGGCCGTCGTCGGCCAGACCCTGCGGCAGCCAGTCCTTCTGGCCCGGTACGACGAGGCCGCTCTGGCTGGCCTGGGTGACGTAGCCGAGCTGGGCCCGGTCGATGACCTGCTGGTGGTTGAACGCCGTGGTCAGCGCCTTGCGGAACGCCACATCGTTGAACGGCGTCTCGGTCAGGTTCATGTACACGCTGATCACGCCGCCCGGCGCGTACCAGTAGTGGTGGTTCTTCGGGTCGCGGTCGACGTAGGCCTTCTTGATGTCCTGGACGAACATCGCATTGGTGTCGTACTCGCCCCGGCTGAGCTTGAGCTGCTCGACCTGGCCACCGGCGTCGGCCTTGTTGAACCGCAGTTCCTTGACCTTGATCTTGTCGGCCTGCCAGTAGTCCGGGTTCCGCTCGACGACGAGCTGGCGTGGGTTGAACGACTTCAGCTTCATCGGCCCGGTGCCGACCGGGGCGGTCGCGTTCGTGAACGTCGTCGGGTCCGCGACCTTCGACCACACGTGCTCCGGCACGATCCGTACGTCACTCACCAGGGTGAATACGGAGGCGGCCGGCTTCTTGAACGACATCGTCACCTTGGCGCCGTCGGCCTTCACCGTCGACAGGTACGTCCACACGCCTCTGAGGTCCAGGGCGGGGTACTTCTTGATCATGTTGAAGGTGAAGGCGACGTCGGCCGCGGAGAACGGCTTGCCGTCGTTCCACTTCACGCCGTCGCGAACCGTGTAGACGAGCGTCTGCGGGTCGGTCCACTGGAACGACGTGGCCAGCCAGGGGAGTGCCTTGCAGCTGTAGCCCTCGACGTACATCAGCGGCTCGTAGATGTAGTCCGCCGCGCTGAGCTTGGTGGTTTCGAGATACGGGTTGTAGTTGGGCTTCGGTGCGGCGCCGCCGCCGAAGTCGCCGTAGTTGAGGAAGTCGACTATCCCGTCGCCGGAACTGGCCGTTGTCTGGCCTTCGGTACCGGTACAGCCGGCGAGTAGCAGGCTGACGCTTGCCACTGCGGCGATGAGGGTTTTCAGCCGTGCTCGTCTCGTCATCGGGAGTCCTCCTCAGGGTGTGTCCGGCCAGGGCCGGACGTTGGCGGTTTCCCCCCTCGATCCCCGTACCTCGATCCCCTCAGCTCGGCAGGATCAGGGCACACCCCCGCAGCCGCACGAGCTGCGCAGCACCAGCTCGGTCGGTAGCACGATGTCGCCGGCCGGCTGGTCGAGCGGGTCGGCCAGCAGCCGGGCCGTGGTCGCGGCCAGTTCGCGGATCGGCTGCCGGATCGTCGTCAGCGCAGGCCGCACCAGGGCGGCCATCGGCATGTCGTCGAAGCCGGTGATCGCGACGTCCTGCGGCACCCGCAGCCCTCGGCCGAGCGCGCTCAGCAGGAGACCGAGCGCCGTTTCGTCGTTCGCGCAGACCACCGCATCGGGCCGGTCGTCGCGATCGAGCAACTGCTCCGCGGCGATCGCGCCGTCGGACTGTTGCAGTCCGACCCGGATCGGCTCGGCCGGCGGTTTGCGGCGGGCCGTCTTGTGCGCGGCGAGGAACGCCTGCCAGCGGGCTGTCACGTCGGGGGAGCCGTCCGGCGTGCCGACGAAGGCCAGCCGGCGATAGCCGTGGTCGACCAGCAAGTGCCGCGTAAGATCCTTCACCGTGTCGTTGGCGGCGCTGACCGAGGCCTGCGCCGGACCGGCCTCGCTGGCCATCACCACGACACGGATCTGCTCGGCCACCTTGGCGATCGTGTCGGTCGACACTGTCCCGCCATGGATGGCCATGCCGTCCACCCGGTCGGCCAGGTCGAGCACGGTGGCGTCGGTGTCGGCGCGCGAATGCGACGCCAGCACCAGCACGCTGTCGCCCGTCTCCAGCGCCTCAGCCTCGAAGCCCTGGATCAGCTCGGAGAAGTACGGCCCGGACAGGCCCGGAAACACCAGCCCCAAGGCGCCGTGCCGGCGCTCGGCCAGCGCGCGCCCGAAGTGGCTAGGTTTGTAGCCGTGCTCCTCGATCACCCGCAGGACCCGGTCGCGGACCTCGGGGGAGACCGGGGTCGTGCCCCTGGAGACGCGCGACACGGTCGCGGGGGAGACGCCCGCGATCTCGGCGACCCGGCGGAGCGTGACACGGCTGTTGCCCATCGGCTGAACTCCCGTTACGGTTGAAACCGGTTTCATGAGACCGGTTTCACGACCATAACCACGACCGCGCCTCCAGGCAACAGGTCGGCGCGGCGACCCGGAACGATCGAGACCCGGCGAGGACGTGACTGTGACGACATCTGCCCAATCCCCATCGATACCGCCCCGATCGATACGGCTGGAACGGCGCCGCATCCTGGTGGACGGTGTACCGCGGATCCTGATGGCAGGCGAGGTGCACTACTTCCGGCTGCACCGCGAGGACTGGGCCGACCGGCTCGACAAACTCGCCGCCGCAGGCTGCGACGCGGTGGCCAGCTACATGCCGTGGCTCGTGCATGAGACCACGTCCGGCGAGGTCGACCTGACCGGCGCCACCAGTGAGTACCACGACCTGATCGGGTTCCTCGACCTGGCCGCCGAGCGTGACCTGCTGGTGATCGCCCGGCCGGGCCCGTTCGTGATGGCCGAGTTGAAGAACGAAGGCGTGCCGTTCCGGATCTACCGCGACCACCCGGACGCCGTACCGCTGGGATGGGACGGCAAGCCGGCCAGTACGGCGACCCTGGACTACCTCGAGCCCGGGTACCTCGCCGAGGCCGAGCGGTGGTACGCCGCGATCATGCCGGTACTCGCGGAACGCCTTGTCAGCAAGGGCGGACCGGTCGCCGCGGTCCAGCTGGACAACGAGGTCGGCATGCTCTCGTGGGTCACGAACACGCCGGAGCTGACCGACCGTACGCTGGCCGACCTTGCCACCTGGGCCGAGCAGACCTGGGGCCGAGAGGGCAGCGTTGATCGGTACGGCGTCGACCCTGGCGACACCGAGCGTTGGGCGGCGTGGTGGCGCGCCGGCGGCACCGGCGGTGGCACGGAGAGCCAGCAACTCGCGGTGCACCACGACCTCGGTGCGCATCACCGCGACCGCTATGCGCGGTACCTGCTGCGGCTGCGCGACGTCGCCCTGCAGCACGGCGTCGACGGCGTACCGTTCATGGTCAATCTCCACGGCACGTACGCCGGACGCGGCCGGCACTTCCCGATCGGCATCAGCCAGCTCTCGAAGGCGTATGCCGGAGTGCCGCAGACGACCTCGGGTTCCGATCACTACATGGGCGAACTGACCGTCGAGAAGGTGCCGGACCTGTATGTCATGAATGCCTTCATGGCCGCGGTCCACGACGCCGACCAGCCGATCACGTCGCTCGAATTCGAGGCGGGGACGGGCGACTACGGCGAGGACCTGAGCTCGCTGACCAGCCCGGAGACCGCTGAGCTGAAGACGCGGCTGTGCGTTGCCCAGGGCAACCGGTTGATCAACTACTACCTCTTCGCCGGCGGGCACAACCCACCGCTGGACGAACCGGTTGGCGACGGCAACGACCGGATCGCGTTCACCGGCGAGCGGCACGGCTTCGCGGCGCCGGTCGACCCGGAGGGCCGGCTGAGCCAGACCTACGCGGGTACGGCGAGCGCGGTGCGGGCGGTCCATGGTGCCGAGCACCTGCTGGCCGACATGGACGAGGAGTACGACGACGTCGTCCTCGGCTACGTGCCGGACCACTACCTGACCGAGTACCACCACCCGGACTCCGCCGTACGCCGTGACCAGGTCGGCGAGCTGGAGCGATACCGAGGGATGGGGCCGCGCGACATCCTCGCCCGCGCCCTGCTGCTCGGCGGTTACTCCTTCGGCGCGGTCGACCTGTCCGGTACGCCGACCTCGGCCCGCGCCGATCTGGATCCGGCGGGGCCGGTGGTCGCGCTGGCGACGCCGCCGGTCCTGAGTCGGGCGATCCAGGAGCGTCTGGCCGCGTACGTCCGGGCCGGCGGCAGGCTGCTGCTGCACGGCCGGATCCCGGTCACCGACGACGACGGTACGCCGTGCACGGTGCTCGCCGACGAGCTCGGTGTGAAGGTCGACGGCACCGTCCAGGGCACCCCGCACTTCTTCCCGTCGGTGCGTGCGACCGCGTGGGCCGGCGACCAGCCAGAGGTCCGGGTCGGGATGATGGAGCACCTGGTTGCGCCGGACGCCGAGCCACTGGCCGTCGATGTCGCGACCGGTGCGCCGGTCGCGGTGGCGCTCGCCGGTGGACGGGTCGTGGTGATGGCCTGCGATTATCCGTCCCACCTGGACTTCTGGCGGCTGGTGTGGGAGCGGATCGGCGTCCGCCGCCGGATCATCGCTGAGGGCAATACTCCTGGTCTGGTGACGACGAGCTCGGCCGATGCCACCGGTCAGCGGCTGGTGCATCTGATCAACGTCGCGCCGGTGCCTCAGACGTTCACGCTGACCGTGGACGACGACGTACCCCTCGAGCTCCAGCTCGGCGCTCGCGAAGGGCTGATCCTGCCGGTCGGTGTACGGCTCGACGACGCGGTACTGCGCTGGTCCACCGCCGAACTGGACGGGCCTGGCGACGGGTCGACGTTGTTGCTGCGGCGTCCGGCCGGCCCGGGCCGCGCGCTGATCGAGACCACTCGGAATGTCTCTGTCGACGGCGATGCCGCCGTGAGCCGGACCGCGGAGGGCTGGCGCATCAGCTGGCCCGCCGGCCCGGCCGGCTATCGCCTGACAGTGCGCCTCTCCTAGGAAAGGAACCCGCCACGATGACTTTGTCCATCGGTGTGCTCGGACTCGGAAGTGTGTTCTCCGGCCCGTACGCCTCCCTGATCACCAAGCTCGAGCAGGAAGGACGCGTGCGGCTGACCGCGGGCTACGACCCCGACCCGGATAAGCGGACCCTGGCCGCGGACCGGTTCGGGATCGATACGTCGGCCGACCGGCCCGAGGACCTGATCGGCCGCGACGACCTCGACATCGTGCTGGTCCTCACCAGCATGAATCAGCACGGCTCACTGGCGCGCGCGGCCCTCGAGGCCGGCAAGCACGTACTCGTCGAGAAGCCGATGTCCACGTCCCTCGACGATGCTCAGGTCCTGCTCGATGCCGCCGCAGTCGCACCGGGGCAGCTGGTGTGTGCTCCGCACATCGTGCTGTCGCCGACGTACCGGGAGATGCATCGGCGGGTCCGCGACGGCGAGATCGGCGACCTCCATCTGGCCCGGGCCCGGTACGGCTGGTCAGGCCCGTGGTGGGGCCGGTGGTTCTACGAGGCCGGCGGCGGTGCGCTGTTCGACCTCGGCGTGTACAACCTGACCAGTCTGTGCGGGTTCTTCGGAGCGGTCCGGCGAGTCACCGCGATGGTCGGCACCGCCATACCGAAGCGCGAGATCAACGGCGAGCTCGTGACGGTCCGCGCCGACGACAACGCGCAGATCACGCTCGACTTCGGCAACGCCCGCTTCGCCACGATCACGACCGGGTTCACCATCCAGCAGTACCGGTCGCCGGCGATCGAGCTGTACGGCGGCACCGGCGTACTGCAGATGCTCGGCGACGACTGGGCCCCGAACGGGTTCGAGCAGTGGTCGAACGACCGTGGATCCTGGGAGGTGTTCGGCGAACGCGACCCGAACTGGCCCTGGACCGACGGCCTGCGGCATCTCGTCGAGAGCGTCGAGAACAGTACGCCGACCGTCACCCGGCCCGAGCACGCCTTCCACGCACTCGAGGTGATGCTCGCCGCCAAGCGCTCCGCCGAGGAGGGCCGGGTGATCGACGTGACGAGCCCCTTCCCGGACCTCGACTACGACACCCCAACCCGCCCCGCCGGCGACGCCCACGCCAATCACGACCCCCGCACCGGCTGAGGCGCCCCCGAGCGCCTCAGCCGGTGCTCAGGGGATCAGCACGACCTTGCCGGTGGTCGACCGGGACTCGAGAGCGCGGTGTGCCGCGGCGGCCTCGGACAGTGGGAACGTCGTCGTGAGCGCTTTCCAGCGTCCGGAGACGGTCTCCTCCAACGCCGCTTTCTCGAGCTCCCGGAGCCGGGGTGTCAGCTTCGGCCCGATCGCCCAGGTCGCGGTCAGCCCGCGGTTCATCAGATCCTCGGTGGTGAGCCGGATCGGCCCGCCTCCGGACCACCCGAACATCAGCACCCGCCCGCCGATCCCGAGCAGCTCGAACGCCCGCTGACCGCTCTCACCGCCGACCCCGTCGAGCAGCGCCGTCACGGCTCGGTCGCCGAGCTCCGCCTGGAGAGCACTCACCCAGTCCGGATCGCGGTAGTCGACCGCGTAGTGCGCCCCGAGATCCCGGACCAGCCGTACCTTGGCCGGCCCACCCGCCAGGCCGATCACAGTCGCCCCCACGTTTCGGGCAGCCTGGACCAGATAGCTCCCAATCCCACCGGCGGCTGCAGTAATCAGTACGACGTCGTCCGCGGTCAACTGCGCCTGTCCAAGGATCCCGGCCGTCGTTCGCCCGGTCCCGATCGCGGCGACGGCCTGGACGCCGTCCACGTGGTCGGGGAGCTCGTACAACGACTCCACCTTGGCGACCGCGAGTTCGGCGTACCCGCCGGGGACCATGCCGAGGTGCACCACGACCCGCTTGCCGATCCACCCGGCGTCGACCTCGGACCCGACCGCCTCGACCCGGCCGGCGACCTCACGGCCGGGGGTCGTGGGTAGCTCGGGCACCGGGATCGGGCCACCGCCGGCCGCGCCGGACCGGAGCATCGTGTCGACCAGGTGGACACCGGCGGCCTCCACCCGGATCAGGACCGTCCCGGGGCCCGGAACCGGATCCGGTGCCTCCTCGTAGCGCAGGTTTTCCGGCGGACCGAACTCGTGCAGCGTAATCGTCTTCACAACTACCAGAACCTAGAACCTCAACGGCTCTTGAGGTCAACTTGGTCCCACTTTCTTACGTTGTGTATTAAAGTGCGCGGTAAGGGAGGGTCTCACGTGGCGAGGATTCTGAAGGGCGCGACCGCGCAGGAGACGCACAGCGCGATCCTGGACCTGATCCGTTCCAGTGGCACTGTCACCCGCGTCGACCTGGCCGAACGGTCCGGCCTGACCGGTGCGTCGATCTCCCGGGTGGTCAAGCAGTTGCTCGCCGACGGCCTGATCATCGAGACCGGCCTGGGCGACCCGACCGGCGGCAAACGCGCCACCCTGCTGCAGTTCAACCCCCGCGCCCGGCACGCCGTGGGCATCTCGATCGACACGCCCAGTACGACGTACGTCATCACCGACATGAGCGGGCGGGTGATCGAGCAGGTGTCGTCGCGGGGCATCGGCCGCGACGTGCCCGCGACCGCGGTCAAGCGGATCACCGCCGAGCTCGAGGACCTGATCGTCAAGGCGGACGTCGAGCCGTCCTCACTGATCGGCGTCGGGGTCGCGCTGGCCGGCCGGCAGGGCGGGGGAGGGCTGCGGCTGCTGCGCACCGACCCGGAGAAGTACGCCTGGGAGCCGTTCGCCGTTCGCGACACGTTGATGGAGACGATCGACCACCCGATCGTGGTGGAGAACGACTCGACCTGCGCCGCCATCGGCGAGTTCTGGGCCGGCCGCATCCCGTCGGCGAACGACTTCGCCACCGTCTACATGGCGGCAGGGTTCGGCCTCGGCCTGGTCACCAACGGCGACGTGTACCGCGGCTCCTCGTCGAACGTCGGCGAGATCGGCCACATGGTCCTGGACGTGAACGGACCGGAGTGCTGGTGCGGCGGAATCGGTTGCCTGGAGAGTCTCGCCGCGCCGGCCGCGGTGGTGAAGCGTGCCGAGCAGGACGCGTCGCTGGTGACCGCGCTCGGGCTCCGCGGCCGCCGGACGTCGATCCGCTCGGACTTCGCCAAGATCGCGCGGCTCGCCGCCGCCGGCCATCCGCGCTGCACCGAGCTGATCGAGGAGTCGGCGACGTACCTGGCCAAGGCCCTGCTGTCGATCACGAATCTGCTGGACCTCGACCAGGTCATCCTGGCGGGCCCGGGCTTCAGCGAGGCGGGTGACATCTACGTCCGGATCACGACGACGGAGATCAACCGCCTGTCGTTCGTCCGCGCGATGCACCCGACCCGCGTCGAGCAGTCCAAACTGGGCCCGAGCGCCGCCGCGCTCGGCGCAGCGTCACTCGTCCTCCACAGCCAACTCACCCCCCACCAGAAGTCCGGCCGCTGACGGGTTGTTTCATCGCTGCCGGACTGTAGCCGGTCAGCGAGCAAACAACCCGCCAGTCGGCTAGGTGGTGAGGAAGTCCTTCAGCCAGCGGCCGCTCTTCTTCACGGTCCGCTGCTGGGTCGCGTACTCGACGTACACGATCCCGAAGCGGCGGCTGAAGCCCCAGGCCCACTCGAAGTTGTCCATCAGCGACCAGGCGAAGTACCCCTTGAGCGGGAAGCCCTCGGAGACCAGGTCCCGGCAGACCGCGATGTGCTGCTCCAGGTACTCCTGCCGCTCGTCGTCCTCGACGGTCCCGTCCGCGGTCACCTCGTCGAGGTACGCCGCTCCGTTCTCGGTCACGTACAGCGGGAGCTCAGGCGCGAGCTTGTTGATCGTGACCAGGATGTCGCGCAGCCCGGTCGCCTGGATCGGCCAGCCCATCTGTGTGCGCGGCAGACCGGTGTCGACGGCAACGACGTTCTCGCTGCCCGGCTGCGTGCTCGGCTGACCGGGGGAGGAGATCGGGCCCTCGGGCGCGGCCACCGTGGTCGGGCAGTAGTAGTTCACGCCGATGAAGTCCAGCGGCGCACCGATCAGCGGCAGGTCGGCTTCCTGCTCCGCGAACCAGTCGGTCAGCCCGGTGTCCTCGAGTACGTCGGCCGGGTACTTCGCGGCCAGCAACGGATCCAGGAACATCCGGTTCCGCAGTCCGTCGATCCGGCGCGCCGCGTCCAGGTCCGCGGCCGAGTCCGAGGCCGCGTGGATCGGCGCCGGGTTGAGCGCGATGCCGTAGGTGCCCTCGTCCGACCGGATCGCGTCGAGCGCCAGCCCGTGCCCGAGCAGCAGGTGATGCACCGCCTTGAGTGCGTCAGTGCCCTCGGTCCGGCCCGGCGCGTGCTCGCCGTTCCCGTAGCCGAGGAACGCCGAGCACCATGGCTCGTTCAGCGTCATCCAGTGCTTGATCACGTCCGACAGCCCGGCGTGCGTGATCGCCGCGTAGTCGCGGAACCGCTCGGCCGTGTCCCGCACGAGCCAGCCGCCGGCGTCCTCGAGCGGCTGCGGCAGGTCCCAGTGATACAGCGTCGCGTACGGCGTCACGCCGTTCTCCAGGCATGCCTCGGCCAGTCGGCGGTAGAACGCCAGGCCGCCGGGATTGGTGACGCCGGAGCCGGCCGGGATGATCCGCGACCAGGCGATCGAGAACCGGTACGCCGTCAGACCGAGGCCGGCGAGCAGCCGGATGTCCTCGGCGAAGAGGCGGTAGTGATCGTCGGCGACGTCGCCGGTCGTGCCGTCGGCGATTCGGCCAGGGGTGTGCGCGAAGGTGTCCCAGATGCTCGGGGCGCGTCCGTCCGTGGCGACCGCGCCTTCGACCTGGTACGACGCTGTCGCCGCGCCCCAGGCGAAGCCGGGTGGGAAGCCAGTGGTCACGTTGTCTCCTTTGGGCCTTCGAGCCAGTACTGCGGGTTGGGTAGCAGGGTACCTAACCGGTTAAGTAGCTCATCGGGCAGGTCGATTTCGAGCGCGGCGACCAGCGCGTCGACCCGGGCCGGCTTGGTGATGCCGACCACGGTCCCGGAGATGTCCGGGTTGTCGACCGAGTGCCGCAGTGCCGCGGTGGCGAGGTCGGTGCCGTACTCCCGGCACGCCTTGTCCATCGCCGCGACAGCGTCGAGTACGGCGGCCGGCGCATCGCGGTAGCCGTACTTCGTGGCGCCGTCGGGGTTGGCGAGGATGCCGCCGCCGTAGACGGCCGCGTTGACGACCGCGATGCCCTCGCCGAGTGCCTGCCGGAACAGGTCACCGGCCGAGTGGTCGACCAGGCTCCAGCGGTTGTGCACGAGCAGCACCTCGAATCCGCCGAGGTCGAGGTAGCGCCCGAGCTCGGTCGCGTTGCCGCCGGCCAGCCCGACGTGCCCGATCTCGCCGTCCGCCTTGAGCTGCATCAACGTGTCGACGGCGTCACGCATCGAGTCGAAGTCGTGGAACTCCGGGTCGTGCAGGTGGACCAGCGGCAGGTCGTCGAGGCCGAGCCGCTCCTTGCTCTCGGCGACACTCGCCCGGACCCGCGCACCGGAGTAGTCCCCGCCCCGGGCATCGACCTTGGTCGCGACGAGGAACCCTTCGGGCAGGCCGCCGTACTCCTTGATGGCCTGACCGATCCGCAGTTCGCTCTCGCCGTCGCTGTACCCGTTCGAGGTGTCGATCCAGGTGAGCGGGCCGTCGAAGACGCGGAGTACGAGGTCGACGGCCTCCTGCCGGGTCACGTCGTACCCGAACACCTCGGGCATGCCCCCGATCCCACTGCCGCCGGCACAGACGGCGGAGACGGTCAAGCCGGTGGATCCGAGCGGCCGCAGCCAGTTGTCCTTCATGCCTCGGAGCCTACGGCGAACGCGAACCCGTCGCGATCGACGTAGACCTCGGTTCCGTCGGGAGCGGTGTCCGCGGGCAGGTCCGGCGGGTTGCCCGCGAGCTCGGCGTAGGCGAACCCGGCCACGTCGAGCTGCGGTGCCCGCGAAGTCTTCTCGACCTCGTAGGTGAAGACCTCGATGACCGTGTCGCCGCCCTTCAGGTAGCCGATGTGGAAGCCGCGCTGGTCGTGCGGCTGCTCGATCGTGCCGATGAACGAGAAGCCGTAGTTGTCGCGGTAGAACTCGCTGGTCTTGTCCCGGTCGTCGATCGTGACCGCGACGTGGTCGAACCGCGGCCGCCGCGGTACGCCGAGCGCCCGCTCCCGCGCCACGCCGTCGGCGTCGAGTACGGCGGCGTACTGCAGGTCGCCCTGGATCATCTCCAGCAGCGTGCCGTCGGGGTCGTAGAAGAAGCAGATCCGGACCTTGCCCTCGGCATCGAGCGGGTCGAGCTTGAACTCGACCCCGGCCGCCTTGAGTACGCCGGCCCGCTCGTCCAGCCGGTCGACCTTGAAGCCGATGTGCCGGAAGCCCTTCTGCAGATCGTCCGGCGACCACGTGGTCTGATCTCGGCCGTTGCCCACGGCCCGCAGTTCGATCGTCGCGGTGACCGCGTCCAGGACGGCGCGCTCCGCGGTCGGCTCGCCCACCACCGGCAGCTCCAGGAACTTCGTGTAGTACTCGACCGAGCGCTGGACGTCCGTGCAGTTGACCACGAGGTTCTTGATCGGCATAAGGCCTCTTTCTGTGTGCTAGTTCTTGACGGCGCCGAGCATCATCCCGGCGACGAACTGCCGCTGCATCCGGACGTACACGACGATGACCGGTACGACGGACAGGGTCAGGCCGGCGGTGAGGGCCGGCCAGTTGGTGGAGTACTGGCCCATCAGGGTGAACAGCACCGGCTGCAGGGGGAGCGAGTCGGTGTTGCGCAGCACCGTGTTGGCGATCAGGAACTCGTTCCAGGTGGACAGGAACTGGAAGATCACCACGGTCGCGATGCCGGGCCGGGTGAGCGGCAGGATGACGCGGCGGAAGATGGTGAACTCGCTGCCACCGTCCACCCGGGCAGCCTCGATCAGTTCGTCCGGCAACGTCTGGAAGAACGCCCGCATCAGGAACATCGCGAACGGCGCCGAGCCGGAGATGTAGAGCACCAGCAACCCGACCTGGCTGTCCAGCAGACCGAGCGACTTGAGCTCGAGGTAGAGCGGGATGATCAGCGCCGTCGACGGCATCATCAGCGTGGTCAGCAGCAGCACGAACAGCGTGTTGCGGAACGGGAACTCGAGCTTGGCGAACGCATAGCCGCTGAGCGTCGCGAAGACGAGGACGCCGATCACGGTGACCGAGGTGATCCAGACGCTGTTCCAGAAATGCAGCGGGAACTCGATCGAGGTCCACGCCTCTTTGTACGCCGAACCCGTGAACGACCGCGGGATGATCGGCCCGTTGAAGATCGTGTTCGGCTCCCGCAGTGAGGTGAGCAGCATCCACACGAACGGGAACGCCATCAGCGCACAGAACGGCAGCAGGACGAAGCTGGCGAACGACTTGCCGACCCACGGCCTTCGCGCGTTCGAAGCGCTCATCGGTCTGCCCTCCGCGTCAGCCAGAGCTGGGCGATGACGGCCAGCGTGCAGAGCACCATCGTCACGACGCTGAACGCACTCGCGTAGCCGAGCTGCGGGATCGAGCCCGAGGTGGACCCGAAGGCGAGCGAGTACAGATAGGTGCCGAGCACCTCACTGGCGTGGTTGGGCCCGCCGCCGGTCATCACGAAGATCACGTCGAACGCCTTGAAGCCGTTCAGCAGGCCGAGGCTGACGATCAGGCCGGTGACGACTCGCAGACTCGGGACGGTGATGTGGCGGAACTGCTGGACGGTGTTGGCTCCGTCCATGGCCGCCGCTTCGTAGAGGTTCGGGTCGATGCTCTGCAGGCCGGCGTAGTAGATCAGCATATTGAAGCCGATGCCACCCCAGACCGTCACCACGATGATCGCCGGGAGCACGGTCTTCTGATCAGCCAGCCAGGCATGCTGCAGGCTGTCCAGGCCGACGGCCCCGAGCATCCGGTTGAGTGTGCCGATGTTCGGGTCGTAGATCAGCCGCCACAACACCGCCGACACCACGAACGAGACGATGCCGGGGATGAACAGGATCGTCCGGACCAACACACCGACCTTCGACCAGACCGCGTTGACCAGCACTGCCGTGACGAGGCCGAGGAAGGTCAGCAGCACGGTGGTGACGCCGGTCAGTACCAGCGTGACGATCATCGCCCGGCGCGCGACCGGGTCCGACAGCATCCGGCTGTAGTTGTCGAGGTTCACGAACCGCGGCGTACCGAAGCCTCCCCAGGAGGTGAGGCTCAGGTACGCCGTGTAGAGGATCGGCCAGAGCACGAAGCCCAGGAAAAGCACGAAGGTCGGCCCGATGAAGACGTACCCCGCGACCCGCTGCGACTTCCGGAGCGGAGAACCGAACTTGTGCGTTGTGACCGTCGCGGTCCGGCTCGCCTTGTAGGTTGCCGTCGCCATCCGATCAGCCGCCCTTGGCGTTCAGCACGGCCTGCTGCATCTCCTTCGCGACCGCTGCCGGATCGCCGGAGCCGTCGAAGATCTTCGCGAGTGGATCGCCGGCCGCGACCGAACCGGGACCGAACGGGATGTGCGGGCAGCCGTCGCCGTCGAGCAGCCACGACGTCATCTGCTTCATGATCGGCAGCTCGATCCGGGTCGCCGCGCTCTTCGTGGCCGGCATCGAGTTGGACTCGTTCATGGTGGGGGAGTACTCGTCCGCGGAGTACAGGAACTTGAGGAACTCCAGCGCGGCGTCCTTGTTCTTGCTGGTCTCCGAGACCGCCCAGCCGGCGCCGGCCTGGTTCGCGGTCCAGTGCCGCTTGCCGGCCGCGATCGCCGGGGTCTTCATCACCTTGTACTTCTTCACGAAGGCCGGCGGCGCGTCGGTGGTCAGGCCCTGTGGCGTCCACGAGCCGTTGAACAGCATCGCGGACTTCTCGGTGTAGAAGATCACCGGCGCCTGCTCGCCGCTGGTACCGGTGGTGCCGGGCTGGAAGACGCCGCCCTTGACGATCTTCTTCTGCAGCTCGATCGCCTGCACGACCTTCGGGTCCTCGTACGTCGCCCCGTCCTTCAACTGGTCGAGCTTGAGGTAGAAGGTCGGGTCGTCGGCGACCTGGGTGATGAGCGGCAGGAAGAAGTCCAGCGAACTCGTCGTCGGGTTGCAGCTGAGCGCGACCGGGAACTTGCCGATGGCCTTGATCTTGGCCGCCGCGGCGATCAGGTCGTCCCAGGTCTCGATCTCGTCCTCGCCGACCCCGGCCTGCTTGAGCAGGTCCGGGTTGTAGAAGATCCCGAACGTCTGCGCCATCCAGCCGACCGCGTACTGCTTGCCGTCCAGGGTGTACTCCTGGTTGGCCGAGTCGAAGAAGTCCTTCAGGAAGTCGTCGCCGAGATCCTTCTTCAGGTCGGCGGAGACGCCGCCGGTCCCGTAGGTGAGCGCCCGGGTGTGCGGCGCGAAGATCTCCGGGACGTCGCCGCCGGCCACTGCCGCCTGAAGGGCGGGCAGGTACTGGTCCGGGGTGCCGAAGACCCGGTTCTCGATCTTGATGTTGCTGTGTGCCGCTTCGAACTTCTCGACCAGCTTGGGGAACTGCTTCTCCTGTTCGCCGTACCAGGACCACATCCGGACGACGGCCTTCCCGCCGCTGGTCGTCCCGCCGCTGCTGTCGCTGCCACCACAGGCCGCGAGCGCCGACCCGAGTCCGAGCGCGCCCACCGCTCCCTTGAGTACTGTCCGCCGCCGTACGTGCCGTTCGCCCATTGCCGACTCCTAGTCGCTCACCTCACGAACCCCACATCAACTTCCTAACTGAAAGTAAGAAAGCGGTCAAGGTCGCGGCAGGGTTTCCGGACCTTTCCATCCGCAGAAGAACGGATCGTCATCCGCAGAGCGGATAGCCCTAAGGTTGAGACATGGTGATCCGGCTGAGTGAGCGGTGGCCGGAGGTCAGTTCCGATCGGCTGCTGTCCGAGTGTGTGCCGCCACCGCGCTTCGCCGAGGTCCGCTTCGCGACGTACCGGCCGGATCCGGACGAGCCCTCGCAAGCCGACGCGTTGAGGGTGCTCAGCGAACGCGCGGTGCAGTTGGCCCAGCCGCCGCAAGCGCCGAGTTTCTGGTCGCGCTTCCGCGGACGTGGCACCACCCCAGCCGGCAAGCCGGGCATCTACCTGGACGGCGGCTTCGGTGTCGGCAAGACGCACCTGCTCGCGTCGCTGTGGCACGAGGCGGCCGGGCCGAAGATGTACTGCACGTTCGTCGAGCTCACCAACCTGGTCGGTGCTCTCGGTCTCCGCGCCGCCGTCGAGGCCTTGTCGTCGTACCGGCTGATCTGTATCGACGAGTTCGAGCTGGACGACCCGGGCGACACGATGCTGATCTCGCGGCTCCTGGGTCAACTGGTGGCCGCGGGAGTCGAACTGGCCGCGACCTCGAACACGTTGCCGGACAAGCTGGGGGAGGGCCGGTTCCAGGCGATCGACTTCCTCCGCGAGATCCAGGCGCTGGCGGCCCACTTCGACGTACGGCGGATCGACGGGCCGGACTACCGCCATCGCGGACTGCCGGTCGCGCCGGAGCCTCGGCCGGACGAGCAGGTCGAGAAGATCGCGGCCGAGCGGCCGGGTGCGTCGTGCGACCACTTCGTCGACCTGCACCGCCACCTGGCAGAGCTGCATCCGAGCAAGTACGGCGCTCTGCTCGACGGCGTGGAGGCCGTCGCGATCACCGACATCCGGCCACTGACCGACGAGAACGTCGCACTGCGGCTTGTTGTTCTGGCCGACCGCATGTACGACCGGGACCTGCCGCTGCTCGCCGGCGGCGTACCGCTCGACCAGCTGTTCTCCGTGGAGATGCTCAAGGGCGGCTACCGGAAGAAGTACCTGCGCGCCGTGTCGCGATTGATCGCCCTGTCCCGGGCATGACTCTCTGAGTGCATGAGCGCCGGTCGGTGGCTCGTCCGCGCTGCCGCCTGATCGCCATCCCCATGTGTCTCGTGGCGATCGTGGTGATCGAGTTTGTGCGGTGGCGTCGTACCAAAAGGCGCTGAAGTCGGGGATGGATGAGGCAGGATGGGCGAATGGCGAAGGAGAAGAAGAGCCAGAAAGCTGAGAATGCGGAAGCTGGGGGACTGGCCGCGCAACTGCGAGTGCCGTCGGGTCCGGTCGACCTGACGAAGTACGACACGCGCGCGACGACCGGGTTCGACGGGTCCAAGGAGGACGGCAAGCTCGCGCTGGAGGGCCTCGGCGCCGAGGTGTCGGACTGGCAGGAGAAGCTGTTCGCCGAGGGGCGCACGGGCGGCGAGCGCGGCATCCTGTTGGTGCTGCAAGGGATGGACACGTCCGGCAAGGGCGGCGTGATCCGGCACGGCGCGGGTCTGATGGATCCGCAGGGCCTGAAGATCACCTCGTTCAAGGCGCCGACGCCTGCCGAGAAGCGCCGCGGGTTTCTGTGGCGGATCAAGCAGGCGCTGCCGGACCCCGGCCTGATCGGCATCTTCGACCGGTCGCACTACGAGGACGTGCTGATCGCCAGGGTTCGCAACCTGGTCACTCCGGCTGTGTGGAACCGGCGCTACGAGCAGATCAACGACTTCGAGGCCGAGCTGGACGCGAACGGCGTGACGCTGCTGAAGTGCTACCTGCACATCTCCGAGGAGGAGCAGAAGGAGCGGCTGCAGGCCCGGCTGGACGACCCGACGAAGCACTGGAAGTACAACACCGGCGACGTCGACGAGCGCAAGCTCTGGCCTGATTACATGGAGGCCTACCACGCGGCACTGGAGCGCTGTAACAGCGCCGAGGCGCCGTGGTACGTGATCCCCAGCGACCGCAAGTGGTACCGCAACTGGGCCGTCACGACGATCCTGCTGGAGACGCTGAAGGCGCTCGACCCGCAGTGGCCTGAGGCCGACTACGACGTGGCGGCCGAGAAGAAGCGCCTGGCCGCCACCTGACCGGCCTCAGCCGCGGGCCTCAGCTGTCCGGGTCGATGTCGTGCTTGCGGAGCAGGTCGCGTAGCCGCGTGACCTGCTCGTGCAGGCGTTCGTTCTCGTCGAGTACGGCGTTCAGCTCGTGGACCAGGTGGTGCCGCCGGCCGTAAGTGGTCCAGGTCGACGGGTCCTCGGCGAGCATGTCGGTGACCACGGCCTCGGTCCGCTGCCGGCGGTCGATCCACTGCTCGATCCGCGCGCGGAGGTCGTCGAGCTTGCCGCCGAGTCTCGTCAGGACCTGGGCGGCGACGCCTTCGCCATCGTGGAGCAGGGCGAGCAGGATGTGCTCGGGCCCGAGCTGCTCGGCGCCGAGCCGGCGCGACTCGTGGTACGCCTGCTCGAACGCGCGCTTGGCCCGCGGTGTGAACGGGATGTGTCCGCCCGATGCCTTGTGCGCGCCACGTCCGATGATCTCCACCACCAGGTCGCGCACCGCCGGCGCCACGATCCCCTTGTCGGACAGGACTTTCGCCACCCCGCCCTGCCCCTCCTCGATCAGTCCGAGGAGGAGGTGCTCCGTCCCGATGAAGCTGTGATCGAGGCTCCGCGCCTCCTCCTGCGCCACCACGACGGCCCGCCGGGCCTCGTCGTTGAACCGCTCGAACATGCCTTCTCCTCTCCACTGCCAGTCGGTGTGCAGTGCCGCGACCTCGTCCTCCAGCAGCAGATCGAGCCGGAGGTGCTCGTGCAGTTCGGCGGCGGTCATCCCGAGGTGCTCCAGCCGGTCCTGGATGAAGCCGGCGACCTCGTGCTGGTTGGTCTCGTCGGCCACGATCCGGTCCAGCAGGTTGTCCAGTTCGTCCACCGGCTCCAGCCGCAGGTCGGCCTGGTTGAGCGTGACGAACTGCAGCACCACCGCGACCGTGACCGTCCGGTTCGTTCCGCTGAACACCCGGGACCGGATCAGCCCGGACAGCAGGACACCGGCCGCTTCGGCCAGTCCGCTGGTACGGCGTACGTCGGACAGTGCGCGTTCGACCGCGTCCAGGTCGGTCCGGCGTACGGCGTCCTCGGAGCTGCACCGGAGCACCCGGGCCGCCACCGCCAGGACGTCGTACACGCCGAGGTAGCGCATCAGTCGTCTCCGCGGAGGCGGCGCAGCGACTGCTCGTGCCGGGCGAGGTTCTCCTCCAGCAGCTGGCTGAACCGGCTGTCTTCTCGCCGGCGATCCACCAGTGCGGCGATCGCTTCGCGCGCGACGTCCGACACCGATCGGCCCTCGACCGAGGCCACCGTCTGCAGCTGCTCCGCCAACTCCGGATCCAGCCGCAGCAGGATGTTCTTCGTCGCATCCTTCGTCATAGATAGCAAGATATCACGCTATCTACGCCGGGCCTCGTGAAAGGATCGGGGGCATGTTCAGGGCGCCTCAGATCACGTTCTACTCCGAGCAGCTCCCGGTGCTGCGCGACTTCTACCTCGGCCTCGGCTTCGCGCAACGGTTCCAGCATCCGCCCGAGGGCGATCCGATCCACGTCGAACTGGTCCTCGAAGGCTTCAACCTCGGCATCGCCGATGTCGCCTCCGCACGCAAGGACCACGGTCTCTCACCGGATCTCACCGGCCGGGCCGCCGAGCTCGTGCTCTGGTGCGAGGACACCGACGGCGAGTTCGCCCGCCTGACCGCGGCCGGCTGTGCGTCGCTGTCCGCGCCACACGACTGGCTCAGCAGCCTGCGGATCGCGTGGATCGCGGATCCCGACGGAAATCCGATTCAGCTGGTGCAGAGCCGGTAACCGCCGAGCATGACTCGGCGACTGGTCGCCAACTCATGACGAAGGAGACGCCGTACGCCGACGTCTCCTTCATCGATCCGCTGCGCTTCGGCTGAGATCCGTAGCGCGGCGGTTGATCAGGCGGTGCGGACGAGCTCCGGGCGGCTGATCACTGTCGGGCGCGCGACCGGGGCCAGGGTCAGCAGGTCGAGGCCGGCCACGCCGTAGCGCAGCAGCACGAGCCGGGCGACCTCAGCACTCACACCCAGCGGCCGTGACACCGCGACGGCACCGGCACGGCGAGCGGTCGACTCGGCTTGATCCGGCAGGACGCCAGGCGCCAGGAACAGCGAACCGACGGCCACGTGACGGCGGCCCTCGAGCCGCCACTGCAGCACGGCCTCAGCCGGCGACGGCGAGGCGGCAGCGGTGAAGGCCGCGGTGACCGGCAGCTTGTGCCGCTGACCCCACAACCGTGCCAGCCGCGTCACGCTCGCGTTCGCCTGCGAGTCGCTCGACCCAGCGCACGCCAGGACGAGCGCGTCCAGCTCCCGCACCCGGCCGTCCTTGAGCTCGGCGCGCATCCGGCGATCCAGTACGTCGAGCAGCGTCTCGTCGTACCCGAGCACGTCGGAAGCGATGATCCGCAGGTCCGGGAACCGGCTGCGCGCCTCGTCGACGACGGCCGGGACGTCCACCCGGGCGTGGTACGCCGACGACAGCAGCAGCGGCAGGACGACGACCTCTTCCACGCCCTCGGCGGCGAGCTTGCCGATGACCTGGTACGGCGTGGGCGGGCAGTGGTCGAGGAAGGAGGCTTCGATCCGCAGGTCGTCGCGCAGGTCACGCAGGCACTTCACGAGGCCGTGGACGGTGGCGGCCGAACGCGGATCGCGGCTGCCGTGGGCGAGGATCACGAGCGCTGGAGCAGTCACAGCAGTTCCCCTTCTTCGTCGTCGATCATGCCGGCCGCGAGCGTCCACCCGTCGTGGGCGTCGATCAGCAGGAACGATCCGGTGATGGCGTTGCTGGAGTACGGATCGGCGGCCAGCGGTGCGGCTGCCTTGAGCTGCACCTTGCCGATGTCGTTGAGGCCCAGCTCGGTGGCATCGATGACGCCGAGCGAGTCGAGGTCCAGCGCCCCGTTGATCTTGGTGACGATCGCCTGGGCGGTCGTGGTGGTGTGCTTGATCAGCACCCGGGCGCCCACCGTCAGCGGGCGGTCGGACAGCCAGCACACCGTCGCGGCGACCTCCCGGCGGGTGCCGGGGGAGGCTTCGGCGGCCACGATGACCGAGCCGCGGGCGACGTCGATGTCGTCGGCCAGCCGGACGGTCACGGCCTCACCGGCAACCGCCGACGGCCGCTCGGCGACCGCGGTGCTGGTGGCGGTGACCACGGGCCGGTCGATGCCGGCGATCGACGTACGGCGACCGGCGGGCAGCACGATCACCGGGTCGCCGACCGCAACGGTGCCGGAGGCAACGGTGCCGGTGTAACCGCGGTAGTCGCGGTACTCGTCGTCGGTCTGCGGCCGGATCACGTACTGGACCGGGAAGCGCAGCGGCTGGTCGGAGGAGTCGATCCGGCCCTTCGCGTTCTCCAGGTACTCCAGCAGCGTCGGCCCGTCGTACCAGCTGGTCTCGGTCGAGTGGTCGACCACGTTGTCCCCGACCAGCGCGGACACCGGGATGGCCTGGACATCGGCGATCCCGAGCTGGTCGGCGAGCTGCGCGACGTCCTTCGCGATCCCGGTGAACACGGCTTCGTCGTACCCGACCAGGTCGATCTTGTTCACCGCGAGTACGACGTGCGGCACCCGGAGCAGTCCGGCGACGGCCAGGTGCCGGCGGGTCTGCTCGAGTACGCCGTGCCGCGCGTCGACCAGGATGATCACCACATCCGCGGTGGACGCGCCGGTCACGGTGTTGCGGGTGTACTGCACGTGGCCCGGGCAGTCGGCCAGGATGAACTTGCGCTTCTCGGTCGCGAAGTACCGGTAGGCGACATCGATGGTGATGCCCTGCTCGCGTTCGGCCCGCAGGCCGTCGGTGAGCAGTGCGAAGTCGAAGTCACCGCCGCGGGCCGCGGAGACGGACTCGACGTGGGCGATCTGGTCGGCCAGGATCGCCTTGCAGTCGTGCAGCAGGCGGCCGACCAGCGTGGACTTGCCGTCGTCGACCGAGCCGGCGGTGGCCAGGCGGAGGAGCGTGGTCATCAGAAGTACCCCTCTCGCTTGCGGTCTTCCATCGCGGCTTCGCTGACGCGGTCGTCGGCACGGGTCGCGCCGCGCTCGGTCAGCTCGCTGGCCGCGACCTCGACGACGACCTCGGCCGCGGACGTCGCCGTACTGGCGACTGCGCCGGTGCAGGACATGTCACCGACGGTGCGGTAGCGGACCACCCGGCGTTCGACCGTCTCGTCCTCGCGCGGCTGCGAGTAGGGGCCGACGGCAAGCAACATGCCGTCGCGCTCGAACACGTCCCGCTGGTGCGCGTAGTAGATGTCGGGCAGCGGGATCTGCTCGCGCTCGATGTAGTTCCAGACGTCCAGCTCGGTCCAGTTGGACAGCGGGAACACCCGGACGTGCTCACCCGGGCGGTGCTTGCCGTTGTAGAGCGACCACAGCTCGGGCCGCTGGTTGCGCGGGTCCCACTGGCCGAACTCGTCGCGCAGGCTGAAGATCCGCTCCTTCGCCCGGGCCCGCTCCTCGTCCCGCCGCCCGCCGCCGAACACCGCGTCGAACCGGTGCCCGTTGATTGCGTCCAGCAACGGAATCGTCTGCAGCGGGTTCCGGGTCCCGTCCGAGCGTTCCCGCAGCCGGCCGTCGGCGATGTAGTCCTCGACGCTGGCCACCTCGAGCCGCAGCCCGAGCGACTCGACCGTGGCGTCGCGGAACGCGAGCACCTCGGGGAAGTTGTGCCCGGTGTCGACGTGCAGCAGTGCGAACGGGACACCGGCCGGCGCGAACGCCTTCCGGGCCAGGTGCAGCATCACGATCGAGTCCTTGCCACCGGAGAACAGGATCACCGGCCGCTCGAACTCCGCCGCCACCTCACGGAACACGTGAATGGACTCGCTCTCCAGAGCATCCAGCTCGGTGACTGTCTGAGTGGCGCTCATGGTGGTCAGGATGGCCTCCGGGGCGTCAATGATGGCGGTCATGTGTGGAGCCCGCATTCGATCTTTCCCTGGCCGGCCCAGCGGCCGCTGCGAGGATCCTCGCCCGGTGCGACGCGCTGGGTGCACGGTTCGCAGCCGATCGACGGGTAGCCGTCGTACTGCAGGAGGTTGACCAGTACGCCGTTGTCGCTGATGTAGCTGTCCAGATCCTCCTGCGTCCACGGGGCGATCGGGTTGAGCTTCACCATGTCGCGCTTCTCGTCGTACTCGACGATCTGGGTGTTGGCCCGCGTCGGCGCCTCTTCCCGCCGTACGCCGGTCACCCAGGCCTTGTAGCCGGACAGGTACCGGTTCAGCGGCTCGACCTTGCGGAGCGCGCAGCACTGGTCGGGGTTGCGGTCGTGCAGCTTCTCGCCGTACTCCGCGTCCTGCTCCGCGACGGTCTGCTTCGGGAGCGCGTTGATCAGGTTGATCGGCAGCGTCGCCGCGACCGCGTCCCGGGTCCCGATCGTCTCGGCGAAGTGGTAGCCGGTGTCGAGGAACAGTACGTCGACACCGGGAGCCGCCTCGGCCGCCAGGTGGGGGAGTGCACCGTCGGCCATGGAGGCGGTCACCACCAGCTCGTCACCGAAGGTCTCCCGTGCCCACGCCAGCACCTCGAGCGCCGTGGCGTCGCCCAGTCGTTCGTTCGCCTCCTCGGCGAGCGTCTTCAGATCTGTACTCATTCCACCGCCACCCGCAGTCCGATCATCTTCAGCTGGAACACCCGTGCACACGGCCGGCACTCCCAGGTGCCGTGCCCGTCCTCCGCCGGCCGGAGGTCCTCGTCTCCGCAGTACGGGCAGTACAGCGGTGCAGCGCGCTCACTCATTGGAGTGCCTCCTCGTCCGCTCGGGTGGCCCACTGGGCGAAGCGCTCGCCTTCGTTGCGCTCCTTCAGGTAGTTCTGCGTGATCCGCTCGACGTAGTCGGCCAGATCCGCCGAGGTGACCTTGTGGCCGCGCAGCTTCCGGCCGAAACCGGCGTCCAGTCCGAGGCCGCCGCCCAGGTGGACCTGGTAGCCCGGGACCTGGTTGCCCTCGGCATCGCGGACCAGCTGACCCTTCAGGCCGATGTCGGCGACCTGGATCCGGGCGCAGGAGTTCGGGCAGCCGTTGACGTTCACGGTGATCGGTACGTCGAGCTCCGGGATCCGCTCCTCCAGCTCGTCGATCAGCTGGGCGGCGCGGGCCTTGGTCTCGACGATCGCGAGCTTGCAGAACTCGATGCCGGTGCAGGCCATCGTGTTCCGCCGCCAGGCCGACGGGTTGGCCTGGAAGCCGAGCGCGTGCAGCGCGGCGACCAGCGAGTCGACCTGCGACTCCTCGACGTCGAGTACGAGCAGCTTCTGCTGGGCGGTGGTACGGATCCGGTTCGACCCGTGCGCCGCGACCACGTCGGCCACCTTGCCGAGCGACGTGCCGGAGACCCTGCCGACCACCGGCGCGACGCCGACGAAGTACTTGCCGTCGTTCTGCTTGTGAACGCCGACGTGGTCACCCTGGACGGCGGGGATCGCTGGCGCGGGCCCGTCGATCAGCTTCCGCTTGAGGTACTTCTCCTCCAGCACCTCGCGGAACTTCTCCACACCCCAGTCGGCGACCAGGAACTTCAGCCGGGCCCGGTTGCGCAGCCGCCGGTAGCCGTAGTCGCGGAAGATGCTGGTGACACCCCACCAGGCCTCGGCGACCTCGTCGCTCGGGATCCAGGCGCCGAGCCGCTGCGCGAGCATCGGGTTCGTCGACAATCCACCGCCGACCCACAGGTCGAAGCCCGGCCCGTGTTCGGGGTGGACCACCCCGACGAACGCGATGTCGTTGACCTCAGGTACGACGTCGTGCGACGGGTGACCGGTCAGCGCGGTCTTGAACTTGCGCGGCAGGTTGGAGAACTCCGAGGAGCCGATGTACTTGTCGACGATCTCGTCGATGGCCGGCGTCGGGTCGATGATCTCGTCGGCCGCGATCCCGGCGACCGGGCTGGCGATGACGACGCGCGGTACGTCGCCGCAGGCCTCGGTGGTGTAGAGGCCGACCGACTCCAGCTTCTGCCAGATCGCCGGCACGTCCTCGATCCGGATCCAGTGCAGCTGGATGTTCTGCCGGTCGGTGATGTCGGCGGAGTCGCGCGCGTAGTCGGTCGAGACCTCCGCGATCGCCTTGAGCTGCTCGGTGCTGAGCTGGCCGCCCTCGACCCGGACCCGCATCATGAAGTAGCGGTCGTCCAGCTCCTCGGGCTCCAGCGTCGCGGTCTTGCCGCCGTCGATCCCGGGCTTGCGCTGGGTGTACAGCCCCCACCAGCGGAACCGTCCGCGCAGGTCGGCCGGGTCGATCGAGTCGAAGCCGGTGTGCGCGTAGATGTTCTCGATCCGGGCCCGGACGTTGAGGCCGTCGTCGTTCTTCTTGTTCTCCTCGTTCTTGTTCAGCGGCTCGCGGTAGCCGAGGGCCCACTGTCCTTCGCCCTTGCCCTTGCGCGGGCGGGCCGGTTTGCGGGGAGCTGAGGTGACGCCAGTCATCGGGAACGTGTCCTAGTCCTCGTGACAGGTGCGTCCGCAGGCGGCGAGATCGAAGCGTCGTCGGTTCGATGCGTTCCGCGCGGTGCGCACCCAGCGGTGATCGGGGGTGATCAGGGGCCGTCATCAGGCCCGGCGGGGTCGCTGTCAGAACATCGAAGGACAACAGATGGCGCTGCGCATCCGCCCGAGGTCGACATGAATGCGACCTACGAGGTGGGTGGACTGGGCAGCGAGCATGTCCACAAGAGTCAGCTCCAGCGGCTGACAAATCAACCCATAATCCCACATCCTGAGCGCCGGTCTCACGGTACGGCTATGTCTACCAGTCTGATGGAGATTGTTTCGGGCTCCGGATCTGTTCCACAAGAACTCTTGCACAAGAATTCTTGTGGAAGCTATCGTGCTGCCCATGACACCCGCCAACCGACGGTCGGTGACACCGTCCGTACTCGCCGCGATCCACCATCCGCTCCGCCGCCGGATGCTCGACATCATCTATGTGGACGGCCCCGCGACCGCCTCCCGGCTGGCCGAGGCCACCGGTGAACTGGTCGGCAACATCAGCCATCACCTCAAGGTTCTGAGCGCGGCCGGGGTGATCGTCGAGGCCCCCGAGCTGGCCAAGAACCGGCGGGAACGGTGGTGGAGGCTCGGCGACACGTCGTCGTACTCCTGGTCCATCGCGGATGCCCAGGGCGACCCGGCCGGCGAGTTGGTCGCGGCCACGGCCGAGGATCAGAACCTCGCTCATCACGTCGGCAAGGTGCGGCAATGGTTCGACATCAGGTACCAGTTCGACGAGTCCTGGGTGCGGGCGGCGTACGCGACCGAGAGATGGCTCACATTGACGCCCGAGCGGCTGGACGAGCTCAGTGAGCGGATCGAGGTTCTGGTCCGCGAGTACTACGACGAACCGTCCGAGGGGGAGGACGCCCACCGGGTCTTCTTCTTCGCTCACGCGGTGCCGGCCCGGCCATGAGCGAGCTTCCGCCCACTGCTCCCGCCGTCGTGTTCCCGCCGCTGCGCCGGGACACCCAGGTGCACGCCTGGATCTTCGCAGCCGCCGTCTCGAAGGTCGGCGACATGGCCTGGTACGTCGGTCTGGCCTGGAGTGCCGCGCAGATCACGACGCCGGCCGGCGTCGGACTCGTGATGGGTATCGGCGCCCTACCGCAGGCGCTCGTGCTGCTGTTCGGCGGGGCGCTCGCCGACCGTATCGACGGACGCCGGGTGATGGTCCTGGCGAATCTGGGCCGGATCGTCGTCCTGACCGTGGGCGCACTGGTCGCTTCGATGTGGGGGTTGTCCCTGGCGTTGCTGCTCGCGATCGCGGTGGCGTTCGGCGTGGTCGACGCGATCTACACGCCGGCCGCCGGGACGTTGCCGCGCCGGATGGTGCAGCCGGACGACCAGGTGAAGCTGATGGCCGGTAACCAGCTGGCGGTCCGCCTCGCCATCTTCGTCGGGGCCCCACTCGGTGGCGTGCTGGTCGCGCACGGCGGCCTGGTCACAGTGATGCTCGTCGACGCGGTGTCGTTCGCGGTGATCGCGGCTGTCCTGGCGTTCCTGGTGAAGCCGCGGCTCCCACAACCCGCGTCCACCGGTACGTCGATCCGCGCGGACCTGAAGGAGGGCTTCGCCTACCTCGGCCGCGACGCCAAGGCGCGGACGCTGGTGATCGCGTTCTCCGGGCTGAACCTCTGCGTCGGCCCGGTGCTGGCGGTCGGTCTGGTGCAGCGGACGCATCTGGACGGGTGGGGACCGACCGCGCTCGGCTGGTTCGAGGCCGTCTCGGGGATCTCGGCCGCGGCCGGTGCGATCGTCGCGATGCGCTGGAAGCCGGCGAACCTTGCCCGCACCGGGCTGATCGCGCTGATCTTCCAGGCGGCCGGCTGCGTGATGATCGGTGTGATGCCGCGGGCCGGCATCTTCCTGGCCATGGTGATGATCGGCAGTACGGCCGGGATCGCGTCCGCCCAGTTGTCGGCCGTGTTCCAGTTGTCGGTCGACGCGTCGTACCTGGGCCGGAGCTTCAGCATCGTGCATCTGTCCGACCAAGGCCTGATGCCGGTCGCGATGGTTGCCTTCGGTGCGTTCATCACGCTGGCGGGGATCTCGGTGGCGTGTGTGGTGATCGGTTCGGCCTTCGCTGCGCTGATGGTCTGGGCGGTCGTCCGAGTCGGGCGCTGAACTCTGTACTCCGGCGGGGGACTGCGCTACCTTCCGACAAATCAACAGGAAACTTTCCTATTGGTCGGGTCGACGTTGCTGGTCGGGTGGGAGGATTCGCTCGTGAGGTCGCTGCGCCGGGTGGGGTCGATCGTCATGGCCACGGGATTGGCCGCGGGATTGGTGGTGGGGCCGGTGAGTCCGGTGTCCGCTGCCGCGTCCGGCGGCGTGGTGCGGGTGAGTCAGCTCGGGTACGGCGCCTTGGACGGCAAGGCGGCGTACGTGATGACGCGGGACGCAGCGGCCGGGAAGAAGTTCCAGGTGGTCGACCGGCACGGGCATCGCGTGCTGACCGGGCGCGTCGGCGGAGACGCGGGGGAGTGGAATGCGACGTACCAGCACGTGTACCAGTTGGACCTGTCCGCGCTGAAGGTGCCGGGGACCTACCGGGTCGAGGTGCCCGGGGTCGCGTCGTCGGCGGCGTTCGACATCCGGGCGAACAGCGACCGGATGCTGACCGGTGCCAAGGACAAGGCGGTCACGTTCTTCACCGAGCAGCGTGACGGCGCGAACGTCGTACCGGGTTCACTCGGCCGGCAGCCGGCGCACCTGAACGACCGGGCCGCGCAGGTCTACGACTGGCCGGTGTTCGTCGATCCCGACACCGATCAGACCGTCGGTGAACTGCAGCGGATCGGTGGGCCGGTCGACGTCGAGGGCGGTTGGTACGACGCCGGCGACTACCTGAAGTTCACGCACATCGCGGCGTACTCGGAGTCGTTGCTGTGGGCATCGGCCAGGGACGCGCGGAAGCCGGACAAGCAGGTGCTGGCCGAGGCGCGGCACGGTCTGGACTGGCTGGACAAGATGTGGGACGAGCGGACGAAGACGCTCTACATCCAGGTCGGAACCGGCACCGGCAACGTCGAGGAGACCTTCATCGGCGACCACGACATCTGGCGGCTGCCGGAGGTCGACGATCATCTGACCGATCCGTCCGAGCGGTTCCTGCGCAACCGGCCGGTGTTCCGGGCCGCGGCGCCAGGGCAGCCGATCAGTCCGAACCTTGCGGGCCGCACTGCTGCCGCGTTCGCTCTTGCTGCACAGGTCGAGGCGCGGACGGATCCGGTCAAGGCTCGTCGTCATCTCGAGACTGCGGCGCAGATCTTCGCTCAGGCTCAGACGAAGAACGTCGGGCAGTTGGTCACGTCGCTGCCGTTCGCGTTCTACCCGGAGTCGGCGTGGCGGGACGACCTCGAGTTGGGCGCCACCGAGCTGGCGCTTGCCGCGCAGCGCCTCCGCGATCCACGAGGACACGCGTGGTTGAAGCAGGCCGGCTACTGGGCTGGGCAGTACATCGAGCACGAGGCCGGCGGCGACACGCTCAACCTGTATGACGTGAGCGCACTGGCGCATGCGGACCTGATCCGGGCCAACCGATCGGATCGTGGGCTGGTGAAGAAGCTGGCTGGTGATCTGCGTGCGCAGCTGGAGATCGGGGCGGGGCGGGCGTCCGCGGATCCGTTCCGCGCTGGGGCGCAGTACGACAACTTCGACGCCGTACCGCATGCCTTCGGGCTGGCGGCTACCGCGCATCTGTATCGGCAGGTGACGGGAGACCGGCGGTACGACGACTTCGGTACGCAGCAGCTCGACTGGAACTTCGGCGCCAACGCGTGGGGTGTGTCGTTCATGGTCGGCGTGGGGGAGAACGCCGAGCGGTGCCCGCACCACCAGATCGCGAACATTCTCGGGCGCGAGCTCACGGGTGCGGTCGTGAACGGGCCGAACTCGGAGGAGCTGTTCGAGGAAGGTCTGGGTGATCACCTGGACGGCATGAACCCGTGCCCGGCCGACGGTGTCGATCAGTACGCTCAGTTCACTGGTCATGGTTCCCGGTACGTCGACGACGTCCGCTCCTGGCAAGCCTCCGAACCAGCCGACGACTTCGCAGCCATCGCGGTCTACGCGCTGACCACGTAGTCCCCTCCCCGCACCGGCGACGCGCGCGCACCTCTCCCCGCGCGCTCGCCGGTGCACCCAGCCGCCCCGCCTACAGGTAGAGCTTGTAGCTGATCACGGCGGGGATCCGGACGTTCAGACGCCCGGCGGTTTTTGTCAGGACTGTTTCGTCGGCCCAGAGGCGGCCGGTCTTGGCGTCGAAGATCAGGACGTGCCGGTTCGGCAGGCCGCCGTAGCTGCTGTCGACCGCGAACGCCTGGCCCTTGCGGCCGCTCCGGTCGGTCATTGCGCCCAGCGATACCGCGTTGCTGTGATCGGCGAGGATCTTGAGCACCGCCGCGCGTACCGCTGGGGCCGGCGTCGCCTCGCGGTACAGGTCCGTGACTGCGCCGGCCAGCTGGCCGGGGCCGTTGGCGTCGATGTCGTGGCCGATCTTCAGCACCGCCAAGAGCCGTGCAGGGTCGCTCGGCAGCGGATAGCGGTACATCGGCTGGTATCTCCCCGGCGGCCACGACTGGTCACCTTTCACCCTGCCGGGCTTGCCGACCGGGTCCTTGTGAGACGTCGGATCCGGGGAGTACGGCTGCCCGGTCCTGATCACCAGGCGCCCGGACAGATCGCTGTTCCACGTCAGGCTCACGTCCTCCGGGATGATCGCCGAGGTGACCCGCTCCTTACTGTCGACGGCCGTCGACAGGTTCCACGCCTGCATCCGCACCGTGTGCGACCCGGCGTCGCCCGGCAGCGTCTTGTCGGCGGCCGCCGTCGCCGCGAGCGCCAGCAACGCCGCCTTGCCCGGCCGGCCCTGCGCGAGCTCGGCATCCAGCAACGGCGGAGTCGCCGCCATCGCGACCCCACCCGACCCGAACGGGTCGACGACCACCACCCCCGCGGCCGCGACCGCCACGGCCCCGGCCACGCCGACCAGCACCGCGCGCCGCCGTACCTTTCCACGACGGGCAGGTACGTCGGCCGCCCGTACGCCGTTGACCGGAGCAACATGCTCCTCCGCGGCCAGCCGGGTCGCGATCCGTTGCAGTCCCGCCAGTTCGCGACCTGTCAGCGGGCCATCTGGGATCCCGGACGCCGGGTCGACGCGCTTCAGTGTGTCGAGGTCGTTGGTGTTCATGAACGTTCTCCCTGCGTCTTGGACTCAGCTGTTCGCACGACCGTGGAACCGACCGACCGTCCCTGGGTGCTCCGCGCGCGGTCGTCGTACTGCGCCTGCGCCGTCTTCAACCGAGCTCTCGCGCGGTGCAGCCGAACTGCCGCGGCCGCCCTCGAGCAACCAAGTGCCGTCGCGAGATCGGCGCCACGCAGTTCCTCCCAGCCCGCCAGCATCAGCGCCTCTTGGTCGGCCGCGCTCAGTGTCCGCAGAGCAGCCAAAGTCCCGGCCAGCTGGTCGGACCACTCAAGCCGCTCGTCCGCGGCCGGTCCGGTCCTGGTCACGAGGTCGTTGCCGGCGCGTTGATATGCGGCAGTCGACCGCTGCCGACTGCGCCGTCGATCGGCCAGCACGTTCGCCGCGACCCGGTACAGCCACGGCAACGCCCGGTCCTGCGGCAAATCCGTCCGCCGCCTCAACGCCGTCAGGAACACGTCCGCGGTCACATCGTGCGCCTCGTCGGCATCCCCGATCCGGCGTACGACGTACCGCAGGATCGCGCGATAGTGCTCCGTATACAGCTGCTCAAGATCGGCCCCGGTGGGCTCGGTCATCGGTTCCACACCCGTCTATTGCCGATCACAACAAACGATTACAGCCGATCAAAGGAGCGTTCAGCGGGGATGTTCGGCGCGCCAGTTCTTGATCATCTGGTCCATGTCGGCGTGGATGAAGGCGAAGAAGTCGGCGGCTTCGGAGAGGCGGCGGCCGACCGGGTTGCCGGGGCCGAACAGCTCCGCGCCGGAGCGGCTGCTGGACTCCCATTCGCTCAGCGCGAGATTGCGCCGTTCGAGGATGGCGGCGAAGACGTCGTCGCGGATCCGGTAGTGGTCCTTGCGTGAGCCGGGTTGCCGCTCGCGGGTGATGAAGGAGACCTGGATCAGCTGCCGGACCGCGCCGGACACCGCGGGCTGGCTGATCTTCAGCGATTCGGCCAGCTCGGCGGCCGTCATCGTCCCGGTCGGGCTGACCAGCATCCGTCCCATCACCCGGGCCGACATGGTCGGGACGCCACTGTTCGCCAGGATGCCGGCGAAGCGCTCGACGAATTGGCTGACCTCTTCGGGAGTGGGTTCGGGCGCCATGGTTGAAGACTACAGTAATTTGATCTATCGCAACTATCACAAATATCTGATAATTTGCTCGACATGACCACCTCCTCCGTTGCCGAAGGGCCGACGCTCACCGGCGCCCGCCGCTTCGGAGTCCTCTTCGCACTCTGCCTGGCCGTGCTCGTGCTCGGCCTCGACACGACCGTGCTGAACGTCGCGCTGCCGACCCTGGCCGCCGACCTCGACGCGTCGACCAGTCAGCTGCAGTGGATGGCGAACAGCTACAACCTGGTTCTCGCCGCGCTGCTGTTGCCGGCCGGACTGCTCGGCGACCGCTTCGGGCGCCGCAAGATCATCGCGATCGCGCTGACACTGTTCGGCGCAGCGTCGCTCGCCTGTGCGCTGTCCGACTCGGCCGGCCAGCTGATCGGCGCCAGGGCGTTCCTCGGCGTCGGCGCCGCGATGATCGTGCCGGTCGCGCTGTCCTTGATCACCGTGCTGTTCCCCACCGAGGTCGAGCGCAAGAAGGCGATCGGCTTCTTCGTCGTGGCGAACAGCATCGGTATGCCGGTCGGCCCGATCGTCGGCGGCCTGCTGCTGGACCACGCCGGCTGGCAGTGGATCTTCTACCTGAACGTGCCGATCGCGCTGATCGCCGCGATCGCTGTCAGCCTGCTGGTCCCGGAGACCCGCAGCTCGCGCCGGCCGGCGATCGACTGGCTCGGCATCCTGCTCTCCAGCACCGGCCTGGCCTCGCTCGTGTACGGCGTGACCAAGGCGGGGGAGACCTCGTGGACCGACGGCACCACGGTGCTCTTCCTGGCGCTGGCCGTCGTACTCCTTGCTGTCTTCCTGCTCTGGCAGCGGCGGAACTCCGACCCGCTGATCGAGCTGCGGCTGTTCGGCGAGAAGGTGTTCACCGGTGGGGCGGTGCTGCTCACCGTCTCGGTGTTCGCGATCTTCGGGTTGCTCTTCACGATGCCGCAGTACTTCCAGGGCATCAACGGGTCCGACGCGCTGCACACCGGTCTCAAGCTGCTGCCGTTCATCGGTGGAATGACGGTCGGGGCGAAGCTGGCCGAGCCGGTTGAGGCGAAGGTCGGCACCCGGCTGGTGGTGATGGCCGGGTTCCTGGTGATGGCCGCCGGGTTCCTGCTCGGAGCCTTCACCGATCTCGGCACCGGCTACGGCTACACCGCGATCTGGTTCGTGGTGGTCGGGTTCGGCCTCGGCTGTTCGATGCCGCAGGCAATGAACGCGGCGCTGGGTGTGCTCGACCCGGAGCGGGCCGGCACCGGATCCGCTCTACTGCAGGCGTTCCGGCAGGTTGGCGGCACCGTCGGTGTAGCTGTCCTCGGCACGGTGCTGAACTCGGTCTACCGGCACAACGTGGACACGACCGGACTGCCGGCACAGGCGGCTGACGCGGTCGAGAAGGGGCTGGGTGGCGGGCTCTCAGTCGCGACCAAGGTCGGGTCTGCGGACCTGCTCGGCGACGTACGCGACGCGTTCATGACCAGCCTCAACACGACCATGTGGGTCTCGGCCGGCATCGCGGTCGTGGGCGCCGTACTGGCCGCCGTACTGATGCCGAAGCAGGCCACCAAGGCCTCGCAGGAGGCGCTGATGGGGATCAAGCAGGACGCCTGACAGAGCAGCGCGGCGCCTGCTCCCGAGGGGAGAGCAGGCGCCGCGCGATGACGTCAGTTGAGCTCGAGGCCCGGGTACAGCGGGTGCTTGTCGAGCATCTCGGCCGAGGCGGCCTTGACCTTGTCGGCAACGCCGTCGGCCAGCACGTACTTCGCCTTGGACGGTGCACCGGCGGCCGTTGTCGTCGGCGTCGTCGAAGACAGCACGTCGACCATCAACTCGGCGACCCGGTCGAACTCGTCGGCCCCGAAGCCGCGCGTGGTCAGTGCCGGCGTACCGATCCGGACGCCTGAGGTGTACCAGGCGCCGTTCGGGTCGCGCGGTACGGCGTTCCGATTCGTCACGATCCCCGCGTCGAGCAGCGCCGACTCGGCCTGCCGCCCGGTGATCCCGTACGACGAGACGTCGAGCAGAGCCAGGTGGTTCTCGGTGCCATCGGTGACGAGCTTGACGCCACGCTTCATCAGGCCCTCCGCGAGCACGACCGCGTTGTCTGCGACGGCCTGCGCGTACTCCTGGAACGACGGCTGCCGGGCCTCCGCCAGCGCGACCGCCTTCGCCGCCATCGTCTGGCCGAGCGGACCACCCAGAACCATCGGGCAGCCGCGGTCGACGGCGTCGGCGTACTCCGGCTGGCACAGCACCATGCCGCCGCGCGGGCCGCGCAGCGACTTGTGCGTGGTCGTCGTGGTGACGTGCGCATGCGGGATCGGGTCGAAGTCGTCGGTGAAGACCTTGCCCGCGACCAGGCCGGCGAAGTGCGCCATGTCGACCATCAGCGTCGCGCCGACCTCGTCGGCGATCTCGCGCATCGTCGCGAAGTTCACCTTCCGCGGGTACGCCGAGTAGCCGGCGATCAGGATCAGCGGCTTGAACTCCCGCGCCTTGCGGGCGACCTCGTCGTAGTCGAGCAGCCCGGTCTCCGGATCGGTGCCGTAGGAGCTCTGGTGGAACATCTTGCCGGAGATGTTCGGCCGGAAGCCGTGGGTCAGGTGACCGCCGGCGTCCAGCGACATACCGAGCATCTTCTGGTCACCGAACGCCCGGCGGAGCTTGGACCAGTCCTCCTCGGACAGGTCGTTGACGTGCTTCGCGCCCGCCTCGGCCAGCGCCGGGGACTCGATCCGCTGGGCCAGGATCGCCCAGAAGGCGACCAGGTTCGCGTCGATGCCGGAGTGCGGCTGGACGTAGGCATGCGGGGCGTTGAACAGCGCCGTGGCGTGGTCGGCCGCGGCCTGCTCGACGGTGTCGATGTTCTGGCAGCCCGCGTAGAAACGGTGCCCGATGGTGCCCTCGGCGTACTTGTCCGAGAGCCAGTTGCCCATCGTCAGCAAGGTGGCGGGGGAGGCGTAGTTCTCGCTCGCGATCAGCTTCAGCGAGGAACGCTGGTCGGCCAGTTCGGCCTTGATCGCGCCGGCGACGGTGGGTTCCACCGCGGCGATCACCTGGAGCGCGTTGTTGTACGCGGCCGACGCGGCGGCGGCGTCGAAGGGTTGAGTCATCGTTGTCTCTCCTGCGGTTGCAGTGGGTCGTGGGCACCCAGGCGCACGGTGCCGACAGTCTTCGCTCCCCGGTGGTTCTCCACCTCAGCGCGCCAGTCGCGACGCGGCCACCCTATCGTGCTGCCGCGGCTCAGAGTCAGAGGCTGCGGTCGGTGATCAGGCCGAACGGCGTGGTCCGCGGGAGGGTGCCGAAGACGCCGCCCCAGTCGTTCGCCAGTCGGGACGCGACGAAGGCGTCCGCGACCGCGGGTGTGGAGTGCCGGACGAGCAGGGACGCCTGAAGGCAGAGCGCCATCCGCGCCGCCAACCGGCGGGCGCCCGCCTCGGCGCCCTCGACGTCAGCAAGCGCTTGCAGTACGTCGTTGACCGCGGTGTCCAGGCGTTCGTCCGCACCCCGCGCCGCGCCGACCTCCAGCAGCCAAGCCTCGAGCGACTCGGGCCGTCTGAGGGCTCGCAGTACGTCGAGTGCGTTCACGTTCCCCGACCCTTCCCAGATCGAGTTCAGCGGGGACTCCCGGAACAGCAGAGGCATCCCGGACTCCTCGACGAACCCGTTCCCGCCGAGACACTCCAGGGCCTCGGCGGCCATGAACGGCGTCCGCTTACTCACCCAGAACTTCGCCAGCGGCAGCCCGATCCGCCGGAACGCGGCCTCCTGCTCGTTGCCGTTGGTCGACGCATCAACCGCCGCCGCAAGCCGCATCGCGAGCGCTGTCGCAGCCTCACTCTCGAGCGCCAGGTCGGCCAGCACGTTCTGCATCGCGGGCTTGTCGGCGAGCAGATCACCGAACGCCGAACGATGGCGGGTGTGCCAGAGCGCCTCGACCAGCGCGCGCCGTTGGAGAGCGGCCGAGCCGAGGACGCAGTCCAGCCGGGTCGCGGCCACCATCTCGATGATCGTGCGGACCCCGGCGCCCTCGTCGCCGAGGCGGTAGCCGACCGTGCCGTGGAACTCGACCTCGCTGGACGCGTTCGACCGGTTCCCGAGCTTGTCCTTCAGCCGCTGCAGGGCAAACGCGTTCCGGTTGCCGTCGGCAAGCACGCGCGGGACGACGAAGCAGCTCAGTCCGTCCGGCGCCTGCGCCAGTACCAGGAAGACGTCGACCTGTGGCGCCGAGCAGAACCACTTGTGCCCGTTCAGCTGGTATTCACCGTCGTCACCGGCCGGCGTCGCGGTGGTCAGGTTCGCCCGGACGTCCGAGCCGCCCTGCTTCTCGGTCATCCCCATCCCCGCGAGGACGCCGCTCTTGGTGGCCGCAGGCAACCGGCGTACGTCGTACTGGCGCGAAGCCAGCTGCGGGACCCACTCCTTGGCGAGCCGTTCGTCCGCCCTGAGGGCGGGGACGGCGGCGTACGTCATCGAGATCGGGCAGCCGTGGCCGGGCTCGACCTGGGACCAGACGTAGAAGCCGGCCGCGCGGGTCAGGTGCGGGGAGGGCCGGTCGCTCGTCCACGGCGCGGCCTGCAGCCCGAAGCCGACGGCGCGCTCCATCAGCCAGTGCCAGGACGGGTGGAACTCGACCTCGTCGATCCGGTTCCCGTACCTGTCGTGCGTGCGCAGGACCGGTACGTTCTGGTTCGCGGGGAGTGCCTGAGCGAGGGCCTCTTCGGAGCCCGCGAGCTCGCCGATCCGGGTCAGCCCGGGATCGTCCGCGAGGTCGGCGTACGGACGCAGAGCGTCACCGAGGGCCGTGTCCCGGGTGAAGAAGTTCACCCCCTGGAGTGGGGGAGCCTGATTCGTTACCGCGAATGGGTCCGCCATGTCAGTACGGTAAGCGGTATGGCACGTTCAGGGGCAAGACCCGCGGGTGGGAGCTCCCTCTCATTGGCATGGGTCCGCAAAATCCCCGCGACGACCTGGAAGCTGCTCACCCAGACCATCGGTGTCTGTCTGCGCTACCGGGTCACCGGTCTCGCGGCGGAGGGGGCGTTCTTCGCGATCCTCTCGCTGCCGCCGCTGATTTTCGGGCTGGCCGGAAGTCTCGGTTACATCGCCGGCAAGTACTTCGAGGTCGAGACGATCGACGACATCAAGGCGCAGATCGTCGAACTGGCCGCCCGGGCGCTGACCGCCGACTCCGTCCAGGGTGTGATCGTGCCGACCCTGGACCAGGTCCTGAACGGCGGCCGGCCGGACGTCATCTCGATCGGTTTCGTGCTCGCGCTGTGGTCCGGCAGCCGCGCGCTGAACGTGTTCGTCGACACCATCACGATCATGTACGGGATGGGTGGCAAGCGCGGCATCGTCCGGACCCGGGCGCTGTCGTTCTCGCTGTACTGCGCCGCCCTCGTGATCGGCGTGATCGTCCTCCCGCTGGTGCTGGCCGGACCGGACGCCGTACAGGCTCTGCTGCCGCACCGCCTCGATTTCCTGAACCAGCTGTACTGGCCCGTCGTCACGATCCTGTCCGCGGGCTTCTTGAACACCCTGTACCACCTGTCGGTGCCGGTGCGGACGCCTTGGGTCTCCGATCTGCCCGGGTCGTTCCTGGCGCTCTCGATCTGGATCCTGGGCAGCTTCGTCCTGCGCTGGATCCTGCAGAGCACGGTCGGCGGTACGTCGATCTACGGTCCGCTGGCGGCACCGATCGCCGTACTGATGTGGCTCTACATGACCGCCATCGCGGTGCTGATCGGCGCGGCGCTGAACGCGGTCGTCGACCGGCTCTGGCCGCACAAGGTCCGCGTGACGGAGACGGCGAAGGAGACCGTGGACGAGGTCGAGCCGGTGATGAAGGCGGAGTCGGAGCCGCATCACGACAACCCGCTGACCCCGGTCGAGCAGGAGCGGCCGGAGATCGAGGTCGCGCGGAAGGTCGAGGGCCTCGGCGTACCGGCGGCGGACCAGCCGCCCAAGGCCCCGTCGTCAGAGCGGCCGCCTACGGACCGGCCACCTACGGACCGGCCGCGGACGGACCGGCCACCGAAGGCTCCGGCGGCCGAGCCGGGACCGAAGACCGAGGTCGCCGAGCCGGCCCCCGCGCCGGCGCCGCAGCGCAAGCCCGAACCGGCCTCCGGGCCGGCGCCCCAGCGCAAGCCCGAGCCGGTCGGAAAACCCGGTGCGCAAACTGACACCGACGACCTACGCTGACGCCATCAGCCGGTCCTGGACCAGGACCGCAGGACTTGGAAGGGAGGCCCCCGCCATGAGCTTGGATCAGGCCCACCGGGCCGATGTCTCCCACCCCGTCCGTCCGCTGAGCTGACCTCGCGGCCGGACCCTCCGAAAGGTTCGCCGATGTCAGCCACACTCCAGGCCCTGGGACTCGACAGTTCCACGGCCGACTACCTGAGCTCTGTCCCGGCCGAGCTCGTGCCGGGACGCGTCTCCCGGGTCGACAAGGGCCTGGCGACGGTACTCACCGAGGACGGCCCGGTCCGCGCGACGTGGTCCAGTGCGCTCCTTGCCGCGGTGGCCAGTGACCCCCAGGCCGGCCCATGTACAGGGGATTGGGCCGTACTGCGGTACTGGCCGGACGACCGGATCACGGTCGAGTCCCTGGCTCCACGGCGTACGGCGATCGTGCGCGCGGAGGTCGGTGGTTCGTCCAGAGGCCAGGTGCTCGCGGCCAACGTCGACGTGATCGCGATCGTCGTCGGCCTGGTACCGGAGCCGAACATCGTCCGGATCGAGCGCTTCCTCGCGCTGGCGTGGGAGAGCGGTGCGCGGCCGGTCGTCGTACTGACCAAGTCGGACCTTGTCGGCGATGCCGACGCCCTCGCTGAGGATGTGGCGCGTGCTGCGCCGGGTGCCGACGTACTGGTGTGTAGTGCGACGACTGGTCAGGGCCTGGAGTCGGTACGGACGCTGCTGGATGGTGACGCGACTGTGGCGCTGCTCGGGTCGAGTGGTGCGGGGAAGTCGTCGCTGGTGAACGCGCTGGCCGGTGTGGAGCTGCTGGACGTGCAGGACATCCGTGAGGACGGGAAGGGCCGGCACACCTCGGTCCGGCGTGAGCTGATCGTGCTGCCGAATGGCGGCGTTGTGATCGACACGCCTGGGCTGCGGGGGATCGGTCTGCAGGAGTCCGGTGAGGGTTTGGCCGCGGCGTTCCCGGACATCACGGCGCTGGCTGAGCAGTGCAAGTTCAAGGACTGCGCCCATGCCACTGAGCCCGGGTGCGCTGTGCGGGCCGCGCTGGAGGACGGCACGCTGCCGATCCGCCGCTTCGAGAGCTGGACCAAACTGCAGCGCGAGGCCGCCTTCATGGCCCGCCGCAACAACCTCCGCCTCCGCGCCGAAGCCAAGAAACAATGGGCCCGCCAGTCCAAGGCCTACCGCCGCGACGTGAACCCACGCCAATAGGTTGCGTGCTCCCGGTGAAAGGATCGGGAGCATGGATCGTGCTGTGTTGGTGACAGGGGCCTCGCGGGGGATTGGGGCGGCGACGGCGCAGGCGTTCGGGGACGCGGGGGACCGGGTTGCGGTGCACTACGGGGCCTCGGCCGACGCTGCCGAGGCCGTTGTGAAGTCGCTGCCTGGATCAGGGCATGTCCTCGCGCACGCGGATCTGGCTGATCCGGCCGCGATCCAGACAATGGTCGACGACGCCGCGGCCGCTCTGGGCAGGATCGACGTACTCGTGAACAACGCCGGCGTCTACCACCCCCACCGCATCCGGGAGACGACGTACGCCGAATGGCAGCAGGCCTGGGCCGACACCCTCGCGGTCAATCTCGTCGGCCCATCGAACGTCACATGGTGCGCGGTCCGGCACATGGGCCGCGGCGGCCGGATCGTCAACGTATCGTCGCGCGGTGCGTTCCGCGGCGAGCCCAACCAGCCCGCGTACGGCGCCTCGAAGGCGGGCATCGTGTCGTTCACCCAGTCGCTGGCCCGCGCACTCGGTCCGGAAGGCATCGCCGTGACCGCGATCGCGCCCGGTTGGACGACCACCGACATGGCCGCCGTACACCTGACCGGCGAAGGCTACGACCGCCGCCGCATGGAGAGCCCGCTCGAACGCGTCGCCGACCCGTCGGAAGTCGCGGCGGCGATCCTCTACCTGGCGTCGCCGGAGGCCGAGTTCGCCACCGGCACGGTCCTGGACTTCAACGGTGGCTCCCAGCTCCGGATGTAATTCGCTCGGCCGGCTCGCGCTTTCGGGCTAGGGTCCTGTCCGTGCATCGCATCATCACCCCGCCGACCGCCGCTTAGGCGGACGGTCACTCGGTTAGCGCCCAGGTTCTGACCTGGGCTTCTTCGGGCTGTTCGCAGACGACCCATCTCTCCCGCGAACATCCCGGAGTACTTCGATGCTGCACCGACCCACGAAGACGCGCGCCCTCGCCTACGTCGCCCTGGCCGGCCTCGCCTGGGGCACCGGCGGTCCCACCGGCGCTCTGCTGTTCCAATCGAGCGGCCTGACCTCGACTGCCATCTCCTTCTGGCGCCTGGCCACCGGCGCCGCCTGGCTGCTCTTGGCCAACTGCCTCTTCACCAGGACCTCGATCCGCGCCACGTTCATGGCCGCGCCAAGGCGATACATCCTCACCGGCCTAGGTCTGACCGCCTGCCAACTCGGCTACTTCGCCGCCATACCCCGAGTAGGCGTAGCAGTAGCCACCGTCATCTCCCTAGGCGCAGGCCCTCTCTTCATAGCCCTGGCAACCCGAGAACGCATCACGCCGGCACTCCTGCTGGCAGTCCTAGGCCTGACCCTCCTGGTAGCAGCCCCCGGCACCGCCATCACCACATCCCTCCCCGGCATCCTCCTGTCGCTCCTCTCAGCAGCCGGCTACGCCACCACCACCCTTCTCAACCGCAACAACCCAGCCCCCACCACCACAGCCCTCCTAGGCTTCACCACCGCAGCCCTGGCACTCCTACCCCTAGCCCTACTCGAAGGCCTGACCCCACACGCGGCAAGTTGGCCGACCCTCGCGTACTTCGGCCTGATCCCCACCGCCCTCGCCTACACCCTCTTCTACTCAAGCCTCCGCACCCTGACCCCCTCAACGGCAGCCGTCCTAGCCCTGCTGGAACCCCTAACAGCCACAGCCCTAGCCGTCCTCCTCTTCCACGAGCACCTGACGCTCCTAACCCTCACAGGAGCCGCCACCCTCCTAACAGCAGTAGCCCTAAAAGCCCTACGCCCCTAACCGCCTGAGCTTGTGACTGGGTGTGGGCCACCCGAGACGTGGAGCCGGGACGGTCCGCGTATGTGCTGCCCAGATCCCACACCCAGCAAGCAACCCACCCCCAGCCCGAAACCATCAAGCGGCGCCCAACCCCCGCCCGGAACCGTTCGAGCGGCGAGCAACCACCGCCCGGAACCATCACCGCGGCGCTCGGCCCCGCCCGGAACCGTCACCGCGGCGCCCAACCCCAGCAAGCCGAGCGAAGCGAAGGCGCAAAGGGGGTGCGGGTGGCGGAGCCCCCGCCCGCGGCGAGCGAAGCGCTGCCGCACAAATGACGAAGGCGACGCGGTCCGCGCACTCCGCGGACACACGTCGCCCATCGCCTTCGTGGACGATACTGGGATCGAACCAGTGACCTCTTCCGTGTCAGGGAAGCGCGCTACCGCTGCGCCAATCGTCCAAAACAACAACAACTCTAGTCTCAGGGCTGCGAGGTGGAGACGGGATTCGAACCCGTGTACACGGCTTTGCAGGCCGTTGCCTCGCCTCTCGGCCACTCCACCAGGAAGAAAGCTGGCCTGCCGAACCCTCTCCGAGCGGACGACCGGGTTCGAACCGGCGACCTCAACCTTGGCAAGGTTGCGCTCTACCAACTGAGCTACGTCCGCATCGCTCCGGCGGGGTGTTCCTGCTCGGTGCGAGAGCAGAACAGTAGCGCACTTTCGGCGTACGCAAAAACCAGATTCCGGGGTGTCGCGATGTGGACGGTCGGAGCGTGGATTTCACCTCTCCCGTCACACCAGTCCCACGCGTCGGGGGTGACTCCAGGACGCCGTAGTACCCCGGGATCCGTGCCGCGTCAGCCGTTGGCCGGCGCGAGGTCGACGTTGCGCAGGTAGTCGGGATTGCCGAGGAGTTCGATCCCGGCGATCCGGCCGTCGGCGACTGTGAACGAGAACACGACGACCGGTTCGCCCCGCAGCCTCCACACCGCTCCGGCCTTGCCGTCGACCAACGTGAGTACGGCGGCCTGCGCGCGCCCGGAGAACGTCTCCGCGACGGCCGCGGCACCCCGCACCATCGCGCCTGCGCCGCGCGCCACGACCGTTTCGTCGGCACGCAGTACGACGTCCGGGTCGAGCAACTCGAGCAGTGCGTCGAAGTCTCCACCACGCGACGCCGCGAGGAACGCCTCGACGATCTCCTTCTGCCGGTTGGCATCCGCTCCCGCGGGTTCCGGCGTACCTTGCACTCGCCGCCGCGCCCGGCTCGCCAGCTGCCGCGCGGCCTCCGACGACTTGCCTACGATCGGCGCGATGTCGTCGTACGGCACCGCGAACATGTCATGCAGCACGAACGCCAACCTCTCGGCCGGCGTCAACGTCTCGAGTACGACGAGGAGCGCGAGCCCGACCGAGTCCGCCTGCACTGCCTCGAGCTCAGGATCCGGTACGTCGTCGTCCGTGAGCGCAGGGGAGTGGTCGCCGACCGTCTGCTCGGGCCGCCCGCGCCGTGTCCGCAGCATGTCCAGGCAGATGCGCCCGACAACGGTCGTGAGCCAACCGCCCAGGTTGTCGATCGCGTCGGCGTCGGATCGGCTCAGCCGGATCCACGCCTCCTGCACCGCGTCCTCGGCCTCGACGCGCGACCCGAGGATCCGGTACGCGACCACGCGCAAGTGTTCCCGGTTCTCCTCGAACCGCTCCGCCAGCCAGTCGTGTTCGCTCATGTCCCTCTCCACCTGTCACACTCCGGTCCGACCACCGTCAATTGGTGTGACGCGAAAACCCAACCACATGTGACACCCGTAGGAGTCCATCATGGCTGCCCCCAGGCCCCTCGCCGTACGCAAGCAAGACACCCTGCACCGGCTGGAGCACGACATCGACGCCTGGGTGGCCACCGCATCACCTGACGGCACGCCGTACCTGATGCCCTTGTCCTTCCTCTGGGACGGCCGAACCCTCCTGCTGTCCACCGCTGTCAACAACCCCACCGCCCGCAATCTCCGCGCCAACCCTCTCGTGCAGATGACCATCGGCCAGACCAGGGACGTCATCCACATCACCGCCACGACCGAAGAACTTGCCACTGTCCCCATCGCCGAGGGCGACGCCTTCGCCACCAAGGCCGGCTTCGACCCCCGCCAAGCCTCCACTCCCTACCCGTTCATCCGCGCGACGCCCACGACGATCCAGGCCTGGAGCGAGGGCAACGAGATCAAGGGCCGCCTCCTCATGCAGTCCGGTGTGTGGCTCGTCTAGCCCGTTTCACCAGAGGAACGTGAGCTCGGCCAAGGTGACGTGCGGCCGGTCGGCGAGCCAGCTGTCGAGGCAGGCCCTCAGGTCCGCCTCGGATCCCGCCAGCCCGAGCCGGACCGCGTCGTTCGAGGCCGGCTCGTGGTCGTGCGAATCGTCGGGCATGCCGTGCGAGCAGTCCGAGCACATCAGCCGAATCCCGGACCAGTCGTCGACGCCCAGGTCCTTCGGTCCGGCGAGATCGACCAGCGCGGCCAGGTCGTCGGGCCCGGCGCCGAGCACCTGCGCCTGCCAGGTCTGCAACCCCGATTCGTTGAGCAGGGCCAGCTCGTCGAAGACCGCCACCTCGTGGTCGCCGCGCCGCCGGCGGCCCTTCGGCTCACCATCGTGGAGCACGACGTCCCGGAAACGGTGACCGGAGTCCGGCAGGGGCACACTCGAGATCACGGCATGCGCCGGGCTGCGCCGCCAGCACCACACCACCTCGGTGTCCCCGATCGCCATCGGAACCTGATGCACCAGGCTCGGCCGATCAGGATTCAACCGGATCGGCGTCAATCCGTAGTCACCGTCGATCGGCTCGGACCCTTCCGAGATCCCTTCGACCCCGTACGCCGACCACGCCCGCCGAGCCGTGGCCCAGTCACCGAGCGCCGTCGCGGCGATCCCCAGGTTCCACGCCGCCGGATTCACACCGTCGTACGTGCGCCCGTCCTCAGCCGTGAACAACTCCACCGCCCGCTGATTCCGCTGCGCCGACTCCGCCCACTCGGCCCGAGCCTTCGAATACAACCCAGCCTCGAACCAGGCCCCGAACTGCCCGCCCGCCACCTTCACCATCTCGCGAGCCAACCGCCCGGCCGCCTCACAGTCCCCGACCCGATCAGCCTCCTGCCACTCCGCCCAAACCTCCCGCGCACCCCGCCGCCGTCCAAGTCGCCCAAGCAATCCCATCCCGCCATCCTGCCGCCCGAACAGACCACCCAGCCCGGAACCGACCCAGACCTATCGATGCACCGAGCAACGACAGGACAGCCGGCGGTCCTTGCTGTTCCCCGGCGGGCCAGCCACGTTGTGCCAACCTGCTGTCCGCCGGCGAAACCCACATGCAGCACCTCGGCAGACAAGACCTGGTCGGTGATCAATCTGGTCGTTGTCCGAATCGGCGGCCACGGCACCATCGACCACACCGGCTGAAGACCGTGTAAGACCACGCTGAGCCGCCTGCGAGTCAGCCTGTCTGCGTCAGGCGATCCGCCTCGGCAAGGAGGAGGTTGCCGAAGGGCTGGAAGCCGATTCTCACGCTGTTCAGTCCGCCGATCACGCGATGGACGGTTCCCCACTCCCATATTGCGGTGGCGTCGACGCCAGTTCGGGCTGCCAGACGTTCCGTTCTAACCCGTAAGTCGTCGCCGGCGTCGGGGGTGCAACGGACGATGGTCCCGAGGTCACATGCGGGTTCCGCCCTGAGGCCGTCGGGATCTATCAGCTTGAAGGTGTCATCTTCTGTCTGGAGTGCGTTCGCTTCATGAACATCGCCATGCACGAGCACCGACGTTCGACGGTCGTAAGCGCGCTCGCGGCGATCGGCACATTCGACGGCGTCGTCGATCGTCGCCGCCGAACATGGTCGTTCCAGCTCCTCCCAGAGCTGCGGTATGAGGTGCTGCATCCGATGTGCCAAGTCGGCGCCGGTCGGCAAGTCGATGTCGTCGTCGAGCGGGCGCCAGAGTTGTGCGGCGATGTCGCACAACATGTCGTGTTGCGAGCGACGGTCCAAAATCACGTCGTACATCGCCGGCCCGAGCCTCTCCAGCAGAAGTGCGTCTCGGGTGAGGTCGCGGCGGATCAGGCGTGCGCAGCTCTTCCCCGCAGCGAGATCGAGCACGGTCGCTTCGAAGCCGAGCTGGCGTCGATATCCGGGAACCCCGACCTTGAGGACTGACGGGGTCCCGTCGGCGAGCGTGGCTTCGACGACCAAGGCAGCGTGTCCTCCGCGCATCGTTGCGCCGATCGTCAGCGACCAGTCCTGGGCCAAGGAGTCCAGGACCGACGGTAGATCGTCGAGCCATGCCGCGTGCCCGTCGGCAAGCGCCTTGCTTCGGACTTCATCGGGAACGTCCAGTGTCATCCGATTCATTGTGCCCCTCACCAGCCAAGCAGTCTGCGCAATTCCCGCCGGCCAGCGCCACCGCGTTCGAGTCCGTTCAACACCCATCCCCAGCGGACCCCGGAAGCGAAGGCCCCCCGCCGCGGCGGTCAACCACCGCCCGGAACCGTCAACGCGGCGAGCAACCCGAGCAACCGAAGCCGAGCGAAGCGAAGGCCCCCCGCCGCGGCGGTCAACCACCGCCCGGAACCGTCAACGCGGCGAGCAACCCCAGCCACCGCAGCCGAGCGAAGCGAAGGCCCCCCGCCGCGGCGGTCAACCACCGCCCGGAACCGTCAACGCGGCGAGCAACCCCACCAGCCGAGCGAAGCGAAGGCCCCCGCCGCGGCGGTCAACCACCGCCCGGAACCATCAACGCGGCGAGCAACCCCAGCCACCGCAGCCGAGCGAAGCGAAGGCGCAAGGGGGTGCGGGTGGCGGAGCCCCCGCTCGCGGCGAGCGGAGCGAAGCCGCACAAATGACGAAGGCGACGCGGTCCGCGCTTTCCGCGGACATGCGTCGCCTGTCGACTTCGTGGGCGATACTGGGTTCGAACCAGTGACCTCTTCGGTGTGAACGAAGCGCGCTACCACTGCGCCAATCGCCCGGGTGGTGCTGGTGTTGCGTGTGAAACCATAGCGCATCAGTCAGCGACGATCTAATCGGGCCGGGCTACTCTTGCTGCAAGACGGAGACCCCGTCGCGTTGGAGACGTGATTGTGACTTTCTCGCACGACACCGAGCAGGCGCTCGGCACGCTGGTCCGGCTCGTGAACACGTTGCCGGGTCCGAACAGTCAGGTCGACACCCTGGAAACGCTCGAGGAGTTGGAGAAGTTCGTCCACGAGCGGGAGTTCAGCGCGGTCGGCTCACTGTCGGACAAGGACCTGGCCGAGGTCAGGGATCTACGGCCGCTGTTCTCGCCTGTCTTCACGACCGGGTCGGATGCCGACGCGGCGGCGATGATCAACGCGATCGTTGCCCGGGGTACGACGACGCCGCGGCTGACGAATCACGACGGGCACCCGTGGCATATCCATTATTCGCGAGACGGCGCGTCGTTGGCGTGCCGGATCACGGTGGAGTGCGGGATCGCCTTGGCGCAGGTCATCTCGGCCGGCGAACGGGAGCGTCTTCGCCGCTGTGAGGCGCCGGACTGTGACGACGCGTTGATCGATCTGTCACGTAACCGGTCCAAGCGGTACTGCGACGCGCGCACCTGCGGCAACCGTCTGCACGTCGCCGCCTACCGCGAACGCCGCAAAGCCTCCGGCGAGTAAGCCGCACGGCCTCCTGCGAGTCAACGCCGGCCCGGCCTCCGGCGAGTACTCGACCGTCCTTACGGGTTCGGCTCGTCGGCTGAGCGGTCGGCGAAGATCTTGGTCACCTGCGCGGTGATCGGGCCCGGCGCAGGCAGGTCGCGCTCGTCGACGCGGTGGATGGCCTGTACGTCGCGGGTCGTGGACGTGAGGAAGACCTCGTCGGCCTCGAACAGACGCTCCATCGGTACGTCGCGCTCGGTCGCGCCGAACCACTCCAGGACAAGCGCACGCGTCACACCCGCCAGTGCCCCCGAGTCCAGGGTCGGCGTAACGAGCTCACCGTCGTACACGCAGAAGATGTTCGAGCCGGTGCCTTCGCAGAGGTTGCCGATGGTGTTCGCGAAGATGGCCTCGCTGCCGCCGCGTTCCTTCGCGTAGGCCAGGGCTCGCACGTTCTCGGCGTACGACGTCGTCTTCAGGCCGGCGACCGCGCTGCGCTCATTGCGGACCCACGGGACCGTGACGATCGCGGATGTCGGACCTGGGCGTTTGACTGCCTGCGTGGCGACCAGGATGGTCGGACCGGACGTGCCGCGTTCGGACGACAGCGGTGAGACACCACCCGTGTACGTGATCCGAAGCCGGCCGAACGGGATCCCCGGATCGGCCTGCACGACCGTCTCGATGCCGACCTCGATCTGAGCCACGTCCGGCTCGGGCAGACCAAGCCCGACCGCCGACCGGACCAGTCGGTCCAGATGCCTCGTCACCGCGAACGGACGGCCGTTCTCGATCTTCATCGTCTCGAACACACCGTCGCCGGTGGTCAGCCCGTGATCGAGCGGCGAAACCGTCGCCTCGTCGTCCAGCAGGGCGCCGTTCAGCCAGATACGCATGTCGTGCTCCTTCCGCGGAACACCTTAGTGTGCAAGGCATCCGGGCTTGGCAGGCAGTCCGAAGGTGACCGGACGATGACGGTACGTCGACGTGGTGGGGCACCCCGGTTTTTGAACTCAGGCGGAGATGGGCTAGTGTTCTTCTCGCGTCGGGGACCACGAAAACCCGGTCGCGATGCGGACGTAGCTCAGTTGGTAGAGCGCAACCTTGCCAAGGTTGAGGTCGCCGGTTCGAACCCGGTCGTCCGCTCGGAGAGGGTTCGGCAGGCCAGCTTTCTTCCTGGTGGAGTGGCCGAGAGGCGAGGCAACGGCCTGCAAAGCCGTGTACACGGGTTCGAATCCCGTCTCCACCTCGCAGCCCTGAGACTAGAGTTGTTGTTGTTTTGGACGATTGGCGCAGCGGTAGCGCGCTTCCCTGACACGGAAGAGGTCACTGGTTCGATCCCAGTATCGTCCACGAAGGCGATGGGCGACGTGTGTCCGCGGAGTGCGCGGACGGCGTCGCCTTCGTCGTTTGTGCGGCAGCGCTTCGCTCGCCGCGGGCGGGGGCTCCGCCACCCGCACCCCCTTTGCGCCGTCGCTTCGCTCGGCTGCTGGGGTTGGCCGCCGCGTGGACGGTTCCGGGCGGTGGCTGGGCGCCGCCGTGACGGTTCCGCGCGGTGGTTGGCCGCCGCGGTGATGGCTCCGGGCGGTGGTTGGGCGCCGCTTGATGGTTCCGGCGGGGGTTGGGCGCCGCGGTGATGGTTGCCGGTGGTGGTTGGTCGCCGCGGTGATGGTTGCCGCTCGAACGGTTCTGGGCTGTGGTTCGGCGGCGCTGGAATGGGTTTGGTCGGTCGGGAGGCAGGTCCGGGTGGGTGGGGTTAACCGGTCGCGGTTGGGGGATTGCGGGCTGTAGCTTCCTGGGGTGATGGGTTTGGTGAGGACTGAGCGGTTGGAGTTGCGGTGGGCGGGGGTGGGGGATTTCGCGGCGTTGTGTGAGATGTGGACCGATGAACTGGTGGGGCAGTACATGGGGGATTACGGGCCGCGGGATGAAGAGGCTGTGCGGGCTTGGTTGATGGGGTTTGTGGACGACGGGACGCATGTGCAGTTCAGCCTCACGCGGCGGTCCGATGGTGAGGTGGTGGGGTGGCTCGGGATGGGGCAGAGCAAGGAGCCGGTGGCGGACTGGAGCTTCGGGTACGCCGTACGGGCGGCTCATCGTGGGCAGGGGTACATGACTGAGGCGTTGACCGCGGGAGTCGAGTACTGCCGTGACGAACTGGGCGTCGCGAGTTTGTGGGGTGAGTGCTTCGTGGGAAACGGTGCTTCCGCGCGGGTGATGACTGGTGCGGGGATGGTGGAGATCGAGCCTGTTGAGCACAGTCGGCGATTCCGTATCCCGGCGGTGTCCTGATGATCGATCAAACCCAGATCAGTGTCGCGGCCGAGGGCGATCTCGATGAGTTGGTGCGGTTGGAGTCGCAGCTCTTCAGTGAGGATGCTGGAGTTCACGACCCTCAGGTTGATGTCTCCTGGCCGACGCGGCATGGGCGCGAGGATTTCGCTCGGTTGATCGATCTCGACTCCGCACTGGTGCTGGTCGCGCCGCGCGATGGTGTGGTGGTCGGTCATCTCGTTGGATACCTGACGGCACCTTCACCGACACGCTTCGGACGGCGTACTGCGGAGATACGCAGTCTCTATGTGGACAGCGCTTCTCGCGCGAGCGGCGTGGGGCAGGCGCTGGTCGGCCGATTCAGTGCGTGGGCGCGAGAGAACGACGTGACCAGCGTCAGCGTCACGTCGTACGTCGCGAATCACAGTGCGCGGGCGTTCTACAGCCGGCTGGGGTTTGCCGAGCGAAGCGTTGTCTTTCAGGCCGTCCTCGGAGACTGAGCGAGCCGTAGCCCCAGGTCCTCGATGGCGAAGGTGGGGTGGGAACGGCGGCGGAGGGTGGAACCGATGGACCGGGGTGGGTCGGCATGGCCGCCGCCTCGGAAGATTCGGTAGGCGCCGTAGGTGGCGGGGTCGTACAGGTCCCAGCACCACTCCCAGACGTTGCCAAGCATGTCGTGAAGGCCCCACGCGTTGGGCGTCTTCAGGCCCACCGGATGCGCGACACCGCCTGAGTTCCCGGCGTACCAGGCGATGTCCTCGAGCGGTCCATAGCGGTACGCCGGAGTGCCCGCGGTGCAGGCGTACTGCCACTCGGCCTCGGTGGGCAAGCGATAGCCGGATGAGTTCCAGTCGCACGTGACCTCCAGCCCATCCACCACATAGGCAGCGGCCAACCCAGCCTTCTCCGACAACTCGTTGCACAAGGCAATGGCGTCGTACCAGCTGATCCCGGTAACAGGTACGCCGTCCGAACCAACGACGGGACAGCAGGCCAACCGGAAGGCGGACAACGACACCTGCCAGCGGGTGCCGAGGCGGTCGTCCCGGAGGGCGATGGTTCCCGCAGGGATGTCGACCATGGTGGGCATCGGCCAACCCTAGGGGCGTCAGTAGTAGTGGCGGAGGTCTGGCCAGAGGGTGGACCAGGGGGCGCCGGGGGAGTCGCACAGGACCAGCGCGGTGCCGTCCTCGTCGTTGGACACGATGTTCTCGACCGTCCCCACCTGCTCGCAATCGCGGAAGAGCGCCTCGAACGTCGGCGACCGCTCCTGCTCGACGAGTACCACCGGGCCGGTGTTGCTGTCCGGTGGCCGCTCCCAGTCCGCGAAGCTCATATGACCCGAGTACGCCGGCGGCAGCCCATGCGAAGGTCCGAAGCGCCGCAGTGCGCCCGCCTCGCCGTAGTTGCCGGTAAAGATCGTCGCCGACCCCCGCTGCTCCGAGGGGATCCGATTCCACACGTCCGCGACAGCCGTCGTCAGCTCCGGCCACCCGATCTGCTCGCCCTGCTCCTTGTTCACCGGTATGACGAAGTCCACCGCCGAAGCCGGCAACACAGGCAACGTGAACAGCACCGACGTGACTGCGGCCAGCGCGAGTCCAACCGCGACGATCGATCGCCGCCACGCCAGCACCGGCTCAACCCCAGCCGCCACCAACACGAGCAGCAGTGGCAAGGCGTAGTACGACTTCCCGCCGACGGCCAGTACGACGACGCACAGCAGAGGATAGGCCAGCGCGACGGACCGTGCCCACGGCATCCGCCACATCTGGCGGAACCCGGCCACCCACACCGGCACCAGGAACGGCGACAACTGCAGGATCTGCAGCGGGATGAACATGATCCGGTTCTCGGTCCCGTCGTCCTCGCTGATGCCGCCGGCGACGGTGAGCTGGGGCCAGTCGTGCTGGAACTGCCACAGCACGTTCGGCAGCGCGACGATCCCCGCGATCGCAACACCCGCCGGCAGCCACCACGAACGCAGTACCTCACGCGGACCGACGATCAGCACCGCGATGAGCAACGCACCGATCGGCAGCACCACGAGGTACTTGTTCTCCAGCGCGATCCCCGCGGTCAGTCCGAGCGCGAGCCACCACCGGCCGTCGGTCGTCCGTAGCAGTTTGATGGCGAAGAGCGCGATCAGCATCCAGGCGAGCAGGTCGTACGTCGCAGTCGACGCCAGATGCCCGACGCCGATCACAAACCCGGACACGGCCGCACAGATCGCGGCCAGCAGTTGGCCGCGCCGCTCGCTCCCGAACTCCCGCGCGATCAGTGCGACCACCACGATCGTGATCGCACTGGCCACCGTAGACAGCACCCGCAGTCCCATCGGGGTGTTCCCGAACACTTCGGTCGAGATCCGAGCCAGCAACGGTGTCAGTGGCGGCTGGTCGACGTACCCCCAGTCGAGATGTTGCCCCGCGACCAAGAAGTAGAGCTCGTCGCGGTGGTACCCGTACCGCCCGGACAACGCTGTCAGTACGACGGCCACGACCCCAGCGACGGCGCAGACGGGAACAGCAGCGAAGGCAGGCACCGACGGACGTGTGGCGGTCATGCTCGAATGCTGACAGCCCGCAGGGTCCCGAACCACCCCGATTCACCCGGAGGAAACCCCGGTTGCTGCGCGGTTGGCATGCCATCGCGCATGATCTGATATGTCAACCGGACAACGTGAGGGGAGAGGCCGTGGCGTTGCTCTACGAGCGGATCAGTGCGCACGTGCTGGAGCAGATCCGGCGTGGTGCGCTGCGGCCCGGTGACCGGGTGCCGTCGGAGATGGAGCTCGCGGCGGAGTTCGAGGTCAGCCGCATCACGTCCAAGCGGGCGCTCGAGGTCCTGCGGGAGGCAGGCCTGGTGGAGCGGATCCGCGGCAAGGGGACGTTCGTCGTACGCCATCTGCCCGACCTGACCGGTGTCACCGTGCCGCTGCGGGGCCGGGTGCCGCGTCCGAGGCCTGAGGCCCGCTCGATCGCTCTCGTCATCCCGGATGTGTCCGAGGCGTACGGCCTGGAGTTGCTGTGCGCGGTCGAGGAGCGGTGCGCCGAGTACGGCGCGCATCTGATCGTACGGCGGACGCACGGCCGGCAGTCCGATGAGGAGAAGGCCGTGGACCTCCTGGTGGTGACCGGTGAGGTGGACGGTCTCATCGTGTTCCCGGTTCACGGCGACTTCTACAACGCCAGCCTCCTCCGGCAGGTGCTGGACGGCTATCCGGTTGTGCTGGTCGACCGCCACCTGTCCGGGATCCCCGTCGCGGCGGTCCACACCGACAACGTGGCAGCGGCGAAGGCCCTCACTGAGCGGTTGCTCGACCAGGGGCACCGACACATCGCCTTCGTGTCTCCGCCACCCGTGAACACGTCGTCGATCGAGGACCGGCTGGAAGGGTTCCGGTCCGCGTTCGGCGACCGCGGTCAGGCCTACGAGCTGACCGATCTGCGCAGCACTCTGCCCGGGTCGACGACGACGGACAGTGTCGAGGCGGATGTCGAGGTGATCCGCGCGTTCCGCGAGCGGCTGCCTGAGGTCACGGCGTACTTCGCCTGCGAGTACAACCTGGCCCGGATGACGGACCGGGCGCTTGGCGGCGACCGCGTGGTCGCCTGCTTCGACTCACCAGGTGACTCGATCGGCGGACCGCCGTACCTGCACGTCCGGCAGGACCAGCAGGAGATGGGCCGGAGGGCGGTAGACCTGCTGCTCGCCCGGCTTCGCGGTGAAGAGGTGCCGAACCTGACCATGGTGCCGTTCGAGCTGGTCGATGCTGAGGGCAACGGGTAGGAGACCTGACTTTCGGCAGTACGGCGATGTCGGGGTGACTGTGTAGCGTCTGGGGCATGAACTGGCGGCGCCTGGGAGACGTCGGCCTGTGGGCCGCGCTGAGCTTCCTCGTGCTCGGGGAGAGCGGTGCCCGCGGCGATCCGTACTGGATGCAGGCCGCCTTCATCGCGACGCTGTTCGTGGCGGTCTTCGTCCGCCGACGCTGGCCACTGGTCGCTCTCGCCGCCGTCGCCTGGGCGGAGATCGTCGTCCTGGCCTTCGCCCTCGGCACGCAGAACGGCGTACAGGTCGCATTGATCCCGGCGATCACCTTGATGAGCTACCTGGCGGGTCGCCGGGAGACTCAGCTGAAGCACTTCGCCATGGTGTGCAGCTGGTCGTTGCTCGGCGGACTGCTCCTCGCTCTGGTGGTGCAGCGTGAGCAGCACGCCACGGAGGCGGTGCTGAGCTGGCTGGTGATGCTGCTCCTCGCATTGCTTCTGGTCGTCCTCCCGTGGCTGGTCGGGCGGTACCGCGCGCAGCAGGCTCTGCTCGCCTCGGCCGGCTGGGACCGAGCAGAGCGGATCGAGCGCGAGCAGCGGATGGCGATCGACCAGGAGCGACTGCGCGAGCGGTCCCGAATCGCCCAGGACATGCACGACTCGGTCGGCCACGAGCTGAGCCTGATCGCCCTCCGCGCCGCTGCGCTGGAGCTCGACCCGTCCCTGCCGGAGGAGCACCGGCAGGCCGCAACCTCGTTGCGTGAAGCTGCCGCCACGGCGACCGATCGGCTCGGCGAGATCATCGGCGTACTGCGGGACTCGGACGCGCCGACGGTGCCACGTGACGAGAGCGTGCCGTCGCTGATCGAGCGGGCTGCCGAGTCCGGTCTCGAGGTCCGCCTGATCGAGGAGGGTGACGGGGAACTGTCGCCAATGGTGGATCGCGCCGTGCACCGCATCGTCCAGGAATCACTGACGAACGCGAGTAAGCACGCACCCGGCGCCGCGGTCACCGTGACCGTGACGCGCGCGGACGACGACGTACGCGTGCAGGTCCGCGACACCGGCGCACAGCGGCCGGTCCAGTCGGTTCCCTCGAGCGGACGCGGCCTGGACGGACTGCGCGAACGCGTCCGGCTCGTCGGCGGGTCGCTGACCGCGGGGCCACGGAGCGGCGGCGGTTTCGAGGTGGTGGCAACAATGCCGCGAGCAGGCGGCCCGCCCGAGCCCGAAGCACCGCCGATGTCTGCCGCTGAAGCGGAGCGAGCCACGGTACGACGCAGTGCGCGACGCGGTCTGGTCACGGCCGTCGCCGCACCGCTGATCCTCGGAGCGGTCGTCGGCGTGGTTGCCTTGGGCTACTACCTGATCGCCGGCTACAACTCGATCCTGCACCCCGGCCAGTACGACGCTCTGACCATCGGGCAGCCGGAGGACGACGTGGAGAAGGTGCTCCCGGCGATGCAGATGATCGACCCACCCAGCGAGGGCTACACGGCCCCGGCCGGCTGGTCCTGCCGCTACTACAGTCCGGACGTCCCGTTCTCGATCACCTACGTCTACAGGCTCTGCTTCGCCGACGGGAAGCTGGTCGCCAAGATGGTCGTGCAGAGCGGCTCCGTCGTACCGACTCCCGAAAGCACAGGATGACGACATGATCAGGGTGCTGCTGGCCGACGACGAGGCGATGGTGCGGGCCGGAGTCCGCGCGATCCTCGACACCGACGAGGCGATCGAGGTCGTTGCCGAGGCAGCCGATGGGGCGGAGGCGGTCGAGCAGGTCCGGCGGCACCGGCCCGACGTGGCGGTGCTCGATATCCGGATGCCGCGGATGGACGGTCTTGCGGCCGGCGCCGAGATCCGGCGGAGCGTGCCCGAGACCGCAGTGGTGATCCTGACGACGTTCTCCGAGGACGCGTACATCGCCCGTGCCCTGGGCGACGGCGCGAGCGGCTTCCTGCTGAAGTCGGGCGACCCCCGCGAGCTGATCGCCGGTCTCAAGGCTGTCGCGGAAGGTGCCGCCTATCTGTCGCCCCGCGTCGCCCACCGGGTGATCGCCGAGCTGAGCACCGGTACCGGCGGTGGGGCGATGGCCCGCGCCGCGGCTGCCAAGGAGCAGGTCGCCGTACTGAGTCCGCGTGAGCTGGAGGTGCTGGGACTGGTCGGCGCGGGCCTGTCCAATGCTGAGATCGCCAGGCGGCTCTTCCTGGTCGAGGGCACCGTGAAGGCGTATGTGAGCGCGATTCTGCTGCGGCTGGCGGTCAAGAACCGGGTGCAGGCCGCGATCGTCGCCTACGAGGCCGGCCTGGTGACTGGTTGAGGGGTCAGATTCCGTTACCCGGTGGTGGTACGACGCTCCGGGTGGTGACGTGGTGTGGACACCCGGTCATGGGATAGTGGACCTTCCCCGGGGACCTCACCTCCGGAATCGAAACCCAGCAACCCCAGGGGCCACCCGCCCCCTCTGACAGAATCGGGGACCCAGGTCGTGACCGACTCGCACAACTCCGGACAGCACAAGGACCGGGAAGCGGCGGCGGCCGAGGTCCGGAGAATGTGGCAACCGACGCCCTCCTGGACCCAGCCGGATCCGAACACGGCGCCCGCCGACGAGCCCGAGAAGCCCGAGAAGCAGCCGGACGCGCTCTCCCAGGAGTTCCCGGGCGACGCGTGGTCCCGGCCCAACCAGCCGCCGCCCAGCCCGTCCTGGTCGCAGCCGGCGGCCGAGTCCGACACTCCGGACGAGTCAGACGACGCCGAGGCGGACAGCGCCGACGACCAGTCGTCCGCCCCGGCAGCCGGCGGTCAGGGCGACAGCGGTACGGCTCCGCAGGGTGCCCCCAACAGCCCGGTGTTCGGCGGATCGTCGTTCCAGGGCTCCGGCGCGGGCCACGGCGCCCCGGAGAACCCTCCGGCGGCGGCCGGTGGGCCCGCGCAGGGCGGTCAGCAGCTCTCTCCGGCCGCGCAACACTTCTTCCCGCAAGGCGTCCCCGGTCAGAACGTGCCGCAGCAGCGTGAGGTCTCCTACCGCACCGACGAGCTGATCCAGGCGCTTCCGCTGCCTCGGGAGGCTCCGGCGGAGCGCGGCGTCCGCAGTGTGCTGAAGCTGCGTCCGGGCAGCGGCGAGCGGCTGGAGCGGATCGCCCGCGCGACCGCGGCGACGGCGTTCCGGCGCCCGGTGACGATCGTGGTGGCGAACCCCAAGGGCGGGTCGGGCAAGACGCCGACCACGCTGGTGCTCGCCGGTGCGCTCGGTCAGGCGCGCGGTGGTGGCGTAGTCGCCTGGGACAACAACGAGCTGCGCGGCAACATGCACCTGCGCACGCACGACACGAACTCCCGGTCCACCGTCACCGACATGCTCCAGGCGATGCCGATGCTGACCCAGCCGGACGCCCGGCTCGGCGACGTGGCGGCATACCTGCGGCACCAGGTCGCCGGGCAGTACGACGTCCTGACCTCGGCGACCACGACGTACGCGCAGATCGAGGCCAAGGACTTCGACCAGATCCACCGGTTGCTGAGCCGGTTCTACAAGGTGCTCGTGATCGACACCGGGAACAACGAGGGCTCCAGCAACTGGCGCGAGGCGATGAAGGCGGCCGACGCCCTCGTCATCCCGATTAAGTGGAAGAGCCTGTCCTGTGCGGCCGCCGTGCAGATGCTGGAGGAGCTCGACAACCAGGGCCCGGAGGCGCAGCGCCTGATCCGCCGTGCGGTGATCGCGGTGTCGAACGGTCCCGGCGACGTGAACAAGGAGGTCGAGAAGCAGCTCCGGCCGTACTTCGAGTCCCGCGCGGCTGCTGTCGTCGACATTCCGACCGACCCGCACATCGCGGCCGAGGGCCCGCTGGATCACTCCGCCCTCCAGCCGACCACCCGCCGCGCGGGCCTGGAGCTGGCAGCAAAGGTATCGGAGCAGATCACCATCGCCCTGAACGTCCCGCGGTAGCACCTGCCGAAGTCGTCCAGGCCGTTCGCGGTCTGGGCGACTTCGCTGTTTCTACCCGAGGACGGCGAGCGTCAGTTGCCCAAGGCGATCCGGCTCGGCAACGACGTCGTACGCCGTGATCTTGTCGCCGGCGACCGTGAACGTGATCGCCAGCACCAGGCTGCCGTGTGGCGCCAGGACGACGCCGACCTCGCCGTTGACGAGTGCGAGTTCGGCGAGTTGAGAGCGCTTGGCCAGTGCGACAGTGCCTTTGGCGACAGGGCGGGCGCCGCTGAGCTCGGCCGACATGCCGGGTGCCAGCGCGGCAGCGTCGACACGGCGGACGACATCCGGATCAAGGACCTCGAGAACGGCAGCCAGGTCTCCGGAACGCGCCGCGTCGAGGAAGGCAGAGACAACGCGGCGTTGCCTGGACAGTTCGGCCGCGGAAACCGTCGGAGTTCCTTGCACTCGTCGGCGGGCACGGCTGGCCAGCTTCTTGGTCGCGACCGGCGTCCGCTCCACGATCGGTGCGATCTGCGCGAACGGTACGGCGAACATGTCGTGCAGCACGAACGCGATCCGCTCTGCTGGTTCCAGAGTGTCCAGTACGACGAGCAGCGCGCGGCTGACCGAGTCCGCCACCAGCGCCTCGTCCTCCGGCGTACGACGTCGTGCCGGCGCCTGGTCGAGGAACTCAGGTCCGGTGAGGTCCTCCCGCCGTACCCGCCGTGCGCGAAGCATGTCGATGCAGATCCGCGTCACCACCGTCCTGAGCCAGCCGCCGATGTTCTCGACCCCGTCGGTCCGTCCGTCCGAGACGGATCCACGCCTCCTGTACCGCGTCGTCAGCCACCTCGGATCCGAGCATCCGGTAGGCGACCGCGCGGAGCATCCCGCGTTCCTGCTCGAACTGCTCCGCCAGACTGTCGTCGTTCACTGGTCACCTTTCCGCGCTGCGCGCCGTCACCTCACCTGACGACCACGAGACCACGAAGGTGACGGGAGAAGCCGTGACGACGTTGCTCCACCTGGATTCCAGCGCCAACCGCTCCGAGGAATCGCTGACGCGGCAGCTGAGCCGGCTGTTCGCGGACACGTGGCAGGCGGTGCACGGCTCGGCAGGCTACCTCTATCGGGACCTGGCCGCGGACCCAGTACCGCCCATCGACACCGCGTACTGCCGGCTCGGACGACGGTCGGAACAGTACGGCGTTGTACCGCCGGCGAAGGTGGACGCGCTGGTGCAAAGCCAGGCGGAGGAGACTGCGTGGGCGCTGACCCAGCCGCTGATCACCCAGTTGGTATCGAGTGACACGGTGGTGATCGGTGCGCCGCTGTACAACTACTCGATGCCGGCCTCACTCAAGGCCTGGATCGACCGAGTCAGCTTCCCTGGCGGCTTCGCCGACCCGGACAGCGGGAGCAGCCTGCTCTCCAACACCCGAGTGGTGGTGATCTCGAGCCGCGGTGGTGCCTACGGCCCCGGCACCCCGCGTGAAGGCTGGGACTACGAGTTGCCGTACCTGCGGGCCTACTTCACCCATCACGGCGTACTCGACCGGAACATCCACGTCATCACCGCGGAACTCGCCTTGGCCGGCCTGGTCCCACACCTGGCTCACCTCCGGTCGCAGGCCGAGACCTCTCTTGCCGCGGCCCGTGCCGGGATCAGACGGCTCGCTGGCGGGTTGTGTGCTGGCTGACCGGATGCAGAACGCCAGTGGTGGGACAACCCGCCAGCGAGCCCCCGATCAGGCGTCGCGGCGGGTCAGGACGCGGGTGCCGAGGGCGAGACCGAGGACGGCCCAGGCGATCAGGACAACTGCGCTCAGGGCTGGGGAGAGTGGGTCGGTTGTGCCGGTCAGGTAGTTCTGGCCGGCGCCGCCCGGGAGCAGGGCCGCGATCCACACGAGTGCGCGGATCGAGCTCTGGCCGAGCATGAGCGGGACGACCATGAGCAGGAGGAAGGCCACGGTCAGCGTTCCCGCCGTACTGCGGACGACCCAGGCGATCCCGGCCGCGAACAGCCCGGCTGTCGTTGCGTAGAAGGCGACCGACAGCAGGTCGACCGCCAGTGCGCTCGCGCTCCAGTCGGCCCACGAGCCCGCGGCCAGGCCGCCGGTGAGAGCTGCGACGCCGGCGAGCACCAGGCCGTAGACGAACAGGACCGGTGCGAGCACGACCGCCTTCGCGAGAACGACGTTCCGCCGTACTGGAGTCCACTGCAGGGTCGAACGGATGCTGCCGGTCGCGTACTCGGACGTGACGGTCAGCAGGGCGAAGGCGGCGACCACCACCTGCACGATCATGATCACCGAAGCGCCGAACTCACCGACGGCTTCCGTCTGCGCGACCTGCCCCGGCTCCAGATGGGTGCTGGTGTAGGCGAGGTTGAAGCCGAACTGCAGGCCGAGCAGCGTGGTCAGCACGAGTGCTGCCGCGAGGTTCAGCCAGCTGGACCGGACTGTCCACAGCTTGGTCCACTCCGAACGCACCGCGTCCGGGAGACCGGTCCCCAGGGTGGCAACCGCCGTACTCACCGCTCACCTGCTTCCACGAGTTCAGCTTCGGGCTCGACGTGAGCCCTCTTCTTCTTATTCAGTCGATGCCGGACGACCTCCACGATCAGCGTGACCGCGAGCGCCAGCCCGATGCCGAGGATCACGCCCTTCAGCGGGTTGTCCTCGAACGCTTTCCCGCCGATGTAACCGACCAGGGTGCAGTACAGGCCCCAGCTGACGGCCGCGATGGCGGCGAAGGATGAGAACTTGCGCAGCGGGTACCGCACCGATCCCATTGTCAACGTGACCGCGGTGCGCCCACCCGGCACGTACCGAGCGACCACGAGTACCAGTCCGCCGCGGTCTGCCAGTGCCCGTCGAGCCCACAGCACGGCCGCGTGGCGTTTGGTCCCGGGCTTCATCCGATCGAGCAGCCGGCCGCCGGCGCCGCGACCCAGCGCGTAGGACACGTGGTCGCCGACGAATGCACCGCCGGCGGCGGCCGCGATCACGGCGTACAGGTTGGGTTCACCGTTGGCAGCCACGAACACGCCCGCGGTGACCACGAGCGTCTCGCTGGGGATGGCCGGGAAGAACCCGTCCAGGGCAGCGAAGCCCCATAGCGCGAGGTAGATCCACCACGAGGACATCAGTTCCTCGGCGAAATGCAGGATCGCGGAACTCATGACGCCACCGCAACGCCGTACTGGACGCTGTCCGCGGTGAGCTCCATGTACGCCTCCTCCAGCGAGGCCCGCTGTGTCTGCAACTCGTGCAGCCGTACGCCGAGCTCGTACGCCAGATCTCCGACCCGCTCCGCCGGTACGCCGGTCACGATCAACCGGCCGTCCGCGGACTCCACCCGTTCCGCCTCCGCGACGAGCCGGTCCCGCAGTACGTCGAGGTGCGCCCGATCGGGGACGCGGACGGCGACCGTGGTGCGCGACGACCGCGCGATCACGTCCGCGACCGGAGCGTCGGCGATCAGCTGGCCGCGCCCGATCACGACGAGCTGGTCGGCAGTCAGCTGCATCTCGCTCATCAGGTGGCTGGAGACGAACACCGTCCGGCCCTCCGCCGCGAGCGAGCGCATCAGCCCGCGGACCCAGCGGACGCCGTCCGGGTCGAGGCCGTTCACCGGCTCGTCGAACATCAGCACCTCGGGGTCGCCGAGCAGTGCACCGGCGATGCCGAGGCGCTGTCCCATGCCGAGCGAGAACTGTCCGGCCCGCTTGCCGTTGACGGAGTCCAGGCCCACGGCGGACAGGACCTCGTCCACCCGGCTGACCGGGAGACCGTTGCTCCGGGCCATCGCGATCAGGTGGTTGCGCGCGGACCGCCGCGGGTGCAGCGCCTTGGCATCGAGCAGTGCGCCGACCTTGGTGAGCGGTGCCGGCCAGTCGGCGTACGGGCGGCCGTCGACCAGGGCAGTGCCCTCGGTCGGTGCGTCGAGGCCGAGGATCATCCGCATCGTGGTCGACTTGCCGGCGCCGTTCGGGCCGAGGAAGCCGGTCACCCGGCCGGGAGAGACGGTCAGGTCGAGCGAGTCCACCGCGCGGGTGTCGCCGTACCTCTTGGTGAGTCCTTCGAGCGTGATCACGCTGGGGGCCCTTCTGGAACGGATTGGTATCTCGAACCTAGGAATCCGGGCACCCCTGGCACATCGGACGATGGGCGTCGGCGACCCCCTACTTTCGTCAGGTGGCCGGACCTGTGGATACGCCGTCGGGCCGTGGGTCGCGACTCGATACCATCTGTGGCGTGACCGGCATCTCGGCCGGTCGGCAAACTCGAGGAGTGAACGTGCCGGAAGTCAAGGTCCATCTGATCGGCGTCGAGGGCGAGGCTGAGCGGAGTGTGACCGAGACGACGACGATCGGGGAGCTGTTCGCCGCAATCTTCGGCCAGGACCGCTCCGCCATCGCCGCCCGCGTCAACGGTGAGCTCCGGGACCTGTCCCGGGTGGTCGCCGACGGCGACGAGATCGAGCCGGTGAAGGCCTCGTCGGAGGACGGCCGGGCGATCATCCGGCACTCGACCGCGCACGTGCTCGCCCAGGCGGTGCAGGACCTGTTCCCGGAGGCGAAGCTGGGCATCGGCCCGCCGGTCGAGAACGGCTTCTACTACGACTTCGACGTGCCCACCCCGTTCACCCCGGACGACCTGGGCAAGCTCGAGAAGAAGATGCAGCAGATCATCAAGGAGCGGCAGCGGTTCAGCCGCCGGGTGGTCTCCGACGACGACGCGCGGACCGAGCTCGCGACCGAGCCGTACAAGCTCGAGCTGATCGGCATCAAGGGCTCGGCGGCGGACGCGGCCGAGGGCGCGAGTGTCGAGGTCGGCGGCGGCGAGCTGACCATCTACGACAACGTCCGGCGGGACGACTCCGTCGCCTGGAAGGACCTGTGCCGCGGCCCGCACGTGCCCGCGACCGGCTACCTGGGCAACTTCAAGCTGATGCGGACCGCCGCGGCGTACTGGCGGGGGAGCGAGAAGAACCCGCAGCTCCAGCGCATCTACGGGACGGCGTGGGAGTCGCGCGACGAGCTGAAGGCGTACCTGAACCGGCTGGAGGAGGCCGCCAAGCGCGACCACCGCAAGCTCGGCAGCGAGCTCGACCTGTTCAGCTTCCCCGACGAGATCGGATCGGGGCTCGCGGTGTTCCACCCCAAGGGCGGCGTACTGCGCAAGGTGATGGAGGACTACTCCCGCCAGCGCCACGTCGAGGACGGCTACGAGTTCGTCTACTCGCCGCATATCACCAAGGCGCAGCTGTTCGAGACCTCGGGCCACCTGGACTGGTACGCCGACGGCATGTACCCACCCATGCACCTGGACGAGGAGCGGGGCGCGGACGGGCAGATCCGCAAACAGGGCCAGGACTACTACCTGAAGCCGATGAACTGCCCGATGCACAACCTGATCTACGGCGCCCGCGGCCGGTCCTACCGGGAGTTGCCGCTGCGGTTGTTCGAGTTCGGCACGGTCTACCGGCTGGAGAAGTCCGGCGTCGTGCACGGCATGACCCGGGCCCGTGGCTTCACCCAGGACGACGCGCACATCTACTGCACCCGCGAGCAGATGCGCGACGAGCTGCGCAAGCTGCTGACCTTCGTGCTCGGCCTGCTCGCCGACTACGGCCTGGACGACTTCTACCTCGAGCTCTCGACCAAGAACCCGGACAAGTTCGTCGGCTCCGACGAGGTCTGGGAGGAGGCGACCGAGACGCTGCGGGAGGTTGCCGAGGGCTCCGGTCTCGAGCTGGTCCCGGATCCGGGCGGCGCCGCGTTCTACGGCCCGAAGATCTCGGTCCAGACCAAGGACGCGATCGGCCGGACCTGGCAGATGTCCACGATCCAGCTGGACTTCAACCTGCCGGAGCGGTTCGAGCTGGAGTACACCGCGCCGGACGGGTCCCGGCAGCGGCCGGTGATGATCCACCGCGCGCTGTTCGGCTCGATCGAGCGGTTCGTCGCGGTGCTGACCGAGCACTACGCCGGCGCCTTCCCGCCCTGGCTGGCCCCGGTCCAGGTGATCGGCATCCCGGTCACCGACGGCCACGTGGACTACCTGTACGACGTCGCCGCGCAGCTGAAGGCGCAGGGGATCCGGATCGAGGTCGACTCGTCCGACGACCGGATGCAGAAGAAGATCCGCAACGCCCAGAAGTCCAAGGTGCCGTACATGCTGATCGCCGGCGACGACGACATGGCCGCCGGGTCGGTGTCGTTCCGCTACCGCGACGGCACGCAGAAGAACGGCGTACCGATCGCCGACGCGGTGAGCGAGATCGTGGAGGCCGTCCAGAAGCGCGTCCAAGTATGACGGATTCCCCCGACCAACCGTCCGCCGGCGATCAGGGCGGCGTACCGGAGTCGCCGTACGCGCCGGATGAGGTGGTTGTGCAGGACGGGGTCGGGGTGCCGGATCCGTTCATGCGGTTGTGGACGCCGCACCGGATGGCCTACATCGAGGGGGAGAACAAGCCGACCAGTGGTGCGGCCGGGTCGGGTTGCCCGTTCTGCCGGTTGCCGGGGCTACCGGATGCCGACGCGCTGATCGTGCACCGGGGCGAGGCGGCGTACGCGGTGCTGAACCTGTACCCGTACAACCCTGGCCATCTGATGGTGGTGCCGTACCGGCATGTCGCGGACTACACGGAGTTGACCGACGCGGAGGTCAGGGATGTCTCGGAGCTGACCCGGCAGGCGATGCAGGCGGTCCGGACGGTGTCGGGCGCGCACGGCTTCAACATCGGCATGAACCAAGGCGAGATCGCCGGCGCCGGGATTGCCGCCCACCTGCACCAGCATGTGGTGCCGCGCTGGGCAGGCGACACCAACTTTATGCCGGCGATCGCCCACACCAAGGTGCTGCCGCAACTCCTGTCCGAAACCAGAGCCCTGCTCGCCAAGTCCTGGCCGTAGGCGGGTCAGCGCAGGAAGAGCGGCATCATCGGGTCGACGATGCCTTGGAGCGTGGTGAGGGGGACCACGCGGGGTGGGTTCGTCAGGCCGGTGACGCGGACGACGCGGCGGCCGAGGCGGAAGACGAGTTCGCCCTTGTCCGGCAGGTAGTAGCCGGGCTGGCCGACCGGCGCGAGCTGCGGTGGAGGCGTCCGCTCCGCCTCCGGGATCGTCGGCTGGTCGAACGCCTCGACGATCGACACCGTCGCGTCGTACGTCCCCCAGATGCACGTCAGCGCACCACGGACCCGATAGTCCCGCCGCAGCTGCACCTGCGCCCCGGCGAACTCCTCGGCCTGCGAGTTCGACAGCTGGCACGCGGCGTCGGTCTGCCGAGCGTTCCGCAGCGACGTCGGTACGGCGTCCCGTGTCGCCAGCGCGATCGCCACCGCCTTGGCGCGGTCGATGCCGTCCGCGGTACTGCGATCGATTCCGCCCGCCGGCGTGATGCGTACAGCCCGGTCGCCGACCGTGAACACCATCCGAGACTCGGTGATCAGGGCGCTCGGTCCGAGTTCGGCCAGGGGCTCGACCTTGCCGGCGCCGGTGAGCAGCCGGTTGAGCGAGTCGGGCTGGCGGGGCAGCGCGGTGACACCGATCGTGACGACCCGGTCCTCGAGAAGCAGCGTGCACAGATCCATAGCCGGCAGGCCGCCATCGTTCCAGGCGTTCGGTTTCGCGGTGACGGGCACCTGCAGCTGGGTGGTCAGCGTTCTGGTGATCGCCGTACACACCTGTGGTCCCGGTGCCCCCGCCGTACCGTCCAGGCCCTCGGCCTGCGGGGGAGCGATGACGGTGGGGACGACGGCGGGAGGCTGCGTCGGCACGGTGAGCGGACGCGAGCCGTCGGCCTTGCGCGCGACCGAGCAGCCGGAGGTCAGCAGCGCCAGAGCCAGTGCACCAACCAGTGCACTCGCCAGCGCGCCGCGGCTGAGCCGCGCCGTCCTCCGTCGCGTCCTCACCCCGTCAGCATCGCGCGAAATCCGGTCTGTCGCAGGCGGAACGCCGTGGCTTGTCACCGGATGGTGATCCGGCTGGACTACGATCGGCCCGCCATGCTTAACAGATTCCGGCAGTTCTGGACCAAGGTGATCACGCCGATCGCCAAACTTCTGCTCAGGCTCGGCGTGACCGCTGACATGGTCACGCTCGTGGGCACCATCGGCGTGTGCGCGGGCGCGCTGATCTTCTTCCCGCGCGGCCAGCTGTGGCTGGGCGTCGTGATCATCACCTGCTTCGTGTTCTCGGACCTGATCGACGGCTTCATGGCCCGCACGTCGGGCACGTCGTCGAAGTGGGGGTCGTACCTCGACTCCACGCTGGACCGCATCGGCGACGGCGCGATCTACGGCGGCCTGGTGATGTACTACGCCAACTCACGCGCCGGCGACTCGACCCTGATGGCCGCGGTCACGCTGTGGGCGCTGGTGATGGGTGCGGTCACGTCGTACGCGCGGGCCAAGGCCGAGAGCCTCGGTCTGAAGGCGAGCGGTGGTCTGGCCGAGCGCGCCGACCGGCTCGTGTTCACCCTGGTCATCGCGTTCTTCTCCGACGTGTTCGACCTGCCGATCCTGCTGAAGATCGTGATCTGGGCGGTCGCTGTCGCCAGCACCATCACCGTGGTGCAGCGGTCACTGTCGGTCCGCAAGCAGGTCCTCGCCGATCCGGCCAATGCCGGCCTCGACGCTCCACCGCCCGCCACGACAGAGCCCCAGGCCACGACCGAGCCCACTGTCGCCACCGAGCCCCCGGCCGAACCGGATCCGAAGAACTGAGGCATGGACGGCCTCCGTCAGCGGGCTGCCGATCTCGCGTTCGCCCTCGCCTGGGCGCTGGTCCGACGGCTGCCTGAGAAGACAGTCACCTGGTTGTTCCGCCACGCCGCGGATCACGTCGTACGCCGGAACGGTCGCGGCGTACGACGGTTGCGCGGAAACCTGGCCGTGGTCCGCCCGGATGCCACACCGGCGGAGCTGGATGCGCTCACGCTGGCCGGAATGCGCTCGTACCTGCGCTACTGGCAGGAGGCGTTCCGGCTGCCCGAGTGGTCGGACCAGGAGGTCGTCGGCCGGGTCCGTACGGTCAACGAGAAGCTGCTCCGCGACGCTCACGCGGCTGGCCGGGGCGTGATCTGCGCGCTGCCGCACCTGGCGAACTACGATCACGCCGGCGCCTGGGCAGGTCTGACCGGTATGCCGGTGTCGACGGTGGCCGAGCGGCTGAAGCCGGAGTCCCTGTTCGACCGCTTCATCGAGTACCGCAAGAAGCTCGGCATGGAGGTTCTCCCGCTGACCGGCAGTGACCACGATGTCGTCGGGATCCTGGTCGAGCGGCTGCAGGCGGGCGGGTTCGTCTGCCTCGTGGCCGACCGGGACCTGTCCGAGCGCGGCGTACCGGTGACGTTCTTCGGTCGTCCCTCGCGGATGCCGGCCGGTCCGGCCGCGCTGAGCCTGCGGACGGGAGCCCCGCTCATCCCGGCGACACTGCACTACGACGGGCCTCGGCTGGTGATCACGTTCCACGACGCCATCGAGCCCGAGGGCGGCACCGCCGGGATGACCCAGCGCTGCGCCGACGCCTTCGCCGCCGGGATCGCCGCGCACCCCCAGGACTGGCACATGCTGCAGAGGATTTTCCTGGAAGAGTGAGAATCGTTCCGTGAGGATCGGTGTGGTCTGCCCGTACTCGCTGGGCACGCCCGGCGGGGTGCAGAACCATGTCCGCGACCTCGCCGAGGCCTTGCTCGGCGTCGGCCACGAGGTGTCCGTCCTTGCGCCGGTCGACGACTCCGACGCGGTCCCGCCGTACGTCGTCTCGTCCGGGCGCGCGGTCGGGGTCCCGTACAACGGCTCGGTCGCGCGGGTCACGTTCGGCCCACGGACGGCGGCGCGGGTGAAGAGCTGGCTCGCCGAAGGCCGGTTCGACGTGGTCCACGTGCACGAGCCGACGACTCCGAGTGCGTCGATCATCGCGCTCTGGTCGGCCGACGGCCCGTTCGTCTCGACGTTCCACACCTGGCAGGTCCGGTCCCGCGCGATGAGTGCCGCCGCCAGTCTGCTCCGGCCCGCGCTGGAGAAGATCGACGCCCGGATCGCGGTCTCGGAGAACGCGCGGTCGATGATGGTCCAGCACATCGGCGGCGAGGCGGTCGTGATCCCGAACGGTCTCTACACCGCGCGTTTCAAGGGGAGTCCCCGCGCGGAGTGGATGGGCGACGACGGCACGATCAGCTTCCTCGGCCGCCTCGACGAACCCCGCAAGGGCCTGGGTGTCCTGGTGAAGGCCGTCCCCGCATTGATCGCGGAGCGGCCGGGGCTAAAGATCCTGGTGGCCGGGTCTGGTCAGGCGGACGAGGCGCGGCGCGCTGTCCCCGGGCGGTTCCGCGACAACATCCTCTTCCTGGGCGAGATCGACGACGCTGCCCGCGCTGACATGCTGGCCGGCTCGGACGTCTATGTCGCGCCGCATCTGGGCGGCGAGAGCTTCGGCATCGTCCTGCTAGAGGCGATGGCGGCAGGTGCTCCCGTCCTGGCCAGCGATCTGGCCGCCTTCCGGCAGGTCCTCGACGGTGGCCGCCTGGGCGAGCTGTTCGAGCCGGGTAGCGCCGACGAGCTCGCTCGACGTGCACTTCGGCTCCTGGGCAGTCCCGACGACCGCGAGAAGCTTCGCTCCGCCGGACTGAGCGCCGTCCCTCGGTACGACTGGTCGGTCCTGCTGCCAGAGCTCCTGTCGGTCTACGAGCTCGTCGCCCGCCGGTAGTCCCGGCGGACGACTCGCGGCGTGCCGCACGATCGGCCCGACACCGTCATCGACTCCGACCCGGACACGTTGGCGCGGGTCCTCGTCGAGGAGCAAGTGTGACCAAGGCTGTCGAGGACGGACGTCTCATCATCACCGGCGACACCGAGGCCGCTGACCGCCTGCTCGACGCCGTCCGGCCCTGATCAGGACCGACCGGAGCGGAAGGCGTTGAGGAGTGCGCTGCGGGCGTCGCCTGGCAAGCCCTCGCCCGGCAGGTCGTTCAGGGTCTGCGACGTCTGACGGATCTGGTCGAGGTAGCGCTCACACCCGTCGCACAGGGCCAGGTGGTCGACGAAGTCCTGCTCCGCCTCGGGACTCAGGGTCCCTTCGAGGAACGCCGTCACGCGCTCGACGAACTCACGGCACTCGAGGTCGCTCATGACCCGTCACCTTCCCGCTGGTAGAACTCTTCCAGTCTGCCGCGCAGGAACGCCCGTGCGCGGTGCAGGAGCACCCGTTGGTTCGCCGCCGTGATTCCGAGCAGCTCGCACACCTCGTCGTACGGGCAGCCTTCGATGTCCCGCAGTACGACGACCAGGCGCTGGCGCTCCGGGAGTTCGGCCAGAGCCTCGGTCAGGTAGGCGCGGACCTCGGCGGTCAGCAACCCTTGCTCCGGCGACGGCCAGGCCGGCGGGTAGTCCCACCAGTGGCCAGGGAACGGATCGCCCGCCGGGCGGAACCGGCTCGGGTCCACGGTCGGCCCCTGGTCGTCGATGCTGCTCATCGGCACGACCTTGTGCTCGCGGGTGCCGCGGCGCTTCGCGGTGTTGGTGAGGATCCGGTAGACCCAGGTCTTCAGCGAGGACCGGCCCTCGAACCCGCCGATGCCCTCGATCACCGCGAGCCAGGTCTCCTGCACGACCTCGGCGGCCGACTCCTCGGTCGACACGAACGAGCGCGCCACCCGCCGCATCCCACCGGACCAGCCGTCCAGGAGCAGGGCGAACACGTCCTCGTCGCCGCTCCGCAACCGCTCGAGGAGTACGTCGTCAGACGGCAGCCCAGCCATCATCGGCTCAGCGTACGGCGACCGCATGCCGCTGCACCCAGACGAGCGCGGCACCGGCGAGCGCGACCGCACCGGTGATCATCCAGCCCGACACGTAGACGCCGGCGTGCTTGCTCACGGCACCGAAGATCAGCGCGAACGGCGTGAACAGCAACCACGAGACGGCGCTGATCCCGGACGCCACCCCGGTCCGGATCGTCGACGGCACCGCGTCGTGCATCAGTTGACTGAGGTGGATGCCGATCACTACGAGCAGCAGCGTCAGAGCGACCATGGCGGCTGTCAACGCGGCCAGGCTGCGGCTGGTCGTCATGGTCACGCACGCAGCCAACATGGTGAGTACGACGATCGCCACGGGCAGCGGTCGCTCGAGAGGCAGCCGACTCGCGAGGAGTCCACCGACCCCGATCATCCCGACCAGCAGTGCCCAGAACGGTCCGTAGTACCCGGCCTCTGCCTTGAGCGTGACCAGCCAGAGCGGACCGAACTCGTACATCGCCTGCAAGATCATCGCCGACATGATGGTGGCTGCCGCGATCGGCACCAACCGCCCACGGTCGGTGATCGCGCGGTACGTGACCACGAGGTGATCCCGGAGCGAGGTCCGTTCGGCCGTCCGATGCAGCCGGGGCTCGCAGAACCGGCTCAGCGCGACCAGGTAGAGCGCTGCGAACGGCAGCGTGAGGAAGTACGTCGCCCGCGGCGAAAGCGCGGCTGCGATCCATCCGCCCGCCAACGCACTTCCCACCAGGGCGACGCTCTCGACGAAGCGGACCCAGCCGATCCGCCGCTCGTACTCCGCACCGTCACCGGTCTCCTCGACGACCACGTCGTACACCACGGCCTCGACGGTCCCGGAGTACATCGCGAAGTAGATCCCCAGGATCAGCGCCGCCACGATGTAGGTGACGACGTTCTGGCTGATCGCGCCGATGAACACGCTCAGCAGGAGAGCGACACCAGCCACCATCAGCACGCCCCGCCGCGACCAGCGGTCCGCGAGTACGCCGGACAGCACCTCCATCACCGGCACGAGCGCGGCGTACGCGGCCGCCATCACTCCGATCGTGGCCGCATCGAACCCGATCCCGCTCATGAACAGCTTCTCGACCGGCACCCAGAACCCGACGCCCTGCAGAAAGGTGGCCACCCACAGGGGCAGCAGCCGTCTTCGCAGCAGCGCGCTCTTGGGCTCGACGCACGGCGTGGGAGGAGCGGTGGCGATGGCTTGCGTCATGACGACTCCCAGGGCTGAGGTGTTCGGTCAGCCCTGCAGTGTCGTGAGGGTGCGGCAGCGTTACACCAGCTTCGCGGCCGTGGCTTGGATCTGGTCCATGTCGCCCGGGGTCGGGTGCCAGGGGAGCTGAAGCGGGTCATCCTGGTACCGCGGGATGACGTGAAGGTGGGTGTGGAAGACCGACTGCCAGGCGGCCTCACCGATGCAGCTGAGCAGGTTGGCGCCGTCGGCGTCGAGGCGCTCGATCACGCGGCTGACCAGCGACTGCGCGAGCAGCGTCGCCGCGGTGAGGTCCTCGGCGCCCGCCTCGCGCAGATCGGTCGAGTGCGCCCGCGGAATCACCAGCAGATGCCCGGCCGTCGCCGGATTGATGTCCATGAACGCGATCGCCCGCTCGGTCTCTGCGACCCGTGTCGCCGGAATGCTCCCAGCCACGATCCCGCAGAACAGACAGTTCGTCTCACTCATCGCCCCAGGCTAATGCCCGCCAGAGCAGTACACTGCGCGTGCCCAGATCGATGGCCCATCGAGGAGCCTCATGCCGGACGAACTGTTGCGCCCGACCATCGGCGCCGGTGTGGACATGTCGGTGCGCCCGTGGCGGCTGATGTCGCAGACGTACGTCGCCTTCTTCGGCGGGGTGATCGCCTCGACGGTGATCGCGTTCCTGAACGCCCGCAGGCTCGGCGTCGACACGGCCAAGCAGCGCCTGATCCTGAGCGTCGGCGCCATCGGCCTGGCTGTGGTGATCGCGGCCTTCGCCGTCCTGAACACCGACGGTGATCTCGGCTCCGGCCTGCGGGTCGGGATACGGGTCGTCGCCGTGGTCTGCTGCCTGATCCAGCTCCGGATCCAGCGACCGATGGACCGCGCGTTCCAGCTCCGCGGCACCGACTACGGCTCACTGTGGGGCACAGGCCTCGGAGTGACGATCGCCGGCGCGGTCGCCGAAGCCCTGATCCTGTTCCTTGTGACGGTGGCCCTGTGAGCGAACCGACCGAGGCCCGCCTGCAGATGGCCGGCCACTGGCTGCAGATCGGCCACCCGGAGCGCACCCTGGACGAACTCCAGGGCCTGTGGGGCGACGCCGCGGTCGACTTCCGCGCGTACCTGTTCCGCGGTGCCGCGCTGCACGCGCTGGACCGCAACGCCGAGGCGATCGACGTACTGAAGGACGGCCTGGCTCAGCACGGCCCGTTCCTCCCGATGCTGCAGGTGCTGGGCTCCGCGCTGCGGTCCGAAGGACGTCTCCCGGAGGCCGAGGCCGCGTTCCTGCAAGGTCTCAGCCTGGATCCGAACGATCCCGATCTCCTGATCGGCTACGCCCGGGTGTGTCTGACCGCCGGGCAGGCGCAGAAGGCGAGCGCCCTGGTCGAGCGCGCCGCGTCGTATGCGCCGGAGAGCGCCGCCGTCTCGGCCGCCCGCGCTCAGGTCGCCTTCGCTCTCGGCAACGACCGCGACATGCACCGCCACAGCACGGAGGCTCTCTCGCACGACCCGGAGGACCCCGGCGCCCGCGCCCTGCACGGTACGTCATCGATGCTCACGGGCGACTCGCGATCCGGCTACAACTCGCTCGCCTCCGCCGCCGCGTCCCAGCCCGGCGACCCCGACCTCCGAGCCGCCGCACGCGAGGCGAAGCTCATGAACCATCCTCTGATGCTGCCGCTGCGTCCGTTCCAGCGCTTCAACCCGCTGGTCGTCTGGATCGGCGCGGTCGCGATCATCTACGGCCTGCGCATGGTCGGGCTGGCCCCACTGTCGTTCGCCTTCGCGATGGTCTGGCTGGCGTTCTGCGTGTACTCCTGGGTGGCGCCGCCGCTGGTCCGCCGCTGGATCAACAGAAAATGGGGCTCATGACGAACGATCGGATCGCCGCTCTGCGCAAGGCGGTCGACACCAGCCCGGACGACGTACTGCTGCGGCTGGTCCTGGCCGAGTCGCTGGTGAGTGCCGGCGACACCGAGGAGGCCCTGGACCAGTACGTCGTACTGCTCGACCAGCAGGGGTTGCCGGAGGACCAGTTCGTGCCGGTCGGTGAACTGGCCGCGGCCAACGGACGGCTCGCGCTGCTGCGGAGCCTGCTCGAGGCGGCTCGTCAGCAGGGCGTGGTCGAGGGGACCGGTCGCCTGCAGCAGCTCGTCGACGACATGATCGCCGAGCGCAGTGGCGTCAAGATCAAGGTCGGTCCCGAGGCGGACGCGCCGTTCGAGGTGGACGCCCCGAAAGAGACCACGACCTTCGACCAGGTCGGCGGGATGGAGGACATCAAGCGGGTCATCCACCGGATGGTGATCCTGCCGCTGAGCCGCCCGGAGCTGTACGAGAAGTACGGCCGGAAATCCGGCGGCGGTGTCATGCTCTACGGTCCGCCCGGCTGCGGGAAGACCCTGCTGGCCCGGGCGACAGCGGGCGAGTGCGGTCTGCCGTTCATCAACGTCCGGATCGAGGACGTGATGGACCCGTATCTCGGGGTCTCCGAGCGCAACCTGCACGCCGCCTTCGAGCGTGCCCGGGCGAATGCGCCGTGCGTGTTGTTCCTCGACGAACTCGACGCGCTGGCGTTCGCGCGGCACAAGCACGGTGGTTCGGAGGCACGGCGGCTGGTCGACGTACTGCTGCAGGAGCTCGATGCGATCGGCTCCGAGAACGACGGTCTGCTCGTTCTGGCCGCGACCAACGCGCCGTGGGACGTGGACGAGGCGATGCTGCGCCCGGGACGGTTCGACCGCGTCATCTTCGTCCCGCCGCCGGACGAGCCCGCGCGCGCCGACATCCTGTCCGTGCTGGTGCAGGACGTACCGGCGGACGGACTGGACCTGAAGGCGCTCGCTGGGCAGACACCGATGTTCAGCGGAGCGGACCTGCGCGCCCTGATCGAGCGTGGCGTCGACCAGGTGATCGACGAAGCGCTGTCGAGTGGCGGCGAGCCGCCGCTGGCCATGCACCATCTCACCGACGTGCTGCCCGCGGTCAAGCCGTCGACGCTCGACTGGTTGCACCGCGTCCGGTCGTACATCGAGTTCGCCAACCAGAGCGAGCGGTACGACGACGTCGCGGCGTACCTGAAGTCGCGGGATGTCCGGCGCCGCCTCAGCTGACGGCGGCACCGGACAGTGATCCGTCAGGCAGATGACTTCATCTTCGCCGCGGCGCCCTCCGGCATGGCCTCGTAGCGGGAGAACTCCCGGCTGAACGACGCAGCACCGTGGGACAGTGAGCGGAGGTCGATCGCGTAGCGAGTGATCTCGACCTGCGGCACCTCGGCCTTCACCACGGTCCGGTCGTCGCCGATCTTGTCGGTCCCCAGCAGCCGTCCGCGCCGCCCGGACAAATCGCTCATCACCGCGCCGACCAGATCGTCCGGCACCAGCACCGAGACGAGATCCACCGGCTCGAGCAGACTGACCTTGGTCGCGGCCGCGGCCTCACGCAGGGCGAGCCCACCGGCCATCTGGAACGCCATGTCCGACGAGTCGACGCTGTGGGCCTTGCCGTCCAGCAGTGTGACCCGGATGCCTACCATCGGATACCCGGCGGAGACACCCCGCTCCATCTGCGCCCGAACGCCCTTCTCGACGCTCGGGATGAACTGCCGCGGCACCGCGCCGCCGACCACTTTGTCGACGAACTCGAAGTCCGAGCCCTGCGGCAGTGGCTCGACCTCGATGTCGCAGACGGCGTACTGACCGTGGCCGCCGGACTGCTTCACATGCCGGCCGTGGCCCTTCGCCTTCCCACCGAACGTCTCCCGCAGCGGCACCCGCAACTCCACGGTGTCCACGGTCACGCCGTACCGGTTGGCCAGGGCGTCGAGTACGACGTCGGCGTGGGCCTCGCCCATGCACCACAGCACGATCTGGTGCGTCTCCGGGTTCTGCTCGATCCGCAGGGTCGGATCCTCGGCCGCGAGCCTCTGCAGGCCGACGCTCAGCTTGTCCTCGTCGGTCTTGGCGTGGGCCTGGACCGCGATCGGCAGCAGCGGTTCCGGCATGTTCCACGGTTTCAGCAGCAGCGGATCGGACTTGTCGGACAGTGTGTCACCGGTCTCGGCCCGGGTGAGCCGGCCGATCGCGCACAGATCACCGGCGACCACCTGAGCCGCCGGACGCTGCACCTTGCCGAGCGGGAACGACAGGGTGCCGATCCGCTCGTCCTCGTCGTGGTCGGCGTGCGAGTTCTGGGAACCGAAGAACGACGTGAAATGGCCCGACACGTGAACCGTCGCGTCGGGCCTGATGGTGCCGGAGAACACCCGGACCAGGCTGACCCTGCCGACATACGGGTCCGACGTCGTCTTCACCACCTCTGCGAGCAGCGGACCGCCCGGATCGCAGGTCAGGCCCGTGCGCGCCACGCCGTGCGGCGAGAACACCTCGGGCAGGGCGTGCACGAGCGGCGACGGGAAACCGCTGGTCGCGACCTCGAGCAGCTCGTGGGTGCCGACGCCGGAGGCGCTGCAGACCGGGATGACCGGGAAGAACGACCCGCGCTCGACGGCGCGCTCGAGGTCGTCGATGAGCACCTTCTGGTCGATGTCCTCGCCTTCGAGGTAGCGGTCCATCAGCGACTCGTCCTCGGACTCCTCGATGATCCCCTCGATCAGCGTGCCGCGCAGTTCCTCGATCTGGTCGTCGTACGACGAGTCGGGCGTGGACGTCGACCGCTTGCCGCCGGAGTAGTCGTAGTACGTCTGGGAGAGCAGCCCGATCAGCCCGTCACCAGCGGGCAGGTAGAGCGGCAGCACCTTGTCGCCGAACGCCGCCTGTGCGGCCGCCAGCGCGCTCTGGTAGTTCGCCCGGGCGTGGTCGAGCTTGGTGATGACGACGGCTCGCGGCATCCCGACGTGGGCGCACTCCTGCCAGACCGTCTTGGTCGGCTCGTCGACGCCCTCGCTCGCCGAGATCACGAACAGCGCACAGTCCGCGGCCCGCAGGCCGGCCCGCAGCTCACCGATGAAGTCGGCGTACCCGGGCGTGTCGATGAGGTTCACCTTGACGCCGTCGTGCGGCAGCGACGCGAGCGACAGGCCCACCGAGCGCTGCTGCCTGATCTCGGCGTCGTCGAAGTCGCACACGGTGGATCCGTCCAGGACGGTGCCGGGTCTGTTCAGGACTCCGGAGGCCACCAGCAGGGCCTCGACGAGGGTGGTCTTGCCGGACCCGGACGGGCCGACCAGCACCACGTTGCGGATGGCGTCCGGGCTGTCCACAGCGGGCGCGGCTCCGGTGCCTTGGGAAGTGTTCGTCTTGTCTGCCATGACGTTCCTCCTGGTTCACCCACGATTCCCCCAACGGCCCCTTCGCACAAGAGCCATCACGTGCGGGATTCGCTGAGCCGTCAGCCGCCCAGCCGGGCCGCCGCGCCTCGGCGGACCCTCACGCTCGGTAGGGTCGCGGCCATGCGTAGGGCACTCGGGGTCATCATCAGCACGCTCGTCGCGGGGCTGGCAGTCGTCGGTTTCGCACTGCCCGCGGCGGCGGCGACGGGTGACGAGATCAAGAACCTCACGATCGACTACAACGTCACCGCCGACGGTGTGCTGCAGGTGAAGGAGACGATCGCCTACAGCTTCGGCGACACCGGGCGGCACGGCATCTTCCGGGACCTGGTGACCCGCGAGCCGTACGTCGACGACGACTCGAAGGACCAGGAGTACGAGGTCTCGAACATCACCGTCGACAGCCCGTCCGGCGCGCCCGACGAGTTCACGACGGAGACGTTCAAGTACAACGACGACCGCGACGAGAGTCTGCGGATCAAGATCGGCTCCGCGAACGAGACCATCTCCGGGTACGACGCGACGTACGTGATCACGTACGACGTACGCGGGGCCCTCCGGCACTTCGACGACCACAGCGAGCTGTACTGGGATGCGACCGGCGACGGCTGGGACGCGGTGCTCGACCAGGTCGATGTCAGCGTCAGCGTGCCGGAAGGTGTGCAGAAGACGCAGTGCTTCCAGGGACCGTACGGCTCGACCGACGAATGTACGAGCAGCGTCAGTGGTGACAAGGGCATCTTCAGCGCCAGCCGTCTGGCTCGCAGCGACCAGATGACGATCGTCGCCGGCATCAAGGCCGGAGTTGTCAGCAACGACGCTCCGATCGTGGTCGACGCGCCCAGCTGGATGGAACGCAACGGCGTGAGCCTGCCGGCACTGATCGGCTCGGGCGTCGTCACCCTCGCGGCAATCGCCGGCGCGTGGCTGTACTCGCAGCGGGGCAACAAGGACCAGCGGTACGCCGGCATGCCACCCGGCACGTTCCCGCCAAACGGTGTCGCTGCCGAGCCGGTGAAGGACGACCTGGCCGAGGACCAGATCCCGGTCGCGTTCGCGCCGCCGAGGATCCCGGTGGCCGAAGGTGGTCTGCTGATCGATGCGAAGGCGACCACGACCGAGACGGCCGCGACGCTGATCGACATGGCGGTGCGTGGCGGCGTACGGATCGAGAACACCGGCAACGATCAGAAGGCGGTGCTGCTGAACCCGGCGGTCGCGACCGCGCCACACGAGCAGGCTCTGATGTCCGGCCTGTTCCCGACGCTGGAGCCGGGGTCGGAGGTGCTGCTGCGCCGCGGTGCGGTGGGGGACCACACGATGCGGCGGGCGCACGACGCGATGATCGCGGCGCTGCGGGCCCAGGTGAAGGAGCGTGCGTGGTACCTGCGGATGCCACGCGCCGGCGGTGGCTCGGTGTTCAAGAGCGGTACCGGGTGCGCGTGCATGGCGATGATCGGGTTCTGGGTGGTCGGTGCCGGCCTGGCAGGCACAGCCACCGCGGCGTTCACCGGCGGCCTCGGTCGTGCGGTGGTGATCGCGGTCCCGGTGATCGCGGTGATCGTTGCCGTCGGCCTCTGGATCGCGATACGCGGGCGTGGGCAGCGCAATCCGGCCGGGCGGGCGGTCACGGATCAGCTCATCGGGTTCCGGAAGTACCTGGCGACGGCGGAGGCGGAGCAGCTCCGCTTCGAGGAGGGTGAGGACATCTTCTCGAAGTACCTGCCCTGGGCGATCGCGTTCGACCTCGCCGACCGCTGGCAGAAGGTCTGCGAGCGGTTGGTCGCAGCGGGCCGGCTGACGCCTGACCCGTACTGGTACAGCGGACCGTCGTACTACACCTCCGGCTGGACGGCCGGCGCCGTCAGCTCGACCGTCGCGCAGACGTTCGACCCGCCTCCCGCTCCGGCGAGCAGTGGGGGAGGCGGCGGTAGCTCGTCTGGCTTCAGCGGCGGCTCGTCCGGAGGCGGTGGCGGCGGCGGAGGCGGCGGTAGCTGGTAGTAGTGGCGGCTCTTACGCTCGGTAGTGTCACGTGCATGCGTCGGGCACTCGGGATCCTGTTCAGCATGCTCGTCGCGGCTCTGGCGTTGGCCGTGCAAGGCTCGGCTCACGACCAACTCCGGCCGGAGCGGCGAGGACCTCAGGCAACCGTGCCGGCCGCATGGGCCACCCGATCAGCCAAGAGACAACTGAAAAGTGTTAGACCCGACCGCCGGCCGCAGTCGGAGCGGTGGGGTCGTCGGCGGCGGCTCCGGAGATCTCTCGGGCCAGGAAGTCTTCGAGGTGGAAGAGGTTGTCCCCGGCCCGCTTCGCGACATTCACGAGAGTGGTCATCGCGGAGACCTCCTCGACCTGCTCCTTCAGGAACCACTGCATGAATTGCTCGCCGATGTAGTTGCTCTCGTCCCGAGCGGCCCGCGCCAGCGTCTCGATCTGCTTGGTGACGGTGATCTCCTGCTGCAGCGCGAGTTCCAGCGGCTCCAGCGCCGTCTTGAAGTCGCTCTCCACCTCACCGACACCGGGGATGTGCGGCCGGATGTCCTTGTCCAGCAGGTATTGCACCATCATCATCGCGTGGTTGCGCTCTTCGAGTGCCTGCTTGTAGAAGTGCCCGGCCAGCTGCGGCAGATCCTGATCGTCGTACCAGACAGCGACTGCCGTGTACTGCTGCGACGCCGTGAATTCGTTACGGATCTGTTCCTGCAAAAGTTTCTCGTACGTGCTCATCCCGTCAATCTACTGACCAGATCCGGCGAGCACATGGTTGGTGAGCCTGACCTAAGGGTGTGTCTGCCCGAGCTCGACCACCTCGGTACCCCCACCAGGCAGGCTGATCCGCACCGTCGTACCGTCCACCGCGACATCGATGCCCTCGGCAAGCGCTTCCGGCCGGAGCGCGTCCCGCGTCAGCAGTACGGCGCTCACCAGCACGAGCGGATCCCCGCTGTGCGGAGCGGTGAGGTACGGCGTCGCCGAGTGCACACCGAACGGGTTCGCACCGAGACCCCGGTGCACGCCGGCTTCGTCGTACCCGTGCAGACCGACCACCGCGGACATCAGCCCGTCGAGATTCCGCGCCGACGCCGACCGGTCCCCAGCGGTTGCCTCAGGCAAGGATGCCCCGGCGACCGCGAACCCGCCGCTGCGCACCAACGTCCCGGCCGGCCCTTCGACCAGCGCACACCGGATCTCCCAGCCGCCGTGCACGACCGACGCCGTCTCGATCCGCCACGGTCCGTCCGATCCCAGCCACGCCTTGTGCCACGACGACGCCGTACGTCCGCTGAGCCCGATCCGCCGGATCCGCCCGCGCGCGCTCGACCGGCCGTCCGCGTCAACGAGAGCGATCAGGTTGTCGATCCGCGGCGCGTGGTCGGACAACTCCGGCCCGGCGTGGTTCGCGTACGCCAGCCGGTTGTAGTGCGCGTCGCCCTCCGGCTCCACTCCTTCCGGCTCGGCCATCGGCGCGTGATCAGCACCGTGGTTCACCAACTGCACGATCTGGTCGTGCCGGCTCGCATGCACGATCCACCCCGGCGCCGGCATTGCCCGCACCTGGTCCGCGTCGTCCAGTGGGATCGAGTCCTCCGGGTCCGTCCACACCGGGTGTTCCGGTGGCAGCAGCAGCCCGATGAACCCCTTCGACGCCCAGTACGGCGAGCCAGGCCCGGAGTACTGCTGTGTCGTCGGCAGGAACGTGTCGTACCACCCCAGCGTCAGCAGCCCACGCTCGTCCGGCACACCGTGCTGCACGAAGTGCCGCGCGATCCCGGAGCACAGCCGCCGCGTCTGCCCGGGCGACAGGGGAGTGGAGTCCAGCAGCGCACCCATCCAGTACGGCGTCGCCGCGGCCATCCGGTACGTCAGTGAGCGCCCTTGGTACACCGGTGCGCCGTCGTTGCCGACCAGATGCACCGCGTCCTCGAGGAACAGACCGATCCGCTCCTGATAGAGCTTCAGCCGGTCCTCGTACGCCGCACCCGGCGTGGCAGCCGCCATCCGCGTCCACAGTCCCGGGTAGAGGTGCATGGCCCAGCCGATGTAGTTGTCGAAGTTCTGCCCGTCGCCATCGGAGTACCAGCCATCACCGACGTACCAGTCCTCGATCCGGTCCAGCCCGCCGTCGATGTCTTCCTGTGAGTACGGCGCTCCGACCGACGCGAGGAACTGCTCACTCACGACCTGGAACAACCGCCAGTTGTTGTCGTGCGTCGTGGACCCGATGAACCCGCCGAGCCACTCGGCCACGTGCTCCTGCGCGCGGGTGTCGAGCCGGTCCCAGATCCACTCCCGCGTCTCGTGCAGGGACACCGCGATCGCCGCGGCCTCCACCATTTGCTGCGACCGCGGGGTGAGCCGCAGCCACGACTCCGGATGGTCCGGGTTCGCACCGTTCGCGACACCGCGGGCGTACCGCTCGATGAGCGCCTCGCACCCCTCACCCCGCACTCCACCGATCCGGAACGCGGCCAGCATGAACGACCGCGCGAAACCTTCCAACTGGTCGGACGCCGTACCCGACCGGCTCGGCCGACCAGGCAGCGCGATCAGCGACGCACCAGGGGAGAAGTACGGCACCAGCGACTCCAACAGATGGTCCGCAAGGGCCTCCCAGTGCGCACGCACCCACCCAGTCTGACGAGAAAGAACACGATCAGTGTCAGGCAGAACAAGGCGGCTCATGCGAGTCTCCCGATCTCGGAAGCGTTGATGGCGTGCTGCAGGGGTTCGCCGGCGGCGAGGCGTTCGAGCTCGCTGACGGCGAGTTCACCGAGCCGGGCGATTTCGTTGCCGACCGCACCGGCTACGTGGGGCGTGACGAAGACGTTCGGCAGGTCGAGCAGTGGCGAGTCCGGCGGCAGCGGCTCGGGGTCGGTCACGTCGAGGATCGCGTCGATCCGGCCGGAGACGCACTCACGCTCCAGCGCCTCGGAGTCGATGATCTTGCCGCGGGCGGTGTTGATCAGGACGGAGCCGTCCCGCAGCAGGCCGAGCAGGCGCGCGTCCACCAGCCCAACTGTCTCCGGGATGAGCGGCGCGTGCACGCTGAGGATGTCGCTGCGGCTGAAGAGGGTGTCGTTGTCGACCAGTTCGGCGCCGAGCCCCGCGGCCTCGGCCTCGTTCAGGTACGGGTCGCTGATCAGTACGTTCAGGTCGAAGGTGCGGAGTCGCTCGGCCACCATCCGGGCGATCCGCGAGGCGCCCAGGAGGCCGACCGTCGTACCGTAGTTGCCCGGCATCGCGTGCGGGTCCGACTTGCGCCGCTCCAGCCGGTACTGCGCCGCCAGCCGGAACGCCCGCTTCCCGGCCAGCACGATCGCGGCCACGGTGAACTCCGCGACCGGCAGCGCGTTCGCGGTGGCCGCCGACGAGACCTGGATCCCGCGGTCGAACGCGGACGGGTCGACCATCGCCTTCACGGAACCGGCCGCGTGCAGGATCGCCCGCAGCTTCGGCGCCGCGTCGAGCACCTCGGGACCGATCCGCGGGCACCCCCACCCGGTCACCAGTACGTCGACGTCGGCCAGGGCGGCCTTGATCGCGGGGTCGGCGAGGAAGCTGGTGCCGGGACCGACCGGCAGCACGGTGGCGGCCGCTTCCAGGCGCTTCCGGACCCGCGGGACGAGCACGCGATCCCGGCTGGCGTCGTTCATCGCCAGCATGACGGTCAGGGCGGAGTCAGGTTCGGTGCGCACGACAGCAACTTAGCAAGCGCTTTCCAACGCTGTCGCCCCGCGTGCCGAATCTTGGAAGAAGCTGAAAGATCGCGAGCACCGGAATGTGGGCCCGAGGTCGGGCGTTGTGAGGTGGAGAGGGCAGGATAGATGGGCCTACCCGCCCTGTTGGCCAGATGTGAAGGAGAACGACGATGCTGCGACCGGACGACCTCTACGAGATCGTCGACGAGTCGGTGGCGACCGGCGCGGCGGCGACGCCGAAGGTTCTGGTGCACTCGCTGGACGGGTTCATGGACGCGGGTCAGGCAGGCCGAGTCACGGCCGACCACCTGCTCGAGGTGCTGGACCACAGGCTGCTCGCGCGGTTCGACATCGACCTCCTGCACGACTACCGGGCCCGGCGGCCTGAGGTGACGTTCGCCGAGGACCGATTCATCGACTACACGCCGCCGCGGCTGAGCGTGCACCTGCTGAAGGATGACGCGGGGGTCGAGTTCCTGCTGCTCGAGGGCCCCGAGCCGGACAACCACTGGGACCGGTTCGCCGGCGCGGTCCGGCAGCTGATCGAGCGCTACAACGTGACGCTCACGGTCGGCGTCCACGGCATCCCGATGGGCGTCCCGCACACCCGTCCGCTCGGCCTGACCGCGCACGCGACGCGGCCCGAGCTGGTCACCCGCTCGAACATCTGGGACGGCGAGATGCGCCTTCCGGCGAGCGCCGGCACGATGCTGCAGGTGCGGCTCGGCGAGGCCGGCAAGGACGCGATGGGTTTCGCGGTCCACGTGCCGCACTACCTGGCCGAGAACCGCTTCCCGGGCGCCGCGCTGGCGCTGGTGCACGCGGTCTCCGCCGCGACCGGCCTGCTGCTCCCTAGCAAGGCTCTGCTCGACGAGGCCGCCGTCACCGGCCGGCTGGTCGATGAGCAGGTCGAGGCCTCTGAGGACGCGTCCGCGGTAGTGAACGCGCTCGAAACGCAGTACGACGCCGCCGCCGGCTCGGTCAGCCGTGGCAGCCTCCTGGCCGGCTCCACGCCGTCCGCGGAGGAGCTCGGCGCCGAGGTCGAGCAGTTCCTGGCCGAGCTCAACCGCAACGACGAGGACTGACCACCTCCCCACGCCGGCGGTGCGTACATGATCCGGGGACCTCGGACAGGAAATAGCCTGTCCGAGGCCCCCGGTTCTTGTCCGCGTGACCGGTTCCACAGCGGGATTCGGGCCGGGGCCTGTCAGGATGAGGCATGCCTGAGTCGCTGGAGGATCTGGTCGAGCTGCTCGACCTGGAGATGATCGAGGTCGACCTGTTCCGCGGCCGTCAGCCGGAGACCTCCTTGCAACGCGTGTTCGGCGGCCAGGTGCTCGGTCAGGCGCTCGCAGCGGCGAGCCGGACGGTCGATCCCGAGCGGGTGGTGCACTCGTTGCACGGCTACTTCCTGCGTGCCGGGGACACCGCCGTACCGATCATCTACCGGCCGGAGCCGACGCGGGACGGCGGAACGTTCAGCAGCCGGCGGGTGGTCGCGTCGCAGCACGGCAAGCCGATCTTCTACATGTCCGCGTCGTTCCAGCGGCCGGAACCGGGGCTCGACCATCAGGACCCGATGCCGGAGGATCTGGTCCCGCCGGAGGAGGCGCCGCGGCTGGCGACTGTCCTCGAAGCACGCTCGGGCCGCAAGGCCGCCGACTGGGACAAGGAGTGGGCGGCGCTCGACGTACGCCTGGCCGGCCTCAGCGGTCGTCAGTTCTGGATCCGTGCCGCAGGCAAGCTTCCCGACGATCGCGCCCTCCATGCGTGCGTCCTGGCCTACGCCAGCGACCTGACCCTCCTTGGCGCCAGCCTCCTGCCCCACGGCATCATCATCGGCGACCGCCGGATCCAGCCGGCGTCTCTCGACCACGCTCTGTGGTTCCACCGGGAGTTCCGCGCCGACGACTGGCTCCTGTACGACCAGGCATCCCCGTCCGCGTCCAATGCCCGGGGGTTCGCCACCGGCCGCCTCTACACCGAGTCGGGCCAGCTGGCCGCCTCGGTCGCCCAGGAAGGCCTCATCCGTCCCGTCGGCCTGGACCTCAGCGAGTAGTACGTCTCCACGCCTGTCGAGTGATCTGTCTCACGCGCCGTCACAACGATCGACGACGCGGTGTCTTGTGGCCGAACCCCGAGACAAGGCAAGGAGAGATCGTGAACCTCGTTCTGTGGATCGCTGCCGGACTGCTGGCAGCAGTCGCGCTGACCGGCGGCATCAGCAAGACGTTCGTCCCCAAGGAGAAGCTGGCCGCGCACAACGGTGGGGAGTGGACCGGGCACTCGGGTGCCGGCTTCGTGAAGAGCCTCGGGATCCTCGAGCTCCTGGCCGCGGTCGGCCTGCTCCTGCCCGCCATCGTCGACATCGCACCGGTGATGGTGCCGGTGACGGCGGTCTGCTGGGTGGCGCTGATGATCGGTGCGATGATCACCCACGGTCGGCTTGATCAGTACAAGTTCGTCATGCTGAACTCGGTCTACCTCGTGCTGGCGGCCTTCATCGCGCTCGGTCGCTTCAGCCTCGAGCCCTTCACCGGCTGACGCCGGGCCGGCCACGAACATGAGGAGCGAAGGATGAGCGACCACGCCGCCGACCGGGCGACCGAGACTTTCGTTGCCCATCGCAACCTGCTCTTCACCGTGGCCTACGAGATGCTCGGGTCGGCGGCCGACGCCGAGGACGTCCTCCAGGAGACCTGGCTGCGCTGGGTCAAGGTCGACCCGGAGGAGGTCCGCGACGAGCGCGCATACCTGGTCCGGATCACCACCCGGCAGGCGCTCAACCGGCTGCGCACGATGAAGCGCCGCAAGGAGGCGTACGTCGGCCCGTGGCTCCCGGAGCCGTTGCTCACCACGCCGGACGTGGCCGAGGACGTCGAACTCGCGGAGAGCGTGTCGATGGCGCTCATGCTCGTCCTCGAGACACTCACGCCGACCGAGCGTGCTGTCTTCGTACTGCGCGAGGTGTTCGACGTCAGCTACGACGAGATCGCGGCCGCCGTCGACAAGACCCCGCCGGCAGTTCGCCAGATCGCGCATCGCGCCCGACAGCACGTCGATGCCCGCCGGCCGCGCGCCGCCGTATCGCAGCGCCAGACCAAGGCTGCCTTGCAGTCCTTCCAGCGCGCTATCGAAACCAGGGACCTGCAGGGTCTTCTGGACGTGCTTGCCCCCGATGTCGTCCTGATCGGCGACGGCGGTGGCCTCAAGCAGGCCGGGCTGCGACCGGTCGTCGGCGCCGACAAGGCAATCCGCTACATCCTCGGCGGCATCGGCAAGACACCAGCCACGCTCACCAGTGAACCCACCGTGGTCAACGGCAGTCCGGGACTCGTCCTCCGCTTGGACGGCGAGCTCGACGGCGTCATGGCCATCCGCGTCGACGACGACCGCATCACCGGCGTGTACTACGTCCGCAACCCGGAGAAGCTGTCCCGGGTGGAATCCGAGACCCCACTCACCCTCCGGTAAGGCCGGCGAACATCTCGTCCCAGTGCCCGAAGATGGCTCCGCCATGCCCCTCGCCGGGATGGATGACGACGGTGGATGTCGGAATGCGGGCGGCCAGCCACTGACCATGGGACGCAGGAACGAGGCGGTCCTCCGCGCCGTACCAGAGGTAGGCGGGGACCTCCAGCCGAGTGGGATCGATGTCCCACGGGCCTCCCCAGGAGACATTGTCCCGCGCATACCCGTCGTACGTGCGAAGGGCGTCGCGTACGTCGGCAGCCCAGTGGCGTCGGGCGTCGTCGTCGAGCCAGCCGAGGTCGGCCGCCGGTGCGCCGCGGAAGAACTCGTCGATCATCGACTCGTCCGCGAGTGTGAGCATACGGTCGAAGGCGACGCGGCCCTGCGCCCGGAACCCGTCCAGCGCGCCGTCCACGTCGCCGGCGTCAGCGAGTGCGAGCAGCGGCAGGTCGGGATCGGTGCTCTCGGTCGACTCGATCAGCCGCCACGGACCGATGCCGGCGGCGAGCCCGACCGCCCGCACCCTGCCTGGATCAGCAAGCCCGGCAGCCAGCGCATAAGGCCCACCTCCGGACGCCCCCAGTACGGCGAACTCCGCGAGGCCGAGAGCGTCGGCCACCCGCAATGTGTCGACACCGACCGACGCGAGACTCGGTGGTGTATCGGTCGAGTCGCCGTACCCCGGGCGGTTGAAGGACACGAGCCGAACGTGATGCCGGGCAGCGGCTTCGGCACCGAGCACCGCCTGGAGCCGTCCGGACGGCGTCCCGTGGTGGAACACGATCGGGGACCCTTCAGGCGATCCGCCCTCCCACACCGAGAGGGTCCGCCCGTCGGCGAGAGTGAGCAACTCGGCGGTCATGGCTCAAAGGTAAATCGTGCGGAAGCCCCGTGGGGGTCTGCTACGGTTGAAGCATGTTCAAGCGCGCGGTAGTGGAGACGACGCCGGAGTCCGTCCCGGCGCGCTGACACCTGACTGTCTGACAAAGCCCCGGGGCGTGTGCCCCGGGGCTTTGTTGTGCTCCGTGGTCCTCGCCCCACCTCGTGAAGGAGCCACTGAGATGTACGACCACCGCAAGCTCGGCCGTGAACTCGGCCTGTTCGATTCTGACCCGCTGATCGGCGCCGGCCTTCCGTACTGGCTGCCCGCCGGTGCCGCGATCCGCCACGCCTTGGAGAGTTACATCGCCGAAGTGGAGCGAAGAGCCGGCTACCAGCAGGTCTATTCGCCCGTGATCGCCAAGCGAGAGCTGTACGAGATCTCCGGTCACTGGGAGAAGTACAGCGACGACATGTACCCGCCGATGGACGTCGGCAACGAGCAGCTCGTACTGCGACCGAGCATCTGCCCGCACCACGCGCTGATGTACCGATCCAGAGCCCACAGCTACCGCGAACTCCCGCTCCGCTACTCCGAGCTCGGCGGTCAGTACCGCTCCGAGTTGTCCGGCGCGATCGGCGGCCTGAACCGGGTCCGTGCCATGCAGCTCAACGACGCGCACATCTTCTGCCGCCTGGACCAGGTCGAGGAGGAGGCCGCGAGTGCGCTCGAACTGATCAACCAGGCGTACCGCGACATGGGCATCAGTCCGTCCCGCTACGTCCTCGCGTTGCCGTCCGAGGACGCCGACTTCAACAGCCCCGACTGCAAGTACGTCGGTGCTGCCGAGAGCTGGGCGCATTCCGCGGATCTCCTGCGCGACGTACTGAAGGACGCGGGCGTCGACTACGAGGAGGCGCCCGGCGACGCCGCGTTCTACGGCCCGAAGATCGACATCCAGATGGAGGATTCGGCCGGCCGGGAGTCCAGTCTGTCGACCGTCCAGATCGACTTCCACCAGCCGGAGCGGTTCGGCCTCGAGTACATCGGTGCCGACGGCAACAAGCACCGGCCGGTGATGGTGCATCGGGCGATCGTCGGCAGCATCGAGCGCGCCGTCGCGCAGCTGATCGAGGTGCACGGCGGGGCGTTCCCGGCCTGGCTGGCTCCGGTACAACTCGTCGTACTCCCGATCTCCGACGACGAGGAGCAGGTCGCGATCGACGTCGCTCGGCGCGCGGCACAGCGCGGCCTGCGGGTCGAGGTCGCGCACGCCGACGAGGGCAGTCTCGGTGCCCGCATCCGGGAGAACCGGTTGGCGCCGTACCAGGCCGTCATCGGTGCTCGTGAAGCGGACGCCGGGTCGCTGGCGATCCGGGAACGCGGTGGTCAGCAGCACGAGGCCGCACCGATCGGCGAAGTGCTCGGCCGGATCGCGAAGCTCAGTGTGCCTGCAGCTGTCCGATCAGGTGAGTGAGTTCGTGCTGCTCGTCGTACAGCGCGAAGTCGGTCGTCTTGCCGGTGTCCTTGAACCCGAACTGCACACGTGACGGGAGCAGCAGCGGCTTGCGGAAGTCGACGCGGACAGTGAAGGCGTCCGGCAGTTTCCCGGCGCGCTCGATGGAGGCGAGCGCGGCGGCCTTGGCCCACATGCCGTGCGCGATCTGGCGCGGGAACCCGAACGCCTGAGCGGTCAGCTTGAACAGGTGGATCGGGTTCCGGTCGCCGGACGCGGCGGCGTACCGGCGGCCGAGGTTGCCGCGCAGGTCCCACCATGCCGCGGGGGCGAGCTCGGGGTCCGGTAACAGGTCGACCTGCACGGACTCGTCCCCGGACGAGCGGCTGAGCAGGGTGGTGAGGTCCGTCCACACCACCTCACCGTCGACGCTCACCTCGCTGATCACGTCGAAGACCGTGCCCTTGGGGTGCGGGCGTTCCGGCGTACTGTGCACGCGGATCGCGGGCTCTGTGTGGATCGGGAGTGGCTGCCGCTGCGTGATCGTGTTGGACAGGTGCACGATCCCCATCGGCTTGTAGGGGAACGATGGATCGGACATCAGGTCCAGGTGCAGCGGGAACGCCAGGACGTGCGGGTACGTCGCCGGAAGCGCCGGACCTGCCGGGAACCCGGTGACATCCCGGTACGCCGACAGGTGGTCCTGATCGATCGCCGACCGCGGGAGCTCCAGCATCAGACCGTCCGCGTCCGGCTCGTAGTCCGCTCGCCGCAGCGTCGCCTTCACGGTCCGGGCGTAGAGCGAGCCGAACCCGGGCGTGTCGTCGTACCGTCGGGTCGGCATGTCATGCGCCCAGCATGCTCTGGCCGCAGACGCGGACCACGTTGCCGGTCACGCCCGCCGACGCGGGATCGGCGAACCAGGCGATCGTTTCGGCCACATCGATCGGCTGCCCACCTTGCTGCAGCGAGTTGATCCGGCGGCCGACCTCGCGGATCGTGAACGGGACCTTGGCGGTCATCTCGGTCTCGATGAAGCCCGGTGCGACCGCGTTGATGCGGATGTTCCGCTCGGTCAGCTTCGGCGCGAACGCCTGGACCAGGCCGATCACCCCGGCCTTGGAGGTCGCGTAGTTCGTCTGGCCGTTGTTGCCCGCGATCCCGGCGATGCTGGCGACCCCGATGATCGAGCCACCGTCCCTGACGGCTCCGGACTCGAGCAGATGCTGGGTGATTCGCTCCGGCGCGCGCAGGTTCACATCGAGTACGGCGTCCCACGCGTCCGTCCGCATGTTCGCGAGCCGCTTGTCGCGCGTGATGCCTGCGTTGTGGACGACGATGTCGAGTCCGCCGTGCTGCTCCTGCGCGTGCGCCGCGATCCGCTGCGCGGCGTCGACCGCCGTCACGTCGAGGAGGAGTTCGCTGCCGCCGATCCTGGACATCACCTTGCGCAGCGCGTCCGCGTTCTGCGGTACATCGACGCCGATGACGGTCGCGCCGTCCCGGGCCAGTGTGCCGGCGATCGACGCGCCGATTCCACGCGCAGCGCCCGTCACGAGTGCGACCTTCCCGGCCAGCGGGTGACCCGGGTCGTTGCTCACCAGCGGTCCGGTCCCGACCCGCGCGACCTGGCCGTCGACGTACGCGGACTTGGGGGAGAGGAAGAAGCGGAGCGTGGAGTCCAGCTGCTCGTGCGCGTCCGGAGCGACGTACACGAGGTTGACGGTGGCGCCACGCTTCACCTCCTTGCCGAGGCTGCGCGTGAAGCCCTCGAGAGCGCGCTGGGCGATCTGCTGCTCGGTCGAGTGCGCGAGCTCTGGCGTACGTCCGATCACGATCACCCGGCCGGCGGGCGCCAGCTGACGGATGACGGGGGAGAAGAACCGTTGCAGACTCGTCAGCTCAGCTGTCGACGTCGCGCCGGTGGCATCGAAGACAAGTGCCTTCGGCCGGATCTCGCTCGACGCGACGCCCTCGGTCGCCGTACTGAACGAGGCCCCGATATCCCGCAGCAGGGCCTGGATCGCCTTGCCGGCGTCGGTCTCGGAGATCGCGCCGAACACGACCGGCCCGTCGATCACCGGCGAACCCTCGGTCCAGCGCGGCAGCGGCGTCGGGTCGGGCAGACCCAGGTTCTTCACCAGCGTCTGGCCGAGCGGCGTGCGGGTGAAGGTCTGGTAGCGATCCGTCATTCTCTGCTCCTACTTCTCGAGGATGGCGACGACGCCTTGGCCGCCGGCGGCGCAGATCGAGATCAGGCCCCGCCCACCGCCGTTCTCGTTCAGTTGCTTGGCCAGCGCGGCGACGATCCGCCCGCCGGTCGCCGCGAACGGGTGGCCCGCGGCCAGCGAGCTGCCGTTCACGTTCAGCTTGTCCCGGTCGATCTCGCCGAGCGGCGCGTCCAGGCCGAGCCGCTCCTTGCAGAAGATCGGGTCCTCCCACGCCTTCAGGGTGGCCAGCACCTGCGACGCGAACGCCTCGTGGATCTCGTAGTAGTCGAAGTCCTGCAGGGTCAGACCGGCCCGGGCGAGTATCCGCGGTACCGCGTACGCGGGGGCCATCAGCAAGCCCTCGGCACCCTTCACGTAGTCGACCGCGGCGGTCTGCGAGTGCGTGAGGTAGGCGAGCGGCCGCAGACCGTGCTCGGTGGCCCACTCATCGGTCGACAGCAGCACGGTCGACGCGCCGTCGGTCAGCGGTGTCGAGTTGCCGGCCGTCATCGTCGCGGTCTCGCCCTTGCCGTAGACCGTCTTGAGCTTGGCGAGCTTCTCCAGGGACGTGTCCGCGCGGAGGTTCTGGTCCTTCTCGAGACCGAGGTACGGCGTGATCAGGTCCTGCTGGAAGCCGCGGTCGTACGCCTTCGCCAGGTTGACGTGGGAGCGGTACGCGAGCTCGTCCTGGTCCTCGCGGGTGATACCCCACTCCAGCGCGGTCAGTGCCGCGTGGTCGCCCATCGACTTGCCGGTCCGCGGCTCGGCGTTCCGGGGGATCTCGGGTACGACGTCCTTCGGACGGACCCGCGCGAGGACCTTGAGCCGGTCCTGGAAGCTCTTGGCCCGGTTCAGGTCGAGCAGGATGCTGCGCAGCCGGTCGTTGACCGAGATCGGCGCGTCGGACGCGGTGTCGACACCACCCGCGATGCCGACGTCGATCTGACCGAGAGCGATCTTGTTGCCGACCAGGATGGCCGCCTCGAGCCCGGTGCCGCACGCCTGCTGGATGTCGTACGCCGGGGTGGTCGGGGCGAGCTTGGACCCGAGAACCACCTCGCGGACCAGGTTCCAGTCGCGGGCGTGCTTCAGCACCGCGCCGGCCGCCACCTCACCGACCTCCTGGCCGCCGAGGCCGGCCCGGTCGACCAGGCCGTTCAGTGCGGCCGCGAGCATGTCGGAGTTCGAGGCGTGCCGGTAGGCCTTGTCCTGGCGGGCGAACGGGATCCTGTTGCCGGCGACAACGGCCACTCTGCGGGTCTCGGTCACGATTTCTCTCCTGCTCTGGTGGAGCGCGGGGTTGTCTTCTTGCCGTTGAGCGCCTTGCGGCCTACGGCGGTTGCGAGCGTGGCGGTGATCGCGGTCGACCGGACGGTGCCGACATCGGCATGATGCACGACCGGATGTCCGGGCCGGCCGCTCGACACGATCAACCCGACCCTTGCCATGTGCAACGAACCGAGTGTCTGCGTGTACAGATGGTTGGCGAGGTAGTCGCTGTCGACGTCGTCGAACACCCCGGTCCGCTGGCCGGCCTCGAGGATCGCCGAGATCCGCTCCAGCGCCGAGGCCATCGCCGTACCGAGCTTGGTCATCACCGGCTCGGTGATCTCGCCGAACAGTTCGTCACCGGTCCGCCGCAGCAGGCTCATCGCGCAGTCGGCGAAGGCCGGGAACTCCAGGCAGAAGTCGACGAACACCTCACTGAGCGCTTTCAATCGATTGAGCGGCGCCCGCCGGGGGTTGTCGACCTGGGCCAGCCGCTCGTCGAGCTCGCCGAGATAGTCGACCAGGGTGAGCGCGAACAACTCCTCCTTGCCGGCGAAATGGCGGTAGATCAGGGCCTTGTTGATCCCGACCCGCTTGGCGATATCGTCGATCTGGGCGTCGATCGTGCCCCGCTCGTCGAACAGTTCGCGGGTGGCCCGGATGATGTCCCGCTCCCGGTCGCGCCGGCGCTCCGCCGTGGTGCGGCGGCGTCCGATCGCGAGCAGCGCGGAGCTCATGGAACGATCTTAGTCACAGGGGTGCCCCCCGGTGCAAACGACGGTTACACTCGTCGGTAACATCTGGCTTGTCTGCTTCTTGCCGCCGGAGGATGTTGATGACCGACCCGAAGTCCGCGCCCACCCTGTCCGCCAACGTGATGACGCTTGCCGGAGAGCTCGGCGCCGAGCGATCCAAGCCCGGCTGGAGCACCTTCTCGCTCGCCGTCAACGACGATCAGCGGGAGATCCGCGACTGGACCCACGCCTTCGCCGCCGACGTCATCCGCCCCGCCGCATCCGAGTGGGACGAGCGTGAGGAGACGCCGTGGCCGATCATCCAGGAGGCCGCGAAGATCGGCCTGTACGGCCTCGACATGAACGTCAACCTCTTCGTCGACCCGACCGGCCTACTGATGCCGCTGGTCCACGAGGAACTGTTCTGGGGCGACGCCGGCATCGCGATGTCACTCAAGGGCACCGGTCTGGCATCGTCCGCGATCTTCTCCAACGGCACCCCTGAGCAGTGGAGCCAGTGGATGGGGCGCTGCTACGGGACACCTGACGACGTACGTGTAGCCGCCTTCTGCTCGTCGGAGCCTGGTGCGGGTTCTGACGTGTCCGCGATCCGTACGCGGGCGACGTACGACTCGGTGACCAACGAGTGGGTCATCAACGGGCAGAAGGCCTGGGCGACGAACGGCGGCATCGCGGACATCCACGTCGTCGTCGCCACCGTCGACCCGTCGCTCGGGACGAAGGGGCAGGCGGCGTTCGTCGTACCCAAGTCCGAGGTGCACGGGCTGGAGATGGGGACCAAGCTGCGCAAGCACGGCCTGCGCGCGTCACACACGGCCGACGTCTTCTTCGACAACGTGCGCATCCCGGCCGAGAACGTTCTCGGGGGCAAGGAGAAGCTGGACGCCCGCCTGGCCCGCGCTCGCGAGGCCGCGGGCCAGCGCGCTCGGGTGCCCGCCGCCGGCCAGCAAGGGCGCAACGCTTCGATGGCCACTTTCGAGATGACCCGCCACCTGGTCGGCGCCCAGGCGATCGGCATCGCGCGCGCGGCGTACGAGGTGGCCCTCGAGTACGCCAAGACCCGCGAACAGTTCGGCCGCCCGATCATCGACAACCAGGGCATCGCCTTCAAACTCGCCGACATGGCCCTCGAGATCGACGCCGCCCGGTTGCTGGTCTGGCGCGCCGCCAACATGTCGTCGGCCCTGATGCGCGGCGAAACCCCCGACTACCAGCACGGCGAAGGCTCCATGGCGAAGCTGAAGGCCGGCGAGGTAGCCGTCAAGGTCACCGAAGAAGCCATCCAAATCCTCGGCGGCAACGGCTACACCCGCGAGTACCCCGTAGAACGCATGCACCGAGACGCCAAGATCTACACGATTTTTGAAGGTACGTCGGAGATCCAGCGCCTGGTAATAGCCCGAGCCATCTCCGGCATGCGGATCAGGTAGGTCCGACCCACGCGCGCGACGCAGGCGCTTCGTCCCTTCGCTCCTCCCGCGCCTGCTACGCGCGCTCCCACCCGCCCCCGGCTTATCGCCGTCCTTCCCTTTGCCGGCTCCCGCCGGCGATCGGCGGGCTGCCGCCCGCGGTGCCCGCTGCCGCGCGGGCGACCGCTCCGTGGTGGTGGCAGACCGACCGTGCTAGCCGAGGAGACCCTGGACGGAGCCCGCTGGGCGCGCCGTTGCGACTGCACGCGGGCGTGCGTGACGCCGCGTCCGCTCAGGGGCCAGCGCCTGCTTTGGGGCAGGAACACAATCCCGACGTGGTGAGGTGATCGGGTTGCGCTCCGGTGGAACGGCGGAACGGACGCGGAGTGCAGGGGACTTGAGGAGAACGAGGGACGTCCCCTCAGCACGTCCGCTCCGCCGGCTTGGCGGCGATCAGAACCTCGTGGGTGCATTGGCGGAGGTGGTCTCGGATCTGAACCGGATGGCCGAGGCCGGCGAGGTGGTGCAGTGTCGGCACAACGAGCGGCTGTCCGTCGGACTCCAGGAGCGATTCGAGGAGGTCGAACGCCGCGCTGGGCGGTCCCGGCTCTTCGACGTACACCTTGGTGAGGTGAAGCCCGTGCTCGATTGCGAGCGCCAGCAGTTCTCGGTGGATGGCGAGGAGTTCGCCGGGGTTGCGTACAAAGGACATGGAGATGAATCCGAGGGCTGGGGTCGCAGACATGTGCACCAGTCGTTCCTTACGGCCGCGGTGTCTAGTCGCCGGCCACGATCGTGATGCCGTTGGACTCAAGGCGCTGTCGTACTACCGATGGGTCGCCGGCTACCTCGAGGTGGTGGATGTCGGGCGTGATGATCATTCGCTGTGCGTCCTGCATCACGACCGCGAGCAGATCGTGGAACGCCTCTGGCGATGTCTCGATCTCCTCGACGTGAATCGCCACGAGCTCCACACCACGAGTCCGAGCGGCTTCGACGATGAGCTTCCGAGCCTTCGCGAACTCCGTCTCGTTCATCAGGAAATGCTTCCGGATGTAGCCGTACGCCCGCACGGCGCTGCTCAGTTGGTGGCGATCTGTACTTCGAGGCGTGCTGGTCATTTGTCCGGCCGCCACGTCATTCGTTCCGGCCGGACAGGTCTCGGAACAGATCGGTGAGCATCGCGATCGTCAGCCCCGCAGCCAGGCAGATCACGATGAACAGTGGCGTCGTCATGGTGGGTGTCCTTCGTCGGTGTGTTGTAACGCTCTGTATTCACACCATGGCGCTGTGGCGGCAACTTCCACCACCGGCTGTGCTCATCGAGGCGACCTATCGGCGATGCCAATAGACGGAGCGGATGCGCGCGGGCTAACTTCACAGAGCCGCCTAGGGACAAGGAGTGACGATGACGGCAACGCAGCCGCTGCTCGACTCCTCGTGGTGGGACAGCTCGGAGCTGCGTCCTGTCCTGGCATCTCGCGACGTGGCTGGCATCTTCCGCTGGCTCCAGCGGCATGGCTGGAGCCAGACGCAGATTGGCGCCCGGACATACCAGTCTCAGGGTGAGGTCTCGGAGATCCTCAACGGCCGCCAGGTCAAGGCGTACGACGTCTTGGAGCGCATCGCGGACGCGCTCGAGATTCCGCGAGGAAGGATGGGGCTTGCGTACAGCTCGACCGCCCAAGCGGCGGCCGACGAGTCGCACGAATTGACCAGCGAAGATCGCAGAAACTTCGCCGGCGCGGTGGCGAGCGTGGCGTTCGGCTCGGTGAACGACCATGCTCGGAAGTGGCTGCCGGAGTTCCCCAGCAGCGTCGCCGCCGTGCCTCCGACGATCACTGAATCCGACGTCGATCAAGTCGTGTCGATGACAGCAGAACTCCGGAAACTCGATCAGCGCTACGGCGGGGGAGCGGCGGTCGACGCTGCCCGTGGCTTTTACGGCTACGCACGACGGATGATCCATTCCACCGCCGACCAGCGCACGCACCGAGACCTCAAGGTGTCCCTCGCGGACTTCAGCAGCATGGTCGGATGGTCGTTCCATGACATCGGCGACCAAGCTGCCGCAAGACGCTTCCTGATGAACGCTCTCGTACTCGCGAAAGACGCCGACGAGCCCTCGCTGGCTGCGTCAATTCTGTACCGGCTCGGTCGGGTCAGCATGCAGGAAGCTCAACCCGTTGAGGCGTTGAAGATGCTGCAGCTCGGCCAACTCGCAGCACAGGACGCGGGCGATCCAGCCGAGGTCGCAAGACTGCACGCCAACGAGGCGCTGGCCTACGCGATGCTGGGCAAGCACGATCACGTCGTCGAGGCTCTCGCTCGTGCGGAACACGAGATGGGACGTGCCGATAGGCGTCGGGTCTCTCCGTGGACGACGCTGTACTTCACGCCAGGCGACTACACCGGACATCAGGCGCTCGTGTACAACTCGCTGTCGAGTTACGCGAAGGACGATGCGCAAGCCCGCGAGTACGCCGTACGCGCCGTCGCATTCGCGCAGCAAGCAATCGCAGAATCCGGCCCCGACAGGTCACGCCGAAGTCGGACGTTCGATCGGATCATCTTGTCGACCAACCTCCTGCGTACGAACGAACTGGACGTCGGCATCGACGTCGCTCGTGACGTGATCAATGAAGCGCAACATCTCCGCAGCGGCCGCGGACTCAGCCGCCTGGCCGAGATCGGCACCGCAGCCTCACAACACTCCGACAACTCCGACGCCGTGGACCTGTTACACCAGATCGAATCCGTCCGCACAACCGCGCCGAAGGCACTCACAGCATGACCAACCTGTCCTCAGAGCTCGACCAGCGGCTTAAGCACGCCCTGAAGGGCCTCTGCCAAGAAGCAGGCCTCCTGCCGGACGAAGCCGAGCTGATCAAGTACACCAACAACGCCGTCTACCGGCTTCCCAACCAAGGCGTTGTCGTCAGGTTCGGAGCCGGCGATCTAGCCAGCCAACGGGCCGACCACGTAGTCCGAATCGCCACCTGGCTGGAGCACCACGAAGCGCCGGCAGTCAGGCTCGCGCCAGGTCTGACCCAGCCCGTCCTGTTCGAGAACTACTCGGCCACAATCTGGCAGCTCCTCGAAGCCAGCAACCCCGCATGGACCGGCGCCGAGCTGGCAGCACCACTACTCGCCTGGCGCAAACTCGAGCCGATGCCCGGCCTCAAGCCGTGGGACCCGTTCAGCAGTGCCCGTAGTCGCCTTGCCATGGCCGATGGACTCACCGCCGACGACCACGCCTGGCTGTCCCGACAATGGGCCAACATCGAAGCCGACTACAGCGCCCTCACCCCTGACCTCCAGATGGGCCTACTCCACGGCGACGCCTACATCGGCAACCTCCTACGTGAACCCACCGGCCGCTTCGTCCTCTGCGACTTCGACGGCACCAGCATCGGCCCTCTCGCGTACGACCTGGTTGTCGCCGCTGTAAGCGCTCTACGCTTCGGTGCGATCCAAGACCACGAAGCCCTAGCCACCACGTACGGCCTAGACGTCACCACCCTCCCGTCCTGGCCAACCCTCAGTCGCATCCGAGAGTTGGTCCTCGTCACCAGCGTCATCACCGACCTCCGCAACCGTCCCGACATCGCCAAGGTCCACGCGCATCGGCTGGCCACTCTCAGATCGGGTGCCAACGAACTGTGGCACCGCTACAAGTAGTTGTAGGCACCGGTCTAGAAGAGGGTCGCGGCTGGTTCATCCGCTGCGGTGTCCGTCATCGCCTTACCAGCTGTGGCATCCAGCAGTTCGAGGAGTGAAAGCGGCTCGCGGCCGGGAGGCGTTGCGAGATGGGAGAGGAGTCGGGCGCAGACCAGCGCGTCGTAGGTCGCACGGTGCGGCATCAAGTCGGCTGGAAGGCCTCTGGCTAGGCCGAACGCGTCGACAAGCGCGCCGAGTTTGTAGGAAGTGCGGCCGGGGAGCAATCGCCGAGCGAGCTTGAGGGTGTCCAGGGCGCGCGCGGGTTGGACACCCGGCAGCTCGCGTCCGAGAACGGCGAGATCGACGCCGGCGTTGTGGGCGACGAACACCTTGTCACTCAGTGCGTGGCGCAGTTCTTCTTCGATGTCGGCAACAGTTGGTGCGTCTGCGAGCCGGTCGTCGGTGATCTTGTGGAAGCGTCGCGCCATCGGTGTGATCGGCCTAGGCGGGCGAACAAGCCAGTTCTTCGCAGGGCCGATCAAGCCGCCCTTGATCGGGACAATCGAGATCTCGACCAGGTCCGGGGGCCGCTGTCCGTTGCCCTCGACATCGACGACGGCGTACTCGAACGCTGTCCACAAGTCATTAGCTTGCTCCACTGCTCGCCGCCTCCCTCCGATGTTCGAACGGCCGCGCAGGCCAACGTGTACGTCGTTCTGCGCTGTGGACATGTCGAGCAACTCCAAGTCTGCCGCCGGCAGCTCCGCGGCTGCATCCGAACACGCGCGTCGCTGGCCTCCAGCGGGTCTTCGCACGCAGCATCTGGCTGGCCTCGAGCTGCTTCACAGGGTGCAAGGCAGGACAAACACCGGTGCTCGAGGCTCAGCCGACTTGCACCATCATCTTTGAGGTCCATCGACCGAGTACGGCCGGTGATGCCATGCCAGACCTGTAGCTAGCCGCATGTGTGCATGGGAGGGTCCCGCGAAGCGTTGCACTGGTGGGCGGGCCAACTGGCCGCTTGGCTCAACTGTTTGAGTAGTGCTCGAACATGCTCTGGATTGCGTTGGTATGGACGCGAATTGTCCGCTTTTGACAGCTCAGACCTGTTCCTCAGGGATCAGGTAACGATGTGTTGACGCTACGCGATACAACCGTCAGGTGGCCATGGCCAGGAATTGGGGCCAGGCTTCGGGGGACGTGGGGGAGCCAATGACAAGCGTTGGGGATCACGCAACTGATGGTCGAATCGCACCGGGAGCGCGGTACCCCGGGCAAGGAGGCTCACTGCCAGACCTACCTGTTGGACAAAAAGGGATTGCCGAGGGGCTCCGTCACCTTCTTCGACCCATGAGATGGATCTTCAACCTCTTTGCGTATTTGGTAGATCCCACACCGCGAGCCAGTCGCCGCGCACGCCGCACTCTGGAGCACTGGTACAGAAGCTGGCTCATGTTCGAGCGAGCCCTCAAGATCAAGTACCCGGGCAGTGACTGTCGTGAGGTAAAGAATCACTACTTTGTTGTGCGAGGCAGGTCGCCGAAGATCTCGTGTGTCGCCAGGCTCGCACTGCTAGGAGTGCGGCGTGTGCAGCGATCGTACTGATCGCCTCGTGCTGGCTACCGTTGGCGCTCGTCGACAGGACAGAGTTGCGGTACATCGTCCTCGGATCCGCTTGTCTGGCTCTCGCGATGTCAGGCATCTGCGCTGCCCTCGCACTCGGAGCCCTGCCGTCCTTCGTCGCAGTAGCCACCACGCTGACGGCTCTGTTCGGCCTCGCCGGTACGGTTGGATTCCTGCTGCTGCCGCGCGGAGTCGGCCGCGGAGAGTTGTCCGCGGTCCTGTTGCAGGATGAGCGCAGCTTCTCTGCGGTGCTACTCATCTTCTTCGCTTTCTACGGTTACATGATCGGTGCCGCGTTCGTGTTCGGCTTGATATGGGTCTCGATCAGGAATCGCCGGGCTGAGATGCGGATGCCGCATGTGTACGCACTGCACGAACTCGTCCGTGTCGTGGACTTCCTGTCCAGGCCGGAGCCGTTCACCAGCCACCGGAGGCGTTCCGAGGTAGTGAAGGCGCTACATCGAGCGTCCAGGCTCACGCGGTCTGGCCTGCCGGGCTCGATCCTACTTCCGAGTCCTGCGCAGCGCGCCATCTTCAGTGCGCGGTGCGGAGGTGCCGCTGACTCACTGGAATCGATGGAGATCTGGGTTGCGCTTCCCAAATCAGATACGGCAGCGCAGCTATCGGCAGTCTCGATCAACATTGGCGTTGTACTCTTGTCCGGACATTATGATGAGCTTCCAGAGTCGCACTTGCCGCCACTGACCGGCGCCCAGCGTTTGATCGTGGCAAGTCAGATAGTCAAATCACTCCTGATCGGCGCGATTCCATTGATTGTGGTTGTCGCCCTGCGATCGTCCGGAATCGAGGTCGATGGTGCACTGGGCGGTGGGCTGACCTTCTTTTGCATCGTCTGGGGTCGCTGTGACATCAGTTTCGCTCCTGGACCCGCTTTTCAGCCAAAAGTTGGCGATTGTACGCGAGGTGATGGCCACCATAAGGACTCGCGCGGATGAGAAGTAGTCCGTTGCCGGCCCATCGACGCGGTTGCGTGCCAACAGAGCAATGGGACATCCCCCAGCAAGGCGCTCTTCAGGGGCGCCTGTTCGCTTGGACGCGATCGGCCTGTTAGTCGACGAGCACGCGGAGGTGTTCGCGGAGTTGCACGGCGGAGGCTCGAGCCCATGCCGCTGGGCGCGCACCCGATCGGCCTCAGGACATGGAACAACAAATCTTCTGCTGATCACACGGCTCTGCCGCGGTCAGAGTGTTGCAGTGGGCACTCGCCCGCGGTTTGCGTGCTGCGGCGTGCGTGTCGACTGCCCGTGGGTGCGGATGGGGGCACGAGGTGGCGGCGGCTGCGGCAGTTGCGGGCTGCACTGTTGAGCCGCGGTGTGGCTCGATGGGTGGAGGGTGGGAGTCGATTGGTGTGGGAGTTAGTGGCGGTTGATTTGGGCGGTGATCGTGGTGTCTTTGATCCCGGTGTCGTTCGCTAGCAGGAACGCCTTGCTGAGCACCAGGCTGAGAACGGGGTCGTCGTCGAAGGGAAGGAAGAGCTTGCCGGCTCGGGGGTCGCGGGCGGCGACGATACAGAGGTACTGGTCGTTCGGTGACATGAGGATGTTGCCGCTTCCCAGGTGGATGCGGTATGTGCGTAGGTCGCCGCGCACTTTCAGGTATCGATCCTCGAGTTCACACCGGTCGGCGATGGCAAGACGCGGTACGAGTTGCTCGAGGACGTCGCGGCGGATCTCGCCTGCAGCGGACAGTTCGCCGAAGCCGTAGGTATGCCAGTACGCCTCGAAGCGGTGGTCTGCTCCGCGGTCGAGCCACTCCGGATCGGCTCCGATCGATGTCACCCCGACGAACAAGTCGACGTCACGCATCGCTTCGGTGAGGATGAGTGGCGGCACATCGGCGAGTTCGATCGAGTCATCGCTGTGGATATCGACGAATCGCACCTGATCGCTGGTGCAGTATGGGTAGAGATCGCTCGCGGTCGGCTGGTGATCGAGGATCGGGTCGAAGAAGAATTCAGCACGGATCCCGGCGGTGGCGAACGTTCGGCGGGCGACTCCGTGGTCGATGCCGTCGTCCCACCACGCGACGGCGACCGGCGTCCACCCACGCCCTTTCATCAACGCGCGAGCCTGGACCTGGCCGAAGATGTGGCTGGCGAAGCGGTTCGAGTACACGCGGGTCTGCTCCTCGGCGGGCGTGAGCACATAGAGCTCGCGGAACGCCTGCTTGAGTGGCTGAACGACCTGTTGCTCGAGCAGCTGGGCTCGCCAGGAGCGAACCTCGTCAGCGGTCGCGTGGATCGGGTGCCAAAGCCGCACCTCCGCATCAAGCGGAATCGCGACCTGCAGGCCCGAACTGGTGATCGCGGTCGCGGCATCGCGTGGGATTCCGACGACGCTGTCTCCTTGCGGTGTGCTGAACGCCCAGACCAGCGTGCGTGTCAGTCGACCGGTGATCGGATGGTCCAGGTACCAGGTGCGCCAGTCGTCGAGCGGCCAGCGGCGGTCGAGGGACATCAGCCCGTCGAGCCGCAGGCGCTCGCCGGCGATCGTCTTGCGGATCGCCTTCAGGTCGCCGCGGATCGCAGCAAGCGTTTCGGCATCAGTCTGCTTCACATCCGCCGGAACCGACTTCCGTGGCGTCTGGTTCTCGTCGACGTAGACAAGTGATGCCGTTCGTCCGTCCACGACGATCAAGGCGGACCCCCGCGACAGCGATACGCGGCGTTCGCCATCCTTGTCGAGGTCATGTGTTTCGACGGCGCGTTCCAGTAGCTCCTCGCGTGTCATTCCCTGCGCGGCGGCCAGCGCGTCGATGGCCTTACGGATTTGCTTCAGCAGCGTCCCGTGCCGAACGGAGCGCTCGAGCGCGAGCAACTCGGTGATCGACGCAGGGGCGCCGATATCGGCCATCGCCTGCGCTGATGCATTGGCGAGTCGCAGGCTTCGTGGATTGCCGAACTGACCTCCGATCACGGTTACACTTTTGCTGGCAAGGCGCCGTAGTTGCGGCAGGAGCCCCGGATCCCCGAGAAGCCCCGCGATCGCGACAACTCCACACAGGAAGGCCTCGTTGCCTGCGGTGGCGTATCGCGTCACGGTGTAGACCCGATCGCCGTGGCTGTGCTCCGTGTCGGTCTCGGCCGCGTCGAGGGCAGCATCGAGGAGCGCGCCGACCAGAGCCGCGGGCCGGGACAACTGGCCGCGTACGCGGCCGGCCTCGGCGAGCCACTTCTTCGAGGGTCGACCGCTTGGGGGATACGCCGCAACGAGATCGAGCGCCGTCGCACGCGTGCCGATCGATTCGTCGGCCGTCTCGAACGCGGCTCGCAGCCGAGGGCCGATGTCGTCACCCTCGTCGATCAAGTCGACGCGGATCCCATCACCGGGCCTTACGAGCTTGCGCAGCCTGGTCGCGGTGGCTGCGTCTCGAACCCCTTCGGCCGCACGCCCGAGCAGTGGTTTCAGCCGGTCCTGCTCCGCGCCGGACAGCGCAGCGTGGGCGTGCTCGATGTGGCGGCTCATCAGGCGGAGGCACTCGCTGTTCCACCACCACAGCTGCTCGAGCTGCGCAAGCGGCGGAGTCAGCAACCGCTCGATGTGCTCCGCCGACAGCTCGACGCGCTTCCGCGCGATCACCGACAGCAGTTGGACGCTGCGATAACTGTCTATGCGGTCGAAGACGCTGAGAATGCACTCCCGCCGAAGTGCGTCCGAGCCCTGCAGGATCTCTTGAACCTGCGGCAGCGCCCGAGCTTCCGGCCCGGGTGTCCAGGACTGACCGTTGAGGGCCTGCAGCGCAGCCACCACCATCGTGGCGGCCTCACCATCGCTCCGGTCAGGCACACCATCGCTTGCCTGCGCCACGCTCAGCCACCGACCAGCTGAACAAGGCGGACGAAACGGATGTCGGAGTCCGCAGCCAGCTCGAGTTCCTCGTCGAGTTCGGTCATCTGCCGGTCGTCGACCAGGACGAAGAACCCGTTGCGCTCGAATGCCTCGATCGCCCGATCAGCCTGCCGCTCCCAATCGAGCGGCCGGTGCTTCGGCAACCGGAAGCCCTCTTCGGTCGCCACTCCTCCCTCGGGCATCACCAAACCGGTGAACACCGGCTCCGGAGCAGCATTGAAACGCGCCACCTCATCCCGAACACGTGTCCGCACAAGATCGCGAAGCGCGATCCTGCTCGAAACCCCCTCCAGCATCGTCGTCGCACCGACCCGGCCAGTACCCGACACATCGATGATCTTCACAGTGATCGACACCGACGAAGCATAAGCAGACAACCGCTCATCCGGGGCTCACTCGTCTTCGCAGCGGAGGCCCCGGCTTCTGAGGAATGTGCGGATCTGGGTGGAGTGAAGCTGGAGGTGGACCACGCCCTGGATGAGGACGGCCGCGAGCGACGTCCCGCCGTTTCGGTGCGGACGGGGGAGTTGTGCGGCGGCCTGATCATCGGTCAGGTCACCGAACAGTCTGTCGACCTTCCGCCGACAGTGGCCGAGGTAGCCGAACACCGCTTCGCGCGAGTACCGGGGCGGAACGACGTACGCTTCCTCGTCGCCCGGCGAGAACGGGGCCGGCGGTGCCCAGTCAGTCTCCATGGTCGACAGGTCGACGTCGGTGAACCAGAGCGCGTGGGAGGTAGTTCGCCAGACGGCGGAGGTGGCCTGGAGCTTGCGCTCGCGGACCGCTGGGTCATCGAACGGCTGCCCGTGACGATCCGTTGGAGGCCACGCCCACTGGTCGGTCTTCTTTACCTCGTAGATGCTTGCGTCCCACAGCTCATCTGGACAGCCGCGCAGGGTGATGGCCAGGTCGTCGAGGGTTGACCGGTACTGTGCCGCGACCACAGAGCACCAGGTCCTGCCTGAACCCTCCGTCTTGTCCGGTGTTCCGAAGCTGGCCATCTGAGGTTTCCCTTCCAGCATGCTCGTAGACCCGAACTCTTCGGTGAAGCTACAGCAGGTCTGGGTCGCCTGGAGGTTGCGGGGCGTCGGCCTCTCTAACAGGCAAAAGTGATATTGGCTGTTAGGGTTAGGTGCGGAGGTGGTTTGGGTGACGTATCGGGCGGAGTTGATTGGCGGGCATCTTGCGCTCGACCTTGTGAACACTGTGGCGTGGCGTCTCGATCCTGGGCGGACGGTCGATCGGTTCACCGAGCTGTCGAATGTGGAGCGGTGGCTGCTTGCCGCCGGCGTGATCACGGATGGCGGAGTGGTGACGCGACGGTTGCGCGACGACCTGGTGGCTGCGCGGGACATCGCGTACGACGTCCTCGCAAGCCTCGCCATCGGGGACCGGCCGGCCCGCGCCGCAATCGACGCTCTGCACGGCCTCGTTTCCGAGGTGGTCCGGTCGGCATCCGTCGAGGTGGGTCCGTTCGGGTGGCGGGCCGACGATCCGGGTGGCGTCGTCCGACTGGCAGTCTGGCGGCTGTTCGAGGACGAAGACCTGGGCCGGTTGCGCCAGTGCGGAGATGACGGCTGTGGCTGGCTGTTCCTGGACCGGAGCAAGAACGGCTCACGCCGGTGGTGCAGTTCGGCCGACTGCGGCAACCGGGCTCGCGCTCGCCGGCATTACCAGCGAGCCCGAGACGAATCGACAGCATGACGGAGTCTGGTCGGCAGTCGTTCGCCCGAGGGCTTCGTCTCGGCATCGGACCGGCGCTCGCGACCTGCGTACTGGCACTGAACTTCGGTGCCGAAGCGCGGGCACGAGGCTGGGGGACCGTGGTGCCGGTGGCCTTCTCCGCGTTCGCGTTCAGCGGCTCGGCACAGTTCACGTTGCTCAGTTCGTTGTCCGGCGCAACGGTGCTGGCGGCGATCGTCGCGGCCATGGTGATCAACGTGCGATACCTGGTGATGAGCGTGGCGATTGCGCCGAGCCTGCGCGGAGGCCGGCTGGCGCGCATGCTCCAGGCACAAGCGATCGTCGACGCGTCGTTCCTGGCCGCGCACGACGAGGACGGACGGTACGACGTTTGGCGGATGATCGGAGTCAGCGTCCCCCAATGGATCTGCTGGACCGGAGGCACCGCCGTCGGGGTGCTGGCCGCTCCATCGCCGGATCTCATGCACAGGCTCGGCCTCGACGTGGCGTTCCCGGCGTTCTTCATCGTCTTGCTGATCGACGAAGTACGCCGATCCCGCCGCGCGGTCGCTGCCTGCCTGCTCGGCGCGGTGATCGCCGCCGGGCTGTTGTTCGTCACCGGTCCCAGCTATGCGTTGCTCGGCGCCGCTGCGGCCACCCTGATCGGGCTACGACGAAGGAGGCCTCATGAAGCTGTGGCTGTGCGTACTGGCGGTCAGCGCCGCTAACTGGTTGATGAAGGCCGCAGGCCCACTGGTGCTCGGGAAGCGAGATCTCCCGCCGGCACTGATCAGTGTCACCAAGCTGACTGCTCCGGCGTTGCTCGCAGGACTGATCGTCACTGACCTCGGCGGCCGCACGATCGACTGGACCCAACTGATCGGAGTAGGCGTTGCCGGCATCCTCAATCTCCTGAGGGTGCCGATGCTGCCGGCAGCCGCCGCGGGCGTCGCCACCACGGCCCTCATCCGCCTCGCGTCGCCCTAGAAGCCCGCGCAGGCGCCGATTGTGCGACTGCCTGCCCCCGCACTGCCCTGGCCGCTTGATAGCCAAGGCGACCGCAGACTCGGGCTGCTGGGTCGGGTCCTTCCACGTCTACGGAGCTGGTGAGCCTCTGATTGGTGACCGATCTGCCCACGCTTGTACCCGCAAGATCTACACCAATTTGGAGGTACAACGCCTGGTGATCGCGCGATCGATATCGGGGATGCGGATCATCTCGGGTCCGACGCGGCGTGAGGCAGTTGTCGACCAGTTGCATTGTCATAGAGCCAAGCCAGGCCCCGCGTCTGAACCTCTCGGGCCGCGGGCCGTGTGTTGCTTCATCGCCCATCGGGCAGCGCCGATCTCACCCATTCCTTTGTCGCTTCTCAGTTCGAGAGCAGGCGCCGACCACAGGGACGCGGTTCTCGATCTATAACTGTCTTGGAGTTGGGTCTCTAACGGCCGCAGCGCGTTCACCATTCCTCCGGCGACAAGGATGCGGCGAGGGGAATGCATGACGGCCAGTAGCGCGCACAGGTCGCCTAGCGCGCCGACATACTCCTCGACCAGCGTTAGGGCGCGGCCGTCTCCGTGGCTAGCCATGTGGAAGACCTCGCGTGGTTGAACTGGCCTCCCGAACGATCGTGAGGCCGTCAGTCGAAACCCCTTCCCGCCCAGCGTGTCTCCCCATGCTGCGCCGCTCGGCGCCGATAGTCGCGATATCTGGCCAAAGTTCGGAGCGTCCGGCGAGTAGTTCAGATGGCCGCCACATGCGCCGACTCCTACGCTGGTGCCGATCTGGACGAGACTGAAACAGTCAGTGGGATCGTGCAGTTGTGTGGCATGGCCGAACGCCGCGGCGGCGACATCACCGATGAGATAGCACGGGATGCCGCTGCCGCTGGCGATGATGCTTGCCAGTGGCACACCGTTCCAGAACTCTACCGATCCTCCTTTCAGCACGGACCCGGAAGCGGGATCGACCACGCCGAATGCTCCGATCCCGACCGCGTCCACTGAGGTCACCGATGCGATGGCCGCCCTGATGCCGGCGATGCAAGCGTCGGTCAGAGACTCCACATCAACAAGTGGCGTCGAGATGGCGGGTCTGCGTCGTATCGAGAGGACTTCGGTGGTCGCAAGGTCGAACTCAAAAATGCCTATCCGCAATCTGGTCTTACCGAGGTCGATTCCAATGTAAGTGCTCATGTGCTCCGCTGCCTGTGGGTCGAGCAATCGAGTTTATGTACGACAGAGGCGTCCGTTGAAGTGCTGTAGCATGACTGCATGGATGGAGATCGCGCCCGAGAGTATTCAGCCTTCGCGAGAGGCGTTGCCCTGAAGGCTGGACGATTAATGCTCGAAGGATTCCGTAGCGATGTCAAGGTGACCACCAAACAAGACGGATCGCCAGTTACTGAAGTAGACGAGCGCATCAATCGGATGGTGAAATCGGAGTTGTTGCATGCGTATCCTGACCACGGATTGCTGGGTGAGGAGCTGAACTCCGGCACCGGAGCAGAGTCGTCGACGTGGATCTGCGACCCTTTGGACGGGACGAGGACCTACCTGCTGGGCATCCCCAACAGCGTTTTTATGCTCGCGCTGCAGCAGGGCGGGTTGTTGAACATGGCTGTGGTGTATGACCCCTTCTCCGATTCCCTGTACCAGGCTGTTCGCGGTGGCGGGGCGTTCTTGAACGGTGCCCCACTTCGGGTCAGTGGTCAGGATCTCAGCGAGGGTCTGGTCCTCTTGGGGACGACTTCTCGGCCGTTTGTACCCGCCTTGCAAAAATTCGGGGCCGCTACCCAGTCGGTAGCAGGAAGTGGATACAAAGCGATGATGGTGGCGCGCGGCAAGGGCGTCGGGACGATCAAGAGTCATGCAGATTTTCATGATGTGGCGTCAAGTGCCCTGATCGTCGTCGAGGCCGGCGGCCGTGCTAGTGACTTGGCTGGGTCGCCACTCGTGTTCGACAGCACGATGGCTGGCGTGATCCTGTCGAACGGGGCCGCTCACCAGCAGTTGGTGGAGATAGCCAACCAATGGGATGAGTAGTCAGGGAACCTGCGGCACCTTGGTTGACTCGTGGTAGGCACGCTCGATGGCGCGACAGTACCTGTGGAAGCGTTCATTGATCTGGGTGAGGAGCGCCAGGAGGCCGCCGATCAGCATGACGAAGCAAATGACCCAGAACCATCTCGGATCGACGATTAGGCGGCTGGCTGCGGCGGGGAGGAGAAGTGCGAGGCAGAGAGCGAGAACTCTCTCAGTCCGCATCCTCTTAAGCTGGAACTCGATCTCCAGATACAGCTCAGGATGGCGAGCCATGATAGCGAAACGCATGTTGCCGTACTCGTCTTGATCTGAGCTTCGCTGCACCTTGATCTGATTGAGTCGCCACTCGAACAACCATCGGGCGAGATTCTCGGCGAATGCACCGGCGGCATAGGCAAACGCAACGCCCATCGCAAACAGTAGCGTGTCCGAAGAAGTCTTCGACGAAAGCTGCTCGAACCTTTCCCATGCCGTGTGGGAGTCGCCAGGAAACGACAGTTGGAACAATACGGCCAGGGTTGCGAGAAAGAGAACGCCGGAGATCACGAATTCGATGACGTTTGATACGAATCGACCAAGACTCTCAGTCATGCTACGAAGTCCCTTTCCGTACTGCTGGGCGGTCTCGCCGCAACCTCGCCCGGTCGCAGTTGTCGGCGCTTGGGCGGCGTTGAGGATCGAACTGGTTCCATCATCCATCGCGGGTGCAGATGTTGATGCTCGACACGACACATTGCGGCGCGCCCGGGGTTGACCTTTGGCGCGGGCGCATATCGCGGCCACTCCTGCGAGTCCAGCGCCCTCCGCACCATGTTCCTCGAGATCCCAACCAACGAACGTCCCCCCATATCTCTGACCCCTCCGCCCACAAGTGTTGTCGCGACCCTGGCCGCGCACTTGAGGTCGTACCGCGCTCCAGATGAGTGCTGTGCGCCGTTATCCCATGCTCGGACTCGCATCGCGGTACCACTGTGACGGGCCGCTCGTCGATGCACCTGGTGCGATTGGCCCCTCGGCTATATCGGGCGGCAACCTGGGGCTGTTACCTGGCTGCCGTAGGTAGTTTCCGCGCCTCGGCGATTGCAGGTAGCGGGTGGGGCGGGACTCCCGCCAGCAGGCTCGGTGGTTGGGTGCTCACTTCGACGACAGGACCATCCGTGCCGCGCGATGCTGCGATGGTGCGATCACTCTGCAGCCTTCATGAGCTGAAAGACCGTTTCGAAGGTGAGGCGGTCCCGCTCCGGCCGTGTGATGGAGAGGACGACTGGCGATGATCAGCGACACCCGGACTGCGGCCGCCGGCGGGCATGGCTCGATGCCGGCCCGGAGGGTGCTGCTGGTGGACGACGATCCGCGGATCAGGCGACGTCTGCGGCTCGCCCTGGAGGACGAGGGATACCAGGTTCTCGAAGCCACCAATGGGGCTGAGGCGCTGGCGGCGCTGCGTCGCGAGCCGCCGGACGTCGTCCTGCTCGAACTGATGCTTCCGGACCGGCACGGGTTCGGTGTCTGCCGGGAGATCCGCCGGAACAGCGACGTCCCGGTGATCATGGTGACGGCCCGGACCGACAGCCACGACGTGGTCGCCGGCCTGGAGTCGGGTGCGGACGACTACGTCACGAAACCCCTGGTAGCCAAGGAGCTGTCGGCCCGGATCCGCGCGGTGATGCGCCGGATCGAGCCCGCCTCGCCGCCGCAGTCGCAACAGTTCACGGTCGGCGATCTGCTGATCGATGTCGCCTGCCTGGAGGCGACGCGGGACGGCTTGCCGTTGCCGCTGACCAGGACCGAGTTCAAGCTGCTGGCCGAGTTGGCCGGTGCGGAAGGCGCGATCTGCAGCCGGGAACACCTGCTCTCCAAGGTCTGGGGATACGGCTACTTCGGCGACAGCCGGATCGTCGACGTGCACGTCCGCCGGCTCCGACTGAAGGTCGAGCGCGACCCGGCGAACCCTCAGCACGTGGTCACCGCCCGCGGTCTGGGTTACCGGCTGAAGGCCGCGTCCGTGCCGCTGGCGGTTGGGGAGCGGACCCACTAGACCGGCGGACCCGGCGTCTCGAGTACTCACCCATCCTCGGCGCCGGGTCTGCCGCTCCATCATCCGCGTCGGACGATGAGATTCAGAGAGGACTTGAGATGAGGCGCCGTACGAACTGGCTGAAGGCCTACAGGCTCGTGTGGAGCGGCTTGTACGGCCTGGTCGGCGTACTGGGCCTGCTGGCAGGACTGTTCTTCGTGCCGACCGATCTGGTGTTCCCGCTGTTCTTCGTCGCCTCCCTGATCGGATCGGCCGTGGGGGCCAATGCCTGGTCGAAGACGGCGGATGCCAGTGTCCCCGCCAGAGCGTGGAAAGCAGCTGTCGTCGCCGCCACAGTGATTGCAGCCGTCGTCGCGTGCGCGGGCTATGTCGTCCTCCTAGGTCCTGCAGGTCCATCTTTGGTGGTGATTCTCGGTGTCACGTCACCACCCGCGATGCGCTGGTTCGGCCGCCGGCTGGGGCACGTCCCCGGCAGGCTCTACAACGGTGCGCTCACCACGGCCGAGCTGTGCACACGATGGCAGGACAGCTACGACGCCCTGCGGGCCGCGACCACGGCGGCCGCTCGCCTGCGCATTGTCGAAGCCAGACAGCACTATCTGGACGAACTCGAACGTCGCGACCCCCGCGGACTCAACGCCTGGCTGGGCAAGAACGCCAGCGCCGCCGGCGATCCCAGCCGGTTCCTGGCCGGCGACGACGGCCGAGATTCCCGCTAGCCGGTACGTGGTGTGGACGCCTGCCCGGACGACAGGCAGCCCGGTTCGCATCATCGTTGGTCGTAGCGAGGTTGCTCCCGGAATGACAGCAACACGGTTGCGAGGTAAGCGGACATGGAACGTGCAGACTGGCTGGGCGGTGCTTTCAATTCCACCCAGGCTCGATTTCTGATGATGACGGCGATCACGCATCACCAGTTCAGTTCGCCGAACTGGGGTGCGGACGAGGTCCGCAAGTTGTACGTCGAACTGGCCGAGATCGAGCTGTCGGCGATGGGATTGGTCGCGGCCCTCCGGGGCGGCGCCCAGTGAGGGTCGCGTGACCGTCGCTCTGCGGGAGGCGTGGCGTACCGTCGTACCGGATCGCAACGATCGCCACGGGCCGTTGCAACCACTGATGCTCGTGCTCACGGTGGTCACGGGTCTGGTGGACGCCTTCAGCTATCTGTCCCTTGGTCATGTCTTCGTCGCCAACATGACCGGGAACGTGGTGTTCGGCGGGTTCGCGATCGCCGGAGTCGGCGGGTTCTCGCTCGTCGCCACGGTCGTGGCACTGGCTGCCTTCGCCGGGGGAGCGTTGCTTGGCGGGCGGGTCATTCGCCGGGGCGAGGCGCACCGAGCCGGCATTCTCTACCGCGCACTGGTCGTGGAGGTTCTCCTCGTCGGCGCGGCGTTCGTCGTCGCCGAGCTGTCCGGCACGCCCGGACAGGACGGCACCCGCTATCCGCTCCTCGTCCTGCTCGGGCTCGGACTCGGCGTGCAGAACGCCACGGCCCGGTCGCTGGCAGTCCCCGATCTCACGACCACCGTGCTGACGCTGACCATCACCGGTACGGCGGCCGACAGCCGGCTGGCCGGCGGCCCCGGGTCCAGGGCGGGCCGGCGTCTGTTGTCCGCCGCGGCCATGTTCCTCGGCGGCCTCATCGGCGCACTTCTCCTGCACAGCGGCCGGCACGCGGCACCGCTCTTGATCGCTACCGTGCTGCTCGCGGTCGCCTGCATCACCGCCCGTCGGCTCGCCCGTTCCCGCGCGCCCTGGACTCAAGCCCCGTAGTGCCGTCGCCGTCAGGCCGGGAGCCCCAGCACGTCGCGGATAGCGAGAGCGGACAGTCTGGTCTTGGGCAGGAAGCCGGCGACCGGGCTCGCCGAGATCAGCTCCGTGTAGTCCTCCTCGGCGTGGGTGGAGACCAGGATCACAGTGGACGGCGCCAGGTCGGTCTCACGGATCAACCGGCGTACGACGTCGAAGCCGCTCTCCCCGCCGAGGTCGATGTCGACCAGCGTGACGTCCGGTCCGAGTTCCGTGGCGCGGCGAACGGCATCGTTCCCGTTCGAGGCAACAGTCACCACCATGCCCTCACGCTCCAGTAGACCGCGAGCAGCCGACAGGAAGTGAGGGCTGTCATCGACGATCAAGCAGCGCAACTCCATGGCATCAGCATGTCAACCGTCCGCTCGTCGGACAATCCGGCTAGCTGGACCTTGGTGTCACCAGGCTGCGGGAATCCTGCTGGCAGGTACCCAGTGCCCCGTGCTGGCGGTATCGAAGAGGAGCGGGCCGGCTGGCACCGTGGGTGACGTGAAGCACTCGATCAACCGGTGTCGGCTGCGGACGACCTGACGATGCTCGGATTCCTGCAGCAGCTCGGTGGACAGCTCGGGGCGTGGTTCTACGTCATCGCCGGCGGTCTCGCCTGTGCCGAGGCCGCGGTCATGGCCGGGCTGGTCCTCCCCGGCGAGACGGCCTTGGTGGTGGCCGGATTCGCTGCCCGCCAGGGCTGGATCGCCCTGTGGCCTATGGTGGCGGTCGCGGTCGGTTCGGCCGCCCTCGGCGACAGCGTGGGGTACGAGGTCGGTCGCCGACTCGGGCCGAGGCTGCGCTCATCGCGATTGGGTCGCCGGGTCGGTGACGATCGGTGGCGGCGTACTGACGACTTCCTGCGGCGGTACGGCGGACGCGCGGTGCTGCTCGGCCGATTCACCGCGGGCCTGCGAGCGCTGACACCGGGTATGGCCGGCATGGCCCAGATGCCGTACCTGCACACTTTCCTGCCGTGGAACGCTGTCGGCGCCCTGGTCTGGGGCGCGGGCTGCGTATTGCTCGGCTACGCCTTTGCTGCCTCGCTGGCAACGCTTGCCCACGCTCTGACCTATGTGCCACTGGTGCTGATCGCCCTGGCCGCGGCCGTCCTCGTCGTCCGCATCCGGAGGAAGCGCCGCCGGGTTCGTTGACGACCGCAGGTTTACCGCCAGCCGGTATGGCGAATGGCCGCTCACCCTGACGACTTCCGGGCGTTCTGGCGACACCGTGGAGGGGAGGTCGGAAACACCCCGGGAGTGGTCGGAAGGGATTGATCGTGGCAACCCGATCGAGGTTGTGGGCCAAGGCGTTCAGGCCTGCTCGAACGGTACGGCGCTGGACCGCCTTCGTGCGCCGGCCGGCGGTTGTATCGACGCTGCTCCTGTCCTTGACCGGGTACGGAATCGGTCCGCACGTGCAGCCCGACTGCGATCCGCCGACCGTGGCCTCGTCGGCCGCGCGGGTGGCGAAGACGCTGGCCGACGCGTCACCCGGTGATCAGGCCCGGGTGGACGCGACGCTGGGCGCGGCCGGCTCCGCGGAGCGGCCGTATCTCCTTCAGGCATTGGCGGCCGGGCACAACGCCGACGACATCGTCACGTTCGCGCGGCTGATTCGAGGTAAGAAACCCGAATGGCTGCGCAGACACCTCAGCCTGATCGATCCGGACGGACCGGGATGGGTGGCGTACCGCTTCTCTCCGGTGCAACAGACCGACAACACAAGCTGCGGGTCGATGACGATCCTGATGGCGCGGGCGATGGCAGATCCGCTGTACGCGCTGTACCTCACGACCGGCGACAGCACCGATCGATCCGATGCGAGCGCGGAGCATTTCCAGGCGCGGCTGACGGCCGAGGAACATCGGATCCACGATGCGACCAACCGCTTCTGGCCGAAGCGGCTGGGCTCGACACCGGCCGGAGTGAGTACCGAGCTGAACCGGCATGCTGACGCGCTGGGAACGCGGTACAAGTCGCGATTGGTCACCGGGACTGGTGGCAAGCCGGCGCTGGAGGATGCGGTCAAAGCTGCCGGCAGTCATCAGCCGGTGCCGGTGCTGATCGGTGACTGGATCCCACGGCACTACATCCTGCTGATCGGCCGCGAAGGTTCTGACCTGCTCTTCTACGAACCCGGCTACGCGACGGTGGATCGGATCAGCGCGCAGAGCTTCCTCGACGGCAAGATCGACGTGATCGGCTTCCACCACGTCTACGCGGTGATCACACCCACCCGCTAACCGGTACTCCGTTTTGAGATCAACCGCCCTTCCGCGGTGCGCGTGCGCACCCGGAAGGCATGTGAGAGGAACACACAATGGCAAAGCTGGCATTCATCGGTCTCGGCCTGATGGGCACACCCATGGCCACTCGGTTGCTCGAGGCCGGTCACGACGTGACGGTATGGAACAGGACCGCTGAGAAGACCAAACCGCTGACCGACCGCGGCGCTGCCGCCGCATCCACGCCGATGGAGGCGATCGCGGGTGTCGATGCCGCGATCACCATGGTGACCAACGCGGAAGCGCTCGAGCAGGTGGTGTTCGGCGAGGACGGCGTCGCCGCCGCGCTGGCACCGGGGCAGTTGCTCATTGACATGTCGACCGTGGGTCCGGACGCGGTGCGCTCGGTCGCATCCCGGCTCCCAGATGGCGTCGCCATGGTCGACGCACCGGTACGGGGCAGCGTTCCCCAGGCCACGACCGGCCGGCTGGCCATCTACGTCGGCGCGGATCCGGCCGACTTCCAGCGCGTGGAGCCGATCCTCACGCCACTCGGCACGCTGCACCACGTCGGCGGGCTCGGAGCGGGTGCGGCCACCAAAGTCGTCGTGAACTCCACGCTCGGCGCGGCGATCGCCGCCTTCGGCGAAGCCCTTGCCCTCGGCGACGACTTCGGCCTGGATCGTTCCGTCGTACTCGACGTACTGACTGACACTCCGATCGCGGGCACCGTCGAGGCCAAACGCGCCAATGTGGAATCCGGCAACTACCCTGCCAGCTTCAAGCTCAGCCTGGCCCTCAAGGATCTCAACCTGGTCACTGAGATCGCCGACCAGTTCGGCCGGCGGCTGGAGGTGGCGGCGGCGTCACGTGACTGGCTCGAGGAGGCCGCCGCGGCCGGCGCGGGCGACCTCGACTATTCGGCGGTGATCCCCACGATCACTTCGGATGGGGGACGACGTCCGGAGTGACCATGGGCCTCATGCTCGCGATGAGCGCTCGGTGGCGGTAACCGTGGGTCCCGCGCCGCGGTCAGGTCGCCGGTGCCGGACGAGGTCGACGACGGCGATCAGCAAGGCCACGAGCATCAGCGCGGAGGCGCTCAGCAGCGCGTCGGAGACCGCCGGTGGGTAGTCATGGTCGGAGCTCATCAGGACGTGGTAGAAGATTGTCGCCAGTACGGCGGTGCCGATCGCCGAGCCGATCCGCTGAGCGGTCTGCAGGGCGCCACCCGCCGCGCCGGCCATCCGTACCGGGACGTGCTGCAAGGACAGCGTGATGTTGGGTGAGGTGACCATGCCGCCGCCCAGTCCGGCTACCAGCAAGGGCCCGGCGGTCGCCCACGCCGCGGTGTCGCCACCGACGTGGCGCAGCAGAAGCGCGGTAGTCACCAGTCCGGCGATCGTCGCGGTCAGGCCGGTCACGGTCAGCACCCGACCGAACCTCGAGACCAGGCGCCCCGCGACAGCCGCCGACACCGCGGCCCCGATCGCGAACGGTGTCACTGCCAGCCCGGAGCGCAGCGGTGAGAAGCCGTATCCGTCCTGGTAGAACAACGCGAGCACCAGCCAGATGCCGGTGAAGCCGATGAAGTAGACCATGCCGATGATCGAGCCGGCGGGAAAGCCGGAGGTGTGTGCCAGCCGTGGGTCGAGTACCGGCTCGCGGCCCCTGCGTGCGGTACGTAGCTCCCACCTGGCAAAGAAAGTGAGCAGCAACGCGGCGACCACGAACAGCCACCAGTCGCCTCCCAGACCGTGGCTCTCGGCCTCGACCGCCGGGAGCAGCAGGCAGAGCACGCCGACGCCGAGAAGCAGCGACCCGGTCAGGTCCAGGTGGGGCCTGCCGCGGCGGGCTCCCGAACGGGCCGGAACCCAGCGCGCGGCCAGCAGCAGGGCGACCACACCGATCGGCACGTTGACGTAGAAGACCCAGCGCCAGGCATCCGGTCCAGAGATCAGCGTGATGATCAGACCTCCGGCCACGGGACCTGCCGCGGTGGCCACTCCGATCGTGGCACCGAGGATGCCGAACGCCCTGCCTCGTTCGGCTCCCTGGAAGAGTTCCTGGATCAAGCCGGAGTTCTGCGGTACGAGTATGCCGCCGGCGACGCCTTGCAGCAGCCGTGCGGCGATCAGCAGACCGATGGTCGGCGCCGCACCCGTGAGAGCGCTGGTCAGCACGAACGCGGTCAGGGCGATCAGGAACATCCGGCGCCGGCCCAGCGCGTCGCCGAGCCGGCCGGCCGGTACAAGCGCCAGCCCGAAGCTGAGCGCGTATCCGGACACCACCCACTGCGCGGTTCCGGCCGGCACTGCGAGCACTCGCTCGATGGACGGCAGCGCCACGTTGACGATGCTGACGTCGAGTAGCGCCATGAACGCAGCGAGCTGGGTCACCGCCAAGGTCCGCCAGCGCAGCGGATGGCCGGTCGCGGGAGGTGCTGCCGTTGCGCCCGTGGCGCTCATCCGGTCGTTGTCCACGACCACCAGCATCGGCCGACTGATAGTTGCCGGGCATCGCCGCCAGCGGCCATTCCCGGTGCTGGTCAGGAGGGGCTCCGCACCCCCTGCTAGCTGGTGGCACAATCGAGAGCCAGGTTCGGCGGTCTGCCGCGGGCGCCTGCGGCGAGCTGGTCCGTCGGCGTGTCCGAGGGAAGCGATGATGGCACGGAGCCGGCTGAATCCAGCCAGCGCCCGCTGGTTGCGCGGGCTGTTGGCCAGCGTGGCCCTGGTAGCGGTGGTGACCGGTGTGGTCGCGCTGCTCAAGCCGTACGTCCCGGTGCTGAGCCTGCTGGTGTTGTACCTGCTCGCCGTCCTGCCGATGGCGGTGGTGTGGGGAGCGCGGCTGGCGGCGGTCACGTCGGTCCTCAGCGTCGTGGCGTTCGCCTTTCTTCTGCCGCCTGAGGGTTCGGTCTGGCTCGCCGACTCCCGGAACCTGGTGGTGCTCGGGGTGTTCCTGGTGACCTCGTTCGTGGTGTCCGAGCTGGCAGCGCGGTCGCGGCGGGCGGCGGTGGAGTCGGTGCGCCTGACCGAGGAGCAGTCGGCGTTGCGGCGGGTCGCGACCCTGGTTGCGGAGTCGGAGTCGCCCGCGGCGGTGTTCGAGGCTGTCACCCGCGAGGTCGGGCTGTTGTGCGGGGCCGATCTGGCCCGGATGGAGCGCTACGAGGCAGACGGGACCGTGACCGGTGTCGCCGCCTGGACCAGGGTGCCCGCCCGCCTCACTGTCGGCACACGGATCGAGTTGGACGGACTGAGCGTGGCCAGCGAGGTGCGGCAGACCGGTCGGCCGGTCCGGCTCGACAGCTTCGTGGGCGCTACCGGAGCGATCGCCGAGGAAGCCCAGGCGCTGGGGATCCGCTCATCCGTCGGCTGCCCGATCCTGGTGGCCGGCGAGGTGTGGGGGGTGATCGCCGCCTCGACGAAGAGCGATGAGCCCTTCGCGGCGAACACGGAGTCACAGATCGCAAGCTTCACCGAGTTGGTCGCCACCGCCATCGAGAACGCGGAAGCACGGGCCGAGCTGCGCCGGATGGCCGACGAGCAGGCCGCACTGCGGCGGGTGGCGACGCTGGTCGCGCGCGGGGCGGAACGCAGACTCGTGTTCGCCACGGTGGCCGAGGAGCTCGGCCGGCTGACCGGCGCCGACCTCACCGCGATCTTCCGGTTCGAGGCCGACGGAACGGCGACGCTGATGGGAAGCCGTGGCTTGCGCGAGGACGCCATCCGGGTCGGCGAGCGCCGGACGCTGGAGTCGCGGTCTGCGATCGGAACAGTGCAGGCGACGGGCGAGTCGGCTCGGTACGACCTGGACGACGAGATGCGCGGGCGCCTCCCCGAATTCGTTCAGGAATGGGACGTCCGGTCGGCGGTGGCCAGCCCGATCGTCGTCGAGGGGCTCTGCTGGGGTGGCATCACCATCGCATCGCGAGGTCACCCTTTCCACCCGGCCGCCGAGCAGCGGATGGTCGAGTTCACCGAGATCGTCGCCACCGCCATCGCGAACGCGGAGAGCCGGGCACAGCTCACGGCGTCCCGCGCGCGGGTGGTCGCCGCCGGGGACGAGATGCGGCGCCGGCTGGAGCGGGACCTGCACGACGGAGCCCAGCAACGGCTGGTATCGCTTGCGCTAGAACTACGCGTCGCCCAGAGCGGCGTACCGGCGTACCTGCCGAGGCTGCGGACCGACATCGGCCAGACCGCCCACGACCTCACCGAGGTGGTGGACGAGCTGCGCGAGCTAGCCCGGGGCATCCACCCGGCGGTCCTGGTCGAAAGTGGCCTCGGCCCGGCCTTGCGGACGCTGGTCCGTCGCTCGACTGTCCCGGTCGACCTGATGGTCGAGACCCAGTCCCGGTACCCGCCGCCGCTGGAGGTAGCGACGTACTACGTCGTGTCCGAGGCTCTCACCAACATGGCCAAGCACGCCCGCGCATCGCGCGCCGAGGTCTCTCTCGAGGAACGGGACGACGCACTGCGGCTGTCCGTCCGGGATGACGGCGCGGGCGGTGCCGAACCACGCGGTGGATCAGGTCTGGTCGGACTGCAGGACAGAGTCGAGTCTCTGGGCGGGTCGATCCTCGTCATCAGCCCGGTCGGACACGGTACGGCGATCCATGTCTCGCTCCCCTTGGACGGTGCCTAGCCCAACGAAACGCCCGCCGGCTGCGTCGGCCGGGACGACGCCTGTGCCCGGCCAGCGGTGCGTGAGCTCGTCCCCGCTCTTGATGAACCAGAAGGACGCGGGCTGTGACCCAGGCCACGGAGTTATCGCTTTGGCAGGTCGTCCAGCGGACGTAGCGTAACGGCAATCTCGTCGTCCGGCGGTCGGAGGAGATCCGGTGGAACACCTCTCCCGACAGTGGCAGCACGGTTCAGACCACCACCGTGGCTCCCGGCGCGGTCCGGGACGCTCGCGCACGGTCCAGTGGGTCTGCGATCTTCTCCGTACCGAACTGCTCAGCGGCGACTGGGCCGAAGCGCCGCTACCTGCCGAAGACGCTCTGATCCGCAAGTACGGCGTCAGTCGCAGCATCATCCGAGACGTACTGGCGATCCTGGCTGAGCAGGGACTCGTCGAGCGAGTTCGCGGCGCCGGCACGTTCGCGTTGACCCCGAGCGCGTTGCAGCACGGCATCGAGGTGTCGCAGGATCTCGCGCAGGATGTCAACACTCAGGGGACGCGGGTGGCGATCCGGACGACGTACGCCAGCCTGCATCAGGCGCCCGCGTTCATCGCCGAGCGGCTGGAGCTTCCGGTCGGAGCAGAGGTGGTCATCCTGGAGTCGGTCACGTCGCTCGACGGATTTCCACTCAGCATCCGGTCCGCGTTCATGCCGGCCGATCCGTTCGCCGTGCTGCTGACGGGCTCCTTCGCGAGCCTGAACCGATCGCCGTACGAGCTGATCGCCGACGTACTGCATGAGCCGGTCGGTGATACCGAGTTGCAGATCGGCTGCTCGAGCGCGGACCCGATCAGCGCGGAGGCGCTGCGGGTCGACGTCGGGTTCGCCCTGCTCGACACCAGCCGGGTGGTGCGGGCGCTGGACGGTCACCCGTTGGAGTACAGCGTGTCGCATGCGCGCTCCGACCGGCTGGTGTTCGCCACCGTGATGCGCGGGCCGGTATCGAGGACGCCGCCGAGCGGGGCGCCCTCGATGCCGTTGCCTCAGGCCACAGCCACAGGGACGGCCGAGGTCTGAGCGAGCGCGGGCTGCCGCAAGTGCCAGTCCGTGGCCTGCTGGTAGGCGTCGCCGGCTCGCAGTACGAGCGCCTCGTCGAACGGTCTTCCGACGAGCTGTAACCCGAGTGGGAGACCTCGTACGCCGAGCCCCATCGGTATCGACAGGGCCGGGTTGCCGACCGCATTCCAATAGGAGGTGTGCATCGCACGGAAGCGTTCGGTCGCGAGGCTGCTCAGCCCGTCGATCGTGAAGGCCTCGACGCTCGCGGTCGGAGTGACGATCAGGTCGACCTCGGTGAACAATGACGCCAACTCCCGTTGACCGACCCGTCGTACCCGCTGGGCCTGGACGTAGTCGGCACCTGTGTACGCGGCCGCGATGCCGACGCCCTGCCGAGTGGCCGCGAAGTAGTCGGACCACCGGGTGCGCAGATCGGGTGCGTGGTACGCGAACGCCTCGCTCCGCGACGTGATTCCGGTGGCCGCGGTCAGCTCCCGGTAGTACGGCAGCCGCACCGGTACGACGGTGGCACCGCGCGCAGTCAGTACGGCGAGAGCCGCCTCGAGGAGCTCGCCGAGCCGCGGATCCTGGTCTGCCCGGCGGTACTCCGCGAGTGGGTCGACGCCGATCCGCAGCCCACCCAGGTCACCCGTCAACGCGTTCTCGTAGTCCGGCACCGGCTCGTCCACCGAACACGGGTCACTCGCGTCGCACCCGGCCAGGACGGTCAGCATGATCGCGCAGTCACGGGCCGAGCGGGCCATCGGGCCGATGTTGTCGAGGCTGTAGCCGAGCGGGACGCACCCCGACTTCGGCACGCGTCCGAAGGTGGCCTTGAGCCCGGAGATCCCGCAGAACGCGGCCGGGATCCGGATGCTGCCACCGGTGTCCGTGCCCAGCCCACCGAGGAACGCCCCGGCCGCCATACCGTTGCCGGTCCCGGAGCTGGACCCGCCTGTCCAGTGATCGGGATTCCACGGGTTGCGGGGGATCGGGAACGGCTTGGACGGATCGGGCACGCCGGTCGCGAATTCCATGGTGGTCGTCTTGCCGCTGATGATGCCGCCCGCGGCGCGGAGCCGGCCCACCACCGGAGCGTCGAGCTGGTCGCCCCAGGCCGGGTCGTGGACGAGGCTTTGGGCGGTGGTCGGTCCCTCGACCGTGGTGATGATGTCCTTGATGCCCAGCGGGATGCCGAGCAGGGGACCGGCCGGATCACCGGCCGCATAGATCTCGTCAGCCGCGGCGGCGGCTTCCCGCGCCGGCTCGTCGAACCGGGCCAGGTAGATGCCGAGCTCGCCGTCATGGGCATCCGCAGCCGTGATCGCCTCGTCCACCAGGCCGGACGCGGTGACCTCGCCGGATCGCAGCGATGCGAGCGCAGCGGAGATCGTCCGCGCGGTCATGGCCGCGCGGAGAAGATCAGGCCCGGTTCCTCGTAACGGGCGGCGGTGACGGAGTACACCAGCGCGGCGTTCTCCCGGGCGGTGCCGAAAGCCGTTGCCATCGGCACCAGTTCGGCTTCGGCCGGCTCTACTCCGGCGAGCGCGAGCACGGTCGCGAGAGGTTCTGATTCGTTACTCATGGTGTCCTTTCAGGCGGCGAGGGCGTCGACCGGCGGTACGGCGAGGTGCCAGTCGCTGACGCGTTGCAGTGCGTCGGCGACCTTCAGCACGGTGGCCTCGGCGAACGGTTTGCCGACGATCTGCATCGACAGCGGCAGCCCGCTGCTGGAGAATCCGGCTGGTACGGCGACCGCCGGCAGGCCGGTGAGATTCCACTGGCCGGTGTAGCTGGGGGTCAGCAGGCGCTTGCTCGGTGACAGTCCGGCGGCAGGCTCAGCCGGTACCGGCGCGGACGGCGTGATGATCACGTCGTAGCTCGTGAACAGCTCCGCGACCTGACGGGAGAAGAACCGGCGGAACCGCTGCGCCTGGGCGACGTCACCGGCGGTGTAGAAGGCTCCGCGGGCGAGCGTCGGCCGGGTGTGGACGCCGTAGTCGTTCCAGCGGCTGACGAGATCGTTGCGGTGGTAGGCGTACGCCTCTGAGACCATGATGATGTGGTTCGCGTCCTTGGCCTCGGCCGCGTACGGGAGGTCCAGCTCGGTCGAGGACGCACCGAGCCCGACCAGCTGCTTCACGGCCGTGAGCACAGCGTCGTGCATCTCCGGATCCAGCTGCTCGTGGTCGAAGAAGTACGGCATCGGCAGCGCGATCCGCAACCCGTCCACTGAACCGTCCAGCAGTTGCGTGTACGCCGGGACCGGCTGCTGCGCGGAGTTGGGATCAGTCGGGTCGTATCCCGCCATCACCTCGAGCAGCGCCGCGCAGTCCCAGGCGCTGCGTGCCATCGGGCCGATGCTGTCCAGGCTGAAACCGAGCGGGACGACCCCGCTCTTCGGCACCCGGCCGAAGGTCACCTTCAGGCCGGTGTGGCCGTTCACGGCAGCTGGGCTGCGGACCGAACCGCCCGTGTCCGTGCCGAGCCCGCCAAGGGCGAGACCGGCCGCGACGGCGATGCCGGTGCCGGAGCTGGACCCGGCCGGCGTGTGGTCGACGTTCCAGGGATTGTGCGGGACCAGGAAGCGTTTCGTTGCGTCGGGCAACCCGCAGGCGAACTCGCTGGTGGTCGACTTGCCCACGAAGACTGCGCCGGCATCACGGAGCCGGGCGACGACCGGTGCGTCCGTCCCGGCTCCCCAGTCCTCGGCGAGCACATGGCTGTTGGCGGTGGTGGGTGCGCCCTTCATCGCGATGATGTCTTTGATCGCGAGCGGGATGCCCTGCAACGGACCGCGATCGTCCCCGGCGGCCAGGGCCGTGTCGGCCGCGCCTGCTTGCTCGAGGGCCGCGTCCGCGGTGATCTCGACGTACGCGCCAAGAGCGGGGTTGAGGGCGACGGCGCGGTCCAGGATCTGCTGGGTCAGTGCGGTAGAGGTGAGGCTGCCGTCACGCAAGGCGGCCGCTGCGTCCTTGATGGTGGTCATCAGGCGTCCTTTCCGGCGGAGTAGAAGTCGAGCGGGTCGAAGCGGATCGCCGGCTCGTCGGGGTCGAACTCGGGCCGGTACAGCGCGTCGGCCGCCTGTCGCATCAGCGGGTAGTCCCGGATGAACGTGGCCAGCTCGCTCTCGGAGACGGTGAGCTGGGCCGCGGCCAGGATCGCGGGGACGACCTCTGCGGGTGTGGACATTCAAACCTCCTGCGGGTGGGGGAGTGGTACTGCGGAGTCGGCGTACAGGTGGCAGGCGACCGTGCGGCCCTCGGTGACGGCGACCCTCGGCGGTGCGACCTGTGCGCAGACATCCATCGCGAACGGACACCGGGTACGGAACCGGCAGCCGCTCGGTGGATCGATCGGACTGGGGATCTCAGTGCTGTCGGCGCTGTCGACCGGTTCGTCGCGCGTGCTCTGGGTCGGGTCGAGTGTCGGGACCGAGGACAGCAGCAGTTGGGTGTAGGGGTGCTTGGGGTTGTCGTAGAGCTCCTGCGCATCACCGCTCTCGACCACCTGGCCGAGATACATCACCGCGACGTCGTCGCTGATGTAGCGCACGACATTGAGGTCGTGACTGATGAAGACGTAGGTCAGCCCGTACTCCTCCTGCAGGTCGCTGAGCAGGTTGAGCACCTGTGCCTGGATCGATTTGTCGAGCGCCGAGACCGCCTCGTCCAGGACGACCAGCTTCGGTTGCAGGGCCAGCGCCCGCGCGATGTTGACTCGTTGGCGCTGCCCACCACTGAGCTGGTGCGGATAGTGCGACGCGTACGCCGCGGGCAGACCGACGTCCCGCATCACCTTCTCGACCTGCTCCGCGATCACCGTCTTCGGCACGCCCTGGACCTGCAGCGGGAACCCGATCGACTCACTGATCGTGGCACGCGGATTGAGCGCCGACGACGGGTCCTGGAAGACCATCTGCATCCGCTGCAGCTCGGCCGGCGTACGGCGTTTGCCGGTCAGCACCTGTTTGCCGTCGAAGATCATCTCGCCGTCGTCGGCCAGGTGCAGGCCGACGATCACCCGGGCCAGGGTGGACTTTCCGCATCCGGACTCGCCGACGATGCCGAGCGTCGTCCCCGGCCGGACCGTCAGCGAGACCTGGTCGACCGCGGACAGCCTGGCCCGGCGGCCGCCGGCCCGGACGTGGAACTGTTTCGAGACGCCGATCAGTTCGAGCAACTCCATCGGGGTTCTCCTTCCGCACCGGTTCAGAGCCGGCTGTCCATGGCTTCCCGCAGCGCGTCGCTGGCCAGGTTGAAGGCCACCGAGGTGAGGAAGATGAAGAAACCGGGCACGATCGCGACCAGCGGGGCGACGCTCACCATGCCACGCAGGCTGTTCAGCATGTAGCCCCACTCGGGCGCCGGCGGCGCCGAGCCGAGGCCGAGGAAGCTCAGGCTGGCCGCGATGATCATCGCCACGCCGACCAGGCCGGAGGAGTAGACGATCACGTCGTTCAGCACGTTCGGCAGCACCTGGGTGCGGGCGACCCGCAGCCGGCTCGCGCCGCTCAGCCGGGCCGCCTCGACGAACTCCTGGACGACGACCCGGCGGGTCGCGGACTCGGCGACCCGGGCGACCGGTGGGATGAACACGATCGTGACCGCGATGATCGTGTTGGTCAGGCCCGGACCGAGCGAGGCGCCGACCGCGATCGCGAGCAGGATCGCCGGGAACGCGTACAGCATGTCCATCGCCCGCATCAGGACCGTCCCGACCGCGCCACGCACGATGCCGGCGGTGACGCCGATCGCCGTACCGATCAGGGACGCGCCGAGCGTCGGTACGAATCCCGCGAGCAGTGACAGGCGGCCGCCGTACAGGACTCGGGCGAGCATGTCGCGGCCCTGCTCGTCGGTGCCGAGGAGGTGACCCGGCGAGCCGAGGTTCTGCAGCCGGTCGAGCGGCTTGCCGAGCAAGGGGTCCGCGCTGGTGAGCAGTGGGGCGAAGATTGCCCCGAGCACCAACAGCAGAACGATGACCGCGGCAACCACTCCGACCTTGTTGGCGACGAACCGGCGCAGCGTCGCTCGCCAGAAGGATGTCGGTCGTTCGCTGGTCCGGGCCGCGTTCCACTCGTCGCGGCGGCGCGCGGCCTCCGCGCGGTCGGCATCCGTCGTACTCGCGCCGAAGCTCTTGTCGAGCAGGGTCGGAACCACTGTCTCGCTCATGCGACCGCTCCTCTCACCCGTGGGTCGATCCAGGCCTGCAGCAGGTCGACGACCAGGTTGACCAGCACGAAGGTGACCGCGATGACCAACGTGGCGCCCTGGACCACCAGCAGGTCCCGGGCCGAGATCGCGGTGAACACCAGCAGACCCATCCCCGGCCAGCGGAAGATCGTCTCCACCAGCACCGAACCGCCGAGCAGGGCGCCGATCTGGACGCCGGAGGTGGTCAGCACTGGCGAGATCGCGTTCCGCAGAATGTGCTGCCGGACCTCCCGCTCGCTCAGTCCCTTGGCCCGCAGCGTCTCCACGAAGTCCGCCCCGGCCACGTCGACGATGCTCGCGCGGGTCACCCGCGCCGTGATCGCCATGGTGATCAGTGATCCGGACAGCACGGGCAGCACCAGACTTCGCAGTGCCATCAGCAGTCCCGAGTCGAGGTTCGCACCACCTGACGGCAGCAGCCGCAGCCCGCCGGCGAACACCGCGAGCAGGATGATCGCCAGGAAGAACGACGGGATACTCAAGCCGGACAGGCTGAGTACGCCGGTGATCCGGTCGATCAACGAGCCGCGACGTGTCCCGGCGACGTACCCGAGCCAGAGGCCCAGGCTGATCCCGAACACGGCGGAGACGACTGCCAGGACGGCCGTATTGCCCCACGCCTGCATGAGCAGGTCGGTGACGTCGCGGCGGCGCTGGGCCGAGTACCCGAGATTGCCCTGGAGCGCGTCACCCAGCCAGTGCAGGTACCGCAATGGCAGCGGGTCGTTGAGCCCGAGCTCGTCGCGGATCGCCTGCCGCTCGGCGGCAGACATGTCGTCGCTGACCAGCGAGGCCTCCGCCGACCCGGGCAGCACGTTCATCAGCAGGAACACGATGACGGAGACGCCGAACAGGATCGGCACCGCCATCCCGATCCGAAGTACCACGACACGCAGCATGGGTCAGTCCTCCTCGACCGAGATCTGGGTGAAGTCCACCCACCACGACTGGGGCTGGACGTAGCCGTGCACTTTCGGGCTCAGCACCCGCAGGTTGAGGTCGTGCATCCAGAAGAGGAAGTACGCGTTCTTCAGCGCGACATCCATCATCTGCTGCAGATACCGGTACTGCGCCGCGACGTCGGGCTGCTGACTGGCCGCGGTGAGAGCGGCGTCGATCGCGGGGTCGCACAGGCCGGTGGCGTTCGGCAGTCCGCCGGGGCGGTTGCAGAAGTAGGTGGCGCTGTAGCCGGTCGGCATCATCCCGGCGGCGGGGGAGGCCCAGAGGATGTCGATATCGCTCCACTGCTTGGCGTTCAGGCCGTCCAGACCGATCGAGATGATCGTGTTCCACTCCAGCGGCCGCAGATTCGTGCGGACCCCGATCGCGGCGAAGTCGGCCTGCAGCTTCTGCATCATGGTGTCCGGATACATATTCCCGGAGCCACCGGTCGGATAGGCCATCGTGATCGTCAGCTGACCGGGCTGATAGCCCGCGTCGGCGAGCAGCCGCTTCGCCTTCTCCACGTCGTAGCTGTAACCCTGCGTCTTCTTCGTGTACGACGGGTTGCCGTCGTACACGTACTCGGTCGCGGGATAGCCGACGTTGTTCAGCAAGGCGGCGGTGCCTTGGCGGTCGAGGGCGTAGTTCAGTGCCTGGCGCAGCTCGAGGTTGTCCTTGAAGGGCGCCCGGAACAGGTTGAACCGCGGCATGATCCCGTGCGGGTACTTGCCCATCTCGATCTGGTAGCCCTCGTTGCGTAACTGCTGGACCGAGTCGGGTGACGGGACCTCTGCCCAGTCGACCTCACCGGATTGCAGCATCGACAGTCGTGAGGCGGGTTCGGGCTGCGGATAGAGCACGATCCGGCCGAGCTTGACGGGGCCACGCCAGTAGTCGTCGTTGCGGGTGAGCTCCATCTCCTCGCCGTCGACGTACTTCGTCATCCGGAACGGACCGGTGCCGGAGGCATGCTTGTTGTAGTCGTTGTTCCCGTACTTCTTCACCACCGCCGGGCTGGGGAAGAAGATGGCGGCGAGATCCCACGGCAGCCACGCGTAGGGCTTGGTGGTGGTGATCTGGACGGTCCGGGCGTCCACCTTGCGCCAGGACTTGAAGTACCTGAACGACGCGGCCGCACTGGCTGCGGACTTCGTGTCGTAGTACTGGGAGGTCTTGGTGCGCAGCCGATCGAACTGGAAGATCACCGCGTCCGCGTCGAACGTCGTACCGTCGTGGAAGTGGACGCCCTGACGGAGCTTGAAGGTCCAGGTCGTCAGGTCCTTCGACGGCGTCCAGGACTCGGCCAGTGACGGCTGGGGAGTCGGCAAGGCGGCCGACTGGTTCAGATTCAGCCGGGTCAGGCCGTCGTAGATGTTGTTGCCGACGAACCGGTACCCCTCGTACCCCTCGTTCGGCGGGGTGGACGGGAACGGGATGTTGCCCGCGGACATGGCGATCCGGAGCTCACCACCGGCCGGCGGCGGTCCGCTCGCGGCTGCCGCCGTACACCCGGCCAGTACGACGAGCAGCAGCGCGAGGAGGGCGTGTCTGATGCGTGGGCGGAGATGCATGTCAGGACGCCAGTGCGGTCTCGCCGTGGACGAGCAGGCAGCTGCTCGAGTGGCCGTCGTTCACTGTCTTGGCCGTCGGCCGGCTCTCCCAGCAGGCGCCGACTGCGTAGCCGCAGCGGGGCGCGAAGGCGCAGCCGGGTGGCAGTTGGTCGAGGCTCGGCGGCGCCCCCGGGATCGCGTTGGGCCGACGATCCTGCCCGGCCCGGACGTTCGCCTCGATCAGGCCTTCGGTGTACGGATGCGATGGTGCCGTGAGCACCTGGACGGCGGAGCCGTGCTCGACGAACCGGCCGGCGTACATCACCGCCACCTCGTCGGCGAGCTCGGCCGCGACGCCGAGGTCGTGCGTGACGATGACCAGACCCATGTCGATGTCGCGCTGGATCTGCCGTAACAGTCGCATCATCCGGGCCTGCACCGTGACATCGAGCGCGGTAGTCGGCTCGTCGGCGAGCAGCACCGTCGGCCGGCCGGCGATCGCCATCGCGATCACCACTCGTTGCCTCATGCCGCCACTCAGCTCCGACGGGTACGCCTTCAGCCGGGTGGCGGCCGACGGGATCTGGACGAGCTCGAGCAACTCGAGGGCCCGCAACCGGGCCTCGGACCTGCCCAGACCCTCGTGGTGCTTGCGGATCGCCTCGACCAGTTGCTTCTCGATCGTGTAGACAGGGTCCAGCGCGGTCAGGGGATCCTGGAACACCATCGACACGTCACTGCCGCGGGCCGTGCGGCGGTCCCGAGGTGACATCGTCTGCAGGTCCCGGCCACCGACCGAGATCTCGCCTGTGATCAGGGTGGTCGGCGGGTTGATCCCGATGATCGAGCGCAGCATCGCGCTCTTGCCGCTGCCGGACTCGCCGATCACCGCCAGCACTCGGCCGCGCGGCACCGTGAACGACACCCCGTCGACCGCGCGGACCGCGCCGTACCGGCTGCGGAACTCGGTGACCAGGTGACGCACCTGTAACGCGGGCGAGATCGTCGGCGTCGTTTTCCCGACCTGTCGGGTTTGGGTCATCATTGACATTGTTGTGTTCCTTCCAGGGGATTTCTCGACCGGCTCCGGCACGTATTCAGCGGAGTGAGGACGGGGCCCGAAGCCCTGTCGTAGAAGGAGTTTCAGGTTCAAACTATGGCGCTGATGTTTCAGTGGTCGACGACTTCGGTATCTCGTTCGTAAACGATTCCCGGAATCATGCCGGGGGAATTCGCCAGTATTACCGGACGGGACCGGACGATCATCATGGCGACCGCTCCGGCCGCGGCGGCCAGCAGGCCGAGCGCGCCGGCCAAGCCGATCGCCCGCATCGGGCCGACGTGCTCGGCCAGCATCCCCAGCACTGGAGCGCCGAGCGCACCGCCACCGAGGAAGAACGTCAGGTAGACGGCCACGACCCGCCCGCGCAGCCCCGGCTCGGCGGTCAGCTGAACGGACGTGTTCGCCAGTACGGCGAACGACATGAACATCCCGCCGCAACAGACCAGCGCGATGCCGAAGGCAACCAGCACCGGCATCAGCGAGGCGATCACCAGACTGCCTCCGAGTGCCGCCGCGGCACCGATGACCCAGCGGTACCTCGGCATCCCGCTGGTCGATGCGGCCAGCAGCGCTCCGGTGAGACCACCGACCGCGAGGCACGACGTGATCAGGCCGAAGCCGACTGCTCCGACATCGAACACTTCGGTCGCGACCAGCGGCAACACCACCTGCAGGCTGTTCGCCCCGACGATCCCGATCACGCCGGCCAGCACGATCACCGTTGCCAGCACTGGATCGCCGGCTACTTGCCGCAGGCCCGCTACTAGTTGCCCCCGGTTCACAGGTGAGCGCGGCACCTGGCGTAGTTCTGAGCGGTCGATCCGCGACAACGCGATCAGGATGCCGGCCGAACTGATCGCGTGCAGCGCGAAGATCAACGGCGTACCGGCCACGCCGATCAGGAGGCCCGCGATCGCCGGCCCGATCAGCCGGGCGACGTTGAACGAGGCCGAGTTGAGCCCGATCGCGTTCACCACCCGATCGGGGCCGACCAGCTCGGACACCACCGCCTGCCGGGCCGGGATGTCGAACGCGGTGACGATGCCCATCGCACCGGCCAGCACCCAGACCTGAACCAGGGTGAGGATCCCGAGACCGTCGAGGACCGCCATCACCACGCTGCCCAGCCCGACCAGCCCTTGGGTCACGATCAAGACCCGGACCTTGTCGACCCGGTCGACCAGGGCCCCGGTGGCCAGGCCCAGCAGTACGGTCGGAAAGAACTGCAGGAAGGTCGCGATGCCGAGGGCCAGGCCGTCGCCGTGACTGAGCACGACGACGGCCCACGCCTGCGCGGTCCGTTGCATCCAGACCCCGATGTTGCTGACCGTTCCACCCCAGAAGAAGTTCCGGTAGTTGCGAACCTGCAGCGATCGGAAGATGCCTCGGTTGGTCATGCCGCCTCGACAGCGAGCCACTCCGTGAACGGAACGGCTTGGCTGAACGCGTGCGCGGCGCGCAGCAGCAGCGCGTCGTCGAACATCCGGCCGACCAGCTGGATGCTGACCGGCAGCCCGTCGCGTTTCTCGCACGGCACCGCGAGCGCGGGATGGCCGGTGAAGTTGAACGGCCGGGTGTTCGCGACCGCGCTCTGCGAGACGGGGCTCTGCAACGCGAAGTCCAGCGCGGTGATTCGGTCGTCGATCGGCTCGAAGCGCGGTGCCTGGGTGATCGTCGTCGGCATCACCAGCAGGTCGACCTCGGACAAGACCCGGTCGTACGCCGCGATGAACGCCGGCCGGACGTTCTGCGCCTTCGCGTACAGCCGGCCGGCCCAATAGCGGCGACTGAACTCGCCGGCCATCAGCGTGAGCAGGCCCCGCGGATCCAGTAGTTCCTGGTCGCGCTGCCAGGCCCGCGTGATCGCTGCGATCGTGTCCTCGGGGTAGTAGGTCCGAGTGAACGCGCCGTAGAACCCGGAGCCGCGGACCGCCAGCGCGGCCTCGGCCGACAACGCCATCTGCGCCGCGCCGATGGTCAGGTGCTCCGGCACGGACACCTCGGTGACCACCGCGCCGAGCTTCTCGTACACCTCGATCGCCTGCTGGACCGAGTCCGTCACCGCCTCGGTGGCGCCGAGGAATCCTTCCCGCAGTACGCCGATCCGCAGTCCTTCGATTTCGTTGGTCAGACCGCTCGTGGCGTCGTACGAGTCGGGTACGTCGCGGGTCTGGCGCGGATCGAGTCCGTCGTACCCGGCGACGGCCTCAAGGGCGAGGGCGGCGTCGCGCACCGACATCGTCATCGGGCCGGTGTAGTCGATGCTCTGGTCCGAGCCGAAGCCGATGCCGAAGTGGGAGATCAGGCCGAAGGTCGGCTTGTGCCCGACGGTGCCGGACCAGGCGGCCGGGATCCGGATCGAGCCGCCCTGATCGCCGCCGAACGAGATGTCCACCTCGCCGTCCACCAGTGCGGCCGCGGATCCGGACGACGACCCACCGGTGAGGTGCAGTGGGTTGTGCGGGTTCAGTGGCCGGCCGTAGTCCCCGACGCCGCCGCCGAAGCCGTAGCCGCCGGCCAAGCCGTTCATCACGTTCTTTCCGACCACCGTCGCGCCGGCTTCCAGGGCACGCTGAACGACGGTCGCATCGAAGTCGGGCACGTGGCCGGACAGAGCGTGCGCGCCGAAGGCCATCGGCATGCCGGCGACCGCGGTGTGATCCTTGTAGCTGATGCTCTTGCCGGTCAGGATGCCCTCGCCACTGCCCGCGACGGAACACTTCCAGGTCCACGCGTTGTGCGGGTCCTCGTCCGGGCCCGGGCGGTAGCCGGGCTCACGGGCGCCCGGGAACCGCGGTGGCCGGACCTCGGCGGTGCGGGCCTGGACGAAGTCGTCGAATTCGGCGAGCATCCGGGTCAGATGGCGGCGATAGACCTCCGCCTCTTCGCTGCTGAGCTGCGTGCCGAGCCGTTCAGCGGTTGCCTGGAGCTCGGGTAGATCGGGAACTCGATGCATGGCGGCCTCCTCGATCGTCGGATGATCGACGGTCGCGAGCCCGGGTTACATCACCGGCCCAGTTGCGTTCGCACCGTGTTAAGCGGGTTCGCCTCGCGCCTGACCCGTCCCTGACCTGCGCGGATGCCCCGGCAGTTGGTCAGCAACGCGGCCCCACCGCCGAGCCAGCGCCGGGGTCGTGACACCGGGTGACCGAACGCTTGTGCGGGCGATTCCTGCTAGCGGGTAGTGATGATTCCCGGCAGCATGCCCAGCGGAGGAGTGCTCACCGCGACGACACGGCCACCTTGCCGCGGGATGCTTCGAGGGTGCGAACACTCCGCAGTCCTGGCGAGCTGAAGGACCGCTTCGAAGCCGAGGCGGTTCCGCTTCGGCCGCGGTTGTACGTCGCTGCCGTGCGGATGACCGGGAATGTCTCCGGGAGTTACCAGGAGATCGCGGGAATCGTCGGGGTTCCCCGCGGAACCGTGATGTCGCGGATCCACCGCGGCCACAAGGCCCTGAAGGTACGACTGCTGCCGGTCCGCGCGCAGAGGCGCCCGTCAGCGGTGCCCATGGAAGCAGTCATGGGCAACTAGACCGGCGGACCCGGCGGTCTTGAGTACTCACCCCTCCACGCCGGGTCCGCCGCTCCACCGCCCGGATTGGACGACGAAACCTTGAAGGTGCGAGATGCTCTCGAGACACCGGCCTACCGGCTTGTAAGGAGCGCGGGGCACCCGGTGACTTGAGGTCACCTGCAGCACGGGAATTCGGATGGCTGCGGGCGGGAACGGATCGGGATACCCTTTGTCATGGCGACCGGGCCGTCTCCGCAGCACCGGCACAGCAATGGTGCCGTTGTCACGCGTGTGTTGTTGGCCGAGGACGATGTCCTCCTTCGTGAAGGCCTGGCCAGCCTGCTGCAGCGATCCGGGTTCGAGGTGGTCGGGCAGACCGGCGACAGTACGTGGATCCTTCCGATGGTGCGCGAACTGAAGCCCGACCTGGTCGTGCTCGACATCCGGATGCCGCCGACGCACACCACCGACGGACTGGATGCCGCGCGGCAGATCCGCACCGAGCTTCCGGAGATCGGCATCCTGGTGTTGTCGGCCCACGCCGAGGTCGAGGATGCGATGGAGCTGCTCGCCACCGGTCAGCGGATCGGTTACCTGTTGAAAAGCCGCGTGACAGATGTGGACGAGTTCATCGACACACTGGAGCGGATCGTCAAGGGTGGATCGGTGATGGACCCAGCTCTGGTGCAGGAGCTGGTGACCGCGCGGCGCCGTGACGACCCGCTGGCCGGTCTCAGCGAGCGGGAGCACGAGGTGCTTGCGCTGATGGCCGAGGGACGGTCCAACGCAGGCATTGCCCGGCGACTGTGGGTGACCGAAGGAACCGTGGAGAAGCACGTCCGGCACATCCTGTCCAAGCTGAGCCTGTCGGAGACCGACGACGACCACCGCAGGGTGCTCGCAGTGGTCACGTTCCTCGAGACACGCTGACCCGACGAGTTGCGCTTCCGTATCGTCTGGGAGCCGAGGTCATTCCAGCGGGGGACCGAGGGTCCGTCGCGTGGTGGATTCTTGATGACGAGCCGCCGTGCAAGCCCGAAGTACCCACAGGTCATCTTCCACCCCTGACAACACGACTTCTTGACGGACGGCACCTACCGGCCGATCCACGCTACGGAAGATGGCGGTTGATCCGACGCAGCAATGGGCCGAGGACCGGCCGGTTGTGCCAGTCACGGGCGATCACCCATTCGCGTGAGCGCCGTACGCCGGTTCGTAGCCTCGTGGTCGCCGTCGGTCTGAGTTCGTCTTCGCGTTCACCGGCGCGCTGCTGCACATCGAGGGCACACGCCAGACAGATCCCAACCTCCGGATGAGCGCCCAACCGCACCAGTTCGCGCTCGTCGTACTCCTTGTCGCAACACCAACATTTCGTCGGCGACGGCTGTGCCGTCTGTTCGTTCGTAGTCACCGAATCATCATGTCCCCAACGCCACGCGAGAGCGCTCAGGTGAGCCAGCGTCGGCCTTGGCCGGCCAGGACCCGGCCGAACTGGAGTTCGGGGAAGTGGGCGCCGGCGCCCAGAGTGTTGCCGTCCTCCAGTTCACGGAACAGTCGCTCGCGAACCTGCTGGGCGAGTTCGGGATCGACGTCACCCATTGACCGCCAGGTCGGCTCGTCCAGCTGGACCGGGCAGATGATCGCGTCGCCGAGCAGCAGCGCGCGACTCGTTCCGGAGGAGACGATGACGCACAGATGACCGGGCGTATGTCCGGGCGTCATGGTCAGGGTGATGCCTGGCGCGACCGTGGTGTCGCGATCGACCAGGCGCAGGCGGTCGCCGCGATCCGCTGCGATCCGGAGGCCGTGCCGGATGTGTTCGCGCATCGCGTGCGCCGGGTCCTGCACGAAGTGGTGCCAGTCGCCCGCGCCGATCCAGATGGCGGCGTTGGGGAACATCGGCGCGGCGTCGAGGTCGAAGAGCCACCCGCAGTGGTCGGAATGAAGATGGGTGCAGATGACGTCGGTGACCTGCGACGGGCTGATGCCGACGGCGCGGAGCCCCAGCGGCAACTGCCCGCCGATGAGCAGCCGCCGAGGACTGGCATCGGCGATATCCGGTCCCATGCCCGCGTCGACGAGAACCGTCCGGTCCTTGGTTCGCACGAGGAAGCAGCCGATCGGCAGCCAGGCCATGCCGTGGCGGGTGAAGAGGTCCTCGTGGCCCTCGGCGCGCGCGTGGTCCCCGAAGTACGCGGGCGAAGCCCGGAAAACGCCGTCGGTAACCGGGTGGATGTCGATCTCACCGATCCGCATGATGCTCCCTGTCGTTGGACACCTACCTACTCTTACTCCGCATCTGCACGCGGACGCCGTCTTGAGCCGAATCATCTCTTGTGTGTGATGCAGGCGTGTGTGGCTCGCCGTAGGTTCCGAGTCCTGTGGGTGGGTCTCGCGAAGTGCTGGGAAAGCGGGGGACGATGGCTGAGGTTCCGGATGCGGCTTCGATCGACCGGCGGGTGCTGCCGCCGCCTGATCCGTCGTTCCATGGTGAGATCCGAACGGCGTTTGCGGACTCGTCGCCCGACTTCCCGGAGCCGTTGAAGCCGCCGGCGGGTGCCCCGAACGTGTTGCTGGTGATGGGTGACGACATCGGTTTCGGGCACATGAGCGCGTTCGGCGGGCCCGCGCGTACGCCGGTCTTCGATCGGTTGGCGCGGCACGGCCTGAGCTACACCAACTTCCACACCACTCCCGTCTGTGCGGCGTCGCGAGCCGCATTGCTCACCGGGCGCAACTCCCACGCCGTAGGGATGGGCAGCGTGCCCGAGGCGTCGGCCGGGTTCCCGGGGTACAACGCCTCCGTTCCGCGCAGCGCCGCCACGGTGCTGGAGATCTTGCGCCTGAACGGATACGCCACGGCGTGGATCGGCAAGACCCACCTGACCCCGATGCACGAGATCACTGCCGCCGGGCCGTTCGACCGGTGGCCGATGGGCATGGGTGCGGAGTACTTCTACGGGTTCTTCGGTCCCGGTGTGAGCCAGTGGCATCCGCCGCTGTGGGAGAACGGCACGCCGCTGGAGCCGCCGAGGACACCCGAGGAGGGCTATCACCTCGAGGCCGACATGGCCGATCGAACCATCGGCTGGATCCAGCGACAGAAGTCCATCCAGCCCGACAAGCCGTGGATCGCCTACTACGCCCCGAACGGGCACAAGCCGCCCGTGGGTGTGCCCAAAGAGTGGATCGAGAAGTACCGGGGGGAGTTCGACGACGGCTACGACGTACTCCGGGATCGCATCATCGCGCGGCAGAAGGAGCTGGGAATCGTCTCTGCCGACACCGAACTGTCGCCGTGGCCCGAGGCGCTGCCGTCGTGGGATGAACTCACCGACAATGACCGCAAGGTTGGCGCGCGCTGGATGGAAGTGTTCTGCGGCGCCGTCGAGCACACCGACCACCAGGTCGGCCGAATCGTCGACGCGGTCGACCAGTTGGGCGAACTGGACAACACCCTGGTCATCTTCATCGCCGGTGACAACGGCCCGACGCCCGAGGGCGGCCTGCACGGCGCCATGAACAAACTGACCTACTTCAACGGGCTCACGGAGTCGCTGGACGACCTTGTCGAGCGCCTGGACGAGTTCGGCGGCCCGACCTCGCACGGCTGCTATCCCGCCGCATGGGCCTACGCCACGTCGACCCCGTACACGTACGGCAAGATGGTGACGTCGGGCGGCGGGTGCAGCACGGCAGTGGTCATGTCCTGGCCGGCGCGCATCACCGACCGCGGCAGCTTCCGGAGGCAGTTCCATCACCTCATCGACGTCACGCCGACCATCCTCGAAATGGTGGGCGTGCCGGAGCCGACACAGGTGAACGGCATCGACCAGATGCCGATGCACGGCGTGAGCATGGCCTACACCTTCGACGACGCCACCGCGCCGGACCGGCACACGACGCAGTACTTCGAACTGACCGGAAGCCGCGCCATCTACCAGGACGGCTGGTGGGCCGGCACCCGCCACGGACTCGACGGCGTGACAGCCGCCGCCAAGCAGGTGGTGCCTTTCGACGAGGACGCGTGGGAGCTCTACGACCTGCGCAACGACTTCGGCCACGCCACCAACCTGGCGGCACAGCACCCGGAGCGGCTCGCGGAACTCCAGGCGCTGTTCGACCACGAGGCGCGCACCTACAACGTCTACCCGATGGTCAACAACGCCTTCGAACTACTGACCGCCAAACGGCCGCGACTCGTCTCCGGCAACCGGGCCAGCTACAGCGCCGGCACCATCCGGCTTCCCGAGGACGGGGTCATCGACATCAAGAACCGGTCCTTCTCCGTCATCGCCGACGTGGACAACCCCGACGGCGACGCCGAGGGCATGCTCGTCACCCTGGGCGGCGAGACCGGTGGGTTCGCCTTCTACGTGCTGGAGGGTACGCCGACCTTCCAATACAACTGGCTCGGGAAGGAGCACTACACGATCACGTCAACGGAGGCGTTGCCCAAGGGCCCGTCAACCATCCGTTTCGACTTCGCCTACGACGGCGGTGGCCCGGGCAAGGGCGGCACCGGCACGCTGCGACTCGACGGGCAAGCCGTCGGCAACGGCCGGATCGACAAGACGGTCCCGGTGTACTTCTCGACCGACGACACCTTCGACGTCGGCGAGGACTGGGGCACACCCATCTCGCCGGCCTACAAACCACCCTTCCGCTTCACCGGCACCCTCAAAACCGTCACCATCGAAGCCCAGTAGCGTGGTGCCGGGCGATCTCAGACCGGTTCCGTGTCGGCCAATGGTTGGTTCGCGAGTGGATCAGGCGTGTCGGCCGGGTCCGTCTTGCCGGAGATCAGTGGCAGTGCCCAGCGGGTGCGGGGATCGGCTTCGACCAGGAGTGCTTTGGTGAGAAGGCTCAGCGGTACGGCGAGCAGCGCGCCGAGCGGTCCGATGACCCAGGTCCAGAACACCAGCGACATGAAGGTCAAGGTGGGAGTCAGCCCCACCGCATCACCGACGACGCGTGGCTGGATGATGGACTGGATCACGAAGTTGATCACGCTGTAGACGACGATGACTGCGATCATCAGCCCGGGGCCACCGTCCAGTAGCGCGATGAGCGCCGGTGGGATCACTCCGATGATGAAGCCGATGTTGGGGATGAAGTTGGTGACGAAGGCGAGCACTGCCCACACGAAGGCGCCGGGGACGCCCATGATCCAGAGGGCCAGTCCGTCGAGCACCGCGACGACGAGTCCGAAGCTGGCCGAGACGCCCATGTAGTTGCGGGTTCCGTGCGCGAAGTTGTCGAGCGCACCCACGGGGTTGGGGAAGCGGTCGCTGAGCATGGCGAAACCGCGGCGGGTCGAGTCGGTGTCGAAGGCCATGAAGAGCAGGACGGTGAGCAGGAAGAAGAGGTTGCTGAGGACGCCGAGCGTGCTGGACAGCACCGACATCGCGAGGTCGACGAGTTGTCCGGGGTCGACGGCGTTGACGACTGCGTTGATCTGGTCCTGCTTGACGCCGAGGTCTCGCAGCGCGTTCCCTGCGTTCGCGATCGCGTCGGTGATTTGAGCGCTGTACTGCGGGACCAGCGCGGCCAGCTGTGCGACCGACACCACCAGGGCAAGGGTGAGCAGGAGCAGCAGCAGGTACGCGGCGATCACCATGAGGATCGACGCGACCCATCCCGGGATCCGCTGATGCCGTTCGAGCCGGATGCGGATCGGATGCAGGGTGATCGTGATGACCAGCGCCAGGAAGGCCGGCCCGATGATGTCTGCGATAGACCTCAGCCCGGCCAGCGCGATCGTGAAGGCGGCGACGCCCAGCAGGATCGTCAGGGCGAACGGGCGGGCTCGCTCGTAGGCGTCACGTATCGACGCTGGCGCGCTGGTCATCCGATGCTCCTGTCAACGTGAGGAGGATGATTCGTGATCAGGCGGTGGCGTCGCGACCGTGGGCGATCAGTGCCCAGATCACGAAGACGTCGACCGCGATGATGGTCAGCGACCAGAACGGGTAGTACGGCATGAAGGCGAAGTTCGCCAGCAGGCTGAGCACCGCCAAGATGATGCCGATGACCCGTCCCCACATCTTGCCGGCCATCACCGCGAACCCGGCGCCCACGACGAGCAAGCCGCCGAGCAGGTGGATCCAGCCCCAGGCGGTGGCGTCGAACTGGAGCAGGTAGTTGCGGGTGGCAACGTAGAACTCGTTCTCGAAGAGTGCGACCAGACCCATGAAGGCCTGGAAGCCGCCGGCCACGATCATCATGATGCCGGCGAACAAGATGAACCCGACTGCCCAACTACTCTTCTCCTCCGCTTGGACCGCGGATCGATGACCAGGTGCTGTCTGCTCTGCCATTTCGGACCCTCCTTCACGGGGCACCACGACGGACGGCGACAACGCTGTCGCAGTAGCCATGGCGCAACTGACTTGAGTCCATCCCACAACCGGGAACGCCGGGTGGAATCACTCTCATCGTGTGAAATCCGGGTGCGGACCGCCGCTTCACGCGATCTGGATGATGCGGCAACCGCGCGGATCGGAGTGGAATCGAACCAGGAACAGTCCACCCAGCGAACGAGGGGATGCATCATGTCCGAATCCACCACCGAGAGGCCTGTCCTCGACCAGCTCGCACGGATGACCGCCGACTCGGTTGCGGTATCGAGTCTCGATCCCGAGGTCCTGATGCTCGTCCGTATCGCCGCCCTGGTCGCCGTCGACGCGCCACCGGTCTCGTACCTGTTGAACCTCGGCGCGGCCAGCGAGCTGGGTGTCGATGCCGAGCAGGTCCGCGGTGTCCTGGCTGCGATCGCGCCGATTGTCGGTACGGCGCGTGTTGCCTCGGCGACGGGGAGGATCGTCGAGGCGCTCGACGTCGCCATCGAGATCGCAGAGCTCGAGGCTGAAAGCAACGGATAGCCGGCGCAGGCCATTGTCATGACACCAAGTGACAGTTCGCAGGTGACTCCTGCTGACGATCTGACCTCCGGGCGCCGCCGGTGGCTGATCGCGCGGGGTCTGCTCCGCGCAGGGGTCACCGCGGCTGCCCTGGTCGTTCTGTACTACGTGCTGCCCCTCGATCGCCGGTCCGACGGGTACCTCGTTCTTGACCTTGTGATCGGTGTTGTGTTGTTGATGGCAACGATTGCGTGGCAGGTCCGCGCCATCCTCCGAGCCGCCTATCCGGCCATCCGGGCTACCCAGTCCCTGGCATCGACAGCGCCCTTGTTCCTGCTGCTGTTCGCGTCCACCTACTTCATCATGAGCCTGGACGACTCCGGCGCTTTCACCGAGCCGCTGACCCGATCCGACGCGCTCTACTTCACGATCACCGTCTTCTCCACGGTCGGCTTCGGCGACATCTCACCCCGGGGGGAGGCGTCACGTCTCGTCGTCGCCGCCCAGATGCTGTTGGACCTGGTGGTCCTCGGGGTGGGCATTCAGGTCATCCTCGGCGCCACCAAACGAGGTAAAGCGCGGGTGGCGGCGGAGTAGCGACGAGCGAAAGCGAACGCTTGACCGGCCGGTCGACGGTGGTTCCGTCGTGCGTGCGGGCGGCGGCCGTATTCGAGGTCGATGGAAGTCACCCTGCGCGGATGAGTCGATCCGCGGGCTCCTGCGGCAAGGTTGCGAGCGGGAGCAGGTGGGGGCGGCTACGCATGGTGGGCGAGGAATCGCAGGGAGCGGCGCCGGTCGTCGGCGGGCTGGATCGGCTGCTACTGGACGCGAAGTTGTCGGTCCCGCAGGCGCGCCCGGGTTCGGTGAGTCGCGCCGGCCTGATCGAGGCGGCTCGCGCCAGCCAGTGCCGTGTGGTCGGCGTCACCGCGTCTGCGGGGTACGGCAAGTCGACCTTGCTGGCTCAGTGGGCACGGGCGGAGAATCGTCGCATCGTCTGGGTGTCTCTTGACCGCTTCGATGACGACCCCGCGTTGCTTCTGTCCGTGTTGGCGACCGCGTACGCGCGGGTCTCACCGGCAGATGCCGACCTGCTGGCCGACCTGCGCAGTCCGGGCGTATCGCCGCTGGGTCGTGGCGCGCCGCGCCTGGCGTCGGTACTCAGGACCAGCCCGGCACCGTTCGTACTGATGCTGGACGACCTTCACGAACTGCGGTCGTCGGCCTGCCACGACGTGCTGGGCGTGGTGATCTCAGGGATCCCGCGGGGCTCTCAGTTGGTCTCTGCGAGTCGTTCGGAGCAACCTCACATCCCGCGGCTGCGGTCGGCGGCGGACGTGGTGGAATTCGGCGCGGCCGAGCTGGCCCTGGACGCGGTCGGTGCCGAGCAGGTCTTCGCGGCCGCCGGCGTCCAGGTGGCGCCCGATGTGGTGGCCGGGGTGACGGCTCGAACCGAAGGCTGGCCGGCCGGCCTGTACCTCGCCGCGGCGATCGCGCGTGAGAGCCACGGGCAGGCGGTGGCTGTGTCCGGTGAGGACCGGTACGTGACCGACTACCTGTATCGCGAGTCGCTCAGCCAGTTGCCCGGCACAACGCAGGCGTTCCTGCGCCGCACGGCCGTCCTGGACCAACTCCATGCACCGTTGTGCGATGCCCTCCTCGGAGAACCTGGCGGACAGCAGCAGTTGCGCACCATCGAGGCTTCGAACTCGTTCCTGATACCGCTCGACCGCCGGCGTCTGTGGTACCGCTACCACGCGCTGTTCCGGGAGTTCCTTCTCGGTGAGCTGCGCAGGGTCGAGCCCGAGGTCGTCATGAAGCTGCATCTGCGCGCGGCCGACTGGTACGAGTCGAACGGATCTCCGGTGCTCGCCCTGGAACACCTGCTGAACACGACCGAGCGAAGTCGCTGTGTCCGGCTGGTGACAGCGTTGGCACTGCCGACGTACAGCTCCGGCCAGATCACGACAGTGCAGCGGTGGCTGTCCGCGCTGGGGGACTCTGCCATCGAGGAATATCCGCCGCTCGCCGTGCTCGCCGGCTGGATTACCGCGTTGGCGGGTCAGACCGGCGAAGCGCAACGCTGGGCGGCGATCGTGGATGCGGCTTCGTTCGATCTGGTGCCGGCGGACGGCACGGCGTCGTTCGACTCGGCGCGGGCAATGCTTCGGGCGGTCATGTGCGCCTCCGGGCCGGAGCAGATGCTGATCGACGCGAACCTCGCGCTTGCTCAGGAACCGCCCTGGAGCCCGTGGCGCGACACTGCGCTGTGCATGTCGGCTGAAGCCCATCTCCTCTTCGGAGACGTCGACGAGGCGTGCGAACTGTTCGTGGAAACGTCGGCCGTGGCCGAGGCGCTCGGCAATACCGACACCATCGTCGAGAGCGAGTCCGAGTTGGCATCGGTGGAGATGGATCGCGGGCGGTGGGCGCAGGCGGGCGAGCACGTCGATCGGGCTCTCGCGCTCATCGACAGGCATCGGATGCACGATTACGCCACGAGTGTGATCGCCTTTGCTCAGGCGGCGCGGCTGGCCGTGCACCGGGGCGATCTGAACGAGGCGGACCGCCAGCTCACCAATGCGATGCGAGCGCGCCCGGCCTGCACGTTCGTGCTGCCCTTCTTCGCGGTCCGTGGACGGCTCCAGCTCGCGAAGGCGTACTGGAGCATCGGCGACGCCTCGACCGCTCGTCACCTGTTGCGTGAGATCGACGACGTCCTGCTCCATCGGCCTGCGCTGGGTGCCCTGGTCGACGAGGTCTCGGACTTTCGCAGGATCGTCACCTCGAGTGCCCGGACCGGTGCGAGCGGTGGATCGCCCCTGACCCCGGCCGAGTTGCGGCTGCTGCCGTACCTGCAGACGCATCTCACCATCGGCGAGATCGGCCAGCGACTGTTCGTCAGCCGCAATACCGTGAGCTCCGAGGTCGCCTCGATCTACCGGAAGCTGGGAGTCTCCTCACGCAACGACGCCGTGCAACACGCGATGGCGATCGGGCTGCTCGGCGGTTAGCCCTCTTCATCCACCAACTGCCGATCCGGCTCCTCGTTGACGTCGTAACCCAACGCCAGCGCCACCTTGGGTCCTGCGGCCACCGCTCGTGGGAGTCCGGTGATCGGAACGATGCTGAACAGTACGTCGACGATCTCCGCCGCCGTCGCTCCCGCGTCCACCGCGGCATCCGTCTGCGCGCCGTACGTCGGGACAGCCCCGCCGACCGCGACCAGCGCGGCGAGGCGTAGCAACGCTCGCGTTCTCTGATCAAGGACGGGATCCAGTACTGAGTGGTCGTCTCCACCATCGTCGGCCAGGCATGCGTCGTTGATGGCCAGACGACGCAGTCGTTCGATGTAGTCCACGACCAACTCATCCTTCCGCATGCTGAACCTCTATTGCGCGTCGGACCAGACGCAATCCGCATCACGCAGATCACATGAATCCGCGGTCGGAGTCACTCGATATGAGTGATGCCCTGCGGCAGGTCGTCGAGCACGCTGGGAACCGATGCTCGGAACGAACGAGACGAGTGACGCGGGCGAACGCCAGGCGCGACGTGGTGGAGAGGCGGCAGTGATGTCAGACATGATCCCGAAGGAAACTCTGGAGTCGATCTCGATTCCGGATTTCGTGGACACCCGGATCGGACCGCTCGACTTCGTGAACGGTGCACCCAGCCGGACCACGGTCGAGAAAGCATATGACCACCTGGACTTCTTGCACGGCGTCACTGCGTACCTGAACGCGTTCGCCGGTGCCTCGACGTACGCAGCGCGCAAGGGCTTCATCGACGCCGGCGCGGACGACAACTCGATCCTCATCTTCTCCGAGTTGATGGACTCCCAGTCTCTGTTCCTCACCGCCAACGCGGACACGGTGTACTTCGTCGGCGTCGTCGACCTGTCCGCCGGACCGATGGTCGTCGAGACGCCACCGGAGGCGCTCGGCATCTTCGACGACATGTGGTTCCAGTGGATCGTCGATTTCGGCCTGCCGGGACCGGATCGCGGTGAGGGCGGCAGGTTCCTGCTGGTCGGCCCGGGCCATGGCGGCTCCCTGCCGGACAGCGGCTTCCACGTCGCGCACTCCCGCACGACGCGGGTAGTGCTGCTGGGGCGAGCGTTCATGGACCACGACGATCCCGGGCCGACGGTCGAGCGGATCAAGACGACCCTGAAGCTGTACCCCTATGTCGAGGGTGGACAGGGCACCAGCATCGCCACGCTGTTGAGCGGCCAGGTCCATCCGGGGACCTCCACCCCGACGCCGGAGACGAGATTCGTCGAAGCCAGCGGCAAGGCGTTCAACACCATTCCGCCGTCCGACTTCGGTTTCTTCGAACTGCTGAACGAGATCGTCCAGCAGGAGCCGGCCGACGCCACGGACCCCGAGACCCTGGGGCAACTGGAGGCGATCGGCATTGTCAAAGGCCGGCCGTTCGCACCGGACGAGCGGATGCGCGGCATCCTGGAGCAGGCCGCGGCCGTCGGCAATGCCACCTCCCGCGCACTGGTGTTCAATCCGCGCCAGGCAGAAGCCTTCGAGTACTACCCGGGCTCGTCCTGGTCGAACATGCTCTTCGTCGGTGGCTACAACTTCGAGACACCGCCGCCTCTGGTCGGTCCCGACGGCATACAGCCGCTCGCGCCGACCGGTGCCCGCAAGCTGCATGCCCGTACGGCGTTCTTCTACGGCTACACCGGCATCACACCCGCGATGTGCATGCGGCTGACCAACGTCGGCTCGCAGTACGTCATGGCGTTCACCGACGCCGACAAGAACTACTTCGACGGGGCCGAGACTTACCGCGTCGTCTTGCCGCCCGGCATCCCCGAGGCGCGATTCTGGTCGCTGACGCTGTACGACAACGAGACCCGGTCAATGCTCCAGACACCGCAACGATTCCCCCGCGCCGGAAGCCAGAGCTATCCGACGCCGGCGGCGACGGCCGACCCGGACGGTTCAACCGCCGTGGTCCTCGGACCAGAACAGCCCGACGGCGTGCGCGACGGGAACTGGATCCAGACTCTTCCGGGCAAGGGGTTCTTCGTCATCTTGCGTCTGTACAGCCCACTCCAACCCTTCTTCGACAAGACCTGGCGGCCCAGCGAAATCGAGCCCATCACCTAGCCGTCGCGACGTACGCCAAGCCGGAAGCCTGCTCGTCGGGGCGGGATCGGAGACGCGATGGGGCAGGCGCTGCTTCAGCTGATACCGCTGGCCCTTGCCGCGGCGCTGAGCAGCGTCCCCATCACCGCCACCATCTTCATCCTGCTGTCGGAGAGCCGCAGCCGCTCCGGCCTGGGCTTCCTGGTCGGCACACTGCTCGGCACCTTCGCCACCGTCGCGCTGGCGGCCGTGGCCGGCCATGCGCTTCCCGGACGACCGCGCGAACACGACGCCCTCGTGGGGAAGGTGGAGGTGGCGATCGGCAGTGCCCTCGTGCTGCTGGGCGTGGTGACCCTCGCACGTCGGTCTCGCGCTGGGAGCGGAAGCGGACCGAGCTGGCTCGACCGCATCGGCACGTTCGGCACTCTGTCTGTGTTCGGCATCGGCCTGGCGCTGAACCTTCGTCCGAAGGCGATCCTTCTGGCTGCGGCGGCGGGCCTGGCGATCGTCGGGGCGGACCTGGCGTTCCGCGACAATCTCGGGCTGGTGGTCTTCTACACCGTGATCGCCACCTGCACCGTGGGCGTTCCGATCGTCGCGACGATCCTGTTTCCGCGGCGGATGGAACCTCGGCTCCTCTCGGCGAAGGGGTGGATCGCCGCGCACTCCACTACGGTCGGTGCCGCGATGATGATCCTGATCGGCGGCTTCGTCGTCGGCGTCGGGCTGAGCTCCTAGTCCTCGGTCGCGGCGGGGTTCCCGCTGAGGGACTCTTGGTAGATGTCGGCGTAGGTGCGCGAGTCCTTGATCAGGTCGTCGCAGAAGGCTGCGACGTCGTTGCCGATGAGTTCCAGGACTCCCTTGCCGGCCGCCACGCCCTCCTCGAAGAAGTCGACGATCTCTGCGAGTAGGTTCCCGTCGGTCAACTCGACCGGTCCGATCTTGAAAAAGTACTTCTGCATCTCCTTGTAGACGATCTGATAGTCCGGTGGAAGCGCCTTGACTCGCGCCAGGTGCGCCCGCCACTGCTTCTTGCCCTCGATGATGTCCTGGATGCCCACGTCAGCCTCCTAGCTGGCCCAGTTTCCTTGCGACGTTCCGGTTCAACTGCTCGCGCCACCGGTCGCGATAGCTCCGCGCCCCTTCTCCGCCGGCCAGCGCCGCGCAGAAGCCCTGGACGTCGTCACCCAGCACGTCGTGAACGCTCTGCCCGTCCGCCGCCGTCTCTTCGAGCAGCCCGAGTGCGCCGTCCATGATCGGCATCAGGTTGCGGCCTGTGAAGCTCCCGTAGGGAAAGAGGTGAGCCTTGATCTGGTCCCACGCCGCCCGGTAGTCGGCCGGCAAGGCCGCGGCCCGGGCTTCGAACGCCTTGTACTCCCTGGTGAGATCGCTGCCTGTCATGCGTTCCCACAAGTTCATCGTCCGCCCTCCTTGAGTTTGTCGATCCGGGATGAGAGGTACTCCCACTTCGCCCAGAACCTCCCGAGTTCTTCGCGCCCCGCGTCGTCGAGCGCATAGAACTTGCGCGGCGGCCCCAGCTCGGATGGTCGTTTCGTCACCTGAACGAGCCCGTTCTTCTCCAGTCGCAGCAAGATGGTGTAGACGGTCCCCTCGATGACGTCGGCGAAGCCGAGTTCGTTCAGCCGGCGCGTGATGGCGTACCCGTAGGTCTCCTCCCGGCCGATGATTTCGAGCACGCAGCCCTCGAGCGTGCCCTTCAACATCTCCGTCAGGTCGTCCATCGCGGATCCTCTCAGTACTCCGTAGCACCGAGTACCACTATACGGTATCACCGAGTAGTCCGGCGACGCCGCCAGGACTGTGCGGCGTGGCAACGGTGTGCGATGCTGTGCCGACTATGAGTGAGGTGGTACGGCGGGACGTCGGGCGGACGGTGGTGCCGCGGACCGCGGAGGCGCTGGCCGGGAGCTTGCTGCTTCACCTGCGGCCGGTGACCGACGCGCTGGTGCAGACCATCTACGAGCAGAACCCCGCCTATCGCGAGCTGGATTCGGTTCCGCCGGACGACCTGTGGCGGTCATGTCATGACAACGTCGCCCGGGTCGTCCAGATGATCGCCGACACCGACCGCAGGCTCGGCGGATCCGCGGCTGACGAGTACTTCGATGCGGCGCGGGAGACGGGACGCCGCCGGGCCGAGCAGCGGATACCGCTGGACGACGTACTGCGCTCGTTCCGGCTCGGCGGTCGGCTGGTGTGGGAGGCGCTGATCGACGAGGCCCGGGCGCAGGGCGTGGTCGACTCCGATGCCCTGCTGGATATCGCGAGCAAGGTCTGGGAGGTCGTCGACAGTACGTCGTCGCAGGTCGCGGCCGAGTATCACACCGCGGAACGCCAACTCGTCCGCGCCGACGAGCGACGCAGATCGACGCTCTGGGAAGGCTTGCTGCACGGCCGAGCGAAGGACCGGGCGTTCGTCCAGGAGGCCGCGACCGTCCTCGACGTACCGGTGAACGGCCCGTACGCCGTGGTGGCGATCGACAACCTGGTCGACGACGAGTGCACGGTCGCGTCGCTCAGACGGCGGTTGGCCGGCGTCCACGTCGGCTCGGCGTGGCAGGTGCGAACGCACACGGTCGTCGGGTTGCTTGCCTTGGGCGCGGAGTCTCAGGACGCCGTACTCCGATCGCTGCGCGACGCCGTCCGCGCGCCCGCGGGCATGTCAGGCGTCGTCTCAGGACTTGCCGATGTGGATGTCGCGTACCGTCAGGCGACGCTGGCCCGGCGAACCCTGCCGAGCGGCGAGACCGGGGTCGCGTCGCTGACCGAACGGCTCCCCGAGGCATTGCTGCTCAGCGCCCCGGAGCTGGCCGAGCAACTCGTCCAGACGTGGCTGGTGCCGCTCATGGAGGTGCCGGCAGCCGAACGTGAGCTACTGCTCGACACCCTCGAGAGGTGGGTCGCCGCCGGCGGTTCCGTCCGGCGCACGGCCGATTTGGCGTACTGCCACCGCAACACGGTGATCAATCGCCTCCACCGGATCCATCAGATCACCGGTCGGGACCTCACCGACGCCGCCTCCCACCTGGATCTCGGCCTGGCGATCCGGGCCGTCAGGCTGTTTCCGCCGCAGGGCCGCTGATGATCCGCTGAGCTCTGCCGCTGTGCGTTGTGCACAGTCCGGCCGGGCCAAACGTAGGCGTTCTGGCCATGCCGCGGCGCCTTCTCCGCTGTCAGACTGCGTTCCCTGCACTGGTCGAAACACGGAGGAATCCTCATGGCCGAACACCGTCGGTCGCCGGACGAGTCAACACAACAGCCGGCCGGCGAGCGTGGCCTGCTGGGCCGCCGTCGCGTGCTCGGGTACATTCTCGCCGCGCCGACCCTGGCGGTCGGTGTGAGCTGGATCGCCGGCTCGGCCGATCCCCGGCCGGCGGATGCCGCGGTTCCCTCACTGCCGCAGCCCGAGGAGATCTTCGACCTCGGCGATCTGCAGAAGCTCGCGGCCGCGCCCACCTCGGGCCTGATCTCGGTTGAACTGAAGACCGACGGCACCGCGTACTTCGCCGTACCCAGGGCAGAGGTCGGCCAGGGCATGACCACGGCGATCGCGATGATCGTCGCCGAGGAACTGGACCTGCCGATGGACAAGGTCACCATCGGGCTCGCCGATGCCCGGCCGGAGTTGCTGATGAATCAGCTGACCGGCGGCTCGAACTCGATGCGCAGCATGTACCTCCCGGTACGCACAGCCGCTGCGATCACTCGGCAGCGCCTGGTGGAAACGGCCGCTGCGCACTGGGGAGTGTCGGCCGGCAAGGTGACGACTCGCAAGGGTGTGGTCAGTGGACCGAGCGGGCGTACGGCGACGTACGGATCGTTGACCCGGGCGGCCGCCAGTTCCCGGACGATCAAGGTGTCCGCCGAGCTCAAACCCCAGTCAGAGTTCAGCATCCTCGGGCGCCCGCACAACCGCGTCGACGCTCACGACATCGTCACCGGCCGCAAGCAGTTCGGGACGGATCTGCAGGTTGCGAACGCGAAGCCGACCATGGTGGCCCGGCCGCCGACGATCAACGGCACCGTGAAGTCTGTCAACAATCTCGCCGCCGTACGGGCGATGCCCGGTATCACGGATGTCGCCGCCATCACCCACGGTGTGGCGATCCGAGGCGAGACGTTCGGCCAGTGCATCGACGCCATCCAGGTGGTCGACGCGACCTGGGGCCCCGGAACTGTGGACGGCGAGTCCGACGCCACCGTGCTGGCGAAGCTCCGTGCGGCCCAGTTGCCGATGGCCGTGCCGCCGCTGCTGTCGAACACGATCGACGCCGAGTTCGTCTTCGCCTTCGCCAGCAACAGCCCGCTGGAACCGGACTGTGCGATCGCCGACGTCACCCCGGACAGCGCCGAGATCTGGGCCAGTCTCAAGGTACCGATCGTCGCCCAGGAGGACATCGCCAAACGGCTCGGTCTGCCGGTCGACGAGGTGAAGGTGCACGTCATCCAGGGCGGCGGCTCGTTCGGCCGGCATCTGTTCCATGATGTGGCGGCCGAGGCGGCGGAGATCTCCCAGAAGATGGGCAAGCCGGTGAAGCTGTCGTGGTCGCGCACGGACAACTTCCGCCAGGGCCGCGTCCACCCGATGTGTACGTCGCGCGTCCGGGTCAACTATCTGGCCGGCAACGTGCTCAGCTACGAGCAGCGGCACACCAGTGTGGAGACGGACTTCGGTCACGGGCTCGGAGAGATGATCACCGCGTTCGCCGCGGACCTGCCGGTCAGTGGCAACCTCTCGTTCGCCGAGACGATCTTCGCGCTCAGCCAGTCCTCGCCGTACAACTTCGGTGTCACCACGCAGCTGCTGAACGAGATCCCGCTGAAGTTCAACACCGGCAGCATGCGCAACATCTACTCGCCGAACGTCGTGTGTGCCGAGGAGCTTGTGGTCGACCGGCTCGCCGCGAAGTTCGGCCAGGACCCGGTGCGGTTCCGTCGCAACTTCCTCAAGGACAAGCGACTGCTGGCGGTGCTGAACAAGGCGGCCGAGGTCGGCCGATGGGGCAAGGCCATGCCGAAAGGCACGGCGCAGGGGGTCGCGGTGCACGCGGAGTACCGCGGTGCGGTCGCGACCCTGGTCGAGATCGACTGCCGGCCGGAAACGGTGAACAGACCCATTCGGGACGGCGTGAGCGGCCCGCGCGTGACCAAGGCCGTGATCGTGGTCGATCCCGGGTTCTGCATCAACCCGCGCGGGCTGGAAGCGCAGATGATCGGTGGCCTGCAGGACGCCATCGCGCTCGCGCTGACCTCGAGTCTGCACATCAAGAACGGCATGCCGCTCGAAGGCAGCTGGGACAACTACTTCTACACCCGGCAGTGGAACACACCCCCGGACGTACAGGTGGTCATCATGCCCAACACCAGCGACAGCCCCAGCGGTGCTGGTGAGCTGGCGGTGGCCCCGGCCTTCGCCGCGGTCGCGTGTGCCTACGCCCGCGCCACCGGGACGATGCCGACGTACTTCCCGATCAACCACGGCAAGCTGGGCTTCGAACCGCTGCCGCTGGAGCCGTCCACCCCGCAGTCACCGACCGACGGTCTCGACCACACGTTCTGAGGAATCCATGGCAACCCACACTTTCACACTCAACGGCAAGCAGATCAGCGTCGAGGCCGAGGGCAACGTTCGTCTGCTGTGGGTTCTCCGCGACCTGCTCGGCGTCACCGGCCCGAAGTACGGGTGCGCGCTGGAGGTCTGCAAGTCGTGCACCTCTCACATCAACGGCAAGGCCTTCAATCCGTGCTCGGTGCAGGTCAAGGACATCGAGCCGGCCGACGAGATCACGACGATCGAAGGCCTGCCGGCGACCGTCGGCAAAGACCTGCACCCGATGCAGCAGGCCTGGCTCGACCACGATGTCTCCCAGTGCGGCTACTGCCAGCCCGGCCAGATCATGGCGGCCGTGGCCAAGGTCAAGCAGGCCCACGCGGAAGGCCGCGAGATCACCGATGCGGACCTCGACGAGTTGCGCAACATCTGCCGGTGCGGCACCTACTCCCGGATCCGCGAGGCCATCAAGGCCGGCGCCGAGGACATGTGAGGCAGCGTGCGTGATTGTCCGGCGGCTGTGTCGAGGCCGACGCGGCCCGCTCCGCAGCCACCGGCCGCGCCCTGTCAACCACCAGAGGCCGAATCCACCACGAGCCCGCAGAACACCCCTCAGCCGCACGGGCAGGCGTTGCCTAGGGCAACCACGGTGGTCGTGGTCTCAGTCGGCCGGCCCCTTGTTCATCAGGAGTCGGTGGGTGCACACTGCGTTCAACGACTCGCGGGAGGGTCGGATGCCCCAACCGGCTGAAGTCTCGGGACAGTAACGCTGGTCGGCGGCGGAGGAGGGGCTGGCTGTGCGGGATGCACGAGGGAGGCCGGGGCTGGGGCCGCCGGTTGTCACTGTCGGCGCGATTGTGCTCTTGTTTGCGCTGGCTGCGGTGCTTGGGGCGGGGGACTCGACGGGTTCGGCGGAGAGCGAGGCCTTCGTCGGTGGTGTGCCTTGGATGGTCTGGAGGATGGTCGGGGCTGCGGCGATCCTGGTGTTCGTCGGGCTGGCAGTGACGGCGATCCGTGTTCTGGTTGCCGCGGACACGTGGGGGATCGACGCCTCCAAGTCCCTGCGCTGGACGTACGTCATCTGTGCCGCGGCGGGACTCGGGGTTGTGATTGCCGGCCGAATCGTTGCCGGCGGCGCCAACCCCGACGTTCCGGTGCAGAATCTCGACGCCCGGACAGGTGTTGTGTTGGTGAGCGCACTGATTGCCGCGATTCCGTGGCTCGTGCTCGTCTGGCTCGCGCTGCACACCTGCCAGGTCCTACAGCATCGGATCGGGGAGTTGCCGCCGATCCCGGCGAGACCAGGCGAGGAATCTCGCGGCCCGATCGACTCTGATAGCCCGCACCGTGAAGTGATCCTCCAGATGTTGCGTCTCTGGGATCTGCTGGTGCTGTGCGTTGGGGCGTTCGTGATCGGTGTGGTCGCGGCCATCGTCACGTCGAGCACACTGCGTGCTGCGTTCCTCGATGTGCATCCGGATCGGGCGGACGAGTTCCCTGCGGCGAACGTCCTGTACTACGGTGCGCTGTTCGCCGTACTGGCAGCGGTGCTGAATGTGCCACTGGTCGCAGCATGGCGGCGATGTGCCCGAGGTGTTGTGGATGGTGCGTACCCCCTCCCGTGGGACGGTCAGCCGACAGAGGCGTGGGTAGATGCGCGGAGTCGACTCGAGGCACTCCTGCACCTCGACGTCTCCCTGCTGCGGAATCCGTTGACCGGCTTCGCGGTCCTGTCGCCGCTGCTCACCAGTGCGCTCGCCGCGTTCATCCCGCAGCTCGCGCAGTCCTGATGCGGCGCGGATCCTGCTGAGCTTGCTCGAACCATGACGCTTCGTCCAAGCGGGCGCCGTTAATCGATTGACGGTGGGGATGGGGGCTGATCTGCTGGGGGGACGTGCGCCGGACGAGTCGGCGCGGACCGGGAGGAGGGAAGCCGATGTCTGTCTTGTCCAGCAGCTTCGCTCTGAAAGGGTCTTTGGCTTGGCATTCGCACGTTCGTTCAGCTGTGAACACTGCGGCGTAGAGGTCTCTCTCGACGCCCCCGGAACTACCCATCGAAATCATTGCCCGAGTTGTCTGTGGTCGCGCCATCTCGACCGCAACGTGCCGGGTGATCGCAAGGCCGACTGCAGCGGCGGTATGGAACCGATCGCGGTCACGGTCCGCGGCGAGGGCCGTTGGGTCCTCATCCACCGGTGCACCAACTGCGGCCGCCTCCGGCTCAACAAGACCGCCGGTGATGACAACGTCCTGCTCCTGATGCGGCTGGCGGCGCTGCCGCTGACCATGCCGTTCATCCCGTTCGCGGCCGAGTCCGAGACGGAGGGCAATGGCAACGGTTCGCATCCCGCCCCTCGCAAGCCGAGGGCACGCAAGGCCAAGGCCTGAGTGAGGCCATTCGATCAGGGGAAGCGCCGGGCGCTTCCCCTGATCGTCAGACGCTGGGGTGTGGTGCGGCGGGTAGTTCGACAGTTGCCCGGAGGCCGCCCGAGGGGCGGGGAGTGAGCGTGAGGGTTCCGTCGTGGGCTTGGGTGATGCTTCTGACGATGGCCAAGCCGAGGCCGACGCCTGCGTGGTGGGTGCGGATGCGTTGGGTGCCGCGCTGGAACGGCTCAGCCAGCGTGGACACCAGCTGTGGAGTGAGACTCTCGCCGGTGTTCTCGACCGTGAGCAGTACGGTCCTGGGGCGGGCACTGGTCGTGACCCACACGGTGCCGTGGTCGGGCAGATTGTGGACGATCGCGTTGTGCACGAGGTTCGTGGTCAGCTGCAGCAGCAGCGCGTGGGAGCCGATGGTGGGCGTGACGGTGCCGGACGTCTCGATGGTGAGGCCCTGTTTCTCGGCGAGTGCGAGGAGCGTTTCCGTGGCTTCTTCGGCCAGCAGGGACAGGTCGACGTGTTCTCGGGTGAAGGACCGTTGGTCGGCGCGGCTCAGTACAAGCAATGCTTCGGTGAGGTCGATCGCCCTGGTGTTGACGGCGTGAAGGCGATCGACCAGTGCGCGGTTGTCGCCGTTCAGATCGTTGCGGGCCACGTCGAGAAGGGTCTGCGTGATCGCCAGTGGGGTGCGCAGTTCGTGGGAGGCGTTGGCCGCGAATCGCTTCTGTTCGGCGTCGTGTGCTTCGAGCCGGGCGAGCATGGTGTCGAAAGCGTCGGCGAGTTCGCGGAACTCGTCCTGGCGGCCTTCCAGCATGATCCGGTGCGAGAGCGATCCGTTCGTCGCCTGCCGGGCGGCATTGGTGATGCGAGTCAGGGGCGCAAGCATGCTGCCGGCGAGAATCCAGCCTCCGACCAGGCCGACGACAAGCAGGAACATCAGCATCATGATGGCCTTCGGGAGGAAGGCCGCCATCAGGTCGGAGCGGTTGGGTATGGACATGGGCGAGGGGAAGAGCACCACCGGTACGTAGCGCAGCAGGAACACCCACACGACCGCGAGCAGCGAGACACCGACAAGCATCACGAGCCCCGCGTAGCTGAGGGTGAGCTTGAGGCGAACGCTCCAACCAGGCTCTCTATCCACCCTCGTCTCCCGTGTCGATGCGGTAGCCGACGCCCGGCACGGTCGCGATGATCCAGGGCTCGCCGAGGCGTTTGCGCAGGGCGGAGACAGTGATGCGTACGGCGTTGGTGAACGGATCCGCGTTCTCGTCCCACGCCTGCGCCAGGAGCGCTTCGGCGCTGACGATGCCGCCTTCGGCAGTGACGAGGACTTCGAGTACGGCGAACTGCTTGCGGGTGAGCGCGACGTACCGGCCGTCACGGTAGACCTCGCGGCGGAACGGATCCACCCGGAGACCGGCGATCTCCCGCACGGGTGGTCGGTTGTGGGCGCGCCTGCGGTAGAGCGCTCTGAGCCGGAGCACGAGTTCCTGGAGCGCGAAGGGCTTGGTGAGGTAGTCGTCGGCGCCGAGTTCGAACCCGGAGGCCTTGTCGTCGAGCCGGTCGGCGGCGGTCAGCATGAGGATCGGCATACCGCTGCCAGAGGCAACGATCCGCTTGGCGATCTCGTCGCCGGACGGGCCGGGGATATCGCGGTCGAGTACGGCGATGTCGTAGGTGTTGATGCTCAGCAGTTCGAGCGCCGTGTCACCGTCACCGGCGATATCGGCCGCGATCGCTTCCAGGCGGAGGCCATCGCGGACGGCGTCCGCCATCTCGGGTTCGTCCTCGACGATCAGCACGCGCACACTCTTGATGGTACGAGCCGGACCATATCGTCGGCGTATCCAAAACCGGATACGCGCCGGCAACAGCACGCTGCCTTGACTGAACGCATGTCCGCCAGCGAACCGGCACAGACAGCAGGCCGCCGTACCAAACTGACCGTCCGCGCGGCATTCGTCGTCGCCAATGTGGCGCTTGTCGGCGTCTTCATCCACCAGTCGCTGACGACGTTCTCATTCCCGGTCGCATCGCCCAGCGACGCTCGCCACGGTGCACTGGCCGATGGCTTCGTCCCTGCGGGCGTCAAGGTGTTCGACGACGAGATTCCCGGTGTGGCCAACCTCGACCCGGAGTTGCTCGGTGCGCTGCGTAAGGCCGCGACGGATGCCGCGGACGACGGGGTCGAGTTCTTCGTCAACAGTGGCTGGCGTTCCCCGGCGTACCAGGAGCAACTGCTCAGTGAGGCGGTCGCGAAGTACGGCTCGAGGGAGGAAGCAGCCCGATGGGTGGCGACCCCAGCCACGTCGCCTCATGTGTTGGGGCAGGCGATCGACATCGGGCGGTCAGATGCGACCGCGTGGCTGGCCAAGTACGGCGCTGCGTACGGACTGTGTCAGATCTACGACAACGAGCCCTGGCACTACGAACTGCGCCCTGAGGCCGTCGATCACGGTTGCCCACCCAGGTACGCCGACCCTACGCACGACCCCAGGATGCAGCAGTGACCCTGACTGTCCAGCCGATCGGCGCCGCCGAGCACTTGGCGTTCGTGCAGGCACATCGGTCGGTCAGTTTCCTGCAGACCCCGGCATGGGGGAGCGTCAAGACGGAGTGGCGCAGCGAGTCTCTCGGCTGGTACGACGGCCGGCGACTGGTCGGCGCCGGGCTCGTGCTTCACCGCCCCGTACCGCGGCTCGAGCGCTACACGCTGGCCTATGTGCCAGAGGGGCCGGTGATCGAGTGGACCGGAGAGATTGACGCGTGGCTCGACCCGCTGGCGGCGTACCTCAAGGCACGCGGCGCGTTCGCGATCCGGCTCGGTCCGCCGGTACGCACGGACACCTGGTGTGCTGCCCAGGTCAAGGAAGGAATTGCTGACCCGGGCATCGAGCGGCTCACCGATCTACCCAGCCAGCGCGTCGACCCGGTCGGTGCCCGGGTAACCAGCCACCTGCGGGACGCCGGCTGGCTGCTGCAGAGTCCGGAGAACGGGTTCGGCGCTGGGCATCCGCAGTACAACTTCGAGCTTCCGCTGGCCGGTAGGACCGAGGACGACCTGCTCAGGGGCATGAACCAGCTGTGGCGACGCAACGTCAAGAGGGCAGCCAAGGAGGGCGTCGAGGTCACGGTCGGCGAGGATCTGGAGGCGTTTCACGACCTGTACGTCCACACCGCCGAGCGCGACCACTTCACGCCCCGGCCGCTGCGCTACTTCGCGACGATGGTCGCGGCGATGAGTGCCGAGGATCCCGAGCGGATCAGGCTCTACGGGGCCCGCCACCGGGGCGACCTGGTCGCCGCCGCCATCATGGTCCGCGTCGGCGCCCAGGCTTGGTACTCCTACGGCGCCTCCTCCACCGAGAAGCGTGAGGTGCGCGGATCGAACGCCTGCCAGTGGGCGATGATCCGCGACGCGCTGGCGGCCGGCTGCGTTGTCTACAATCTGCGCGGCATCACCTCAACCCTCGACGCCGACGACCCGCACTTCGGGCTGATCCAGTTCAAGGTCGGCACCGGTGGACGGGCTGTGAGGTACGTCGGCGAGTGGGACCTGCCGCTGCGGCCGATGGTCTACCGGGCCTTCGACCTCTACATGAGCAGGCGCGAGTCCATCAGGCGGCGCGGACGACTAGATTCCATGACCTGACGGAAAGTGGGGGTCGCGTGATCATCAACGGGTGGGACCGCTGGTTCGACACGTTCACTGGCGTTGCCTTCCTGACCGTGGCCTTGCTGCCGTTGGCCGCGCTGGTGGTGTGGGTGCTGGCACACCGGCGGAAAGCCACTGGCGTAACGCGGCCGTGGCGCACCTCGCTCGCGGAGGTCGGCATCGTCTACGGGACGGTGCCGTGGGTATGGATGATCCTGCTGCCGGGTAGCCGCGCGGGTGAGGTCCCCGGCCGGGTGAGCCTCGTACCGCTGCGGGACCTACTCACGATGTCGACGCCTCAGGTTGCCGGCAACCTGCTGGTGTTCGCAGCGCTGGGGTTCTTCGTCCCCCTCCGGTTCGCCGCGCTGGCGTCGGTTCCGCGGATCCTGGCGCTCGCGGCGGGTTGCTCGATCCTGGTCGAGGTCGCGCAGTACGTCCTGCGGCTGGACCGGGTGTCCTCGGTGGACGACGTACTGCTCAACACCGCCGGCGCCGGGCTGGCCGCGCTGGCGTCGTTCCGCTGGTGGTGCATTCCTGTCGTCACTCGGCCACGGGTTACCCGTCGTTAGCATTTCGTCGGCGTATCGAAATCCGCATACAGGCGGACAACACCGTGCCCCCTTGACTGGGTGGCATGACCTACAGCGAACCAGCGGCTCTCGTTCGATGGCTGGCGTCGTCCACCTCGGCCGCCCCGGTCACGGGAATCACGATCTTTGGATGCGGGCAGGACGAGGCGGTTCTGTTCCGGGAGTTGGCTCCTCGTTGTGCGGTCACGCCAACCATCACAGCCGAGGCAGTATCTGAAGCGAACGTCGACCTCGCCTCCGGAAACCGCTGCATCAGCGTCGGTCACAAGACCCAGATCACCAACCCCACTCTGCTGGCGCTCAGCCGGGCCGGCGTGGAGTACGTCTCCACGAGAAGCGTCGGGTACAACCACGTCGATGTGAAGTACGCCGAGAGCGTCGGGATCCTCGTCGAGAATGTCGACTATTCACCCGACAGCGTGGCCGACTACACGCTGATGCTCATGTTGATGGCGGTGCGCGATGCGAAATCCATCATGCGGCGTGTAGATGTTCATGATTACAGACTGAATGAGGTGCGCGGGAAAGAACTCCGCGACCTGACTGTCGGGGTCATCGGAACGGGTCGCATCGGCACCGCAGTCATGGACAGGCTACGAGGCTTCGGCTGCCGTGTCCTGGCGTATGACAAGCGGCCCAAGGCGGGTGCCAACTTCGTACGGCTCGACGAACTGCTCGAGCAAAGCGACATCGTCACGCTCCACACGCCGCTCACCGCGGACACGCGCCACCTCTTGAATCGCGAACGTATCAGGCAGATGAAGTACGGCGCATTCATCGTCAACACCGGGCGCGGCGCTCTGATCGACACCGAGGCCCTTGTTCCAGCCCTGGAAAGCGGCAGCATCGGTGGCGCGGCGCTGGACGTCCTCGAAGGGGAGGAAGGAATCTTCTACGCCGACTGCAGAAATGAACCCATCAACAGCAAGTTGTTGTTGCGACTCCACGAACTGCCCACTGTGCTGATCAGTCCACACACCGCCTACTACACCGACCGTGCCCTGAGTGACACCGTTGAGAACTCTCTGACCAACTGCCTCGCGTTCGAACACAGAAAGCAGCAATGGATATGAAGATCGGCATTCTGTTCGGCGGCTGTTCCGAAGAACACCCCATCTCGGTCAAATCTGCGCAAGAGATCGCACAACACCTCGATGCCGAAAAGTACGAACCGTACTACATCGGGATCACGACGAGCGGTGCGTGGATGCTCTGTGACGGCCCGGCCGTAGGCTGGGAGACCGGTGACTGCCGTCCGGTCGTCCTGTCGCCGGACCGAGGCGTCCACGGATTGCTGGTCCTGGAGCAGGGACGATACGAGACGATCAGTCTGGACGTGGTGTTGCCTGTTCTGCACGGCAAACTCGGCGAGGACGGCGCGATCCAGGGCCTCTTGGAGCTCTCCGGCATCCCCTATGCAGGGTGCGACATCCAAGGTTCCGCGCTGTGTATGGACAAGTCCCTGGCCTACATCGTGGCCGGCAGCGCGGGGATCGCTACGCCGAATTTCTGGACGGTCTCGGCGGACGAGAACATCGACGCCGACCAGTTCAGCTATCCGGTCTTTGTCAAGCCGGCCCGTTCGGGCTCGTCTTTCGGTGTCAGCAAGGTGTCCCGGAAGGAAGAGTTGCCGAGCGCAATGGAATTCGCACGGCAGTATGACTCGAAGGTGTTGATCGAAGAAGCCGTCGTCGGCAGCGAGGTCGGATGTGCCGTCCTGGGGAACGATCTGGATCTGGTGGTCGGCGAGGTGGATCGGATCGCGCTGACTCATGGCTTCTTCCGAATCCATCAGGAGAGTTCGCCCGAGACCGGTTCTGACAACTCGACACCGATCGTTCCGGCTGACATCTCGGCGGAAGCGCGTTCGCTCGTTCAGGAGACAGCGAAGGCCATCTATCGTGCCTTGCGCTGCAGGGGAATCGCCCGGGTGGACATGTTCCTCACCGAAGACGGTGAGGTGGTCCTCAACGAGGTCAACACGTTCCCTGGCATGACGTCGTACAGCCGTTATCCGAGGATGATGGCCGCCGCCGGGATGCCGATGGCCGAGGTGATCGACGCGATGGTGTCGCTGGCGGTGACAGGCAAGCTCCGATGAAAGCTGACCTTGTCTTCGTGGACGAGTTCGTACCCGGCGTACGGTGGGATGCCAAGTACGCCACCTGGGACAACTTCACCGGCAAGCCGGTCGACGGGTATCTGGCCAACCGAATTGTCGGTACGACGGCCATGTGCGCCGCCCTGGGAAGAGCACAAGAGTCGGCGGCTTCCCTCGGCTTCGGCCTGCTTCTCTGGGACGGCTATCGCCCTCAGCGCGCCGTGGACAGCTTTCTACGCTGGTCGAAGCAACCGGAGGACGGGCGGACGAAGCTACGGCACTATCCGAAGATCGACAGGGCCGAGATGTTCGACAGGGGATATGTGGCCGCCAGGTCGGGTCACACCCGAGGCAGCACTGTTGACCTGACGCTCTATCACTTGACCACCGGTGAACTCGCCTCCATGGGAGGTGACCATGACCTGATGGATTCGGTCTCACACCATGGAGCCAAGGGAATCACGCCGGTCGAAGCGGCAAACCGCACGTACCTTCGCTCTGTCATGGAAGCCAGCGGGTTCAGCTCCTACCACTGCGAATGGTGGCATTACACACTGCGGGACGAACCCTACCCAGACACCTATTTCGACTTTCTCATCACCTAGTTGACCGGGGACAGCGTGCAGATAAGACCGGCACACACGACCGATGCGGCCGCCGTCAACGAGCTGCTTGAGCAGCTCGGGTATGCCCAGGACGGCACCGCGACAACAGCAACCAGAATCCAGACCTGGGGTGACGACCCCTCGAGCGCAGCCTATGTGGCCGATGCTGACGGCAACCTTCTCGGCCTGCTCGCGGTCCACATCTGTCCGTTCTTCCAGCTCGCCGGCTCCTCCGGCAGGATCATGGCTCTGGTCGTCTCCGATCACGCACGCGGCCAGGGCATCGGCGGCCAACTGGTTGCGGCGGCGGAATTGTTCGCTGCAAGCCAGGGATGCGTACGCATGGAGGTCACCAGCGCGGACCGCCGCCAGGATGCACACGCGTTCTACCGACGCCGCGGTTACCTAGACCAAGCAGGAACGTCTTCCCGGTTCCTGCGTGATCTCAACCAGCTCAGCGGAACCGCTCGCGGACTGCTCAATGATCCCGAGCGGAGCGTGCGACGCAGTTCCTGAGGACTGGGCAGCGGTGCGGTTGGTTGATTCCGCACCGCTGCCCGGGAGCGAGCGTTAGGTGCCGGGGCAGAACGAGTCTCGTGGTGGGCGCTTGCCGTCGACCAGGAAGGTGGTCTCGATGTTCTTCGCGCACGTGTTGTTGCCGAAGAGGTAGGACAGGTGGCCGCCTTGGTCGACGGTGATCAGGCGGGATCCCGCACCGAGCTTCCGGTGCAGCTCGACGGCCCCGACGTACGGCGTGGCAGGATCGCGCAGATTGTTCACCAGCAGGATTGTCGACGATCCTGCTTTGCTGATGTCTACTCGCGGCTCGGGTTTGGCCGGCCAGAACGCACACGGCCAGACGCTGGCCGCCGCCGGGCCGAACAGCGGGTAGCGAATCCGGTCGACAGCCACGTGGCGCTGGTAGGTGTCGACGTCCCGAGACCAACCGGGGGAGTTGCAGACCAGCGCAAGCATGCCGGAGAAGTCTCCGCCCGCGGGTGGAGGCGGCAGCTGCGGTGCCTGGCCGCCGGCGAGTGCCTGCAGGGCCGACGCCAGGGCCGGGAAGATCGAATCGCTGAACAGCATCCCGTACGTCATGGCGCGCAGAACGGCCCCGCTGATTCCGGCGACTGGTGCCTGGTCGAGCTTGTCGACAATCTGCAGGTACCGCGTCCGCACCTGCGCCGGGGTGGCACCGAGTCCGTACGTCGCGTCCTGAGATGCGGCCCACCGCGCAAAGTCCGGGAACCGCAGCTCGAATCCCAGGCCCCACCTCCGAGCACCGACGACATCGAGCCCACCGACACCGCTGACGCTGTCGAACACCATCCGGTCGGTGCGCTTCGGGAAGAGCGCGGCGTAGAGCGTGCCGAGGTAGGTTCCGTGCGAGTACCCGATGTAGGAGATCCGCTGCTCGCCGAGAGCTTGGCGGATCCGGTCCATGTCCCTCGCGACGTTGGTGTTGGTGATGTAGGGCAGCAGATGCGCGGTGCTGGACTGCGCGCACTGCTCGGCGATCTGCCGGGCGTCGGCGGCACGCTGGTCGACGTCCGCGGCCGTCCGTGCGTACGGCGGCGGGATCAGCGTGGCCGCCTGGTCGGGCCGCAGGTTGCAGGTCAGCGGCGTACTGCGTCCGATGCCGCGCGGGTCGAACTCGATGAGGTCATAGCTCTCCCGCACACTGGCAGGAAGGCCCAGCGACACCAACGTGAGCGGCAGCGCCGCCTGCGAGTCACCTTGGCCGCCGATGTTGAGGAACAGCACGCCACGCCGGCGAGCAGGGTTGGTGCTCGGCAGCCGCGAGACCGCGATCTCGATGGTCTCGCCGGCAGGTTGTGCGTAGTCCAGTGGGACGCGAACCGTGGTGCATTCCAGCCCCAGGGCCGGCTCGGGTACTCCGGGACAAGGCGTCCAGGACAGTGAGCTGCCACCCACGTGTGCGGCGGAGGGTACCGGCGTGGTGCCCAGTGTGAGTCCGCTCGCCGCCGCGACGGCCGCCAGTGCGGTGGCCAGCAGCCGTCGTCTGCGCGCGCGGAAGCGCTCGATGAATGAAGGCATGGGAGCTTCCTCTCGTTGGTCGATCACGTCGCCTGGCAGTGCGTCGAACGAGGTGCTGCCAGTTCGACACCGCGTGCTACACCTGACGTGAACAGCTCTGCCAGGAGCCAACGGCGGGCGATCGCGCCCAAGCCCTTGAAAGGTAGGAATCATGGCGGTTCTCACGAAGGCCGAGGCCATCGCGATCATTCGCCGCGCCTACGGACCCGATGTCGCCGAGTCGGTCGCAGACCAGTTGCCAGATCAGTTCGACCCCGACAACGACGCGGACGCAGAGATGCTGAACCGCCTCGGCCTCACCCGAGACGGCCTCGCCAACGCCCTGGGCGGCGAACTCTGACCCGACGCCCGGCCGATCCAGAGCGGTTGGTGACGGAAGGCGCTTCTTGCGGTTCAGCTGAGGAAGGTGAGGGCTCGCTTGGCCCAGTCGAGTTTCTCGTCGGCCCAGCTGAGGATGTCGAGGGTTGGGGTGACGTTCCCGGGTGGGCGTTGGACCAGGGTGTCGAGGCGGATCAGGCGGTCGAAGTCGACGTTGACGGGGTCCGGGCGCGGCGTGCCGTTCGGAGTGGTGAAGGGGACGCCGGCGACGCGGAGGATGTTGATCGTTTCCTGGGCGAGGATGCCGTAGGCGACCGTGGTCGGATGGACGCCGTCGAGTGAGAAGAGGCCGCCGGCGGCACGTCCGCCTCGCCCGTCACTGGCGAGGTACCGCGAGTCGACGACGGGTTGAAGCGCTTTCAGAGCGGGCGGCAGTGGGTACGGCGTCCACCAGTCCGGTCGCGCGTTGGGATCGGTGATGAAGCGGCGCGAAGCCATCCGGTCGAGCAGGCCGGCGGCGTCCAGCAGGTACCAGTCGCGTGCCGGGTTCCCCTTACGGGCAGCGCGTACGGCGTCCTCGATGGTCTGGTTGAACATGTCGATCGCGACATCCACCGCGAACGCTTCCGGGCCGGTGATGGACTTGTCCTGGCGCGGGTCGAAGTCCTCGTCGCGTATCCACGGTCTGGTGTAGTGCGGGAAGTACCGCGAACCCGGCTGGATCTTGGTGCCGATGCCCCGGCTGATCGGCGGGATCGTCACATGCGGGACAGTGCAGAGGATGACGTGCCGGGCGTTGATCTTCTTGATCTCGTCGACGATCTCCGCGAACTCGGCGGCGAAATGAGTTGGCTGCCAGACCGTGTACTGCTCCTTCTTGCCGAGCTCACGGTAGTCGTCACCGCTCCAGCCGACGCGCAGTTGGGTCACGCATTTCAGCGCGTTGTTGGCGCCCAGAAAGACGATCAGAGTCTCGATGCCGCACTCGGCATCCTCCTTCTCGTCTCCCAGCTTGGCCGCGGCTTGGAAGAGAGTCAGCTTCCGATCGTCGTCCGACCCATTCGGATAGACGGACAGGGCGGCCCGATCGTTGTGGTTCTGGACGATCTGGTGAATCAGATCGTCGCGGGGCGAGCCGATCCGTGCGGCGCAGGTGTCATAGGTCTTCTCGAGCGCGTCGCGCAGATCCCAGCCGTACACGGCCAAGGCGTGGTTGTACCCGGTGGTCATCGGCACGTGGCTGCCGTCGCCACGTTCGTAGTAGTCCTCGAGCTTGCCCATCCACGACCTGGCCGCGAACAGCGCCAGCGGAACTTCGAAAAGGTTCAGCTCGGCGCCGAAGCGGTCCGCCAACTCACGGAGAAGAAGCTCCATGTTCAACGGCAGGCCGCCGTACCCGGGATAACGCGGATAGCGGAACTTGTCGAGCCACCCGAGCTCGTAGGCGATGATGGCCGGATAGGAGATGTCGGTGTTGAACACCGCCCCACTCTGGAACCCGTGCGTCAGCGAATCCCCGATCGCCACCAGCCGATGCTTGGGCGTCCCACTCCGCTTCGGCACCTTGATAGCAGGAACGCCGACAGTCGCGTCGAACTGCGGCGTCCTCGCCTCTTTCTTCGAGCGATCCTTGACTTCCTTCGGAGCGCTGTCCGCAACAGAAATCTCCCCTGAAGCTGGCATGGTGTTTCCCCCTGGAGCAGCCTTCTTCAGACACTGATCCGCACCCGGACACTTGTCAACGACTCGCCGAGAACGCGGGGCTACGCTTCGAACGTGGGGGCCGGCGGCGAACACCGACGCTCGCCGGGCGCCTGTGCGCAGATGTCACCCGCCAGCCTGCGTCCGGGCCGGCGGGTGCGCTCGTCTGAGCGGCCGGGGCTGTCAGACGTGGGGAGGGGCTGGGCCGCGATCGGCCTGTGAGTATTCGGGGCCTTCCATCGCGCTCCAGGGGGCGTCGCCTACGCCGCCCAGGCTGTCTTGCACCTCGGACCACTTGGCGGTCAGGGCGTACAGGACGATGACGTCCAGCGCGAGCATCAGCACCGCCCAGACGGGATAGGCGCTGAGCCACGCGATCTGCGTCACCGCGTGCAGGCTGACGACCACGATCCCGGCGATCCGGGACCAGGAGGCTCCTGTCAGCAGGGCGCCGCCGATGGGGATGAGGAGCAGCCCGGAGATCAGGACCACCCATCCCCAGGCGGTCACGTTCACGATGACGAGCCTTTCCTGGTGCATCCCCAGCCGCTCGTCGGAGAGCAGAGCGGTGAGCCCGTGGACCACATTGATCAGGCCCTCCACCATGAGCAACGCGCCGGCGAAAACCACGAAGCCGGCGAGTTTCTTCCCACCACCCTCAGCCATGTCTGCCCTCTCCTCTCGCTGCGTCCGCCGGCCGCAACCAGCAGCGGGCCGCACCTGGATGCTCTCCCTCCACGCCCGGCCAGCGCCTCACCCCACCTGGATGAGACCCGGCGGACACCCGGGACGAGCGGCAGGCGTAGGTACCGCGGATGGGATGTATCTCGGGGGTGGTCCGGCGGTTCTTTTGTGCGGAGAGGCTCGAGCTCGGGCCGCACCGGTAACTTGTCCGGGGGGACGTCTAGGTACGGGAGGCCTGATGGGGTCGGCGGTGGTGGTTGGTGGGGGTGTTGTGGGGCTCGCGGTGGCGCGGGCTTTGCAGCGGCTGGATCCGGGTACGCCGGTTGTCGTGCTGGAGAAGGAGTCCGCGGTTGCGGCCCACCAGACCGGACACAACTCGGGCATCATTCACTCGGGGTTGTACTACAAGCCTGGATCGCTCAAGGCGCGGCTGGCGGTGGCCGGTGGGGCGGCGCTGCGGGAGTTCTGCGAGGCCAAGGAGATTCCGGTGGATGTCCCCGGGAAGCTCGTGGTCGCCACGACCGAGGCCGAGATGGTGCAGCTCGACCGGCTCTTTGATCGGGGGCATGAGAACGGCGTGCCGGTACGGCGGCTGAGCCTCGACGAGGTCAGGGAGCGTGAACCGCACCTGCGCGTGAGAGGTGCGCTGGCGGTCGATTCGACCGGGCGCGTGGACTTCAAGCTGGTGTCGCGTGCGCTGGCCGACGACGTTCGGGCGGAGGGTGGCGAGATCCGCACGGGCGTGACGGTCACCTCGGTCCAGAGTGCCGGCTCGGTGGTGCGGGTGCAGACGACGGACGAGGTGATCGAGGCGGATCGGGTCGCGGTCTGTGCCGGTCTGCACAGTGATCGGCTCGCTCGGGCCTCGGGCCTCGAGCCGGGCGTGCGGATCCTGCCGTTCCGCGGTGAGTACAGCGAGATCGTGCCGGAGCGTGACTATCTGGTGAAGGGACTCGTGTATCCGGTGCCCGACCCGGATCTGCCGTTCCTGGGAGTGCACTTGACCCGCGGGATCGACGACACGGTGCACATCGGGCCGAACGCCGTACCGGCGCTGGCTCGGGAGGGTTACCGCTGGTCGAAGATCGTGCCGAAGGACCTGTGGGAGTCGTTGACCTACCGAGGCTCCTGGCGACTCGCGCGGCGATACGGCAAGACCGGGGCACAGGAATTTCTGCGCTCACTCACCGGCAAGGCATTGGTCCGCGCCGCGCAGCGGATGTTGCCCGACTTGCAGGTGGCAGACGTACGGCGGGCAGGCTCGGGCGTCCGTGCTCAGGCGGTGACGAAGCAGGGGCAACTCGTCGACGACTTCCTGTACCTCCATGACGGCCGGACACTGCATGTCCTCAACGCGCCGTCCCCAGCCGCCACGGCCTGCCTGCCGATCGGTGAACACATCGCCCAGGAGCTCTGCGGCCGCCGAGCTTGAGTCACGCGAGGAAGTCGACGTGGTGTTCGCGGCTGCCGAAGCTGAACGTGTCGCCGAGCCCCAGACCCTTGAGCGACGCGTAGATCGGTGAGTCGGAGGAGAGCCCCTCGTACGTGACGCCGTCGCATTCGAACGCTTCAGCCACCACACCGACGACGTACCGTTCCCCGTCGAAGCCGACGAGTGCGCCTGGCGCCACGGCCGTCTTGATCCCGAAGTCGAGCGCCTTGATGTGGGTCAGGATCCGCTTCTGCCGAGCCTCGACGTCGTCGAGCAGCCCGCCCAGGTCAGCGGCCTCGCCGGACTGGGACAGGTCGTCGACCGAATCCGCCGCGTCGGAGTCCAGCATTGCGGCGGAGTCGTGCTCCGCCACACTCGCCCGCGACGACCGGAGCCCCGCCTCGGCCTGAGCGATCAGCGCATCCTTGACGCGCTGCTTGGCATCAGCATCCATCACGGCCTCCAGATCGACGTCGGCCAAGCCAGCCTAACGCGGTCGTTACGTGAGGCTGTTGGCGATGAAGGCCAGGCTGAGGCTTTCGATCTGGCGGAGATCGGGGGCATCGCGGAGTGGGCCTTGGCCGGTGAGTACGGCCGTTCCGTGCACGATGGACCAGATGGGGTATTCGATGCCCTCGCGTCGCTGCGGATCGAGGACGCCGGCCTCCACCAGCTCGTCCAGCGCGTCCCGCAGCAGGCCCAGCGGAGTGCGGTCGTTATAGCCGTGCTGTTGCGGCACAGCGAACGCGGTGGCGAACAGCCCGGGCTCTTCATGCGCGAACCGCAGGTACGCCGTCCCGATCGCGCCCAGCCTGCGTTGGGCCGCACCGGGGTTCCCGCGCTTGCCGCGGACGCGAGCAATATCCGCGGCCATGCGGTCGGCCAGCTCGTTCATGGCCACGGTGCAGACCTCGGCGAGTAGCTCGTCGCGGTCGGCGAAGTGCCGGTAGGCGGCGTTGGGTACGACGCCGACGATCCGGGTCGCTTCGCGCAGTACGACCGCGTCAGGACCGCCCGTGCGAGCCAGCTCGACCCCGGCGGCGACCAAGCCGGCGCGTACGTCGCCTCGCGGGCGCCGCCGCGACCGTGGTGCTTCCTCGCCGATGCTCACCAGCTCAGGTTATCAATGTGGACACTGTCCACCAAACCGAGCTAATGTGGACGGTGTCCACATCAATTCCAGGGAGGACCCCACATGGAGACGACGACCGACACGCCGTGGGTGACCGCGGACGCATGGTTCGTAGGCGGCCGACGGATCTGGTACGACGCCGAGTCCGCACGTGTACTGACCGATGACGAGGCCGCCACCAGACCCGGCGTGCTGAAAGTCTTCGAGCGCGCGACGCCCACAGCTGGGGATGCCGTGTGGCTGACGATGCTGCCGGGATTCCCGGACGGTTCGTACGGCTGGGCGCAGGTGGATCGTCTGCTCCCCGCCGGCGTCGGTCCACGCCTGTACGTCGACCCCGTCGGGCAGGGGGATTCGGACAAGCCCAAGCGCTACCCGCATTCCACGGTCGGACGGGCCGATCTCGTCGGCGCCTTGTGGCGGCACCACGGCGTGCGTCGTACCGTCGTGGTCACTTTCGACTACAGTTCGCTGACGCTTCTGGAACTCCTGCGCCGCCGGACCGGGCCGGAGATCGCCGCGGTCTTCATGGTGAACGGCGGCTTGTTCGCCGACGCGCATACGCACCCGTGGCAGGGCACTCCGATGCTCCGGTCTCCGCTCGGTGCCCTCGGAGCGCGGAGTTTGCAACGCTCGTTCGCGTCGTTCGTCCGGGGCTGGAGGCAGGCCCGCATGTACTCCCGCGACTACGACCCGACCGAGACCGAACTCAAGGAACTCTGGTCGGCAGTGGTCCGCCGCGACGGAGCGATGTTCCTCCACGACGGTGCCGGCTTCGTCAAGGAACACCGCCGCAACGCGGCGCGCTGGGACTTCGCCGCAATCGCCCGAGAACTGAACGGCACAGTGCCCTTGTACGTCGGAGGCAGCACCGAAGACCCCTACGAGCACCGGCAGATCACGGCCACTCGGGAAAGGGTGCCCGAAGCCCGGATCATCAGCTTCCCGGGCGGCCACCTGACCACCAGCGAACACCCGGACCTCCTGGCCGCCGCGATCGCCGGCATCGCGTCGGGTCACGGAGTGGAGGAGGCATGACAGACGCACTTCCGGCCCAGTACGTGACCGGCAAGTCCCGGGCCGCCATCGAGCAGGCCCTCGTTGCTGCTGGCAAAGACCTGGACGGGCTCCAGGCAGCCGATCTCGCGCTGCTCGAGGATTACCACACCGGCGGCCGACTCGTGACCGTCCAGCTTGTGGACCTGGTCGACCTCACGCCGGACAGTGAGGTGCTGGACGCCGGCACAGGCATCGGAGGAACCGCACGCTACCTCGCTGCCGGTTTCGGCTGCGCGGTGACGGCGGTCGACCTGTCCGAGGAGTACTGCGACACCGCCCGCTGGCTCAACGGTCTCGTCGGCCTGGACGATCGGATCGTCGTACGGCAGGGGGACGTGACCGCGCTGCCTTTCGACGAGTCGTCGTTCGACGTCGTGTTCAGCCAGCACGTCCAGATGAACGTGGCCGCCAAGGACCGCCTCTATCAGGAGGCGAGGCGCGTTCTGAGGACCGGCGGTCAGCTCGCCGTGTGGGACATCTCCGCCGGCGACGAGCGCCGGCTCGACTACCCGATGCCGTGGGCCGACGTACCCGAGCACACCCATCTGAGCACGCCGGCAGCCCTGCGTGCCGCGATCGAGTCGGCCGGATTCACCGTCGAGCACTGGACGGATCTGACCGAGCAAGTCGGTGCCATGATGCGAGCGATGCAGTCACTTCCACCCAATCCGCTCGGGCTGCACGCGTTCGTCCCCAACTTCCGCGATCGGGTGAAGAACCTCACCGACGGTCTGTCCGACGGCCGGCTCCGAGCCATCCAGGCGGTCGCCCGAGCCCATTAGTCTGCGCGTCCTCACCCGTCAGGGAGGAGTACTGCGCCCGCGGTCGCGCCTAGCGTCGTAAGTCCGTGATGCGTGTGCCCGGGGGAGCGATGCGATGGGTGAGGGCTGGGACCCGTGGTGAGCCGGTGGGCCGAGCATCCGCTGGTGCTGCGGGTGGTGCGGATCGTGCGGCAGAGCGTCGTCTGGCGGATCGTGGTCGCCTCGATCGAGATCAGGTTCTACGACCGGGCGCTGACGCTGGCGGGGCAGGCCTTCATCGCGCTGATTCCGCTGCTGGTCGTGCTGGCGACGTGGTTCAGCAGTTCCGACTCGCTGGCGGTCGGTGACTGGGTGATCGACAGGTTCTCGCTGACCGGCCCGTCCGCGGATGCGGTGCGGTCCCTGTTCGGGCGGCCGCCGGGCGACTCGGGCGGTCTGACCTTCCTGAGCGTGATCACCGTCCTGGTGTCCGCGAGCAGCTTCGCGCGATCGGTCCAGCGGACCTACGAACTGGCGTGGAACCTGCCTGCTCGCGGGCTGCGCAGGACGGTCAACGGCATCGAGGGTGCGTTCCTCCTGCTCATCGCCCTGATCCTGCTGGGCTACTTGGCGAGTCTGGCTGATGAGCTGCCGGTCGGCCTCCTGATCACCGTGATCGCTCAGATCTGTACGGCGGTTCCGGGGTGGTGGCTCGCCAGCTGGCTGCTGCTGAGCCGTCGGGTCTCCTGGCGCCTGCTCTTCCCTGGCGCCGTCGTCAGCGCGGTAGCTCAGGTGGTCGTCACCTCGGCGGGCGCCGTGTACGTACCGCACCTGATCGAGCGCAACACAGAGCGGTACGGCGTGATCGGCGTAGCGATCGCGTTGATCTCGTGGCTGGTCGTGCTCGCTCTCGTGATCGTCGGCTCAGCGGTCGTCGGCGCCCAGCTCAGTGCGGCCCTCGCCGAGCACGACGAGCGCCGTACCTGACCGGCCGGTTCAGGCGCAGGCCTGCACTCCTCCTTGTACTCCGGTGTTGAAGGCCGACGTCCGTTCCTGAGCGTTGCCGTGATCGCTCTCGTTGGTCCAGGGGTAGTCGTCGGCGACAGCGGCCAGCGTCTGGGCGAGCTCCTCGCTGTCGCCGGGCTCGATCTCGATCAGCCCGTCCTTCGCCGCGCCCTGGAGCGCGGCGCCGGCCAGGCAGTCCGCCTGCAGTTCCGCCTGGACGGAGACCTGGTCCCGGTTCAGCCTGGCCTGGATCGCATGGCCCCACTCGTGGGCGATGATCAGGTAGATCCACGCGTCCCCGATCTGGCTGTAGCCGGCTTCCATCAACTGCTCGTCCCACGCGAGGAAGTCGCCCGGCCCGCAGTAGAACGCGTTGAACGGCACCGACGGTTCTCCTCCACACGACGGTCCGTTCGCACCGACGTAGCTGCCCTCCACCCGAGGGCTCTTGTACTGGCCGTCGAAGTGCTCGGAGAAGTGCGTGCGCCAGTAGGTGTCCACCGCCTTGACGGCGGACTCCTCGTCCACACGCATGGCAGCGAGATCGACCGGCGCCGAGGTGCCGGTAGTCGCAGCCTCTGGTGTCGCGGTCGTCGTACCGGCAGGTGGCGCCGACGTCGTCCCGCCGCAGGCGGCCGCCAGGACCGCGACGGTGGTCGCGAATCCAGCGAGCCTGAGGCGTCGGAGCACCGGGTCGACGGCTGTCACTACGCGAGGGCCTTGGCCTTCAGGGTGTCGAACTCCGTCTGCGTGATCGTGCCCGCGGTGAGGAGTTGCTGTGCCTGGTTGATCTGCTCGGCCGGCGACGAGGACCCGGCGACCGACTTGATGTAGTCGTCCTGCGCGGCCTTCGCGCTTCCCCACGCCGCCGCTGAACGCTCGGCCATGCCCTTGCCGCGGGCGATCAGGTAGACCAGGGCGGTCAGTAGCGGGAAGAAGACCAGACAGATCACCCAGAGGGCCTTGGCCCAGCCCGCGAGCGACTTGTCGCGGAAGATGTCCGTGATGATGTGGAACAGCACCATCAGGTACGCGACGAACGCGAACGTGACGATGATGAACCAGATGATGTCCCAGAAACTCATGACTGCATCCCTTCGCTGTCGCGCCGATCAGTCCCTCTCGGGACCACGGTCGCGGTCCGGCGGCCGTCTGGGATCACCCGGCATGGATGAGCTCGGGTCCGGACCGTGGATCGGCGACGTGCTCACCCGACGTGGGTGAGGAAGTCACCGCCCGTGCTGGTCAGGCTCGAGTTCCTCGCCAGACCTTCACACCCCGAACCGGACCCACCCCGGCCGGACACGTCTGACCACAGCAGGTGGACTGAGGTCCTGAGTGCGGGGGTACGGTCGTCCTCGGGTTCGTCCGCTGATCTGAGGAGTGCGCGTGGCTGGTGACATCAGGCTCATTGTTCAAGGTGACGACTTCGGTATGTGTCATGCCGTCAATGTCGGCACGATGGAGGCGTTCCGGGAGGGGATCCTGACGCAGGCCTCCACCATGGCTGCGTGCCCCTGGTTCACCGAGGCCGCGGCGCTGGCGCGTGAGTCCGGGATTCCGCTCGGCGTGCATCAGACCCTGACCTGCGAATGGGACTTCCTGCGGTGGCGGCCGCTGACCGACGGACCGTCGCTGGTCGGTGATGACGGAACGTTCCTCCGCACGGTCGACGCGGCGCGGGCTTCGATCACCCATGCCGACTCCGTCCGCGAGCTGTCCGCCCAGGTGGCGAAGTTCGCCGCGGAAGGGCTTTCGATCGACTACCTGGACGTCCACATGGGGCAGTCCGCGCAGGAGTCGGCGTACGACGAGGTCTCGAACGCTGCCGGCAAGCCGTTCATCTACGGCCCGGTGGAGTCGCAGCGGTTCGCCTCGATCGTGACCTTGAGCGACCGGGAGGCTGACGGCAAGAAGGCGTGGATGCTCGACCACATCGCCGGCCTGACGCCCGGCGTACACCTGTTGGTCACGCACTGCGCCGCCGCTCATCCGGAACTCGCGGCGATGACGTCGCCCGGCACGTACACCTACCGGTGGGCCGAGGAGTACCGGCTGTCGGACCAGGAGATCGTGACCGACCCGGAGGTCCGCAAGGCGATCGAGGAGCGGGGCATCGAGCTGGTGTCGATGCGCAACGCGTTCACCGACTGACAGCCGATACGGCGGGTGGCATGCCGAAGGCGGCCACGTGGTGCGGTCCGACGAAGGCGTTGCTCTCCACGATCCGGCCGTTCTCGATGGTGAGGACGTCGACGACCATGGCGTCGTACTGATCGCTGCCGGGGCTGCGCAGATAGCAGATCAGGGCAGGACGGCCGTTGGCGGCGGACGGGAACGTTCGCCAGTCCAGCGGCCTGGTCAGGAACTCGGCAACGGCATCGATCCCGATGACCGGTGCGTCCGGCGGCATGGTGATGCGTACGTCGTCGGCCAGCAACTCCCGGAGGCTGGCTGGGTCGGTCGCTGCCGCGTACCGGCGGAGGATCTCCTCGTCCTCGGCGGTCAGCGCCGGCCGGCGCCAGTGCCGCGGATCGCCCGGAGCGTGCCGGCGAATCGTCCGCCGGGCGCGCTGGATCAGACTGTTCACCGCAGGCACCGCGAGGTCGAGGGCCCCGGCGATCTCGGCCGCCGTCCAGCCTGACACGTCCCGAAGGACGAACGCCGCCCGTTGCCGTGGCGGCAGATACATCAGCGCGGCGATCAGCGCGAGCTCGACGGTCTCCCGCGCCACCAGGTCGGCCTGTGGGTCCTCGCCCGGCACGGCGTCAGGGTAGGGGCCGATATCGGTGCACCACTCCAGGGGATCGCCTGCCGGTACGGTCCGCCGCGCCGCTGCTTTGTGGTGGTCGAGATAGACGTTGGTGGAGATCCGGTAGAGCCAGGTCCGGATCGCCGCCCGGCCCTCGTACTGCGCGCGAGAGCGCCAGGCGCGCAGGAACGTCTCCTGCACCAGGTCGTCCGCATCGGCGACGTTGCCTGCGAGCCGGTAGCAGTGCGCATGCAGCGAGCGCCGGTGCTCGTCGAACGCGTCCCGGAACCGGTCGTCGGCCGCGGCGCTCGTCATGCGGTTCACCGTACCAACGGTGCCATCGACCAAGTGGGCGAAAGAAAAGCGATGACGATTCGGCGGGTCGCTCGTCCAACCTTCAGACAGCACCAACCGAAAAGGACGACGCCATGACCGAAGCGACCGCCACGCCACCGATCGTCGACCGGGAGACCTTCCTCCGCGAACGCCGGGGGCTGCTCGCCCGCGAGAAGGCCCACACCCGGGAGGGCGACGCGATCGCCGCGGCCCGGCGCCGGCTGCCGATGACCGAGGTCGACGCGTCGGCGAGCCTGGTCGGCGAGGGCGGGCCCGTCTCGTTGGGGGACGTGTTCGATGGCCGCGACCAACTCATCGCCTACAAGCACATGTGGCATACCGGCAAGGGGATCGAAGGTCAGTGCGAGGGGTGCACCGCGTCGATCTTCGACGTCCACGACGCCAGCTATCTGAACCATCGCGGAGTGTCGTTCGCAGTCTTCTGCGAGGGACCGTGGGAGGAGATCGCCCCGTTCCGTGAGTTCATGGGTTACACCCTGCCGTGGTACTCCATGGCCGGTGTCGAAGACCCCGGCGTCGGGCCGGGCCTGCTTGACGACCCAGGTAACATCGCCTGCTATTTGAGGATCGGCGATCGGGTGTTCCTGACCGGTGAGACGATCGGCCGCGGTGTCGAGACGACCATGCTGCAGGCCCGCCTGCTCGATCTGACGGTGTACGGCCGTCAGGAAGAGTGGGAGGACTCACCGGCGGGCTGGCCGCAGTACCGGACCTACACCTGGTGGGCCCAGGACGGCCGTCCCGTCCCGCAGTGGACCAGGCCGGGCGCCGTACGGCAGGACGAATCCGCCGGCGACCCGGAGGGTCATTGCTGTGGACAACCAGCGTCAGAACCGCGGCAAGGACAGTAGGCCGTCGCTGCCGTCGGCCGTCAGGCCGCTGCGCACCGAGCGTCGCGTCGGATGGTTGGCCACGTGCAGGCGCGGCCCGCGCTGTCCGCTGGGCCATTGGAGGTACGCGTGCCCCCGTGACCGGGCGATCCAGAGTACGAGATCGCCGATAGAGCTTTCCTCCGGCCCCGCATTGCCCTCCCATCGGACGGTCGTCACACCGTCCACATCGTCATGACCATTGGCCAGGCGAATCGCAGTGACAAGGACCATCGATTGACTTGCCAGGCTCATCTCTCGGCGCACCTCCAGCTCGCCCTGTCGACAGCAGCAGAGTGGCACGGCGGACGGTCTGCGGGAAGCCTTAATTAGGCGTTTCCAGGAGGGAGAATCGCGACGCGAACGGCCCGTGCTCTGACCATGACCGAGTGCGATCAATCGGGTCCTGGCGGCCTCAACTGCCCGGGCTGTTGTACCTCCGGATCATCCGGTTGAAGAAGGCGAGACCGAGGGCGAAGACGACCAGCCCGCCGGCCGGTGAGAGATACGCCAGCCAGGCAGGTATCGGCAGGTCGTTGGTTCGATCGAGGAGCACGGTGGCCGGGAGGTAGGCGATGAACGCCATTGGGAAGATGAAGGTGAGGGACAGGAATCCCCAGCGGCTGAACATCGTCAGCGGATAGCCGCTGAACCGGGTGATGGTGTCGTCGGCGAGGATCCGCAGGGACATGGTGGACGTCATCCGGAAGGACAGCCCGGCCAGGAAGGTTTGCATGCCGGTCTCGACCAGGCCACCACCGACCAGCGCGGCGATCAGGAACGCCACCTTTCCCGGCGTCCAGTCCACCGAGGCCTGAGGGGCGAAGACCGCCAGCGCTCCGAACCCGAGCAGAGCGTCGCCGAGGGCCATGAGTGGTGCGTAGCGGGTCACGACCTGCAGATAGATTCCGGCCGGGCGCAGCAGGTAACGGTCGACATCGCCTTGCTGGATCGCCTGGTCGATCGAGAGCAGCGCACCGAACGGCACCACGTAGAACGCATGCGCGGCCAGTCGCATCCCGAACAGGAACGCGATGTCGTTCAACCGCCAGCCGTCGATGACGTTGAACTTCGCCAGCAGGACCCCGATGAACAACAGTTGCGTACCCTGCAGCACCATCCCGCCGAGGATCGCCGAGAGGAAGCTGACGCGATAGCTCATCGCCGCCCGCCAGCCGGCCCTCAGCAGGATCCGGCTCGCGCGCAGATCCTCCCGGACCGCGGTCAGGGTCGTGACCTGCTCAGCCACCGAGCACCACCACCTTGCGGACGGCTCGGCGCCAGACCAGTTGCAGGAGCAGGAAGAGCACCACCACCCAGCCGAGCTGGAGCGCCAGCGTGCCGACCAGGTCGGCTCCATGCCTGGTCCCGAACCAGATGGACAGCGGCGCGTAGATCTGCGCCTGGAACGGAAGCCAGCCGATGATCGGTTGCAGCCACTCCGGCATGAACCACGGTGGGATCAAGGCGCCGGACAGGAACGCGGACCCGAACCGGTAGAGGATCATGATGCCGCCGATCTCGAGAGTCCAGAACGCGGTCATGGACACCAGCAGATTGATGGTCATGATGTTCGCGACACCGAGCGCCATCGACACGACCGAGGCCAGCAGGTCGGGTACGGTGTGCGGCGCCTTCACCGCTCCGAGCGCGAGGCCGGTGACCAGGCCCGCTGCCCCGAGCGGAAGTCTGCCGACCATCGTGCCGCCGGCTTGGGCCAGGTTCTGGCTGATCAGCGACCGCGGCCGGATCATGTCCACGCCGATCTGACCGCGCATGACTCGCAGTGGGAGTGACGAGAACTGCCACGGCATGACGACGGCCTGAAGACAGGCTGCCAGAACGGCGTACGCGACCGCGGTGGCGCTCCCGATTCCGGCGACCTGCTCGTGACCGACGAACAGAACGCGCCAGACGACCACGGTCAGCGTGGCCTGGATGACCAGCCCGACGATCCCGAACAGAAGGTCCGCGCGGTAGGCGAGGACGGACTGATACCCGGCCCGGTAGAAGCCGCGAAGCCCGGTCAGGCGGGTGCTCAGTGTGTCGACGGGCATCAGTCGCCCGTACTGCGTGCGGCCACCGGCGTCCGCTCCGTGTACAGCTGCCGGATCACGTCCTCGAGGTCCGGCTCGAGCAGGGACAGGTCCGTGATCGGGTAGCGCGAGGTGAGGTCGTGGACGACCTTCGGTGCGGCCGTCGCGTCCGGGTCGAACCGCAGCGTCGCCTTGAAGGTGTCGGCCGAGACCACCTCCGCGAACGGGGACACGATCGTGGTGGCGTCGAAGTCCGTGCAGTGCACCACGACGTCCCGGCTGGTGACGTACTGCGCCTTGAGCATCTCGACATCGCCCTCGTACAGGATCTTGCCGTGGTCGATGATCACCACCCGCCGGCAGAGCCGCTCGACGTCGTCCATGTCGTGGGTGGTCAGGATGACCGTCGTACCGCGGCCGGCGTTGATCTCCGCGACGAACTCCCGGATCTTGCCCTTGGCAACGACATCGAGTCCGACCGTCGGTTCGTCGAGGTACAGGATCCGCGGGGCGTACAGCATCGCGGCGACCAGGTCGCCGCGCATCCGCTGACCGAGCGAGAGCGACCGCACCGGGGTGTCGATGAACTCGTCCAGGTCGAGCAGCTCAGTGAACTCCCCGAGCCGGGTCCGGTACGTCGCCGGGTCCATCGTGTAGAGGTCCCGGATGATCTCGAACGAGTTGCGCAACGGGAGGTCGTACCAGAGTTGGGTCCGCTGCCCGAAGACGGCGCCGATGGTGCGTGCGTTCCGGCGCCGATCACGCCACGGGACCTGGCCGGCGACCGTGACGGTGCCCGAGGTGGGGACCAGGATGCCGGTGAGCATCTTGATCGTGGTGGACTTGCCCGCGCCGTTCGGACCGAGAAATCCGATCAACTCACCGTCGTCGATCTGGAAACTGATCCCGTCGACCGCTCGGGTGATTTTGCGGGCCCGGGTGAACAGCGATCGCGTGCCCGCGAAGCGTCCCGGGCGCACATCCGGCCGTGAGAAGTCCTTGGTGAGATCGGAGACCTCGATGATCACGTGCGCATCCAACCTTCCACTGACGGCAGGTCTCCGCACGCGCACACCGGGACCTGCGGGGCGTCATCGGACCATACCAGTTCGGATTCGGCCCGGCACTCGACTTTTCGCGCTCGCCCAGGCCGCGGTCGTCGACCCTTGACCTGCTTCGGTCGGCAGGCAGAGGCTGACGAGTGGAAGCCCCGGCTGCGAAGGAGATGGCGTGATGGCGAAGGTGCTGATTCTGACCGGTGATGCCGCCGAAGACCTGGAGGTGTTCTACCCCTACCAGCGGCTGCTCGAGGAGGGGTACGACGTCCACGTGGCGGCGCCCGCGGTGAAGAAGTTGCAGTTCGTGGTGCACGATTTCGTGGACGGGTTCGACACGTACACCGAGAAGCCCGGGCACACCTGGCAGGCCGATATCGCGTTCGCCGACGTGGATCCGGCCGAGTACGTCGCGCTGGTGATTCCGGGTGGGCGTGCACCGGAGTACATCCGCAACGACGCCGACTGCCAGCGGATCGTGAAGCACTTCTACGGCGAGTCGAAGCCTGTGGCCCAACTCTGTCACGGACCACTCATCCCGGCGGCTGCCGGCCTGTTGAACGGGCGGAAGACGTCGGCGTACCCGGCGCTTGCACTCGACATCACGGCCGGGGGAGGGGAATGGGTCGACGGCGACGCGGTAGTCGACGGCAACGTAGTCTCCGGCCGCGCCTGGCCCGACCACCCCGCGTGGATGCGAGCTTTCATGACAATCCTGAAAGAGCACGCCCCGGCCTGACTGCCCGAAGCCCGCGGAGGTTCCCTTGTGGGATCTCAGCCGATAATATCGCTGGATGGCGATGACACCTGGTTTGGTCGATGTTGGGGTTGACGAGACTCGGGCGTTGGTGGTGGCGGCGTGTCTTTTCAATGGGTTCAGTGATGTGTCTCGGCTCGCGATCGTGCGGCATCTGGCGCTCGGTGAGCATCGTGTGGTGGATCTGACTGAGCATCTCGGGCTGGCGCAGTCGACGGTGTCGAAGCATTTGGCTTGTTTGCGGGACTGCGGGCTGGTGCAGTCCCGCCCGCAGGGGCGGGCTTCGGTGTTCAGCCTCACGCATCCTGAGGCGACGCTCGAGATGCTGTCGGCGGCCGAGCGGCTGCTCAGCCTGACCGGCGACGCAGTCGCACTCTGCCCGAACTTCGGCGAGGCAGCACGGCAGCCCGAGGACACCACGCCATGAGCCACAACCATCCAGAGCACCATGAATCTGCTGGTCGGCCGGAGTTGCAGGTGCAGCCGGTGCAGATCACCACCGCCCCGTCCAGCACCTGGACCAGTGATCCGGAGGAGCGGCGCCGCCTGGGCCGCCGTGCTCAGCTGCTCGCCGGTGCGTCGGTCGCCTACAACGTGATCGAGGCCGCGGTCGCCATCAGCGCGGGCCTCGTGGCTGGCTCCGTTGCGCTGGTCGGCTTCGGGCTCGACTCGGTCGTGGAGGTTTCCAGCGGACTGATCATCTTGTGGCAGTTCCGCCATCACCTCCCGGAGACCCGCGAACGTCAGGCGTTGCGGCTGCTCGCGTTCTCGTTCTTCGCACTCGCGGCGTACGTCGGCTTCGAGTCGACCCGGACGCTGATCACGGGCGCTGACCCGGACACCTCGCCAGTCGGGATCGGGTTGGCGATCGCTTCGCTGATCGTCATGCCGTTGCTGTCGTGGGCGCAGCGCCGTACCGGCCGGGCCCTCGGCTCGAACGCAGTCGTTGCCGACTCCACCCAGACCCTCCTCTGCACCTACCTGTCCGCCGTCCTGCTCCTCGGCCTGGTGCTGAACGCGACCCTCGGCTGGGGCTGGGCCGATCCGATCGCCGGACTGGTCATCGCCGGCGTCGCGGTGCGCGAGGGTCTCCAAGCCTGGCGCGGCGAAGGCTGCTGTGCACCCCTCGCCGACGGCAGTGCCGGTGACGGATGCACGGACGGATGCGCCGACGACTGCTGCAAGGACTGACCCGATCGCTCTGCTGGGCTCTCCTGACGTACCGGCTAACGGGAAGGACTGACGTCCGGCTGGCTGTACGCGAAGTCGGCGGCTGGCCGCAGCGACATCGGCCCGCTCGTGCGAAATCGTCGGAGGTGAGCCCCCGCGTCCTGGGGACTCCGTCTGTCAGCGCGTCAGGAAGGAAGCAGAAATGCCAGCCACACCGTTGAGCAGGGTGCTCTACACCGCCGAGGCGACCGTGGAGGGCGGCCGCGCCGGGCATGGTCAGACTACCGATGGTCATCTGGACGTCTACCTGTCGGTACCCGCGGACATGGGCGGCCAGGGTGGTCCCGGCACGAATCCCGAGCAACTGTTCGCGGTGGGTTTCGCGGCTTGCTTCCAGTCGGCGCTCCTGGGCGTCGCGCAGGGTCGCAAGCTCGATGCCGCCGACTCCCAGATCCGGTCCCGCGTCGGGATCGGCCCGACCGGTCACGGCGGGTTCGGCCTGCAGGTGACGTTGGACCTGCACGCACCGAATCTCTCGGCCGCCGACGCTGCGGACCTGATGCTCCGCGCGGACCAGCGGTGCCCGTACTCCAACGCGACCCGCGGCAACATCGACGTCATCCTCAGCGTCGACGGGCAGCAGATCGAACAGGCCGCCGCCTGACCGTACGACGGCGCAGGCACCTCCTACGGCGTACAGCCGCAGGAGGTGCCTTCATGCTGTCCGTGGGCTTCCTCCGGATTCCTGCTAGCAGGGGGGAGGGACGGGGGCTGGCGGTGTCGACCGGGAAGGGGCGGACGGCCCAGTCTGGGAGAGTCCCCACAGGTGTCCCGGGAGGTGTGACGGGAGCCGGCCCCGGCTAACCCGTTCCACCCCTCGCCGGAGGGCGATCTGCCCCCGGACGGTGCCGCGCCCGACGGTACGAGGAGGTCGAACAGTGAACGTGGTCGTGGAATACAACCCGGTAACTGACGGCGCCCCGGTCGTCGTCTGCAGCGAGCGGGCCGGCGAGTGGCTGATGCGGTGCCGGGTCTGCGACTCGGACCGGATCGAACCCACTCAACTCGACGCGATCGTGATGAGCGTAGTGCACTACATCATTGGCGAGGCCAACGGATGCAACGCGTTGAAGCTCGCCGAGCACCGGCGCATCGCGCGCAGTACCCGGTGAAGCAGGCACCACTCGCCTAGGGGACCCAGATCGCTTCAAGTCAAGGGATTCCGGGCACATGATCGTCGTCATTCTCTGCGGACTGTCGCTTGCGCTGCTGTCGGGCGTGACCTATCTCGTCGTACGCCGGGTCAGGTCCCGGCGGCTCGGCTACCCGGACAGTGCTCTGGAACCGATCGGGCCGCCGATCGAGGAGATCGCGGTCAGCCTTCGGCAGTTGCTGCAGCGGCACGACAGGTACGCACGCTCGGATGACCGCGTCTTGCGGCTCCGCAGGATGTCGGAGCTGGAATCGGTGATCAACCTGCGGGCGGCCCAGGCTGCCCTCGCGCTCGACGTACCTCACCCGGCGTGGCAGCTGTACGGCGAACTGGACAGGGAGCACCTGCGCCTGCTCCTGTTCGCGCTCGTCGCGGCGGGTCTTGTGCTGCCGACCGCAGTCGCGCTGATGGCGCCCGACGGCCGGCGCTGACGATCTCGCCGGGAAGGGCAGTCATGGGTGAGGCGGACCGCCGCCGGGCCGACGTACTGGTCAACGGCTTGTACGCCGAGTACGGGCGGAGCGTGCTGCTGTTCGTCACTCGGCTGACAGGCGACCGTAGCGGAGCCGAGGACATCGTCCAGGAGACGCTGGTCCGGGCCTGGAAACACGCCGACGACCTGGTCGAGGACAAAGGCTCGGTGCTCGGCTGGCTGCTCACGGTCGCGCGGAACCTCGTCGCCGACCGCGCCCGGGCCCGATCCCTTCGTCCCCTGGAGCTGGGGGACATCGCCGAGCACAGCCGCATCCATGGAGATCACTCCGAGTCCGTGGTGAACACCATGATGCTCGGCGACGCCCTTCGCCAGGTGTCCGCCGCACACCGCGACGTCGTGGTGGAGCTGTACTACCGCGGCCGATCCGTCACCGAGGCCGCCCGCGAACTCGGCGTACCTCCCGGCACCGTGAAGTCCAGGTTGTACTACGCGCTCCGTGCCCTCCGCACCCTGATCAGCGTGCCCGGCCCCTGACTCCGACGGCGGCGACGACCAGGCCGATCACGATGATGATCGGGCCTGCGACCGTCCAGAACGTGGTGCCGCTCATCGCGCTGCCGCCGATGACACCGGCGCCTTGCAGGGTGAAGAGGAGGCCCAGGAGCGCCACCACAACACCCACCACAACCATCAGTGGCTTCTTCATTTTGCTTGCTCCCTCGAGGATCAGTCGGTGTGGACGTAGCGGGTGCCGCGGAAGAGTGAGGCGACGGCGGCGATGAGCGACATTGCGATGGCTGCGCCGAACACGATCACCAGGCCGTGATGGAACGGGGTGGCGATGAGTTGTGGGAAGAACTGCTTGCTGGTCAGGGTGTTCAGGTCGGCGCCCTGGATGGCCGAGGCCGGCAGGCTGCCGAGAAGCGTTCCGATCGGGTTCGCGCCGAGGAAGGCGGCGAACAGGCTGCCGACGGGCGGCTGCTGTCCGATGCCGGTTGCGACCGTTGCGGAGACCCCGTGCGCTTCGAGGCCGGAGGTCAGTGCTGCCGGCAACGTCTGCGCGAGGCCGACGATCATCAGGCTGAAGAAGATGCCGATGGACAGCGACGTACCGGAGTTGAAGAACGTACCGCGCATCCCGGACGCGACGCCGCGCCGGTTGGCCGGAACACTGTTCATGATCGCGGTGGTGTTCGGCGCGGAGAACAGCCCGGAACCGATGCCGTTCAACACCAGCAAGCCGCCGAAGGCCCAGTAGTTGAAGTTGGTGGGCAGCATCATGAGACCGAGGAAGCTGAGTGCCGCCAGCAGTAGGCCGCCGGTTGCGAAGGCCCGCGCGCCGTACCGATCGGAGAGGAAGCCGGACAAGGGTCCCGCGATCAGGAACGCCACGGTCAGTGGCAGCAGGTAGATGCCGGCCCACAGTGGCGTGCTGGCGAAGCTGTAGCCGTGCAGCGGCAGCCAGATGCCTTGCAGCCAGATGATCAGCATGAACTGCAGTCCGCCCCGGCTCACCGAGGCCAGCAGACCAGCCAGGTTGCCTGCCGTGAATGCTCTGATGCGAAACAGCGACAGGTTGAACATCGGCGCCTCGACCCGTGCCTCGACCACGCTGAACACGGCCAGCAAGGCGGCGCCGCCGATCAGTCCGGCCAGTACCCACGGATTCGTCCAGCCCATGTCGTGGCCGCCGTACGGCTGGATGCCGTACGTGATGCCCGCCAGGATCGCGGTGAGGCCGACCGCGAACAGTGCGTTGCCGACCCAATCGACGCGCGCCCGCGTGCGGACACTCGTCTCGCGCAGGCTCTTGTACGACCAGACCGTGCCGATCAATCCGAACGGTACGGAGATCAGGAAGACCAGCCGCCAGTCCACCGGTGCGAGGAGACCGCCGATAACCAGCCCCACGAACGACCCGCCGATGGCGGCGACCTGGTTGATGCCCAGCGCGAATCCCCGCCGATCGGACGGGAACGCGTCGGTAAGGATCGCGGTCGAGTTCGCGAACAGCATCGCGGCCCCGACGCCTTGGACCAGGCGCCACAGGATCAGCCACAGTGCTCCGCTGCCCTGGGTGAACGGGTCGAACACCAGGGCGATCGACCCCACCGTGAACACGGCGAAACCGAGGTTGTAGATCTTCACCCGGCCATAGATGTCGCCGAGCCGGCCGAGGGAGACGACCAGGACCGCGGTGACGAGCAGGAAGCCCATCAGCATCCACAGCAGGTAACTCACGTTGCCCGGCTGCAGCGGATCGAGCTTGATGCCGCGGAAGATGTCCGGCAGCGAGATGATCACGATGGAGGAGTTGATGGTTGCCATCAGCATGCCCACCGTGGTGTTCGAGAGCGCGATCCATTTGTAGCGAGGATGATCGGCATCGACAGTGAACCGGGACGACGTACCGACCGGTGCAGAACTCACGTGTACACCCCAAACAATATCGTTAGCAAAACTAACGATACCCACGCCCCAAGCACATCCCAACCGCCCACGCCCCCGATCATCTGTCCTGTGCGGGTGTGGTTGGTCACTCCCACGCCGCCGCTACGCGCGGGTGAGACGCCGGACGGGCACCGGGGTGGGTGTCCGTCCGGGGTGTCTCGGATCGGGCGGTCAGCGGGTGACGTCGTACACGAGTTTCTGGATGCCGTTGGGGTAGGACTGGCTTTCTGCCAGGGTGAGGTTTTGTTTGTCCTTGTCGGTGTCGCTGAAGAGGCGTTTGCCGGCGCCTAGCAGGACGGGGAAGACGAGCAGGTGGTAGCGGTCGATCAGGCCGGCGTCGGAGAGGTTGCGGTCCAGGGTGGCGCTGCCGTGGATGATGATCGGGCCGCCGTCGGTCTCCTTGAGGGCGGCGACGTCGTCCAGCGAGCGCAGGATGGTGATGTCGCCCCAGTTGGTGACCAGGTCCTTGTCCTGCAGGGTGGTCGACACGACGTACTTCGGCAGGACCTTGTAGCGCGGGAAGTCGTCGAGCATGTCCGGCCAGACCGGTGAGAAGGCCTCGTAGCTGACCCGGCCCATCATCATGGCCGCGGCCTGTTCCTGCTCGCGGCCTTTGAGCTCGTACGCCGCCTCGTCGAACGCGACGTCTTTGAACGTCCAGCCGGAGTTGCGGTAGCCGGGCTCCCCGCCGGGTGCCTCGACGACGCCGTCGAGTGAGACGAACGCGGTGGCGATCAGGGTGCGCATCAGTTCCTCCTTGGGGTGATGTGACGTGCTGTCGTCAATGCGTCGAACAAGGGCCGCCGGGTACGACACATCGCGTCGACAACGTACATCCGCCGCGAGATCACGGGATCATGCGCAGGTGGTTGCGCGCCGTGAGTACGCCGAACGCGACCATGCTGAACGTCGTCAGCATGGCCGGCACGAAGAAGACGTGGGGGAGCCCGATGGCTGCCACGCCGATGCCGCCGATCGTGCCGCCGACCGCGGAACCGAGCGGGATCGCGCTGAGGAAGATGCCGGACGCCGTACCGACGCCCTCGGGGTAGAGCTGCTGTGCGATCGACACTCCGAGCGCGCCGACGCAGGCCCACAGTCCGGCCGTGAGTGCTTGCCCGAGGAACAGTCCTCCGACCGAGGTACTCGTCGCGTAAGCGAGGTTCCCGGCCAGGCCCAGCGCGGCGCCTCCCGTCATGACCAGCATCGGCCCGAAGCGGTCGGCCAGCCGGGCAACCACGGGTAGCAGCAGCAATTCGAGCAAAGGCTGTACGCCGATCACCGCGCCGCGCACCGAATCGGAGACATGGAGCTGTTCGGCCATGTAGATGGGCAGATAGCCGAACTTGATCGTGTCACCGGTCATCGCCAGTACGCAGACAGCGGTGAAGATCAGCAACGGCATCAGCTGGTCGATCTGCCGCCGGCTCGCGGGTCGCGGCGGCAGGGACAAGTTGTGATAGCGCTCCACGCGTTGGCGCCCGAGCGGGATCAGTTGCGCGAAGGTGCAGACGGCGGTCGCCACCAAGAGCGCCCGAAGCCCGAACACCCCGCCGAACCAGCTCCCGAAGACCGGTCCGAGGATCCAGCCGGTCGTGAACGCCATCCGGACCGTTGCCACGACCCGGTTCTCGGCTTTCGTCGGGTGCCGGCTCAGCTCGTCCCGGCAGGCCGCGAACAGCTGCGCCATGGATCCGCCGGCGACACTCAGCGCCACGGCGCTGATCACGAACGGGAGCCAGACCGTGTTCGCGGCTGCCATCGCGAGCCAGGCGGCAGTCCCGATCAGCGCGCAGATGCGGAACCAGAGCAGTCGATCGTGGCTCCGGTCCGACAATCGGCCGACTGCGTAGCCGGCGATCGGCGCGGCCAGGTTGGTGACGTAGTACAGGCCGGCCACGGGCAGGGGAGCGCCCAGGTCGCGGACGAGGAACAGGGTCAGCTGAGGCGTCGCGGCCGACACCCCGATCCCGGCGATCAGCAAGGACAGGAACGCCGAACGGTAGAAACGCGACTGGACGACGATGCTCAGCGCAGACTCGGACCGGTCGAGCATGGGCCTCCCCCCAAGTCGCGGCTGTCGAAACCCTATCCGGCCCGAGCAGATCCGCGCCCCGCTGTCCGGCGTACGGTGAGCGCATGATCGCGCGCATGTGGCGGGGCTGGGTGCCCACCGAGAAGGCGGCCGAGTACGTCGACATCGTCGAGCGCACCGGGATGTCCGGCTATCGGCGTACGCCGGGAAACCAGGGCGCACAGCTGCTCACCCGCGATCTCGGCGACGGCCGGACCGAGATCATCACGCTGAGCTGGTGGACCGACCTCGACCACATCCGTGCCTTCGCCGGCGACGACATCAGCCACGCGAAGTATTACCCCGAGGACGACGAGTACCTCCTCGAGCGGGAGGACACAGTCACCCACTTCGAGGTCGCTCCGGTGCCGAGCGAGGCGTGACTACTGTGGTTCCTGACGGCCGCATGACCGCCAGCCGCGCTTGAGGAGGAATCATGACGGATGAACCGTTCGAGACGTCTGAGGATGCTCGGCGCGATCGGCGGGAGCATGGCGGGGCTTCGTCGCTGCACCCCGATGACGACGAGTTGGCCCGGCGGACCGAGCAGGAGCGGGTCGAGGCCGGCATCGACGACTACGATCCGGACGACGTACCGCCGGCGACCGACGAGCCGGTGCCGACCGACCTCACCGAGTCCGAGGAGTACCAGGAAGCCGAGGCGGAGCTCCGCCGGGAAGAGTCCGAGGGCGAGGTCTATCCACTGACGGAAAAGCACCCGTTCCCGCCAAGCCACTACGACCGTTCCTGACCGATCCCGGCCGGCGGCATGCTCAGGGTGAGTAGGTCGGCCAGGCCGAAGGTTGGTCCGGCGGTGCGCAGAGTCGGGTCCCAGGTGGGCTCGAGGCTCAAGTAGCTGGCCGGGTCGGCGCGAAGCAGGCCGATCAAGACCTCCGCGACGATCTGGCCGCCGACCGGGCCTAACCGGTCGCCGTTGCCGCGGTGCTCTGACTCCTTGAGGATGTAGAACCACAGCGGCGTACCGTGCGGCCAGTTCTGCTCCAGCTCGTCGGCGGTCAGCGGCTCTGCGCCGATGAGCCTGGCGATCGCCTCGCCGCTGGGCAGCTGGGTCGTCTCGCCGCGGAGCAGGTCGCGTACCGCCAGCGAGCGGTAGGACGCGGTGTCGACCGCGCCGGTCACCTGCTCGGGCAGCCCGATGAGGCTGGCTGCGAGCCGACCGTCGAGGCGTTTGGCGCGCTGCGCGGGCGGGCGGCCAGGCAGATCGAAGATCTGCGCGAGATCGAGACGCCGGTCGGCCGGCGGCGGCCCGAACCCAACCAGGTCGGGGAACAGCGGTACGGCGGGACCGCCCTCGACGAGCTGGTAGGTATGCCGGATCTGGCCGTGTCCATACCGGTACGCGGCGTCGGCGAACTCCAGCGGGATGTACGCCTGCAGCGGCGCCGGCGTGAACCACCGGCCGCCCTCGGCGAGCACCTGCTCCACCAGTGACGCGCCGACCAGCCGCGGCAGGAAGTCGTGCACCACGATCCACTGGTAGTGCCACGTCAGCGCGGTCCGGGCCTGGCCGAAGACATCGGCCTCAGGTACGCCGTTCGCGCGCAGCTTGTCAACAATCCGATTGTGCGCATGCAGCAGGGCGACGTGCAGCGTCAACGAGAACAGATGGACGTCGTTGCGCGGGTCACCGATCAACGCGACGCCCTGGTGATTGCGCGGTACGTCGCCACCGTCGGGACCGAGCAGGAACTTCGCCGGGTCGCCCAGATCGAACAGGTACGGCGATCCGATCGGGCCGTCGGAGTACACGATCTCCAGGTTGAGCCTCGGAGTGCGGGCGTTACGCAAAGCCTCGGCGTCGATGCCCCCGGCGATGGGGGAGCGGTCGGCCGTGATGTCGTGTGCGATCAACTGACCGAAGAACGGCCAGCCCGCGGCTTCAGTCGCGTCGTCGCCCGCACTGAGCTGGTCCAGGGCGGCGGCCGCGTCGCAGATCCCACCAGTGCCGCCTGCGCGCATCAGCACCTGAGGGTCGGTGCCGAGCGGCTCCAGCCCGGGAAACATCCGCCCGTAGCGCGCCGAGCCGGTGGGCCGGTCGACGGCGCGTGCCGGGCTGAGGCAATGGTCCCGGGCGACCTGGTGACTGCCATGCACCTGGGGTGGAGCGCTGTGGGGCACCTGAATGACCTCCATGAAGGACGGGGACAGACCAGTCGCTCACTTAGACAGGACAGCCACTCGGTCTGTGACGTCGCGCGTGCGCGTCCGCCAGGGCCGTGGAAGCCACCAGTTGGCATCGCCGAGGAGAGTCATCAGGGCTGGGACCAGGGCCAGCCGCACGATGGTGGCGTCGATCAGCACGGCAACCGCCAGGCCCAGACCGAACATCTTCGCGGTCGGATCGTCGGTGAGGGCGAAGCTGACGAAGACCGAGATCATGATGAGCGCCGCCGAGGTGATGACGCGGCCGGTGGTGGCGATGCCGTGGACCGTCGCACTGTGGTTGTCGCCGGTCCGCACGTACTCCTCCCGGATCCGGGTGAGCAGAAAGACCTCGTAGTCCATCGACAGACCGAACACCACGGCGAACATGAACATCGGGATGAAGGGCAGGATCGGAAGTGTCGACTCCAGCCCGATCAGGCCGGCCGCCCAGCCCCACTGGAACACCATCACCATCACGCCGAACGACGCGCCGATGCTCAGCAGGTTCATCAACGCCGCCTTCAGCGGTACGACGACCGAGCGGAAGACGACGGTCAGCAGCACGACGGACAGCAGGATCACCGCGCCGATGAACAGCCCGAGCCGATCGTTGACCTTGGCACCGACATCCGCGAGCGTCGCCGTCTGACCACCGACATGCGCGGTCGCCGGGCTGTGCCGCAGTACTGAAGGAAAGACCTCCGCGCGGAGTCGCTTCACCGTGGTCATCGTGGCATCGTCCTGCGGTCCGGTCGTCGGTACGGCGATCAGCGTCGCGACTCCGGCCGAGGTGTTCACCTCGGGACGTGCGACCGAGGCGATACCCGGATCGGCCTTGACGGCGTCGACGAGCGGCTGCACGACGGTGGAGTCCTTCGAGATGTCGACGGCGATGACCAGCGGACCGTTGCTCCCGGCACCGAATCCCGCGGCGACGAGGTCGTACGCCCGGCGCTCGGTTCGCTGCACGGGAAGTGCACCGTCATCGGGTGTGCCGACCCGCAGCGCGAGAACCGGTGCGGCGAGTGCCAGCAGCAGCACGGTCGCGCTGATGGCATACGCGGTGGCGTGCCGCGACACATGTCCCGCCCAGCGTTGCCATCCCGGGCCGGGGGAGGACCGCACGCGACGTACCCGGAGGCGGTTGATCCGGTGCCCGGCAAGGCCGAGGAAAGCGGGTAGCAAGGTGAGCGACGCGAGCACCATGATCAGGACGATGAGCGAGATGGCAACGCCACCAGCGGTCATGAACGGTACGCCGGCCACGGCCAGTCCGAGGATCGCGACCACCACCGTGCCGCCGGCGAAGAGCACAGCCCGACCAGCGGTGGCGACAGCCCGACCGACGGACTCCTCGACGCTCACCCCGCGGGCCAGCGACTCGCGGTGCCGCGTGACGATGATCAGCGCGTAGTCGATACCCACGCCGAGACCGATCATGCTGCCGAGCACAGGCGCCCAGCTGGGCAGCTCGATCAGGTACGTGACGAGTGACAGCGAACTGATCCCGAGCGCGAGGCCGAAGAGCGCCATCCCGATCGGCAGGCCCATCGCGATGATCGAACCGAAGGCGAGCAGCAGGATGACGATCGCCGCGATCAGACCGAACGCCTCGCCGAGGCCCGCCTGGCCCTCCTCGAACGCATAGAACAGGTCGCCGCCCAGCTCGATCCGCAGCGGCGAACCCGCGACTGCCAACGACTTGAGGTTGTCCAGGTCGCTCGGCTCCAGCTTGTCCAGCACCGGGTATTGAAGGCGGATGAGACCGACCCGGCCGTCGTGTGAGATGACGGGATCGCCCACGCGAAGCACTTGAGGAAGCCCGGCCGCGGTCGACCGGACCTGGGTCAGAGCAGTCCGCAGCTCCGGCGAGGTGAGCGTTGCGTTCTGGTCGCGCGGGGTGACCACCACCTGCGCGGTCAGGCCGGCCTGATCGGCCCCGGCGGCCGACAGCAGATCGGTCGCGGACTGTGAGTCCACGCCCGGTGCCCCGAACGACTCCTCGAGTTTCTTGCCGAAGGCGCCGGACGCCGCGACCACGAGCGCCGCCACCACCAGCCAGGCCCCGATGACCACCCACGGCCGGCGTGCGGCGTACCGGCCCAGTCTGTAAAGGTTCGACCTCATGGTTCAGCTCCTTCGGCGAGGGTTCGCGATCATCCGGCGAGGGTTCGCGATCATCGTGTCGGCGACGAGCAGGACCGCGCCTCGGGCAATGGGGCGGACTTTCCTCGGCCGATCAGCCGAGCCACGAGCCGTACTTTGAGCCGATCCGCTGGGCGCACGAAGTCCTTACGCTGTGGGCATGTTGAGAAACGCCGTCCGCTCGCTACTGGCCGAGCCGCGAGCGCCGTACCCGCCCAAGCGGGTGTGGCGCGACTGGGTGCTCGTTGCCGGCTTGCTGACGGCGGTGGTCATCGAGGGCGTGGTCCGCGATGACGTGGTCTGGAGGCCCGTCGCGATCGTGGTGGCCGTGGCCGTCGTCTGGGCGCTCCTGTGGCGACGTACTCAGCCTCTCGCCGTGGTGGCCGCGGTGTTCGGTGCCGTGATCGTGATCGACATCATCGCGTTGATCAGCGGTCGCGGACCCTTCGGCCTGAATTCGATGATCTGCGTGATCCTGCTGCCCTACGCGCTCGTCCGCTGGGGATCCGGGCGCGAGATCGGCATCGGGCTCGTGATCATCCTGGCCGCGATGGTGCTGGCGAACATCAGCGACTTCACCGGGTACGTCGAAGCCGTCGTCGGCAGCATGTTCTTGTTGTTCCCGGCCACGCTCGGGGCCGCCGTGCGGTACCGGTCGACTGCCCGGCTGCGCGAACTGGACCAGGTGCGGCTCCGCGAGCGCGAGCAGTTGGCTCGCGAGTTGCACGACACGGTCGCCCATCATGTGTCGGCCATCGTCATCCGGGCGCAAGCCGGCCGGGCCGTCGCCGTGTCCCGTCCCGAGGCTGCGGTGGACGCGCTCGCGGTGATCGAAGCGGAGGGCACACGAACTCTCGCCGAGATGCGGCGGATGGTTGGCGTACTGCGCGATGAAGGGACGGCGGCGCTCGCGCCGAACCCGGGAGTGGCTGACCTGCAGCGGCTCGCGCGCAGCGTGGGGGATCGGGTTCAGGTCGAGGTGTCGGGCGATGTCGAGGATCTCGGACCGGCGGTGGATGCGGCGATCTACCGCATCGCTCAGGAGTCGATCACGAACGCCGTACGGCATGCACGTCAGGCGACTCGCATCGATGTCCGCGTGGCGGTGGACGGTGACGCCGTACGGCTCACCATCCGCGACGACGGAGAAGGCGCCTCGGCGCCCGCGACTTCCCTCGGCTATGGGTTGGTGGGGATGACCGAGCGCGCGATGCTTCTCGGCGGCTCGTTCGCCGCTGGGCCTTCCTCGGACCAGGGCTGGACTGTTGACGTCGTGCTGCCGCGAACGGCGGGCCGATGAGCATCCGGGTGCTCGTCGCCGACGACCAGGATCTCGTCCGTACTGGGCTCGCGATGATCCTCGAGGCGCAACCCGGCATCGAAGTGGTCGGCCAGGCGGCCGACGGGCGGGAGGCCGTGGAGCTGGCGCGCCGGCTTCGGCCCGACGTGTGCTTGTTCGACATCAGGATGCCTGGCATGGACGGGATCGCCGCGACCCGCGAGCTCGCCGGCGCCGGCGTCGACGACCCGATGGCGATCGTGGTGATCACGACGTTCGATGTGGACGAGTACGTGTACGGCGCGCTGAAGGCGGGCGCGCGGGGCTTCCTGCTCAAGGATGCCGGGCCGGACCTTCTGGTCCAGGCGATCCACGCCGCCGCCAACGGCGACGCCCTGATCGCGCCGAGGATCACCGCGCGGCTGCTCGCCGCGTTCTCCGACCCACCCGCCGGCCATACGCCGGTTCAGCTCGTCGATCCACTCACCACGCGCGAGGAGCAGGTCCTCATCGCCACGGCCACCGGCCGGACCAACGCCGAGATCGCGACAGACCTCCACATCAGCCTCAGCACCGTCAAAACCCACCTGACCAGCGTCATGGGCAAGATCGGCGCCCGGAACCGCGTCGAAATCGCCATCTGGGCCTTCGAAACCGGCCGCATCAATCACCGTGGGAAGTCGTAGACCCGAATGGATCCGGGGTTGATGGGGCACGTGGGCACTACGAGGAGCAGTGGCCCCGGGAAGGATCGGGCGATGGGCAAGGGATGTTCGGGTTGGGCGGTCCAGCCGCCTATGCCGCCGCCAGAGCCGCCGGAGCCTTCGGAGCCGCCGGCGCCTCACATGCCGCCTGAACCGCTCGAGCCGACCGGGCCGGCCGAGCCGACGGATCCGGTTCCGCTTCCTGGGCCGATCCGTGCGCCCTACGGTTCACAGAAAGCTACTTCCGGGTAAGACTGGTGGGTCAGGGCGTGCCCTCGAGCAGGGAGATGCGGCGTGACGACGGAGCAGGTACCTACGGACCAGATGACCGAGCAGCCGGGAACAGCGCGGAACGCCAGCGAGCGCGAGGCCCGCGAAGTCGCGGAGGCGGCACGGCAGACCGAATGGGACCGGCCGAGTTTCGCCAAGAAGCTGTATCTCGGTGACTTCGACCTGTCGCTGATCCACCCACACCCGCGCTCTGCCCCGGATGACGTCTCGCGAGGCGAGGAGTTCCTGGCCAAACTGACGGCGTACTGCGAGACCCTCGACGGCCAGCTGATCGAGCGGGAGGCGAAGGTCCCGGACGAGTACCTGCAGGGTTTCGCCGAGCTGGGCGTGTTCGGCATCAAGGTCCCGACCGAGTACGGCGGCCTCGGCCTGTCGACGACGTACTACGGCAAGGCCCTGATGATGGTCGGATCGGTTCATCCCAGCCTTGGCGCACTGGTGTCCGCACATCAGTCGATCGGCGTACCGGAGCCGGTCAAGATGTTCGGCACCGACGAGCAGAAGGCCGAGTTCCTGCCGAGGTGCGCCGCCGGCGCGGTGACGGCGTTCCTGCTGACCGAGCCCGACGTCGGATCCGATCCGGCCCGGATGGCGTCGACCGCGACCCCGACCGAGGACGGCGAGGCGTATCTGCTCGACGGCGTGAAGCTCTGGACCACCAACGGAGTGATCGCTGAACTGGTCGTCGTGATGGCGCGCGTGCCGAAACACGACGGCGGTCGCGGTGGCATCAGCGCGTTCGTGGTCGAGGCCGACGCACCAGGCATCACGGTGGAGAATCGCAACGCCTTCATGGGACTGCGCGGCCTCGAGAACGGCGTCACCCGGTTCCACCAGGTCCGCGTGCCGGTCGAGAACCGCCTGGGTCGCGAGGGTGACGGTCTGCGGATCGCGCTCACCACGCTGAACACCGGCCGGCTCTCCATCCCGGCGACCTGCACCGCGGCCGCCAAGTGGTGTCTGAAGATCGCCCGGGAGTGGTCCGCGGAACGGGTCCAGTGGGGCCGGCCGGTCGGCAAGCACGCCGCGGTCGCCGAGAAGATCTCGTTCATCGCCGCCACCACGTTCGGGCTCGAGGCAGTGCTCGACCTCTCGGCGAAGCTGGCCGACGCGGGGAGCAAGGACATCCGGATCGAAGCCGCGCTGGCGAAGTTGTGGTCCAGTGAGATGACGTGGCTGATCGCCGACGAATTGGTCCAGATCCGTGGTGGTCGCGGCTACGAGACCGCCGACTCGCAGGCGGCACGCGGGGAACGTGCGGTGCCGGCCGAACAGATTCTGCGTGATCTGCGGATCAACCGGATCTTCGAGGGATCGACGGAGATCATGCACCTGCTGATCGCCCGTGAAGCCGTCGACGCGCACCTGGCCGCGGCCGGCGACCTCGCCTCGGCGGATGCCGACCTGCAGGCCAAGGCGAGGGCAGCGGTGAAGGCGAGCGGCTTCTACGCGAAATGGCTTCCACAGCTTGCCGTCGGCAAGGGTTCGGCGCCGACGTCGTACGCCGAGTTCGGGCCGCTGGCGAAACACCTCCGGTTCGTCGAGCGCACGTCGCGCAAGCTCGCACGGCAGACGTTCTACGGGATGGGCCGCTGGCAGGCGAAGCTCGAGTACCGGCAGGGCTTCCTGGGACGGATCGTCGACATCGGCGCGGAGCTGTTCGCGATGGCGGCCGCCTGCTCCCGGGCCGAGATGCTGCGCGCGGACGATCCGGCGCGCGGCGAGACGGCGTACGAGCTGGCAGGCGCCTTCTGCGAACAGGCAAGGCTCCGGGTGGACCACCTGTTCGAGCGGCTCTGGAAGAACACCGATGACACCGACCGCCGCCTCGCGAACCACGTCCTCGACGGCGCCTACACCTGGCTCGAATCCGGCATCGTCGACCCCTCCGAAGGAACCGGCCCCTGGATCAGCGAATGGCAACCAGGTGAGTCCACGGCCGAAAACGTCTCCCGCCGCTACCGCTGAGAACAGTCAGCTGAGGTTGAGGCGCATGAGAATGCGGGGGTGGCCGGCCAGGACGGAGGTGGTGTCGGCGGCCTTGGTGAAGCCGGCGCGTTCGAAGTTCTTGCGGATGCCGGGGTAGGCCATCGTCAGGTCGACCTTGGCGTCGCCGCTGTCGAGCGGGTACGCCTCGATCGCCGGCGCGCCGTGCTCGCGAGCGAACTCGACCGCACCGTCGATCAGGGCGTGGGAGATGCCCTGCTTGCGGTGCCCCGGACGGACCCGGATGCACCACAGCGACCAGACCGGGAGGTCGTCGACCTGCGGGATCTTGCGGTTGCGGGCGAACGACGTGTCCGCGCGCGGCGCGACCGCGGCCCACCCCACCGGCGTCTCGTCGTCATAGGCAAGAACTCCCGGAGACAGGTCCGCACGGCACAGTTCAGCGACGTACTCGCCTCGGTCCGGTCCGCGGAGCTCGTTGTTCAACTTGGACGGGATCCGGTAGCTCAAACACCAGCACACATTCGACGTCGGCGACTTCGGCCCGATGACGGCACGAACATCCTCGAACACCTCAGCCGGCCGAACCTCAATCGACATGCCACCACGATCCCACGACCGACGCGATATTTCGGTCGAGATGTGCTGCCGGGCGTCCTAGGGTCGGCGGGTGAACTCGACTTGGACGAATGAAGCCGCGATCAGTCAGTGGGACGCCTCGAGTACGCAGGAGGCGATGGAGGCGACCGCGGAGGAGGGGGACTTCGTCAAGCGGCATCTGGTGAACCCGGTGCTGTTGCGGCTGCTGGGCGACGTACGGGGACGGCGGGTGCTGGACGCCGGATGCGGTAACGGGTATTTCAGCCGCATGCTCGCCGAGCGCGGAGCTGAGGTTGTTGGCGTCGAACCGACCGAGGCCATGGTCACCTTCGCTCGTGACAAGGAAACCGAGACCGGCCAGGGCGTCCGGTATGTCCAGGCCGACCTGACCCGGCTGCCAGACCTCGGCGGAGCCTTCGACTCCGTGGTCTGCAGCATGGTGTTGATGGCGATCCCCGACTGGAAGCCCGCGATGCGCGCCTGCGTAGAAGCACTGCGACCCGGCGGCCTGTTCGTCTTCGCCCTGGTCCACCCTGCCTTCGAGAACCTGCTGACGACCTGGCGCGAGCACGGCGAGTACCGCCAGGACCGATACCTGGAGGAGTACGTCGTCCACGGTCCGGCCGCCCCCGACTTCCACCGCCCCCTCTCGGCGTACCTGAACGAACTGGCCGCCCTCGGCTGCCGCCTCCGCGAGGTCGTCGAGCCAACGCTGGACCCAGCCGCCGCAGCCTCCGTGCCAGGCGCGGTCGCCTACACCCGTCTCCCGAACTTCCTGATCGTCGCCGCCGAAACCCCGGCCTGACGTCCTCTCTCAGTGGGCGTATCTCTAGTTGATCTGCGGATCACTGGATATGTTCACAGGATGTTGAGTCTTGGTGCGCTGCTGAGCGATCGGTCGCTGGAGTTGCGGCTGCTGGTTCCGGGCGAGGAGGGAGCGGTCGAGCGGGAGGTGTTGTGGGTGCACAGCACCGAGTTGCCGGACCCGTCGCCGTACCTTCGGACCGGCGAGATCGTGCTGACCAACGGACTGTGGCTGCGGGAGACGTCCGCGGCCGACTTCGCGGCCAACGTACGACGGTCCGGTGCCGCGGGCATTGTGTTCGGGCTGCGTGACGTGATGCCGCAGACCCCGGCCGAGCTGATCGAGGCGTGCCGGCAGGAGGGGTTGCCGCTGGCGGAGATCTCGATCGCGGTTCCGTTCACCGCGGTGGCCGAGGCTGCGTCGGCACTGCAGGCCGACGAGCGACGGGACGCTCTGGTCGGCATGGTTCGGCGCGGTGATGCGCTGGCCTCGGCGATCTCGCACGGTGCGGGCGCTTCCGGCGTACTGGCTGTACTGCGGCGCGAGCACGAGCTGCCGCTGGCGGTCGTGGACCGGATGGCGAGGCCGCTGGCGTCGGCGGGCGTGGACCTGTCGACAGACCAGCGCCGACGCGTTGCCGACGGACTGGCCCGCCATCCACCACCGCTGGAGATCGATCTCGGTGGGCCGGAAGGTCGCGCGACAGTGTTCCTGGTCGGTGCCGTCGGCGACACGGACGCTGCCCTGTTGTGCCTTCGGCCGGTCACCGAGCTGACGAAGCCGCAGCAGGATGCGCTCGACCAGGTGGCACGCTTCCTCAGCCTCGAGGTGGCCAAGCAGCAGGCGATCCAGGCGATCGAGCTGCGGTTCGCGAGTGAACTCCTGGACATGATTCTGTCCGGTGCGCAGCGGGCGGCCGAGGTGCCCGACCGGCTCCGGGCGTTCGGAGTGGATCCATCCGGTCGGCTGGCCGTGCTCACGGTCGCGTTCGCCGACGGTGCCGAGTCGACCTTGCCGGGCCTGTCGGAGACGATCGGCGAGGTCTTCCTGGCTCAGGGGCTGGCCGTGGTCGTCGCCGGCGGCAGTCAGGATGTGGTCGCGGTACTGCAAGAGCCCCGGCAGGAGCTCAAGGAGCTGGCCGAGGCGCTGTCTACCGTGCTCCGGAAGCGATTCCCGGATCGCCGGCCGGTCGTCGGGCTCGGTGACACCGCCGCCTCGGCACGAGAGTTGCGGCAGCCGTTGGTGCAGTCCCGCGAGGCCTGCCAGGTGTTGCGCCGCCGGCGCGGAGGACACACGGTCGCGTCGTTCCGGGAACTGGGGACCCACCGATTGCTTCTCGGACTGCAGGACGCCGGGACACTGCGCGGCTTCGCGGACGGTGTGCTCGGACCGCTACGGCAGCACGACGCCACGCGGGACAGTGAGCTCGAGTCCACGCTGCGAGCCTTCCTCGCTCATGACGGCCAGTACGGCGCAACCGCCGCCGCGCTCTACGTTCATGTGAACACCCTGCGGAACCGCCTGGCCAGGATCACCGAGCTGACCGGGCGCGACGTCGCCCGGACCGAGGACCGGGTGGATCTCTACCTCGCCCTGGAAGCGGACGAGCTCGCCGGGTAGCCGTCAGCGCACGACCTCGATGGCGAGATCGGTCGGCCGGGAGTTGTTGATGACGGTCAGGTCCTGCGGGCACGCGGAGACCACGACCAGGCAGTCGAGTTCGGCGCGGAACGTGACCGAGTCGCCGGGGGCTGTGGCCGCGGGCAACCAGTCGAGGATGCCGCCGCGGCGCACCGGCACCTGCATGAAGAGGTTGACCGGCTGCGGCACGACGTCAATGTCGCGTCCGAGCGCGTCCCGCAGGTTCCGTGCACACGACGGATGATCCGGTACGCCGAGTCCGGCGTACCGGGCGTCGTCGCAGGCTGCGATGAGCAGGTCGTGCCGGCCCGGTGAGGTGTCCTCGAGCAGGGTCAGGATCGGGCGCCGCTCGTTGGTGGTGAAGGCTTCACCGATGGCGGGGAAGAGCCGGCTGGTTGCTGTCCTCGTGTGCGAGGCGCTGAGGTGTTCGGTGGTGATCCCGGACGGCGCGGCGACGTACGCGAAGAGATCGCCGACCTGTCCGCCGGCGACGTCGACGACGCGGACGTGGTCGCCCCGCTGGACCAGGACGGCGCGTCCGGCCCGGGCGGGCACCGGGGTACGAGCAACTGTCTGCATGCCACCAACTCCAGCAGGTCGAGTCATCGGCCTGCAGTGGACGATCGTCCAGCATGACAGGGCTGATCTTGTGGCTTGATCCATCGCGAGGCTGCACCCGACGCTGATGAAGTTCAAGGCATGGAACTGACGACAACTCACCCGGCCCTGCGACCGATCGGAGTCGGCACGGTCGAGCTCGCGAACCGATTCGCCGTCGCGCCGATGTCACGCGTGTCCGCGACGCCGGACGGCGTACCGACCGACGAGATGGCCGACTACTACGCGGCGTTCGCCGAGGGCGGGTTCGGCCTGCTGATCACCGAAGGCACCTACACCGACCCGGCGTACAGCCAGGGCTATCTGAACCAGCCGGGTCTCACCACCTCGGCTCAGGTGGCGGGATGGCGGGAGGTGACTCGCCGGGTCCATGCGGCCGGCCGGCCGATCCTGGCCCAGTTGATGCACGCCGGCGCCATCTCGCAGGGCAATCCGCACCGCGCGGAGCGAGTCGGGCCGTCGGCGGTCCAGCCGATCGGCGAGATGCTGTCCGAGTACGGCGGGCAGGGTCCGTGGCCGACGCCGCGCGAACTGTCCGCGAGCGAGATCGACGAGGTGATCGCCGGCTTCGTCGCGACAGCGGTCCGGGCGCACGAAGCCGGATTCGACGGCGTGGAGATCCACGGCGCTAACGGATACCTGCTCGACCAGTTCCTCACCGTCTACACGAACCAGCGCACGGATGCGTACGGCGGACCGGTGGCGAACCGGATCCGGCTGACTGCCGAGGTCGCCGCAGCGATCGTCGCGGCGACACCGCCCGGGTTCGTCGTCGGCGTACGGCTCTCGCAGACGAAGGTGAACGATCTCGAGTACCGCTGGCCCGGCGGCGCGTACGACGCCGAGGTCGTGTTCGGGATCCTGGCCGCTCAGGGCGTCGACTATCTGCACATCGCCAGCGAGGGCCGGGACTGGCTCGAGACCGCTCGGCTGCCGGGCGGCCAGACGATCACCGGGCTGGCTCGCAAGGTGAGCGGGCTGCCGGTGATCGCGAACGGCGGCATGCACGACCCGGAGCGCGCGGATCGCGTCCTGACCGACGGCCACGCCGATCTCGTCTCGATCGCCCGGGGTGCACTCGCGAACCCCGATCTGCCCCGGCGACTCGCCGACGAGCACCAGCTCGACCGGTTCGACCGCGGGATGCTCGAGCCGGCGGCGACCCTGGCCAACGCGAAGCAGTGGCAGACTGCTCGGTCATGACGACCCCGACGTGGCATGGCGGGGCACAGGCCGTCGTCACGCTCACCTTCGACGTCGACGCCGAGACGCCGATCCTCGCGGCCGGGCGCCGGTACGCCGATCACCTGACCACGATGTCGCACCAGGCGTACGGCCCGGACGTCGGCGTACCGCGGATCCTGGAGCTGCTCGCGGATCTCGGCGTGCCGGCGACGTTCTTCGTGCCGGGCTGGGTCGCCGAGCAGCGGCCGGGGCTCGCGGCGACCATCCAGGAGCGTGGTCACGAGGTGGCTCACCATTCCTACAGTCATCGCGCGCCGACTACGCTCACCGCGGCGGACGAGCGGGCGGACTTCGAGCGGGCCCTCGAGGTATTCGTTGCGCAGGGCATCGAGATCCACGGCCACCGGGCCGCGCTCTGGGAGGCCACCCGGACCACGCTGAACCTGGTCGCCGAGCACGGGCTCTCGTACGACTCATCGCTGATGGGCGACGACCGCCCGTACCTACTCGATGTCGGCGGCCGGCCGGTCGTGGAGCTGCCGGTGCACTGGTCACTCGACGACTGGGAGCAGTACGCGTATCTCCCGTCGCCGCAGATCGGCACGGTCATCGAGTCGCCGCGCAAGGTCCTGGAGCTGTGGCGCGCGGAGCTGGACGCGATGCGGCACTATCGCTGTCTGTTCAACCTGTGCCTGCATCCGTTCCTGTCCGGCCGTCCGAGCCGTCTCCTCGCCCTGCGCGACCTGATCGAGTACGCCCAATCCTGCGGCGACATCACCTTCGCCCGCTGCCGGGACCTGGCCGCCGCTGCCCGCGCCGACCCCACACTCCCACCACGAACTCCGCCGGCCGTCGTGGCGGATCCATCCGTCTACCCGTTGGGTTGATGACCGAGGAGAGTGATGGCGTCGATGAGCTTGGCCCAGAAGGCGGTTTGGTCGAGTTCGATGGCGACCTGGGCGTTGGGCGCCCGCCCGGTGTAGTGGTGGAGGTCTACGGCGGTGGCGCCGGCGGTCCACTCGCCCTTGGTTTCGATGACTACGTTGGCCTCGACGCAGCGGACGATGGTGGGGTCGATGACTCGGGCGACGGCGACCGGATCGTGAAGCGGTGGCGCGGTGAAGCCCCAGAGATGCTGGTAGGTCGAGGCGAAGAAGGTCATCCACTCGATGCAGATGCCGGCCAGCGGCGTGCCGATGCGTGCGAAGGACGCCAGTACGTCGTCCGTCACCAGCGCCTGATGCGTGACGTTGAGGCCGCACATCGTGAACGGGACGCCCGATCGCAGGACCTGGTCCGCGGCCTCGGGGTCGACGAAGCAGTTGGCCTCGGCGTACGGCGTCACATTGCCACGCTCGGTCGAACCGCCCATCCAGACGACCTGGTCGATCCGGTCGGTCAGCTCCGGGCGTTCCGCGAGCAGCCGGGCGACGTTCGTCAGCGCGCCGGTCGCCACGATCGTGACCAGCGACTCATGCGTGGTCAGTACGTCGACCAGTAGCTCGTGGGCCGTGATCGTTGCCTCGGGCACCGTCGGGTCGCCGTCGAACAGCGGACCGTCCAGCCCGGTCTCGCCGTGTACGTCGTCGGCGATCCGCAACGGCCGCACCGACGGGCGGTCGGCCCCGCGAGCGATCGGGACATCTCGCGCCCCGGCCAGCGACAGCACCCGGCGAGCGTTGATGGTGCACTTCTCGACCGTCTGATTGCCGGCCACGGTGGTGACCGCGCGCAGGTCGATCGCAGGGTCCGCGACTGCCAGCAGCAACGCCATCGCATCGTCATGCCCAGGATCGCAGTCGAGCACCACCGGTATCGCCACCCGCACATGCTAGTGCCGGGCCGCCGTCAGCCTGCGGGCTGGAACAGCTCGATGAGGTTGCCGGCCGGGTCGGCGATCAGGATCTGGCGGCCTCCTGGGCCGGAGGTGGGTTCGCTGCGGAACGGGACCTTGGCGGCCTCGAGCCGTTCGATCTCGGCGTCGAGATTGTCGACAATCAGATGGATGCGGTTTCGGCCGGCGTCCGACGCGTCGTCCGGGGTGGCGCGGGCGCCAGAGGTCTGCGGTCCGGAGAGCAGGAGGCGCAGTGGTCCGCGGGTGACGTCGGCGAACACCGGCGCCGGGTTGCTCCGCAGTACGAAACCGAGCTGGCTGGTGTAGAAGTCGATGGCCGCCGGGACGTCGTCGACGATGTAGCGGACGCTGGCGAAGGTCTCCTCGTCGTTCATGGTTGGTCCTCCTTGAGGCTCGGCAGCAGGTGCCGAACACGGTTGTCGATGTCCGCCGCCGCGGAGACAAACCTCGAGTAACTGCTCCGGCCGTCGTCGCCGGCCGAAGGGTCGGGGATGCTCCAATGCGCGCGGGGCGGGTTGTCGGCGAGCGTTTCGCGCGCTGTGTCGCACAAGGTGATCACGCGCTTGAAACGACTGTGCAGGGTCGAGTTGAGCGACCGTGGTGCTTGCTCCTCGATGTCGATGTCGTAGTGCTCCCGCAGTACTCGCACGGCGTGCGGATGGATTCGGTCCTTGGGCCGGGTCCCGGCACTGCTGACGCGCACGCGGTTCCCGGCTCGGTGTCGCAGGAGCGCCTCGGCAATCGGCGAGCGTGCGCTGTTGCCGCTGCAGACGAACAACACGCTCGAACGGCGTGGCGGGTCCTCGGGCACCGGCGTCATCCGGAGCGCCGGATGCAGCGCGGTGCCGGCATCGGCCAGCGCCTCCGCACAGCGGTCGAGGTCGAGGTGGTAGTAGCTGTCGCGGGCGTCGAAGCTGCTGCGCCGCGACGCCACCAGGCCGCCGTCGCGCAGGAGCCTCAGGTGGTACGAGACCAGGTTCTGCGGCTCGTCGACAACGGCGACCAACTCACGCACTCGCAGATCGCTTCGAGCGAGCTCGGCCACCAGTTGCCATCGCAGCGGATGACTGACCAGCCGGACGAACTCAGGCACACCGTTCACGGCGCCTGACATTACATCAAATGCATTTGATGGACCACCCGTCGTCGACAGCAGCTGGAGGTTGCAGGCTGTGGTCTGACGGTGTGGATGCGCGTACGGTTGGAAGGTCGCTGGGGGCTGGGGCGATCGTGGGGATACAGCGCTATGTCTCGTGGGGAAATTGGGCCCGTGTGGATGCGCTGTCTCGGGGCTGCGGGGGAGTCGCGTGCGGCGCAGGTGGTTTGTGACGCGCTGGCGGGGGAGGGCGTAGTGGTGCCGGAGTCGGCACCAGCTGTGGGGCGGATCGGTGTCGTTGTCGTGGACACCATCACCGAGCGGGAAGTGGCGTTCGTGCGCGCGGCGGCCGCGGACGGCGAGCGGCGGGTGCTGGTTGTCGTGCCGGCTGGTGCGTCGGTCGACGTCGACGGGTCATGGCAGTTGATGGCGGCGGGCGCGGCCGATGTCATCGCCTGGGACCGGTCGGACGATCCGGCGTCGGATGCGGTGGAGCGGTTGCGGCGGTGGCAGCAGGTCGACGCGTTGATGGACTCGGTCGCGGTGACCGAGGAGTTGGTCGGGCGCTCGCCGGCTTGGCGACGGGTACTGCGCCAGATCGTCGAGGTCGCGCACTTCACCACGTTGTCGTTGCTCATCACCGGTGAGAGCGGGACGGGTAAGGAGCTCGTGGCGCGGCTGGTCCATGCGCTGGACCCGAGGCCGGACAAGGGCGACCTCGTCGTACTGGACTGCACGACGGTGGTGCCCTCGCTGTCCGGCAGCGAGTTCTTCGGGCACGAGCGGGGAGCGTTCACCGGCGCGGTCGCCCAGCGGGTCGGCGCCTTCGGACAGGCCGACGGCGGGACCTTGTTCCTCGACGAGGTGGGTGAGCTTCCGCTGCAGCTCCAGGCCGAGCTGCTCCGCGTGATCCAGGAGGGGGCGTACAAGCGCGTCGGTGGGAACACCTGGCACCGGACGACGTTCCGGCTGATCTGTGCGACGAACCGGGACCTGCTCGACGACGAGAGGCGCGGGGCGTTCCGGCGGGACTTCTACCATCGGATCGCCGCGTGGCGGTGCGCCCTGCCGAGCCTCCGCGAGCGGACGCGCGACATTCTTCCGCTCGCCGAGCACTTCGCTGCGATGCAGGAGGCCGCCGGCGGATTCGACCCGGCAGTCAGTGCACTGCTGACCGGGCGGCCGTACCCCGGGAACGTGCGGGATCTGAGGACGCTGGTCGAGCGGATTGCTCAACGGCATGTCGGGCAAGGACCGATCACGGTTGGCGACGTACCTGATGATGAGCGGCCTCCGGATGACGCGCGGGAGGTGTGGCGGACCGGAAGTGCGTTCGAGGGTGCGGTGATGCAAGCACTGGCCGGAGGGGCGTCCCTGAAGGAGATCGGTGACGTCGCGCGGGACACCGCGGTTCGGATGGCTGTCGCGCAGGAAGACGGGAATCTGAAGCGGGCCGCGCGGATCCTGACCGTCAGCGAGCGGGCGCTCCAACTGCGGCGGGCCGCTCAGCTCCAAGAGGGCTGAGTAGTCCCAGCAAAGTGCCGCCGAGGACGGCTTGTACGTCCCGCCGCGAGAGGCCGAGGGCCTTGATCTTCGCGAGCTCCAGTCCGGGATGCAGCCACGGCCCGTCGGAGCCGAAGATGAGTTTCTCCGGCCCGGCCCGGCGTACTGCGTCGACGAGCAGGTCGAACCGCCGTACGCCGGAGGTGTCGGCGTACACGTTGGGCAGTCGCACCAGCAGGTCGATCACCGCACGCTGCGCGGCCCAGTCGTCGGCGAAGCTGCCCAGGTGCGGCACGATGAACGCGACCCGCGGGAACTCGGTGGCGAACAGCTCCAGAGGCGCCACCTGGCCCATCGGGTCGTAGAGCACCGGCAGACCGAACCGGTCCGCGGCGCGCGCGATCTCGGGCGTCAGTGCCGCGTCGTGCCGGTGCACTTTCAGCCCGCGGAAGCCGAGTTGGTGCACGGCCTCGTGCACCAACTCGGCGACCCGCCCGGCATCCCGGGCTGGGTGGACGAACGCGAACCCGATGAACCGCTCGGGCTTGCTGGCCACCACCCGCGCCACGGACCGGTTGGCGGTCAGGTAGTCGCCGTGGAACACCGAGAAGAGGACCGTGTGCGTGATCCGCGCGGCGTCGGCCCGCCGCAGGTAGTGGTCCAACCGGCCGACGTCCCACGGCCCGGTGAGTGTGTCTCCTCTCCCCACATGGCAGTGGGCGTCGACGATGGTCATCGCCCTAGGGCCGTTGGACTCGTACGGCGCCCGCCGGCAACTTCGAGAACCGGTCCTCGATGAAGAACGCGTTGTTCCGCTGGTTGAGGCCGGCACGCTGGCCGATCCACTGCCAGCGCTGGCCCTTGGCGTAGTCCTGGGTGAACTTGGTCCACTGCGGGTCGGTTGGCAGCCGTCCGTGGCGGTCGCGGAAGTAGACCGCCGTACTGGCGAACTGGGTGGCGTTGCCGATCGGGTTCGGGATGGCGCCGGTCAGGGCGGTGGTGGCGAGGTTCCGCGCAGGCTGGGGGAGCGCCGACCATGCGGTGCTCTGGAGCTTGAGGAACTGCCGCAGTTGACCGACCGGGATCCCCGGCGGCGCCGGTGGCGGGTACGTCGCACCCGTCTTGACGAACTCCGGCTTGTGCATGTGCCGGCGGGCGGCACCCCAGTTCTTCAGCGACGCCTGCAGCGGTGTCGAGTACGCCCGCAGGAATCCGTGGAAGGTGGGGTACTGGCGATGCCGGATCAGACCGTAGAGGTTGATCATCGCCCAGATGACCGCCCGGTTGTCCGCGTTGTCACGCCCACCGGCCTCACCGACGATGAACCGCGCGGTCCAGACCAGGTCGTCGCTGGTGAACTGATAGGTGAAGCGGGTGCCGTCGGGCCGTGTCGCGTGGATCGTGCCGAGCCGGACATTCTGAGCCCCGCCCCCTGTAGCCGCCTGCATCGGAGGAGCGCTCGGCACGTAGGAACCGCCTGGAGCCGCCTGCGGCGGAGGCGCGCTGGGCACGTACGAACCGCCTGCCGCTGGGAAGGACCCCCCGGTCGCGGGCGTGGTCGTGAAGGAGACGTGCATGTGGTCGTGGTGACCACTTAGCGGGGAGACGCCCTTGACCTGTGGGTCGTTGAAGAAGACCCGCGACACCTGCAGCACCGGGTTGCCCCGGATCAGGTCGACCAACTCCTGGGTGAGCGGACGGGAGTACACCGGCATCGTGTAATTGACCGGCTCCTCCTTGCCGTCGTTGCGCACCGGCCGGATGTCGACGTCCGTTCCTTTCTGGTGCGACTTGTGCGGCGACATCGGTCCGCCGCCGCGCAGGCTGATGTCGGTGATCCCGATCCTCGGCCCGCTCGGGTGCCGCCGAGCCCATTCAGCGGCGATCGCGGTCACCGCGCGCAGCGTCTCGCGGCGACCGAACTGGCGGCCAGTGCTCTTGCAGTAGAACCCCGGACCCGACTGGGGCAGGGCGTTGTCCAGTGCGTCTGCGCCGCCCGGGGTGGAGACCTCGCCCCACGTCTCGTCGAGGAACGCTTGGGTCGTCATGATTCAGCCTCCCTGGTCAGAACGTTCCGGAGTAACCGGGCAGCTGCACGGGCGCCGCCGACGTACGACGAGAGCCAGTGCCGGCCAACTGGTCGAGCAGTCGCTGCCGGAGCAGGATCGACGGCATCGTGGTGTCCACCGGGTCGACAGTGAGATCGGCTCCGGTCACCGCCTGGTAGGCGTGGATGTAGCCCTGCAGCTCCGGACGCCAGTAGCGGACCCAGTTGGCGGCCTGCTGCGGCAGCCTGATGTCGTTCCAGTTGCCGTAGCGGATGCCGAGCAGGAGCTGCTCACCGAAGATCGCCAGGTCGCGGAAGTGCAGTACGGACGCATCGGGCCAGCCGTACAGGCGCTTGACGGTCTCCACCGGGTCCATCCAGGCCTCCGGGTAGGCGACCATCACTCGGCTCGGCAGGAACTCCCGCATCTCCGGCCGCGCGAGCATGTACTGGTACATCAGATCCTCCTGGCGCGCCTGCCAGGGCAGCTCGAGGTACTGGTTTCCCTGCCCCTCGGTGAGCTGCAGGTGCACCTCCTTGAGTGCGTTGAGGACGGGGAAGGCATCCGCGAGCACTGTGGTGTCGTCGTCCTCCTTCAGGAAGATCGAGACCACGTGCAGCAACCGGTGGAAGCTGCTGAGGAAATGCACCCTGCTGTCGGCCGGCCGCATCGGCGGCTGACCGGGCTGCAACATGCTGATGCCGTAGTGGTGGAACAACTCGTACGCGACCCGGGTGTCGGTGAGGCGGTGCTGCTCGTCGTTGACCATGCCCCACATCAGGTTGCTCAACGGCCGGAGCGGATCGATCTCCAGATGCGCGAGGGGGTCCGGGCCACGACCGGTCCGGACGTTCTGGAAGCGCAGCAGCAGCGCCGACATCGCGTGCACCAGATGAGCCTCGCGGTGCCAGTAGTTCCAGATCAGCTCGATCAGGCACGGATTGGTCAGCTTGCTCTGCAGGATGCCGTAGGTGTTCACGCCGAAGTCGCGGTCGCCGACGATGTCGACATCGCCGAGCTTGAGCCGGATCACCGCCAGGTACGGCAGGAACGCCTGGTCCTCCTCACCCGGCAGCCGCGGGCCTTCGGTGATGTAGTCCTCCCATTGGTGCCTGATCTCGGCGCGGAACGGGTCGTCGTCCAGATCCGGACGGTTCAGCCGGACCCGCTCCTCGTCGAGGTTGAGTCCCTTGAACGGCCGGCCCAGCCGGTTCGCGTCGACCCGGACACCGCAGTGCGCCATCATGAACACTTCGGTCGCGGTCTTCAGCACCCGGTACTGGTCCATGTCCGGGAACGGCAGCGCGCGGACCTTCTGCAGCTTGGCGAGCCGGCGTACGTCGCGTCTGCGCATGGTGCCGGCCAGGAACTCGGAGTACCGGTTGAACGAGAGGGCCTGGGTGCTGTTGCGGATCGCGACCCAGAACGCCTGGTCGTCGGTCTCCACCACGTCGCCGCGGCGCATGGTCACCGCGACCGCATCGCCGGAAGCGAACGGCCGGGCCCGCACGGTGACCTCCTCCTTGCCATTGACGACGACGGTGATCGGCGCCGGGGGAGAACCGCCGCTGCCCCGCCTGACCGGCTGCAGCTCCGCAGTCACCTTCACGCGGATGTCGAAGGTCCCGGGGGTCTGGTCGTCCGGAACGTGCCAGACCGCCTTGGCCTCGGTGACCTCGTCGTCGGGGTCGTAGGTCTGCACGATGAACGGTCCGCGACCCGGGAAGTTCCAGGACGCCTCGGTGATGAAATAGGTCTCGGATGTGTCGAGCCTGGCGGTGAGCCGGACGCGGCCGCCCTGCTCGATCGTCTCCGGGCTGGGGGTCAGGATGACCTCGGGTTCGTTGCTTGGCATCAGGGTGTCTCCTTTGAACTGGTGAGAGATGTGCCGGCGGCGGCGAACGTGGAGTCGAGCGCCCACCGGGTGAGCAGGTCGTTGACGACCGTGCTCTCGTCCTCGGGTCTGAGCCGGCCGTCGGCGCGGGCCTGGCCGAGGATCGCGAACGCCAGCGTCGGAGGTTCCCGGCACAGCCGACCGGGGTCGGTCAGTACGTCGTCGTACTGCCGCGCGAGCCGGTCAGGAGTGCGTTCGCGGGTCGGGAAGAGGTCTGCGAGCGTGTGATCGCGCAGAGCCGGCGGGCGGTGGCCGGCGAGGAGTGCGGCCAGCAACGGACAGGTACGGCGAAGCGTTGCGAACAGCCGTTGCCGCGCCGCATCGAGACCCGTCGCCGGGTAGAGCTCGTCCCACAACCGCGCCACGGCCGCCCATTGCGGATGTGGATAGAGAACGTCGCCGAGCGCGCAGCTGAGGTGGACCCTGATCCAGGGGAACGGATGCGGATCGCCCTCGGTCATTCGCAGGACGAAGACGCGGGGGAGGCTGACGACACCCATCAGCCCGAGCGTCGAGCCGATCCCGAGCTTGCCGACCGAATGCAGGTCGGCCACGATCTCGGACAGCCACCGCTGCCACAACTGCCAGGCGGGCCGCTCATCGTCCGGTCGCCTCCGCGCGTAGCGCCGTACCTCGTGGTGCAGGGACGGGACCAGCTCCAGCAGGGCCGCGACCTGGTGGCCGCATTCGTGCAGGAGCGACGACGCGATTCCGCTCGAGCCGATCATCCGCTCGCGCGGGATGAGGACCAGGGCCGTCGGGCTCGGGTCGCCACCTGCCAACCGGGTCCGCGCCCGCCGGATCGCCGCGCCCTGCCCCCGATCCAGATAGCAGATGATCGGCGGTACGGCGATGCCGGGAAGCTGCAACGCATCCCGGGCTGCCACATCCAGGCCGGACAGCCAGATACCGATCCGGCTCTCGCTGCGCTGGGTGATGGCCTGCTGGAACGTGTCGAACTGCGTGAGTACGTCGTTGAACCGCCAGCGCAGGCTGACGAACCGGCGTTGCTGCTCGTCGGGTGGCGCCGAAGCACCGGCGCCGAGGAGCCAGTCGTAGTAGGCGTCCAGTCGACGCCGTAGCTCCTCGCGGCCCTGGATCAGGAAGCGCTCGACCGCCAGCAAGGCGTCCGGCGCCAGCGCGGCCGCCGGCAGCATCGACTCGTGCAGCACGAACGGCTGCACGAGTGCCAGCCGCGTGCGCAGCGCACGGCACTCCTGCTCCAGGAACCACACGGCGTCGGGCATCGCGGTCACGCCCCGTAGAGCACGATCTGGCTGCCGCGGCGTACCCAGCGACCGCCTGAGCCCTGCCTCGACGACGACCCGTGGTACCCGTACTCGCTCTGCCCGCCGGAGTCCGGTGGGGCATCGGGTGGCGGCGCGTCCGGCGGCGGTCCTCCGGCCGGTTTGGGTGCCGCACCGTTCGGCGCGGCGCCGCCCGGGGGCTCCTGCTGCGGAGGCTCCTGCTGTGGGACCGGATAGGGCGGTGGGAACGGCGGCACCGGGTACGGCCAGGCGGCGTAGGGGTACGGTCCGGGCTGCTGCGGGTGATGGTGCCGCCTTCGGCGTTGCTGCTGCGAGCCGTGCCACTGACCCGGCCGCGCGAACGACGGATAGCGCCGAGCCACTCCACCCGCATGCCGGCGCGCTGCACCGTAGGCGGCTGCGCGGGCTGTCCGCTGTGGCTGTCCGTGCCGCGGGGACAATGCCGCGTTGCGGGTCGCGGCGGCGGAGAACCGGACGTACCGGCGGGCGACCTCGAACTCGGCCTCGTCCTGGCTGAGCGCCTCCAGTTCACCTACCTCGGCCTCGAACAGCTTGGTCGCCATACTGCCCAGCCGGGTGCCGATCGCCGTACCGATGCCGGGGGCAACGAACGAACCGATCGCACCGCCGACCATCGGCAGCGCCTTCTTGGCGACGTTCTTGAGGATCCCGCCGAGGGCCTTGCCGGTCGGCGAGTCGAGGAAGCCGCCGACTCCCTTGGCCACGTTCTTGATCAGGCCGCCGAGGAACTGCTCGAGCTCAGCCTCGTCGCGGATCTCGAGCAACTGCGCGGCCAGCTCCATCTCCTGCTGCTCGCCGAGTGGGCTGGAGTACTCGCCGTTCAGCTCTTGCAGCTCGGCCTCGAACTGCTCGAGCTCACCGGGCATGGCTTCCTGCAGTTCACCGAACTCGGCTTCGCCGTACTGCTCACCCTCCCCGAACTCGTTGTACTCACCTTCTCCGAACTCTCCGTACTGTTCGCTCTCGCCGTATTGCTCCCCTTGGCCGAACTCGTTGTACTCGCCCTGGCCGTACTCCGTCTCGCCATACTGCTCGCCCTGGCCGAACTCGCCCTGGCCGAACTCGCCCTCGCCGTACTCGCCGTACTGCTCACCTTCGCCGAATTCGGCATAGACCTCGCCCGGACCGAACGAGCCTTCGTATCCGTAAGCCGCCATCACGCCGTTCCTTCCTTCTGGTCCATCTGTCAAGGTCGCGAACCGATCCCAGGCCGACCGCACCAGCTCACGAGTCACCTCGAGCTCGCGGTCCTCCGCGCTCAGTCCCTCCAGCTCGAGCCCGAGCAACGTGCTGACCCGCGCCGGATCGGAACCTTCCTGGAGCCGGATCCAGAGCGGGAGACTCTGATCCACCAGCCGCGCCACCTGCTCGGAGGTCGCGGCCGGGAGGAGTCCGGCCAGGCTGGTCGCCATGGCACGCAGCGCCGGCACGGCTCCCGCGCGGTCCCGCACCTCGATGGCGCGGGTCGCGAGCTCCAGCTCATGCACCGGATCCAGCTGCTGCACGAAGACCCTCCCCGGTCACCCGATCTGTCGCGAGATCTGTTCGACCACAGGGATGCACGATCCGTGCCAGGGGTCATCGGTGCGGCCGCCGAAGTCTTCTTCGTCTACTGGACCTTGGATGGGCTACGCCGGCGAAGTTCGCTTCAGCGTCGGGACTGCGCGGCGATTCCGAGCTGGGCCCGGTATTTGGCGACGGTACGACGGGCGATCGGATGGGCCGTGGTCGACAGCAGCCGCGCGATCTCGCCGTCCGACAGCGGCTGGGCCTCGTGCGCGATCAGGTCGCGAACCGCGTCGCGCGGTTCGGCCGACGTACAGAAGAAGTCCGCCATCGGGGTGAGGCGTCCCGACGGCAGCTGCGCCCAACGGGCCGACACCGCGCGGGACACCGTCGACTCATGGACGCCGACCGTGCGCGCGACGTCGGCGCGGGTCAGGGGAGCGGGACAGCCGGACCTCCCGGCCAGGAAGACTTTCTGATTGTCGACAATCGCCTCGCCGACCGCGCGCATCGTCTGCCAGCGCTGGTGCAGACGGCTGATGAACAGCCTCGCCCGCGCCAGCCACTCCTGGGCCTCCGCACCGCCGGTCCGATACGACCAACTGATCGCCAGCGAATGCCGAGCCTCCTCGGCGATCTCGATCGTGAACTCGTCCGCGAACACGTAGTCCGGCCGCAGCACCTCGGCCCGGGCGTTCGTGGTCCGCGGCGGCCAGCACCCGAGATCGAGTGCCACGAACGGCACTAGCTGCTCCTTGATGAAGTCCGCCGCTGTCTGGATCTCCGCAGCGGACGTTCCGAGGGCGTTGGCGATTCGGTCGAACCGCCGGCCGGCCAGGTCCTCGAGATGCCGGTCCACCACTGCTCTGACGACGGTCGGAGTCCAGTCCTCGATCTGGAGCAACAGGCATTCCCGCAGATCCCGAGCCCCGATCCCAGGTGGCCCAACCTTCTGCACGGCCGCGAGCGCACTCACGACCCGCGTCGTACTGACTCCGAGGCAGCCGGCGATCTCAGTCGTCGTACTCGTCAACCGCCCACGCTGGTCCAGGCAGCCCACGACGTACTCCACGATGGCTCCATCGGCGGCAGGCACCAGCAATCCTGCCTCCGCCCGCAGGGCACCCACCTCGCCGCCGTCAACCCACTCGGTCACCCCAGCAGCAGGTCCGCGCCCAGCGCCGTCGTCGACTCGCTCGATCGCGGGGTTGTCGCCCAGTTCCCGCTCGACAAGCTCGTCCACCCCGACCGCCGGCAGCTGCAGCAGCTCGGCAAACGCGACGATCTGCGGCCGCAACTCCACCCGCAGCCCGACCCGTCCCTCCAACGCCAACTCCACGCGCCCCACCCCCTCCTAACCATCCCCCGTCTGCAAGCTCCGTGCCAGCCACTCGCACTGTGGAGTGGCGCCGTAGGGTGGTTGGGTGAGCGAAGAGCGGGGAGCACCGGGCGCGCTGGATACGGCTGACTGGCGGCGGCGCGTGTTCGCGCTGTACGGCGTTGTGCGAGCGGCCGGCGACCCGGCCGAAGGGCATGCGCTGTGGCGGGCAGGGAGAGATGAACTGCTGGCGACCCACCCTGCATCGCCTGTCGAGGAGCGCGACGGCTTCAAAGGGGTTCCGGTGGGGGACTACCGGCCGCAGTTGCGGTTCGAGGTCGAGGTCGACACGGATGTCGAGCCGGTCCGTTGGGAGGTCCCCTCGGCCACCGACGGCGTGATCCCGTTCTCGCGGGTCGGCGTACTGCATCTGCCCGCGATCGGCGACCTCGACGTGTGGTGGCTGGAGTCGTACGGCGGTGGTGTGTTCGTGCCGGTCAAGGACGCACTGGCAGGATCACGCACGTACGGCGGTGGCCGTTATCTGCTGGACACCGTCAAGGGCGCCGACCTGGGCGGTGACATCCGCGAGGGCCGGCTCATCGTGGACCTGAACTTCGCCTACAACCCGTCGTGCGCCTACAGCCCGCTGTGGACCTGCCCGCTCGCGCCCGCCACCAACACGGTGAAGGCAGAACTGCCCGTCGGCGAACTCACCTCAGACCTCTAGGGCCGCCAGCAGAACCAGCACCACGGTGACGACGGCGAACAGGCCGTGGCCGCCAACGACAGCGACGGGGAAGTGCCGCTCAGCCGGGACGTCTGCTGCTGCCACCTCGGCCGCCGCACGCGCTCGGTACGTCGGCAGCCAGCGTCGCAGCATCGCGAACCCCAGCAAGGCGACCGGCACGAGCAGAATGAACGCGACCCAGGCCAGGGCGTCGCTGTCGGCGATCAGGTAGATGATCCACAGGACGAGCCCGATGGCCGCGAGGGCGAAGTGACTGAAGATCAGTGCCGGCCGGAACTTGCTCGTGCTCGGCTTGCGTGGCCCGCCGTTGCTGATCCAGGTGAACAGCAGGTAGAAACCACCGACCGCGGTGATCAGCCACGTGACGAGTGCTGCGATACCCATGTCATCTCCTCGGCTCGAAACCTTCGGCCTGGTCGTCCTCCTCGGCGACCCGTACGCCGTACCGGAAGGCCAGCTTTCCCCCGAGATAGCCCGACACCATGAGTGCGGCCAAGCTGACCGCCGACAGGACGATCGGACCGACCGCGACCTCGTCAGCATCGGATCCGCGGCGCCAGAGCGCGTTGACGACGTACGCCACGACGACCGCCACGTTCAGGACCAGGTGGATCAACCCGGTCCGGAACGCCGGTGTGCCGGGCGGGATGGCGAAGAAGTCCAGTAGCCCGACGGCCGCGGCCGCGAGAGCGCCGACGATGCCGATCACGATCAGCCACGTCGACGCCTGGACCAGGTACGCCGCGTCCGCCGCCTGCGACCCGATGTCGAAGACGAAGCTGGCCACCCAGGCGCCGATCGGAATCGTCACCAGGATCGGGTGGAACGGGTGACCGTACGGCCCGGTGAGCAGCGCACTGACCGGGTGCTTCGCGGCAGACGACCGATCGGACATCGGCACCTCCTATTTCACCAACCGAGTTTGGTCTTATTCGGACTGGCAGGTCAAGAGGTTGGCGCGCGTCGGCGTCGCTTTTCGCCAATGTTCGTGTCCGTTATCGTGGACGGGTGGCTGACGAGAGGCTCGGTGCGGACGCGACGATCAGGGCGGTCTCGGCGTTGAGCGACGAATCCCGGCGCCGGATGTTCGAGTTCTGCCGTCGGGCCGGCCGGGCGATCAGCCGGGACGAGGCGGCGGCCGAGGTCGGGATCTCGCGGAAACTGGCCGCGTTCCACCTGGAGAAGCTGGTCGAGGCCAGGCTCCTGCGAGCCCACTACGAGCACGGCGGCAGGCTTCGCAAGGTCGGCCGTGCACCGAAGCTGTACGAACCGGTCGAGACCGACGTGCGGGTGTCGATCCCGCCGCGCCAGCCGGACCTGCTCGCGGAGATCCTCCTCGACGGTGTCCTCAGCCATGACGACGACCTCAGCCCGATGGACTCGACCCTCAAGGCGGCGTTCCGCCGAGGTGAACGCGTCGGCGAAGAGGAACGCGCCCGATCCCGCCCCGGCCGATTGAGTTCGGAACGTGCGTTGACGTTGTCAGAGGCAACGTTGTCGCGCGCCGGCTTCGAACCGGACCGTCCACGCCCGAACTGCGTCCGGCTGCAGAGTTGCCCGTTCCACCCACTCGCGCAGGCTCAGCCCGACGCAGTCTGCGGCATCAACCACGCGTTCCTTACCGGGATGCTCAACGGCCTGCGGGCAACCACCGTCCGCGCCGTCCTCGACCCAGCCGGCGGCGAGTGCTGCGTCGAGATCACCGCCGACTGACAGGCCGCCTAGAGTGTGTTCTCCAGGGCGTCCGTCAGGAGGGCCGCCAGGGCTTCGAGCTGGAAGTCCGCGGAGGACGAGACCTCGTCGTCGGAGCCGTCGAGGGCCCGGGCGGCGAGGCTGGACTTGCTGTCGATGAGGTCGGCGATTCTGGTGTCGATGGTCTGGGCGGCGATGATCCGCCAGGCGGTCACCGGCATGTCCTGGCCGATGCGGTGGACCCGGTCGATCGCCTGCGTCTGCTCGGCGTTCGTCCAGGACAGCTCCGCGAGTACGACGTTCGACGCGACCTGCAGGTTCAGGCCCACACCGGCGGCCAGCAGCGAGCAGACCGCGACGGAGACCTCTGGGTCGTTGACGAACGCGTCGATGTTCTTCTGCCGGTTCCTCGCGGTCTGGTCGCCCCGGATCGAGGAGAAGCGGATGCCGCGCTCGGTGAAGAGCTCCTCGGCGGCGTCCATCACCTCGATGTGGCGAGCGAAGAAGACGACCTTGCCGACGTTCTGCGCGAGCTGCGCGGCGTAGTCGGCGGCCAGGCCGGCCTTCGCGGTGCCGATCCGGCGTACCAGGGTGAAGACGTTCTCGCCGGTCTTCGCGTTCGCCATCTCGGTGCGCTCCCAGCCGGCGACCCGGCGGACGAGCTCGTGGTCGATGCCCTCCACGGTGGTGCCGGACGTCCGCGTCTCGAGTGCGGTCCGGTACCGCTGCACAAGGCGGTTGGCGAGCTCGCGCTCGGCGTCGCGGATCGAGCGGCCGAGGGCGCCGTCGAGCTCGACGGGCAGATCGGCGATCCGGCGGGCCGGGATGTCGGCGGCCACGTCGACCTTGCGGCGGCGGACGATGCCGAGGTCGATCACCGACGCGCGGGCGGCGGCGTAGAAGCCGGGGTCGGCCGGCGTCAGCTCGGTGTCCTCGAGCGACTCCATCAGCTCGGCCCGCGGACCCTTCTCGTCGATCCAGCCGAGGTACTGCCAGATCGCGGTGAAGTCCTCGATCGAGTTGATCAGCGGCGTTCCGGTGAGTGCCATCAGCAAGGGACGCGGCGTACGGGTCCGGATGCGTTCGGACAGCTGCAGGACGTTGCGCGACCGCTGCGACTTCCGGTTCTTGATGAAGTGCGCCTCGTCGACCACCATGCCGCGGAAGCCGAGGTCGCCGAGCCAGCCGACGTGACGGTCGAGTACCTCGTAGTTGACGACGACGATGTCCGCGAACCCGTCGATCGTGTCGCCGTCGCCGTGGATCACCGTGGCAGTCTTCTGCGGCGTCCAGAGGCCGGCCTCGCGAGCCCAGTTCGTCTTCACGACGTTCGGTACGACGGCCAGCAGGGGATAAGCGTTGGCGGCGCGAGCGGCCAGCAGGGCCTGAGCGGTCTTGCCGAGGCCCGGCTCGTCGGCGAGCAGGAACGTGCGGTGGCCGGCCGCGGCGGACGCGATCAGGCGCGCCTGGTGTGGCATGAGCTCCAGGCCGCCGGCCGCGTTCAGAGAGGTCGGCTCGGGCAAGGTCATGCTGGCCGCGGCGCCGGCGTACTCGAACGACTTGAGCAGAGGCCCGATGAGCTCCCAGCCGGCCAGTCGGCGCGGGCGCGGCGGGCGCGACGGGGCAGCCGAGAAGTCGGGCGCGAGGAACGGGTTGGCGAGCTGACGCTGGACCACTGCCTGCGGTACGACGCGGCGCGCGGCATCTGGTGGAGTCACCGGCTCGGTCGGCGCGGGCTCCTCATGCGGCGCCTCGACGCCGGCGGACTTCAGCATGTCGCGTTTGAGCCGCGTACCCGCCTCGGAGACGACGGCATCCTCGGCCAGCAGCCCGAGGAGCGAGGTCTCGCGGGCCGCCGCCTTGGCGAGGATCGTGGCGACGCCGTCCAGCCGCCGGAGTTGCTCGGCGCGGTAGGTGTCGGTCGCGTTCTGGTCCGCGTTCACGCGGGCACGCTCCTCGCGCACCAGCAGTGCGACGACCTGGAACTTGGTGCGCACCGACGGGCGTACGTCGGAGCGCTCGACCGCGCCCTCGACCTCCCGCACAGCACGCGCGAGGACCGGGATCAGACCGTCACCATCGCGGGCAGGACGCCGGCGACGGGGAGCGGAACGGGCAGCGCCGGACTGGCGCTGGCCTCGTGGGGCCAAAGACTCCTCCTCAGTACTGCCACGGCGCGAGAGCCATGGCTGAACGCAGCACCGCACGGCCATCCCGCCGCCGCGACACGTCGCGCCGAGAGTCCGGTAGGGCCACCGGGAAACGGCGCAGAACCACCGCTTCCGCGAGCGATCGCTGTCCCGGACTCCACCGGGACCGGCCACCGCGTGCGATTGGCGACCTCTAGTCGATGACTGTGACCTCCGGGCCAAGACGCAGCCGTCGCCGGGGGCGGTCGGCATTGCCGATGTTCGGTGCTCTGCCAATAGTAGCCTGCGTCCGCGGCCACGGCTGTTCACCCTCGGTAAAGTTCCGATCCGGGTCGTCTGACGAGCGCTGCTCGGGGTGGCGAGATGTAACGGATTCGTGTCGTACAGCGATATGGGCTTGCGTGGGCGGCCTTGCCGGGGAGGGCGAGGCTGGTGTGGGGCCCGCGGGGCGGCCGTCTGGTCGTGACGTGTCTGACGTGGGGGAGCGTGCTGCATGTCGTATCGATTCAACCCGCCGCCGAACTGGCCGAGCCCGCCGGCCGGCTTCGTCCCTGAGCCGGGCTGGGAACCCGACCCGAGTTGGCCGCCGGCCCCGCCTGGGTGGCAGCTGTGGGTCGAGAATGTGCCCGTCGGATCGCACGCGAGCGCCGTACCGGAACCTCCGCTGCAGAGTACGGTTGCGGTCCGCGCGAGGCACGCGGCGCGGACCGAGCACGCGGAGCAGCAGACCGCTCCAGCTGAGGCGGTCGGACTCGACATTCCGGGCCGCCGCGAGGGACGCGGGCTGTTCGGCGGGAAGAAGCGCCTGGAGAACGAGGTCGAGCGTCTGCACCACCTGGTGGATCAGCTCGGTGGGATGGATGCGCTGACCATCGCTGCGGAGACGGACCGCCTGCGCGGCGAGCTCGGTCAAGTGCAGTCTGCGCTGGGCAGCGCCCGGCAGGATGTGTCCGACGCTCAGGCCGAGCTGACCGCCGTACGGCAGGAGGTCATCGAGACCAACGAGGTTGCGATGCTGCAGGAGGTGGGCATCTACGAGTACTCGCATCCGTTGGAGGACGCGGTTGCCTACAAGGCGCGGCTGGCCGAGCTGAAGGACCGGTACAAGGCGCTCGCGCGAGGCGACGGCGCGGTCACGGCTTCGACGACCTGGCAGGTCAACAACTCGGCGCGTGAGGGCGCCAAGATGGTTCGCGAGATCTCTAAACTGATGCTGCGCGCGTACAACGCCGAGGCGGACAACTGTGTCCGGACAGTCCGGCCACATCGCCGGGCGTCGAGTGTCGAGCGCCTGTCCAAGGCTCGCGAGTCCATCGCGCGGCTCGGTCAGAGCATGAACATCAGAATCAGCGAGGACTACCACGCGCTGCGCGTCGACGAGGTCCTGTTGACTGCCGACTACCTCTCGAAGGTCGAGGAGGAGAAGGAACGCATTCGCGCGCAGCGGGAGCAGCAACGCGAGGAGGAAGCCGCGCGGCGCGAGTTCGAGCGGGAGAAGTCGAGGCTGCTGAAGGAGCGGTCGCACTACGAGACCGCCCTGGCTCGGGTGCAAGCGACAGGCGATACGGCCGCGATCGACCAACTCCAGGCACAGATCGCCGAGATCGAATCGTCGATCGCCGGCGTCGAGGAGCGCGAGGCGAACATCCGGGCCGGCTATGTCTACATCATCTCGAACCTCGGATCGTTCGGTCAGAACATGATCAAGATCGGCATGACGCGGCGACTCGATCCGCTGGACCGGGTGCGCGAGTTGGGCGACGCGTCGGTTCCGTTCAGGTTCGACGTCCACGCGATCATCTTCAGCGAGGACGCGCTCGGCCTCGAGGGCGGACTCCATGCGGCGTTCGCGGAGAAGCGCGTCAACAAGGTCAACCTGCGGCGCGAGTACTTCTATGCGACGCCCGCCGAGGTCCGTGACGAACTGGCCCGGATCGCGGGGCAGCACCTTCTCGAGTACCACGATCTGCCCGAAGCTCTCGAGTGGCGGGCAAGCGGCGGCGCGACGCCTGCCTAACGCCCGAGATCGGTGAGCGCTGTGGCGATGAGGGCGGTGCCGGGCGCTGTTCGGCCGCCGGGGCCGGGGGACGGGGAGACGTCGGCCGCGGTGAGAGGGTCGCCGCATTCCGAGCAGGTGACTGTTGGTGTCGTGCGGTGGCCGCAGGTGGTGTGGGTGAAGTGGAGCGGTTGCCCGGCGGGTGGAGTGGCCCAGCGGTCACCCCAGGCGGTGAGAGCCATCAGGATCGGGATGAGTTCGCGGCCGGCTTCGGTGAGGGCGTAGGTGTAGCGGACCGGGTTGTCCTGGTACGGCGTACGGACGACGAGGCCGCCGTTCATCAGCGTGGTGAGCCGGTCGGTGAGCAGATTGCGCGAAATTCCGAGGTCGGTGACGAACTCGTCGAAGCGGCTCAGGCCGAGGTAGAGGTCGCGCAGTACCAAGGGGGTCCACCAGTCGCCGATGACTTCGAGGGACTGGGCGAGCGAGCAGTGCATCGAGGCGAAGCTGGTGTTCCGCATGTCACCACTCTAGTCAGTTGCGGTATTGAACTCACCATCTCTACGGTGGAGGCGACGGCTGACGAGAGGGGAGCGGGGCATGTACCACCGGATCGTGGCGGCGCAGGTGCGGAAGGCGTTCGCGGAGATCAGCGCCGGGAACTGGGAGGCCATGGTCGCGGGGATGGCGCCGGCCTTCACCTACCGGTTCTACGGCGATCACGCGTTGGGCGGTGAACGGCACACGCACGATGCGTTGCGGCGCTGGTGGGAACGGTGTTTCCGGTTGCTCCCGGACACCCGGTTCGACGTACAAGACATCTTGGTCGCGGGCTGGCCGTGGGACACGCGAGTCGCAACCGCGGTCACAGTCCACGTGGGCGTGGTCGACGGCTCCCACTACGAGAACGTCGTACACCAGTTCCTGCGGTTGCGGTGGGGCAAGATCACCGAGGTCCGCACCCTCGAGGACACCGCCGTACTCGAGAAGACCCTCAACCGCCTGGCCACCACCGGCTACCCGGAGGCCCACGCACTGCCAATCACCGACTGAGTCAGCCACCGTGGTCGGTTTGTGCGTGCAGGTGGACAGGAGGTGTTGGGTCGACGGGTAGTGCAGTTGAGCGGGCGTGCGTTCTGTGTACGGTGTCTCGGAGGTGCACTACCTGTCGGTCTGCACAGCCGGAAGCTGCTGCGGGCTCAGGCGCGGCGGCGGAGTTCGGGGAGTACTTCGGTGCGGTAGAGGTTCATCATGTCGACGGAGTGCGGTCCCATGTTGGCGACGTAGATCTCGTCGAAGCCGGCGTCGACGTACGGCATGAACGCCTCGACATGTGCGTCTGCCTTGGATCCGCAGGTGACGGACTGCGCCGTCGATTCCTTCGTGACGAGTTGGCTCGCCTGCTCGAAGTGCCGGGGTGACGGCAGAACCTGAGACAGTTCGCCCGGCAGACCGGAGTTCCCCCAGATCCGGTGCGCCTGCTCGATGCCTTCTTCCTCGGTCGGCGCGTAGCTGACCTTGAACCCGGCCTGCGCCGGCTTGTCCCCACCGCCGTTGTCGCGGAACCGCTGCAGCAGTTCGCGGTCCGGCGTGGTGGTGATGTAGCCGTCCGCGATCCGCGCGGCGACATCGGTTGCCTCCGGCCCGAAGCCGGACATGTAGATGGGTAGCGGCGCCTCCGGCCGGGTGTAGATCCGGGCGGTGTCGACGGTGTAGTGCTTGCCGTGGTGCGAGACGAACCCCTCCTCCGTCCACAGCCGCCGCATGATCTCGACCGCCTCCTCGAGCATCGCCAGCCGTACGTCGACCGTCGGCCAGACGGACCCGAGCACGTGCTCGTTGAGGGCCTCGCCGGTACCGATGCCGAGCTGGAACCGCCCGTTCAGCAGTACGGCGCTGGTCGCGGCCGCCTGCGCGATGATCGCGGGATGGATCCGCACCGTCGGACACGTCACCGCGGTGGTCACTGGGAGTTCGCACACCTGGGAGATCGCGCCGATGGTGGACCAGACGAAGGCGCTCTGACCCTGTTCGTCGTTCCACGGATGGAAGTGGTCACTGATCCACAGCCCGTCGAACCCGGCGTCTTCGGCCAGCCGCGCCTGCTCGATCAACTGTGCCGGCGTGTACTCCTCACTGGACAGGAAGTAGCCGATCTTCACGTCGTACTCCGATCGTTTGAGTTACCCGCCGAGTGCCCGCTCCCGTTTCATCCATGCACGCGGCTGATTGTGTGAGAGATGTCGGGGTACCGGCCGGAGCGTCGGAAGGAGCGGATCATGCCCGCAGGATCGAACGCCAAGCGCGAACGGCAGTACGAGCACATCAAGTCCGGCCTGAAGAAGCGTGGCCGCAGCGAGGACACCGCGGAGGAGATCGCCGCGCGGACCGTGAACAAGGAACGCGCCCGCTCCGGCGAGGCCAAGGAGAAGAGCCGTACGTCGACCCACGACATCTCGTCGGGCCGCCGCGGCGGACTCCGCTCGCACAGCGGCTCGAAGGGCCGGACCAAGGAACAGCTCTACAACGAGGCCAAGCACATGAACATCAAGGGCCGCTCGAAGATGACCAAAGCCCAACTCGCCAAGGCCGTCGGCAGGTAGTTCATTGCAGTAGCTCTCTGGCGGCGCGGAGGTCGTCGACGAAGTGGGCGAAGTCGCGACGGAATTCCTGGGACCGTACGACGGCTGACGGATGGACCGTCGCCACCGCGGCTTGGCCGTCGGGAAGCTGCACCGGCGAGCCTCGGCGTTCGGTGACTTTGAAGCCGGAGCCGATGAGGGCGCGGGCGGCGACGGCGCCGAGGATGACGACGAGGTCGGGTTTCACGATCTCCAGTTCGCGGTCCAACCAGGGGCGGCAGGCAACGATCTGACCGGCCGACGGGGTCTTGTGGATCCGGCGCTTGCCCTGGCGTTCGAACCGGAAATGCTTGACCGCGTTGGTCAGGAACACCTCGGAGCGCTCGATCCCCGCCTCGACCAGCGCCTTGTCCAGCAGCCGGCCGGCAGGCCCGACGAAGACGTGCCCTTCCTTGTCCTCGACGTCGCCGGGTTGTTCCCCGATCAGCATCATCCGGGCGCGGACCCGTCCTTCGCCCGGCACGACCTGCTCGGCGTACTCGTGCAGGTCGCAGCCACGGCAGTCCGGGAGCGTCGCCGTGATCTTCCGCATCCCGCCGTCGTGGGGAACCCACTGCGCGGCGCCGGTGAAGTCGTTCACGTCAGCCTCCCGTGGCCGAGTGTGGTGCGTGGACCGGCTTCGACTGCGCCGAGCGGCGCTGGCGCAGGTAGATGGACCCACCGACAATGGCCGCCACGGCGAGGAACTCGCTCTGCCAGTTCTGGCACGACTCGTACCAGAACTGTGACGTCCCCAGATACTGCCACGTCGTCACCGCCATACCGCCGTGCAGTTCCTGCTCCTGACTGTACGACGCCGCACCGGTGACCGCGTGCAGCCAGAACGACAGCAGGAACACGAGCCCGAAGGCGATCGCCAAGGAGTTCTCGTACAGCTTCAGCACCACCGGCGACCCGTGTCGTACCGGCCAGGGTGCCTCACGATCGGCGCGGTGATCCCGTGGGTCCTCGTCCTGCGGTGTGGCCTCGTCGATCGGGCGGGACTCCGCGGAGCCCTTCTGCACCAGGTAGGCGGTGAGAAGGACGTACATGCCCATCTGCAGGAATTCGGACTCCCAGTTCTCGAATACCGCCTCGCCGAAGGACGACGAACCGACGTACTGGCCCAGGGTCTCGGTCGGCTGCCCGTGATCGGTGAGCTCAGCGTTGTCCTGCGCGTGACCGGTGAGAACGAGACCGATCAGGAACACGAAGAACAGCACCAGATTGACCGTCAACAGCGCCCGAAGCCGAAACCATCGCATGACCGACCGGTACCCGGCCCTGGGCGAACGTAGACAGCGCGGCTCAGGTGCTGGTCGGCGCCAGCGCCTCCCGTACGACGACCAGCCCGAACAGCACGAGGGTCAACGCGTGGACGACGGTGCACCACAGGCAGATCGCGTCGATCTGGAAGAGCTCGGCCCAGACGAGGTAGAAGACGAACAGCACTCCGACAACGACCGCGGCGAGGCGCACCCGGCCGGGCCATGGCGAGGTGGCGCGCCACATCTGCGGCAGGCACAGGACAGTCATCGCGACGAAGAAGCCGAGTCCCAGGAGCGCGACCGGGATGCCGACGACGGCCGAGTACTCGCTCGATGTGACCTTCAGGCAGTTGACCACGCCGGTGTTCGGGCAGGCGAGCGTCGACCCCGCGGTGAAGTGCTCATAGGTCAGGTACGCCGCGACTGCGACGCCTGCGATCGACAGTCCCAAGGTTGTCCAGGGCAACCATCCCAGCGGTGCGACCTGCTCGGATTGTTGCTCTGTCCCCGCAGTCTTGCTCACGTCTCAGCTCTTCCCGAGCTTGCCGGCGGCCGCGGTGACGGCGGCGCTCGAGCACACGTTCGAGGGCTGGTTGCCGGTGACCTGGCAGAGCGCGGCGGTGTACAGGTTGGAGGAGCCGACGATCGCCTTCGCGATCGGGCTGGACGGATCCTTCAGCGCGGCCGCGACCTCGGCCTGCGTCTTCCCGGCCAGGATCTCCGGACTGTACGACGCGCCCGAGGCGACGAACTTCCCGCCGAGGTCGACGAAGGGGATCGAGCCCCCCTCCTTCACGTACGGCGGCGCGTTGTAGGTGTCGAACGTCTTCTGGTCCTCGGCCGTCGGCGTGTCCAGCGGGGCGTACTGCCCGTTGACCTGCTGGTTCGTGGTCGTCTCGACGCCGGTGAAGGTCAGGTACTGACTCGTGTACTTCGCTCCGTGGAACGACAGGGTCGGGGTGTTCGGGAAGACGTCACTGGCCGACGAGTGCGTCGTACCGAGGTTGCTGAAAGTCCCGAACCGCGAGAGCGCGACCGTGACAGGCCAGCGCTCGGCGGCGCAGAACGGGCAGTACTCGGCACCGATGTAGAGCACCTTCGGCTTCCCGCCCGCGGTCAGCGGCGGGGCCGTGATCGCCGACGGACCGCCCTGCACGGCGTCGGTGCCGACCTCGGTGAACGTCGAGTCCGGGACGGACGCCAGCGCGCTCGTGATCTGCGAGTCGGCGGCACCGGACGGCGCGGTCGCGGTGTTGTCCTTCCCGCCGCCGGCCAGCCGGATGATCACCAGACCGGCGACCACGATGACCACAACCGCCACCGCACCCGCCGCGAGCAGCACGCGCCGGCGCCGCTCCGCCCGCGCCTGTGCAGCCTGCTGCGCTGCGATCCTCTCCCGAGCCCGAGCCTTCTGCTCGACACGCCTTGCCATGACTCTCCTCGTCTCACCACCGGTAAACGCCCATTCACTCAACTGCCGACCACCCCCGGAAGTTCCGCGCCGTCCACCAGTTGAGCGCGGCGGCTGTTGGGGCTTGCGTCCTATCATCGGTAGATGGAGTGGATAGTCGCCTTGATCGCCTGCGGCGGGCTTGCCGGTGCGCTGGCGTACTTTCGCGCGCGGCGGGTGGCGCGGGCCGGGCGGGCGCTCGAGGTGGAGCGGGTACGGCAACTCGCCGAGGACGACGTTACCCACTTCGGAGAGCAGTTGACACGGTTCGGGACGACGCTCGACGGCACCAAGTTGGACGACGCGACGCACCACGACTACCAGACCGCGCTCGACGCGTACGAGAAGGCCAAGACCGCGGCGCCGCGGATTGCTGCTCCGGAAGGGATCAGCGCGATCGTCGACACCCTGACCGACGGGCGCTTTGCGCTGGCGTGTGTGCAAGCCAGGCTCGCCGGGCAGCCAGTCCCTGAGCGGCGGGTGCCGTGTTTCTTCGATCCGCGGCACGGACCGTCGACAGGTGACGTCCTCTGGACGCCGCCGGGGCGCGGAACGCGGAAGGTGCCGGCCTGCGCTCAGGACGCGGCGCGGATCGCGGCCGGCGCGGAGCCGGAGGTCTACTACATCAAGTACGGCGAACTGAACGTCCCGTACTGGGAAGCCGGGGCGCCGGGGGAGTCGTACAAACTCGGCTTCTTCGGCGCGACCGGCGTACGGGCGCTGTCGATCGGGCTGCGGATGCAGAACAAGGGCATCGATGTCGGCCGGGGGCGGCGCGACCCGACCATCGTCCGGCGGAGCGACGCGGACTGACGACAGGCCGTCAGGAGCTCAGGCGGTCGTGGAGGAGGTTCAGTTGCGCCGGGTTGGCGGTGAACACCACCGCCTGCTGGTCGGCGTGATGAGCCTCGGACGGGCGTCCCGCCGCGCGAAGCAGTTCGGCGCGGGTGGCGTGGAACAGGGCGTACTTGCCGAGTGCGCCCTCCAGTTCCTCGAGCTCGGCCAACGCCGGCTCCACGCCCTCGACGTACCGCACGGCGACTGAGCGATGCAGACGGGTGACAGCGTTCGGCTGCAGGCGAAGCAGCATGTTGTAGAGAACGAGGATCTGCTCCCAGTCCGTCTCGGCCCATGTGGCCGCTTCGCAGTGACAGGCGGCGATGGCCGCCTGGAGTTGATACAGCCCGGGGGAGTGGTGCCTGCGCGCCGTCCGCATCAGCAGGGCGGTCGCGTCGGCGATCGCGGCATGGTCCCATCGCGACCGATCCTGGTCCTGCAGTAAGACAATCTGACCGTCAGCAGTGAAACGCGCGGCGACCCGAGCACGGTGGAGCCGGATCAGCACGAGCAGGCCCGTCACCTCAGACTCGTTCGGCAGGAGACCGGCCAGTAGTGCGGTCAGCCACTCCGCGTCGTCGACGAGGTCACGCGAATGCGCCTGCTCGGCGGTGCTGGACAGGTAGCCCTCGTTGAAGAGCAGATAGATGACGGTCAGCACTTCGCTCAGCCGTTCGCCGAGCTCGTCGTCGCGGGGAATGCGGTACGGGATCCCCGCGTCCGCGATCTTCCGCTTCGCCCGGGTGATCCGCTGCGCCACGGTGGTTTCCGGTACGACGAACGCCGCGGCGATCTGCGCCGTCGTCAGACCACAGACGACCCGGAGAGTCAGCGCAATCTGAGCCTCCCTGGCCAGCGCAGGGTGGCAGCACGTGAAGATGAGCCGCAGCCGGTCATCCGGCTCAGGCCGTACCGGCCACTGCAGCTGCGCCAGCTTGGTCCGGTAGTTCTCCTGCCGCCGCAGTACGTCGAGGCCGCGGCGCCGGGCCACGGTGAACAGCCACCCGTCGGGCCGGTCCGGGATGCCCTCCTCGGGCCACCGCCGCAGCGCACTCTCGACAGCATCCTGGACGAGATCCTCGGCGGCGGAGAAGTCGCCGAGCAGCGACATCAGCGACGCCGCGAGCCGGCCCGCGTGCTCGCGCACCACCCGGGCCAGCTCATCAGCGGACGCGAGGTCGGTCATGACTCCACGGGACGGATCTCGATCACCGGGCAGGCCGGCCAGGTCTTCACCATCCGCAGCGCCTCGTCCAGGTCCGCGACATCGATCTCGATCACGCCCGAGATCACTTCCTTGCCCTCGATGAACGGTCCGTCGGTCGTCACCGGCTCCGGCCCGTCCAGCCGGACCGTGGTCGCCGTCGCCGCACCCTGCAGCTTGCCGGTCCGGGCACTGATCCGGTCCGCGTTGTCGATGAACCACTGGTTCACCCGCCCGTACGCCGCCTCCAGTTCGGCCGGACTCATCGCCTCGACCTCCTTGGTGAACTCCGGGGTGTCGACGAACATGAGCACGTACTTCACTGCACCACCTCCTGGGATCAGTCTGGCCCGTCGCGGGTCAGCTCGCCGGGAGGTCGGCGTACAGGTCGATGCCGTTCCCGGACGGGTCGGTGACCGTGGCGTACCGCATGCCCCACGGCGCGTCGTACGGCTCCTGTAGCCCGGTGACCCCGTCCGCGGTCAACTCGGCGTACGCCGCATCGACCTCGGCCGCCGTCTCGAACTCGAACGCGAGGAACATCCGCCCCTGGCTCGGCGGCGTCCAGCGCGCGGTGATCTTGGCGCGCATCTCGTCGGTGTCGAGCATCAGGTGTACGCCGTTGGGCAGGTCGCAGCCGGCGTGGTCGTCGGGCATGTACTGGTCCCGGACGAAGTCGAGCCCGAGCCGCTTGTAGAACTCGATGGCCGCGCCCAGATCGGACACCGCGATGTCCAGGATGTTCACGGTCGGTTGCATGGTCGTCTCCCTGGTTGTGAGTGGGTTTCACTCAGGAGACGATCGGCACCGACCGGTTTACGACACCCGCGGATCGGTCAGTTGCGGCGGAAGACCAGGAGTTCGGTGCGGCCGCCGCTGAGCGGGACGAAGCGGCTGCCGACCAGGGCGAGGTCGCGCTGGGCCAGGAAGCCGGACAGCCAGGCTCGCGGGGCGACCGAGTAGATGGTCATCCGGTCCGGCTCGGTCAGCCAGACCTTGGTGGTCGAGTCGTCCAGGCAGTCGTCGGTGACCATGTCGAACGCGACCGTGCCGCCGGAGCGGACCACCCGGGCCATCTCGTCGAGGTAGCCGAGTGCGGTCGCGAACGGGATGTAGCTGAGCAGCTTGTGCGTGTGCACGAGGTCGACCGAGGCTGAATGCGTCGACCCCAGGGTTTTGCCGTCTGCCGGTTGGAAGACGAGACCAGGCAGTTCCCGGCGAAGGTAGGCGATCCAGTCCGGTGCGGTCTCGTACACCTCGTACGAGCCCGGCCGGAGCGCCGACAGGATCCTGGTCGAGTAGCGGCCCGAGCCAGGCCCGATCTCGCAGACGCGCTCCGCGGTCGTGAGACCACTGAGCTCGAGCATCGCCTCGACCGTCTCCGCGGTGGCGCCGGGCTCCGCGCTGTAGCTGTCGAGGAAGTCGCCGACCGATTGGCCGGCCCGGTCGGCCTGTTTGACGATGCGCTTGGCCGGCAGGAACGCACTGATCGCCGGATCGGCGCTGTGACCCCGGACGAGTTGGAAGCCCGTGGGCCGAAGAGTCTTGTTGACCGCGGTATTGATGGTGTGACGGACTGACATGTATTTCCCCCATGACGAGTAGCGAAGCCACCGCCCGGCCCATCATGCCTACGACCCGACCAGGAACCAAGGAAAGTGGGCAACTATCACTGCCCGCGCTGTGGCTGTCGCCCTGTGCCTCGAATTGCCTTGTTTTCAAGGGAATCAGCCGCTTGCTGAGTAATCCGGTCGTTGCAGACGGTCGTGGATCGTGCGGCGACACGCCGTCGGCGACGACGCCGGAGCGTGACTGGTTCCTAGCATCGGAAGGGCCCGTGCGTCCGAGGCGAGGAGCTCTGTGGTGATCGATGAACCTGCCCTTGCCGGACGCAGCGGCGTCGCGCGGTTGCTGACCGAACTCGCGTACGACGTCTTCGACGAACCAGTGCCCATCGCGACGGCACCGTTCCGGCTCACCTGCACGGTGGAGTCGGTTGCCTCCAGCACCGACCAGGCCGAGTTCGTTCGGAGCAGGTTGTGGCCGTGCCCGCCGAAGCTGGTCACGAGTGCCTCACATCGGGTGACCTGGGTCGACAGTGAGGGCGTGACGAACGTCGCCCACTGTGGATCCCTCGGTCCGGCAGTCCCGATCGTTGCGCGGGAAGCAACGCTGGCGTTGTGGGCGAGGTTGCGGGCGGACGCCCGGCTGGCGGAGCGTGCCGAGGCCGTTGACTCGGTGCAGTCGGACCTGCTGGCTGCCATCACCACGGACAAGGTGCCGGCCGAGATCCTGCGGACAGGAGTCGACGCCGCCGCGCGGGTCCTCACCCAGCATGCCTATCTCGCGGGTACGACGCCGTACGACGAGCCGGCCGGGTTCGCGGAGGCGCTGCGGGACAGCGGGATCTTCAACACCGTGGCCGGGACCTGGCACTGGGGTCTCCAGGCGTCGACGTATCGGCGCGGTCTGATCCCGGTGCAGTTGGTCTGCTTCGGCGGCCGCATGACCTACTCGGCCGACACGGTCGCGGCGCTGCGGGAGATGAAGGAAGCCCGCATCGAGGCGGCCCGCGCCTCCGACGACAGCGATCCAAGCGCAGCGCAGTACGTCGCACTCGGATCCGCTGAGCAACCGCGATGCCTCGCGCACGCCCCACATTCCGTCGACGGGCGCCGGGTCAGTCTGGTGATCCAGGTCGCCAACTCGTTCGTCGACGCGTTCACGCGGCTGCTGAAGGTCGTGACGGTCGCCGTCGAGGATTCGGAGGAGACCGGCAGCGTGGACGGCCAGGGCGAGGTGTTCGAGGTGCCGGACATGACGTGTCGGCACTGCATCCGGACCATCACCAAGGCGGTCGGCGAGTTCGGGGTCGCGCCGCCGGAGTTCGACCTGGAGACCAAGCGGGTGGTGGCGAGCTTCGGCTCGGCCGAGGTCCGGGTGCAGAGCTTCGCCGCGATCCGGGCCTGCGGCTACACCGTCGTACCGGTGACTCGGTAGCTGACCGCCGTCGTTCAGGTTGTCCAGGGGCGGAGCTTCTCCGGATTGCGGACGGCCCAGATGTGCTTGATGCGGTCGTCGGCGATGTCGAACGCGATGACGGTCTCGGTGACGCCCTCGCGCTGGATGACCAGCCCCGGCTGACCGTTGACGGTCCGCTCCAGAACGACCAGCCCGTGCGCACGGTCGACCAGATCGGCGAAGTACTGCGCGACCTGCGTGCCACCGTGAACGGGGTGCGGAGCGGCCGTGACCACGCCGCCACCGTCGCCGATCGCGACCACGTCGGGGTCGAGCAGCGTGATCAGCGTCTGGATGTCCTTCGCCGCCCAGGCTGCCTTGAAGTCGCGGACGATCTCGGCCTGTTGCTTGGTGGGTGCCGTCGGGCTCTGCGCCGTACTGATCCGCCTGCGCGCCGATGAGGCCAGCTGCCGGCAGGCCGCCGGCGTCCGGCCGACGATCTCGGCCACCTCGGGGAACGGATAGCGGAAGACGTCGTGCAGGATGAACGCCACCCGCTCGGCCGGGGTCATCGAGTCCAGCAGGACCAGGAACGCCATGTTGACGGATTCGTCCAGGGTGACGCGATCCGCCGGGTCGCCGCCCGGCTGATCGCCGAGCCACTCGGCCTGGTCGGGCACCGGCTCCGGGACCCACTCGCCGACGTACCGCTCGCGCCGGGCGCGGGCCGATCGGAGCAGGTCGAGGCAGATGCGGCTGGCGACCTTGGTCAGCCAGGCGGCCGGGTTGTCGATCGCGTCCTGCTCCTCGCGGGACATCGCGTACCACCGGGCATAGGTGTCCTGGACGACGTCCTCGGCGTCGGCCAGCGAGCCCAGCAGCCGGTAGGCGAGGTTGATCAGCTGCCGCCGCTCGCTCATGATCGCGCTCAGGCTCGGATCCGACCCGGTCATGGTGCTCCCTTCGACATCTGCTGCCTTCACTGTGCCCTTCAATGGGTCCGACGAGGCAGGCAGGCGAAGTGTGAGCTCACAGTTCGCCGGGCTGCCTCGTCGGACCGATCATGACCACACAGAACGCGGTAGACGAAGTAGACATCCGGCAACGGATCGACACGTTGGTCGCGTCGGTCCAGGCAGGTGACCTCGACGGACTCAAGACGATGTTCGCGCCGAATCTCGTCTCGTTCGACATCGAACCGCCGCTGCGGCACCTAGGCGCCGAGAAGAAGTGGCAGAACTGGGTGAACGTCTTCGCGGCGTACCAGGAGCCACCCAGCTACGAGGTGCGGGACCTGACCGTGCTGGTCAGCGGCGATCTGGCCGTCGTGTACAGCCTGAACCACATCAGCGGCACGTTGCGTAGCGGCGCTCCGACCGACTACTGGGTCCGCTGGACGGCCTGTTTCCGCAAGCTCGACGGCGCCTGGCTGATCGTGCACGACCAGGTGTCGGTGCCGGTCGACTTCCCGACCGGCAGAGCCCTGCTCGACCTCCAACCCTGACCCCCTGAGCACTGGAAGGACCCCGTTTCTGATGGAACCCGTGAAGGCCGCGATCATCTACTACAGCGCCACCGGCACTGTGCACACGCTCGCCCAGGCCGCGTTCGAAGGCGCGGAGAAGGCCGGCGCCGTGATCCGGTTCCGCAAGGTCAGAGAGAACGCGCCGCTCGAGGCGATCAACTCCAGACCGGAGTGGCGTGAGCACGTGGACGCCACCGCCGACGTACCCGAGGCTGTGCTGGACGACATCGCCTGGGCTGACGTGGTGCTGTTCGGCACGCCGACCCGCTTCGGTACGCCGGCCGCGCAGCTCAAGGCGTTCATCGACAGCACCGGTCCGTTGTGGGCTGCCAATCAGCTGGCCGACAAGGTGTACACCGCGTTCACCGCGAGCGGCACCAAGCACGGTGGGCAGGAGTCGACGATCCTCTCGCTGTCGAACGTCTTCTACCACTGGGGCGGGATCATCGTGCCGCCCGGCTACACCGACGAGATCCAGTACAAGACCGGTAACCCCTACGGCACGTCGCACGTGACCGGAGACGGACCAGTCGACGACATCCACCTCGAGGCGGCGCGGTACCAGGCGCGCCGGGCCGTCGAGACGGCGGCGGCCCTCAAGGCCGGTCGCGCGGCCTGATCCGGTCAGGGCGCGATCTGGGTCCCGGCGGTGCCCGCGATCACGGCGGTGGCGTCGTCGAGTGACCCGATGGCCGCCCGGCCCTTCGTCCCCTCCGCGAAGCGCCGGGCGGCCGTGACCTTGGGGCCCATCGATCCGGCCGAGAACGTGACGGCCGCGAGGTCCGCGGTGCTGACGTCGCGCAACGGTCGTTGAGCCGGTGTGCCGTAGTCGAGGTAGACAGCGTCCACGTCGGTGAGCATCACGAGCAGGTCCGCCCGCAACTCGGTCGCGATGAGGGCCGCGGTGAGGTCCTTGTCGACGACAGCCTCGACTCCGCGAAGACGGCCGCCGTCCTCGACCACCGGTACGCCGCCACCGCCTCCGAGGATCACGGTGACACCGCTGCGCAGCAGGAGTTCGGCGGCGTCGAGTTCCACCACTCGTCGCGGCACCGGCGAGGGGACCACGCGGCGCCACTGCGCGCCGTCCGGCCGGACCGACCATCCGTTCGTCAGGGCAAGCTTGCGCGCGTCGTCCTCGGGGTAGCCGCTGCCGACGTACTTCGTCGGGATGCCGAAGGCCGGATCGTCCGCGTCGACGACGGTCTGGGTGACGAGCGTGACGGCCGGGCGGGCGATCTGGATGTCCGCATCGGGCCGTTCGCCCCGCCGCAGCAACGCATTCCCCCCGAGCGCGATCACGATCCGCATGCCTCAGCGTCCCACGCAGGCCCGCAGATCGTCGTACGCCGGGATCCTGCGGGCCGTGTGGCGGGGGATTTGGGACCTTTGGCCCTGATCCGGACAGTGGCCGAGGGCTGGAATAGAGGGGCGAGGGAGGCCGGCGAATGCGGTGCCCGGCCGATCCAGAACAGCCACCGCGGGCACTGCATCGCGAGTCCCGGCCTCCTTCCATTCGCGCCAGACCGGAGCAGGAGCAAGTGAGGGAGGCCCCTGGTCCGCCGGGGTAGGAGCCGATAGGTGGGGACGGCTTCTCTCCCGGGGGGCGAAGGAAGAGGGAATCGCCCGGTGGGACGACTGGATTTCGGGGGAGTCGTCAGGGGTCGATTCCTGAATCGCTGGGGCTGCGTGGAGGAGCGTGTCCCCAGCATCGGTTGTCGTGCGGCTTGACCTCATCGGCCGCACGGCACCGGCCGATCGAACTCAGCCGAGAGGGGCGCGGAGTTCGAGGATGGTGCCGTGCGGCTGTCTCCTCTCGAGCCGTACGGCACCACCCAGGGCCTCGGCTCGTTCGCGCAGATTGCGCAGTCCGCTCTGCTGGTCCCCGGGCGTGAACCCGACACCGTCGTCGCTGACCCGCGTCACGACCTCGCCTTCGGCCACCGTCACCTCGACCGACACGGCCGACGCCTGCGCATGCCGGACGACGTTCGACAACGACTCGCGGATGGCGGCCAGGATCTGTGGGCGGACGGCTGCCGGTACGGCGAGGTCGAGCGGTCCGGAACACGTCAGCACCGGCCGGAAGCCGAGCGGACCGGCGTACTCCGCGACAAGCGTTTGAACGTCGGCCCGCAGCGACCGCCGGCGCGGCTGATGATTGAGCTCGAAGATCGCGGCCCGCAGGTCCCGGATGGTCGCATCGATGTCCTCGACCGCTCGCTTGATCCGTTCCCGTCCCTCGGGCTGGACCATCGACTGCATGCCCTGCAACTGCAGGCCGGTGGCAAACAAACGTTGGATGACCAGATCGTGCAGATCCCGGGCGATCCGGTCGCGGTCGGACAGGACCGCGATCATCGACTGATCGCGCTGAGCCTGCGCCCGGTCGAGGGCGATGGTGGCCTGACTGGCGAACATCCGGACCAGGTCGGTCCCTTCGCTGACCTCGAGTACGGCGCCCCGCTCGGCGGCCACGAGCAGCAGTCCACCGGCCACATGCGTTCCGGCCGGCAGCGGTGCCAGGACGATCCGTCCCAGTGATTCGACCTCGGGGATCTCGTCGATCCGCCCGCTCTGCTTCGCGACGTCGACGATGTCGTCGATCAGCACCTGGCGATCGCCATGCATCACCTCGTAAAGGATCGGGAGGACGACCGTCCGGCCGACGTACCGCTGGAACTCGTCCGGGCCGTCGATCGCCTCGATGATCAATTCGTCATCGGCGGACAGAATCACCACGCCGAGCCGGGAGCCGGAGACCTCGCGGGCCCGGCGGGCGATGAGCTGGAGAGCCTCCTGCGGCTCGAAGGCGCCGAGCATCAGCTGGGTGATCTCGGCCGTCACCTCGTACCAGCGGCGCCGCCGCTCGGTGTCGGCATGCCACCAGACGCTGTCGATCACCACGCCGGCAGCGAGAGCGCTCGTCGTCACGGTTCGCTCGTCGTCTGGGCTGAACTCGGTCCCGCGGCTCAACGAGAGGCTGCCCACGACTCCGTCGCGGCCGTGGATGGGTACGTCGATCGAGCGCGATGCCGGCGCGGCGTCGCCCAGGACGCTGCGATGGACGATCCCGGTGCCGTCCTGGCCGAACACGCTCAGTACGCCGTGGCCCGCCCCGGCCAGCGCGCACGCCGCAGCGAGGATCCGGTCCAGTGCACCGTCGTCCCAGGCCCCACTCGGTTTCCGACTCACGGCCACCACGGTAAGGGGCGGGACACCCCTTACACGAGGAGTCGGTGGCCGCTCAGCGATTCCACGCCGAGCCGGATCAGCTGCCGGCCGGGCTCGGACGGCGCCAGGACGAGTGCCTCCTCCGGAGGTACGACGGACAGGTGCCCGACCGCTGTCACGGTCCATCCCCCGTGCTGGTCGGCATCGAGGTCGTCCGCTTCGAAGGCCACCACGTCGCCTCGCAACGCGGCCCGGATCCCCTCCCCCTCGTCGTCCGCCACGAAGACGATGGTGTCCTCATCGACCCGGAACCCCACCACCCGCACCGCCGGCAGACCGCCGCGAGTGAAGACGACCCGGCCGACCGGCACCGTCCGAAGCAGGCGCAGGCACTCGCGGTCCTCGAGGAGATCGATTCCGGCCGGGCCGAAACGCCGTTCGGTGTGCATCACGACCTCCAGGGCTGGTGCGGCGCTACTCTGAGCGAGACGGTCGGGCCTGGGGGGATCGAGGTGCGATGGCTATCAAGGTGTTCCTGCTTGACGACCACGAGGTCGTCCGGCTCGGCCTGCGCCAGTTGCTGGAGAACGAGCCGGACATCGAGGTGGTCGGGGAGGCGGCGACGGCGGCCCAGGCGACCGCGCGGATCCCGGCGCTGCGGCCGGACGTCGCAGTACTGGACGTGCGGCTTGCCGACGGCGACGGGATCACCGTGTGCCGCGAGATCCGTTCGTCGATGGCGGATCCACCGGCCTCCCTGATGCTGACGTCGTTCTCCGACGACGAGGCCCTGTTCACCGCGATCATGGCCGGTGCTGCCGGCTACCTGCTCAAGCAGGTGAGTGGCACGGACCTGGTCGGAGCGGTACGACGCCTGGCCGCGGGGGAGTCGCTGCTCGATCCCGCGATGACCAGGGCCGTGCTGGAACGGCTGCGCAATCCGGAGCACGAGCAGGACGACCCGCGGTACCAGTCGCTGACCGATCAGGAGCGCCGCATCCTCGACGAGATCGCGGAAGGCAAGACCAACCGGCAGATCGCGCAGAGCATGCTCCTGGCCGAGAAGACGGTGAAGAACTACGTGTCCGGACTGCTCCGCAAGCTCGGCATGGATCGCCGGATCGAGGCCGCCGTGTACGCCGTCGAACGCGCCAAGCGCCGGCCGAAGACCTGACCGCTTGGCGAGTCCGGTCGCCGTCGCAGGGCCGCGGTCGACTGTCATCGGACTCCCCTCCCAGCAGTGTTCCCATCGAAGCCGCCGCTGTGCCCCACGCGGCAGGGTCGCAGGGCCCGGGACTTCGGGACCGACGGTCCGGATCCGAGTGGCGGTGGCCCGGCACAGGCACCATTCTTTGCGCATGGGTGACGAGGGTGGGCGGCTGCACTTCCTGGACTGGTTGCGGGTGCTGGCCGTGTTCGGGGTGTTCGTGTTCCACACGCTGCGGCCGTTCGACGACGCCGACTGGCATGTGAAGAACGCCCAGACGAGCGAGGGGATCTCGATCGCGATCGCGTTCCTCGGGCTGTGGGGGCTGGCGTTCTTCTTCATGCTGTCCGGCGCGGGTGCGTGGCTGGCCCTGCGGTGGCGGACCGCGGCCGGCTACCTGCGTGAGCGAGTGCTGCGGCTGCTCGTGCCGTTCGTGGTCGCGTATGTGCTGTTGTCGCCACCGCAGTACTTCATCGAGGAGCACCACAAGGGCGGGTCCGATGCGTCGTTCTTCGGGGATGTGAAGACCTTCTTCAGCGACCTGAGTGGGCACGCACCGTTGTGGCTGCGGGACACCTATCACCTGTGGTTCCTGATCTACCTGCTGCAGTTCGCGCTGCTCGGCCTGCCGGTGTTCCTCTGGTTGCGTGGCGCGCAGGGCCGGCGGATGGTCGACTGGATCGCGCGGCGGTGCGAGCGGCGCGGACGGATCCTGCTGCTGGCCGCCCCGCTGGTGCCGGTGCATCTTGTGCTGCTCGCCGCGCCTGGTCCGGAGCATGGCTGGGGCGAGTTCGTGTTCTTCTTCGACTTCTTCGTGGTCGGGTGTCTGGTGATGTCGGACGACCGGCTGATGGCCGCCGTACGACGAGACGCCGTACCCGCGCTGGTGCTCGGACTCGGAGCGTTCCTGCTCGGGGTGGCGACCGGGATCATCGACTTCCTCGACGGCTGGTGGGAGGACCCGAGCTATTCGTGGGTCTACATCTGGTACTCGACGCTGATCACCTTCGCGGTGTGGGGCTGGCTGTCGGCGGTGCTCGCGTTCGGCATGCGGGCGCCCGCGTTCCAGCGGCCGCTGCCGGCACCGGTCGCACGGGCGGCGATGCCGTTCTTCATCGTCCACCAGCCGATCATTCTCGCGGTCGCGTACTACGTCGTCGGCTGGGACGCGAACCTGTGGATGAAGTACGCCGTACTGCTGCCAACTGCATTTGTGCTTGCCGCCGCACTCGCGTGGGTGCTGTCGGTCCTGCCTGGGGTGTCGGTGCTGTTCGGGGTGAAGCGTCAGGCCCAGGTGAGCATCGGCTCGACGGAGCGAAGGAAGACGCGCTGAGGCAACAGTCGTGCGGTGGTGTTGCGAAGCGGGACGGTCAGCCGGCTGTGCGCTTGGGCGAACCGGCCGGAGGCAGCTGACTGCCTGGCGATGGCCACCTGCCCACCGTGCGAGGTTGACCTCGGACCTGGGTCCAGGGTTCAGGATGGAAGCATGCGGACAGGAGAGCTGGCCGGCCAGGTCGGCGTGAACGTCGAGACGCTGCGGTACTACGAACGCCGCGGGCTCCTCGACGAGCCACCGCGGACGGCTGGTGGCTACCGTGACTACCCGACCTCGGCGCTGGAGCTGCTGAGGTTCGTGAAGCGCGCCCAGGAGCTCGGCTTCAGCCTCGACGAGGTGGAGGAGTTGCTCGACCTGGACGCCGGCGGCCCGGTCGGGTGTGACGCGGCGCGAGCGCTGGCCGAGCACCGGCGCCAGGATCTGGCGGCCCGGATCCGGGATCTCCAGCGGATGCACGACTCGCTCGCGGTACTGATCACCACCTGCGACCTACCACGGGCCGACCGCAGCTGTGCGTTGCTGGAGGCGCTCGGACCGGAGGCGGAGCGATGAGGCTGGAGGTTCTGCATGTCCCGGACTGCCCGAACCTGCTGCCGCTGCTCGAGCGTCTCGCGCAGGTCTCCGACCTTCCGATCAGCACCCGAATGATCGAGTCGCCCGCGGACGCGGAGCGCTTCGGCATGGCAGGCTCACCGACGCTACTGATCGATGGTGAGAACCCGTTCGCGATGGGAGCAACGCCAAGCCTGGCCTGCCGTCTCTCCGTCCCGTCGACCAAGCAGTTGCGCGAGGCAATCAACTCGTCCGGCTCGCCGGCCACCGAGATCCTCAGCACGTGGCGGCGGCGCGCCGTACCTCTGGATGCTGTCACGCGAGCAGCACACCGCGAGGTTCTTCGCGCCTTCGCGACCACCGGAGCTCCGCCTTTCGGTGGTACGACGGAGGTTCTCAGGGCACTGCATGAGCTCGATGCGATCCGGCTGACATCGGACGGGGAGATCGCTGTCGCCTACCCGTTCTCGGCCACCCCGACGAGGCATCGCGTCCGGATCGCCGACCAGGTCGACGTGTACGCGATGTGCGCTGTCGACGCGCTCGGCATCGCGCCGATGCTGGGCCAGGACACCGTGATCCACTCCACCGACCCCACCGATGGGAGTGGCATCACGGTCGTCCGCCGAGCGGACTCCGCACACTGGGATCCCGCTGGCGCAGTCGTCTTCATCGGCGCCGATCCCGGCGGTGGCCCGTCCGCCGACTGTTGTTGCGACTACCTCAACTTCTTCGCGACCCGCGCCGCAGCCGAGGCCTGGACGACCGCGCATCCGCAAGTTCCCGGGCAGATCATCAATCAGCGGGAAGCCGAGGACCTCGCCGTCCGCCTGTTCGGCCAGTTGCTGGACGAGTGACGATCAGACGCTGCGCAGGACCGAGACCACGATGCCGAGAACGACCGCGTTGTCGCCGTCGATGACCTCGTACGCCGGGTTGCGCGGCTCGAGGTAGACGTGGCCGTTGCGGCGGCGATAGACCTTCACGGTCGCTTCCTCGTCGATCATCGCGGCGACGATCTGGCCGGAGTGCGCCTCGGACTGCTGCCGGACGACCACGATGTCGCCGTCGCAGATCGCGGCGTCGATCATCGACTCGCCGCGGACCCGCAGCCCGAACACGGTCCCGCGGCCGGTGAGTCCGCGCGGCAGCTGCAGTACGTCGTCCACGTGCTCGACCGCGGCGATCGGAGTACCGGCGGCGATGTCACCGACCACCGGCACCGGCACCGAGTCCTCGCCCGACTGCCGCGACGGCGAGTCCTGCAGGAACATCCGTACGTCGATCGGCCGGGAGACCGACGGGCTGCGGCGCAGGAACCCCTTGTCCTCGAGAGCGCCGAGGTGCTTCGACACCGAGGATGTGGATCGCAGGCCGACCGCGTCACCGATCTGGCGGGTGCTGGGGGAGTACCCGTGCCGTATCACCCAGTCCCGGATCACCACCAGGATCCGCTGTTGCCGCTCCGGTAGCGCCGCCGTGTCCAGGTCCCCGAACAGATCAAGATCAGTCACCACGAGATCCTAGAGCGCGGCACTGTCCCGGATCGCATCCGACCCGCCGCACCGAAGTGGCAACATCCTCCAACCGGCTCCGACGTCCGGTCCGAGAGCGCGCATCGGGCGCGCTCGAGGAGGTCGTCATGAACGCGACAGATCGAGCACGCTGGTCGGTGACCGCAGTGTTCTTCGTCAACGGGTGTCTGGTGTCGAGTTACCTGGCCCGGATCCCGTCGATCAAGGTCGAGCACCAGCTCAGCGAGAGCCAGCTGGGCATCGTCCTGACGCTCTTCGGCGCGGCCGCGCTGGTCTCGATGCAGTTCGTGGGGGGCCTGGTCGCGCGCTCCGGCAGCCGCCGGCTGATCCAGGTCGGCCTGGCCGCGCTCCCCATCCTGCTGGCAGGCGTCGGTCTGGCCCGCAACCCGGTGCAGCTCGGCATCGCCGTACTGATCATGGGTCTCGTGCATGGCGCGGTCGACGTCTCGATGAACGCTCATGCGGTTGCGGTCGAGCGCCTTCGCGAGAAGCCGATCCTGAACGGCTGTCACGCCGCTTGGAGCGTGAGCGCCGTACTCGCGTCCCTCGTCAGCGCCGCAGTCACCCGCGCCGGTGTCGGCATCGGTGCACAGTTTCTCCTGGTCGCCGCCGCACTGCTGATCGCCGGTCAACTGGCGACCCGCAATCTCCTTCCGCCCGAGGCAGACCGGTCCGGTACGACGAACGGCGAGCAGCGGACCGGCTGGAAGTCGGGATGGACCCGCCCGGTGCTGATCTTCGGCGCGATGGGCTTCGTCGTGATGATCGGCGAGGCAGCCGTGATCAGTTGGAGTGGAGTGCTGCTGCACGAATCACGCGGTGCCGACCTGGCCACCGCCGGCCTCGCTTTCACGGCGTACACGGCATGCCAGACCGCGGGCCGCCTGATCGGTGACCGTCTGACCGAGCGGTACGGCGCCGCAGCCGTGTTCCGGATTGCCGCATCGGTGGCCGTGATCGGATTGGCCGTGGTGGTCGCCGTACCGCTGTGGTCGATGTCGATCGCCGGATTCGGACTGGTCGGTCTCGGTGGGTCGGTCCTGCTACCGCTGATCTTCAGCGCTGTCGGTCGCGAGGGCGGGACTGCCGCCGCGACCGCGGTGTCGCGACTGACCACGTTCACCTACGCCGGAGTCCTCATCGGGCCGGCGGTCGTGGGCTGGATCGCGGCTGGTGCCGGCCTGATCTGGACCTTCACAGGCCTGCTGCCGTTGCTGGCCGGCGTCGCTGTGAATAGCCGTCTGCTGACGCGCAGGTCACCGGTTGGGCACGTTTCGGCGTCAGAACCTCGGTAGGAAGCAGACTGCAGCTAGTCGCGTACCGAGGATCGGGCGGGTGACCAAACCTCCGCCCGATCCCGTCCTGGACGAGTGCTTACGGCGGCCGGCAGAACGGTGCCCAGGGCAACGAGACCCAGGACCGCGCCGATCCAGGCGACGGAGGGGTAGCCGGCGTCGGCGTCGATGGCCAGGCCGCCGAGCCATGGTCCGATGGTGATGCCAACATTGAACGCCGAGATGTTGAATGCGGCCGCCAGCGTCGGCGCGGACCCGGCCAGGCCGAAGACCCGGGTGTTGATCGCGGGGTTGTTCGCGAAGCCGAAGGCCCCGACGAGCACGATCGCCACGACCGCGAGCCACGGCGTCCCGGTGCCGAGGGCAAGGACGATGGATGCCGCGATCCCGCCACCGATGCCGACATGCAGCGTCGCGAAGGGCCGTGCATCCGCCGTCCGGCCGCCGATGGTGATGCCGGCCAGCGCACCAACGCCGTACAACGCCAGCACGACCGGGACCCAGCCTTCGGTGAGGCCGGTGGACTCGGTGAGCAGGGGAGCGAGGTAGCTGAAGGTCACCAGGTACGCCGCCGTGGACATCGCCGTCGTGCCATAGGCGAGCCATAGCTTCGGGTTGATCATCGCGCGCAGTTCGGCGCGAAGATCAGGCGTAGTGCCGGAGCGCCCACCCGGAACGGTGGCGACGACGCCGATCATGGCCAGCGCGGACAGAACGGCGACGGTCCAGAACGCGCCTCGCCAGCCCAGGTGCTGGCCGATGACGGTACCTGCGGGGAGGCCGACGATGGTGGCGATCGTGAGTCCGCCGGCGACGATGCTCATCGCCTTGCCGCGCGCCTCCGGCCCGGCCAGGCCGATGGCTGTCACCGCGGCGACCGCCCAGAAACCGGCGTACACGAAGGCGCCGACGATGCGTGTGGCGACGAGCATGCCGTAGCTCGGCGCCAGGGCGCCGACGACGTGAGTGAGCGCGAAGACAGCCAGGAAGGCCAGCAGTGCAGTACGCCGTGTCCAGCGCAAGGTGACGACGGCCAGGATCGGTGCGCCGACCAGCATGCCGACAGCGAAGGCCGAGATCAGCAGGCCGGCAGCCGGGATAGACACGTTCAGGTCGCCGGCGATCTCAGGCAGGAGACCAGCAAGCATGAGTTCGGACGTGCCCTGGGCGAAGATCGCCAGACCGAGCACATAGACCGCGAGCGGCATGAGTTTCCCTCGTATTGGATCAAACAGTTCACAACGCGGGCAGCGGTGACCGCGGACGGAGGTTGTTCAGAAGGCGCGGAGTGCGGCCGCGACGACGGCTTCCTGGGCACTGCGTGTCGCGCCACCACGGGCGGCGACTCGCAGCCCACTCAGGACGACGAACACGTACTCCGCGAGACCGGCGGCATCCTGGCCGGCGATCTCGCCCGCCGCCTGCGCGGTACGGATTGCCGTGGTCAGCGCAGCCAGCCGGGTGGAGTGGTCGCGCTCAAGTGCTGCGGCGATCTCGGGATCGTTGGGCGCGAGGTCGACCAGTGTGTTCACGACCAGGCAACCGGCCGGATCGGTGGGATCCGGCTCGACCGCGTCCCAGAGAATGCGGCGAACGCGCTCTCTGATCGGCAGGTCGCTCTCGATCACCTCGAGCTGACCGCCGGTCCGGTCCTCCATGTAGTGCCGGAGCGCCCGGTCGAAGAGGTCACGCTTGCTGTGAAAGGTGTTGTAGATGCTGCTCCGGCCGAGCCCGGTCGCCTCGCACAGGTCCTGGGTCGAGGTGCCGTCGTACCCGAAGGTCCAGAACACCTTCATCGCGGCATCGACAGCGCGCTCCTCGTCGAACGTCCTCGGCCTGGCCATGACGTCAACGATAACACGTTATGGATCGATCGATGCAAAACCGCTTGTATCGGCAGGTGACCTGCGGCGATAGCATCCCGGCATCGGGGCGAGTGCCGGATGCTCTTCGACAAGGAGCGGGACACTCGCCTTCACTGGGGGCAGGGGGTTGGGACTGGGGGCTCATCACTTTCCGGACCAGCCGTGTCCGTCGAAAATGAGGAGCTTCTGTGAGGCTGTACAAACCTGGGGTGCTCGCGCTTGCCCTTGGATTGCTGGCCGGACTGACCGCCAGCGGTCCGGCTGCCGCGGAGGAGACGAAGACCGTCTCGTACCGCGGCTACCAGGTGACGGTTCCGGCGAGATGGCCGGTCGTGGATCTGGCCGCCAGCCCGTCAACCTGTGTCCGCTTCGACCGCCCGGCCGTGTACCTCGGCCGCAGTACGGCTCAGGCCGACTGCCCGGCGCATCTGGTCGGCCGGAGCGAGGGGCTGGTGCTCGAGCCGCTGACCAGCGCACCATCTTCCAGCGAAGGCCTGCTGCGTCGCGCGATCGCGGACGCCGGAGTACTCGCCACCGCGTACTACGCTCCCGGCGAGGAGCAGGCTGCGAGCGACGTACTGGCCACCGGCCGGGTGGTCTCGAAGTCGCAGTCCGCACGGATCGCGCAGCCGGCCTTGGTCACGCCCTCCGTGGTCGCTACTGGCAACTTCACCGGCAACGCCTTCGACACCTGCACCGCGCCGAGCCAGGCGGCGATGGACGCCTGGCAGCCGGACTACAAGGCTGCCGGCGTTTACATCAGCGGTGCACTGCGAGCCTGCGACCAGCCGAACCTGACCGCCGACTGGGTGTCGGCGAACGCCGCCAAGGGCTGGAAGTTCCTGCTGATCGACGTCGGCCTGCAGGCGCCGTGTACGACGTACAGCAGCCGGATGTCGACGGTCCCGGGGACCGCTCTCGCGCAGGGCCGGACCGCCGCGTTCAACGCTGTCACCGCCGCGAAGGCACTCGGGTTCGCGCCGCGCAGTGCGATCTACAGCGACATCGAGGCCTACACCTCGACCGCCGCGTGCAAGGCCTCCGTACTGTCGTACCTGAGCGGCTGGACCCAGCAGATGATCGCCCTCGGGTACGTCGGCGGCGCGTACGTCGGCGCCGCCTCCGGTGGTGCGGACCTGGCCAGCGTCTACACCAGTACGGCGTACACCCGGCCTGACAACATCTGGTTCGCGCACTGGGGATCGACGCCGACCGGGACGAGCCGCTTCATCCCGGCGACGTACTGGACCAACCACCAGCGGGTGCATCAGTACGTCGGCAACGCCTCGGAGACGCACGGCGGCGTGAAGATGTCGATCGACAAGAACTGGGTCGACGTCACCGCACCACCGCCACCGGTCACCGGCTTCGCCGTGACAGGCAGCGCGGCTTCCGCGGCGCTCCGATGGACCAATCCCGCGAACACGACGATCGGTCAGATCATCGTCCGCAGCGCGGCCGGTTCGACTCCGCCGGCGCTGCCGACGTCAGGGACGTTGGTCTACGCAGGAACGGCGAGCAGTGCCACCGCGACCGGCTTGGCCAACTCGGCGAGCTACGCCTATCGCGCCTGGGTGAAGGACAGCACCGGGAAGATCGGTCCGGGTGCGGACGTGCGGCTGGTCGGTACGAAGGCCACCATCACTTCCAGCGCGGCAGCCCTGATGTACACGGGCTCGGTCACGCTGTCGACGACGATCACGCGCCTTGACGCTGCGGCGAAGCTGAGCGGCGTACGCGTGATCCTCTACTCGAAGGCGAAGAACGCGACCAAGTGGTCGACCGCTGCGACGCTCACCGCGGATGCGAACGGTGCCGTCACGTCGGTGCGGAAGCCGACCGTGTCGACGTACTACATGTGGGGCTACAACGGTGGCGCCGGGCTGCTCGGCACGCGGAGTGCGGCCGCGCTGGTCCAGGTGCGGCCCGCGATGTCGGCGTACCTGAGTCCGGCGGCGATCAAGCTCGGTGCGGCGACGCTGTTCTACGGATATCTGAATCCGCCGCACGCCGGCACGACGGTCTACCTGCAGCGCCGGTCCGGTACGTCGTGGGTCGCGGTGACGACGACGAAGCTGACGACCACCGGGAAGTACTCGTTCAGCATCAAGCCGACGGCGCGGGGCACCTACACGTACCGCGTGGTGTGGCTGGCCGACGCGGATCACCAGGGCACGCAGACACCGTCGAAGGTGCTGACGGTCAGCTGAAGCCGAGCTCGGGCCGCCGCGCTTCGGCGGCGGCCCGGTCTATCGGCGGTGGCGATCGGTTTGATCGCGAAGAATCGTTTTTCGGGATGGCCGACCCCGACTTACGGTCGGGGACATGACTACCTCGGAGAAGCTGTACCCGGTCAACGGTGTCGAGCTGTGTGCGGAGACCTTCGGGGATCCGGCCGACCCGGCGGTGTTGCTGATCCATGGGGGATCAGCGTCCATGCTGTGGTGGGAGAGCGGACTGTGCAGGAAGCTCGCCGAGCGTGGGCGGTACGTCATCCGCTACGACCAGCGCGACACCGGCCTGTCGACGTCGTACCCGGTTGGCCGGCCCGGATACTCGATGCGCGACCTCGCCGCCGACGCGGCCGGGCTGCTGGATGCCTTGGGCATCGATCAGGCTCACGTGGTCGGGCAGTCGATGTCGGGCGGCACGGCGCTCGTGATCGGCGTGGACCATCCGTCGAGGGTGGCATCGATGACGTTCGTGTCCACGTCCACGGGAGCCGACGACCTGCCCCCTCCGTCCGGGGCGATGCCGCGCCTCGATCCACCCGACTTCAGCGACCCGGCCTCGGTCGAGGAGTACGTCGTACGGTCGATCGAGGCGGAGTACCTCGAGCACTTCGACGAGGTTGCAGCCCGGGACCTGGTACGGCGGGACATGGCGCGGGCACGGGACTTCGAGGCTTCGCTGACCAACCACTACGCGATGTCGTTCGACGGTCCGGTGAACGGTGGGTTCGGCGACCTGACGATGCCGGTGCTCGTGGTGCACGGCGGGCTGGATCCCGTGTTCCCGTTGGCACACGGCGAAGCCATCCGGGACGCCGTTCCCAACGGCCGACTCGTGGTTCTGCCGGACGTCGGCCACGGAGTGCCGGCGCCGCGGTGGGACGACTTCGTCGACGCGATCGCCTCTCACACCGGGAGCCGATGATGCGCTTCGCGTTGTGGGTTCCGCTCTTCGACGAACTCGCCGACCCGCGCGAGGTGGCGCGTCTCGCGGCCGGGGCAGAGGAGGCCGGCTGGGACGGGATGTTCGTCTGGGACCAGCTGTGGTGGCGGGCGCCGGTGTCGTCGGTGGCGGATCCGTGGATCACGATGGCCGCGATGGCTGCCGTGACCGACCGGCTGCGGCTCGGACCGATGGTGACACCGGTCGCGCGCCGGCGACCGGTGAAACTGTTGCGGGAGGCAACCACGCTCGACGTACTGTCGGGTGGGCGGCTCACGCTCGGCGTCGGACTCGGCAGTGACCGGTTCGCGGGGGAGTTCTCCCGGTCGGGTGACGAGGTCGACGACCGGATCCGCGCCGAGCAGCTCGACGAGGCCTTGGAGATCCTGACCGCCGGTTGGACCGGTGACCCGGTGTCGCATCACGGCACGCACTACACCGTCGACTCGGTCACCTTCCTGCCGCGCCCGATCGCGGGCCACATCCCCCTCTGGGTCGGCGGATTCCCGGGCAAACTCAAACCGCTCCGTCGGGCCGCGCGCTACGACGGCTACTTCCCGGTCAACCTGACCTCCCCGGACCAGCTCGCCGAGTCCGTCGCTCTCCTCGAGTCCATCCGTGGCGACCTCACGGACTACGACATCGTCATCTCGCTACCTCCCGGGACCGACCCAGCGCCGTACGCCGCTGCCACCTGGTGCCTCACCGACTTCGACCCGTCCACCCTGCGCTTGGCCGACGTACGCGCCGTCCTGACCGCGGGCCCGCCGCGCTGAGGTGGGCCTGCCTCTGTCGCCCTGGGCCCGACCGGGTGTCTAATCGAACGGACAGTGGGTGGCGTGGTGGGCGTCGCGGGAGGTCGAATGGCGAGCGTCAGCGAACAGACCGGGATCACTGAACGTACTGGCCCGTCGGTGGGAGTGGCACCGTCGCGGCGGCCTTTGGGGCAGGTGATCGGACGGTTGCTGTCGACGACCGACCACAAAGTGATCGGTCAGCTGTATCTGGTCACCTCGTTCGCGTTCTTCCTGATCGCCGGGCTGATGGCGATGATCATCCGCGCCGAGCTGGCCGAGCCGGGCCTGCAGATCGTGGACGAAGAGGTCTACAACCAGCTCTTCACCATGCACGGCACGATCATGCTGCTGCTGTTCGCGACACCACTGTTCGTAGGTTTCGCCAACGTGATCATGCCGGTGCAGATCGGCGCTCCCGACGTCGCGTTCCCCCGGCTGAACATGTTCAGTTACTGGCTGTTCCTGTTCGGCGGCCTGATCACACTAGGCGCGTTCGCGACTCCCGGTGGTGCGGCCGACTTCGGCTGGACGGCGTACGCGCCGCTCTCGAACGGCATTCGTTCGCCCGGTGTCGGCGGTGACCTGTGGGTGATGGGCCTGTGGATGGCCGGCCTCGGCACGATCCTGGGTGGCGTCAACTTCGTCACCACGATCATCACCATGCGGGCACCGGGGATGACCATGTTCCGGATGCCGATCTTCTGCTGGAACATCCTGGTCACGTCGATCCTCGTGCTGATCGCGTTCCCGATCCTCGCCGCCGCGTTGCTGATGCTGGAGGCGGATCGACTACTCGGAGCCCATGTGTACGACGCCGCGAACGGCGGAGCGCTGCTGTGGCAGCACCTGTTCTGGTTCTTCGGCCATCCAGAGGTCTACATCATCGCGTTGCCGTTCTTCGGCATCATCACCGAGATCCTGCCGGTGTTCAGCCGCAAACCGGTGTTCGGCTACATCGGTCTGGTCGCGGCGACGATGGCGATCGGCGCGCTGTCGATCGCGGTGTGGGCCCACCACATGTTCGTGACCGGTGGCGTGAATCTGCCGTTCTTCTCGTTCATGACGTTCTTGATCGCGGTGCCTACCGGGGTGAAGTTCTTCAACTGGATAGGCACGATCTGGGGCGGGTCGGTGTCGTTCGACACGCCGATGCTGTGGAGCGTCGGCTTCCTGGTGACGTTCCTGTTCGGCGGGCTGACCGGGATCATCCTGGCGTCGCCGCCGCTGGACTATCAGCTCAACGACAGCTACTTCGTGGTGGCGCACTTCCACTACGTGGTGTTCGGGACCGTGGTGTTCGCGATGTTCGCCGGGTTCTACTTCTGGTGGCCGAAGATGACCGGCCGGATGCTGAACGAGCGGCTCGGGAAGCTGCACTTCTGGTTGTTGTTCATCGGTTTCCACACGACCTTCCTGGTCCAGCACTGGCTCGGTGTGGAAGGCATGGCGCGCCGCTACGCGACGTACGGCGCGAACGAGGGCTTCACCACGCTGAACCAGGTCTCCAGTGTCGGTGCGTTCCTCCTTGGCGCCTCGACGTTGCCGTTCCTCTACAACGTCTATCGGTCCCGCCGCACACCTCCGGTCGGTGTCGACGACCCTTGGGGTTGGGGTCGCTCGCTGGAGTGGGCCACGTCGTCGCCGCCGCCCCGGCACAACTTCGAGCAGTTGCCACGCATCCGCTCGGACAGCCCCGCCTTCGACTTCCACCACCCTGAGTTCTCCCAGGGCGAGCCGCAGTCCAACCTGCTCACCAAGGCCGGGACCGAGCCTGAGACCGAGTCCGAGACCGAACCTGAGACCGACTCCGAGCGCGAGCCCGACTGATCAACCGGCCAGCCGATCGAGCAGCTCGGTGAGGAGTTGCTCGGTCTGCTGGGGTGCGGGGTTGGTCGCGGCCAGCAGGTCCAGGGTCTGGGTGTAGGTCTCGACGTCGTCGCGTTTGTCCAGGTAGAGCGCGCTGGTGAGGTGCTCCAGGTAGACGATGTCGGGCAGGTCGTGCTGGGGGAAACGCAGCAGGGTGAACGCGCCACCGGTTGCGGCGTGGCCGGGACTGCGGAGCGGGACGATCTGGAGTGTGACGTTGGGCCGACGGGATGCCTCGCGGAGGGCGTCGAGCTGGTCACGCAGGACATCGAGGCCACCGATCGGGCGGAGCAGGACCGACTCCTCGATGACGGCCCAGAGCTTCAACGGTGGCTCACGGTCCAGGACCCGCTGGCGCCGGGTGCGAAGAGCGACGATCCGCTCGATCTCCTCGTCCGCCCGCGCGTTGCCGGGCGTCAGGCGAGCGACGGCGCGGGCGTAGTCGGCTGTCTGGAGCAACCCCGGAACGAACTGGATCTCATAGGTCCGGATCAGTTCCGCCGCTGCTTCGAGGCCGAGATACGCGTCGAACCAGTCCGGCGTGACATCGCCGTACCGGTGCCACCAGCCGCGGTTGTTCGCCTCCCGCGCCAGCTCCAGGAGCCGCTCCCGCTCGCGCGCATCGGTGACGCCGTACAGGCTGAGCAGGTCCTCGACGTCGCGCTCCTTGAACCCGACGCGGCCGAGCTCGAGCCGGCTGATCTTCGACTCCGACGCCCGGATCGTCCACCCGGCATCGGACCGGCTCACCCCAGCCCGCTCTCGCAGACGCCGCAGATGACTGCCCAGCATCATCCGTAACGCCGTCGGCCCAACAACACCTTGCCCCGCCATAGGACGAGTCTACAGCATTATCGAACATATGTTCCCATGAGATCCGACGGGATGAGCGAGCTGGCTACCGCGCGATCCGGGCCTCGAAGTAGTACAGCTCGGAGTCGGCTCCGACCTGGGCGAAGCCTGCCTTTTCGAGGGTCCGCTGTGACGCGACGTTGCCGAGATCGGTGTCTGCGCGCATCGTCGTCACGCCATGCGCGGCGGCGATCTGCATGACGGTCATCAGTGCTTCCGTCGCGTAGCCGTGTCCTCGCGCGGACGGCGCCAGTCCGTAGCCGACCTCGACGACGTCACCGTCAGGGCGCCCCTTGAAGCCGATGCCACCAACCGCCAGCCCGTCGGACTGACGCCTGATCTGGTAGTAGCCGAACGGACGCTGGTCGCCGTTCTGCTCGGTGGCGCGCAGGAAGCCGCCGATGGCGGCCAGGTCTCCGTCGAACGGGTAGTCGGCCGCCCAGGTGTCGTCGGTGTCGGGTGCACGATCGCGAATACGCCGCGCCTCCAGCTCGTCGATCGGGTGCAAACTCAGCCGTGCGGTGCGGGTATCCATGGCGAGCACTCAACCAGCACGATGGTCCATCCTCAACCGACTAATGACAGCCCAGCGGACCAGCAGCTCAGTCGGCTGGTCCGCTAGTCGATCCGTTGCTCAGCGAGATCCGCCCAGTGCTCGACCGCCGCGGGCGTGTAGTGGCGGATCGCCCAGTCGACCATCCGCAGACTCATCACGGCCCACAGCGGGCGGAGTACGTCGGCCGGCAGCGCGTCGAGGATGGCGTCGAGGCGCGGAGTCACCCGTCCGAGCGGCGGCTCGGCATGCACGCCGAACCGCAATGTGACCAGGTCGAATCGACGGTCGCCACGCGCAGCGCCATCCCAATCGATGATCCCGGTGACGGTCCCGTCGACGGCGAGGAGGTTGCCCGGATGATAGTCGAAGTGAACCGCGTCGACCCCCTCCAGCAGCGGTGGGTACGCCGCTCCGACCTCCCGTACCCAGTCCTCGATCCGGGCGGTACGACGGCTGTGTGCGCGCAGCGGACCGTGCAAGCAGAAGCCCGGCCCATCGTGGTCCAGGAACAGGTCCTGCGCCGGCACATCCGGTCGATCCCGGAGCAGCCCGGCGTGCAATGAGTTGAAGTCCAGCGCCTGCGTCAGCCCGTGGTCGTCGAGTCGCCTGATAGGTGCTCCGGGCAACAGCTCCTGGACGGTGGCGATCGCCGTACCGAGCTGGACGGCGAGCTCGGTCCGCGGCGCCGGCACGCCCGCCACTCGCGCCGCCTCGGTGACCGCCAGCGGACCGGCTTCGAGGTCCGGCAGTCGCACGCCCGGCCGCCACTTCAGGATGGAGCGATGCCCGTCCTGCCACCGCACGACAGCGGCACCGACGCTACCGCCGGCGCCAAGCCCCTCGACAACCAGCGGAACGCCGGTCTGTTCCTCCAACTCGGCGGCGATCTGTGCCGCATCAAGCCGTTCGACCGGTGACCAGGCGGAAGAAGTCATCTAGCGAGTCGCCTCCTGTGGGGGTCGCAGAGTCTGCTCGTACAGGTCGACCGCGCCGTGGACCTGCTCGAGGGGAGTGCTCAGACGAAGTTGGAGCAGCGTGCCGTCGAGCGTGATGAGCGAATACGTCACCAGGTGGTCCAGCGGGACATCGGTACGCACGGATCCTACGTCCCGCAGGGTCTGCAGCCGGTCGCGGACCGCCTCCACGACAACCTGTCCCCGCCGCTCCCAGCGCTGCCGGAAGTCCGGATCCGTCAGCAGTTGGCGCCCGACTTCGAGATAGCTGGCGGTGTACCGGAGTCCGGTCTGCGCGTAGTCGTCGACGACCGCACGCAGACCGCCTTCGCGCCACCGCTGCGCGCCGTGGGCGGAGTCCTCCTCGGCGAGAGCGATGAAGATGTCGAGCTTGGTGGGGTAGTAGTTGAAGATCGCCCCGCTCGACAGCCCGGACTCGGTCTCGAGTTCGCGGATGGTCGTCAGTTGGTAGCCCTTCCGGGCGAAGCAGGTGCGGGCGGCGTCGAGGATGAGGGTCCGTCGAGCGGCCTTGTGGGTGTCCGAAACGCGGGGCATGGGTCCCAGTTTACAAAACCGAGCGCGCGCTTTATTTTAGCTGAGTGGACACCCTGAGTGCGCAGCGTGGTCTCCGGCCGTTACTCGTCGCCGAGATCGCGTCGTCGTTCGCGCTGGCCGTGCAGGCGATGGCGATTCCGTGGCTGGTGCTGACCAACGGCGGCAGCGCGACGGACGTCGGTGTCGTGATGACCGCGGGGCTGGCGCCGGCGATCGTGCTCGGGATCCCGCTCGGTGGGCTGGTCGAGCGGGTCGGGGCGCGCCGCTGGATGATCGGATCCGACGTGGTCAGCGTGGCGTTGGTGGCCGCCATCGTGACGCTCGCCGAGGCAGCTGCCCTGCCGTTGTGGGCCTTGGCCGCGCTCGTCTTCCTGCTCGGGTCGCTGCGGACGCCGTACATGGGAAGCCAGCAGGAGCTTCTGTCCAAGCTGGTCGGCGACCGGGAGGGTCTGCTGGCGCGGGCGACCAGCATTCTTCAGGGTGCGAACCGCACCTCATTGCTGCTCGGTCCGCCGATCGCCGGCGTACTGGTGACTGCCATGGGCGCGGCACCAACGCTGCTCGTGACGATCGCGACCCTGATCGTGGTGATCGCGATCCTGCGGCTCGCCGTACCCCGGGAGACTCGGCAGGTGACGGCCGCTCGGCCGCGGCTTCTCGACGGGCTGCGCGAACTCCGTCGCGACCGGCTGGTGAGTTCGTGGATCTCGGCCAGCACGTTCAGCGAGGCCGCGTACCAGGCGCTGTTCGTAGCGATCCCGATCCTCACGGTTCATCGGTACGACGCGACCGCCGCGGCGGCCGGCGTACTCACCGGAGCCTTCGGCGGCGGCGCTGTCGCCGGGAGCTTCGCCGCGATGGCGTTGGCCTCCCGCGTCCGGTCTGTTCGGCTGGCGCTGGCCGGGAAGTTCCTGCAGGCGTTGACGTTCGTGGGCCTGATCCTCGCCGTACCGCTGTGGGGTGCGGTCGCCCTGATCGCGGCGCTCGGCATCGCGAACGGCCTGACGAACGGCCCGTCATCTGCGGTGATGATCCCGCGACTGGGCGAACGCCATCGCGGCAACGCGCTCACCGCCGCTGCGACGATCATCATGAGCGGAGGTGCCGTCGGTAGCGCCGCGGCCGGACCGGCGCTCGACCACACCTCGGCGGAGGCACTCTTCACCGTCGCCGCGATCCTCATGGGCGTGAGCTGCGCCCTCTACGTCCGCGGCGCGGTCCTGGCTAGTCGCGGAGGTACTCCGCCCGCCAGCGAAGGATCGTGGGATCGACCGGACTCGGAGACTGATCGAGTTGAATCAGCCGCAGGTCCGGCGTAGCGAACGACTCGATAGCGGCACGGGTCAACGGCCACGGCGGACCTTCGACCTCGGAGTCCGGAACATCGTCCGCGCGAGAGGCCGCGATCACGAGCAGGGTCCCGTCGGGAGCTACCTGCTCACCGACCTGTTTGATGGCGGCAGGCTGGAGGTCGATCGGCAAGGCCTGCACGGTGTAGATCTCGACGACCAGGTCGAAGGCGCGGTGCCACTCGGCAGGCGGGGCCAGCAGGTCAGCGGTGACGTACTGCGCCTTGGAGTCGGGATGGTTGCGGTGTGCGGCCTGGACGGCTGTGGGGGAGATGTCGAACGCGGTGGTCTCATAGCCGAGGTCCGCGATGAGCTCCGCGTCCCATCCGGTGCCGGCGCCCACGATCAGCGCCGTCTTGCCGGTCCCGTCCGGGTGGGATTCGTCGACCCACTCGGTGAGCATCGGGTGCGCCGTACCTCGATCCCACGGGACGACGGCGGCGCCGTCCTCGGCCGCGGAGTAGAGCCGATCGAACCAGCCCGTCGGATCGTCCTGGGACAGCGACTCGTGGGCGATCCGGCGCGACACGACGTCCGGATCCTCCTGTGGCTCAGACATCCGCGCCACCTTCCCGCTTCGCGTCGGCTTCGAGACCTTCGTGTATGGCTCGCACCGTCTGGACGGTATCAACTTGATCAGGGGTCTTGTCGTCCCGATAGCGCAGTACCCGGGCGAACCGCAGCGCCATGCCCGCGGGGTAGCGCGGTGAGGTCTGAACGCCGTCGAAGGCGATCTCGACCACCACCTCCGGCCGGAGATAGACGGTGTACTCGTCGCGGCGCTCCTCGAGCTCCTGGAATCGCTCGGTCTGCCAGCGCAGCAGCTCGTCGGTCAGCCCCTTGAACGTCTTCCCGAGCATGACGAAATCGCCGGTCGCCTCGTCCCGCGCACCCAGATGCAGGTTCGACAGCCAGCCAGTACGACGTCCGTGGCCCCACTCGGCCGCGAGCACGAGGAGGTCGAGCGTGTGGGTCTGCTTGACCTTGACCCAACCGGATCCACGCCGACCGGCCTCATAAGGATCGGTCAGGGACTTGACCATCACGCCCTCGTGGCCGCGCTTCACCGCGTCGAGGAAGAACGCCTGCCCGGCGTCCGCGTCGTCGGTCACCAGCCGCGGGATCCGTTGCTCCTCAGGGATCAGCTTGCTCAGCCAGTCGTGCCGCGCGGCGCCGTCGAGACCGATCAGGTCCTGCCCGTCCTGATGCAGGATGTCGAAGAAGTACGGCGTCAACGGGACCGACTCCGGCCCGGTCGCCGCCCGGGTCGCCGTCCGCGACCCGGTGACCTGGAAGGCCTCCGGCCGACCGTCCCGCCGCAAGGCGATCAGCTCACCGTCGAGCACGACCTGCTGCGCGTCGAGCGCGAGTACGGCGCTGACCACCTCGGGCACCCGCTTGGTGATGTCGTCGAGCGTGCGGGTGTAGACCACCACGTTGTCGCCGTCGCGATGCGCCTGGATCCGGATCCCGTCCAGCTTCCACTCGAGGGCGGCCGGCGTACCGGTCTTGGTCAGAGCTTCCACGACACTCGTCGCGGACTGGGCAAGCATCGGCTGCACGCCGCGCCCGACCTCCAACCCGAACTGCGCCAGCCCCGCCTCGCCCTCGGTCAGTACGGCCACCGCAACCGGCGCGGCCGCGCCACGCAACATCGTCGCGGCCCGAATCTTCTCCAGCGGGATCCCGGTCGCTCGGGCGACTGCATCGGCCATCACGCCGTCCAGCGCGCCCTGCCGCAACTCGCCGCCGACCAGCAGCCGCAGGAACCGCTGCTCGTCCTCGGTCGCACGGCCGAACAACGCGTCGATCGCCTCCCGTCGGCGGGCCTGTGACCCGGCCCCGGACATCTCGGCCAGCTCGGCGAACGCGCTGTCGACCTCCTCGACCGTCAGCGACGGGCTCTCGGCGGGCGTCGGCGCGTCCATCAACGTCCGCCATCCGACACCCGTACGTCGCTGGCGCAGCTCACCGGACAGGTACGTCACCACGATCTCGGTCTCGGCCGGCTCGGTCGCCCGCGACAGCAGCCCGGCGATGAACTCCGCCTTCTTCAGCCGCGACCGCGTCCCGGCCAGCGCGGTCGAGGTCTCGACCACCTCGGTGAGCAACATGACCCCAGTTTCGCCCATCCCACCGACAGTCCGGCGCACACGGAATTTCCGAGGGTCAGGGTGCGGGCGGGAGATCGTCGAGGAACTCGGACGTGGGGGTGAAGAACAGCGATCCGGTGACCGCGGTGGAGAAGTCGAGGATGCGGTCGTAGTTGCCCTCGGGCTCGCCGATGAACATCCGCCGCAGCATCAGTTCGGTGACTGACGGAGTGTTGGCGTAACCGATGAAGTAGGTGCCGAACTCCTGCGTCCCGATCGTCCCGAACGGCATGTTGTCGCGCAGGATCTGCAGTTCGTTCCCGTCCTCGTCCTCGATGACGTTCAGCGCGATGTGCGCGTTGCTCGGCTTGTCGTCGTCGGACAGTTCGATGTCGTCGAGCTTGGTCCGGCCGATCGCCAGCTCCTGCTGCTCGACGGACAGCGCGTTCCAGGCCTTCAGGTCGTGCAGGTACTTCTGCACGATCACATAGCTGCCGCCGGCGAAGTCGGGATCCTCGGCCCCGATCAGTACGGCGTCCTCCGCCTCTGAACCGGCCGGGTTCTCGGTGCCGTCGACGAAGCCCAGCAGGTCGCGCATCTCGAAGTACTTGAAGCCGTGGACCTCGTCGAGGACGGTGGCGGCGCCGTCGAGCGCCTTCATGATCTGGCCGGCCAGCTCGAAGCACTGGTCCAGGTGCGCGGCGCGGATGTGGAAGAGCAGGTCACCGGGAGTGGAGACGGCGCGGTGCTTGGCGCCGTCGAGTTCGATGAACGGGTGCAGGTGGGCGGGCCGCGGCCCACTGAACAGCCGATCCCAGGCGTCCGACCCGATGCTGGTGACGCACGACAGATTGCCGGCCGGTACCCGGAAGCCGACGGACCGGATCAGACCGCTGACCCGTTCGAGCAGATCCCGGGTGGTCTCCTCGCCTCCCGGCTCGATCCGGACCACGAGGAAGATCGCCGAACCGGTCAATGGCATCAGCACCGACTGCGGCAAGGCTCGCGTCGTGGCTGCTGCACCAAGGGTCGGATCAGTCACCACTGTGTTCTCCTCCAGCTCCTTGGCCCGATCTTCTAGAGTCCATTCATGGACCCGCAATCGGGCGAACCGCGCCCACAGGACTCGCCGCCCCCCGGCAACCAACCGAACCCGTGGGTCCCGCCGTACCAACCTGGCCCATCCTCGCAGCCCGGTCAGTACCCGCCGCCCCCGCCCTACCCTCAACCGGGTCCCTACCAACAGCCCGGCCCCTACCAGCAGCCAGGTCCCTACCAGCAGCCTGGCCCCTACCAGCCGCAGTGGCCCGGGCCGCACCAACAGCAGCAGTACGGCGCACCGCCGCCGTACCCGGGTCAGTACGCCTACCGGGAGCCGCGTATCATCCCGGCTCCCGCGGGTTCGCCGTACCACCGGCTCGCGCGGACGCCGAAGCACAGATGGTGGCGGCCGATCGTCGGGACACTGTTCCTCGCCTCTGGCGCCTTCTTCCTCACCGCGGCGGTACTCGTCGGCTGGGAGATCGTCCACACGCTGATCGCAGGCGAGTTCGTCCAGCCGCAGGGCAACGACATCTTCCCGAGCGACACCGAGAACCTGGCCGTCACGCTGGTGATGCTCGCAGTCCTCACGCCGTTCGTCATGCTGACCGCCTGGCTCGTCCAGCGCCGGCCGGCCTGGAGCGTGGCGTCCGTTCTGAACCGGATCCGCTGGCGCTGGCTGCTGATGTGCTGCCTGCCCGGCCTCGGCTACCTGGCGCTGTCCTACGGGCTGGGTATCGTCGCCGACGCGATCTTCCCGAGCAGTGACGCCACGGCGACCGACGACGGCTCGTGGGTCGGCTTCAGTGCGTTCATCGTGCCGGCGCTGGTGATCCTGCTGCTGGTGCCGCTCCAGTCCGCGGCCGAGGAGTTCGTGTTCCGCGGCTGGCTGCTGCAGGCGATCGGCGCCTACGGCCCGGACCGGCCGGAGGGGCGCGCGCGCTGGCTCCGGGTGCTGTTCCGTTCGCCCTGGCCGGGCATCGTGATCAGCAGCCTGGCATTCGTGTCGGCGCACGGGTACACCGGGTGGGCGATGGCCGACATCTTCCTGTTCGCGGTCACCATCGCGTGGCTGACAGTGCGGACCGGTGGGCTGGAAGCCGGCATCGCGCTGCACGCGATGAACAACCTGTTCGCGTTCTTGTTGCCTGCGGCAACCGGCCAGCTGGACGGCTGGGACCAGCAGGGCGGCGCCCCGTGGACGCTGCTGGCGCTGGACATCCCGTGCCTCGCGTTCTACGCGGCCGCCGTGGTGTGGGTGTCGAAGCGGCACCGGATCGCCCGGGTGAGCTGAGAAAACCGGGCGAGAATTGTCCGGACCGTCTGCCAGGGTAGGCGCGTGACGAACACGAGGATCGAGGCCGTCCTGTTCGACTGGGGCGGCACACTGGCGACCTGGCACACCATCGACCTGTACGCCGTCTGGCGGACGGTGGCGGCGGTGATCGACGAGGCCCGGGCGGACGAGCTCGCGGGCCGGCTGTTCGAGGCGGAGGCCTCGGTCTGGGCCCGGTCGCGCGACCATCACCTGAGCAGCACGCTCGAGGAGGTCTGCCTGCTGGCCGACGTGGTGATGACCCCGGCGGCCCAGGTCGAGTACGAGCGGCAGTGGCACCCGCACACCGAGCTCGAGGCCGACGCGATCGACACTCTGCGCGATCTCCGGGCCCGCGGGCTCAAGGTCGGAGTGCTGTCGAACACGATCTGGTCGCGTAGCCGCCACGAGGAGATCTTCGAGCGGGACGGCGTACTGGAGTTGCTGGACGGGGCGGTCTACACCAGCGAGATCCCGTACACGAAGCCGCACCCGGAGGCGTTCCTGTCGGCCATGCGGGCGGTGGGGGAGTCGGAGCCGTCGCGGTGCCTGTTCGTGGGCGACCGGCTGTTCGACGACGTGTGGGGCGCGCAGAACGTCGGGATGCGGGCCGCGCACATCCCGCACAGCGCGATCCCGGTGGAGCAGATCGGCCACACCGAGGGCGAGCCGGATGCGACCGTCCAGCGGCTGTCCGAGCTGCCCGCGCTCATCGACACCTGGAACAGGGCCGTCGCCTGACCGGTCACGTCATGTGTTCGACCCGCTACGGCTAGCGGTCGGACACCGGTACTGGATCCTCACCACCCCCGGGATGCGTGTCTCGGAGGCGAACATCAACACCTTCAGCAGCAGTGGACAGTTCCCGAGCGACCACCTGCCGGTCGAGTCGTGGATCCACTCGGGCTGAGAAGTGAAGGACCCCCAGCCGGTGCGGCTGGGGGTCCTTCGAGGGGTTTCGGGGTGGGGGTTACGCGGCGAGGGTCGGGTCTGCCAGCAGGCGGAGGCGGCCAAGGGCCTCGCGCTCGATCTGGCGGACGCGCTCGGCGGAGATGCCGTGCACGGCGCCGATGTCGGCGAGTTTGGCCTGCCGGCCGTCGTGCAGGCCGTACCGCCGCCGGATCACGTCGGCCGACCGCGGGTCGAGCTGATCGACCAGGCTGAACAGGCCCGAGCGGTCCGACGCGTCGGCGACCAGCTGGTCCGGACCCGGTGCGGTCTCGGCCGCGATCAGGTCGCCCAGCGAGGTCTCGCCCTCGTCGTCGATCGGGTTGTCCAGGCTGATGTGGTCCCGGCCGATCCGGATCAACTCGGTGACCCGCTCCACGTTCAGGTCCAGCTCCGCCGCGATCTCGTCCATCTCCGGCTCACGTCCGAGCTTGCGCTCCAGCGTCCGCCGGGCCGACCCGATCTGGTTCAGCTGCTCCACCACGTGCACCGGCAGCCGGACCACGCGGGCCTGCTGCGCGATACCGCGGGTGATGGCCTGCCGCACCCACCAGGTCGCGTACGTCGAGAACTTGAATCCCTTCCGGTAGTCGAACTTCTCCACCGCCCGGATCAGACCCGTGTTGCCCTCCTGGACCAGGTCCAGCAGCGGCATCTGGGATCGCCCGTACCGGCGTGCGATCGACACCACCAGCCGGAGGTTCGCGGTCACGAACCGCTGCTGCGCGCGCTGGCCCTCTTCGGCCAGCCACTCCAGCTCTTCCTCCGTGGCATATTTGGGCGCTCCGCCCTTCTTGCGTCCAACCCGCCCCTCGGCCAGCAGTTGCTCCGCCAGGAGTCCTGCCTCGACCGTCTCAGCGAGCTCGACCTCTTCCTCAGCCGTCAGCAAAGGTGTCCGCGCGATCTCCTCGAGATAGAGACCGACGCTGTCCTTGCCGTCGATACCGTCGTCCGCCGAGCGGACACGAGCCATGCGAGCCACCGAAACTCCCTTCGTCGTTACATGGAGAGCAACGCTCGAGTGAGGTTCAAGATTCCATGACGAGTGTGTAAACACCCTGAAGGTTCCCTGAGAGTTCCTGGCACGATCGCGCCCTGGAAACCGATGTCCAGGAGCCGCTCGTGTCCGCTTCCCGGCCGCCTTTGCGTCCGGGCGTCCGAATTCCCTTTGCTTTGCGCGGGAATTCGCCTCCGGTGCCCAGCGGCACCCCACGGAAGAAACCTGAGAATCTGTCCAGAATCACCACCACCTCCGGTGTCTTGTGTGGTGCACAACACACGCCGTGCGTGGTGCCGGGGGAACCTTGCCTCCAACCTCTCCAACCAGCAGCAACGCCGCCGGTACCCGCCGTGTTCCCGCCCGAAACGAGGGATCAGGCCAGACCGAGGGTGTCGAGTTCCCAGGCCAGGCTGAAGGCGATCTCGTGCCATGCGTCGTACCGTCCGCTGCGGCCGCCGTGGCCGGCGTCCATTTCGGTTTTCAGCAGTACGTCGGCGTCCGCGACCGCGCGGAGTTTGGCCACCCACTTCGCGGGTTCGACGAAGAACACCCGGGTGTCGTTCAGGCTGGTGATCGCAAGGATCCGCGGATACCGCTGGGCGGCGACGTTTTCGTACGGCGAGTAGGACTTCATGTACTCGTACACGTCTGCGTCTTCGAGCGGATTACCCCATTCCTCCCACTCGATCACCGTCAACGGCAGCGACGGATCCAGGATCGTGGTCAGCGCGTCCACGAACGGCACCTCGGCGACGATTCCGCCGAACGCCTCCGGCGCCAGGTTCGCCACCGCGCCCATCAGCAGGCCGCCGGCGCTGCCGCCCTGCGCCACGATCCGCTCCGGCCGGGTCCACCCCTCCTTCACCAGGTGCTCGGCCGCGGCGATGAAGTCGGTGAACGTGTTCCGCTTGGCCAGCATCTTGCCGTCGTCGTACCAGTGCCGGCCGAGCTCGCCGCCGCCGCGCACGTGGGCGATCGCGAACACGACGCCGCGGTCCAGCAGCGACAGCCGCGCGATCGAGAACCACGGGTCCATCGAGCTCTCGTAGGAGCCGTAGCCGTACAGCACGACCGGCGCGTTGCCGTCCTTCGCGACGTCCTTGCGTGCGACCAGCGAGATCGGCACCTTCGTCCCGTCGCTCGCCGTCGCCCACTCGCGGTACTGCGTGTACGCGCCGAGGTCGACCCCGCCGAGTACGGGCTGTCGCTTGAGCAGCCGTCGCTCACCGGTCGCCACGTCCACGTCGTACGTCGAACCCGGCGTGACGAGAGACGTGTAGCCGAACCGGTAGCGGGTCTCGTGCCACTCGTCGTTGCGGCCGGGGGACACGGTGTGGATCGGCTCCTCGAACTCCAGCACCTCGGGCGCCCCGAAACCTCCCTCGGTACGGCGCATGATCGCGAGCTCGGTGAGGGCGTCACGACGGCGGTGCAGGATGACATGGTCGGCGAACGCGTCGACACCGAGCAGCCGGCTCGATTCGTCGCCCTCGAGCAGCGTGGTCCAGGAGCCGGGGGAGTCCAGCGGCGCGGTCGCGAGGGAGAAGTTCGCCGCGTCCGCATTGTGCGTGATCAGCAGTTGGTCTCCGGCGTGCTCGACGTCGTACTCGACGCCGCCACGGCGGGGTACGACGACGACTGGCTCGCCGGTGGGGTCGTTGGCGTCGAGCAGCCAGACCTCGCTGGTGATCTTGCTGCCGAGCACGATCTGGATCGCCTGCTCGTTGCGGGTCAGGTCGACGCCGACCCAGAACCGCTCGTCCGGCTCCTCCTTCACCAGCACGTCCTCGGTCGTGCCGAGGGTGTGCCGCCAGACCTGGTACGGCCGCCAGGCGCCGTCGACCTTGGTGTAGAAGATCGTCGACCCGTCCGCGGACCAGGCCGAGCCGTAGTGCACCTCGGGCAGCTCGTCCGGCAGCAGTTCGCCGGTGGCGAGGTCCTTGATCCGCAGGGTGAACCGCTCGTCGCCCTTGAGGTCGACGGAGTACGCGAGCAGCCGGCCGTCGGGGGAGACGTCGACGGTGCCGAGGGAGAAGAACTCCGAGTCGCCGGCCACCTCGTTGCCGTCCAGCATCACCTCTTCGCCGGCGATCTCGCCGTCGGTGGCCGGGGGCTGGTCGCCGTCCACCTTCACCCGGCAGTGGATGCCGTACTGCTTGCCCTCGATCGTGCGGGCGTAGTACCAGTACCCGCCGCGCCGGGCCGGCACGCTCAGGTCGGTCTGCAGGGTGCGGTCCGAGATCTCCTTGAAGATTGCCTCACGCAACGATTCGAGGTGCGCCGTGCGGGCCTCGGTGTAGCTGTTCTCGGCGCGCAGGTGGTCCAGCACCTCGTCGTCGGTCTTGTCCCGCAACCACTCGTAGTCGTCGACGAACACATCGCCGTGATGACTGCGTTCGATCGGCTTCCGGGCGGCGACCGGGGGCTTCGCGGCGGTGTTGTCTGCGGAGGGGTTCAAGTCGGACATGCCGCGAGACTACCCGCCGGAGACCGGACGTGGCTGCCGGTTTCCGTGGCCGTCCGATCAGACGTCGTACGTCGCCACGACGGGAGCGTGGTCGCTCCAGCGCTCGGCGTACGTCGGGGCGCGGTGGACGACGCAACCGGTGGCGGATCCGGCGAGTTCGGGCGAGGCGATCTGATAGTCGATGCGCCAGCCAGCGTCGTTGTCGAACGCCTTGCCGCGCCAGGACCACCATGAGTACGGGCCGGGGCCTTCGCCGCCGAAGCGCCGTCCGAGATCGACCCAGCCCGAGTCGAACAAACGATCCATCCAGGCGCGCTCGTCGGGGAGGAAGCCGCTCTTCTTCCGGTTCGCCTTCCAGGCCTTCAGGTCGACCTCGCGGTGCGCGATGTTCAGGTCGCCGCACATCAGCACGTGCCGCCCGTCGGCGCGCAACTCGGTCAGCCGCGCGGTGATCGCGTCCAGGAACGCGTACTTCTCCTCCTGCCGCGGCGGCGTCTCGAACTCACCCGTGAACACATACGTGCTCACCGCCGTCAGCGTCGTACCGTCGTCCAGTACGACGTCCGCCTCGACCCACCGGCCACACCCGGCGAACCGCTCCGGGCCGATCTCTCCCCGCTCGTCCTTGATCGGCCGCCGGCTCGCCACCGCGACTCCCGCGCGGCCCTTGTGCCCGTCGATCGACGGCTCCGCGTGCGCGATGTTCCAGTCCCCGCCGAACTGCTCGCGCAGTACGTCGTCCGTCGCGCGAACTTCCTGCATCAGCAACAGATCCGGATCGGTCTGTTGCAGCCACGGACCCATCCCGCGCCGGAACGCGGCCCTGACACCGTTCACATTCACCGTGGCGACCTTCAGCACCCGTGAACCCTAACCCTCGGTGGTCGTGAGGATGGCGTCGAGGGATTGTTCGCAGAGGTGTTCGAGGGCCTCGGGGGAGATGGTGGGGTTGTCGATCCAGGTGAGCAGAGTCTGCTCGACGTACCCCTGCCAGCCGTGGCAGGCCAGCTCGACCGTGGGGGTGATCTCGATGCCGCTCTGGGCCACCGCGCTGACGACCCACGTGCTGAAGACCTGGCGGATCTCGGAGTGCAGTGCGCGTACGTCGGGGTCGCCGGCGGCTGACATCAGCAGGGTGGCGCGGTAGAGCTGAGGTGCTTCGAGAACCGCACGGACGAAGGCGCGGATGCCGGACCGGAGTTGCTCGTCCGGCGGCAGCGACGGGTCGGGCGCGGTGCGCAGCATGACTTCGGCAGCCGCTTCCTCGATCACGGCGTACTGAAATTTCTTCTTCGAGCCGAAGTAGTGGAACAGCAGTGCGGGGGAGACCTTGGCCTCGGCGGCGACCAGTTCGACCGTGAGTTCGCGGTGCGGGTCGGCGACCAGGACGCGGCGGGCGGCCGCGAGGATCTGGTTGCGACGTTCGCCGGGGCGCAGCCGGGCGGACGAGGTCTGGGTCATATCGCCAGTCTATTGAGTAATCGGTCAACAAGCACTTACTGTTGAGTATCCACTCAACAAGCTGGAGGTCCAGATGCGTGGTCAGGTCGTCCTCATCACCGGTGCGTCCCGCGGAATCGGCGCCGCGGTCGCCCGGAAGCTGGCGCGGGACGGCGCCACGCTGGCGCTGATCGGTCTGGAGCCGGGCGAGCTGAAGAAGGTAGCCGAGGACTGCGGGCCGGACGCTGGGTGGTGGGAGGCCGACGTCACCGACACCGAGTCGCTGCGGGCCGCGGTCGAGGCGGTGGCCGAGCGGTACGGCCGGATCGACGTCGTGATGGCGAACGCCGGCATCGCCGCGCCCGGGTTCAGCCGGAGCATGGACCCGAAGATGTGGGAGCGCGTCGTGGACGTCGACCTGTTCGGCGTCTGGCGGACCGTTCACTTGACCCTGCCGTATCTGCTGGAGAGCAAGGGCTACCTGCTGCTGGTCTCGTCGCTCGCGGCGATCGTCCACATCCCCGGGCTGGCGGCGTACAACGTGGCGAAGGCCGGCGTGGAGGCGATGGGGGACACGCTGCGGCCCGAGCTCAAGCACCTGGGCGTGCGGGTCGGTGTCGCACACATGACCTTCGTCGACACCGACATGGTGCGTGGCGCCGACGAACACCCGGTGTTCGGCAAGATGCGCACCGGTATCCCGCTGGCGAGCAAGGTGTACCCGCTGGACTTCGCGGTGGACAAGTTCGTCGACGGGATCAGGAAGCGCCGTCGGACCGTGCACGTGCCGGGCTGGATCGGGGCGATGAAGGTGTTCCGCTGGGTGATCCCGCACGTCATCGAGGCGGGCTCGCGGTTCAGCGTGCCGAAGGCCGATCGGGCCGCGCTCGCCGACGTCCAGGCGCGCGGCGCCGCGGCCTCCTCCCGTGCAACCGGCGCCGGCGGCCGCGCCGACGCCGAGAAAGCTGCCGGCCAATGAGCCGCGAGTACGACGTCGTCCTGCTCGGCGCGAGCGGCTTCACCGGAGCCCTGACCGCGGAGTACCTGGCCAAGAACGCGCCGCCGGACCTCAAGTGGGCAGTTGCCGGACGCAACCAAGGCAAGCTCGAGGCTTTCGGCAAGGACGTCCTGCACGCGGATGTCACGGATCCCCGATCTCTGCAGGCCCTTGCCGAGTCGGCCAAGGTCGTAGCCACCACCGTCGGTCCCTACATCCAGTACGGCGAGCCAGTGGTGGCAGCCTGTGCGGACGCGGGGACCGACTACCTCGATCTGACCGGTGAGTCCGAGTTCGTCGATCGCATGTACGTGCGCCATCACCAACGTGCCGTGCAGACCGGTGCCCGGATCGTGCACGCCTGTGGCTTCGACTCGATCCCGTACGACCTCGGTGTCCAGTTCACCGTCGAGCAGTTGCCGCGGCGCGTCCCGATCCAGGTCGACGGTCTGCTGCGGGGCGGCGGCCGTCCGTCCGGGGGCACCTTCCATACCGCGATCACGGCGTTCTCCCGGCCCAAGCAGCACCTCGAAGCACACCGGGCCCGTCGCCGCGCCGAGCCAGGGCCGGACGGTCGGAAAGCCAGGGCGGTCTCCGGCAGGATCCACCGGCAGCAAGGCTTCTGGGCGGTTCCGTTGCCGACCATCGACCCACAGATCGTTGGCTACTCCGCCCGGCTGCTCGAGGAGTACGGCCCGGACTTCCGCTACTCGCACTACGCCGCGCTCGAGCGTCTCCCGATGGTTGCCGGAGGCATCGGTGGGGTCGTCCTGCTGATGGCGGCTGCCCAGATCCCGCCAGCGAGGAACGCGTTGCTCAAGCGGCTGCAGCCAGGCGACGGGCCGAGCCCGGAGCGCCGGGCGAGATCCTGGTTCAACGTCCGCTTCGTCGGTCGTGGCGGCGGCAAGCAGGTGATCACCGAGGTTGCCGGCGGCGATCCCGGGTACGACGAAACCGCCAAGATGCTGGCCGAGAGCGCCCTCTGCCTCTGTCTCGACGACCTCCCCACCACAGCCGGCCAGACCACCACCGCCGCCGCGATGGGACCGGCGCTGCGGCAACGCCTGGTGAACGCCGGGATGACGTTTGCCACTCTGAGCACCGACGAGTACTAGTACGCCTGCTCCCGAGTCAGGGTCCCCCGGAATGATCCCGGGCTTGTGGCGCGGAGCGTTCTGGAGCACCCCATGGGGTGGCAGGCTGAGAGCATGAGGACACTTCTCAACCTGATCTGGCTGGTGCTGGCCGGGTTCTGGCTGGCGGTCGGCTACGCGATCGCCGGTGTGATCTGCTGCGTGCTGATCGTGACCATCCCGTTCGGCATCGCGTCGTTCCGGATCGCCGGGTTCACCCTGTGGCCGTTCGGCCGGACCATGGTCGACAAGCCGAGTGCCGGGGCGGGCGCAGTACTGGGCAACATCATCTGGGTCGTGTTCGCCGGCTGGTGGCTGGCGCTCGGACACCTGGCCACCGGGATCGCGCTCTGCGTGACGATCATCGGTATCCCGCTCGGCCTGGCCAACTTCAAGCTGATCCCGATCTCGCTGCTGCCGCTGGGCAAGGAGATCGTGCCGACCGACCAGCCGTTCGCCGTCCGTTGAGGGCGCTGACCGTCCTCGGCTCGTGCGGCGCCTGGCCGGAGGCCGGACGAGCGTGCGCCGGCTTCCTGCTCGAGTACGACGGGATCAGTGTCGTGCTTGATCTCGGGTACGGCGCGCTGCCGCGACTGCTGGAGCATCGGCCCAAGGGTGAGGTCGACGCGGTCGTCGTCACGCACCAGCACCCCGACCACTGCGTCGACGTGAGCGGTCTCGCGCGCGTTCGCTTCTACGAGGCACCGGACGCACCGCCGGTCCCGCTGCACTGTCCGCCGGGGGTGGTCGACGTACTGCGGGCGCTCGAGCCGGACCCGGATCCGGCGACCGTCTTCGACGTCCACGACCTCGCGGCGACCACACGGCTCGGTCCGTTCGCGGTCGAGACCGTGGAACTGCCGCACTACAAGACCAACTTCGGTGTCCGCCTGACTGCGCCTGGGGTGTCCGTCGCCTACACCGGGGACAGCGGTCCGTCACCCGACCTGCGGAAGCTGGCCGAGGGAACGGAGCTGTTGATCTCGGACGCGACCCATCAGGGGCCGTCACCGGACACGACGCCGCGCTATCTGATGACGGCGACCGAGGCTGGTCGGCATGCGCGCGGTGCGAAGCGCTTGCTGCTGACGCATTTCTGGCCCGGCTCCGACCGGTCGATCTCGGTCGCCGAGGCACGGCAGGAATTCGACGGCGAGGTGATCGCGGCCGTGGAAGGCCTCACGATCCCGCTGTAAGCCTCAGGCACTCTCGACGATCTTGCGGACGTTGGTGATGTGGCCGCAGCCGGACTCGATCAGGCGGGCGCGTTCTTCGGCGAAGGCGTCGCCGAGGTTGCGCCGGGTTTCCTCGGACACGTCGGTGCGGGCGGGGTTGAGGACGTCGCGTTCCTCCTCGCCCAGGTGGTGCGTGAGCGCCTCGGACAACTCGTGTAGGTTCTCGCTGAACTTCTCGCTGCCGGTGTCGTCGACCTCCATCAGAGCGAGCAGCGCCGCGTTGCCTTCGTCGTGCTCGTGTTCGGAGTGCTCGACCTCGTCGGCGTCGATGGCATCCTTGCGCCGCAGCGTCGGGTAGACCTTCGACTCCTCCGCCTCCGCGTGCGCGATCAGCACCGTCGCCAGGTCAGCCAGTACGGCGGACCGATCGCTGCGCACGTCCCGCAGTTCACGCAGCGCCTCCTCGAACCACCGGTGGTCCGCCAGGATGATCTCGACCACATCGCCGCCGGTCGCCGGCAGGATCTTCGGCATCGGTTGCCCTCCACATCTAGAAGCGTCAGCCCGGCCGGTACCCAGGCCGGCACCGGTTAACCTGCACAGATGCCGTCTGCCCTGGTCCGACGCCCCAGCCCGCGCCTCGCCGAGGGCCTGGTCACCCACATCCGACGCACCCCGGTCGACGCGGACCTCGCCGTACGCCAGTGGCAGCGGTACGTCGACGCCCTCGACGCGCACGGCTGGACCACGATCGAGGTGCCGGCGAGCGACGAGTGCCCGGACGGCGTCTTCGTCGAGGACACGATGGTGGTGTACGGCGACCTCGCGGTGATCGCCCGATCAGGCGCGGACGAGCGACGACCCGAGGCAGCCGAAGCCGAGCGCACCGTTGCGGCGCAGGGCTACCGCATCACCCACATCACCGAGCCCGGCACGCTCGACGGCGGCGACATCCTCAAGATCGGCTCGACCGTGTACGCCGGCCAAGGCGGCCGCACGAACGACGAGGGCATCCGGCAACTCCGCGAGGCCTTTGCGCCTTTGGGAGCCGAGGTCCGCGCCGTGCCGGTGCGGAAGGTGTTGCACCTCAAGTCCGCGGTCACCGCGCTACCGGACGGGACCGTCATCGGCTATGAGCCGCTCGTCGACGACCCCCAGGCGTTCGAGTCGTTCCGCCCGATGCCTGAGGAAGCCGGGTCGCACGTCGTACTGCTGGGGGAGGGGCGCCTGCTGATGGCTGCCTCGGCGCCGGAGTCCGCGAAGCTGCTCGAGCAGTTCGGCTACACGCCGGTCGTCGTCGACATCAGCGAGTTCGAGAAGCTCGAAGGCTGTGTCACGTGCCTGTCGGTGCGTCTTCGGCGGTGAGTAGCGGCCTCGCCGTTCCTCATTCATTCAACCCGTTCTGACCCGTTTCGGGTTCGTCGTCTCCTTCCGCCGAGCCGGTAACAACTCTTGTCAAGGCCGGGTCGTCGACCGCGAAGGTCCGGACCGGACCCGGCGGTGTGTCCGCGGTCTCGAACCGCACGGTCACGCGTCCGCGGCCCGAGCCCCAGACCCAGCCGCGCCCATAGTCGGGATGAGCGACGTCCTGACCCGGGTAGAACCCGATCTGGTCGCGCGGGCGCTCCGGCAACTCGACCACCTCGACCGGGGCGTCGGCGTACTCGCTCTCGGTGAAGAGGTCGTCCTGGATCCAGTCCGCGAGCGAGGAGACGCCCACACCGAGCAGGCGGATCCCGCCGCCGATCTCGCTGTCGTCGAGCAGTCGTCGCGCGACTCGCGCGATCACCCGGGCGTCGTCGGTCGGCCCGGCCAGCGTGGACGATCGCGTGTGCGTGGTGAAGTCGTGCATCCGCGTCTTGACCGTGACTGTGCGGCCGGAGAGCTGCGCCTTCTGCAGCCGCTCGGAGACGCGGTGCGCCATCCGGTCGCCGATCGCGGCCAGCAGCGAGCGGTCGATGATGTCGGTCTCGAAGGTGTCCTCGACGCTGACCGACTTGGTCTCCCGGTCGCTCACCACCGGGCGGTCGTCGGCCGCGATCGCCAGCCGGTACAGGCTGCTGCCGTGCGCGGAGCCCACCTGACGGATCAACTCGTCCTCGTCGAGTTGCTGGAGGTCGGCGACGGTCCGCACGCCGGCCATACTGAGCCGCTGCGCGGTCGCCGGCCCGACACCGGGGATCACGGTGACCTGCATCGGCGCGAGGAACTCCGCCTCTGTCCCGGCCGGCACGACGACCACTCCGTCGGGCTTGTCCAGGTCACTGGCGATCTTCGCGATCAGCTTCGACGTACCGGCGCCGACCGATGCGGTCAGGCCGCCGCTCGCCTTCCGGATCGCGGCCTTGAGATCCAGGGCGATCGCCTGCACGTCCTCGACGGTGAGCCCGGTCAGCCCGGACGCGGACAGATCGATGAACGCCTCGTCGAGCGACAACGGCTCGACCAGCGGCGACAACGCCCGCATCTCGGCCATCACCGCGTGGCTGCTCCGCCGGTACACCTCGAAACGTGGACCGAGGTACGCCGCGTGCGGACAGCGCGATCGCGCTTCCGCAGTCGACATCGCGGAGCGCACGCCGTACTTGCGGGCCTCGTACGACGCGGTCGAGACGACACCGCGCACGCCGACGCCACCGACCACGACAGGCTTGCCCCGCAACGACGGCTTGTCGCGCTGCTCGACCGCCGCGTAGAACGCGTCCAGGTCGACATGCAGCACCGACGGATCCCCTCGCACGGCACCAGTCTCCCTGGCATGACCGACAATTCTGGAATGACATTCCCCGCGCACTGGGACGACGGCACCGACCCGGCCAGCCCAGAACACCAGATCCACTGGTACGACCAACGCACGGCGATCATCCGCCAGTCGCTTCGGACCAGTTTCGAAGGACCGTTCATCTACCTGCTGCTCGGCACCGAACGTGCCCTGCTTCTCGACACGGGGACCGGTGACGCCAAGCTGCGGCCGGTGGTGGAGAGCCTGCTGTCCGGTCAGGAGCTGATCGTCGCGCACACCCACAGCCACGGCGACCATGTCGGTGGCGACGACGAGTTCGACCAGGTCGTCGGCAGGACGGCCGAGGACGTGGCGGCGTACTTCGGGATCGCCGACTGGCCGAACGAGGTGGTCCAGCTCGATCTCGGCGACCGGGTGCTCGACATCATCCCGATCCCGGGGCACCACGCGTCGCACATCGCCGTCTACGACCGGACGTCGAAGGTGCTGTTCAGCGGCGACTCGCTGTACCCCGGCCGGCTGTACGTCTTCGACTGGCCCGCGTTCCGGGCGAGTGTGGCCCGGCTGGCCGGGTTCGTTGCCGCGGGCAATCCGGTCGAGGAGATCCTGGGAGCGCACATCGAGCTGACCCGGGAGCCCGGCCGCGACTTCGAGATGGGCGCCGACAAGCATCCGGATGAGCACGAGTTGCCGCTCGATCCCGGCGTACTGACGGAGCTGGCCCAGGTCCTCGACGAGGCCGGCCCGGAGCCGGTCCGCATCGTGCGCGATCACTTCATCGTCTATCCGGTCTGACTCCACCACGCGATTGCGTCTCACACAGGTGGGCACCCTTCAGGCACACTAAGGCCATGTCCGGTAATCCCCCGCCTACTGCGCGGCACTCGGCACGGCACCTCGCCGCACTGGCGCAAAGGCCACGATGCTCCGCATCGAGACCTTCGCTCCAGCACGCCGATGCACCGCACCGAGCACCTGCTCGCTACGGCGCGGGATCACCGGACACGGCCTGAGGCCAGTAGCCACCAGGGGAGGCGCAGATGGGCGAGGAAGTCGACCGGGTCGAATTCACCCGGGCGGATCGGACGGCGTTCCGCAACCAGGTCCATCGCAATCTCGACGCCTTCGCGCGGATGCTGCGCGAGGCCCGGTTCGCGCCGGACCGGCCGATGACGGGGATCGAGATCGAGTTGAACCTGGTCGACGAGAAGTGCGATCCGGCGTTCAAGAACTCCGAGGTGCTGAGCGCGATCGAGGACGACGCGTTCCAGACCGAACTCGGCCAGTTCAACATCGAGATCAACGTTCCGCCCGGGCAGATCGACGGCATCGGCCTGGACACGATGGAGTCGAGCATCCGCGACAGCCTGAACGCGGCCGAGGAGAAGGCGGCCCGGACCGGCTCGTCGATGGTGGTGGTCGGGATCCTGCCGACGCTGCTGACCGAGCACATCCATCGCGAGGCGCTGAGCACGAACCCGCGCTACGCCTTGCTCAACGACCAGATCTTCGCCGCCCGCGGCGAGGACGTGCAGATCGGGATCGACGGCATCGAGCGGTTGCAGGTGACCGCGGACAGCATCGTGCCCGAGGCCGCGTGTACGTCGACGCAGTTTCATCTGCAGGTGACACCGGACGCGTTCCCGCGGTACTGGAACGCGGCCCAGGCGATCTCCGGCGTCCAGCTGGCCGTGGGTGCGAACTCGCCGTTCCTGTTCGGTAAGGAGCTATTGCGGGAAACGCGGATCGCATTGTTCGAGCAGGCCGCCGATACCCGCACCCACGAGTTGAAGACGCAGGGCGTCCGGCCGCGGGTGTGGTTCGGTGAACGATGGATCACCTCGATCTTCGACCTGTTCGAGGAGAACTCCCGCTACTACCCGGCGCTTTTGCCGGTCACCTCCGACGAGGATCCGATCGCCGTTCTCGATCGCGGCGACACCCCAGCTCTTTCGGAGTTGCGGCTGCACAACGGGACGATCTATCGCTGGAACCGGCCCGTGTACGACGTTGTCCGGGAGAAGCCGCATCTGCGGGTGGAGAACCGCGTGCTGCCGGCCGGCCCGACCGTGGTCGACACGATCGCGAACGGGGCGTTCTACTTCGGCCTGGTCCGCGCACTGGCCGACGACGAACGGCCGATCTGGTCACAGATGTCGTTCAGCGCGGCGGAGGAGAACTTCCACGCAGCGGCGCGGCACGGCATCGACGCGGAGGTCTTCTGGCCGGGCGTCGGGACCGCGCGGGCGACCGAGCTTGTGCTCAGACGCCTGCTCCCGTTGGCTTCCCGCGGTCTGGACGCCTGGGGCGTCGACGCCGCGGTGCGTGATCGGCTGCTGGGAATCATCGAGCAGCGGTGCCTGACCAACCGCAACGGTGCGTCGTGGCAGGCCGACGAGTTTCACCGACTGTATACAAAGGGATCGTACGGACGGCGCGACGCGCTGCGCGGAATGCTCCATCGCTACCGCGATCACATGCACGAGAACACGCCTGTGCACGAGTGGCCTGTGGACTGAACCGGTTAGTTGTTTTCCGACAACGTCGGACAGTGTGGGCGGAACTGAGGTCCCTCCGGCGGAACCGCTGCGACCTTGCCCAAGGCAACTGGGTGGACGAGTTCGATAACGACCCGGACTACAGGGGTGGCGCGTCGGGTGACACCCCTGCAAGGGTGTGGCCACCGGAAGGTTAGACAGTCTTCTCGCGGGTAGTACTCGGGCACCGGCGCGGCTGCCACATCGGCGGCCGGGGCGGTGGTGGAGTACTACCCGCGCGACGATCAGCCGTCCGTCACGGCCGCGACACAGCTGGTGTAAATCCAGCGGATGCCGACCACGGTCGGGAGCAGTATCGTTCGAGACGGGTCGACACGACACCCGGAGGTGAGGCAGGGCGATGACGACCATCGTCGTGGGTTACGTGCCGAAGGCTGAGGGCCGTGCGGCCCTGCGGCGAGCGGCCGAAGAGGCGACGCTTCGCGACGCCAAGCTGGTGGTGGTCAACTCACACCGGGGTGGGCGCAGTTTCGACAGCGATGAGGCCGCGGCGAGCGACGCCGCGTTGACGGAGGTACGTGAGCAACTCGACCCGACCGGTGTGCCTTACGAGGTGCGGCAACTGGTGCGTGGACTCGACCCGGCGGAGGACCTGGTGGCCGTCGCCGAGCAGGTGCATGCCGAGTTCATCGTGATCGGGCTTCGGCGCCGGTCCCCGGTCGGCAAGCTCATTCTCGGCAGCAATGCCCAGCGGGTGCTGCTCGACGCTCCGTGTCCGGTGCTGGCCGTAAAGGCCGACGAAGGGGAGGACTGAGGTGACTTCGACACGCAGCAAGAAGCTGTGCCTCGCACAGCAGCCCGACGCCGACGAGATGCTGAGCAGAGATCCTTTCGCCCTGCTGGTGGGCATGTTGCTGGACCAGCAGATTCCGATGGAGCGCGCGTTCGCGGGACCGGTCGCGATCGCCAAGCGGATGGATGGCCCCTTCGATCCGTCCACGGTGGCGCACTACGACCCGGACGCGTTCGTCGAGGTGGTGGCCGGTCCGCCGGCCGTGCATCGGTTCCCGACCGCGATGGCGGCCCGGATCCAGACGCTGGCCAAGCACCTGGACGAGGAGTACGGCGGTAACGCTTCGGGCCTCTGGTCCGATGTGAAGTCAGGGGACGACCTGCTGGCCAGGTTGTCGGCCCTGCCGGGCTTCGGCGCGCAGAAGGCGAAGATCTTCGTCGCGCTGCTCGGCAAGCAACTCAAGGTCCGGCCGCGGGGCTGGCGCGAGGCATCCGAGCCGTACGGCGAGGACGGCGCGTACAAGTCCGTCGCGGACGTGATCGACGTGGCGTCTTTGGTGAAGGTGAGACAGTTCAAGCAGGAGCAGCAGTTGGTCCGGCAACGCGTGGTGGCCCGTCCACTGCGGCAGACCCGGAACGGCTGAGAACGGACGACCGCAAACGCACTGTTCGACGGCGATACCGACCAGGCCTCCACCGGAGCGGGGATACCCGCCCGGCGGGGGCCTGAGCGCGCCGATCGGGGGGTCGTGGCGCGCCCGGGCTTGGTTCGCGGATTACAATGGAGTGTTGCCGCCGCCTGACCAGCGAGCAGCCGCACACAGTCATACCCAAGAGCACCCTGAGTACGTGGCACCACCAGCACCAACACAACGTCGTACCGCCGTACAAACCCTGCGTCAGACGAGAGGTAATTCGTGTCGTCCAGCTCGTCCGAGAATCTTCCCGCCGAGTCAGCCCGGGCCGTGGCCGCCACCGCCCGCAGCACGGCTCCGAGGACCAGCGCCCGAGTGACCGAGCCTGCAGCCAAGAAGGCGGCAGTGAAGAAGGCCGCGGCCAAGTCTGCCGCCGGCACCAAGGAGGACGGTATCCCCGCGAAGAAGGCCGCCGCGAAGAAAGCGCCGGCGAAGAAGGCCGTCTCCGAAGCTGGTCTGGCGATCGACCCCAAGACCGGCAAGCCGCGCTCGCTGGACGATGTCGATGAGGCCGACTTCAGCCCGGACGCGGTGAAGCCGCTGGAGAAGGAGCTGACCGAGGACGAGGGCTTCGTCGTCTCCGAGGCCGACGAGACCGACGAGCCCGAGCAGCAGGTGATGGTGGCCGGGGCCACCGCCGACCCGGTCAAGGACTACCTGAAGCAGATCGGCAAGGTCCCGCTGCTGAACGCCGAGCAGGAGGTCGAGCTCGCCAAGCGGATCGAGGCCGGCCTGTTCGCCGAGGAGCAGCTCGGCGATGAGGCCGCCAAGCTGAAGGAGAAGGTCCGCGACGAGTACGACTGGATCTCCGAGGACGGCCGCCGGGCCAAGAACCACCTGCTCGAGGCCAACCTGCGCCTGGTGGTGTCGTTGGCCAAGCGCTACACCGGCCGCGGCATGCTGTTCCTGGACCTGATCCAGGAGGGCAACCTCGGTCTGATCCGCGCGGTCGAGAAGTTCGACTACACCAAGGGCTACAAGTTCTCGACCTACGCCACCTGGTGGATCCGGCAGGCGATCACCCGCGCGATGGCCGACCAGGCGCGGACGATCCGTATCCCGGTGCACATGGTCGAGGTGATCAACAAGCTGGCCCGGGTGCAGCGGCAGATGCTGCAGGACCTCGGTCGCGAACCCACTCCGGAAGAGCTCGCCAAGGAGCTCGACATGACCCCGGAGAAGGTCATCGAGGTGCAGAAGTACGGCCGTGAGCCGATCTCGCTGCACACGCCACTGGGTGAGGACGGCGACTCCGAGTTCGGCGACCTGATCGAGGACTCCGAGGCGATCGTGCCGGCCGAGGCCGTCTCGTTCACCTTGCTCCAGGAGCAGTTGCACGCGGTGCTGGACACCCTGTCCGAGCGCGAGGCCGGTGTGGTCTCGATGCGCTTCGGCCTGACCGACGGCCAGCCGAAGACGCTGGACGAGATCGGCAAGGTGTACGGCGTCACCCGCGAGCGGATCCGGCAGATCGAGTCCAAGACGATGTCGAAGCTGCGCCACCCGTCCCGCTCGCAGGTCCTGCGGGACTACCTGGACTGATGACGATGGGTCAGGCACTCGCCGGCGTACTCGCGCTGGTGATGCCTGTCCTCGACACGGCAACTCTGGCCGCCGCCGTCTTCACGGCGGCGGCCTTGCTGTTCACTCTGCTCCTGGTGGCGCGCTCGTCGGCGCGGGGCCCGGTCGCCTCGCCGCTGCCGGCGCGCGTCAGCGCCACCCGGGCCAACGCCCGGCGTACTGCTTATCTGTCTCTCCGCGATCCCGACGCGGCGGGCAGGCCACGTCCACGAGCACCGGGACGGTAGCGCTCTTCCTCGCTACCCGTTCCTTCTCACTCGTGGAGTTGTGCTGTGCCTTCCTTCCTGGAGGCACCGGTCGCCGGTGCCTATCACTTGCTCACGTCCCTCGTCACCGCAATCGAACCGCTCGCCGGCAGCTCTGCCGCTGTGATCGCGATCGTCGTCTGCACCCTCGTCGTACGGCTGTGTCTGGTTCCACTCAGCGTGCGGGCGCATCGCGGGTTGCGTGCTCGCGCCGAACTGATGCCTCAGCTGAAGAAGCTCAGCGAACGTCACCGCGGTGATCCCGAGCGTCTCCAACGCGAGCTCGCCAAGCTGCAAGCAGAATCCGGTACGTCGGTCTTCGCCGGTCTGCTGCCGACGCTCGCGCAGCTGCCCTTCTTCTGGCTGATGTACACGCTGTTCTCCCGGGCGATGGTGGCGGGGGAGTCGAACCAACTGATCAGCGGCAGCCTCCTCGGCGCACCGCTCGGCCTGCACTGGCCGGTCCTCACCGGTACGCCGGCCTTCCTCGTGCTCGCCGTACTGCTGGGAGTCGTCGCCTGGTTCTCGGCCCGCTTGCAGCTTCGCCAACTCGACGAGACCGCGACGCCCCTGTCCCGCCGGCTCGCCCGGATCCTGCCCTTCGGCACGCTGCTGAGTGCCGCCTTCCTCCCGCTCGCCGCAGGGCTCTACCTGCTCACCACGACGACCTGGACCGTCGTCGAACGCACGATCCTGCAGCGCTGACGGTTGCCTTGAGCAACAGTTGGTTGCCACCTGTCGACTGATTCTGATACCGTCTTTAATAAAGCCGGTTGCATAATAAGTTGGGGTCGATGGACACTGTACGAGGAGCCGCTCAGGCGGAGCGATCGGCCAATCAGGTCGCCTGTCTGCGCGCGCTGGCCGACGCCGACGACGCGCAAACCGTCGGCGTCATCAGCGCGGAGACCGGACTCTCGCGACCCACGGTGCACGCCGTGCTCGACGATCTCGTCGAGGCTGGTCTGGTTGTGCCCACCGATGCGTCGATCGTGGGGCCGGGGCGGCCTGCGCGTGCGTTCCGGTTCGCCCGGGAGGCGGGACTCGTTGCCGGAGTGGACCTGGGCCCGCGCGGGGTGCGAGCCATCATCTGCGACCTGTCCGGCCGCCGACTGGGCTACACCGAGCTGAAGCGGGACCGGCCCGCTGAGATCTCGTCAATTCGGAGCGCGATTCACGCCGCGGCGGCCGAGAGCTCGCTCGATCTCGGACGCCTTCGTGCGGTCGGACTCGCTCTCCCCGGTGTGGTCGAGGCGAACGGTCACCTGCGCGCCAGTCTCGCACTCCCTGAACTGGTCGGCCTGCCGATCGCGGAGACCGTATCGCAGGACCTCGGCCGTCCGGTTGCCATCGACAACGACATCAAGCTGGCCGCACTCGCCGAGCAGCGCGGGGGCGCGGGACGCGGGTACTCCGATGTCGTCTATCTCCAGATCGGCCATCGGCTGTCCGTGTCGATCGTCCTGAACGGCGTCATTCGGCAAGGGCGCCACCGCCTGGCCGGCGAGCTCGGCGCGCAGCGAGGCATGCGCTGGACGCGCAACGCGGACCGAGGCCAGCTGATCTGGACGTCACATCCGACCGGTGAGGCCGTGCTGAGCGCGGCGGCTGCCGGCGACGCGGACGCCCAGGCGGAGATCGACGACTTCTGTGCGCAGATCGCCGGACGCATCGCCACGGTGTTGCTGGTCGTCGATCCCGAGATCGTGGTCGTGCGGGGTGGACCCGCGCATGACAGTGCCGTGCTGCTTCGTTCGCTCGAGGCCGCGGTCGAGAGGGAGTTGCTCTTCCCCGAGCGCCCACCGTTCGTCGCCTCGGCCCTCGGCCGCGAGGCCGTGGTGCTCGGGGCGGTCGGCACAGCGTTCGACCAGTTCAGTACACGCATCTACGGCGTTCACGACTACCCGAGTCCGTGGCGCCGGATCACTCACGACCTGGAGAGGACCAGCAAGTGAAGCTAGGAGTCAGCTCGTACTGCTTTCGCAGCCTCATGGCCAGCGGCGAGATGGACCTGATCGCAGTCCTGGATTGGGTCGCGTCGTCACCCGCGGGGCATCTGGAGATCGCCGCCATGGACGGCGAGTACTACCTGGAGAACGACGGTGTGGTCCGTGATGCGGCCGCGCACGCCGGCGACATCGGCGTACCGATCGTGAACTATCTGGTCAGCGGCGACCTGCGGACAGCGGAGGACAAGGAGATCGACCGCCTCCGCCGGCAGCTGGATGTCGCGCACCGGTTCGGAGCTCGCATCTTCCGTCACGACGTCGCCCCGTGGTCGTGGCGCGAGCAGGACCCGGGGGAGTTCGAGTCGACGTTCGAGAAGGTCGTCGAAGGCTGCCGTGCGGTCGCCGACCACGCCGCCGAGCTGGGCATCGTGTCGACGATCGAGAACCACGGCTTCTTCATGAACGGGAGCGACCGGCTGGCCCGGCTGGTGCACGCCGTGGATCGCCCGAACTTCCGGGTCACGCTGGACCTCGGCAACGGACTCTGCGTCGGCGAGGTGCCCGGCAAGACCGCCGCCGGACTGATCGACATCGCGGCCATCGTGGGCGTGAAGGACTTCCACATCCGCCGATCGGCGGGGGATGGCTGGCTGAAGACACTGGCCGGCGACTACCTGCTCGGCACGATCGCGGGGCACGGAGATCTGGACCTGGCGGGCCTGCTCGCGCTGGTCGGGACCAGGCCCGAACTCCATGTGAGCCTCGAGTTCGAGGGCCTGGAGTCGACTCCGAACGCCATCGAGCGCTCGCTCAACAACATTCTCGGACTGGCTGGAGCTGCCTGACATGACGACTCGCATTGCTGTGATCGGGGTGGGCTCCATCGCCACCCAGCACCTGATCTCGTACCAGAAGAATCCGCAGGCCGAGCTGGTCGCCGTGTGCGACATCGACCGGACCCGCGCCAAGGCACAGGCCGACAAGTTCGGCGTACCGAAGGCGACGGATGTCGTCGACGAGATCCTGTCCGATCCCGAGGTCGACGCGGTGAGCATCTGCGTGCCGAACTTCCTGCACGCCAAGTTCGCCGAGGCGGCGTTGCGGGCCGGCAAGGACGTGCTGGTCGAGAAGCCGATGTCCGTGAACGTCGCCGAGGCCGAGGCGCTGGTCCAGGCGACCAAGGAGACCGGGCAGGCCCTGCAGATCGGCTACGTACGCCGTTTCGCTCCGAACGCCCTGGTCACCAAGCGGTTCCTGGACGAGGGCGAGTTCGGCGACATCTACGCCGCGCGGGCGACGATCATTCGTGCCGCCGGCAACCCCGGTGGCTGGTTCGGTGACGTGACGGTCTCGGGCGGTGGCCCGCTGATCGACCTGGGTGTCCACATCATCGACCTGTGCTGGTACCTGATGGGGATGCCTGCACCGGTGTCGGTGTCGGGCGCGACCTTCTCGCAGCTGGGTGCTCGGGACAACATCAAGCATCTGACCCGGTACCGGGCCGCGTCGGAGACCCGGGTGAACAACGTCGAGGACTACGCGACCGCGCAGGTCCGGTTCGAGAACGGGGCGGTTCTCGACGTGGACACGTCGTACTCGCTGCACGCGCGCAACTCGACGAGTGTGAAGATCCACGGCGACAAGGGCGGCGCGGAGATCGAGCCCGAGCTGCTGATGATCACCGAGCGGCACGACACCCTGTTGCACATCCAGCCGCAGATCGATTCGCTCGGGTTCGACTTCACGGTCGGGTTCGCCAACCAGATCGACCACTTCCTGCAGATCTGCCGCCGGGAGATTCCGGCCGACGCCACGGCGGAGCAGGGTCTCGAGATGGCCCGCATCCTGACCGCGATCTACGAGTCCGCCCGGAACGGGTCCGAGGTAGCCATCACCCGCTGAGCGGGACCGGCTTCAGCTACGACCCAACCGGGCCTCGAGACCGTCGAGGATCCGGTTGAGGCCGTAGCTGAAGCCCTCTTCGGCGCCGGCCCGGAGGTCGGCTCCTCCGACGAGACCCCGGCGGTTGTGCACTGATCCTGCGGCCCTGCTTTAACTGAGCAGGGCCGCGGTGATGGAGTCGGCGTTGTCGTCCAGCCACACCTGACGGTGCTTGATCGAGTCGCCGACGCCTTCGCTCCACATCCGCTGCCAGCCGCCCCCCAGCGTCTCCGCGCGGTACTTCATGTTGTGCCAGCCCCGCTCGTTGAGTGCGGACGAGAGATCCATCAGGCGGTGACGGTCAGGCAACGACAGCCCGTACGCGTCGGCGATCAGCCGGCACCGGCGTGGGCGATCGAGCCCTCGCTGGGCCGGGTCGAGGTCAGCGTCGTCGCCGAACGGCGCCCACCACAACATGAGGTTCACCAGCTCACGGGCCCGACTGACCGGGCGGGCGAAGTCGAAGTCGATCAGCGCGTACGCGCGACCGTCGCGGAACACGACGTTGTCCGGAGTGATGTCCTGATGGCCGACCAGCTCCAGCGGATCATCGAGCTCGGGCAGGCCGGGCGCCTCGATCGGCGCCGGCAGGTCGGTAGGGATCCCGAATCCCTCGACCGCGTCGTGGTACGCGCGGACCAGTCGAGCGACCGAGGTCATGCGCTCCTCGTCGGCCATCCAGCCGGGCTGCGGCCGGCCGGCGACCTCACCGTCGATGTAGCTGAGCACCTCGCGGCCGGCGGAGTCGATCCCAAGGAAGCGCGGGGCGCCGTCGAACCCGACCGACTCCAGGTGCCGCAGCAGGTCCCGGACCATTTCGGGCCGCTCACCGGGCGGACGCCGTACGGTGTCGCCGACGCGGACGAGCCCCTCGGTCACGTCACCACCGGTCAGTGGGATCTCTTCGCCGTCTTCCGTCCACGTCTGCATGGCGCCCCCAGTTCGTAGTCCCATGTGAAGGCTCCACCCGGAGCCAGCCGGACACGCTACCCGATCCTCGGCGTGGCGTTCACCGGACTTTCGCTGAGGCCGTTCACCTGGATGTCATCAGAAGACCCGAACCTTGGTGTTCATGAGCACCCTGAACCTGGTCAACGAGCTCGGCTTCCGTGTCCTCGACGAGGAGGACGACGACCCGGTGCTGTTGCGCGCGGACGGTACGCCGGTCGACACCTGGCGCGAGGGTTACCCGTACGGCGAACGGCTCGCGCGCGAGGTCTACGACCGGGACAAGCGGCTGCTGCAGATCGAGCTGCTCAAGCTGCAGTACTGGGTGAAGCGGTCGCACCAGAAGCTGGTGATCGTGTTCGAGGGACGCGACGCGGCCGGCAAGGGCGGCACGATCAAGCGGTTCATGGAGCACCTGAACCCGCGCGGCGCACGGATCGTGGCCCTGGAGAAGCCGACCGAGCGCGAGAAGACCCAGTGGTACTTCCAGCGGTACGTCGAGCATCTCCCGTCGGCCGGCGAGATGGTGCTGTTCGACCGGTCCTGGTACAACCGCGCGTGCGTCGAGCGAGTGATGGGGTTCTGCGCGCAGGACGAGTACGAGGAGTTCATGCGGCAGGCGCCGGAGTTCGAGCGGATGCTGGTCCGCTCGGGCATCCTGCTGGTGAAGCTGTGGTTCTCGGTGTCGCAGGCCGAACAGCAGACCCGGTTCACGATCCGCCAGATCGACCCGGTCCGGCAGTGGAAGCTCTCGCCGACCGACCTCGCGTCGCTGGACAAGTGGGGCGCCTACACCGAGGCCAAGGAAGCGATGTTCCACTACACCGACACCGACCACGCGCCGTGGACCGTGGTCAAGAGCAACGACAAGAAGCGCGCCCGGCTCGAGGCCATGCGGCACGTGCTGAGCTTGTACGACTACGCCGACAAGGACGTCGAACTCGTCGGCCGCCCGGACCCGAAGATCCTCGGCCCAGCCGCCGAGGTCCTCGAACACGGCGAATCCGCCACCCGCGCCTTCCCCGTCCTCTGACCCGTCTGATGGGCTGACCCACCAGACGGTGGGTTGGCCAGGCGCACACCGCTCGCCAACCCACCCGCCGGTGGGTCAGCCAGGCAAACGGGGAGGCCGGGACTGGAACCGGGGACGGCGGGGCTGGGGATCGGGGACGGCGGGCTGGACCGGGGACGGCGGGCTGGATCGGGGACGCCCGGGTGGGCGCGCCCCCGGCGTGGGCGGGCCTGGGGACCGCGGACAGGATCTGGGGAGCGCGGACAGGATCTGGGGACCGGGAACAGGATCTGGGGACCGGGAACAGGACCGGGGACCGGGGACCGGGGACAGGATCTGGGGACTGCGGACATGAAATAACCTGTCCTCGGTCACCACAAGATGTCCGCGGACCCGACCCCGACCGCGCCGCCCCGACCGCGCCGCCCCGACCGCGCCGCCCTGACCGCGCCGCCCCGACCGCGCCGCAGCGGGCGGGGTTAGGGGTTGAGGGGCAGGTGGACGGTGAAGGTGGCGCCGTGGGGGGTGGTGTCGGTGACGGTGACTCGGCCGTGGTGGGCGGCGACCAACGCAGCCACGATTGACAGGCCGAGGCCGGAGCCGCCGGTTGAGCGGGTCCGGGCGGAGTCGGCGCGGTAGAAGCGTTCGAAGACGCGCGCCTTCTGGTCGTCGGTCAGCCCGGGACCTGAGTCGCTCACCTCGAGCACGGCCTCGCCGTCGCGCGTCCCGACCGAGACCAGGATCGGGGCGTCCGTCGGCGTGTGGTGGAGCGCGTTGCTGATCAGGTTGCCGAGCACCTGACGGAGCCGGGTCTCGTCGCCTTCGACCACGGGCGCTTCCGATTCCGGCAGGATCTTCAGCGAGATGTTCCGCTCGGGCTGCACCGCCTGCGCGTTGTGCAGCGCGTCGGCGGCGATCGGCAGCAGATCGACTGGCTCCATCCGCAACGGTCGCTGCTGGTCGAGGCGGGCCAGCAGCAGCAGGTCGTCGACGAGCAGGCCCATCCGCTTCGCCTCGTCCTCGATCCGGCGCATCGTGTCGGCGTCGCCGCTGTCCCCGCGCTGGCGGGTCAGTTCGGCAAAGCCCCGGATGGACGTCAACGGCGTACGCAGCTCGTGCGACGCGTCCGCGACGAACCGCCGCATCCGCTCCTCCGACTGCCTCGCCGCCTCCTCCGATCTGCGGGCCACGTCCTCGGATCGGCGAGCGGCGAACTCCGACGCAGTGCGTTGCGCGAAGGCTGTCTCGATCTGTCCGAGCATCTGGTTCAGCGCGAGCGACAGCCGCCCGACCTCGGTCCGTGGATCCCGTTGCGGTACGCGCCGGCTCAGATCACCGCCGGCGATCGCGACAGCGGTGTTCTCGACGTCCTCCAGTCCGCGAAGACTTCGCCGTACGACGAAGGTCCCGACGCCGGCCAGCAGCACGAGCAGGATGACGCCGGCCGCGGCCTGGACCCCGACCAGCCGTTGCAACGTGCGGCTCATATCGTGCAGGCTCTGCGCGACCATGACCGAACCGCTGCCGTCGGACAGCGGTACGGCGAGCACGCGCCAGGATGCACCACCCGACACCGCGTCGACGTTGAACGGGTGCCCGTCGAGCGCCCGGACCTGGTTGAGGTTGAGCGTGGGCAGGTCTGGCAGCGGCGCCTCGCCCTCGACCAACTGGGCGCGGAACGGTCCACCGCTGGCCTGGCCCTCGGAGTCGTTGAACTGCACCACGAAGACACTCGGTAGCGGCCGCCGCCGGCCGTCGCCAGGCCCCATCGGCCGGTCCAACGGGTTGCGTTGCAGGGGCATCGAGGCCTGCTGCAGTTGCTCGTCGACCCGGTCGACCAGGTACCCGCGCATGATCGTGGTCGCCAATACACCCGAGGCGACAAGTGCGAGCGCCACCAACGTCAGCAGGACGACGACGATGGTGACGCGGAGCGGGTACCGGTCGGTGAAGCGCCGGTGGTTCAGCTGCATCAGTTGGGGCCTCGTGGGGTGCGCAGGACATAGCCGACCCCGCGGACGGTGTGGAGCAGCTTCTGGTCGCCGGTGTCGACCTTACGGCGCAGGTACGACATGTACGACTCGACCACGCCCGCGTCGCCGGCGAAGTCGTAGTTCCAGACCGCGGACAGGATCTGGCCCTTCGACATCACCCGTTCGGCGTTCTCCAGCAGGCAGCGCAGGAGCTTGAACTCGGTCAGCGACAGCTGGACCGCCTCACCGGCTTTGAAGACCTCGTAGCTGTCCTCGTTCAGCTCGAGATCTGCATACTTCAGTACGGCGGCATCCGGCGTGGCCTGCTCGCGGTGGCCGGATCGGCGCAGCAGCGCCCGGACCCGGGCGACGAGCTCGTCCAGGCTGAACGGCTTGGTCACGTAGTCGTCGCCGCCGGTGTGCAGGCCGAGCACCTTGTCCTCGACCGCGTCGCGCGCGGTGAGGAAGAGCACCGGCACATGCCGGTCCTCACCGCGCAGCCGGCGGACCACCTCGAAGCCGTCCAGTCCAGGCATCATCACGTCGAGGACGACGAGGTCGGGCTCCACCTCGCGCGCCTTGCGCAGCGCCTCGGCGCCATGGGTCGCCGTGGTCACGTCGTACCCGGCGAAACGCAGGCTCGCGGACAGCAGCTCGACGATGTTCGGCTCGTCGTCGACCACCAGCAGATGCGGACTCATGTCCCCAGTCTGCCGCCGGCACCCGTGGGAACCCTGGAAGGTTCCTGGCAATCAGCTGTGAGTCTCTGGTCAGCGAGGCCCGCGCTTGAAGCCCCACTTCTCGCCGGCCGCCTGCCGGACGGTGCCGTCGTTGACCGAGCTCGCGGTGGCCTTACCGTCCGCGACCACTGCGGTCACCTGGACGGTATTGCCGACCTTGACATCGTCGATCCCGTCCCGGGCGGCGTTCACGAGGGTGTCCTCGGTAAGGGTGTAGGTCCGGCTGTAACCGTCTTCGCTCTTCACCGTCATCGAGTCCTTGCTGACCGCGGTCACCTCACCACGCTGGGTCGCCACGGTCTGGTAGCCGCCGCCGTCCTTCGGCACCACGAACTCGCCGTGCAGCGCGCCGCCCATTCCGAACTCGCCGCGGTGGCCGAGGCCCTTGCCCGGGCCAGGCTGGTTCGACGGGGCCGAGGGGGAGGCGGAGGGCGAGGGGGACGGCGTCGGGTCGGCGTTGGTCGCTGCCCAGGCAACACCACCCGCGGTTGTGGTCGCCGCGACGGCGGCGACTGTGCCGGCGATCCGCCAGCGCTTGTCCGAGAGCTTCTGCAACGTCGCCATGCGTCTACTGCCTTCCGTACTGCGTGCCGGCCGAATCACCGGCACTGGTACTCCCCACGCTGCCGCACGGACCTGAGACGAGGCTCCGGTGGACCTTGGAAAACCCTGGCAATCAGGCCAGGAACAGCACCGCGGCGAGCCAGACGGCGGCGGCGAGCGACGTACCGATGAGCTCGATCAGGATCGACAACCCGGTCGCCCGGAGCGCGTGCTTGGTCGACGTCCAGGCGTGCGCGTGCGCCTTCAACCGCTGCCACTCGGACAGATAGACGCCGAGGGGGAAGCCGACGAACATGCCGACCACGGGAATCAGGAAGAAGCCGACGATGCCGAGCAGGACTCCGACGACCATCGATCGCCGGGGAACGCCGGACTCACGCAGGTGCCGCTCCGGTACGACGTACTTGACCACCTGGCTGGCCCCGATCAGGACGACCGCCGCGGACAGCACGATCCAGGCCGTCGGGCCCTTCTCCACCAGTGCCCAGACCAGGATCGCCGCCAGGCTGAGGATGGCGCCCGGCAGCACCGGGATCACGATCCCCAGAATGCCGACGAAGATCACCAGCCCGATCAAGAACGTGCCAAGAGTGTCCACGGGGGCAACTGTGCCGCAAAACCGGGCCCTTAGGGTGGAGGTATGTCCCAGCTGCACGAACTGGTCACCGCGCTCGCTGCTCCGTGGGTGGTCCTCTCGCCGCGTTCCGGTCAGTTGACCGGGAGCAACGGTGTGGAGGGCGTGTACGCCCAGGACCGCCGGATCCTGTCCCGGTCGGTCGTCACGATCAACGGCCGCGAGCCGCTCCCGGTGCACGCCGACGAACGAGGCGCGGCATCCCACCAGTACGTCGCCCAGGTCGAGGGCGTCGGCGACACCCGGCACGACCCGACCGTGATGCTGTACCGGACCCGCGACGTCGACCGCCACGGCATGACTGAGCGGATCACGCTGGTGAACAGCTCGCGCGCGGCGATCGAGTGCCGGCTTGATGTTGCCCTGGGCACCGATCTGGCCCCGATGGCCGCGGTCCGCAACAGTACGGCGGACGAGCTGCCCGACCTGACGCCCGAGCGCGACGCAGAGACCGTCCTGCACTGGGAGAGCGCGGGCACCCGGGTGAGCGCGAGCCTCGATCCCGGTGTCAGTGCGACGCCGCGGCTCGAACCGGGGGAGGAGTTCACCCTCACGGTTCGCGTGACCGCCGAGTTCCCGCCGTCGACCACCGGGTTCAGCATCGACCCGCCGCCGGCGACGCCGGAGTACGGGCTCGACGTCGACTGCGATGACAAGAGGGTCGAGCGCTGGGTTGAGCGGTCGCTCGAGGATGTGCGGGCGCTGCAGCTCGCAGCCGGCGACGACCGGTATCTCGGCGCCGGACCTCCGTGGTTCCTGACGCTCTTCGGCCGCGACTCGCTGATCGCGTCCGGCATGCTGATCCCGGTCGATCCCGAACTCGCCGCCGGAACGCTGCGTGCGCTTGCGGCCAAGCAGGGCACCAAGGTCGACCCGGACACGGCAGAGCAACCGGGCAAGATCCCGCACGAGCTCAGGGTCGAAGATGCCGACCACGGTGGCGGTCTGGTCCTGCCGCCTGTGTACTACGGAACGCACGACGCGACGCAGCTGTGGATCACGACGCTGCACAAGGCGTGGCGCTGGGGCATGCCCGCCGACGAGGTGCGGGAGTTGCTGCCGAACCTCGTCCGCGCCCTGACCTGGATCAAGGAGTACGCCGACCCCGACGGCGACGGCTTCCTCGAGTACATCGACGAGTCGGGACACGGACTGGCCAACCAGGGATGGAAGGACTCCGGCGACGCCGTCCAGTGGCCGGACGGCACCCTGGCCACGGCACCGATCGCGCTGTGCGAGGTGCAGGGCTACGCCTACGCGGCGGCTGTCCAGGGCGCCGAATTGCTGGAGGCGCACGGTGAGTCCGGCGACGAGTGGCGGCTGTGGGCGACCGCGATGCAGGAGCGGTTCCGCAGCGCGTTCTGGGTCGACGGCTATCCGGCCATCGCACTCGACGGTGCCAAGAACGCAGTGGCGGGCCGGGCGTCGAACATGGGGCACTTGCTCGGGACCGGACTGCTGGACGCCGACGAGGAGCAGACCGTCGCGGAGGTCCTGGCCGGCGACGACCTGGACAGTGGGTTCGGTCTGCGAACGTTGTCCACGGCAATGACCCGGTTCAATCCGCTCGGCTACCACACTGGCAGCGTCTGGCCGCACGACACCGCGATGACGGTCCAGGGCCTGTACGCCACCGGTCACGCGGCGCTGGCTTCGTCGTACGTGGACGGACTGATCCGCGCCGCGGAGGCCTTCGGGTACCGACTGCCGGAGCTGTTCGGCGGGCGGGGGAGAACCGCGGAGCGGACGCCGACGCCGTACCCGGCGTCCTGTCGGCCACAGGCCTGGGCGGCTGCCTCGGCGATCGCGGTGGTGGTGGCCGCGCTCGGGATCGAGCCCGACGTTCCCGGTGGCCGGCTGGTCGTGAACCCGGCCGAGGATCTGCCGTGGGAGCGCCTGGAGGTCAGCGGTCTGCGGCTCGGCGGCGAGGTCCTGTCGGTGCGTCTGGAGGCCGGGAAGCTCACAGTGCTGGAAGCCCCGAAGAATCTCCAGCACTGATCAGACAGTGAGTACGGCGGCTGTCGCCAGGACGAGGTAGACGGCGGCGACGAGCCGGTTGCGCCAGGCGCTCGTCGTCCGGGCTGAGCGGACCCGGCGGCCGATCGCGTCAGCGCCGACGGCGTAACACAGGTCCAGGGACAGACCGATCAGCATCGCGCCAGCGCCGAGCAGCAGCATCTCGGTGCGGAGCTGACCGGGTCCGGCGTCGCGCGTCGTGAACTGCGGGAGGAAGGCGAGGAAGAACAGCGCGGCCTTCGGATTCAGCAGGTTCACCACGATGCCGTCGCGGAAGATCCGGCCGAGCGGTGCGGGCGGAACGCCGCCGTACGGCTCCGCCGTCGGAGCCTGCAGCATCTTCACGCCGAGGAAGGCGAGGTAGAGCGCACCGGTCAGAGTGATCGCGGTGAACAACGTCGGCGACGCCTTCACGAGGGTCGCCAGACCGAGGGCCGCAACCACGATGTAGACCAGCGTGCCGGTCTCGATCGCGAGTGCGGACACAACGCCGGCCCGGCGGCCCTGGGTCAGGCTGCGGAGCGAGATGTAGAGGTTGTTCGGTCCTGGCATTCCGACCAGCACCACCGTCGCGCCGGCGAATCCCAGCAATTGACCGATCCCCATGATCCCTGCCTCCCACTCGAACTGGACTGCCTTCTACGTCTAGCCTGGCGGCGCGGGAACCAGTCCACCCGAGCCAATAGGGGGAGAAGTGGACCGTTCTGGAGACCCGGCTGTCCTGGCCGACCTGATCGGCAGTCGGCTGACCGGTCAGGCAGGTGGCCTGTATCGGCGGCTGGCCGATGCCATCGCGGCGTTGATCGGATCGACCGAGCTCCCGGTCGGCGCGCGCCTCCCGGCCGAACGCCGGCTCGCCGAGGCTCTCGCGATCAGTCGCTCCACCGTCGTCGCGGCGTACGACGAACTGCGCGCCCGCGGGCTCGTGGAGAGCCGCCGGGGGAGCGGTACGACGGTCGCCCGGGCCGCGGGACGTGGTCGTTCACGAGCGGACAAGCGAATGCCGGCCGGGTACGGCGACTCGCTGTTCCACCGGATCGCGGTCGGTCCGGGCGAGGTCATCTCCCTCACGTACGCCGTCGACCCGGGACTGCCGGAACTCGCGGACGAACTGATCGACCTGGCGACTGGGGACCTGCCCGCACTGCTCGACGACGTCGGGTACCACCCGCGGGGTCTGGCGGTGTTGCGTGAGCGGATCGCTGATCACTTTTCTGAGTCCGGACTGCCGACTTCGCCCGACGAGATCGTGGTCACCACCGGGGCGCATCAGGCGATCGCGCTGGTCACGCAGATGTACCTGCGGAGCGGCGCAGCGGTCGTCATCGAGCAGCCCAGTTGGCCGGGGTGTTTCGATCTGTTCGGCGCGGCTGGTGGGCGGGTGGTCGGCGTACCGCTGGACGATGCCGGCATCCGGCCGGATCTGCTGACGGCCGCGTTCGCCGAGCATCAGCCGGCCATGTTGTTCGTGATGCCGACGTTCCACAATCCGACCGGTCGGCTGATGTCCGCGAACCGGCGTCGGCAGGTTGCCGAGATCGCCGCGAAGCATGGCGTGGTGGTCGTGGAGGACAACGCGTACTCGGCGTGGGATCCGTCCGGGCCGGCGATTCCGCCGCCGCTGGCCGCGTATGCGCCGGACGGGTGTGAGGTGCTCACCATCGGGTCGGTGTCGAAGGCGGTGTGGGGCGGGTTGCGGATCGGCTGGATCCGCGCGTCGCGACCGCTGGCTGAGCGGCTGGCACGGCACAAGGCGCTGGCGGATCTGGGGAGTCCCGTGATCGATCAGGCGCTCACGGCGCGGTTGCTGCCGCGGCTGACGGAGGTGACGTCGGCGCGGGCGCGGGTCTCGACGGCGCGGAAGAAGCTGATGGGTCAGTTGTTGATCGAGCGTTTGCCCGAATGGGAATGGTCGGAGCCCGAAGGTGGGTCGGCGTTGTGGATCCGGCTGCCGGAGACGGATGCGCGGGTCTATGCGCAGGTGGCGTTGCGGCATGGTGTCGAGGTGGTCGCCGGGCGTGCGATGGATCCAACGGGAGAGCACGACGATTACCTACGGGTGCCGTTCGCTTACGCAGAGCCGATACTTGAGGATGCAGTGTCCCGGTTGGCCGCCGCCTGGCACGAACTCCGCCGGCACGGCCCCGGCCCCGGCGTACCCGTCGTCTGAAGACGTCCGCCGCACGAACACAGAAGGATGGCGGTCACCCCTCCGGGTGGACCGCCATCAACCAACCCCACATCTCGTTCTTCTCTCCGCACAGAAGGATGGCGGTCACCCCTCCGGGTGGACCGCCATCGAGTCCTGCAGGTCTTTGGCGCCGCCGTTGGCGCGTTTATGAGGCCGAGATCACCGTTCGTCTTCGGTGGCGGTGGCCGGGGCGTCTTCGAGCCGACCGGTCTCGTCGTGGATGGTGATCGCGATGTTGCGCAGCTTCTCCGCGTGCTCCCGGCCGTGGTGGGCGCAGAAGAGGAGCTCCCCACCGCTGGTCAGGGTGACACGGACGTAGGCCTGCGCACCGCAGCGGTCACAACGATCCGCGGTCGACAGCGCCGAACTCGGGGCGAGTGCTGTAGTCACTTGAGGCCTCATCTCATCTAGTTCCGTACTCACCAGATAGGAACATCCTGACAGACGGATCGCTTCCCAGTAGGGGCAACGTGTCCGAATGTGAGACGAACCACCTGTTCCCTTATGACGCATCTTGACGAGGAATCGTTTCCGATGGCGTCGATTTCTCGCGTGGCGGCGGGCGCCGGGCGTGTCTTCTTTCACTGTGCGCCATGAAGTGCTCACAGCGCGCTGATGTTCGGAGTGTCGAATACCACTCCCGGATCGAGTCCGGATCGATACCTGCCGAAACATCTTTCTCGCTGCCACGCCGCGGGTTCGGAGCGGACCAAGTGACGGATGTCCGGTACCCGGGCCGTAATCGCGGACAGCCCCGCCTGCCGGGTTTTGGGGGTCGGTCCGCATAGGCTGTGACCATGCGTTCGGACCGGCGGTCCGGCCCCGGGCGCGCAGTTGGCTTGTGAACCAGTGAAGGAGCCCAGTGGCCGCCCCGACGCCTCGCAGTACCGAACTCGACCCGACGTACAACGCCCGCAACCTGCTCGTCCTCGAGGGACTCGAGGCGGTCCGGAAGCGGCCAGGCATGTACATCGGGTCCACCGACAGCCGCGGCCTGATGCACTGCCTGTGGGAGATCATCGACAACTCCGTCGACGAGGCCCTGGCCGGCCACGGCGACCGCATCGACGTCGTCCTGCACAAGGACGGCTCGGTCGAGGTGAAGGACCGCGCCCGCGGCATCCCGGTCGACATCGAGCCGAAGACCAAGCTCAGCGGTGTCGAGGTGGTGTTCACCAAACTGCACGCCGGCGGCAAGTTCGGCGGCGGGTCGTACAACGCCTCCGGTGGTCTGCATGGTGTCGGCGCCTCGGTGGTGAACGCGCTGTCCGCGCGGCTGGACGTCGAGGTCGACCGTGGTGGCACGGTCTGGACCACCTCGTTCCGGCGCGGTGTCGCCGGTGAGTTCGACACCGAGGGCGCGAGCGCGGGCTTCACCCCGGCCAAGGGCCTGCGGAAGGCCGGCCGGGCGAAGAAGGGCGTCACCGGCACCCGGATCCGTTACTGGGCGGACCGGCAGATCTTCACCCGGGACGCCAGCTTCAACTACGACGAGCTGGTCACCCGGGCGCGGCAGACGTCGTTCCTGGTGCCGGGTCTGCTGCTGGTGATCCGGGACGAGCGTGGCGACGAGGTCACCGAGGAGCACTTCAAGCACGACGGCGGGATCAGCGAGTTCTGCGAGTTCCTGGCCACCGACCAGAAGGTGACCGAGGTCGTCCGGCTGACCGGGACCGGCCACTTCACCGAGACCGTCCCGATGCTGGACGACGCCGGCCACATGACGCCGACCGACGTCGAGCGGGATCTGGACGTCGACATCGCGGTCCGCTGGGGTGACGGGTACGAGACCGAGGTCCGCTCGTTCGTGAACATCGTGGCCACGCCCAAGGGCGGCACGCACGTGGCCGGCTTCGAGCGGGCACTGTCGAAGAGCTTCACCAACGCGCTGGACGGAACTCGCCTGCTGAAGAACGGCGAGGAGATCATCAAGGACGACGTACTCGAAGGTCTCACCTCGGTGGTCACGGTCCGGCTGGCCGAGCCGCAGTTCGACGGGCAGACCAAGGAGGTGCTCGGGACGCCGGCGGCGTCGCGGATCGTCGCGAAGGTCGTGCAGAGCGAGCTGGAGTCGTTCCTGACCTCGAACAAGCGCGAGCACAAGGCGCAGGCGCGCGCGGTGCTGGAGAAAGTTGTCGCCGCGTCCCGGACGCGCGTGGCGGCTCGTCAGCATCGTGAGCTGCAGCGGCGCAAGACCGCGCTGGAGTCGTCGGCGCTGCCGGCGAAGCTGGCCGACTGCCGCAGCAACGATGTCGACCGGTCCGAGCTGTTCATCGTCGAGGGTGATTCGGCCCTCGGTACGGCGAAGCTCGCGCGCAGCTCGGAGTTCCAGGCGCTGCTGCCGATCCGGGGCAAGATCCTGAACGTGCAGAAGGCGTCGGTCGGCGACATGCTGAAGAACACCGAGTGCGCCTCGATCATCCAGGTGGTCGGCGCCGGCTCGGGCCGCAGCTTCGACATCGAGCAGGTCCGCTACGGCAAGATCATCTTCATGGCGGACGCCGATTCCGACGGCGCCCACATCCGCTGCCTGCTGGCGACGCTGTTCTTCCGCTACATGCGACCGCTGGTCGACGCCGGCCGGGTCTACACCGCCGTACCGCCGCTGCACCGGTTCGAGCTGACGAACCCGAAGAAGGGCCAGGACAAGTTCCTGTACACCTACAGCGACGCGGAGTACCAGCGCAAGACGGCCGAACTGATGAAGAAGGGCGTCCGGTGGAAGGAGCCACCGCAGCGCTACAAGGGTCTCGGTGAGATGGACGCCGACCAGTTGGCCGAAACCACCATGGACCCGCGCCACCGCACCCTGCGCCGCATCACCGTCGACGACGGCGAAGCCGCCGCCCAGGTCTTCGACCTTCTGATGGGCAACGATGTGGCGCCCCGCAAGGAGTTCCTGGTCCAAGGCGCCTACGAACTGGACGAGAACCGCATCGACGTCTGATGGCTCGGCTGGCCTGCTTCGATCTCGACAACACGCTGATCGATCGGGATGGCGCGTTCCTGGCCTGGGCTCGGTGGTGGGTCGGCCGTGCCGGTCTCGATGGTGGCGCGGTCGAGTGGTTGGTTGCTCAGGACAACGGTGGCTTCACGCCGCGTGCGGAGTTGTTCGAGCGGTTCCAGGGACGCTTCGGTGTTGCGATCTCGGTTGACGAGTACGACCGGGAGCATCCGTCGTTCACGTGGGTCGAGCCCAATGTGCTCGAGGGGTTGGGGTCGTTGCGCGCGGCGGGGTGGCGGGTGGTTGTGGTGACGAACGGTGGGGTGGTGCAGCAGAGTCGGAAGCTTGCGCACACCGGGATCGCTGATGTGGTCGACCATTGCTGCATCTCGGAAGCGGTGAGGGTGCGGAAGCCTGATGCGCGGATCTTCGAGGTGGCCGCCGAGGAGGTGGGGGCGTCCCTCGACGACGGGTGGATGGTTGGTGATCATCCGGCGTACGACATTGCGGGTGGTATCAATGCCGGTTTGCGGACGATCCGGGTTGGCAGCCATCACTCCCTCGACGTGCCGCGGGCGAATCATCAGGTCGAGTCGGTGGTTGAGGCGTTCGCGATCATCTTGGCGGCACGACCTGGCCTGGGCTGACGGGACTGCCGTCGACGGTAATCTCGGTGTGGTCTGGTGAGATCACGACGTCGATCGTGTGGTCGCGGTAGGTGAAACCGCGGAGTTCGATGGTGCCGGCGGCAACTGGGTTCGGGTTGATGTGGAGTGAGCCGTCCGGGTGCGGGCGGATGCCGGCGAGGCCGGTGACGATGGCTTCGGCGCCGGCCAGGCCGGCGATGATGTTGATGCGGCGGCCGGTGGCGGGCGCGCCGGGCTTCTCGCAGTAGTGGTCCTGGGGGAAGTACGGGTAGTGGTCGCCCATCCAGAGCAGCCGGCGCAGGACATCCCAGGCGACCTCGGGCCGGCCCTGTTCCCACAGGGTGAGGGCGAGTTGCGGGCCTTCGCCGGTGTACGCGCCGGCGCCCGACCAGTCGATGTCGGCGGTCTCGTAGTGGCGTTCGTCCTCGGCGCTGACACTGCTGACGCCGTACTCACCGAGGAACGCACCGGGTCGCAGATGCTTGACCAGCGCATCGGCGACATCAGGCGGGCAGGCGCCGGACCGCAGTACGTCGAAGGCCTGGATCGAGTAGGCGAGTTCGGTATGACCGTCGGGGTAGCGGCTGCGAAACCACCCCGCCTCGCTGTCCCAGAGTTGCCGGATCACCTCGCTCCGGATCTGTTGCGCGGACTCCCGCAACTCATCAGCCGGCAACGCGGCGCCTGTGATGTCGGAGAGTTCCGCCAGCGTTTCGAGCGCCCAAGCCCGCTCGGCGTTCGGACTGGCGACGACGTGCTCCCAGCCCGATCCCCGCATCTCGAGCAGGTTGCTCTGGTTGCCGTAGTCCCGCAGTACGCCGGTCTGGTCGTCGGGCTGGAACCCCTTGTCGAGCGTGATCAGTACGTCGTACAGCCGGGCGACGAGGGCCGGGTCGAGAGACCGTTCCGCCGCGGCGGCGCGCGCCAGGGCAACGAGTGACCAGCCGCTGTACGCGTAGGCGACGCCGAGTCCGGTCCCGTCCGGAGCGATGGCGTAGCGATCGGTGAGGTCGGCTTCGAGCAACGATTCGATGATGTCGAGTACGTCGTCGCCGAGCATCAGGCTGAGGACGTTCGGGGCGTAGCCGCCGGTGTCCCACGCATAGGCACACAACGCACCGCCGTCGAGTCCCGACGTCGCGATGAACGGCGTCGTGACGAAGTCCGGGTGATCCCACCAGCACACGAGACCGCTGGCCAGCGAACGCCGGTAGTACTGCTCGAGCCCGGGGATGTCCGAGGTGACAGTAGGGAGATGGCCGACCGCCTGCGCAACTCGGGACTCCCAAACGCGAACGGCATCGGTGGTCGGCGCATCAGTGGTCCCGACGCCGAGATTGAACGTGACCGAACCATCGGGCTCGACGGTCGCGGTCAGGGCGTCATGGGTCAACGTGATGGCGTCGTCGGAGCCGGCCTCGGGAGGCACCCAACCCCAGTCGGACAGCGGGACCTGGCGGGCGCGGGTAGGTGACAGCTCCGGCTCGATCACAACCTCATGGGTGTTTCCGGTGCGGTTGCTGATCGTGAGGACGAGCTCGTAGCCGGGGGAGCCATGCCGCGGCGTGAGCGTGGATTCCACTGCCAGCGAGACGAGCTCCCCATCGGCGTAGTGGTGGTAGGTGCCGCGCCGGGTCAGGCGGTCAGGCCGCCAGGTGCCGCCGGTGGGAAGGAGACCGCGGTCGCCCGCACCAGGCCGGGCGGCGTCGACGATCGATCGCCCGTCGACCTCGAACGAGACGGTGAGCCGGCTGTCCGGGGCGGCGTACGGAGGCGCGAACCATGCACCGACGCCACACACCGTGCCAGACAGTTGGGTGACCGTCCCGGTGCCGCTGCCGACCCAGATCTCGGCTGGGGGTACGGCGCGGCGCAGGTCGAAGGAGAAGTCGTCGAGCGAGTACGGCGGCATGGGCGGCCTTCCGGTGACACGGGTGAACGAGCTGGCAAGGGCGATCGGCGTACCGCGCAACGCTAGGCCGAGCACGGGTGAGGACCGTGCCGGACCGATCCCGGCAGGTGATCCCGGCCTGCGTAGGACCGGTCCAACACGGTGGCTCGATGGTGGCACGACAACCGGTGACGGGGCAATGCCTCGGGGCGGAAACCGATTGCGTACTGCCTGTTGACGTGGATCGGGCGCGCTGTTACGTTCCGGTGCACAGCCGTTGGACCAGTCCAACGGCCACGATCAAGGGAGGGGCCGGATGGCGAAGCTGACGATTCGCGACATCGCCGCGCTGTCCGGTCTGTCCAAGTCCACCGTCTCGCTGGTGCTGAACAACAGCCCGAAAGTGGACCCGGCGACCCGGCGGCACGTGCTTGCGGTGATGCGCCGGAATCGCTACGTGCCGAGCTTCGCGGCGACCGCGCTGGCCAAGGGCAGCACGCGACTCATCGGCATGGTCGTGCCCGGCCTGTCCTGGCACATGGTTGCCTCGATCAACCTCGGGGTCGCGGCCGTGACCGAGCAGCACGGGTTCGACATCATCCTGTACACGGCGACCAACGATCGCGACTACGGTTCGCTGATCGACCGGGTCCTGACCTCGAGCATGTCCTCGGGTCTGCTCGTGGTCAGCCACGAACAGCCGCTCGAGCCGCTCGTCCAGCTTCACCAGGAGGGCATGCCCGTCGTCCTGGTGAACACCATCGACGCCGACGTGGCCCTGCCGTCGGTCACCGCCGACAACTACGACGGTGCCCGGACGGCGATGGACCACCTGATGCAGTTGGGTCACGAGCGAATCGCTTGTGTGCAAGGCCTGATGCGCTACCGGTGCTGCCAGGACCGGTACCGCGCGTACCTGGACGCCCTGCGTGAGGCCGGCATCCAGCCCGATCCCGAGCTCACCAAGCCAGGTGACTTCGTGCCCGAGCAGATCCGTGCGCGGTCCCGCGAGCTGTTCGCGCTGCCCGCCGGCCAGCGCCCGACGGCGGTGTTCGCGCAGTCCGACGTCACGGCGTACGGCGTGATGACCGCGGCCGCCGAGGCGGGGCTGCGAGTGCCGGAGGACGTGTCGGTACTCGGGTTCGACGACATCGAGTCGGCGGCACAGATCCGGCCGCCACTGACCACCATCCAGCAGCCGTTCGTCGAGATGGGCAAGCGGGCCGCCGAGCTGCTGCTGTCCGAGATCGGTACGAACGACGACGACCCCGGCACCGAGGCGAAGCCGCCCGGCGAGAAGCCCACGGCCGACCTACCCCGTCTCGTCATGCCGACCAGCCTGATCGTCCGGGCGAGCTGCGGGCCGGTGCCCGTCACCCGCAGCCGGCGCGGACGATCCCAGACCACCAAGGCCTGATCCTCCGGATCGAGGTCCCGCCCGACCGAGCAGACGACTGCTGGCGCTTGATCCGGCGCCGCCCACCCACAGAACCCGCGGCAGTAACCACACCGACCCCGGCCGACGGCCGGCGGGTCAGGCGCTGCTGCGCGCCTTCTGGAAGGAACCCGGAGCATGAGGCCCTTTCCGCTCACCAGAGCCAGAGTGTTCAGAAAACCGACCATCGGCATGTCCAGAAAAGTGATCATCGGAGTGGTCCTGGCCGTCGTCGCGGCGGTGGCCGTCCAGCCGGTCGCGCAGGCCGACGCCACGCCGTTCGAGGTCCTGCCGACCGACCCGCTCGCGAACTTCAACGAGTTCAAGAGCCTCCCCACCGACGCCACCCAGCAGGTCCCGATCACCGGAAACCCCAACTTCAGCAAGGCCCTCGAGATCACCGTCCCGAACGGACCGCAGAGCCCGGGTCTCGACGGCGAGTACGAGATCACGCTCGGAGTCCCGACCGCCGCGACCGTGACCGTGGGAGACGCGATGGTCGCGACCCTGTGGGCACGCTCGATCGAGCCGACCCAGGGCGCCACGACCGGTAACGCGCACCTGGTGTTCGAGACCGACGGGTCGCCGTTCAAGAAGTCGCTGAACGCGGCGATGCTGTACGGCTCGGACTGGCAGAAATTCGAGTTCCCGTTCCGTGCGGCCGTCACCTACACGGCAGGCACCACCACCGCCGCGCACCTGAACCTCTGGCTCGGGTACGGCGCTCAGAAGTTCCAGATCGCCGGGGTCTCGGTCCAGGACTGGGGCCCGGGGACGCCGGACGGCTACCCGCAGGCGACCTACGAGGGCCGCGACGCGAACGCCGCCTGGCGCGCCGACGCGAATGCGCGGATCGACCAGTACCGCAAGGGAAACCTGGCCGTCTCGGTCGTCGATCCGGCCGGCCATCCGGTCAGCGGCGCGACGGTCTCGGCGGTGCAGCAGACGAGTGCCTTCAAGTTCGGTGCCGCATCGGACGGCGCCCGGCTGATCGGCGATCCGTCCGGCGGGATCAGCGGGAACGACCTGCAGCAGTACCAGAGCAAGGCGTCGACGCTCTTCAACCAAGGGGCCCTGGGCAACAACCTGAAGTGGAACCATTGGGAGACCCCGACCGAACGGGAGACCGTCACCCTCCCCGCGCTGCAGTGGATGCGGGAGCACGGGATCCGGATCCGCGGTCACAACCTGGTCTGGCCGTCGTGGGGCGTGATGCCGCCGGACCTGGTCAACCTGCAGAACGATCCGGCCGCACTCCGGGCGCGGATCAACACCCACGTCACCGACGAAGCCTCGGCCCTGGCCGGGATCGTGGACGAGTGGGATGTGGTGAACGAGCCGTACTCGGAGCACAACGTGCAGGACATCCTCGGGCCGGACGAGATCGCGTCCTGGTTCCGGCTGGCCCACCAGGCCGATCCGAACGCCGAGCTCGCGCTGAACGACTACGGCATCGTCGAGAACAACGGCTGGGAGAAGCGGCACCGCGACCACGTCTACGACCTGGTCCAGTCGATGAAGTCCTCCGGTACGCCGATCGACCTGGTCGGCTTCGAGAGCCACTTCAACGGCATGCAGCTGACCTCGCCGGACGACCTGATGACGATCGTGGACCAGTTCGCCGGCCTCGGCGTGAAGGTCGCCATCACCGAGTTCGACGTGGACACCGACGACCTGCAACTGCAGGCGGACTACACCCGCGACTTCATGACCGCGATGTTCTCGAACCCGAACGTCAACCAGATCAGCAACTTCGGCATCTGGACGAAGAACATCTACAACCCGCGCGTCGCGCTCTACAACGACGACTGGTCACCCAAGCCGAACGGTCTGGTCTGGGAAGACCTGATCGAGCGTCAGTGGCACACCAGCGTGAACGGTCAGACGACCGCCGCCGGAACGTTCGGCACCCGCGGGTTCCTCGGTGACTACCTGGTGACGGTCACCGTGAACGGCATCTCCAAGCAGGTGAAGGTCGCGATGCCGACCAGCGCCGGCGCCTCGGTGAAGGTCATCGCCGACGGGATCGCCACGACAGTCCGGACCGACACGCCGAACCCGATCGGCGACGGTGACTTCGAGACCGGCACCCGTGGCTGGACCTCGCTCGGCACCGGCCCGGGTACGGCGGCGAACGCACACAGTGGACACACCGCCCTGTCGCTCGAACCGGGATCGGGCGTGACGCAGAACGTCACCGGTCTCACCCCGGGCACGAGCTACCTGCTGTCAGGGTGGGGAAGGCTCAACGCCGGCGGCACCCAGTGCTACGTCGGTGTGCGCGGCGGAGCCAGCGCAGGTACGCCGACCTTCCAGTACGACCTGACGTACGCCGACGAACGCGCCTACACGCAGAAGCTCGCGGCCTTCACTCCGCCGACCGGGACGAAGTGGGTCCAGGTGTTCGCCTGGTCCAACCCCAACCCGACCTCGGCCCAGTGCACACTCGACGACCTCGCGATCACGCCGACGGACGGCACCCCGCCACCCGCTCAGGGTCCACCGGCCATCGCGCCGACTCTGCCGACTCCGTCGGTGCTGGGGAACGGGAGTCTGGAGTACCAGTCGGCCACGACGGGTTGGTACTGCCTCGGCACTTGCACCCTCAAGAACGCGTCGACGACCCCGCACTCCGGTAGCGGCGACCTGTCGGTGACTGGTCGTGAAGCGGCCTGGGCCGGCCCGGCACAAGGCGTGCCGGTCACCAACGGTGGTCTCTACGACTCGTCGGCCTGGGTCCGGCTGGTCAGCGGATCCGACACCGCCATGGTCAGCCTGAAGCTGACCACGTCGACCGGATCGACGACCATCCGACTCGGTTCGGCACCGGTCACCTCGACCGGGTGGACGCGAATCTCGGCTGCCAACACCAACGTCTCCTGGACCGGGACGCTGACCAAGGCCGAGTGGTGGATCAGTACGACGACAGGTGCCGGCAACCTGCTCGTCGACGACGCCTCCTTCGCACCGATGGCCAAGACCGTCGCCAACCCGCCCTCCGGCCCAGCGGAGACCGCGTTCAACCCGGTGCAGCCGACCGCTGCCTGCGTCGTACGCAACGTTGCCGACAGCACCTACACGGCGTACTTCGGCTACAGCAACGCCAACAACTACTACATCCCGGTTCCGGTCGGCAGCGACAACTCGTTCAGCCCCGGCCCGTCCGACCGTGGCCAGACCGTCTCGTTCCTGCCCTTCCAGCGGCCGCGTCGCGTCGCGGTCACCTGGGACGGCAGCCCGCTCACCTGGCGGCTCGGCCCCCTGACCCAGACCGCCTCGTCCACGTCTCCGGCGTGCGGCGCGGCTGCCAGCACTCATCGGAGGTAATGCAATGTCATCCCGCATCTCACGACGGACCCTGCTCCGGGGCGCAGCCGCGGTGGCCGGCGCCGGCGCGGCCGGCGCACTTGCCGGCTGCTCGTCGGACGACAACAGCAGCGGCACCGGTTCGAAGGCCCAGGCCACCATCACCTACTGGGACTGGTACGCCAGCCAGGCCGGGTGGGTGGACAACGAGATCAAGCTGTTCCAGCAGGCACATCCGGGGATCGCGGTCAAGAAGACCACGCAGGTCAGCGACAAGTACGCCGACCTGGTCTCGCTGGCCTACCGCAGCAACAACCCGCCGGACATCCTGATGGTGCCGAAGAGCCCGCAGCTCAGCCAGCAGGTGACGCAGGACTGGCTGCTGCCGGTGGACAAGTGGGCGACGAAGGACTGGCAGTCCCGGTTCCCGCAGAGCAGCTTCGTCGAGGGCGTCGACATGTTCGACGGCAAGATCTACACCGCGCCGTTCGCGGCACCGGCGCCGTCCCTGCAGCTGTACATCCACAACAAGGTGTTCAAGGACGCCGGACTGACCGAGTCCGACGGCAGTGTGAAGCTGCCCAAGACCTGGGACGACGTGACGAACGCGGCCGAGGCGATCGCGTCGAAGAGCGGCGGCAAGGTCGCGCCGTTCGGGTTCGGCAACTCGACGAACACGACCCTGGCCTGGTGGCTCGATCTGTTCGTCCGCGGCGCCGGCTCGCCGGGCGGTGCCGCCGTCGGCGGGATCGACGGGATGGACTACCGGGTCGGCCAGTGGACGTTCGGCACCGACCGGAACTACGCCGACGTGATCAACCTGCTGCTGGAGTGGAAGAACAAGAACTGGTTCTACCCGAACTCGATGAGCATCTCGGACGAGCAGGCCCGGGCGTTCTTCGAACGCGGCCGGTTCGGGATGACGATCGGCGGAGTCTGGAACCAGCCGGAGTGGACCGAGCACAAGTTCACCGACTACAGCCTGGTCACCCTGCCCGCGCCGGACGGTGACCCGAAGGCACTGTTCTACGGCCCGCCCGGCGGCAAGTTCGTCGCCGTGTCGTCGAAGTCCAAGCACGCCGACGAAGCGTGGGCGTGGTTCGACTGGCTGTACAGCAAGGACGCCGGCAAGCGCTGGGTCGAGCAGGGCCAGGGGCTGTCGGTCTATGCCGACAACAACGACCCGAAGGGCGTTACCTTCGCACCCTTCGCGCAGTACGTCGCCATGTCCGGGACCGCCGTGGTCGGGCCGCAGCCGACGATCCGCAACCCGCTGCTGACCAACCTCGAGCTGCCCGCGGTGAAGCCGGACATCAACGACGTCCTGTCGGGCATCTGGACCGGGCAGCTGAAGGACGTCCAGGGCACGCTGACGTCGCTGACGGACAAGATGAACCAAGCGTTGTCCGACGCGGTGAAGAAGGTCGGCACCGGTGCGAGCCTGAAGGACTTCGCCTTCCCGGACTGGGACCTGACCAAGCCGTACACCACCAAACCGGGCGCCTGATGGTTGTCACCGTCAGCGTCCGCGAGGACGTCGCCACGGCCGAGCCGCCCCGCTCGGCCGGACGGCGGCGGGCGCGACGCCGGACGTACCTGTGGTCGTACGTCTACCTGGCCCCGATGATGGTGTTGCTGCTCGGCTTCGTGGTGTACCCGATCGTGGCGTCGCTCGGGTACACGTTCTACAAGTGGGACGGGATCGGCGACCCGTCCGACTTCGTCGGGCTGGACAACTTCCGGCAGATCGTGCACGACAACATCTTCTGGCGCTCACTCGGCCACACCTTCGTGTACGCCGCCTTCGTCGTACCGATCCAGCTGATCCTGGCCCTGGCGCTCGCGCTGGTGCTGAACAACAAGCGGCTGCGGTTCGCGTCGTTCTACCGCACGTTGTTCTTCCTGCCGGTGGTGACGTCGGCGGCGGTGATCGGTGTCGTCATCCAGTTGCTGGTGTCGAACTTCGGCGACTCGATCAACGATCTGCTGCTGAAGCTGCACGTGATCGACCAGCACGTCGACTGGCTGGGGGACCCGCACTTCGCGCTGGCGATCATCATCCTGGTCGGGATCTGGCACACGTTCGGCTACAACCTCGTGTACTTCCTGGCCGGGCTGCAGACGATCCCGGACGAGCTGTACGAGGCGGCCCGGCTGGACGGCGCCGGGCCGCTGGCGACGTTCCGGTACATCACGATCCCGATGCTGCGAGCAGTCGGCGTGGTGATCGTGATCCTGGCGGTCATCGGGACTTTCCAGATCTTCGACCTCGTCCAGGTGCTGACCAGTGGTGGGCCCTACTTCTCCACCGAGGTCGTGAACACCTACATCTACCACCTGGCCTTCGGTGGCAGTAATGCGAACGCGGTGCAGCCCGACATCGGTCTGGCCTCCGCCGCGTCGTTCGTCTACGGCGTTCTGCTGATCGTGTTCTCGGTCGTACAAGTCCTCGTACTGCGATCACTGGCGAAGCGTCGGGCAACGGGAGGAAAGTCATGACGCGCCGCCGGGTGGTCACGGTGATGACCCATGTCGCCTTGCTGGTCAGCGGTCTGGCCTGGCTGTACCCGTTGTTCTGGGCGCTGGGCAGTTCACTCAAGGGCGACGACGACTTCTTCAGCGAGGGCCTCAACCCGATGCCCTCGCACTTTCTCTGGGCGAACTACCTCGACGCGTGGCGCGAGGCGTCGTTCGGCAGGTACTTCCTGAACACTTTGGTGATCACCCTCGGGACGGTAGTGGTCACTTTAGTAGTCACTTCCACCGCAGGGTACGTACTTGCCCGTACACGCTTCCCGGGGCGCGGCTTCTGCCTCGGACTGGTGTCGGCGACGCTGTTCCTGCCGCACGGCTACACGATCATTCCGGTGTTCGACCTGATGCAGCGGCTGCACCTGCTGAACAGCCTGTGGTCGGTGATCATCGTGCAGGCGTCCGGCGGCGTGGTTTTCGGCACGTTCCTGTTCATGGGCTACTTCATGGCCATCGACCGTGAGCTGGAGGACGCGGCCCAGGTCGACGGCGCGAACTTCCACCAGACGTTCGCCCGGATCATGCTGCCGCTGTCCGGCCCGATGCTGGCCACGGTCGGGTTGTTCACCGCGATCAGCGCCTGGAACAGCTTCTTCATCCCGCTGGTCTTCACTCTCGGGCGGCCGGAGCTGCGGACGCTGGCGATCGGCATGTACGCGTTCATCGGCGAGAACTCGACCGAGTGGACGTTGCTGTGCGCCGGCACGGTGATCACGCTGGCGCCGATCATCCTGCTCTTCCTGCTCCTGCAACGCTTCTTCGTCAACGGCCTGGCCGGCGCGGTCAAGCAATAGGAGGACTCTGTATGCCCACCCCCGTACGGACCGCGATCGTCGGTACCGGCAACCGTGCCCAGCTGTTCACCGAAGGGCTGGCCAAACGCGACGGGTACGACGTCGTGGCGCTGTGCGACCCGAACTCGGTGCGGATGGCGTTCCACAACCGGATGCTGCTGGCCGCCGGTCGCCGGCCGGCCCATCAGTGGCCGCCGGCCCGGTTCGACGAGATGATCCGGGTCGAACGGATCGAGCTGCTGGTGGTCACCACCGTCGATGCCACTCACAACCGCTACATCGAGGCCGCGCTGCGTGCCGGTGTCCGGGTGATCAGCGAGAAGCCGATGACCACCGACGCGACCAAGGCGCAGAGCATCTTGGACACGGTCCGCGAGACCGGCGGCGAGCTGGCGATCGCGTACAACTACCGCTTCAATCCCGTCCACCGGAAGGTCCGTGAGCTGCTGGCCGGCGGAGCGATCGGCGACATCCACTCGGTGCACTTCGAATGGCTGCTCGACGTCTCACACGGCGCGGACTACTTCCGTCGCTGGCATCGCGACAAGGCCAACTCCGGCGGCCTGATGGTGCACAAGGCCAGCCATCACTTCGACCTGGTCAACTGGTGGCTCGGCGCGGAGCCCCGGATCGTCTACGGCCAAGGCCAGTTGGCGTTCTACGGGCCGGACCACAAGCACGGGTACGCGCGGGAGTATGCGCGAGCTCATGGATCGGAGGTATCGCTCGATGATCCGTTCGCCTTGCATCTGGCGGACAATGCGACGCTGAAGGAGCTCTACCTGGACGCCGAGGTCGAGGACGGGTACTACCGCGACCGGAACGTCTTCGCACCTGGCGTCACGATCGAGGACGACATGGCGCTGCTGGTGTCCTACGACAGCGGTGCGTCGATGAGCTACCACCTGACCGCGTACTCGCCGGCCGAGGGCTATCGGGTGATGTTCAACGGATCGGGTGGCCGACTCGAATTGAATGTCGAAGAGTCGACATGGACGATGCCGCACCTGCGTGTCGCGTCGGCCAGGGGAGCCGTTCACGGCGATCTCGCCGCGCCGACGGCAGGCCGGACGAGCATCACCCTGCGGCCGCTGTGGTCACCGCCCGAGGACCACACGGTCGATCACGATCACGCCGGCCATGGCGGAGCCGATGCGCGCGTCCTCGCGGCGTTGCTGGACGACGACCCGACGCACGCAGCGGATGTTGCCGACGCCCGTCAGGCGGCGCTGGCCTTGGTCACCGGCCTGGCCGCGAACCGGTCGTTCGAGACAGGCCAGGCGGTGCGGACCAGCGACGTACTCGATCTCTAGGGGCAGGTCTGCTGGTAGGGGCGGTCGGGGAAGATCTGGTTCCATTCGGCAGCCGTCAAGTTGCGCCCGGCCATCCTGCACGCCTGCGCGAGGGTGTGGGCGCTACGGATGTTCCATTGATAGACCTTGCCGTCGTACGACGGGATGATGATGACCTCGCCACCTCGGGCGAAGCGCGGGGTGACGGGGATCGGATCGGCTTCGGTACTGGTGGCTACCGTGAGCAGCCTGTCGAGCGTACGGGCGTCCCAGACGGTGACGGTACCGTCCGCCGCGCCGGACACGAGGCGTGTCCCGTCCGTAGAGAATCGGACGGAGACCCCTTCCGCCTTGCGGCCGCTGGGTGGCGGGAACTCGAGCGCACCCGAGGCGGTGTCGATGGTGAACACGCCGGCGGTCCCCGCGCCCGCGATCAGGCGGCCGTCGGGCGAGTAGGCGGCCGAGTTGGCCCAGGTCGGCAGCTTTCCTGTCCGGATGACCTCACCGGTGGCCGACTGGACGATCGCCCACGACATCGTCGTGCCCCGCAGGCCCTCCTCGAAGAGCACGGCGGTCGTTCCGTCCGGGGACGACGCGGTGCAGCAGTCCGCGACGAAGCCGAATGCCACGCGGCTCGGCCTGAGGTCGGCGTCGAAGTAGTGGCTGCCATCATGACTGCCCGCGACGATGCGGTTCCCGTGGTCGATGAAGGCGACCGACAGCGCGCTCAGGCCGTGCGTCGTCAGGATCTTGCCGGACTCGGCGTCAATGGTTGCGATCACTTCGAACCCGTGGACGACGAGGCGGCGGCCGTTCGGGTGCCAGGATGCCGGTGGATGGGCCTGTCGCTGGACTTCGAACCCGAGCCGGGTCGGTCGAGTCAGCTGTCCGGTAGTCGAGTCGGCGATGCTCAACCACGACGTGCCGGCTTCGTTCCACAGGTACGCCGTCCGCCTGCCGTCGTCAGAGGCAAGAACGTGGGTGTAGCGGCGGGGTGGCGCGCCCTGGATCCAGGGCAGGTATCGCTGCTGTCCACCGAGATCGTAGGCACGCAGCATGCCTGCGTCGCCGGCCGTGTACAGCGTCCGCCCATCCGGACTGAGCGCGACTCCCCACGAGACCTCCGCAGTACGCAGGCGTTGCGTCGCCTGTCCCGTGTCCAGGTCCCAGATGACGACCTCGCCCCCGTAGTGAGCGGTGGCCAACAGCTTGCCGTCGGCCGAGAAGGCAGCGTCGCGCGGTGGGTCCTGAGCAGTCGGCAACACCCAAACGGTCTTCCCGGTGCGTGCATCGACGACCGTCGTCGTAGTCCGCTCGGTGCGGACGGGGCCGGGATGCAGATAGGCGAGCAGCTCACCGTTCCGGGAGGTTTCCACGATGGGCAGACCGATGCTTGGGGTGACCACAGGATCGCCCTTGAGATCGGGTCGCTGCCACATCTCCCGGCCGGTGGCGACGTCGGACGCAATGAGCGGCCAGGACCGGTAAACCGTCCGGCCGTCGGGGCTGAGGACTGCTCGCTGCGGCCCAGTGCTGAGATCGACCCTCCGCGGCAGTCGATCGAGCGCTCCGACGTCCCAGACGAGAGCGAACGCCGAGTCGCTGTTCGGATCGCGTGCTCCGGCCACCAGATAGCGACCGTCTGCGCTGAAGGCGAGGTTGTTCAGCTGAGGTCTTCCAGAGCCTGGAAAGACGGGCTGTGGATCTACCGGCTCGAGTGTGTCGGCCCTCAGCATCCGTATCGGCCAGGCCGGGTCGACCGGGTTGTTGTAGGTGTCCACCGCGATCGCCGCGATCAGGCTGCCGTCGGGGCTGAACACCGGGCGGGTGAAGACGACCGCGTCGTCGGCGACCGGAGACAAGGTGTGCGACTCGAGCACTCGTCCCGATGCGGCGTCGTACAGCTGGAAGGTGGCACGGTTGTCGCCGGCGACGATCCTGGTGCCATCCGGCGAGACATCGGCGTTCTCGGTCCGGCCCAGCGGTGCGGAGATCGATCGGATCAGAGACGGATGTCTGTTGATCGCGGCCACCAGATTCGTCCGGGTGTCCGGGGAGTCGTCGAAGCGGACGCCTTGGGCGGCCAGTAGGAGGGACGGGCTGATGTCCTCGGTCACCAGCGCGCGAGCACCCACCTGGCGGGCCAGTTCGCGGTCGGCGGCGACTTCGGCGCGTCCTGCCTGGCGGACGGCGACGAAGCCGGCGATGAGAGCGCCGACCAGGAGGACGGCCGCGGTGGCGAGGGCGGCGCGGAGTCGACGGTTGGCCCTCGACTGGAGCCGGGCTCTGGTCTCGGCCGCACGGAGTTCGGTCTCGGACAGTCGTTTGCTCGCGGCAAGGAAGTCTTCCTCGGTCGCGGTCAGCGCGGGCGTCGTACGCTCACGCCAGTCCAGCGCCTTGGCCAGACGCACGCCACGATAGAGCTCACTGCCGGGCCGGTCGAGGTTGTTCCAGGAGTCGGCGGCGACCGCGAGATGATGCAGGACGCGCTGGCCTTCCAGGTCGTCCTCGAGCCAGCCGCGGAGGCGGGGCCAGGCCCGGACCAGAGACTCGTGGGCGATCTCGACGACTCCGGCGTCGCTGGTGAGCAGCCGCGAAGCGACCAGCAGATCGATCATCTGGTCGTCCTCGGCTCGTGTCACGACCAGGCGACGCGGCAAGCGGCTGCGGGTCGGTTCGCCCTCCGGTCCCGGCGCGACCAGGCGCAGCAACAGGCCGTGCAGGACCGTGCGCTGCTCCGGTGACAGCTGCTCGTGGACCGCTTCGGCGGATTGCGCGACCGCACTCCGGATGCCGCCGGAGGCGTTGTAGCCGGCGACCGTGAGAGTGCGTCCCTCGCGACGTTGCCAGGTCTCGCGCAAGGCGTGCGACATCAGTGGCAACGCGCCCGGCTGGTCCGCGACCACGTTGACGAGCAGGTCCACCAGGCCTGGTTCGACGACCAGAGATGCCAGCCGGGCGGGTTCCTCGATCGCCGCCCGCAGGTTGTCCGGTGTCATCGCCGACAGCAGGTAGAGGCCGCGCTCGACCAATCGCGCGAACGACGGAGACTCCGAGACGTCGGCCAGCCGGTCAGCACGGATCGAGATGATCAGCAATGCCTCATGCGCTGCCAGAGCGGTCAGGAAGGCAACCCGCTTGGTCCTGTCCTGGCAGAGTGAGAACACTTCCTCGAACTGGTCGACGAGGAGCACCGGTGCCGTCGTACCGGACATGGCCGCTGCGAGCGCTGCGACCGGATGCGGCCCCGGTGTCATCACCACGACCTGCCGGCCGTCCCGGCGCAACGTGGCGGCGACGCCGGCCCGGATCAATGAGGACTTGCCGCAGCCGGAGGGGCCGGCGACTGCCAGCACCGATTCGTCGGCGAGTCGGCGCAGGCAGGCCGCGATGTCGGCGTCACGGCCGAAGAAGGAGTCGGCGTCGTCGACGTCGTACGGCTTGAGGCCCGGATACGGGCATTCCGGGCTGGGCTCCGGCAGGGCGCTCGCCGCGACCAGCGACGGGTCCTGGCGCAGGATCGCCTGCTCCAGGGCGTCGACTTCCGCGTTGGGATCGAGGCCGAGATCGCGGTTCAGGACGTTCTTCAGTCGATGGATAGTCCGCAGCGCGTCGCCTTGCCGGCCGGACCGGTACTGCGCCGTGGCGAGCAGGACCCAGCGTCGTTCGCGCAATGGCGCCTGAGTGACCAGTGCCTGTGCCTTGGCGAGGACCTGGTCGTGCTGTCCGGATCTCAGGGCCGACTCGACGTACAACTCGTCGGCCGTGTGCCGCAACTCGATCAGTCGGGAGGCCTCGATGCGGGCGGTGTCCCAGCCGTCCAGCTCCGTGAGCGGTCGGCCACGCCACAACGCCAGAGCGTCGGCGAGGACCATGGCCGATCGCTCGGGTTCGTCCGACGCGAGCAACGCCCGCGCCCGGACCACGGCACGATCGAAGCGCTGAGCGTCGATCTCGTCGAGCGGTACGGCGAGCCGGTACCCGAGCGGCTGCGTCTCGATCGCGTGCGTGCCGAGAACCTTGCGGAGCCGGACCACGCACCCCTGGACGACTTTCTGCCATGACGGCGGCGGCCGCTCGCGCCACAACACGTCGGCCAGCTGCTCTGCGCTGACGACCTCCCCGGGGTGGACGGCCAGCGCTGCGACCACGATCCGATCACGTCGCCCGAGAACCTTCTGCTCGCCCTCGACCGTGAGCGGACCGAGTACGTCGATACCCACCTCTCGACTGTCATGCCCGCCCGGAGCGCCGTCAATGGCGGCGTTACCGCCGTGATACCGCCCTGCGGCGTCGCGATACCGCTGTGGGCGACAACGGGAGTACCAGACGTACGGCGTACCCGGACCGCGGCGAGCGGTTCCGCCGGACGTCAGGACAAGGAGACGGGATCATGAAGCACCGCAGCATGGCGATCGCAGTCGTTCTCTTCGGCGTCGCCCTCGGAACGGCCGCGCCTGCGACGGCCACTCCGTGGCAACCGAACCAAACGCAGACGCAACAGGCGGACCCCTGGCCGGACGAAGGAACCGGCTATCCGGGATACGCCGACCCCACCCCTGCCCCGGCGGCACCGCTCGATTCGGTTGATCGAACGACTGCTCTCGACACCAACTCCGTCGCGTTGGGCGCACTGGGTGGCATCTCCCTCGGCGCGGTCGCGCTCGGCGTCACGCTGGTCGTTCTACGCCGCCGCGACCAGCACGGCCTCTCTGAGTCCTAATGCAGGGCTTGGCGGAGTACGGCGTGGGCGCCGCGGACGATGTCTTCGCGGTTGGTCTCGTACGCCGGGTCGGTGATGTCGGTCTTGTTGGCTGGGTCGAACGACAGCACCGGGACATGCAGGTGACCTGCGGGCATCGACGGGTCGAGCAGGTCGCGCTGGAGAGTGTTGCGGTAGGCAACCTCGTTCGACAGGTAGCCGCCACCGGTGCCCTCCGAGGCGATCGAGCCGGGTGTCGGACCCAACGGCTGCCGGACCGGCGCGGTCTGCCCGGCCGGAATCTCCAGCACCGAGGTGTTCACGCGGGTCCGGAACGGTGCGACGTCGGCCTGCGCCATCCGTGCCAGCGGGAGGCTCGAGGTCAGCCACTCCGGGCCGGGCGGCATGCTGGGGGAGACGACCGGGGCGTTGATGGTGCCGCCGCCCCAGAGGTTGTTGTTGTCACCGATCGAGCTGACCGACCGGCGCCGGCCGTTGTAGACCTCGAGGTCGAAGATGCCGACCCGGCCCTGGCTGGCCGTCATCACCAGGTCCGCGCGCTGCGGGCCAGGGCGGTAGTGCGGGGCGAGGGCGTTCTCGACCATGTTCTCGTCGAAGTCGGTGTAGCGGACCGGGAACATCACGGTCTGGATCTGGTAGGTCGTGCCATTGATCGTCCAGCGCTGGCCGTCCAGCGTCAGTGCGTTCGCTCCGGACGGGTTGCCGATCCGGATGTCCGCGTCGAGCGTGAACGGATCGAAGCCGGTGACCAGGATCTTCCGAACGCCGGGGGAGAAGCTGCTACTGGTGATGCCGCGTGAGGTGTATTCGAGCGATCGGATCAGGTCGGCGCGTTCCGTCGTACCGAGGTCGAAGTGGGGTTGCCACTGGCGCAGGGCCAGGGCCATCGAGAGCCTGGCCCAGTACAGGCCGCGGTCGTCGGTGGCGGGCAGTGCGTCGGCGCCGGTGACCGGGTGTTGGGCGCGGTGGGTCGCCGTACGCCAGAGAGCCTCGCCTTGTGTGTGGACAAGGTTCGCGGCGGCCCGCGGGCTCGGCATCGTGCAGAGCAGGCGGGTGAAGAGCGCTACCTGATGGTCGAAGCCGGATCGCTGCAGGATCTGGGCCGGGACCGACGGACCGCCTGCGACGCCGTTGTCCAGGCGTTGCTCCTCGACGCTGCCGGTGACGGACTGGTCGAGGCAACCGGTGACGACCGGCGCCGCGTGCACGGTGGGCGCGCCGGAGAGGACGGTGGTCAGGGCCAGGGCGCCGACGAGTAGGGATCGGGAGAATGAGCTGGGGCGGAGTCTCATAAGGGGTATCTATCAGATTTCGGCCCGGGAACCGAGAGATCCGAACATCTCGCGGGTATTGCAGACTGTATGCAATCAGCTACCTTCGGAACAAGCGGCGTCGCCCCACGCCGCACTCCTGTGAGGAGCTCTCCGTTGAACACACCGTCGCTTCCGTCCCTGGACGCGCTTTCTGCCAGCACGCCGTACCGGAATCGGCCGTCGCGTCGCCGGATGCTGGGTTTGCTCGCGGCCGGAGCTTCCGGCGCGGTTCTCGCCGGCTGTGCGGACGACGCCTCGCCCGAGGTGACGCCTGCTGCCGAGCAGATCGCCGGCGGGACGTTGCCCCCGACAACGGGTCCGACACCCTCGCCGCTGTTGGCTGTTGTTGATGGCAACCAAGCGCTGCAGCGGCTGCTGGACGTCAATGCCCGCTTCGTGGCTGAGCGGGACGAGGATCTCGACGAGGGAATCGCGCGCAGGGTCGCGGTGAGCAAGGCGCAGCATCCGTTCGCGACCGTGCTCGGGTGTGTCGACTCCCGGGTCCCGATCGAGCTCGTCTTCGATCAAGGGCTCGGCGACCTGGTCGTCGTACGCAGTGCGGGTGAGGCGCTCGACCACTCCGTCACCGGCAGTGTGGAGTTCGGAGTCGCGGAATTGCGTACTCCTCTTCTCGTCGTCCTGGGCCATCAGCGCTGTGGTGCACTCGACGCGACGATCAAGGCGCTGGACTCGCCTCGGCGAACTGCGGAAGCCGGTGAGCTGGGGTACATCGTCGACGCCCTCGCGCCGGCCGTCCGTCAGGTCGCCGGGAAGGCGGGCGACCGCCTGACCAACGCCGTCCACGCGAACGTCGACCTGGTGCTCGCGAAGCTGCGCCAGTCGCCGGTGATCGGCCCGCTGGGGAAGTCCGGCAAGCTCAAACTCGTCGGCGCGTACTACGAACTCGACACCGGCAAGGTGACCGTCAGGTAGGCGGCGCCTGGAACAGTGGCAGCAGGTAGCGCGTCCAGACCGCGTGCTGGACGACGAGCACGGCGACCCACACCGCAGCCGGGACCAGTGTGCGGATCCACCACGCCAGCCGGTTGACGAGCAGAGCCATCACGATCATCACGATCGCAGTCAGCACGCCTAGTGCGAGATTCGCCGCGATCTGTTGGTGCAGCGGCGAGCAGGAGGCGTAGGTGCAGCGATCGTCCGGGCCCCAGAAGTACGCGCTGGTGAGCGCGGTGCCGACCACAGCCCAGAAGGCGACGGCCAGGCCCCCGATGACCTGGGCAACTGCACCTGGGAGCGAACCGCGCCCGGCCAGGCCGCCGATGGGGAGTCCGGTGACGAGCATCAGGAGGAGTGCTGAGAGCAGCGCCTGCGCGATCCACCGGTGATCGATGCCTGAACCCGAGTAGGTGACCCCGTGCCCGAGGTGGGAGGGATCGACCCGCGGCAGCGCCTCCATGAGGACGAAGGTGGGATACACGAGGACGACCAGTCCGATCGCGCCGAGCAGCAGAAGAGCAGCTTCGCTCCAGCGTCGGGCTCTGGTCGCGGTGGGTGTGGTCGTTCCGTTGACGTCGGTGGTCACGCGCAGAGTTGGGTGCGGAGGGTCTGGGTGGCCCATTCGACCCAGCGGTCGTGGGACCAGCCGCGGTCGCGGACGAAGAGCAGGTAGAGCTCGGGGCTGAGGATGCCGTAGAGCAGATCGGCGGCCTCGTCGACGGTCAGGCCTCTCCTGCGGCCCGACTTGGTGACGAGGGCCTCCGCGGCCGCGCGTTGTACGACGTACCGCAGGTCCTCGTCGGGTGGCCAGAGGGCGGAGACCTCCGGATCGTTCGCGACGGCGGACTCGAGGACGCGCATGATCGGTGCGACCCGGGCGAGGATGGCGCTGGAGCCGGGGACGTATTCAGCCAGCATGTCCGGGGCGGTGCGCATCGCGACCGCGTCGGTGAACCAGGGGCGCTCCATGGTCGCGACCGGCTCGGTGTCGCCGGCGATCGTGACGTCGACCAGTTCCTTCAGCAAGGCCCGCTTGTTGCCGAACACGAAGTAGATCGTCTGTACCGCGACACCGGCCTGGTCTGCCACGTCCTGCAGGTTGGTCGCGCCGTACCCGTCGGCGACGAACAGCTCTGTCGCGGCCTGGATGATCCGGCGGCGGGTCTCCTGCGCTTTCTCGGCCCGCTTGCTCGGTCGCTTGACAACGGTCATGACTAGAGTCTATCTCTAGATTCGTTCACTATAAGTCAACTCTAGAGAGAGGCACTAGTCATGTCGCTGATCGCGATCACGAAGTTCGAGGCCGTGACGAAGGACGCGGGGGAGGTGCTGGATCGGCACAACGCGCTGGTCGATGCGGTCCGGGCGTCGATCCCGGGGCTGACGGAGGCACGTCTCGGCCGGGTCGGGGAGAACCAGTGGGCCGGGGTGTGGCGCTGGGAGTCGGCCGACGACCTGAAGGCCGCGCGCGAGCTCGCGCCCACCCTGGCCGAGACGAAGGCGGCCTTCGCGCTGGTCCGTGAGGGTACGTCGGCCGTCGACGAGATCGAGCTGATCGAGGAGCGCTAGACCGCAGGCAACTCGGTCACCAGAAGCGTCGTGCACCCATAAGGAAGGCAGGGTGAGCTCCTCCAGCTCCAACTCCAGCTCCAGGCAGGCCGAGCGGGACGCCGCGCGTCGTGGCCAGGACCCTGGTGGCAGGACCTTGGTGGCAGGTCGCAGGTGGCAGGTGGCAGGTGGCTGGGCGGTCGGTGCGGCGTGACCGTGAACACCTTCTGGCGACCGTGAACAGGTCATGCCATGTCCGCGGTCCCCAGCTCCTGTCCGCGGTCCCGGGATCCTGTCCGCGGTCCCGAGGTCCTGTCCGCGGTCCCGGGGTCCTGTCCGCGGTCCCGGGGTCCTGTCCGCGGTCCCGGGATCTGTCCGCAGTCCCGGGGTCCTGTCCGCGGTCCCGGGGTCCTGTCCGCGGTCCCGGGATCTGTCCGCAGTCCCGGGGTCCTGTCCGCGGTCCCGGGATCTGTCCGCGGTCCCGAGGTCCTGTCCGCGGTCCCGAGGTCCTGTCCGCGATCCCGGGATCCTGTCCGCAGTTCCGGGATCCTGTCTGCGGTCCCCAGATCCTGTCCGCGGCGCCGGCCGGCTCACCCCGGCCGAATCTCCTGGGTGGGCACACAGCTAGATCTGCGGAAGCTCGGTGACCCTCAGAGTCGTACAGCCGTACGGGATGAAGGTGAGCTCCTCCGGCCCGCCGGTGGCAGGATCCGGGCCGGACGGGTCAGCGCCGACGGTCGTCGGGTCGGTGGAGTGGCTTGGGGTGGGTGGGGGTGCGGCTGCGGCGCCGTGTTCCAGGGGCCAGGGGATTTGGTGGGCTCGGACTTGGAGGTGGAGTGGGGCGGTGGCGGGGGAGAACGGGTTGGAACTGATCGGTTTCCGGGACAGGTGGGTGGGCTCGGGGTTGATCGCGTAGTTCCAGCGGGTGGTGGGGTGGACCTCCCAGGTGGCGTGGGGGTCTTCGCCGCCGATCTGGCGCCAGTCTTCGCCGATCGGGAGTGAGAACACCAGGGGGCCGCGCTCCAGGGTGACCGCTCCACCCGTACGAGGTACCGCCTGGACGCTCGCGCCGAGGTGCAGACGAAGGGTCTGATCGCCCGACACCTCAATCTCATGCACGGATCCGGGGGTGGGTTCCGGCGCGTGTTGGTGGTGGGGTGGGTTGGGGTCGGTGGGGGTGTTGATGGTCAGGGTGGGGTTGGTTGCCCAGGTGGGGATTCGGAGGCGGAGTCGGCCGGTGCCGTGGGTGGTGATTTCGACGTCGTCCGAGAAGGGGTAGGCGCCGGCTACGGAGACCGTGAGGCCGTCGTACTCGAAGGAGCAGGGGGCGTAGGAGAGGGCGGTGAAGGCGCCGTCGGGGGAGCGCATCCAGAGGTGGGAGGTGAAGCGGGGCCAGCCTTGGTGGCGGTTGGCGGTGCAGCAGCCGAAGTGGGGTTCGAGGCCGAAGACGTTCGCGTCCGGGCCGTTGTTCGTGTAGATGCGGTCCTCGGTGACGTGGCAGATCACCTGGTTGGCCTGCTGGACGTACTGATGGGTCCACTCGTCAGGCGTCGTACTGGCGGGCAGCGCGTTGAAGGCCAGCCGTTCGAGGCGGTCGGCGAGCGGCTCGACCGGACCGAAGGACTCGAGGGCGACCTCGAGCGAGGCGAGGTACTCGACGACTGTGCAGGTCTCGGTGCCCTGGCTCGGATGACGGCCGGCCAGGTGTTCGTCGCAGCTGAAGAGTCCATTGGCCTGGCCGTGACGGGCGTCCAGCTGCGCGATGAGGTGAAGGAGCCGCGCCTTCTGGTCGACCGACGCGTCATGGCGTTGCCACACCGGCATCGCCTTCAGGCCCATGGCGACGTTGACGCCGTGGGACGACAGGTGGCCGTCGTTCATCCAGTTGCCGTCGTGCTGCGCCTGGAACGCCCGTAACGTTGCCTCAGGCACTTTCCCGGTGAACGGCAGCCGATCGGCATACCCGAACCAGTCGAACCCCTGCTCCTTGCACTTCGCAGCCAGCCTCAGCAGCCAGTCCTCACCCGTCAGGTCGTGAAGCTGGTTGATCACCCACACGACGTCGGTCCACCGAGACCGCGCCCACTCCCGCAGTGGCCACTCGTCCAGCATCCCGTCGAGCAGGCGAAGAAACCTCAGCGCAGCCGGGACAACGCGCGGATCACCCGTCGCGTCGTGGTGCTGCAGCAGTGCCTTGAGCACAATGATCCGCGGCCAACTGTCGTGATCGGCGTACGTCGACTCGCCACTGCGCGGACCGAACCACCCGTCCTCCTGCTGGTGCTCGAGGATGTAGTCCACCCACCGCCGCACTTTGGCCTTCAACCGGTCATCGTCCAGCAGGTAGGCGACGCCGACGATCCCGTCGAGCCAGTACGGACCGCGCTCCCAACCCTCCGCATCCCCGCCGATCCAGCCACTCCGGGCCACATCCGGCCAGAACTCGTCCAGATGCCCAGCCATCCCGTCCGCCTGCAGTCGCAGCCGTTCCAGCAACCACCCCTGCGGGCTGAGGGTTGCCAGCGGCAACGGCCGGAGCGCGGGCTCGGTCAGCCCCGGCATCAGTCGATCTGGGTGAGGCGGCCGGTGTCGACGTCGTACATGAAGCCGCCGACCAGGATGTCCTCGCCGATGAGCGGGTGCTCGCGGACGGCGGCGACGTCACGGCGGAGCGCCTCGAGCTGGTCGGGGATGACGTTGATCGGCAGATAGCCGGCCGGCTTGCCGGCAGCCTTCTCCACCTGGGCGCGCAGGTCGTCTTCGGACATCGCGGCCATCGCGCAGCGGGTGTGCGGGATGACCATGATCCGGCGGACGCCGAGCAACTGGACGCCGAGCACCAGCCCGGTCATGGTGATCTCGGTGACCCGTCCACCCGCGCTGCGCAGGACCTTCGCGTCGCCCGGCTTCAGCCCGAGCATCTCCAGCGGTGGGATCCGCGAGTCCATGCACGTGACGACGCCGATGCCGGCGTGGGCCAGACCGTCGAAGCCGCCGTAGTGGAAGTCGGCGACGTACTCCGCGTTGGCGGCCAGCAGGTCCTCGAACCCGGTGCTCATCGGGCCTCACCTGGCACAGGGGTTCCGGCTTGCAGGATCGACATCGCGAACGGCTCCTTTCCGCAGGACTCCGGACGGGGTGGATCGGCGGCGACACTGGTCACCGGAACAGTCCAGGACCGGCCGTCGCGATGCCACACCGTCACAGCTTCAGGGTCTTCGCCCGCGACTCTGAGGGCATCCAGTGAGAGTTCACCGAGGAGACGGCGTACGGCGATCTCCGCGGCCTGACCGTGCTTGGTCCAGGTCGACCGGCCACGCAGTCCGGTCAGGACGGTCTCGCCGCGATCCGCGGCCGCGAGCACGGTGACGGCGGCCTCGGCGGTGAGGTGTCCGTGCATGGTGCCCGCGGGGAGCACGGTCGCGGTCGGCGCGAAGCGGTGCCCGCCCAGGTGGTTCGCCTCCCAGACCCGGCCCGGCGCGGCCGCGGACAGTGCCTTGACCAGCGGCCGTCCGAGCAGCGCGCAACACTCGTCACGCTTGCCATTCGTGCAGACCAGCATCACCGGATGGTCGACCTTGCTCAGCCCGGGCAGCGAGGCAACGGCCGCATCCCGATCGCCGCGGGCAACCGCGTCCAGGTCAAGCGTCCGCAGCGCCGCCGGCTCGTCGACCAGGCCTCCGAGCAACCAACTCCGCCCGGGCATCGTCGAGCCGACGTACACCTGGCGGGACCGTTCGATCGCGTCCGAGTGCCGGCCGGGAGCGCGAATCAGGCCGAACCTGACGTCCGCCTTCTTGCAGGCATCGTCGAATTTCCCACCGAACTCGGGATCGAGGTGACTGTGCGTCGGCGCCTTCGCACCCCAGGGACCCGGCTGCTCGACAACGACCCAGCCGCTCGCGACGACCGCCGTACCGGCCAGCGGCTCGCGCAACTCCCGGCAGAACGTCGAGCACAAGCCGGGCCTACCGGTCGCGTCGGGTCGAACAGTCACGTCATCACGGTACGCGAGGTGGGACGGCTGTCCGGCGTGATGCTCATCATCTGTGCACAACACCACGTCGGCCGAGCAGCAGGACGGCCAGAATCGCGGCGAGGAACGCGCACACCGCGGCTCCGGCGAAGATCGCGTGAACTTGTGAAATAGCCGCGTCGCGGAGCGCGTCCACGAAGGGCCGGCAGGAACCGGGCGCCGACGGGCACAGCTCGTTGGGCGAAGGGATGTCGTCGGCGATGGAGAAGTACCGCCGCAGTCCGATCGCTGTCAGCGCGGACACGCCTACCAGCATGCCGACCATGCGCGCCACCACAACGAGTGCGCTGACCAGACCGTGGGTGTCCGCGGGCGTCGCGCCGAGCATCGCCGTGTTGACCGGCGACAACGCCAGCCCGAACCCGAAGCCGCACAGCAACAGTACGACGGTCGCCGGGAAGTGATCGAGCGCGTTCCGCCCCCAGAACGCCATCACCACGAACATCGCCCCAGCCAGCGCCAGACCAGCGCCGGTGATGAGACCAAGCCCGAAGCGCCTAGTCAGCCACCCGCCGACGACCGCACCGACGGGCAGCGCGATCAGGAACCGCAGCAACACCAGCGCCGCGGCCAACTGCCCGCCGCCCTGAGTGGTCCGCGCGAAGACGGGTACGTCGACCAGCGCCGCGATCAACGCACATCCGACCAGGAAGCTGACCGCCAGCGAGCCCCAAGCCGGCCGGGCACCCAGCAGACCTCGCGGCACGATCGCCCGCGTCGTACGGCGTTGCCAGATCGCGAAGCCGACCGCGAAGACCGCGGCAGCGACCAGCAGCCATGGACCGGCCGGCGCCATCAGCTCACGCTCGGGGTCAGCAGTCGCGAACGCCAAGACCACGCCGGCCAGCGCGAGAGCCAGCAGGAGTGCGCCGACGAGGTCCACCTGCGACAACACAGCGCGCAACCGACCACGTGTCCGCCACAAGACCAGACCCAGCCAGACCAGGGCCAGAACGAGCGTGACCACGCCGATCGGCGTGAGCAGGCGGGACGACCCAGTGAAGGGCACGAAGGGCAAGCCCAGAGTGACGCCGGTCGCGAGTCGCTCAGGCGCGGTGATGGTCAGCCCGAGTGCGATGCAGGCGAGGACTCCGACCGCGGCTGACAGCGGTGGAGGCTTGAGGCCGCGGAGGAGGAGCGCGAGGAGAACAGCGACGGTCAGATTGAGCCAGAAAATGTACCGCCAGTCCGCGACCGCCAGCACCGCCGCACCGAGCAGCGGCCCGAGCACCGCCCCGAGTTCCTGGACTGCACCGACGACGCCGAGGGGGAGTCCACGCCGGTCAGCCGGCCACAGGTCGGCGACCAGGGCCAGCGTCGCGGGCACCAGCCCACCACCACCCACACCCTGAAGAAACCGACCGGTTACCACCAGCGAGAGGTCGTACGCCCCGGCCGTGATCAGCGACCCGACCGCGAACAGGATCAGCGCGCCGACGAGCACCGGCGTACGCCCGACCACGTCGGCGATCCGCCCGATCAGGGGCAGTACGGCGATGTAGCCGAGCAGGAACCCCGAGATGATCGGCGCGGCCCGCTGCAGTTCGTCCACCGACAGCCCGACGCCCGCCATCATGTCCGGCAGCGCCAGTACGACGACGTAGGTGTCCGCCGCGGCGAACGCCACCGCGATCGAGGCCAGGGTGAGCCTGGTCTTCGGGCTGCTCACCGGCGCCGCACGGCCGACGGGCGAGTCCTCGCTCACGGCTTGGTGATCTCGACCGTCTCGCCGTACTTGTCCAGGGTCACGTCGTAGCTGCTGGTGGCGCCCTCGTAGAACGGACCGGAGATGGTCGCCGCGACCAACTGCTTGGTGTCCTTGTCGATCTTGAAGGTGCTCGGGAAGTCCTGGTCGGCCGGCGCCTTCGGGAAGATGCCCTGCAACGACTTGCCCTGGACCGCGCCGGTGATCTCGGTCAGGACCTTGGCACCGTCCCTGGTCTCGCCCTTGATCTTCGGGTCCTTCACCTTCGGCAGGACCGAGGTCAGGCCCCTGGCCGGGTCGAGCAGGACGGCCGGGTCGGGTGCGCCGAGGCCGGCCAGTTGGGACGGTGTCAGTTCGAGGAATCGACCGGTGAGCGGGAGCTTCGCGTAGACCTTGCCGTCGACCGCGACGACCTCCGCGTCGATCGGCGAACCGGCCGCGCGCACGGTCAGCTTCCCCTTGAACGCCGGGGCATGGGTCGCGACGCCGTCACCGGACGCCAGCGCCTGCGCGGTCTCCGGCAGGTCGCGGCCGGTCAGCACGATGTGCACGCTGGCCGCCTCGTCGATGGCCTTCTTGGCCGCCGTGAGCATCGCGACCGGGTCGTCACCGGACTGGCCGCCGCCGTCCCCGGAATCCTTCTTGTCGCTGCACCCAGCCAGCGCCAGTACCAGCACCGCGCCGAGCGCGACGAGTCTCTTCATGGGGGTCAGCCTGCCATGTAACTGACACTGTCTGGAGCACACGCAGCAATCGGTTGAGCCACGGGTACGCCGGAGCCGTCGCGCCGCGGGTCGATCGGGGGCAACTCGACCGGGGCACCGCTGCTCGCACTGGCCCGCACCGGAGCCGCCCCGATGAATCCGAGCAGCAGCCCGTCCTCACCCTTGAGCAGCCGCTGGCACCGCACACCACCAGTGCCGCGCCCCTTGCCCGGGTACTCGCTGAACGGCGTCACCTTCACCGCGCCGACTTCGGTCCCCGGCAGCGCCGACGACGAGCCCGCGATGGTGACGACCTGCGCGTCGCGACCAGCGCTCACAGCACCGAAGAAGACCACCTTTGCGCCGGCGGTCAGGCGAACGCCCGCCATGCCACCCGCCGTCCGTCCCTGCGGCCGAACCGCGGACGCCGGGAAGTGCAGCAACTGCGCGTCCGACGTGATGAAGCACAGTTCCTCGTCGCCGGTGGTCAGCTCGACAGCGCCGATCACCTCGTCGCCCTCCTTGAGGCCGACGATCTCCCACGAGTCGCGGTTGCTCAGGTGGTCCGGGACGACCCGCTTGACCACGCCACCCGCCGTACCCAGAGCGACGCCGATCGAGTCCGGGTCCATCGTCGTGAGGGCAAGCGCCTTCTCGCCGGGCTCGAGCGAGACGAACTCGGCCACCGGCGCGCCACCCTGCAGGTTCGGCGCGTTCGCGGTCGTCGGTACGGCGGGCAGGTCGAGCGACTCGAGCCGGATCAACCGTCCCGCGCTGGTGATCAGGCCGTACTGACCGCGGGCCGTGCTCTTCACCGCGGACACGATCGCGTCGTGCTTCGCCCTGGTGTCGCCGGTCCCGAACGGCTCCACGCCATTCGTCCGGGCGAGCAGGCCGGTCGAGCTCATCAGGACCCAGCACGGGTCGTCGCTGACCTCGAGCGGCACGGTCGCGGTCTTGGTCGCACCCGACGACTCCAGCAGCACGGTCCGCCGCGGCGTGCCGTACGTCTTCGCGACCTCGGCCAGCTCGTCCGAGACCGTTTTCTTCAGCAGCGCCTGGTCCTCGAGGATCGCGGTCAGGCGCTCGATCTCGCGCTCCAGTTCGCCCTTCTCGGTCTCCAGCTCGATCTTGGAGAACTTCGTCAGCCGGCGCAGCGGCATGTCCAGGATGTAGTTGGTCTGCACCTCGGTGAGGTCGTAGATCTCCATCAGCCGGGTCCGGGCGGCGGCCGCGTCGTCGCTGGTCCGGATGATCTGGATGACCTCGTCGATGTCCAGGATCGCGATCAGCAGGCCGTCGACGATGTGCAGCCGGTCCTGCGCCTTCTTGCGGCGGAACTCGCTGCGCCGCCGGGTCACGTCGTACCGGTGGTCGAGGTAGACCTCGAGCAGGGTCTTCAGACCGAGGGTGCGCGGCTGGCCGTCGACCAGGCAGACGTTGTTGACGTGGAACGCGTCCTCGAGCGGGGTCAGCTTGTAGAGCTGCTCCAGCAGCGCCTCGGGCACGAAGCCGTTCTTGACCTCGATCACCAGCTGGGTGCCGTGGGTGCGGTCGGTCAGGTCCTTGACGTCGGCGATGCCCTGCAGCTTCTTGGACTGGACCAGGGTCTTGATCTTCTCGATCACCTTCTCCGGGCCGACGGAGTACGGCAGCTCGGTGACGACGATGCCCTTGCGCCGCGGCGTGACGTTCTCGACCCGGGCGGTGGCGCGCATCTTGAAGCTGCCGCGACCGGTCGCGTACGCGTCCTTGATGCCCTCCAGGCCGACGATCTTGCCGCCGGTCGGCAGGTCCGGGCCGGGGATGAACCGCATCAGGTCGTCGAGGTCGGCGGCCGGGGTCTTGATCAGGTGCCGCAGGGCCTGGATCACCTCGACCAGGTTGTGCGGGGCCATGTTGGTCGCCATCCCGACCGCGATGCCCGAGGCGCCGTTGACCACCAGGTTCGGGAAGGCGGCCGGCAGCACCGACGGCTCTTCCTCCTGGCCGTCGTAGTTCGGCTTGAAGTCGACGACGTCCTCGTCCAGGCCGGTCGTCATCGCCATCGCCGGCGGCGCCATCCGGCACTCGGTGTACCGCATCGCGGCGGGACCGTCGTCGAGTGAGCCGAAGTTCCCGTGGCCGTCGATCAGCGGGACCCGCATCGACCAAGGCTGCGCGGTCCGGACCAGCGCGTCGTAGATCGCGCCGTCGCCGTGCGGGTGGTACTTACCCATGACCTCACCGACGACGCGGGCGCTCTTCACATGTCCGCGGTCGGGGCGGATGTTGTTCTCCGCCATCGAGAACAGGATCCGACGCTGGACCGGTTTCAGTCCGTCTCGCGCGTCCGGCAGCGCCCGGGCGTAGATCACCGAGTAGGCGTACTCCAGGTAGCTGGCGCGCATCTCGTCGGCGACATCGACGTCGAGGATGCGCTCCTCGAAGTCCTCGGGCTCGGCGGTGGTGCTGGAACGGCGTGCCATGCGGGTTTTACTGCTCCTCGATCGAACCGGTACGGCGCCGCGACGGTCCGGCGCCGTGCCCATTGTCGCTGGTGAACGGCCTTTTGCCCGGCCACGACCCACCGTTGCGTCGGTCGATCCGCCCGATACCGGTCTATTCCACCGCAGCGGACGGCTGCGACCGGCGCAGGATGTACGTCGTCGGGGCCAGAGCGGACCCTACCGCCAGCGTCAGACAAAGTCCGGCGATACCCAGCAGCACACCCCACGGCACCGTCACCGGTACGTCGGTCATCCCCGACGTCATGGCGTGCCGGAGCAGTATCCCGACGGTGACCGTGATCGCCGTACCGAGGCTGAGGGCGACCACGCCGACCAGCGAGGACTCCCACAGGACCATCCGGCGGATCTGCGCCGGCGTGGCACCCAGCAGCCGCGAGGTGATGAATTCGTGTCGCCGCTGCAGACTGCCCATCAGGAGCGTGTTGGCGATCGCGATGGCGCTGTACAGCGCGGCCGGGCCGAGCAGCAGGATCAGCCCGAACTGGTTGCCCTTCCGCACGCCCTCGGCCTGCTCCGCTTCCCACTCGGCCGCCGGTACGGCGTGGTCGATCGTGCCGAGCAGATCGACACCGGGAGCGGGCAGAACGAAGCTCCGGTCGGGTACGGCGGACGGAGCGTGCTTGCGGGCGAGGTCGAGCGGGATCAGGAAGGACGGGCTGACTCCGAAGGCGTCCGGGACGATCGCGACGATCCGGAGCTTCGCGGCGGTCTTGTCCAGGAACGTGACCGACACCTCGTCGCCGACCTTGTAGCGCTCGAACCCGGACGTTTCCTTGCTTACGGCAACAGTGTTTCCGGTGAGCTTGCCCAGGTCACCGGACAGCGCGGTGAGATTGCGGGTCTGCGTGGCGATCGCCGGGTCGATCCCTTCGGCATCCTCGAGTTCGGCGTCGTCCTGGTCGATCCGGACGAATTGGAGCGGCAACCCGGCGTCCACCGTGCCCAGCCCGGCGTCGAGCTTGGCGGCACCAGTCACCACGATCGGTGCGCGAACGGAATCGCGGATCGTCGCCTCGGCGCTGTCGGCGGCGAAGCTGAGGCTGAGCACCATCGACCCAGCGACCGCCGAGATGGCCAGGATCGGCGCCGCCAGCGACGCACTGCGCCTTGGCGCGGCGACCACATTGCTGCGGGCCAGACTCCCGGAGGCCTTGGTCCAGGCGGTCAGCGGCAGCGCCCACAGCCGGCTGATCCACGGGACTACCAGCGGTGCGAGCAGGGTCAGCGCGATGACCAGGAGCATCGGCGTGAACATCGCCAGCGGCACCACGCCCTCGCCGGTCGACGGCCGGATCAGCGTCAGGAGCGTGATCGACCCGGCCATGAAGAGCAGCCCGAAGACGATCCGGACCGGCCCGATCCGCGGTGGCTCCAGTGCGGCCTCGCGCAGCGCATCGATCGGCCCGACCCGTCCAGCCCGCCGGGCCGCGGACCGGGCGCCGAGCATCGCCACGACCAGCCCGGCACCGACCGCGATCGCCAGCGGCACCCATGGCGAGGCCGGCTCCAGTTTCACGGGCGCCAGTTCGGTGTACGACGCCTTGCGCAGCAGCAGGGGAGTCGCCAACTGCGCCAGCACCGCACCGCTCAGCGCGGCCACGAGTGCGACCACGAACGCTTCGCCGAGGATCATCCGCCGTACCTGCCGTGGTGTCGCGCCGATGAGCCGAAGCAGACCGATCTCGCGGCGCCTGGACGCCACCGCGAAGGCGAACGTGCTGGCGATGACGAAGATCGTGATGAACCCGCTGATCGTCCCGACCATACTGAGGACGACCTGCAACCCGGACGTGTCCGCGCCGGAGGTCGGCACCCGGACCTGCCTCGGTGCGGCGTCGTTGCCGCCCAGCGTCGTCACGGTGATGCTGTCGGCGAGCGGGCCGCGGTAGGCGATGGTGGCGGCGGTCGCGGTGGCCGCGAGTCCCAGGAGGAAGACTCCGACGGCCAAGGCCACGAACGAACCGGCGTACAGGGAGCGGTGACGGCTGACCGTCTGGCGGCTGAGGTAGAACATCAGCGTTCCAGGTCGCTCATGGCCGCGGCGATCTGGCCCGGCGTACCGCGGTCGAGGTGACCCGCGATCAGCCCGTCGGACAGGAACAGCACCCGCTCGGCGTACGCCGCGGCCACCGGATCGTGAGTGACGATCACCACCGTCTGCCCGGCCCGGTCGGTTGCCTCGCGCAACAGCCCGAGGATCTGCCGGCTCGTCCCGCTGTCCAGCGCACCGGTCGGCTCATCGGCGAAGAACACCGATGGCCGGGTGATCAGCGCCCGCGCGATCGCGACCCGCTGCTGCTGCCCACCGGACAACTCGGCCGGCCTGCGCTTGGCCTTCCCCTCCAACCCGACCTGTTCGAGCACCCGATGGACGTCGCCCTGGCGCGGGCGGCGACCGGTCAACCGCAGTGGCAGTGCCACGTTGTCGTACACGGTCAGCGAAGGGAGCAGGTTGTACGCCTGGAAGACGAACCCCATCTCCTCCCGCCGCAACTTGGTGAGCGCGACCTCGTCGAGCCCGTTCAGCTTGGTCCCGCCCAGAACGACGCTCCCGCCGGTGGGCTGGTCGAGTCCCGCCGCACACTGCAGCAGCGTCGACTTGCCGGAGCCCGACGGACCCATGACGGCCGTGAACGAGCCCCGGGCGAAGTGGTACGTCACGCCTCGCAGCGCATCGACCGCCCCGGCTTTGGACCTGTAGGTCTTGGTGATGCCGTCCAGCAGCAAGGCCGGCGCCTCGGTGGGTACGACGCTCGGGTACGTCGGTGCGGTAGCGGTCATGGTTCCAGCCAACCGCCGGTACGGCGTTTGCACCCTGGCCTGTGGAGGAGACCTGTAGTAGCGCGCACGCTACCGTCCGGCGGGCCGCCCTGGACCTAGGGTGGCACGGTGGACAGATCCGTACCGATGACGCCGTGGGCAGCGCTCGCGTCACCGCGCTACGTGGTGTCGTCCTGGCCGTGGCGCAGCTACGCCTATCTGTTCACCTCGGTGCCGGTCGGTGTACTGACCTTCGCCATCCTCATCGTCGCGGCCGCGGCCAGCATCGTCCTGAGCCCGATCCTGATCGGGGTCCTGCTGCTGACGGCGTTCCCGCTGATCGGCGTCGCGATCGGCCGGATCGAGCGGTGGCGTGCCGGATTGGTGCTGGTCGGCGGCATCAAGACTCCGCACGCGGACATGCCCGCGTCGCTGTCTGTGCGGGAGAAGCTGAAGTTCCGCCGCCGCGAGCAGGCGTCGTTGCGGTCCGTCGGATACGGATTCGTCCTCGGCGTCTTCGTCTGGCCGCTCAGTGCCGCCGTGGCAGGGCTGAGTGCGGCCACCCTGCTCACGACGCTGGCCGCGCCGATCATTGCCGGCATCGACGAGATGGGGATGGGGCCGTGGATCCTGGACTCGACCCAGGAAGGGCTCATCTTCCTGGTCGCGTTCGGGCCACCGTTCTTCGTCGTCAGCTCCTACCTGGTCGGTGTGGTCGCCGGAGCAGAAGTGTCGCTGGCGAGGGCGATGCTCGGCCCGCGGCAGGACGAACTGCAGCGGAACCTGGCCGAGTTGCGGCGGTCGCGGCTGGATCTGGTGGACGCGTTCGAGACCGAGCGGGCCCGGATCGAGCGGCATCTGCACGACGGCGTACAGCAGCGGCTCGTCGGGCTCACGATGACGCTCGGACTGGCGGAGCTGGACGTGCCCGAGGGGGAGGGCCGGCGGCTGGTGGTGAAGGCGCATGCCGAGGCGGAGGCGGCGCTGGCCGATCTGCGCGAGGCGGTCCGCGGGATCCACCCGCGGGTTCTGGTCGACCACGGTCTGGAGGCCGCCGTACGGGAGGTGGCGGACCGCAGTCCGCTGCCGGTGACTGTGCAGATGGCGTTGCCGTCGCGGTTGCCGTCGCCGATCGAGGCGGCGGCGTACTTCGTGGTCAGTGAGGCGCTCGCGAACGTCGCGAAGCACGCGCGGGCCACGCACTGCGAGGTGGCCGGTTGGGTCGATCGGCAGCAGTTGGTCATCACGATCACCGACGACGGGATCGGCGGCGCGCGGGCCGGTGCCGGGACCGGACTGACCGGGTTGGTGACCCGATTGGACGCGTTGGGAGGCACACTCGTCATCGACAGCCCATCCGGTGGGCCGACACGACTGAGGATGGAGTGCCCGTGCCGACTCGGCGACTGAGCATCGTGCTGGCCGAAGACTCGCTGCTGTTGCGGGAGGGGCTGGCCAGCATCCTGGATCGCGCCGGGCACGAAGTACGCGACACCGTCGGAGACGCGGACACACTGCTGGCCGTCGTCCGCAAGGACCCTCCGGATGTGGTGATCACCGATGTCCGGATGCCGCCGGGGCACAGCGACGAGGGGCTACGGGCGGCTGCCGCGATCCGGGCCGAGCTTCCGTCGATCGGGATCCTCGTGCTGTCGCAGTACGTCGCGGATGCGTACCTGTCATCGTTGCTGGAGACAACGACCGGCGGGATCGGCTACCTGCTGAAGGACCGGGTCGGGCATGTCGCGGAGTTCCTCGAGTCGCTCGACCGGGTCGCCGACGGCGGGATGGTGGTCGACCCTGAGGTGGTGCGTCAGCTGCTGGCCCGGCGCCGGAACGACGGGCCGCTGTCGGCGCTCACGCCGCGGGAGCTGGAGGTGCTCGCGCTGATGGCCGAGGGCCGGGTGAACGCGTCGATCGCGGAGCAGCTGGTCGTCAGCGAGGCCGCCGTACGCAAGCACGTCGGCAACATCTTCGCGAAGCTGCAGCTCGACGAAGGTCTGGACCGGCGCGTCTCCGCCGTCCTCACCTACCTGCGGGGTTGAAGCTCGCGAGAGGATCTAGGTATGGACAGTGATATCCGGAAGATCCTGGCGGACTGCCAGACCTGGGCCGTGGTGGGGTTGTCGAACAACACGAGCCGGGCGGCGTACGGCGTGGCGCGGTTCCTGCAGGGGCACGGTAAGCGGATCGTGCCGGTGCACCCCGCGGCCGAGACCGTGCACGGCGAGCAGGGGTACGCGACGCTGGCGGACATCCCGTTCCCGGTGGACTGCGTGGATGTGTTCGTCCGGTCCGAGCTGGCCGGCGACATCGCGGACCAGGCGGTGGGAATCAACGCCAAGGCGGTGTGGTTCCAACTCGATGTAGTGGACGATGACGCCTACGCCCGGACGACGGCCGCGGGACTCACGATGGTGATGAACCACTGCCCGGCCATCGAGTGGGGGCGCCTCGGTCCGTCCTGACCAACCCAAGGGGCCTGATGTTCACGATCGACACTTCCACCGACTTCGGCAAGCGGATCGCGCGGCAGCTGGACGACGAAATCGTGGTGTGGCTGACCACGGTCGGCAAGTCCGGTACGCCGGCGCCGAACCCGGTCTGGTTCCTCTGGCACAACGGCGAGGTGCTCATCAGCAGTCAGCGGAACAAGGCCAAGCTGCACAACGTCGCCGCCCACCCGCAGGTGGCGCTGAACTTCAACGCCACCCACAGCGGGGGAGACGTCGGCGTCATCTCCGGTACGGCGGTGATCGACGAGCAGCCGATCTCCGGCGACGCCCTGGCCGCCTACAACGCGAAGTACGCCGACGACATCGCCGGCCTCGGGATGACCACCGACGGCTTCCACCAGGACTACTCGGTCCTGATCCGCATCACCCCAGAGAAACTGCGCGGTTTCTGAGTTGCTGATGCCCTCCCGGCCAGAGCCAGGAGGGCATCGCAGTGCTCAGTTCAGGTAGCCCTCGACGGTGTCGGCGGAGCGGGGCTGGGCGCTGTCGGGGTTCTCGCCGAACTCGCGCTTGGCGCGGCGCTGCCGGAGCAGGTCCCAGCACTGGTCGAGCTCGACCTCGAGGGACCGCAGACGGGCGTGCTCGTCGGCGTCGTTGATCTTCCCACCGGCGTGCTTGGTGCGGAGCTCGTGCTCTTCGGCGACCAGTTCGTCGATCCGGCTGAACAGGCTGTTGTCATCGGTCATGAGGAAACCGTACGCCCGTCCGGAAGCCGGGCGCGGGCGAGGAGTTCGGTGATGGCCAGGATCGCGATCGACTCGGACGCGATCAGGCCGAGCAGGACCACGAGCTGCAACGCGGCGGCCTCGGTGGGCGACGCGCCGCCGAGCACCATCCCGACGAACGCCCCGGGCAGCGACACCAGCCCCACCGTTCGGGTCTGGTCGAGCGCGGGCAGCAGCGCGTCGCCGGCCACCGGGCCGACCACCAGCTTGAACGCGTCCGGCGGGAGCAGCCCGATCGACAGCCCGGCCTCGAACTCGCCGAACCGGGTCCCGTACTCGCTCAGCATCCGCCGTCCGGCCAGCGTGGTGGCGGTCATCGTGCCGCCGATGATGATGCCGCCCATCGGCAGGATCGTCGCCGGGTTGCGCGGTACGACGCCCGGCCCGATCAGCAGCAGGAGTACGACGAACGCACCGAGACCGATCGCGGTCCCGCAGTACATCCACTGCTGTGGGATGACAGCGGTCTGATGGAGACGCCGCGTGCTGGTGAAGGTCGCGACCACGAACATCACCAGCACGAACGCGATGGCCCCGAGCGTGTGCTGCAGGGCGACCCCGACGACCGCGCCGACGGCGGCCAGCTGCACGACGGCACGCAGGGCCGCGGTGACGATCCCCTTGTCGTGCCGCGTTCCGGCGTACCGGGACGCGGCCACGCCGATCACGATCAGCAGCGGCAGGACGACAACCGCGGCGAGGCCCAGGCCGGTGTCGGGGGACATCCGCCCATTTCAGCACGCACCCCCTCGCCCGGGGTGCGCTGACTCACCCTTGCTTGAAGTCGGCCTCGTCGTACGTGTGCTCGCCGCCGGACCCGCTCTCCACCTTCGACGCCTCGTCCGCGCGCAGCTCGACCCGCCGGATCTTGCCCGAGATCGTCTTCGGCAGCTCGGCGAACTCGATCCGCCGGATCCGCTTGTACGGCGCCAGGTGCTCGCGGCAGAACCGCAGGATCTCGCCGGCCAGCTCCCGCGACGGCTGGTGCCCGGCGGCCAGTACGACGTACGCCTTGGGCACCGCGAGCCGGACCGGATCCGGCGACGGTACGACGGCCGCCTCGGCCACGGCCGGATGCTCGATCAGCACGGACTCCAGCTCGAACGGCGAGATCCGGTAGTCACTGGCTTTGAACACGTCGTCGGAGCGCCCGACGTACGTGATGTAGCCGTCCTCGTCCCGGCTCGCGACGTCGCCGGTGTGGTAGTAACCGCCGCGCATCACCTCGTCGGTCAGCTCCCGGGCGTCGCGGTAGCCGCGCATCAACGGGACCGGCGCCGGGGCCAGCTCGATGGAGATCTCGCCGTCGTCGCCGATCTCGTCGGTGGACGGGTCGATCAGCGCGATGCTGTAGCCGGGCAGCGGGCGGCCCATCGAACCGAGCTTGACCGGCTGGCCGGGCGGGTTGCCGATCTGGGCGGTTGTCTCGGTCTGGCCGTACCCGTCCCGGATGGTGATGTCCCAGGCGGTACGGACCTGCTCGATCACCTCGGGGTTGAGCGGCTCGCCCGCCGAGATGCACTCGCGGATCTGCACCTTCACCGCGGACAGGTCGGCCTGGATCAGCATCCGCCACACCGTCGGCGGCGCGCAGAACGTGGTCACGCCGTACGTCTGCAGGACCCGCAGCATCTTCTCGGCGTCGAAGCGGGTGTAGTTGTACAGGAACACGGTCGCGCCGGCGTTCCAGGGCGCGAAGACGTTGCTCCAGGAGTGCTTCGCCCAGCCGGGGGAGGAGACGTTGAGGTGGACGTCGCCGGGCTGGAGACCGATCCAGTACATCGTCGACAGGTGACCGACCGGGTAGCTGACCTGTGTGTGCTCGACCAGCTTCGGCTGGCTCGTCGTACCCGAGGTGAAGTAGAGCAGCAGCGAGTCGTCGGCCGCGGTGTCGACTTCGGGGACCGGTCCGTCGTACGTCGCCGCGTCGTCGTACTGCAGCCAGCCCTCGACCGGTGCGCCGACGGCGACGCGGATGCAGTCGTCGGCGATACCGGCGTACCGGCCGGCCTCCGCGCTGCTGGTGACGACTGCACGAACACTGCCGCGGGTGATCCGGTCCGCTAGATCGGCGTCGGTGAGCAGCGTGGTGGCGGGGATCATGACAGCGCCGGCCCGGATGCAGCCGAGCATGGTCTCCCAGAGCGGGACGGTGTTGCCGAGCACGATCAGCACCCGATCGCCTGGCCTCAGACCGGCTTCGGTGAGCCAGCCGGCGACCTTGCGGGACTGCTCGGCCATCTCGGCGTACGTCCGTGAGTTGACCTCACCGTCCTCCTCGACGATGGTCAGCGCGGCCACCTCGGGCTGCTCGACCGCCAGCGCGTCGAACCAGTCCCGGGCCCAGTTGAACCGCTCGAACCGCGGCCAGCTGAAGTCCCGGTACGCCGTCTCGTAGTCCTCCCGATGCGCCACCAGGAAGTCCCGCGCCGCCCGGAACTCCCGCGTCACGTCCGCCGTGCTCTGCTCACCGCTGTCCGCTGGGCTCATGACCGCACTATTGCCCAACCACTACCGCTCGGTAAACCGTGCCACTCCGCCGGTCGGGGGTGCCGCGGCACCATCTCGTGGGTTGACCCACGAGATGGTGGGTTGGCTACCCGCCTGCCGCTGGCCAACCCACTGTCTGATGGGTCAGCCCACCAAATGGGGCTCATCGCGCGGTCTCGTGGGTCAGCCGAGCGCCAGTACCGCGCCGGTGACGACGAGTGGGGTGAGGATGAGGCCGCGCCACAGGAACGACCACCAGGTGATGTCGACGCGGGCGGCGTCGCAGCGGGCTCGCCACAGCAGAGTGGCCAGGGACCCCCAGAGAGTGAGGAGGCAGCCGCAGTTGACGCCGATGAGCAGCGCCATCATCCGGTGGGCGTCGTTCGACGCGACCGGCTCCATCGCCAGGTACGCCGGGAGGTTGTCGACCAGGTTCGCCCCGAGGGCCGCGGTCGCGCTCAGCCGGAGCTCGGACGTGGTCCCGGCGACCCGGTTCAGCAAGCCCTCCAGCCCGTGGTCGGTGAGGAATCCGACGACGGTGAACAACACCACCACGGTGATCACAAGCTTCGCCGGGATCAGCGACCACCTGAGCGTCGACCGCCGCCGTACCGCGAACAGCACGACGAGCACCACCGCTCCGATACTCGCGGGCACTGCCACCTCGATCCCGGACACGAACGCCGGTCCGAGCAGCACGCACACGCCGGCCGCACCCCAGAACAGCACCTTGTCGTCCACCTGAGGAGTCGGCGGTACGACGTACTTCCGGCCGAGGTCCCGGTGGAACAGGACCGCGAGCACGGCGACCGTGATCACGATCGCGGCGATCGCCGGCCGCCAGCTCACCGAGAGGTACTCGACGTCGAGCTTGCGGAACTGATGGAGCGCGAGCAGGTTGGTCAGGTTCGACACCGGGAGTAACAACGAGGCGGTCCCGGCCAGCCAGACGGTGGTGAACGCGAACAACTTCGGCGGGACGTCCAGCTGCCGGGCCATCGCGAGCACGACCGGGGTAAGCAGGACCGCACACGTATCGAGGGACAGCACGATCGTCAGCCCGGTGGCGAGCGCCACGACGAGCAGCCACAACCGCCAGACCTTGCCCCGAGCCAGGTGGGCCGCCTCCCGGGCGGCGACGTCGAACACCTTGGCCTCGTCGGCCAGCTCGGCGATCACGGTCACCGCGCTCAGGAACACCAGCACAGGCGCGATTCGCGCGATCAAAATGCACGACCTCCCACCGGGCTGGTTGAGTAGGCTGGGCCGGGTGACCCCGCCGGAGCAGGACCTCCACCACCCGGCCGGATACCCGGACGGCTACGAGGCGGACGTCGTACTCCGGGATGGCGCTACCGCGCATCTGCGGCCGATCACTCCGGGTGACGCTGATCTGCTGGTGGCGTTCTACGCCCGCGTATCCGAACAATCGAAGTATTACCGCTTCTTCGCCCCGTACCCCCAGCTGTCGGACCGGGATGTGGCGCGATTCACGCAGGTCGACTACCACGACCGGCTGGCACTGATCGTCACCGTCGGTAGCGAGATGATCGGCGTCGGACGGTACGAGCGGACCGGCCGGCAGACCGCGGAGGTCGCCTTCCTGATCGAGGACGCCCACCAGGGCCGCGGCCTCGGGCAGTTGTTCCTCGAGCATCTGGCCCAGGCGGCCCGGGAGAACGGCATCCACCGGTTCGTCGCCGAGGTGCTGCCGGACAATCGGAAGATGATCACCGTCTTCGCCGAGGCCGGTTACAAGGTGGCCCGGGAGTTCGAGGACGGCGTGATCGTGGTCGAGTTCGACATCGCGCCGACCGACACCTCGTTCGGCGTGATGCAGGCCCGGGAACAGCGCTCCGAGGCCTTGTCGATCGCGCGGCTCCTGACGCCCAACGCGGTCGCGGTGATCGGAGCGAGCCGGCGCGAAGGCACGATCGGGAACGCGCTGCTACGCAATCTGCGCGACGGCGGATTCCCCGGCCGCCTGTACGCCGTCAACACCGACACGAAGGCCACCGAGATCGAGGGCGTTCCGGCGTACCCGACGATCCGGGACGTGGACGACACGGTCGACCTCGCGGTGGTCGCCGTACGCGCCGAGTTGGTGGCGGACGTCGTCCTGGACTGCGCCGCGAAGGGTGTGCGCGGGCTGGTCGTGGTGTCGAGCGGGTTCGCCGAGATCGGTGCCGAAGGCCGGAAGCTCCAGCGATACCTGGTCGGTCTGGCCCGGTCCTACGGGATGCGGGTGATCGGGCCGAACGCGCTCGGTCTGATCAACACCGCGCCCGGGGTGTCGCTGAACGCGACGTTGTCACCGTTGATGCCGAGCAAGGGCCGGGTCGCGTTCTTCTGCCAGTCGGGTGCGCTCGGCGTGCCGATCCTGGCCGACATGGTCGGCCGTGGCCTGGGGTTGTCGACCTTCGTCTCGGCCGGCAACCGGGCCGATGTGTCGGGCAACGACCTCATGCAGTTCTGGTACTCCGACGAGGCGACCGAGGTCGTGCTGCTGTACCTGGAGTCGCTGGGCAACCCGCGCAAGTTCAGCCGGGTCGCGCGCCGGCTCGCCCGCCGCAAGCCGGTGATCGCGCTGAAGTCCGGTCGCGCCACCCAAGGAGTGCCGCTGGGCCAGATGGTCCGGCGCAGTCAGTTGCCTGCCGCCACCATCGAATCGCTGTTCCGGCAGAGCGGGCTGATCGGCGTCGACACCACCGGCGAGTTGTTCGACGTCGCCCAACTGCTGGCCCACCAGCCGTTGCCGAAGGGCCGCCGGGTCGCGATCGTCAGCAATTCCGACGCCCTGACTCTGCTCGCGCTCGACACAATGGCGGGCTGTGGCCTGGACGTGGCAGGGGAGCCGTACAACCTCAGCGCGGACGCGACGGCCGAGGACTTCGGACTGGCGCTGTCGGAGGTGTTCGAGGACGAGCGGGTGGACTCCGTCGTGGTGATCTACACCCCGCCGGTGCAGTCGAACGGCGCCGCGGTCGCTCAGGTTCTCGCGGCTGCCGCGGCCGGGTCGGACAAGCCCGTCGTCTCCACGTTCCTCGCCTCGCGCAGCGTGCCCGAGGAGCTCCGCGTCCCGGACGACCACGGCGGTGCGGCCCGCGGCTCGATCCCGTCGTTCCTCAATCCGCAGTACGCCGTGGGTGCCCTGGCGAAGGCAACGCAGTACGGCGAATGGCGGCGGCGATCGGACAGCCGGATCCCGGACCTGGCGGACGTGGACACTCCTGGGGCCGAGGACTTCGTCGCCGAGTTCCTGCAGCGGCATCCGAGTGGCGCCGACCTGGACGATGCGGACCGGCAGCGGCTGCTCAGTTTCTACGGGATCAACGTGCTGCCGGCGTTCCCGGTGCTGAGCGCGGACGAGGCCGTGGCGCGCGCGGCGGATCTCGGGTTCGAGGTGATCCTCAAAGCGACCGCGGAGCAGTGGCGGATGCGGCCGGATCTGGCCGACATCTGGCGGCACATCCACGACGAGGACGATATGCGCGCGGCCTGGGCGGAGATGACGCAGATGTTCGGGGTCGCGGCCGATCCGGCCCGGGCCCAGTTCGTCGTACAGAAGATGGCGCCGCCCGGCGTACCCGTGGTCATCTCCGCGCTCGAGGACGTGTCGTTCGGACCGGTTGTGACGTTCGGCCTGTCCGGGGTCGCGACCGACCTGCTCGGCGACCGCTCGTACCGGATGCCGCCGCTGACGACGCGGGACGCCGCGGAGATGGTCCGCGAGGTTCGCGCGGCGCCGCTGCTGTACGGCTACCGCGGCTCCGATCCGGTCGACATCGCCGCGATCGAGAGCCTCCTGCACCGGGTGTCCCGGCTGACCCTCGACCTGGAGGAGGTCGTGCGCCTGGACCTGCGGTCGGTCCTGGCCGCGGCCGAGGGCGCCACGGTCCTGGACACCACGATCCGCATCGCCCCGAACGAGAAGCCCCGCCAGGACGCCCCGGCCCGCCGCCTGACCTGATCAGGTCCGCGCGTAGATGCTGTCGGTGCGGCTGAGCAGGCGCGCATCGACCAGTTCGCGTCGAAGCGCGGCGTGGTCCGGGTGCCAGTGGTTCAGGATCTCGTTGACCTCGGACTCCGGGTAGCTGCGGCCGGGTTCGAAGCTCGTCACCAGATGCTCCAGCACGATCCGGAACTTCTCCGGGAAGGTCGGGAAGTGGGTCAGCCGGCCGTCGCGGATGAAGGACCTCAGTACGGCGTCCCGCTCCGGATCGGGATCGAGCGGCACCCATTCCGGACGGCTCTCGCGGACCGCGTCCTTGAAGGCCGACTCGTCTGCCTGCAGACGATCACCGTCGGCCGTCACCAGACCGCCCTTGAACAACCGCTGCAGGGCTTTGACGACGACAGGCTGGGCCAGTCCGGTGCTCCCGGCAACCTCATCCGCGGTGGTGGCGCCGAGGACGACGGCGGAGTACGTCCGCAGCCTCGACGGTTCGGCCAGGAGTCCACAGAGCTGGTCGGCGTTCATGCCTTCCACGCTAATGTCGGCCGCAACCCGATTTCGCCGCCGTGTCGACCGGCACCGTGACAGGATCTGGGTCATGCAGCCTGGTCCGCACAATGCGATCACCGATGTCCCTGGAGTTCTCGTCGGCCAGGTCGAGCGCGTCGACGCGCCGTACCTGACCGGTACGACAGTCGTCCACGTGCCCGGTACGGCGGTGGCCGGTGTCGACGTCCGCGGTGGCGCACCCGGCACGCGCGAGACAGACCTGCTCGACCCGGTGAACTCGAACGCCGGTGTGAACGCGATCGTCCTGACCGGCGGCAGCGCCTACGGTCTCGACACGGCCGGCAGCGTGATGCGCTGGCTGGAGGAACGCGGCGAGGGAGTGCGGGTCGGGCTGGGCGACAACGAGGTGGTCCCGATCGTCCCGACCGCGGTGATCTTCGATCTCGGTCGCGGTGGCGACTTCCGGGCCCGGCCCGAACCGTCCTGGGGCGCTGACGCGATCGCCGCCGCCACCGACGGACCGGTTGCCCTGGGCAACCACGGCGCCGGCGCGGGCGCACGAGCCAGGTCGTTGAAGGGTGGCGTCGGCTCGGCCAGCGTCCGGCTCGACGACGGCTCGATTGTCGGTGCACTGGTGATCGTGAACGCGGCCGGCTCGACGGTCGACGGCGACGGCAACCTGTACGGCGCTCGCTACGGCATCGGCGACGAGTTCATCCACCTGCGGACGCCGACCGAGGCACCACCGCCGGCCGCACCCGGCCGCAACCTGATCCCCGGCCCGCCCATGAACACGGTGATCGCTATCGTGGCGACCGACGTACCGCTCGAGAAGGCGGCGGCGAAGCGGATGGCGATGGTGGCGCACGACGGATTGGCTCGGGCGCTCGACCCGATCCATACGCTGGTCGACGGCGACAGCATCTTCGCCCTGTCGACCCGCCTACCTGACGACGACCGGCCGCGGTTGAGCGTCACCGATCCAACCGCACTCGGGCAGCTGGAAACGGTGTTCGCGGCCGGGTCCCGCACGCTGTCTCGTGCGATCGTGCACGCGATGCTCAACGCCCAGACCGTCGAGACGTCGGCCGGCGCCATCCCCAGCTACCGCGACGCCTACCCGTCAGCCTTCCGGACCGAGTGACGTACGACTCCAGTACTACGCCGGGCTGACGAAGGACGCCTGAAGGCGACGGCAAGACCGGTCCGCGGGCCGACGAACTCCGCCGCCGTCCGCGACAGGCTCTGGGGTATGAGCTTCCAGAGTCCCCAACCCACGCAGCCGCAGATCGTCCTCAGCGGCCATGGCCTGGTCAAGTACTACGGAGAGGTCGTCGGGCTGGCCGGCGTGGACGTCGCCGTACGATCCGGCGAAGCCCTCGCCGTCATGGGCCCCAGCGGCAACGGCAAGACCACACTGCTGCACGTGCTGGCCGGCATCCTCACGCCCGATCAGGGCGAGGTGTGGCTGGGCGGCGAACGGGTCGACCAGCTGAACGACGCCGCACGGACCGTGCTCCGCCGCCGTCGGCTCGGGTTCGTCTTCCAGGACAACCAGTTGCTTGCTGAGCTGCCCGCCGACGAGAACGTGGCACTGCCGCTGATGGTGGACGGCATGAGCCGGCGCGACGCCGTCGGCCGGGCGCGGATGATGCTCGCCCAGGTCGGTCTGGCCGCGGAGGTCGGCCGCCGTCCGGGTGAACTCTCCGGCGGTCAGGCGCAGCGGGTCGCCATCGCACGGGCGCTGGTCGGCGAGCCGCAGGCGGTGTTCGCCGACGAGCCCACCGGCGCGCTGGACGCGGCGACCGGCGCGCAGGTCATCGACCTGCTGGTCGGCGCCGCCACCTATCGCGGTGCCGCGGTGGTCGTCGTCACGCACGACAACGCCGTGGCCGCCCGCTGCCACCGCGTCCTGCGGATCGTCGACGGCCGGGTGAGCGAGTCGCTGGGGGCGAACCGATGAACCCGATGACCGATCTCGGCCTGCGGTTCGTCCGCCGACCAGGTCCCGGCGGACGGGCAGCCAACCTCGCGGCGCTCGGTGCGACCGCCGTCGTCGCGCTGCTGGTCACCTTCCTGATCGCCGGCTCGCTCGGTCTGGCCCACCGCTCCGACCGGATCGGCTGGCGGAGCGCGGACCACGCGGACCCGGCGACCGCGATCGGCGCCATCGACCAGACCGACCGCGAGAGGATCGATGGCCACCCGACGATCCGCCTCGACCTCGCCACGCTGCACCAGAACGAACTCCCGCCGCCTCCAGGCCTCGACCACACGCCCAAGCCGGGCCAGGTCTTCGTCTCGCCCGAGGTCGCCAAGCACTGGTCCAGCCTCAGCAAGCAGTACGGCGTCGCGCAGCCGACCGGAGTGATCAGCGACAAGGGTTTGTCCTCGCCGGAGGAGTTCATCGTCATCCGTGGCGTCGACTCGATCAGTCCGGACGAGCACCCGCAGTACGTGAGCAGCTGGAACGACGACGTGATGGACAGCCGGATGGTCGGACTGCTGATCGCCGTGGCGTTCGGCATCGTTCTGGTGCTGTTCCCGATCCTCAGCCTGGTCGGCCAGGCAGCCGGCGTCGCAGCCAAGCGCCGAGAGCACCGGCTGGCCGCACTGCGCCTGGCCGGAGCCACCAGGACTCAGGTGCTCTGGCTGAGCGCTGTCGAGCAGGCCGTGCTCGGTCTGGCCGGTGCTGTCGTCGGTCTGGTCGGCTACACCGTGCTGACTCCGCTCATCGCGCGCATTCCGCTCGGTGGCGGGCGCTGGTTCGTGCACGACATCACCGCGAGCTGGTGGAACGTGCTGATCGTGCTGGCCGCCGTACCTGTCCTGTCGGTCATCAGCGCCCTGATCGGTCTCGGCCGGGTCAGCATCACGCCGCTGGGCGTCGTACGCGGTCAGACGCGTAAGGCGACCAGTGCACTGCGGCTGGGGCTGCTGGCCATCGGTCCGATCATCCTGGCTGCCTACGGCATGCGGGCGGCCGTCGTACCGCTGCTGATCGGGATCGGGTTCGCCGCGCTCGCCGTACGAGTGATGGGGCCGTGGGCGGTGCAGTTGATCGGCAAGACGTTGGCGAACCTCGCCAACGGCCCGGTGGCGCTACTGGCCGGCCGACGGCTCGTGGACGACCCGAAGGGAGCGTTCCGCCCGGTGGCTGCGCTCGTGCTGAGCGGCTTCGTCACCGGCTTCATCTCGGTGTTCATGCCGTCCGGGGACGACGACCCGTCCTTCCAGGACATGCGGATCGGCGTAGCGCTCCTGCTGGCGCTGGTGTTTCTGACTGTGGCGGCCTCGACAGCGGCTGGTGCGGTCGGTACGGCGCTCGACCATGCGACCCCGGCACGCGCGCTGCGCCGGTCCGGAGTGCCGCTGCGAGTCATCGAGCGGTCATCGCGGTTGGCAGCCCTCATACCCGTGATCGGAGTCGGGCTGCCGGTGGTCGGCTTCGGTGCACTGTGCGGACTGGCGCTCAGCGGCGGCAAGGTCATCACCGAGGGCAGCTCGGGCCTCGTCCTGCTGATCGGGCAGGTCGTGGTCGGGCTCGTCCTGGTCGCGGTCGCCGGAACCGCCGGGGCACCGGTCCTGCGGAAGGCAAGTGCGAACTGATCGCGGTTGTCCACAAGGGGCGATCGGGCCGTGGCGTGTCCGTGCAAGGATGAGGGCATGCGTGACCTGAATGTTCCGGAGCTCGCGGATGTCTCGGCGGACCTGCGCGAGGCGATCGACCGCTGTGGCTACTACCCGGACGTGGTGACGGACTCGCTCGCGGTGGCGATCGCGGGCGAGCCGATCCGTGCGTTCGTGCTGCAGCACGAGCCGACGTTCGATCGGGACGAAGTCCGGCGGCACATCACGATCCTGGCGCTGACCCCGTCCCGGCTGATCGTCGGGCACACCGACGAGCATGCCGCCGACGAGCTGATCCGGGCGCCCTACGCGTCGACGTCGACCGAGGCCATCCCGCTGCCGCGGGTGAACGCGGTGGTCGTGAACCGGGTGGTTCCGAATCCAGCCGGCTACGCCTCGGGCAAGGGCGACCCGGCCTCTGGCGGCGGCGAGGTGGTGCTGACCATCGGGTGGGGCATGGTGAACCGGATCGACCTCGAGCCGGCCGTCTGCGCCGACCCGAACTGCGAGGCCGACCACGGCTACACCGGCTCGGTTGCCGCCGACGACATCTCGCTGCGGATCAGTGCCGCCGCGGACGGCCCGGCGGGCATCCAGCAAGTGCTCGACTTCGCCCAAGCACTGTCGTTCGCCACCAGTCGGTAGTGCCATGATCGCGCCCGTGGCCCCGCAGTACGGCGGTGGCTCGCTTGCCGACGTACTGCCCTCGGTGGCAGGTGCGCTGTCGGTCCCCAACGAGCACAACCTGCTCGGCCTGCCGCCTGCCTCGCGGTACGCCGTACTGCTGCTCGACGGACTGGGGTGGAATCTGCTGCGCCGGAACGCGGACGCGGCGCCGTACCTGTCGTCGTTGCTGCCGACTGGGCGCAGTCTGACGGCTGGTGTGCCGTCGACGACTGCGGTGAGCCTGACCAGCCTCGGGACCGGGCTGCCACCGGGTGCACACGGGATCGTCGGCTACACGTCGATCGTGCCCGAGTCCGGTGCCTTGCTGAATGCGCTCTCGTGGGATGCGCCGGTGGACCCGCGGCGGTGGCAGCCGCACGGCACGGTCTTCGACCGGATCGCGGCCGCCGGAGTCGCCACGCGCAACGTGAGCAAGGCGCGCTTCGACACGTCCGGGCTGACGGCGGCAGCGTTCCGGGGGAGTGCGCACCGGGGCGCGGACACCGTCGAGGACCGGCTGGACGCGACCCGGTTCGCGAGCCGGGAGGGCAGCTCGTCACTGGTCTATGTGTACGACTCGCAGCTGGACTACACGGGTCACAACCAGGGCTCGGAGTCGTGGCAGTGGCGCAAGGAACTGGGAGCCGCGGACCTGTTCGCCCAGCAGGTCCGGTCCGCCTTGCCGCGGGACGCCGTACTTGTCGTCGTCGCCGATCACGGCATGATGGACGTCGCGCCGGAGGACCGCGTCGACCTGGATGCCGAGCCCGCGCTCACCGATGGCCTGCGCCTGATCGGTGGCGAGTCGCGCTTTCGTCATCTGTACTGCTTCGACGGCGCCGAGGCCGACGTACTGGCGGCGTACCGGGAGCGGCTGGGGGACGACGCGATTGTGCTCAGCCGTGCGGAGGCGGTCGCGCGTGGGTGGTTCGGCAGCGTGGAAGACCGCGTGTCACCGCGCCTGGGTGACGTGATCGTCGCCGCCCTGGGTCAGATCTCGCTGGTCGCGAGCCGGCGCTATCCGCACGAGGCCGGGCTGATCGGCCTGCACGGCTCGCTGACCGAGGACGAGATGGCGATCCCGCTGCTCGTCGACGCCGGCTAGAAGCTCCAGACGTCCCAGAAGAAGCTGGTCTGCGCGGTCTTCGCCTCGCCGTCACGGGCGACCACGGTCACCTTGTAGCGCCCGGCTCCGGGCGTCAGGACGCCGGTGATCCAGCCGCGCTCGGGGTCGATGCTCAGGCCCGGCGGCAGACCGTGGGCGGTGTAGCTGATGTCGCCGGTGCCGCCCGTACCCTTCATCAGCAGCGGAACGGCCGGCACACCGCCGAACCCGAGCTGCTCCGACGGTTCGGTGATCGCGATCGCGCCCTGCGGCTGCGCGGCGGCCTCCCCGACGGCCTCGGCCGCGTCGACTATGCCCTCGCCGTAGTAGGAGTTGTTCGCCTGGGTGCCGATGCACTCACCGGCCGAGCCCGCCGGGCAGGCCAGGTCGTTCGCCTGCTCGGCCAGCTTCCCTCGCACCTGCGCGGCCGTCAGCTTGGGATCGACACTGCGCAGCAGCGCGGCGACACCCGCGACGTGTGGCGATGCCATCGACGTACCGCTGATCTGCTGGTAGCCGCCGCCCGGGATGGTGGAGTACACGTTCTCGCCGGGGGCGGCGAGGTTGATCTTGTTCTCACCGAAGTTGGAGAACCGGGACTTGACGCCGGTGGCGTCGACGGAGGCCACCGTCACCATGTTCGGCAGCTCGCCCGGAAGGTTCAGGCAATCGGTCGTCACCTGGCGCGGGGCCGGCTCGGAGTCGTTCGGGCTCGCGTCGTCACCGGACTTGTCGGCCAGGTTGTAGTCCTCGTTGCCGGCTGCGGTGACGTTCACCACGCCTTTGGTGTCCGAGTACGCGACAGCCCGTCGTACGCCCTCGGCGATCGCGTCCTGGTCCGGATCGTTCGGGCACAGGAACAGCCAGGGGTCGGTGTAGTAGCTGTTGTTCGTCACCGAAACGCCCTTGTCGGCGGCGAACATGAACGCGCAGACGGTGGCCTCGGGGAAGAACAGTTGACTGCCGGCCTCGGCGACCCGGATCGACGACACCTTCACGCCCGGCGCGACGCCGATCATGCCGATGCCGTTCTTCGCGGCGGCGATCGTGCCGGCGACGTGGGTGCCGTGTTCTCCGACCGGGCGCCAGGCACCGGGCCGCGTGTCGACCTTGCCGTAGGCGCAGGAGGCCGACTTGGTGGCGTCGAAGTTCGCCTTCAGGTCCGGGTGCTGGTCGTCCACACCGGTGTCGAGCACGCCGACCGTGACGGTCTTCGCGCCGAGGGTCTTCGTCCAGGCGCGGTCCGCACCGATCTGCATCATGTCAGCGCGGTCGGTCTCCGGCGCGTTGGTCGGTACCTCGGTCACGGCCGGCGGGATCGCCGGATTGCCGACATCGCCCGGCAGGTCCGAGGTGCGGGTCGCTCCGGCCTTCTGTACGCCGCTGACGCTGCGCATCTTGCCGATGAAGTCCGGGGAGGTCGAGTGCGCCACGATCACGCCGATGGCGTCGTACGTCGCATAGACCGTGCCGCCGTTCGAGGTGATCGCGCCGGTGACCTTGGCGGTCTGCCGCGGCTCGGTGATCACGAAGTACGCACGCAGCCCTGCCTCGGCCCGTATCGGCGTCGCGGCGGCCGGCAATCCGGCTGTGACGGCCGTCAGACACGCCGTGAGGAAGAGGATCAAAGCTTTGCGCACGATCCATTCAAACCGGCCGGAGGCACAGAACCCAAGCCGACGCCCGGAATTGTTCCCCGAACCGACACACCCCGGCGTGCGAGCCGGACCGTTGACTTGGCAGGATGAGCGCCCGTGGCTGAGCTGACCTACTTCACGGGGACCATGGACTGCGGAAAGTCCACGCTGGCGCTGCAGATGGATCACAACCACAAGGCGCGCGGACGGATCGGCCGGATCTTCACCAGCCACGACCGGGCCGGCGAGTCGGTGCTCTCGTCCCGGCTCGGGCTGTCGGCCGACGCGATCGAGGTGCGTCCCGAGTTCGACTTCTGGGACTACGTCGTCAGCGAACTGACGCACGGCGGCCGGATCGACTACGCGGTGTGCGACGAGGCGCAGTTCTACAGCTCGCTGCAGATCGAGCAGCTGGCCCGGCTGGTCGACGAACTGCAGATCGACGTGTTCTGCTTCGGCATCCTGACCGACTTCCGGGCCTCGCTGTTCCCCGGATCGGCGCGGTTGGTCGAGCTCGCCGACCGGCTGGAGGTGCTGCAGGTCGAGGCGCTGTGCTGGTGCGGTGAACGCGCCACCCACAACGCCCGTACGATCGGTGGAGAGATGGTGACGGAAGGCGAGCAGCTGGTGGTGGGCGACATCGTGTCCCACGACCACGAGGTCTCGTACGAAGTGCTCTGCCGCCGGCACCACCGGCGCCGGCTCACCCAGGCGCGCGCCCGCGCCACCCTGTCACCCGAAGTCCTGCCGTTCGGAGGAGCCGCGTCATGAGTCCCTTGATCACTGTCGATGAGTTGCGCGCCCAGGCTGAGCGGCCGGTGCTGATCGACTCCACGTGGAATCTCGCCGGCCCGCCCGGCAAGGAGGCGTACGACGCCGGCCACCTCCCCGGCGCGTACTTCGTCGACCTGGACACCGAGCTGTCCGGCCCACTCGGTCCCGGGCGCCACCCGTTGCCCGCAGCAACGACTGTCACGGCGACCTTCCGGCGTACCGGGATCTCTGCGGACACGCCCGTCGTGGTGTACGACGCGTCGAACTCGACGGCTGCCGCGCGGGCCTGGTGGATCTTCCGGTACTTCGGTGTCCGCGACGTACGTGTGCTTGACGGGGGACTGGCTGCTTGGGAGGCGGCTGGGGGAGAGGTCACAACCGACGTCCCGGCTGACAGCGTCAGCACCTTCACAGCGACGCCCGGACACATCCCGATGCTCGACGCCGACGGCGCCGCCGCGGTCGCCGCCTCGGGTGTGCTCCTGGACGCCCGTGCTCCCGAACGCTTCGCGGGTGAGGTGGAGCCGATGGACCCGGTCGCCGGCCACATCCCCGGCGCGGTGAACGCCCCCACCACCGCCAACGTCGACTCCACCGGTCACTTCCTCCCGACCGCTGACCTCCAGGCCCGCTTCACCGACCTCGGCGTCGACAACACCTCCGAGGTGGCCGTCTACTGCGGCTCCGGCGTCACCGCGGCCCACGAAGCACTGGCCCTCGAAGTAGCCGGCATCCCTTCGACGGTGTACATCGGCTCCTGGTCCGAATGGATCACCGACCCCACCCGCCCCACAGCCAAGGGCAACGACTGATCTCAGGCCCCGGCAGAGTGTGACGTGGAGCCTCGGACAAGTCGTGGGGACCTCGGACACGTCGTGACTTGTTCGAGGTCCCCGGATGGTGTCCGAGCCGCGGTGTGGCGGACGTGGACAGGCGAGCGAGCCCTTGACTTCGTTGGGCGCGTTCGGGACAGTGAGTCAGAAATCGATTTCCCACACCGCCCCGAATTGCCCTGGGGCCGCGGCGCCTGGGCCAGGAGGACGACAATCACGTCGCCCAGTTGTACGGCGGCTACCTCATCCCGGGCTCCACCCTGAGCGACCTGCACCTCTCGGTCAGCCAGTGGAAGACCGACGCCGGCTGGCCCTACCGAGTCATGCAGTTCCGCGTCGGAGGCTTTGGCTAGACGTCGAGCACCATCGTGTCCGAGGTGCCGTTGACCGCGACCTTCTGGAACCCGAGCGACCGGTAGAGGCTGGCTGCCGGGTTGCCTGGGTCAACACTCAACGCCAGCCGCTGGTACGACGCTTTGCCGGCCATGGCGATGAGCTCCGTGAGCAATGCGCGGGCGATGCCCTGGCGACGGAAGCCCGGCGCGACACCGAGAGTGAGTTCGGGGACGTCGTCGGCGATGTAGCCATACCCGGGACGATCCGCCGTCAACTGGCGCGCCCAGGTCGTGCCGGCCAGGGCGCCGTCGACCTCGGCCAGGACGCCGAAGTCGGTGGCCCGTGGCCAGCCGGCGACGTACCGCCAGGCACTGTCCTCGGCCCGGAGCTTGTCCAGCGTGAACCAGGGCTCCCCGTCCCAGTTGTATGCCTCCAGCAACATCTCGGCCAGGAACGTGAAGTCGTCGGCCGTCGCCGGTCGGAGGATCATGCCGCCATCCTCGCCGACCGGCGAACCGGCCGCGACGCTATTTCGGCCCGGCCACCCCGACGAGGTTGCCCTCCGGATCGGTGAACTGCCCGACCACGAGCTTCCCCGGTACGCCGTCAGGCCCGAACACCCGGCGGCCACCCAGCGCCTCGGCCCGGTCGAGCGCCGCCCCGACATCGTCCACACCGACGTAGAACAGCGCCTTCGGCCGGAGACCGGGCCCGCCTCCGACACCGCCGTTCAGCCCGGGCGCGCCCGTCGTACTGCCGTCCACGAAGCCGTAGTTGCCAGGCTCGGAAACCTGCCCGGACACGGTGTCGCCGACCTCGTACTCCCAGCCGAACAACTCGCCGTAGTACTCCCGGAGCCGGACCGGATCGGTCCCGATGATCTCGAAGTGCACGACCGCATCAGTCATGGGTCCTCCTCGTCGAATCTGTATCACGGGGAACGTCGGAAGCCCGCTGCTACGTTCGACATTATGGAGATCGACGCGGGGGGAATCCGGATCTACTACGAGACACAGGGGACCGGTGAGCCGGTGATCCTGATCCACGGTGGTGCGACGACAGGGGAGAGCTGGAAGGCTCAGGCACCGGCCCTTGCTGAGCGGTATCAGCTGTTCATCCCCGACCGCCGCGGGCACGGCCGGAGCCCGGATGTCGAGGGACCGGCGACCATGGACGGCTACGCCGAGGACATGATCGCGTTCATGGCGGCGCTCGGACTCGAGTCGGCGTACGTGATCGGCTGGAGCGACGGCGGCAAGGTCGCCGTACGCATGGCGTTGAGCCGCCCGGAGCTGGTCCGGAAACTGGTCATGATCGGCACCGAGCTCACCAGGGCCGGCGGAACGCCCGCCAACGACCGCCTGATGACGACACCCGAGGGCCTCGAGTCACTCGCGTCGTTCGCCCGTGAGGACTACGAGCGGGTGTCGCCCGACGGGCCCGAACACTTCGACGTCGTCTTCGCCAAGGGGACCGAGATGTGGAGCTCGATCCCCGACATCCAGCCCGTCGGCGTCCAGCACCTGCCGATGCCGGTCCTGCTCATGCAAGGCGACGACGACTGCGTCCGGATCGAGCACAACGTCGCCGTCGCGAGGGCGATCCCGGACGCGCAACTCGCCGTCATTCCCGGCGCCTCGCACGCTCTGCCGCTGGAGAAGCCCGCCCTGGTGAACGGCCTCCTGCTCGACTTCCTCGGCGACACGCCGTCGCCGAAGTACATGCCGATGGGCGATCTGGGCGGCTGAGCGAAACCGTTGCGGGAATCGGTAGCTTGCAGGCATTGAATTAATAACACGCTTGGTTTAACTTACTCGAGACCTGGCCGGTGTGCGGCTCAGAGCACATCGGCGGCATGCGGAAACCCGAGGAGTTCCGATGACGAGAGTGAGCAGGTGGAGCGCCGGCCTGGGCGTGGCGGGGCTGGTGCTCGCGGTGGCGGGCTGCGCCGACGGTACGACCCCGTCCTCCGGCCCGGCGGCCGGTGCGATCGACGAGAACGCGCCGGTCACCATCACGATCGGGGACCGTCCGACCCCCGACAAGCCGAACGACATCAAGGCGTTCGAGAAGAAGATCAAGGACTTCACCGCCGCCCACCCGAACATCACGGTGAAGTCGACCGAGACGAAGTGGGACGCGCAGACCTTCCAGGCGCAGGTCGCGGGCGGCTCGCTGCCGACGGTGATGAACATCAGCTTCACCGAGCCGGCCAACATGATTCCGAACAAGCAGCTCCCGGACATCACCGACGAGCTCAAGCTGGTCGACCTGACCAAGGACCTGAACCCGAACGTGCTGAAGATCGTCCAGGACGACAAGGGCCGGATCTACGGTGTCCCGATCGACGTCTTCTCGGTCGGTCTGGCCTACAACCGGGCGCTGTTCACGCAGGCCGGCCTGGACCCGGACAAGCCGCCGACGTCGTGGGACGAGGTCCGGCAGTACGCCAAGCAGATCACCGAGAAGACCGGCAAGGCCGGCTACGCCCAGCTGACCAAGGACAACACCGGCGGCTGGATGCTGACCACGATGACCTACAGCATGGGCGGCACGGTCGAGAGCCAGGACGGCAAGAAGTCGACCTTCAACGACGCGCCGACCAAGAAGGCGCTGCAGTTGCTGAAGGACATGCGCTGGACCGACAACTCGATGGGCAGCAACTTCCTCTACAACCAGGAGGAGATCCGGCAGGACTTCGCGGCCGGGAAGATCGGCATGGTCCTGCAGGCGCCGGACGCCTACGACATGTCGGTGAAGAACTTCGGCATGAAGCCGGCCGACTACGGTCACGCCGCACTCCCGCAGGACGGTGGCCCGCACGGCACACTGACCGGCGGCTCGCTGAAGATGATCAACCCGAAGGCGTCCAAGAACGAGATCGTCGCGGCGCTGAAGTGGATCAAGTTCGAGCAGTTCGACAAGTACACGACCGAGTCGGTCGCGGTCGCGGACGCCAAGACCACGATCGCGGACAAGGGTTTCGTCGGCCGCCCGGGGATCTCGCCGCTGAGCCAGGAGACCTACGACCAGTTCAACAAGTGGCGTGAGCCGTACGTGAACGTCCCGGTGAACCAGTTCCAGGGCTACATCGACTCGACCAAGTCGCTGAAGCTGCTGCCGGAGCCGTCGAACAAGGGTCAGGAGGTCTACGCCCTGCTCGACCCGGTGGTCCAGCAGGTGCTGACGAAGAAGGACGCGGACATCGACAAACTGCTGACTGACGCCGCTTCGAAGATCGACGCGCGCCTGGCCCGGTAGTCACATGCTCCGTCAACGTACGCCGAAGTCCGACCGGAGCAGTGCCAGGTCGTTGGCCACCTGGTACCGCTCCGGCGGACTGAGCAGCGTCATCTTCGCCGTGCCCCTGGTACTGACGTTCCTGTACTTCTCCTGGGGCCCGATCGTCCGCGGCCTGGTGCTGAGCTTCCAGAAGAACAACCTGGTCACCGCGCCGGAGTGGGTCGGGATGGCCAACTTCAGCTATGTGCTGACCGACCCGCAGCTCCCGCAGGCGGCGCTCAACACGCTGTACTTCTGCCTGCTGGCGCTGATCTTCGGCTTCCCGGTCCCGTTGTTCCTGGCCGTCTTCATCAGCGAACTGCGCAAGACCGGCTGGCTCTACAACGTGATCTCCTACCTGCCGGCGGTGGTTCCGCCGGTGGCGGCGATCCTGTTGTGGAAGTTCTTCTACGACCCCAGCGGCGCGGGCGTCTTCAACTCCATCCTCGGCTGGTTCGGGCTCGGGCCGTTCGCCTGGCTGAACTCGCAGAGCCTGGCGATGCCGGCGATCGTGCTCGAGGCCACCTGGGCCGGAGCCGGCGCCACGTCGATCATCTATCTGGCCGCACTGACCGGCGTACGGACCGAACTGTACGAGGCGGCCGAGCTGGACGGGGCCGGGATCTGGAAGCGGGTCTGGCACGTCACCCTGCCGCAGATCCGCGGAATCATCCTGATCATGATGCTGCTGCAGCTGATCGGGACGTTCCAGGTGTTCACCGAGCCGTTCCTGTTCACCGGCGGTGGCCCGAACAACGCGACCACCACGATCCTGCTGCTGATCTACCGGTACGCCTTCATCAACGGCGACTTCGGTGCCGCGACCGCGCTCAGCGTGCTGCTGGCCGGGGTGCTGTGCGTGCTGTCGGTCGTCTACCACCTCCTGACCCGTCGCTGGAGTACCACATGAGCCACGAACGCGGCATCATCTCGACCGCGGACCGGAAGCGGTCGGTGGTCCAGTACGGCCTTCCCACGATCCAGGTGCTGCTGTTCATCGGCGTCGTGATCGCCGGGATCGGCCCGCTGCTGTGGCTGCTCAAGTCCGGCCTGTCCACCAGCCAGGACATCCTGCGCGGCCCGATGCAGCTGTGGCCGTCCGGGATCCAGTGGCAGAACATCCCGGACGCCTGGAACCGGGTCCAGATCGGCTCGTACCTGGGCAACACCGCGATCATCGCGATCGGCTCGATGATCTCCACCCTCTTCGTCTGTACGACGGGTGCCTTCGTGCTCAGCGTGCTCCGGCCGAAGTGGGGACCGATCATCACCGGTGCGGTGCTGGCCACGCTGTTCCTGCCCGGCGTCATCTCGCTGGTCCCGCTCTACATGACGATCCTCAAGATGCCCCTGCTCGGGGTGAACCTGCAGAACACCTTCTGGGCGGTCTGGCTGCCGCAGGCGGCCGGTGCCTTCAACATCCTGGTGATGAAGCGGTACTTCGACGCGATCCCGCGCGAGCTGATCGAGGCGGCCCGGATCGACGGAGCGAGCAACCTGCGGCTGTTCACTTCGCTGGTGCTGCCGTTGTCGAAACCGATCGTCGGGGTGGTCGCCCTGCTGACCGTGATCGGCTCCTGGAAGGATTACCTGTGGCCGCTGCTCGTGCTGCCGGATCCGCGCCTGCAACCGATCTCTGTAGCGCTGCCCCGGGTGGCCGAGACCACGGAGATCTCACTGCAGATGAGCGCGCTCTTCCTGGCGGTGCTGATCCCGGTGGTGCTGTTCTTGGTATTCCAGAAGCAGTTCCTGAGAGGTGTGGGGATGTCGGGAGGGATCAAGGAGTGAATGCACTCAACGGCCGGCGGGTGGCGGTCACGGGGGCCACCGGCCGCATCGGGTTGGTCACGGTCGAGCACCTGACGGCGCTCGGCGCGGTGGTGACCACCCTGTCGAACGGCGAACATCCGGAGCTGAAGGCCGACCGGGTTCTGGTCGGTGACACCCGCTCCGAGACCGATGTGGCCCAGGCGCTGGAGGACGCAGAGCTGGTCGTGCACCTCGCGGCGCTGGCTCACCCGTCGGCAGGTACGCCGTACGACGTGTACAGCGTCAACGTGGTGTCGACGTTCAACGTGCTCGCCCAGGCCGGTGCCCGGGGCATCAAGCGGGCGGTGATCGCGAGCAGCATCAACGCGACCGGGCTGCCGTTCAATCCGCACGACATCAAGCCGGCGTACTTCCCGTGGGACGAGAAGATGGCGACCGACGTCGCCGATCCCTACTCGCTGTCGAAGCAGAACGACGAGAACACCGCGCGGATGGCGTGGCGGCGGTGGGGGATCGACGTGGTCGCGTTCCGGTTCCCGCATGTGAACTCGGGCGAACTGCTGCAGCGGCAGGCCGACCGCGCCCGCGAGGACCCGGCCGGCGGATTCCGGGAGGCCTGGAGCTACCTGGACACCCGCGACGCGGCGTACTCGATCGAACTGGGGCTGACGGCTCCACTGTCCGGTGCGCACACGTTCTTCGTCGCCGCCGGCACCACGAACGCGCCGTACGAGACCGAAGCCCTGCTGGACGCCTTCGCGACGGACGTGCCGCGACTGCGGCGGTTCATCGGGCGTGAGGTGCCGATCGACCTGACTGCCGCGCGGACCGTGCTCGGCTTCCAGGCCCAGCACGAACTCGACCTACCGACACTTCCCTTGGAGCTCTGAATGCCCTCGACCTTCGACCAGCCCTGGCCCGTACGCGACGACGTCCGGATCAGCGCGGTCCAGGCGATCGTCACCGCACCGCAAGGAATCCCGCTGGTGGTGGTCAAGATCGACACCACCGAGCCCGGCCTGTACGGCCTCGGCTGCGCGACGTTCACCCAGCGGTGGAAGGCGGTGCAGACGTTCATCGACGAGCACCTGGCCCGGCTGCTCGTCGGCCGCTATCCGGGTGACATCGGCGACCTGACCCGGCTGGCCGGCTTCAGCGGCTACTGGCGTGGCGGTCCGGTGACGAACAACGCGATCTCCGGCGTCGACCAGGCCCTGTGGGACATCGCCGGGAAGCGCGCCGGGATGCCGGTCTACGAACTGCTCGGCGGCAAGGTGCGGGCGGCAGCCGACACCTATATCCACGCCAGTGGGCACACCATCGACGAGACGCTCGAGCACGCGCACAAGCTGGTCGCTCAGGGTTGGCGGCACATCCGGCTGCAGATGTCGACGCCGGGTGGCGGCGGGTACGGCGCTCCGCGGGTGCCGACGCTGTACCCGGATGCGCCGTACCACAACGGCTGGTCGGCGCGGGACTACCTGCGCGCGACTCCGGAGCTGTTCGCCGAGGCGAGGCAGGCGCTGCCGGACAACATCGAACTGCTGCACGACGTCCACTCGCGGCTGACGCCGAAGGAGGCCGTGCTGCTGGCGAGGTCGCTCGAGCCGTACGGTCTGTTCTTCCTCGAGGACGTGCTGCCGCCCGAGCACTGGGACCGGCTGCCCGAGGTCCGCGCCGCCTCTCCGGTGCCGCTGGCAGTCGGTGAGCTGACGACGTCGATGGGTGACGCGGTCCGGCTGGTCCGCGATCTGGGTGTGGACTTCATCCGCTCGCACGTCTCCGACATCGGCGGTCTGACGCCGGCTCGGAAGCTTGCCGACCTGGCCGAGCTGTGTGGTGTCCGTACGGCGTGGCACGGCCCGGGCGACACCTCGCCGATCGGCGCCGCCGCGAACGTCGCCCTCGACGTCAGCTCTGTTGCCTTCGGCATCCAAGAGGGTCACCTGTACAACGAGGCGACGCACGAGGTGTTCCCCGGCGCGCTGCGGATCCAGGACGGCTGGCTGCGGCCGAACGAGGCGCCCGGCTGGGGGATCGACATCGATCTGGAGGCGGCCGCACGTTATCCCGCGCAACTGTCCGGACACGACGAGTGGGCGGCCGGCGTACGGCGCCCCGACGGTGCGCTGGAAGCACCGTGACAGCTGCTCACGCGCAGTACGATCGCGGCTAATCGGGACAGACGGGGAGGTGGGCGATGAGCACGGACGACCAATCAGGCGAGAAAGCGGTGCTGACGGAGTTGCGGCGCGCTGGCGCGAACCAGTACGACCTGGGCTCCTTCAACGAGGCCGTGATCATCGAGACGATCCGGCTGGCCGGCACCATCAGCCGGACCGAGATCTCCCGCCGGACCGGACTGACCCAGCAGTCGGTGTCGCGGATCCTGCGCATCCTGCTGCAGCAGGGACTGCTGGTGGAGGAGGCGCAGGAGCGCGCCGAACGGCTCGGCAAGCCACGGACGCCGGTCCGGATGCGCTCGAACGCGGCCCACGCTGTCGGCATCCACATCGATCCCGAGCTGCTCACGGTCGCGGTGGTCGACCTCGACGGCACGATCGTGCGGCGCGAGACAGTCGACCTCGCCGATGATCTCGACGCCGGCCGGCTGGTCGATCTGACCGCGGCGACCGTGACCGCGGCGCTGAGCATCAGCCAGGTCGACCTCGACTCGATGCTCGGCGTAGGCGTCGCCGTACCCGGGCCGATCGACGCGGACGGCTCGCTGCTCGCGCTGCCGCTGCAGCCGGCCTGGCGCGGGCTGAAGATCCGCCAGTTGCTGCAACAGAAGCTCAACTACCCGGTCCTGGTCGAGAAGGACGGTACGGCGGCCGCCATCGGTGAACGCTGGATCGGCCGCTCGGCCAGGGCCCGCGACTTCGCCTACCTCTATCTCGGCACCGGCGTCGGCAGCGGCCTGATCCTGAACGGCTCGATCTATCGCGGCGGTACGGCGAACGCCGGGGAGTTCGGCCAGATCGCGGCGCTGCGGATGGGGGAGTGGGACGCGGAGAACGGGCCGCGGATGGTGCCCGAGTGCAACCCGACAGCCTCACTGCCGGTGATCGCGGCGGAGTACGGGTACGTCGAGACCGACCCGAGCGCGACCGACGAGGCCAAGCGGTACAAGGCGGTCTGCAAGGCGGCGGCCGACGGTGACGAGGCGGCCCGGAAGGCGGTCACCCAGGTCGCGCGGGTGGTCGGCCAGGGAGCGGTCGGGCTGGTCGACCTGCTCGACATCGACCTGGTCGTGCTCGGCGGGCCGGCGTTCGGCAAGGAGATCTCGGAGATCTTCCTGGCCGAGATCGGCCGCGCGGTGAACGCGCATCCGGTCGCGCGGGAGACCCGTCCCGTCGAGGTGGAGGAGTCGATGCTGCAGACCGACGCGGCCGCGGTCGGCGCCGCGTCGACGATCTTCCACGACGCGTTCACCCCTCGGGTCAGCGGATCCAGTCAGGCACGTAGGCTGCCGAAGTGATTTCACCCCGCCAACTCACCCCGGAAGTCGAACTCCGGATCGCCTCCCTCGACGACGCTCCCGCCCTCGCTGACGCCTACGCGCGCAGCTGGGACCACCTCAGCCCCTGGGAGCCCAAGCGTCCGGCGAACTGGCTCACCCCTGCAGGTCAGCTGGAACGGCTCACGATGACACTCGAGCGCTACAAGAACGGCGTGGTCGTGCCGTGGCTGCTGTTCGAGGACGACCGAGTTGTCGGAAGCTTCACCTTGCAGGATGTGGTGCCCGGCCCGTTCCGCAGCGCGAGCATCGGGTACTGGCTCGCCCTCGATGCGGTCGGTCGTGGGCTCGCCACGCGGGCAGTCAACCTGGTCGCGGAGATCGCCGATACCGAGCTGAAGATGCACCGGATCGCGGCCAGCACGATGACGCGCAATGTCGCGTCACAACGGGTCCTCGAGCGCACCGGCTTCGTCCAGATCGGCCTCGCCCCGACGTACCTGCACATCAACGGCGCCTGGCAGGACTCCAACCTGTACCAGCGCATCCTCAACGACCGCGAGCCCGGAGCGTGATCACTGGCAGGTTGTTTCACCGCTGACGCGTTGATTTCGCGCCAGCGGTGAAACAACCCGCTATCGACGGCCGGTCAGTTGGGTGGGAGGCGGATGCCTCGGGAGACCTCGACGTCGTCGTAGCGGCCTTCGAGGACGTCGAGGAACTTGACCGGCCGTTGCAGGGTCGACGCGATGTAGACCGCGCGGACCGTGGCGAGTGCCTCGATACCGTCCTGGACCGTGAGCCCGGGCTTCCCGCCCTCCGCGATCGCCGTCAGGATGTCGTCGTACTGCGCCTCGTGGCCGCCGGGCGGACCGGCGTCCACGGGCGCCTCGTCCTTGACGCCGCCGACGTTGAGGCGCCGCAGCAGGTCGTCCTCCACCTCGGCGCCACCCTCGGTGCCGTGCACCGACACCCGTGTGCGGCCACCGGGGAAGGCCGCGGTGGTCGCGTGCAGAGTGCCGACGGCACCGGACTCGAAGGTCAACGTCGCGACCAAGGTGTCCTCGACCTCGATCCCGTGGTGCGTCGACCGCACCGCCTGCGCCTGGATCTGCACCGGCCGGCCCATGAACCACAGCATCAGGTCGACCGTGTGCACACCTTGGTTCATCAGCGCGCCGCCACCGTCCTGGGCCCACGTCCCACGCCAGTCCGCGGAGGCGTAGTACTCGTCGCTGCGCCACCAGGCAACCGTCGCGACGCAGGACGTGAGCTGACCGAACCGGCCGGAGTCGATCGCCTCCTTGACCACTACGCTGCCGGCGTCGAAGCGGTGCTGGCTGATCACCGACACGACCACACCCTGGCTCGCCGCCCGGGCGGCCGCCGCGCCGAAGCGGCGGGCCCGGGCCGGGTCGACGTCGAGCGGCTTCTCGACCACGACATGCTTCTTGTCGTTCAGCGCCTGCTCGGCCAGGTCGGCGTGCGTACCGCTCGGTGTGCAGATCGCGACCAGCGAGACCTCCGATCCGCTGAGTGCCGCGGGCAGGTCGTCGTACACCTTGGGCTCCGGCTGGCCCGCCTCCTTCAGCCGGGCCGCCAGCGCCTCCCGGGCACCGGCGTCGACGTCGACGAGGGCGGTCACGTCGCGTCGGGCCGTGCCGCGATGGTGTCCGCGTGGGTGCGGCCGATGATGCCGCAGCCCACGATCGCGACCTGATGTTGTGCGTCAGCCATCTCGCTCCTACTTGGCCTGGAAATTCGCGGTCAGTACCTGGTCCGTGGCGACGGTGAAGGTGTACGACGCGTCGGTCGAGACCACTGCGCCGTCGACGGTCCAGTTCTGGAAAACGCTATCCGATGTCGGCGTCGCAGTCACTGTGACCTGCGCGCCGACCTCGTAGGTGCCCGGTTCGGACTCGTTTCCGGCGATCGCCGCGGTGCCCGGACCACTGGCCTGGACCTTGATGCTGCGCTGGACGACGTTGATCACCATCACGTTGCGTAGCGTGGCCGGCCCCGACAGGGTGGCGCCGTTGTAGCGGGCCAGGTTGGTGGCCTCGACGTCGCCGCTCACCACCTTGACGGTGTGACCGTCGGTGCCGAGGTTGTCGGTGCCCAGGTTGAACGCGTCCACCTGGCCGCTGTTCACCACGAGCCCGTCGTGGAAGCCGTACGCGAACACGTTCAGCAGCGTCAGGCCGCGGGCACCGTCGACGGTGACGATCTTGGCGGTCTTGCGCATGTACTTGTCGATGACGAGTTCGAAGATGCTGCCCTCGTTCATCCAGTACGGCCGCTGGTAGCCGACCCGGGTGACCGCGTTCCCGTTCGACAGCACGCCCTCGATCCGGCCGTTGTCGCCGGGGCCGATCGCGATCGCGTGGTCGAAGAACGCCCCGGCGACCTTGCGGACGACGACGTCGTCACCACTGAGGTCGATCCCGTTCCAGGCGTTCGGGAAGCCGGCGTTGATCACGTAGTTCCCGCCGGCGTGACCGCGGATCGCGTAGGGGTAGGGCACGACGCCTTCGGCCCTGCCGGGGTTGTTGTCGGGGTAGAAGACCCGCAGCCCACGCACACCCGCGCGGTTCTGCAACGTGATCAGCGCAGTCTCGGTGTCCTTCTCGAAGGCCTGCAGAACGGTCCCGCCGCTGGCGCCGCCCTGATCCCGGTTCGGTACCGCGGACGCGCCGCGCAACTCGACCTTCGCGGGGACTTGGAGATGTGTGCTGATCCGGTACCACCCGGCGGGCAGGTAGACGATGCCGCCGCCGTTCCGCCCAGCCTGGTCGAGCACTTTCTGTACGGCGTTTGTCGCGTCGGCGGCCGGCAGATACCCGACCCCGTGCGGCGCGTCGACGACGTACAGGGACTGCTTCGGTTTTGGCAGTGGTTCCTGCGAGTACGTCGGCGCCGTGCCGGACATCCTGTGGACGATGCCGTCGACCGCGCCGGTGAGCGTGGTCCCGGTGACCTTCACATAGCCGCGCGAGTTGTTCTGGATCGCGTGGTCAATGCCCTCGATCCTGCCTGCCGCGAGTGTCATGCCCCAGCGGTCGTCCATCACGTCGACCAGCACGCCGACGTCGGTACGGCGTACGTCCGGCTGGAGGAAGCTGCCGGTGAACTGGGCCCGCTGACCGGCGACCACGTGGATGCCGACGTGATAGTCGGTGATCGAGATCCGGTGGAACTGGTCCCACTCGAGGTCGCCGAGGACGAGACCGGTGCCGTAGGCCCGCGTCCACGCGTCGAGTGCGGTCCGCGCCGGCGGGTGGTAGGCGGCCGGTGCGTCCGCCCAGAAGGAGTTGCTGAACGCAACGTTCTCCCAGGTGCCGACGTCGGCGCCGTTGTACGCACGGGCTCCCTCGAAGAGCGCGGTGCCGCGGATGTTGCGGATCGTGCTGGACTCGTGCACCTGGCCGGAGCTCGGTGCGTTGCCGTGGTCGTTCGGCATCGTGCTGATGCCGATACCGCGGTACGAGTTGAGCATGGTGACGTCGGCGACGGTCGCCATCATGTAGTTCTCGTTGCCGATCCAGGCGCCGCCGGGGATCTCGAAGGTGTAGTTGTACGGGACCGGGTCGGCGGCGTTCTGGTTCGGGTAGTACGTGGTGACGCCGAGGACGCCGGCGCTGCCGCCGATCCGGAACAGGCTCGGCCCGTCGTTGCCGGAGGCAAGATCCGCGACGATCACCGTCCCGGTCCCGAGCTTCTCGGCGTGGTCTCCGCGGAGGGTGCAGAACGCGTGCACCTCGATGGTGTCGGTGACCTTGTACTTGCCGGCCGGTAGCCAGACGGTCCCGCCGCCCGCGTCCTGGCACGCGTAGATGGCCTGCTGGATCGCCTTGGTCGAATCGCTTCGGCCGGAGCGGTCGGCGCCGTACTGGGTGGCGTCGAAGTCGGCGATCACGCCGTCCTCGGTCGGGTTGGTCGTCTGCACGAGCCGCGGCTTCGGGGTGACGACCGGGCTCAGCCGGAGCTGGAGCTCCTTGACGGTGAACGAGTCCGCGCCGGTCATCGCGACCCGGACGTACCGGGCCGTGGTGGTCGCGAAGCGGGTCCGGCTGATCTGGTTGCCGCCGGGTGACCCGATGCGTCCGACGGCGGTGAACGTCCGGCCGTCGTTCGAGACCTGGACGGTGTAGTCGGGGGAGTACGCCTCGGCCCATTCGACCCGTACGTCGTTCACCGATCGCGGCTTGCCCAGGTCGAGTTGGAGCCACGAGTCGCCCTGGCCGCTGGTCCAGGCGGTGTCGTGATTACCGTCGTTGACGTTCGTGGCACCGGTGCCTCCGCTGGCGGACGCCATACCACTGGCTGCGAAGTTGGTGTCGACAGCGGACGCGGTGAAGGCGTCCAGCTTCACCTGCAGCGTCTGCAGGGCTGCCTTCACCTGCACGTCGGTCACACCCGGAGTGGCTGCGATCGCGCGGGCGTCGTCGATCGCCGCCCGGAAGGTGGTGCGGCTGCCGGCTGGGAACTGACCGTCGCGGGTGCCTTCGCGGGCAGCCTTCTCGATCCTGGCGGCCTCGTCGATCAGGTCGAGCAGGCCCTCGGTGACATCGAGAGTGGTCGCGACCTTGGCGACGCGGACGGCTGCGACCTTGAGGTCGACCGAGCCGTCGCCGTTGTGGATGCGGAAGTCGCCGCCGTTCGAGCGGTTCGTCATCACGGCGTCGGGGAGCGCGAACGTGTGCGTCTTCCAGGTCTTGGTGTCGCCGTACTGGACCAACTCGGAGTTCTTGAACTTCTCCGGGATCGTCTCGCCGGGGGAGTCGTAATGCAGGCCGAACTGCCCGTTGCCCGCGTCGAAGTAGTCGATGCTGATCAGCACCAGGCTCTGGTTGTCGTACAGGTAGGTGTCGGCGACGTTCATGTAGAAGAAGTTCGTGCCCGGAGACGGCGCGGAGTGGTCGGTCTGCCAGTAGGGGCGGCCCTCCTGCACGCCGGTGATCAGGTTCTCCGGCCGGTCGCCGGCGCGAGGGCTGATGCCGGACTGGATCGGCGACGCCCCGAGCTGGACCGAGGCTCCCGCCGTACTGATCCGGAGGCTGGAGATGGTGATGTCGGAGCTGCCGAACAGGCGGACGTCGGCGTCGCCGAGGCGGTCGGTGAAGCCGATGCCGGTGAGCTCGAACGTGCCGGTCCGCCACTGACCCGTGTTGGTCAGCTGGACGTCGGTCGCGTCGGCCTGCGGGTTCGTGGCGGCGTCGTACTGGAGCTCGAGAGTGCCGGAGCCGCTGTCGAGATAGGTCACCGTCACCAGGACGTCGTCGGTGCCGATCTCGTCGACATAGTCGCGGTCGACGTCGAACTCCAGGTAGCCGGTGCCGGCAGCCTGGTCGGTCTGCCAGTACGTGCGGCCCTGCTCGGTGCCGGTACGCAACCCGGCGGGGTCGTCGCCGGCGGCGGGCTTCACGCCGAGCGTGGTCGGGGTCGGTCCGAGGTCGGCGCCGACGCCGCTCGGATACATGGTGGCGGCCTGAGCCGCCGGTACGGCGATGACGCTGGCGAGCAGCACGGCGGGAAGGACCCACGCGAGCAGGCGTCTGGACATGCTGAAACCTCCAGGTGGCGGGCCGGAAGTACACGCGAGAGCAGCTGCGCGGATAAGTTAAACCAAGCGTGTTACTTATTCAAGAGCCCAGCATCCGGCTCCGGAAAGGGGCTTCCGGTAGCGTTGCGCGAGTGGGGACGGATCAGCGTGGAGGCGCGGCGCGCAGCCGCCGGCAGACCGAACTCCGTGAGTACCTGCGCAGTCGCCGGGAACGGTTGACCCCGTCACAGGTCGGACTGCCCGCGGCCGGGAACCGCCGTACGCCGGGCCTGCGCCGCGAGGAGGTCGCCGTCCTCGCCGGGGTCGGCGTGTCCTGGTACACCTGGCTGGAGCAGGGCCGCGACATCAAGGTCTCCGAAGAAGTCCTCGACTCGGTGGCTCGGGTGCTGCTGCTGGACGATGTCGAACGCGCCCATCTCTACCGCCTGGCCGGGCTGAACCCACCACAGCGGGAGGCAGCGCCGACGGTGCCCGCCTCGCCCGAGATGCGGCGGCTGCTCGACGCCTGGTCGCCACGCCCCGCCTACATCCGCGACCGGCACTGGAACTTCACCGCCGTGAACGACGTCGCCCGCCGAGTCTTCGGGTACGGCGAGACCGACCACAACTGCCTCGTCTCGTACTTCACCAACGCGCGCTTCCGCGGACTGCACGAGCACTGGGACGAGGCGGCGCCGGACGTAGCCGCCGGCTTCCGGGCCGACGCGGCTCGCTATCCCGACGACCCGGAGTTCGACCGGATCGCAACCGACCTCGCGGCGGTCAGCCCGGAGTTCGCCGAACTGTGGGCGCGGCACGACGCGGCTGAGCACCTCAACGCGGTGAAGGCCGTGGCGCATCCCGAGGCGGGGCTGCTCGTGTTCGACGCGACGATGTTCCCGGTGCTCGAACACCCGGGTCATCACCTGATCCTGCACAACCCGCGTCCGGGCACCGACACCGAGGAGCGGCTCGAGCGGCTGATGGCATCGCAGCCTGGTGGTGACACACCCACCATGAACTGACACTGCCTGTTCGTCCGCCCGGCTCGCAGGATCGTTGCCATGAGCGAGAACACGCAGATGACCGCAGTCACCATCCCCTCCTTCGGCCCAGCCGACGTACTGCGCCTGGCCACCGTCCCGATCCCGGTCCCGGCGGCCGGACAGGTGGCGATCGACGTCGCCTACGCGGGTGCCAACTTCGCGGAGGTCCTGTACCGGCAGGGCGTCGTGGACGTCCCGCTGCCGTTCGTGCCCGGCATCGAGGTGTCCGGCCGGATCCGGGCTCTCGGCCCCGGTGTCGAAGGCCTCTCGGTCGGACAGCCGGTCGCGGCGCTGACGATTGTCGACAGCGGTGGGTACGCCGAGGTCGTCACGACCGCCGCCGAGCTCGTCGTACCTCTGGACGACTATGGACTCGGCCTGGAACTGGCGGCCGCGTTGCCGTCGAACAGTACGACGGCGTTCCTGGTGCTTGACCGGGTGGCGCGGATCGAGCCGGGCGAGAGCGTGCTGGTGCACGCCGCCGCTGGTGGTGTGGGCAGCCAGCTCGGCCAGGCGGCCCGTCTGCTCGGGGCCGGTCGGATCGTCGGGACCGTCGGTCGGCCGGAGAAGCTCGCGGCCGCCAAGGCGTTCGGCTACGACGAGGTGATCCTGCGCGATCACGTGGCCGACGCGGGGGAGTTCGACGTCGTCGTCGACATGGTCGGCGGTGCGAGCCGGCGGACGAGTCTGGATCGGTTGACGCCCATGGGACGCCTGGTCGTGATGGGCAATGCGTCCGGCGCCGACGATGTCGGCATATCGGCCAACGAGCTGTGGTTCACGAACAAGACGGTGTCCGGGTTCAACCTCGCCGCGTTCGCCGCCGCCACCCCGGCCGCGGCCGGCGCGGGGTTGCGGCGGGCCGTCGAAGCGGCCGCTCGCGGCCAACTCGAGGTCCGGACCGAGACCCTCTCCCTGCAAGAGGCCGCCGACGCGCATCGGCGGATCGAGTCCGGCGCCACCACCGGCAAGCTTCTGCTCCGGGTCACCGCCTGACAGCCGGCAGGAAGAGGGCAGGTACCGCGGCGACAGCGGTGAAGGCGATGGCCCACCAGAAGCTGGCCGCGTAGGCGGTCGACGTCGGGTGCCCGACGAGGTTGCTCTGCAGGACCACGGCCAACGTCGCGGCACCGAAGGCACCACCCAACTGCTGCATGATCCGGGTCGTGCTGCTTCCGTCCGGGATCTGCCGCGGCTCCAGATCGCGGAAGGCGCCGACCATCACTGACAGGCTGACGGCGCTCAGTCCGGCGCCGCGCACGACAAGCGCGACCGCCAGCAGCCAGTACGCCGTACCCGCGAAGGCGAACGGGATCGTCCCGGCGACGGTGAGGAGGATGCCCGCGAACACCACCGGTCGAGGGCCGAACCGGTCGGTGAGGCCGCCGGCGGTGCGGGCGAGGAGACTGCCGATGCCCTGGGGCACGAGCAGGAGTCCGGCCGCGACCACGCTCTCGCCGCGGGCTTGTTGGTAGAACAGCGGCAGCAGGAGCATCGCGCCGTACAGGGCGAAACCGGTCAGGAAGAGCAGGGTGGTCGATGCGGCGAATGATCGCGTTCGGAACAGGCCGAGGTCGATGAGCGGCTCATCGGTACGCCGGACCGCGAAGGCGATCAGGAGGACGATGCCAATGCCGATCGGCAGCAGGACATCGGCGTGGCCGAAGCCGCCGTGGGTGCCGACCTGGGTGAGGCCGTAGATGATGCCGGCGAGCGCGGGGGAGACGAGCAGGAGCCCGGTCACGTCGAGCGCGGCCGCCGTCGGTTGCGGGTCCGGCTTCAGTACGCGGACGGCGAGGGCGATCGCGGCGAGGCAGATCGGCACGTTGACGTAGAAGATCCAGCGCCAGTCGAGGTGGGCGATCATCAGGCCGCCGATCACCGGGCCGAGGATCGGTCCGATCAGTGCGGGCAAGGTGACGACGGCCATCAGGCGGCCCATCCGCTCGCGGCCCGCCGCGCGGAACAGCAGAGTCTGCAGGATCGGGAGCATCAGCCCGCCGCCGAGGCCCTGGATCACCCGGAACGCGATCAACGACTCGATGTTCCACGCGACTCCGCACAGCATCGAGCCGGCCAGGAACAGAGCCAGCGCGACGATCCACATCCGCTTGGCGCCGAACCGGTTGGCCGACCATCCGGTGATCGGGATCGCGATCGCCAGCGCCAGCAGGTACGCCGTACTGACCCACTGGACTGTGGACACGCCCGTGCGCAGTTCGGTGCCGAGGGTGTGGATCGCGACGTTGACGATCGTGCTGTCGAGCAGTGGTGCGAGCGCGCCGAGCACGAGGACGCCGGCGAGTTTCAGGACCGCGCGATCCAGGCGGTCGGGAGTGGTTGTGGTGGTCATCTGAGGATCCCCTTAGAGACGGTTCGTCTCTTACGAGTTTCAGAGTAGACTCGGGTCGTTAGGAGACGCAAGGTCTCTTGTTTGGGAGTCGAGCCGTGGAGCAGACGCAGCGCCGGCGGGGTGCCGAACTCGAGGCTGTCCTGCTCGACGCTGCGTGGGACGAGTTGCTGGAGTCCGGCTATGCAGGTTTGACGATGGAGAGGGTCGCGGCGCGGGCGCACACCGGTAAGCAGGTGCTGTACCGGCGATGGAGGAACCGCGCGGAGTTGGTGATCGCCGCGATGCGGTATCGCACCGGCTCGATCGTCGAGGACATCCCCGATACCGGGAGCCTGCGCGACGATGTGCTCGCCGTCCTGCAGCGGATGGCCGACCGGTTCGCCTCACTCGGGCCTGACATCGTCCATGGGCTGCTCGCCGAGGCGCCGGATCTGGATCCGGAGGTCTCCAGCCGGATGACCGGCGTGATGGCGACCATCGTGCGGCGGGCCGCGGCGCGCGGCGAGATCCCGACCGCGGACGTTCCCGACCGGGTGCTCACCGCGCCCACCAATCTGCTGCGCCACGAGATGCTCTTCACCAGCGAGCCGGTCGCCGCGTCGACGCTGACCTCGCTGGTCGACGACGTCTTCCTGCCGCTTGTGCGAGCTACCTGAAGGCCTCGACGTTGCGGATGGCCCAGTCCCCGAAGGTCCGTGCGGGTCGGCCGAGCACCTTCTCGACGTCCGGGCTGACCTCCTGCTCGTCAGCCGACGGCGAACCCAGGACGTCCAGTGTCGCGTCGACCACCGGCCTGGGCATGAAGCGCACCATCCGGTCCCGGGCCTCCGTGCGGGTCAGCTCGACGAACCGCACCGGCTCGTTCAGCGCGAGCGCGATCTCGTGAGCCTGCTGCCGCGGCGAGATCGGAGCCGGCCCGGTGAGCGTGTAGGTGTTGCTCGCGTGGGCCGCGTCCGTGAGCGCCATCGCTGCCACCTCGGCGATATCGGCCGGATCGATCGCGGGCAGCGCGACCTCTGCGAACGGCGCCTCCACCACTCGCTGAGCCCGGACCGCCGGCGCCCACTGCAGCGCGTTGGAATCGAAGTTGCCGGGCCGCAGGATCACCCAGTCGAGACCTGACCGGGTCAGCGCATCCTCGTGGTCGGACGGGTGCCGCTTGGTGCCGACGCCCTGTGAGGACAGGAGCACGACCCGCTCGACACCGGCAGCCCGGACCACAGTCATGACATCGTTCAGGTTCCCGCCGGCCAGGAACTCGGCGCCGGTCAGGAGGAAGACCGCCTCGGCTCCGTCCAGGGCGGGCTCGAGGGTCTCCGGTCGGGTCAGATCGGCCCGGTGGTGTCGAACCCCCTCCGGCACCTCGGCGGTCCGCCGGGACACCGCCGTCACCTCTTCGCCCGCGGCGGCCAGCGCCTGGACTAGCGGACGGCCGACGTTGCCGGTGGCTCCGGTGATCACGATCATGTTCGCTCCTCGTTCGGTTGACTGACGAGGACGCTACTTGCCGTGGAATAGTAGGTACCTAGAGGAAAGTATTGGCGGGAGGCGGATTTGTGAGCGAGCGCACAGAGGTGGAGCCGGTGCAGGCGTGTCCGATCGCGCCGGTGGTCGATCTGGTCTTCAGCCGGTGGACGACGCCGATCCTGTGGACGCTGAACGAGTACGGGCGTCAGCGGTTCGTCGAGCTCGAGCGGCGGATCGGGGTGATCACGCCGAAGGTCCTCACCCAGCGGCTCCGTCAGCTCGAACGCGACGGGCTGGTGCAGCGCACGTACTACCCGGAGGTGCCGCCACGGGTCGAGTACGAGATCACCGACCTCGGCCGCAGCCTCGCCCCACTCTTCCACTCCCTCGCCGAATGGTCCCCGAACCTCGCGAAGGTCGAGGAGGCTCGCACGCACTACGACACCCACGAGCCGGCCCACCGCCGCCCTTGACCCGCACCGCGCCGCCTCCTGACCCAGCGGCCCGGCCGGCCCGATCGCCGCTCCCTCGGCCCGGCAATGCCCGGGGGTCGACGGGTCCGGGCGGCGGCAAGGTGATGGCCAGGACAATGTGCGGGTCATCGACCAGCGGTGTGCAGAGCGACAGGTAGTGCACCTGCGATACACCGTACATAGGATGCACGCGCGCTCAACCGCACTACCTGTCGGCCCGACACCTCCTGTCCATCTGCACGCCGCCACCTCAGCCGAAACCAACCCACCCATCAGACAGGAGGCCGGAGATCCCCTCGGATGGTGGTGGTAAAGGATCAGGCGACGCCGACCAGTTCGCGGGTGGGGGTCTGCAGTTGGGCCAGGAGGGTGAAGAAGTGGGTGGCGGCGTCGGGTAGGCGGAGGAGGCCGGCTTCGTGGTGTTGCCAGCCGAAGAGGAGTTCGCCGTCGAGGGTGTGCTCGTCGAGCGGTACGGCGTACCTGCTCAGGGTGACGCGGGCCGGGCCGGACTGCGGGTGGTGGTCGCCGCAACCGCACTCGGCGGCGATCGTGATCGCGGTGAGCGCGTCGGGGGAGAAGCGGCGCAGGCGGAGCGTCGTACCGCGTGCGGTGAACTTGGCGATCGTTGCGTCAGGCAACTGAACGAGCAGCTCGACCGGTACGGCGTGGGAGCCGGGCAGCAGCCGGAGGCCACGGGACGCGAGCAGGTCGGCGAGAGCCGGGAGATTCATGGGGAAAGATCCTGTGAGTGCTGGTGTCGGCGGGCGGGCCACGGAAAGGGGCAGGGCCTCGTGCGCCGGAGACGGCGCGCGTCAGCGACAACAGCAACAACACAGCAGGAACATGCCGAAGATGATGGCAGAGCTCGAAGACCCTGCCAAACAGGGTCCGCCATCTGGGACAACAGTCCGTGATGGGTCAGGCGACGGCGGGATCAGTCGGCTTTCTTGCCGAACATGATCTCGTCCCAGCTCGGGACGCTGGCGCGCTTGGCGTTGCGGCGGGCCGGCTTCTTCTTCGGCTCTGCCGGAGCTTCTTCGTTCGCCGCAGGCACGGCGTCGGCGTCGGCGGCGGCCGCGGCAGGCGGCTCGGTGGTGGCCGGCTGCTTGGGCGCGGGTGCCTCGATCGGAGACGGCGTCGGGTCGGCAGGTGCCGGAGTGGTCGGCGCAGAGCGGTGATCGGCCGGAGCGGGACGCTCCGCCGGAGCAGTGCGACCAGCCGGGCGCTCGGCGGGGCGGGACTCGGGTGCCTGGCGCACAGGAGCTGGGGGAGTGCGATCCGGAGTGGCGCGGCGTTCGGTGAACGGGTTCTCGCGCGCGGCAGCACGCTCCTCAGGCGGAGCCATCGAGGCAGCCTCGGCCGGGAGCTGAGTGGGACGCTCGACGGCACGCACGGCCGGACGCAGCGTCGGCGGCTGCTCGACCGGTACGTCGATCAGCGTCGGCTCCTCGTCCGGGTCCGGCACCGAGTGCACCCGGCGCGGACCACGCTCTGCGTCGCGCGTGGTGTGGCCGTCATGGCCGGCCTCCCGGGAAACCGGCTGGTTTCGCCGTGGCAGGCTGACGGTGTCCTCGAAGCCGGCCTCGTAGCTGTCGGCCCCGTGGTCGGGCGCGATGGACAGGTCGATGTCGGCCACCGCGCTCAGCCGGCGCTCGCCTGGCTGGTGCTCGGGCTGGACCGGCGGCGGCAGCACCTGCGCCTGCTCACCCACCAGCCACCGGGCCTCGTCGTCGTCGGGGACCGCGTACCGACCAGGAGCGTCGTACGCGAACATCGCGATCTTCTCTTCCTTCTGCTCTTCCGCGTCCTCGGCCGCGACGAAGTAGGAGACCCGGACCGCCCAGCGGCCGTCGTCACGCCGCCAGGCATCCCACTCGGCCGACGACGGGTCGACCTGGCGGGTGCGGAGCCGCTCGGTGACCCAGGCACCGAGGTTGCGGGTCGGGGCGTCGGCACCGCCACGGCGACGGACGGAGGCGCGCTGCGCGAGGCTCGCGATGTGGTCCCGCTCGGCCAGGACCGGACCGGCGAACGCCATCACGCGTTCCATCGGCATCTGGGCGACGGCCGCGACCGCCTCGGGACTTTCGCCGGCGCGGATACGAGCCTGGATGTCTCGTGGGCGCAGCGCGCTCTCCATTTGAATCTCCAGCTGGCCGAGTCGGGCACGGTCGCCGCGCAGGGCCGCACGCAACCGGTCGTCGACCGGAACGGCGAACTCCTCACCCGTCTCTGCCAGCGCCAGGATGAGCTGCATGCCATCCTGGCTCAGACCGACGAGCCTCGCCTCGCGCATTGCCTTTGTTCTCCTGTGCGGTTCTCGACAGTCTCTCCCGTGACGTGCTGCCTGACCAAGACCGGCGCGCCGTGCCGCCCGGTCATTGTGGAGGTTCTGTCACGAAATCACATCTTGCCTGCTCACAAGGGTCCTTGTGATCACACCAGTCACAGTAGTCACAACACGGTGTGACCGCGACTCAGTACTCAGTCACCGAACGCCGAACGGACCGCCAGAGCGCGTTTGATGTCGTCGGCGTCGTCGCCGACAGCACGCTGGATTCCGGCCGCGACCGAATCGTCGGCGGCCAGTTCACCGGCCAGCCCGACCACCCGCTCGTCGATCGCGTACCGCGGGAACGACGTATGCGCGCTGGTCCCGATGACCCAGCCGGAACGGAACTTGGCGGTGCCGCCGATCTCGGCGAAGAACCGGTCGACGTACGGCGCGGTGAGCTCGGCCTGCGCCGGGTGCCAGAAGCCCGTGCCGGCGGCGTACAGCTCGTAGTTCGCGACGTCGGCGTCGGCCATGATGATCGCCCAGGCCCGCTCCTTGGCCTCCGGTGTCGGCAACGCGGCCCGGCACTCGGTGGCGTGCACGACACCCTCGGAGGTGTTGTCGCGAGCGAGCTCGGCGTCGATGTCGGCATCGCCGATCGCGCCGAGGCGGGCCAACTGCAGTGTCACCATCCAGCGCAGCTCGGCGTCGACCGGGAGTCCTTCGGGTACGTCGCTGCCGCTCAGCCAGCCCTGCAGCAGGTCCACGTCGTCGGTCAGCTTGACCAGGCCGCGGGCCACCGCGAGCTGCAGGCTGCTGCCCGCCGGCGCGGACCGGAGCCGCTCGGCCAGTACGTCGGCCAGCCGGCCGCGGTACGGCTCGTAGGGCAGGTAGATGCCGAGCAGCCGGCTCTGCGCCCATCCGACAATCGACGAGACCGCGATGTCGCTGGTCTCGCCGGGCAGCATGCTGAGCAGCACCTCGAAGCCGAGCTTCGGGTCGAGCTCGGCGTCCGCGACCGCGTCCCGGATGCTGTTCAGTACGACGGCTCTGGTCACCCCGCTCTCGATCTTCGGCAGCACCGTCGCGAGGTTCGCCAGGCTGTCCGCGTCGAGCCGGATCTTCGCCCAGGTGTCGTCGCCCGCGTCCGGGATCACCACCGCGACCGACGAGTCGAGCGGCACGTCCACCTCGTCCGCGACCAGCAGTACGTCGACCGTGGTCGCGCGGCCGTCGGCGTCGTACCCACCGACGGTCAGCTTGTGCGGTCGTGTCGCCGGGTGTGCGACCGGCGCGACGCGGCGCAGCTTGATGCCGGTCTCGGTGCGGACGGCGCTGATCGTGTCGACGCCCGGGGTGCGGAGCCAGTTCTGCGCCCAGGTGTCGAGGTTGACGGCACCGGCCTCGGTCCACTTCGCGAGCAGGTCGGCGAACGTCGCGTTGGCGAACTCGTGCGCGACGATGTGCGCCTTGACGCCGGCCAGGAAGATGTCGTCACCGAGGTAGGCGGCGAGCTGCTTCAGCACCGCCGCGCCCTTGGCGTACGAGATGCCGTCGAAGTCGTCGAGGGAGGCCTGCGCGTCCTTGACCGCGTCGGCCGCGACCGGGTGCGTCGACGAACGCTGGTCGGCCTGCAGACCCCACCACTTCCGGATGAAGGCGAAATCGATCCAGTTGTCCTGGTAGTCGGTCGCGGCGGTCGACACCCGGTGCGCCATGTACTCGGCGAACGACTCGTTCAGCCACAGGTCGTTCCACCACTGCATCGTGACGGTGTCGCCGAACCACTGGTGCGCCATCTCGTGCACGATCGTCCGGGCCCGTTGGCCGCGCTCGGCGTCGGTCGCCGCGGAGCGGAACACCATCGAGTCGCGGAACGTCACGCAACCCGGGTTCTCCATCGCGCCGGCGTTGAACTCCGGCACGAAGGCCTGGTGGTACTCGCCGAACGGGTACCGGTAGCCGAACATCCGGTGGTACTCGTCGAAGGCCTGCTTGGTGACCCGGAAGATGTCCTCGGCCTCGCGGTCCAGCGCCTCCTTCAGCGACTGCCGCGACACCACGCTCAGCGCGATCCCGTCGTGGGAATCGGTCAGCTGGTGGTACGGCCCGGCCACGACGGTGACGAAGTACGTCGACAGCGGCAGTGTCTCGGTCAGCTCCCAGCGACCGGGGGAGACCTGGGTCGCGGCTCCGTTGCCGAGCACCAGCCACTCCGGCGGCGCGGTCACCTTCAGCCGGTACGGCGCCTTGAGGTCGGGCTGGTCGAAGCACGCGAAGATGCGCGGCGCGGCGTCCAGGAAGGACATCGCGTAGGTGTAGACGAGACCGTCGGCGGCGTCGACCGCGCGGTGCAGTCCCTCACCGTCGTGGGAGTACGCCATCGAGGCAGCGACGACGAGCACGTTGTCCGGCTGCAGGCCGGTGAGCTCGAGCCGTCCGTCGTTCAGCCCGGCGACGTCGACCGGTGCGCCGTTCAGCGTCACCGACAGCAGCTCGTCGGGTTGCACGTCCAGCCACGTCGTCTGATCCGACGCGTTGAACCTGATGGTGGTGGTGGACCCGAACGTGCGCTCGCCCTGGGTGAGGTCGAGATCGACGTCGTACGACTGGACGGAGAGTGCGGCGGCCCGAGTGCGGGCGCCGTCCACGGTGAGACTCGGCATGAGGGCCACTGTATGCCGTGATTAGGCTGAGCACATGAGTGAGATGGAGTACCGGCAACTGGGTGACTCGGGGCTGACTGTGAGCGTGGTCGGACTCGGCTGCAACAACTTCGGGCGGCGGCTGGATGCGACCCGTACAGACGTGGTGGTGAACGCCGCGGTGGACGCGGGCATCACCTTGTTCGATACCGCGGACGTCTACCAGGGCGAGCACGGGTTCAGTGAAGAGCTGCTCGGCAAAGCCCTCGGTGGCCGGCGCGACGAGGTGGTGATCGCGACCAAGTTCGGCGGCGACATGCACGGGGTGAACGGCCCGGACTGGGGTGCCCGCGCCTCCCGCCGGTACATCCGCAAGGCGGTCGAATCGAGTCTGCAGCGGCTGGGCACCGACTGGATCGACCTCTACCAGCTGCACCTGCCGGACCAGGTCACTCCGATCGAGGAGACCCTTGCGGCGCTGTCCGAGCTCGTTGCCGAGGGCAAGGTCCGGTACATCGGCAGTTCCCAGTTCGCCGGCTGGCAGGTGGTGGACGCCGACTGGGCCGCCCGGACCGCCGGCCTCGAGCACTTCATCAGCGCCCAGAACCGGTACTCGCTGCTCGAGCGCGAGGTCGAGGACGAACTGGTGCCCGCGTGCGAGCACCTCGGCATCGGCGTACTGCCGTTCTTCCCGCTCTCCTCCGGCCTGCTCACCGGCAAGTACAAGCGCGGCGAGGAGGCACCCGCCGGGACGCGGCTGGCGACACAGCCGGACCGTCTGGTCAGCGCCGACTTCGACAAGATCGAGGCACTGGAGACGTTCGCGGCCGAGCGCGACCTGACCATGATCGACGTCGCGATCGGCGGCCTCGCGTCCCAGCCCGCGGTCGCTTCGGTGATCGCCGGCGCCACCACGCCGGAGCAGATCGCGCAGAACGTCGCGGCCGGGTTGTGGGACCCCACCGCCGCCGACCTGGCCGCCCTGGACGAGCTCACCTGATGCTGATTCTGCTGCCGCCGTCCGAGGGCAAGACCGGGCGGTCCCGCGGTCGCGCCGTCGACTTCTCGACGCTCTCGTTCCCGGAGCTGAACCCCGTCCGCGAGCAGGTCCTGGAGACGCTGGCGAAGGTGTCTGCGTCTTCCGACGCGTACGACGTTCTGGACGTCGGCGCCTCGCTGCAAGGTGAGGTCGACCGCAACACCCGCTGGCGCACCGAGCCCGCGGTACCGGTGTCCGAGCTTTACTCCGGCGTCCTGTACGACGCTCTCGGCTACGCGAGCATGTCCGCGGGCACCAAGCGCCGCGCGGGCAGCCGCCTGCTCGTGGTGTCCGCGGCCTGGGGCGCGTTGCGGCCGGCCGACCGCGTACCGCCGTACCGGCTCTCGATGGGTACGACGCTGCCCGGTCATGGACCGCTGGCGTCGGTCTGGCGTGATCCGCTGGCGGCCGTGCTGTCGGAGAGCAGCGGTGTGATCGTCGACTGCCGCTCATCGACGTACGTCGCCGCGTGGCGCCCGAGCGGTGACCAGGCGGCCAAGTGGGTCTCGGTCAACGTCGTCCGTGAACGCGACGGTGTCCGGACGGTCGTGTCGCACATGGCCAAGCACACCCGCGGCCTGGTCGCGCGGCACCTGCTCGAGTCCGGCAAGGACCCTGGAACCCCGAAGTCCCTGCACAAGCTGGTCAGCGAGCGCTGGAACGCCGAACTCGACCGCACCGGCCCCGGCTGGACACTCACCGTCGTCGAGCACGACTGACCGGACCGTTCACACGCCCTTCACCGGTGAGTGGTTTCTTACCGCCTGTGATCGGGGAAGGCTGAGGGCAGTACGTCAGGGGGGATTCCGCCCCACCCTCGGAGGCCTGACCTATGCGACGTTCGATCACCGCTGCACTGACAGCAGTCGCCGCGACCGCGGCGTTCACCTTGAGCGCCGGACCGGCGCTCGCCTACCCACCGGACCCGCCGTCGGCCGGTACCGCGGCCACCCAGCTGGCGAGCCTCACCGTGAAGACGGAGGGCTCGACGAGCGGGTACAGCCGGGACCTGTTCCCGCACTGGATCACCCAGTCCGGTAGCTGCGACACCCGTGAACAAGTGCTCAAGCGCGACGGCATCGGCGTCACCGTCGACAGCAGCTGCCAGCCGACCACCGGTCGCTGGTACAGCGTGTACGACGCCACCTACGTGAACGACTCCTCGGGCGTCGACATCGACCACATCGTCCCGCTCGCCGAAGCGTGGAAGTCCGGTGCGAACGGCTGGACCACGGCCCGCCGCCAGCAGTTCGCGAACGACCTGAGCATCGCGCAGCTGATCGCGGTGTCGGCGTCGAGCAACCGGTCCAAGGGCGACAAGGACCCGTCCGAGTGGAAGCCGACCAACGCCTCGGTGCACTGCATCTACGCCCGCGAGTGGATCTGGGTGAAGTACACCTACGGCCTGTCGCTGCAGTCGGCCGAGAAGACCGCGCTGCAGCAGATGCTCGCGGCCTGCTGACTCAGTCCTCGAGGAGATGGCGACGCTGGGCGTGGATGCCGGCCTGGAACCGGGTCCGCGCGCCCAGCGTCTCCATCAGCTCGGCCACCCGGCGGCCGACCGTGCGACTGCTCAGCCCGAGCTGCCGCGCGATCGCGTCGTCCTTGAGGCCCGCGCCGAGCAGCGTCATCAGCCGCGCATCGAGCGGGTCGGTCTTGACCACCGGCACTACCGGAACTGCCTGGTCCCACAACAGTGTGAACATCTCGACCAGTGCGTCGAGCAATGCGCACGGATGGACGACGAGAGCGCTGTCGACCAGCTGGTCAACGTCCAGCGGCATCAAAGCGGCCCGGCGGTCGAACACGGCGAGTTTCATCGGCAGCTGCGGATGGACCCGCGAGGTCTCACCGGCGTCCGCCGCGCTGTAGGCCTGGTCGACACCGCCGGGACGATCGAGTGAGTCGGGGGAGTAGATGCCCCGGACAACCACACCGTCGCTGAGCAGCCTGTGCACCCGCGGCTCCGACTCCCCGGTCTTCGACGCGTACGGCGGCCGGTCGAGCACCAGCAACTCTTCGCGGGTCCCGTTGAGCAACTGCGCGAACCGGGCGGCGATCGCCTCCTGACCGACGATCACCTCGACCAGGTTCTCCGGCCGGTGCTGCTCCTGCGCTCGCAGCTCCGTCAGCAACACCCTTGCCTCGGCGCGAACCCGGTCCAGCTCGGCACGACGTACGGCGACCAAGGTGTCGACGGCCACGTCGGGACGGGTCGGCAGCAGCCGCATCGGATGGTCCGACGTGGTGGTGAGCAGTCCGAGGGTCTCCAGCCGCTCGACGGTCGCGGCGACCTCGCGCTCGTCGCGGTCGAGGAGCTTGGCCAGCTCGGCGATCCCGCACCCGGACGCGGTCAGCAGGGCGCGGTACGCCTCCTCGTCAGGCGGATCGACCCCCACCGTCTCCAGCATCCGTCCCTCCCATCGCCCGGATCCCGGACAGGCTATCCCGTCTCCTGGATGCAGGTGGAATCGTTTTCCCGTTAATGGCGACTTCGCGCCATGTCCGGCATACGTCAGGCGATCCGCAGGTGCGAATCCACCCCGAGTGGGGTACGACTGTGTCTGCCGGGCGCGCGCGGATCGGACAGGGGACGTCCGGTCAAGCCTCAACGCGCGCGCCCGCCTGACCTCGCCCCTTCACCCGCAGATAGATCCGCCAGACCACGCGCTGCACGAGCAGGGTGACGACACCGGCCACCGTCATGCCGGCCAGATTGATGCCGAGCTGCGCTGCTGCGCCGCCGATGTGGCTCGGCACCCACAGCGCGAGCGACAGGGCCAGATCGCCGGCCGCCGGCACCGTGGTGACCGAGATGAAGACGCCGACCAGCGCGTTCGACCGTCCGGCGGTCTGTGAGAGCACCCCAGCACAGCCGGCCAGAACGGCGACGACCGCCGACCACTTGTCCGGCCGCCAGATGAACCCGGTCAGTGGACGGTCCGCAGTGACGGACCCGGCATCGATCCACCCGACGGCACGGGCCAGCAGGGCAGCCGCTGTCGCCAGTGCGATGGCCACCACGAATCCGAGCACCAGCAGACGCAGGGACCGCCAAGTCAGGGCCCGGTTGCGCATGGCCAGCCCGACGGCGAGGGCGGCGACGACTCCGAACTCGGGGCCGACGACCATCGCGCCGACGACCAGGATGGACGAATCGGTGACCACGGCAACCGACGCGATCATGGTCGCCAGGGTGAGGAAGGCGTAATAGACCCAGGAGCCGCTGGCCTCGTTGTAGGCCTGGTCGACGACCGCGTCCCAGATGACCGCGTCGTCCGGCGCACCGGGGGCGGCCTTCTCGGTCTCGCGAGCGTTCCGCGACGGCGCGGCGTCGACGTCGGCGACCGCCACCGAACCCTCGTCGTACAGGCCCTCAGCCTTGAGGAAGGCGAGGATGTCCGAGGTCGCCTCCCGGGTCACGTCGCACTCGAGCACGTCGCCGGCCGGTCGCTGCGCGGCGCCGGGCAGCCGGACCACGCTCGTCACCCGTGGATCGTCGACGAGCGCGTCCAGGACGCGGCCGGTGCGATCCGGTGGGACGATGAGACGAAGGTGCATCACGGGCCTATGCTCCCAGGCCGCCGGTCACCTTCCGGCCACGGCCTTGGTCGCAGGCTGTGGCGAATGCACCCCGGAATGTGGTCGACTGACGCACCGAATTCCAGGGAGGACGACGATGAGCGAAAGCCCCAGCGCCGCCGCACCTCAGACCGGCGAGCGTCCTGAACTCAAACGGGTCATGGGACCCGGCCTACTACTCCTGTTCGTGGTCGGGGACATTCTGGGTACCGGCGTGTACGCGCTGACCGGGAAGGTGGCCGGCGAGGTCGGCGGGGCGGTCTGGCTGCCGTTCCTGTGCGCGTTCGTGGTCGCACTGCTGACCGCGACCAGCTATCTGGAACTCGTCACGAAGTACCCGAAGGCCGGCGGCGCCGCCGTCTACACGCACAAGGCGTTCGGGATCCACTTCCTCACCTTCCTGCTCACGTTCGCGGTGATGTGTTCCGGTCTCACCTCGGCGTCGAGCGCGTCGAAGGCGTTCGCCGCGAACTTCTTCTCGGCCGCCGACATCGATCCGGACCGCGGGTCGCTGCTGATGATCACCGCGCTCGCGTTCATGACGCTGATCGCGCTGGTCAACCTGCGCGGCGTCGGCGAGAGCGTGAAGGCGAACGTCGTCCTGACGTGTGTCGAGTTGAGCGGTCTGCTGATCGTGATCGGCATCGGCGCGTGGGCGCTGGCCGGCGGCGACGGCGACACCTCGCGGCTGACCGAGTTCAACGTCCCGTCCGGTGAGTCGCCGTTCGGCGCGGTCACCGCGGCGACCGCACTCGCGTTCTTCGCGATGGTCGGCTTCGAGGACTCGGTGAACATGGCCGAGGAGACGAAGGACCCGGTCCGGATCTTCCCGAAGGTGATGCTGACCGGCCTGTGCATCACCGGCGTCATCTACGTGCTGGTCGCGATCTCCGCGGTCGCCCTGGTCTCACCGGAAGACCTGAACGAGGGCGCGACCCCGCTGCTGAAGGTCGTCCAGGCGGGTGCGCCGGGCTTCCCGCTCGAGCTGTTCGCTTGGATCACCATGTTCGCGGTGGCGAACTCGGCGTTGATCAACATGCTGATGGCGAGCCGCCTGCTGTACGGCATGTCGCACGAGCAGGTCCTGCCGGGTCCGCTCGGCCGAGTGCTGCGCCGGCGCCGGACGCCGTGGATCGCGATCCTGTTCACGACGCTCCTCGCGTTCGTCCTGATCGGGTACGCCGATCTGGCCGCGCTCGGCGGGACGACGGCGCTCCTGCTGCTGTGCGTGTTCGCGATCGTGAACGTGGCCGTGCTGGTGCTGCGCCGGGATCGGGTCGAGCACAAGCACTTCCACGCCCCGACCGCGCTCCCGCTGCTCGGTGTGATCCTGTGCGTGTACCTGGCCAGCCCGCTGTCAGGGCGCGACTCGGCGGACTACAAGATCGCCGGGTGGTTGATGCTGATCGGCGTCGCGTTGTGGGCGATCACCTGGCTGTTGAACAAGTACGTGTTCAAGCGGCACGCCGAGTTCGATCCGAGCCATATCGACCCGAGTGGTCCGGTGAACTGACCGGCAGGAAAGCTGCGACGACCACCGTCGCGAGGGCCGCGAGCCCGGTGGCCACCGCGATCCAGCCGAGTGCCGGGTAGCCGGCGCCGGCGTCGATCGCGAGGCCACCGAGCCACGGCCCGGCGGTGATGCCGACGTTGAACGCGGAGAAGTTGGTCGCGGTCGCCAGGGTCGGGGCGTCGCCGGCCAGGCTGAAGACACGGGCGTTGAGCGCCGGGTTGGTGGCGAAGCCGAAGCCGCCGAGCAGGACGACCACGGCGAGGGTGACGACGGGATTCGTCGCGGTCAGGGCGAGGACCGCGGACAGGATGCCCAAACCGGTGATGCCCACGAAGAGGGTGTGGAACGGCAGGGCGTCCGCGGTCCGCCCGCCGAGCGTGATGCCGATGAACGAACCGAGACCGTAGAGGGCGAGGACTCCCGGTACGGCGCTCGGCGTCAGCCCGGTGGTGTTGATCAGCAGGGGAGCGAGGTAGCTGAACACCACCAGGATCGTGGCAGTGACCAGTGCGGTCGTGCCGAAGGCCAGCCAGAGTCTGGCGTGGCGGAGCCCGCGAAGTTCCTCGCGCAGCCGCGGCGCGCTCTCCGGGTCCGGCCTGCCATCGGGAATGGTCGCGAACACACCGGCCATCGCGAGGACACACAAACCGGCGACCGTCCAGAACGCCGATCGCCAGCCGAGGTGCTGCCCGAGCACCGTGCCGATCGGGAGACCGACGATGGTGGCGATGGTCAGGCCGCCGGTGACGACGCTCATCGCGCGAGCCCGCCGGTCGACAGGCACCAGTGCGACCACTGTGACGGCCGCGACCGACCAGAAACCGGCGTACACGAAGGCGCCGACGACGCGGGTGGCCAGGAGGATCGCGTAGTTCGGGGTCAACGCCCCCGCGACATGGGTGGCCGCGAAGATACCGAGGAACACGAGCAACGCCGTACGCCGGGACCACTTGAGCGTGACCACCGCCAGGATCGGCGCACCGAGCAGCATGCCGAGCGCGAACGCGGAGATCAGCAGGCCCGCGGCCGGGATGGAGATCCGCAGATCGCCCGACAATTCGGGCAGCAGACCGGCGAGCATCAACTCCGACGTTCCCTGCGCGAAGATGCTCAAGCCCAGCACATAGACGGCAACCGGCATCGCGTTCCCCCACCTCACCTCGATAGCCACCGGGAGTATCGCAGAGATCACTGTGTGCTGTCGCCGCGCTCGTCAAGGACTGAGACTTGGCCGGATACGGCATCGTTGTTACATGAGCTCCCAGATACCTGCGAAGCGGACCGGTGGGGCGGTCGACGCTGCCCGGATCGGGAGCGGACTGAAGCTGCTCGGCGTGCTGGTCGGGCTGATGTGGCTCAGCGAGATCATCGACGCGGCGACGAACGGCGCGCTGGATCAGTACGGGATCATCGCGCGTGATCCGCAGGGGCTGATCGGCATCATCACCGCGCCGTTCCTGCACCTCGGCTTCGGCCACCTGATCTCGAACACGCTGCCGCTGGTGACACTCGGCCTGTTGATCGCCGTCGGCGGTGCGGCCCGGCTGTTCGCAGTGACCGCCATCGTGACCGTGATCGGCGGCTTCGGCACCTGGCTGATCTCGCCGCCGAACACGGTCACCATCGGCGCCAGCGGTCTGGTCTTCGGGTACGCCGCCTACCTGATCATGCGCGGACTGTTCAACCGCCGGATCAGCCAGGTGCTGGTCGGCGTAGTGGTCGTCCTGGTCTGGGGGAGCGCGCTGCTCGGCGGGCTGCTTCCGCAGGACGGGATCTCCTGGCAGGGACACCTGTTCGGCGCGATCGCCGGTGTCCTGGCCGCCTGGATCCTGGCCGACGACCGGTCCAAGCGCAGGCCGGCCAAACCGGTCAGGTGAGCGTCGCGGGGTCCGTGTTGGCTCCGCAGACCACCAGGACCATCCGCTCGCCGTCGGCCCGGCGGTAGGCGCCCGACTTCAGCGCGGCGTACGTGGTGGCGGCGCCGTGCTCGACGGCCAGGTGGTAGTCGTGCCAGAGCTCGTTACGAGCAGCAACGATGGCTTCCTCGTCGACGAGCAGCGATCGTACGCCGTGCTCGCGAGCGGCCGCGAACGCGAGATCACCAAGCCGCCGGGCACCGAGCGAGTCCGCCGCCACGCCGCCGACCGGCCCGTCGACCGGCTCGCCGGCCTCCAGTGCGCGATGCAGGGTCGCCGACAACTCCGGCTCCACACCGATCACCTGCGCGTTGTCGCCGATCGCCGTCGCGATCCCCCCGATCAGTCCGCCGCCACCGACCGCGACCAGGACGGTGTCGAAGGATCCGGCCTGCTCGAGCAGTTCCAGCCCGATGGTGCCCTGACCTGCCACGACTTCGGGCTGGTCGTAGGCGTGCAGCAGCAGCGCGTCGCCCTCGTCCCGCGCTTCCACCGCTGCCTGATACGCCTCGGCGTACTCGTTCCCGACCTGGACCACCTCGGCGTCGAGCGTGCGGAGCTTGGCGACCTTCGGGGCGGGCGCGTTGACCGGAACGAAGATCCGCGCCGGTACGCCGAGTTCGCGGGCGGCGTAGGCCGCGGCCAGACCCGCGTTGCCGCCGGACGCCGCGACGATGCCCTGCCCGGTCAGCTCACCGCGTTCCTTCGCGACCAGGAGCCGGTTGAAGGCGCCGCGCGGTTTGAACGAGCCGGTGTGCTGCAGCAGCTCCAGCTTGAAGACCAGGCCCGGCGCCACCTCGATCACCGGAGTCCGTCGTACCCGTCCGGCGATCCGCTCCGCCGCCGCCCGCACCTCATCGACTCTTACCGTCATGCCCCAACCCTGCCACGATGAGAGAAGCCGACGGTTGGGAGGCCACCAGAAATGGGCGCGTATGACGAGAGCTACCGGCGGGGTCTCGCTGATCCGGACGGGTTCTGGCTGGAGGCCGCGGAGGCGATCTCCTGGACCCGGCCGCCGACGCGGGCACTGGACGACTCGGGCGCACCGCTGTACCGGTGGTACCCGGACGCCGAGCTCAACACGTCGTACAACGCACTCGACCGGCACATCGAGGCGGGGAACGGCGACCGCGTCGCGCTGATCTACGACTCCCCGGTCACCGGCACGGGTCGCTCGTACACGTACGGCGAACTGCGGGACGAGGTTGCGCGGTTCGCCGGGGCGCTCGCATCGCTCGGTGTGGGTACGGGCGATCGTGTCATCGTCTACATGCCGATGGTGCCCGAGGCCGCCGTCGCGATGCTCGCGTGTGCGCGGCTCGGCGCGATCCACTCGGTGGTGTTCGGTGGGTTCGCACCCCGCGAGCTCGCCGCGCGGATCGACGACGCGACGCCGAAGGTGATCGTGGCCGCGTCCTGCGGCATCGAGCCCACGCGCGTGGTCGAGTACAAGCCGATCATCGATGCGGCTCTCGAACTCAGCCGGCACCAGCCGGAGCACACCATAGTGCTGCAGCGGGAGACCGCGCTGGCCGAGCTGGGCGAGCGTGACCTCGACTGGGCCGAGCTGACCGCCGCGGCGAAGCCGGCCGATCCGGTCCCGGTCGCCGCGACCGATCCGCTCTACATCCTCTACACGTCGGGTACGACGGGGAAACCGAAGGGCGTGGTCCGCGACAACGGTGGTCACGCGGTCGCGCTGGCCTGGTCGATGCGCGCGATCTACGACATCGGTCCGGGTGACGTGTGGTGGACCGCATCCGATGTCGGCTGGGTCGTCGGCCACTCCTACATCGTCTACGCGCCGCTGCTGGTCGGCGCGACCACAGTGCTCTACGAGGGCAAGCCGGTCGGTACGCCGGACGCCGGTGCGTTCTGGCGCGTCATCTCCGAGCACGGCGCGAAGGCCCTGTTCACCGCACCGACCGCGATCCGGGCGATCAAGAAGGTCGATCCTGAGGCCAAGCTGGCGTCGAAGTACGACCTGAGCGCCTTCGGGACTCTGTTCCTGGCCGGCGAGCGGCTCGATCCCGAGACGTATCACTGGGCTCACGAGCATCTCGGCGTACCGGTGGTGGATCACTGGTGGCAGACGGAGACCGGGTGGCCGATCGCCGCGAACCCGCGTGGACTCGAGGCGCTGCCGACCAAGCCGGGTTCGGCCACGGTCCCAGTGCCAGGGTGGGATGTGCAGATCCTGGACGCCGTGGGGACGCCGCAGCCGGCGGGCGTGGAGGGAGCGATCGCGATCAAGCTCCCGCTGCCGCCGGGCGCGCTGCCGACGCTGTGGGGCGACGACCAGCGCTACATCGACAACTACCTCAGCCGGTACGACGGCTACTACCTGACCGGCGACTCCGGGTACCTCGACGAGGACGGCTACATCTTCGTGATGGGCCGCACCGACGACGTCATCAACGTCGCCGGGCACCGCCTGTCGACCGGTTCGATGGAGGCAGTCCTTGCGGCTCATCCGGCGGTCGCCGAGTGTGCGGTGATCGGCGTACGTGACGCGTTGAAGGGCCAGGTCCCGCGCGGTCTCGTCGTACTCAAGGCTGGTGCCGACATCCCGGAGGATGTCCTGCGGGACGAGTTGGTGGCAGCGGTACGGCGGGAGATCGGGCCGGTGGCGGCGTTCCGGGACGTATCGGTGGTGGACGGTCTGCCGAAGACGCGGTCGGGGAAGATCCTGCGCAAGACGATGCGCGGAATCGCCGACGGGCGGGACGAAGCGGTGCCGTCGACGATCGAGGACGCGAGCGTGCTCGACGCGCTCCGCCCGATCCTGCGCAGTCAGTGAGCCAGGAAGTCCAGTACCAGCGGGCCGGCGACTGCCCGGAACTCGTGGAAGTACGCGTGTCGAGCGCCCTGGATGAGTTCTGCGCGGGCGCCGGGGATCCGGTCCGCGAGGAGCTGCGCGTTGGCGACCGGGCTGAAGATGTCGTCGGTCCCGTGCAGGATCAACGTCGGCGCACTGATGCTCGGCAGCCCGTCCCACGCGTCGTGCCTGTTGCTCGCGACCAGATGCCGCCCCTTCGCGTACGCCGGCATGTCAGGGTCACCGAGCACCGGGTGCGACGCGGGGTTCACGGCCAGCCACGCCGGCGTGTACATGAGCTCGAGCAGCACTCTCTCGGTACGTTGCGGGTCGGCCAGAGCCCGGCGGATCTCCTGACTCCGCTCGTAGCCGTGTTTGGCACCGGGTGATGTGCACCCGAGCACCAGCCTGTTGACGCGGTCTGGATGCTTGATCGCGATCCACTGCGCGACCCGACCACCCATCGACGTGCCGTACACATGCGCGGCCGGCAACCCGAGGTCGTCGAGCACCGCGACCACGTCCTCGGCGAAGCCGGGTGTGCTGTAGACCTCGTCCGGCTTGTCGCTGTCCCCAGTGCCGCGCCAGTCCAGCGTGATCGTCCGGTACATCGCCTCGAAGTCGGCCCCGACCGGGTCCCACCAGGTGTGGTTGTTGGCCTGGCCGGCCAGCAGGACGAGTGGTTGCCCGTCGCCGCGGACCTGGTACGCGATCCGGTTCCGGTCGGCGGCTGTTGCGTGCGGCACAGGAGCAGTTTGCCTGATGCGGCGGCGAGTTAGGCTCGGGGCATGCGAGTGGTGATTGCGGGTGGACACGGACAGATCGCGCTGCGGCTGACGAGGCTGCTGGCCGATGACGGTCACGAGGTGGTCGGGCTGGTCCGCAACCCCGATCACGAGGCCGACCTCACCGCGGCCGGCGGGCTGGCCGCCGTACTGGATCTCGAGCAGGCTGACGCCGCGGCCGTCGCAGGGGTGCTGTCCGGCGCCGACGTGGCGGTCTTCGCCGCCGGTGCCGGGCCGGGCAGCGGGAACGCTCGCAAGGACACGGTCGACCGTGGTGCGGCCGCGCTGTTCGCCGACGCGTCCGAGCAGGCCGGCGTACGGCGGCACATCCAGGTCGGCTCGATGGGCGCCGACCGGGCGCCCTCGCTGACCGACGACGAGACCTTCACCGTCTATCTGCGGGCCAAGTGGGCTGCCGAGGAAGACCTGCGGTCCAGGGACCTCGACTGGACGGTGCTGCGGCCGGGCGGTCTGACCAACGACCCCGGCACCGGTCAGGTGCTGCTGGCCGACAAGACGGGCAACGGCAGGATCAGCCGCGACGACGTGGCGCTGGTGCTGGCGGGGCTGTGCGACACCCCGGCCTCGATCGGCCGGACCCTCGAACTCGTCGCCGGACACACCCCGGTGGCCGAGGCCTTGACGACTCTCTGACGTTGCCACGAGCAACAGATTGTGACGGCTATGAGCGACACACTCCGGCAGGTGCAGTTCGAACGCCTGGCGAACAGCAGCTACGAGGTCCGCAACGCGCGCGGCGGCAGCATCCGGGTCGGATCCGGCGGTGCGGACACCGACTTCACCCCGGTCGAGCTGCTGCTGGCCGCGATCGGCACCTGCTCGGCGATCGACGTCGACATCGTGGTCAGCCGGCGGGCCGAGCCGACCGAGTTCCGTGCCGAGGTGCGCGGCGACAAGGTCCGCGACGCCGAGGAGGGCAACCGGATGGAGAACCTCACCGTCGAGTTCACCATCCGCTACCCCGAGGGTGAGGACGGCGACAAGGCCCGGGAGGCCCTGCCGCGCGCGGTGAAGATGTCGCACGACCGCCTCTGCACGGTCAGCCGCACGGTCGAACTCGGCACACCCGTCACGACGACGGTCGACGAAACCGCCTAGACACGGCCTACGTCGTCAGGAACTCGCCGACCGGGCGGAGGCGGGTGGTGAGCAGCTTCTGTGTCTCCCGGCTGTCGAGGCGAACGTCCGACGGCTGGCCCGGCACGAATGGCAACGTGTCCGGGTCGAGGCCGTCGCGAGCCGCGATCAACCGGCCGAGTTCCAGTCGGCTGACGGCGTCCGGGCCGGCCACGTGAGCCGTGCCGGTGTGGTCTGATTCCAGCAACTCGAGCAGCGCGCTGGCCAGGTCGCTGACGTGCACCGGGCACCGGATGTTGCCGGCGAACAGTGCCCCCGGTTGCCCACTCGCCAACTCGTGCACGAGCCGTTCGCTGGCCGACGTACCGTCGCTCCCGACGATGATCGACGTACGCGCGATCACCGCGGATGGATCGACGGCGCGGATCGTCGTCTCGGCCGCCGCCTTCGCCGCGCCGTACGGCGTGACCGGGCACGGCGCCGCATCCTCGTCGTACGGCTGATCGGCTCCGCCGAACACCACATCCGTCGACACGAACACGAGCCGGGCACCTCTTGCGGCAACGACCAGGTTGGCGGCCCCGTCAGCAGTGGTCTCCCAGTCGGACTGCCGGAACGCCGCGTGAATGATGCCATCGGGGCGGACCCGGCGCAGCACATCCGCGACCTCGCCGCGGTCCCGGACATCCATCCGAACCCCGCCCGCGACCGCAGCTGTGTGGTACGTCGGAACGACGTCATGCCCAGCCAGCCGCACGACCTCACGCCCCAGGAAGCCGGCGGCCCCAGTGACGAGAAGCCTCACACCGACAGCCTACGACGCTCTAATCGCCAGCCCGCAGTCCTCGTACTGCGCTTCACCTCCGCGACCGTGCGGATCTTGCGCGGTGTCATCCACGACTGCGACGGCTTGTGCAACATCCAGCCGCCGCCGATCGTGATCGCCGCATGCTCCACGAGACCATTCTGGTTGCGCCAGACGAAGACGGTCCCCGGTACGTCGTCCCGTCCGCGCGGGGCAGTGTTGCCGGCTAGCCACTCCTCGAAGGGCTCGCGCACCATCCAGACCTGGTCCGCTCCGTGGACGCCGGCCGCCGCCATGACGGTCCCGAAGCAGTTGGGCCCGCTGCCCGCTGGGTATGTCCCGGCGAGCTCCCGGACGCGGGGGAGCGTGGACGGCCACTCGCGGACTTCGGCGTGCCGACTCGGTCCGATGTCCTCGCTGACGACGTGTGGGAGCACCTGCTCGGCCCGGTCCTCGAGCAACGACTTCCACCAGACGAACCGATGACCGTCGGCTTGCCGGCGGAGTTCCGGACCGAGAATCGTGTGCCACCGGCGCACGGTCGGCACAGCGCCACGGTTGTGACGGACCTGCGCGCGGACCAGTGCGGCCCGCGTCGGCTTCGGAAGCGCGGCGTACGTCGCTTCGTCCAGCCAGGCCACGTGCGTCGCGGAGCTGTCCAGCCTGTAGACGCGATAGGTGTCGCGTTGCTCCCGCGTCGGCTCACGGTCGTCCGTCACGAGGTCCCAGTCCTTCGCCTGTTGCCAGGTGACGTAGAACGGCTGGACCTCGGGCGCGAGCCAGTCGACCCAGTGTGCGAGCAGGGCGGGGGATACCTCGATGCCGAGGACCGTCAGAGTCACCCCGCCAACGCTCTCAACTCCCGCCGCGGACCGCTACCGGGTTTCGCCCGGCGCGGCCTGCGGACCGCGGTACGGCTGGGTCTCCGTGTAGACGAGGTTGGTCGTCGTGCTGCCGAACTCGGTGAGCTCGTTGACGAGTTCCTCCAGGTGCGGCATGGACGCCGCGGCGACCTTGAGCGTGTAGCAGTCGTCGCCGGTGGTGCGCAGGCATTCCAGGATCTCGTGCCGTTCCTTGAGCAACTGGCGGAGCGGCTCGTGCTTGTTGCCCGGATACTTCAGCCGGACGACGGCGAGTACGGCGTACCCGACCTTGGTCAGGTTGACATCGGCCCGGTAGCCGCTGATGACGCCAGTCGACTCGAGCCGGCGGACCCGCTCGGTCGCTGCGGACGCACTGAGGTTCACCCGGCGGCCGAGCTCGGTCAGCGACATCCGCGCGTCGTCCTGCAGCGCGACCAGGATGGCCCAGTCGGTCGAATCGAGAGTCTCGGTCATACCGCGATATTACCGGTGATTCCCCGGTCGAGTGCGCCGTACACCGGGAGGAATCCCTTCAAAACAGCGTGTTCACCTCGATAGCCTAGATGGCGTGGAACTTGGTGTGAACGTCCTCAACTTCGGCCCCGGCGCGACCCCGGCCCGGCTGCGCGGCTGGGCCCGGACCGTGGAAGGCCTGGGCTACGACCTGCTGATGGTGTCCGACCATGTCGCGATCACGCCGGATGTCGCCGAGCAGTATCCGGCGCCGTTCTACGAGCCCTTCACGACGTTGAGCTGGCTCGCCGGGATCACCGACGGGATCCGCCTCGGTACGACCGTGCTGATCGCGCCGTACCGGCATCCGTTGCTGGTGGCAAGGATGGCGGCGAACCTGCAGCAGCTCAGCGGCGGCCGCCTCGTCCTCGGTGTCGGAGTCGGCTGGGCGCGGCAGGAGTTCGAGGCACTCGGCGCCGACTTCACGCGGCGGGGCCGGCAGACGGACGAGTTGCTCGGTGAGCTGCGCCGGGTCTGGGCCGACGACAAGGACTACGGCGAGGGCCACATCCCGCTGTGGATCGGTGGCGGCAGTACGGCGGGACTCCGGCGGGCTGTCCGGTTCGGCGACGCCTGGCATCCGCTGCGCCATCGGGTCGACTGGATGAGTTCGGCCCTGGACAAGCTGCGGTCGATCGCCGCCGCTGAGGACCGGCCGGTGCCGGAGTTCGCGCCGCGGATCCTGCTGCGACTGACCCCGGAGCCGCTGCCCGATGACGAGAGAGTTGCGGGAGAGGGCTCTCTCGAGCAGGTTCTCACCGATATCGACGCCCTCCGTGACCTCGGCGCGCGGAGCGTCGTCCTGGATCCCTTCGCGGGGGATCCTGCCGAGACCGAACGGCCCGAAGTGGCCTGGCAAGCGCTGGCGACGATCGCCGCGCACCGACGATGGGAGAACTCGTGACCCCCGAAGCTGAAGGCTTCCTCCGCCGCGCGATCGAACTGGCCGCGGCCGCACGCGAAGCCGGCAATCCGCCGTTCGGCTCGCTGCTGGTCGGCCCCGACGGGACCGTGCTGGCCGAGGAGCAGAACACCACCATCACCGACAGCGACATCAGCTTCCACCCGGAGCTCAAGCTGGCGGTGTGGGCGGCGCGGAACCTCGACGCCGAGACAGCCTCGGGAACGACCATGTACACCAGCTGTGAACCGTGTGGGATGTGCTCCGGCGCGCTCGCCCGGTCCGGCCTCGGCCTTGTCGTGTACGCGCTCTCGGGCGACCAGTTGGGCGGACTCAAGCCGACCGGCGGCTTCCCCGCCGTACCGCAGGAAGGTCCTGCCCTGTACGACGAGGCGCGCGTGCCGGTCGACGGCTACTACCAGTAGGGGCCGGCCGCACCGGCCGGCCCCTGGCCGATCAGAGCGGCGCGAGACAGAGCGTGTACTTCGTGGAGCTCTTCTCCACCGTGTACGACGCCTCGACACCCTCGAACTGGTCGCACTTGGAGTCGTCGGTGCTGTCGTCGAGCTTGCCGACGATCTTGTAGGCCGCCTCGGACGACGTGCAGTCGACCACCTTCACGTCCGGGTCGTCGGCCGTGCCGTTGTTCACCACGCACTGACCGACCGCGGCCTCGGAGGTGGTGGTCGTGGTCAGGTTGCTGATCACGATCGCCGCGATCACCAGGATCGGGAGCAGCAGACCGAGGATGGCCGGGCGCCGGAACAGCGGCTTGCCCGGATCCATCGGCCGGCCCGGCGCGCCCGGCGCCGGCTCGGGCAGACTCTTGAACTTCTGCATCGGCCCGATGTTCATCAGCATGGTGATCGGGTTGACGATCGACGACCCGATACCCCACCAGCCCTGCCACAGGCTCTTCGCGGTCATGTCGCGCACGGACGCGATGCCGCAGCTACGGCAGAACGGTCCCTGCAGCTTCAGGAACCGCATCAGGATGATCAGGCCCTGGTGCCCGCGCACGGTCGCGTCGACCGCCGGGAAGGAACCACAGAACCGGCACTGCAGACCCATCTGCGCACCGGGGTACGCCGGCAGCGGCTGCTGCCCGAACTGGTCCTGCTGACCTGGCTGGCCCGGCTGCGGCGGGGCCTGGTGGAACGGCTGCTGCTGGTAGGCCTGGACCGGCTGCTGGGACTGCGGCTGGCCCGGGTACTGCCCAGACTGTTGGCCCGGCTGTTCGGGCTGGGTGTATTGGGGGAACTGCTCCGGCGGAGGTCCGTAACCGCCCGGCTGACCGGGGTACGGATTCTGCGGTGGTTGCGGTGGTGATGTGGTCACGGACGCTTCCTGAGAATCGAGAGGGACACCAAACCAGGGCACCCTACTCACCCCACCGGGCCATCCGGACCATCGGTGTGGCAGCGTGCCGCCATGCTCACCATCGGCCCGCTGCAACCTACCGACCGTGACGGCTGGCAGCGACTGTTTGCCGGATACAACGAGTTCTACGGCCGCACGATGCCGCCGGAGTTCTTCGACCAGGCCTGGACGCGGTTCCAGCGGGCCGAAGAAGTCCACGCGCTCGGCGCCCGGCTCGACGGCCAACTGGTCGGCATCGCGCACTTCCTGACCCACGCGAGTACGACGGCGCCGGACTCCTGCTACCTGCAGGATCTGTTCACCGCTCCCGAAGCGCGGGGGAAGGGTGCGGCTCGGGCGTTGATTGCTGCCGTCACCGATTGGGCGAAGGAGCGCGGGTGCGGCCGGGTCTACTGGTCGACCCACGAGAGCAACGCGACGGCCCGCCGGCTCTACGACCAGGTCGCCGAGAACCGCGGCTTCATCCTGTATCAGATCCCGCTGTAGCGGTCGGCGAGTTCCTGGCCGAGTCGCGCCAGCTCGGCCTGCACGGACGGAGGATCGACGACCTCGATCGACCCACCCCAGCCGGCCAGATGCTGCGCGATCATCAGGGGTGTCGGCGCGGTGACCTTCAGCCGCGCGCGGTCGCCCTCCATGCCGTCGACCTCGCAGTTGCGCCCGAGCCGGTCCTGCATCACCCAGACGAACCGCTCGTCCATCAGTACGGTCGCCGTCAGTCCGGACCGCCGTTCCTCCATCCGGTCGACGATCTCGTCCCAGGCAGCGGACAGATCGAAGTCGGCCGGCCGCTCGAACCTCGCAGCGGTCACCTCCGCCGACAGCAACCGATCGACACGGAACGTCCGCTGCCCCTTCTCGGTCCAAGCGATCAAGTACCAGACGTCGTCCTTGTCCACGAGCCCGAGTGGATCGACCACTCGCTCCGACGCATCACGCCCGCGTCCGGCGTACTCGAGCCGCACCTTCACCCGTCGTACGACGGCATCCTGCAAGCGACGTACCAACTCGGGCCGCTCCTTCACGTGCTCACCCCAGCGCGCCGGGTCGATCACGACCGCCTCTGCCGCTGCCTGCGCGTGCTCCCGGAAGGTGTCCGGCAGCGCCCGCACCAGCTTCCGCAGCGCCGCCTTCGCATCAGGGGCGATCGACGCGGCCGGCCCGACCAGCAGGAACAGTGCCTGTGCTTCCGTCGCGGTCAGCCCGCTGAGGTCGGTGCGGGCGCCGCCGATGAGCTGCCAGCCACCATTGCGTCCAGGCTGTGGGTAGACCGGGATGCCTGCGGTGGACAGTGCCTCGAGGTCGCGGCGCGCGGTCGCGACCGAGATCTCGAGTTCGCCGGCCACCTCGGCCGCGGTCACCCGGCCCCGGGCCTGCATCAGCAGCAACACAGCCACCAGTCGATCCGCGCGCACCCCTTCATGGTCGCAGAGAAAGCGCTCACCGAGTGAGCACTTACTGTGGCAGCGGTTGGCCCTCTCCGACCAGGCCGTCGATCGACTCGCGGATCAGATCGGCGTGACCGGTGTGCCGCGCGTACTCCTCGATCATGTCCGCCACCATCCGGCGCAGGTTCTGCCCGTCGTCTGTCTTGCCGACCTTGCCCATTCCGCCGTCGGCCAGTGCCTCGGCCACCGACGCGTGTGCGCGCTCCACAGCGCCCTCCCACAAGGCCTGCAGTGCCTCTGGGGAGTCGTCGGCCGCGGTCCGCCACTCCCAGTCGGGGTCGGCGTCCCAGTCGACCGCGTTCCATGGCGCGCCCGGATCCCGTCCGAACAGGCGGTTCGAGAACATGTCGTCCTCGACCAGTGCCAGATGCTTGACCAAGCCGCCCAGAGTCATGGTGGACGGTGCGACTCGCGTGTTCATGCCGGCCGCGTCGAGCCCGAAGCACTTCCAGGCGAAGGTGCGGCGATTGCGGTCGAGTACGCCGAGCAGCGTCTGGATCTCGTCGCCGGCGGCGGGCAGTTCCGTCATGGTGTTCAGGTCCATGCGCGGCACGCTACCCTCGGTTCCGGACGGACTACTTCCGGAATGGTGACGCATGGCGTACGACGTGAGTCCGACGGCCCGGACCCTGATGGTGCTGGAGCTGATCCAGAACAGCCCGGGCATCACGGCCGACCAACTGGGGGACAAGCTCGGTGTCTCCGAGCGCGCCGCCCGCCGCTACGTCGGGATCCTGCGCGAAGCCGACATCCCCATCGAGTCGGTCCGCGGCCCGTACGGCGGTTACCGGGTCGGCCGCGGCCTGCGACTCGCGCCGCTGATGTTCAGCCAGACCGAGGCACTCGGGCTCGTGATGGCGGTGCTCGAAGGTCCGCGCGGCGCCGATGATCCGGTGGAGGTCGCGCTCGGAAAGATCATTCGTGTTCTCCCGGAGGCCATCGCCCGCTCGACCGACGCCGTACGCCGGGTCAGTGCCCGCGGACCGGATCCCGGCGCTCGCACTCCGGACCCGGCGATCACGGCTCACCTGGTATCGGACAGCGCGGACTGCCGGCGGGTCGTCCTCCGATACGAGCGCTGCCCGGGTGAGGAATGGTCGATGGAGGTGGATCCCTGGGCGGTGGTCGTCCGCCGGGGCCGCTGGTATCTGCTCTGCTGGTCGCTCGCCAAGAACGCTCGGCGCATCCTCCGCGTCGACAAGATCCGCGGCATCGAGACCCGGACCGAGACGTTCACCCCACCGCCGGACCTTGATGCGCTGGCGCTGGTCGAGGAGCACCTGGCGATGGGCTGGAAGTACAAGATCGAGGTCGTCATCGACGCACCGCTGGAGCAGGCCAGGTGCTGGATCGCCCGCAGTATGGGCCGCCTGGAGGCCATCGATGCCGACCACACCAGGCTCACCGCGAGCACGGACGAGCCCGACTGGTACGCCTCCCAGTTGACCGCGATCACAACGCCGTACCGCGTGATCGGCTGCCCGGAGCTGGTCGAGGCGACGGAGGAGCTCGCTCACCGGCTGTTGCGGGCGAGCGGTTCGACGGAAACTGTCGGTGGGCAGGTCTAGCGTCACCGATCTAGTCGAACAGAAGGAGGGACGTCCATGTCCACGTTGTCCGACAGGCCGAACACGGCCCTGGTAGTGATCGACGTCCAGAACGGCGTCGTCGAAGGAACTCACGAGCGCGATCAGACCGTCGCGAACATCAGCAGCCTGGTCGGCAAGGCGCGCGCGGGCGGTGTGCCGGTCGTCTGGGTGCAGCACTCGAGCAAACACCTGGTGAAGGACAGCGACGAGTGGCAACTCGTTCCTGAGCTCGACCGCGACGAGGCCGAGCCTCTGGTCCACAAGACGTTCGCCGATTCCTTCGAGGACACCAACCTCGAGGACGTCCTGGCCAAGGGCGGGATCGGCCGGCTGTTCGTCAGCGGAGCGCAGACCGACGAGTGCATCCGCTCGACGATCCACGGCGCCTTCGTCCGCGGGTACGACGTCACCCTGGTCGCCGACGCCCACACCACCGAGGACCTCTCCGAGTGGGGCGCTCCGCCGCCGGACAAGGTCATCGCGCACACCAACCTCTACTGGGAGAACCACACGGCGCCGGGCCGCACCGCCGGCGTCCAGCCCACCAAGGAGGTCGACTTCAGCTGAGCTCCGGGAGCCCGCGCAGTGACCGGATCCGTCAGAGTGAGCTGAATCTGGTCGAGCGCGTGCAGGAACGCGCGCGGATCCGTCTCGCGTGACCTGCTGCGCGTCAGTCCGGCAGCCAGTGCAGCTCGTGTGCCAAGGTTTTGGCGACCCTAAGGATGCGGCGGTGGAGTGGTGACTGCACGCGCGGGAGGACCAGGTGGAGCGTCAAGGTGGGTGCGCCCTGCAGCGGTCGCCACGTGAGACCGGCCGGTAGCGCCGTGACCGCGGCTTCACCGGCCGGGGCGAGGGTGAGCCCGTCGCGTAGGTCGCGCTGAAACATGTCGAAAGAGACTGCGGGCGTGCGGAATCGGGGATTTGGCCGGGTGTCGCGGAACAGTGCGGACAGCTGATCGTGGATCACGGGGTTGGCCGTACGGTCGGGGAGTCGCAGCGGATACTCGGCCGCATCGGCGATCTCGATCTCCGGGTGTTCGGCCAGCGGATGATGCTGTGCCAATTGGACCCCGACGCGCTCACGCCGCAGCAGGAACCGGCGCACGCCACGACCCGGCTGTTCACCGCGGGTGATCCCCGCATCGATGCGGCCGTCGGCGACCGCGGGGGAGATCTCCGGTGTCGCCATCGGGACCGCGCCGACCTCGAGTCCCGGGCTGCTGCGAATGAGCCTGTCCACCAGGGCCGGTGCCGTCTCGGCCCCCGCGCTGAGGCTATATCCGATGCGCAGCGTGCCCAGTTCACCGGCCCCCGCATTCCGGGCGGTGTCCCATGCCCGGTCCAGCGCCGCCAGCGCGGGCGGCGCGGACTCCGCCAAAGCCGCACCGGCCGTGGTCAATGCGACGCTACGCGTGTTACGCACCAGCAGGCTCGTACCGAGTTCCGCCTCCAATCGGCGCATCCGGGCACTGAGTGCGGGCTGCGCGATACCGATCCGTGCGGCCGCGCGGGTGAAGTTCAACTCCTGCGCCAGCACCAGAAAGTACCGCAGGCTCACCGTATCCGGCGCCACATGGCCTCCCTGTCGATTGATAACGATCCGTTCTGAGTCTATCCCGTCTCGGTCTTTCCTTCGGCCACACATCAAGCCCTAACCTGCGCATATGACGATTCAACTGACCGCGGTCCTGGACCCACCTCCGTCACCCGAATCCCGATGTCCCGCACCTGGCGATGCAGGAGGCATTCATGCATAAGTTGGTGGTCCTGTATTCCGAGCCCGCCGACCCTGACCACTTCCGCGACTACTACGTGACCAACCACCTTCCACTGGTCATGAATTGGCCCGGCCTGCTTGCGTGGCGCTACAGCTTCGACGAGGCGGCGACCAAGGGAGAAGCGCCGTACTTCGCGGTCTTCGAAGGCGACTTCGCTGACGCCGCCGCCATGGCCGCGGCGCGGGCGTCGCCGCAAGGCCAGCGGGTGGCCGCCGATGTCGCCAACTACGCCACCGGCGGTGCGGTCATCATCCACTATCCGGTGCAGGCCGGCTGAGGCAGGCCGGTACGCTCCGGGACGCTTTCGGTCGGCCGTTGCGGCCAGGTCCGGCTATCGGCGGACGCCTCGGCAGGCTGCCAGCGGCGTGCCGGCGTCACGGAGTGGCTGCCTCGGTGAGGGCGGCGAGGAGGGCTGCGATCGCGGGTGGGTCCGGTGGTTCGCCGTAGGTGGCGGCGTAGACGTGCCGCCGCGATCCAGGCAGCTCGTTCGCGATCACCCCGTCGGCGTGGTGAGTGCGAAGAGCGAGCCCGGGCATCGTGGTGACGCCGAGGCCGGCCGCAACGAGCGCCTGCATCACCACCATGTCGTCCGAGGTGTAGCCGATCCGAGGCTCGTAGCCTTCCTCCGCGCACAACGACACAAGATGACTCCGGCAACGATCACAACCCGCGATCCACGTCGCGTCACGCAGCCCGGACAGCTCGACCTCCCGGCCCGACGACAGTACGTACAGCGGGTCGTCGAGCAAGTGATGCAGCCGGATCCCGCTCGGCTCCGGCGCGGTCTCGTCGTACCGGAAGATGATCGCGACGTCGATCGTCCCGATACGGAGCAGCTCGAGGGCCTCGGGTGGATGCGTGTCGATCAGGCTGATCCGCAGGCCCGGATGCTGCGCGGACAGCGCTGCCACCGCTCCCGGGACCAGGGCCCCGATCGCCGACGAGAAGCCGGCGAGGCGGACTCTGCCCGCAGTCAGTCCGACGTGGGCCGCGAGCTCGGCGTCGACCGCGTCGATCCGCCCGATGATCTCCGCGGCCCGGGCCGCCAGCATGCGTCCCGCCTCGGTGAGCCGGATCCCGCGACCCACCCGCTGCAGCAACTGCGCGCCGGTCTCCGCCTCCAGCCGGGACAGATGATGCGTGACGGACGGTTGCGAGTAGTGCAACTCGCGCGCCGCCGCGGTGACGGAGCCATGGCGCGCGACGGCGTCGATCACGCGCAGCCTGGTGACATCGAGCATGTATCAATTCCATCTATGGATGACCTAAAGACTTGGCATTAGACGTTATGGGTTGGCGGGGGCACGCTCAATACATGACAACGACAACGCTTCCGACCAGCCAACTCACCGACCTCGTGGCGGGCGTCCGCACCGCCATCTCCCAGCACGCCGACTGGAACGACACGGCCCAGCTCGTGGCCGAGGAACTCCGCCGGAACCTGCCCACTCCCGACGTACTGACGCCCGAGCAGCGGCTCGGCTCGCCCGACCGCTACATCAGCCACACCCTGCACGTCGAACCGGACGGCTCGTTCTCGATCATCGCCCTGGTCTGGCGACCCGGCCAGGTGACGCGGATCCATGACCACGTCACCTGGTGTGCGTTCGGCGTCATCCAGGGCGTCGAGCACGAGGACCTGTTCGACGCCGAACTCCGGATCGTCGGCCAGAGCGACAACCACGTCGGCGACGTGAGCGGCTTCGCTCCGCCCGGTGACATTCACCGGGTGCACAACACGACGGACAGCACCGCGATCTCGGTCCACATCTACGGCACCGATGTGACCGCGATCGGCGGCAGCGCCCGCCGGTACTACGACTGAGGCAGAGCGTCCAACGCCTCGAGCTGGGCGGGGGAGAGGCGGATCGAGCCGGCCGCCAGGTTCTCCTCCAGGTGGTGCGCGTTCCCCGTGCCGGGGATCGCCAGGACGTTGTCGCCACGACTCAACGTCCACGCGAGCCGGATCTGCGCCGGCGTCGCACCGTGGTCCGCGGCGATCTCGCGAATCACGTCGGTCTGCTTCACACCGCCGGTCTCGCGGGAGTCCGCCGTCAGTGTGAAGAACGGGACGAACGCGATCCCTTGGTCGCCACAGGCCTCCAGGATCGCGTCGTTGACCCGGCCGAAGTCGACGCTGTACCTGTTCTGTACGGCGACGACCGGCGCGATCTCCTGAGCCTGCGCAAGGTGCTCCAGCCGCACGTTCGACAGGCCGAGGTGCCGGATGAGTCCCTTGGCCCTCAACTCGGCCAGCACACCGAAGTGCTCGGCGACCGAGTCGAGACCGGTCTGCCGCAGGTAGACGAGATCGAGCGAGTCCCGGCCGAGTGCGCGCAGATTGCCTTCGACCAGTGCAGGCAGGGCATCCGGCCGCGCCAGCCCGGTGATCGTCGGCCCGACCTTCGTCGCGATCACAAGGTCGTCGTCGTACGGCGCGAACGCGCGGAAGATCGCGTCGTTCGCCCAGTTGAGCGGCTCGAACTCGCGGCTGTTTCCCTCCTGCCCGTAGGTCGGGTAGAAGTCGGCGGTGTCGAGGTGGTTGACGCCCAACTCGACCGCCCGGCGCAGCAGCGCGATCGCCTTCTCCTGCACGTCCGCCCCGCGGCCGTCGCTTCCCGCGAGCCGCTTCGTGCCGAATCCGATGCGGCGGACCATGCGGTCGCCGAGCCGCCAGAATTCCGTGGACTTGATTTCCGGAATTTGTGATGATAGGTTTGTTGGTAGAGTGTAATTCTGTTGTGTTTTCTGCATTTGGTCAGGATAAGACCTCCGGCGCAATTCGTCCAGGGTTTTCGATGAATTTCTGTGCGCTGCGATAGGCTTCGGCGGGTGATTCCGCAACTCAGTGAGCGCCAGCGTGAGCTCCTCCGGGAGTGGATGCCCGCTGTCGAGGTCGTGACCGATCACAGTTGGGGTCTGGTCGGGACCGCCGTCCTCGAGCTCCACCTCGACGGCGAGCGCTACATCGCCAAGGCCGGCGATCCGAATGACGGACACATCGCCCGGGAGATCCGCGCCCATCGCGAGTGGCTGGGGCCGTGGACCGCGCGGGGGAGAGCACCTCGACTCGTCCACGCCGACGAGGAGGCCAAGCTTCTCATCACGCAGTTCCTGCCGGGGGTGCTGGTGCAAGGCACCGAGCAGGAATGGGACCCGGACGTCTACCGCCAGGCTGGTGAACTGCTCGCGGCGTTCCATGCCCAGATCGCCGTACCGGACGAAACCCACGAGGCGCGGGAGAACCAGCGATCCCTTGCCTACCTGGACAAGAAGCACACCATTGCGCCCGAGTTGACTGCGCGCTTGCGTTCAGAGATTGCATCCTGGCCGACCCCTGTGGCCCTGCTGGTTCCGACCCATGGCGACTGGCAGCCGCGCAACTGGCTGATCGACGAGGGCACTGTCGGCATCATCGATTTCGGCCGAGCCGATCTCAGGCCCGCGGTCACAGACTTCGTCCGGCTCGCAGTCCAGCAATTCACCACCGACCCCGCTCTGGAGCCCGCCTTCATCGTCGGCTACGGCTCGGATCCCCGCGACCCCACCACCTGGCACCGCATCCAACTCCGCGAAGCCATCAACACCACTGTCTGGGCTCACCAGGTAGGCGACGAACCCTTCGAAGCACAAGGCCACCGCATGCTCGCCACCGCCCTACGCGAGTAATTCGGTCAGCCGAACCTGTACGTCGGCGGGATGCATTCCTAGTTCTCCGAGCTGATCCGGGGAAGTCCAGCGCAATTCGAAACTGTTGCGCTCGGAGTGCTCCACCGCTTCCTCCCCGGACAATTCGGCAACGCCTTCCACGTTCTCCATCAGGAAGTAATAGGCGGGTCGTCCGTTGTGCGTCCCGGTCCACAGCAGCCGGTCGATCGTGGCCGTCAGCGTCGTCTCTTCCCACAGCTCCCGTAGCGCGGCCTCGCCCGGTGTTTCACCCGCCTCGACATGCCCGCCAGGCAGTACGGCGTACTCATGTCCCTCGCACTTCGGACCCGATGCGTCGAACGCCTCGCACATCACGCACTCGTCAGCCCGCTCGTGGCGCAGGTACCGCTTGATCACCAACACGTTGCCCGCATCCATCACCACTGCAGCCGCTCTAGGAATCGCCATGCCCAGGACCCTCCCACCTGCCCCGGACAGTTTTCGCGCGGACTACGCCGCGGGCCACACACAGAACTCGTTGCCGTCGGGGTCGGCCATCACTACCCAGGCGGCGTCACCCTGGCCGATGTCGATGCGCTTCGCCCCGAGGGAGACGAGGCGGTCGACCTCGGCTTGCAGGTCGCCACCGTCGGCAGGGGCGAGGTCGAAATGCAGCCGGTTCTTGCCCGTCTTCGGATCCAGCGGGGGACCGCCCCAGGTGATCTTCGGACCGCCGTGGGGGGAGCGAATCGCGGTCTCCTGGTCCTGGTCCCAGACCAACGGCCATCCGAGCGCTTCGCTCCAGAAGTACCCGACCTGCTGCGATCCGTCGCTCGAGAGCGCTCCGATGAATCCACAGTCGGCAAGGAAGTTGTTGCCCGGCTCAATGACGCAGAACTCGTTGCCTTCGGGATCGGCGAGTACGACGTGCTCTTCCTCGGGAAGCTGGCCGATGTCGATGTGCCGACCACCGAGCTCGAGCGCCCTGGCCACGGTCTCCTGCTGCTGCTCTAGGGACTGGCTGGTCAGATCGAAGTGCATCTGGTTCGGCCCGGTCTTCTGCTCCTCGCTCGGAACGAACCGCAGCCGGAACCCGGTGTCGTCACTCGGCAGCAGCGCCACCCCGCCGCGAGCGTCGTCGACCATCTCCCAGCCGAGAACGCCGGCCCAGAAACGCGCGACACCGGCCGGATCGTTCGCATCGAAAGACAACGCGAGAAGTTGAGAAGTCATCCTGATCGCCTCTCCGATCCGCACCCGCCACGAGACTGCAACGCTAGGCTGCCCGACCACCACCCGCAACGCGATTAACTCCGCCTCGGATCTACGCGCCGAGGCTGGGTGGGGTCGGGTGTGACACTGTGGCTCGCGTGATTGACGACTTTGCCAAGGAGTACCTGCACGACGACCTGCGCTGGGTCCGCGAATCCTTGCTGTACAAGGTGGAGGGGCTGTCCGAGTACGACGTACGGCGGCCGCTCACGAGGACCGGGACCAACCTGCTGGGTCTGGTCAAGCACCTGACGTTGTCGGAGGCGCGGTACTTCGGCGAGATCTTCGGCCGCCCGTTTCCGGAGCGGCTGCCCCAGTTCGACGACCCTGGCTACGCGAACCACGACCACCTGTGGGTCACCGCGAAGGAATCACACGCCGACATCATCGAGGGGTACAAGCGCGCCTGGCGCCACGCCGACGCCACGATCGAGGCGCTGCCGATCGACGCACCCGGCTTCGTCCCGTGGTGGCCGCGGCCGAAGGTGAAGCTGTTCAACGTGATGGTCCACGTCCTCACCGAGACCAATCGCCATGCCGGCCACGCCGACATCCTGCGCGAGCAACTGGACGGCGCGGTCGGCGCACGGCCGACCGCAACTGCCGACGACACCGACTGGGACGCACACCGGTCGAGAGTCGAGAAGGCAGCCCGGGAAGCGACTACCTGACAACTACCCCAGCTGGTCGCGGCGGCGGGTCAGGTGCGCGGTCTCGGCGGTGTTACCCGCCAGCTCGATGGCTCGGTCGTACGCCGCGCGCGACTCCTCGCTGCGGCACAACCGGCGCAGCAGGTCGGCGCGGGTCGCGTGGTACGCGTGGTAGCCGGCCAACTTGTCGTCGAGACGGTCGACAGCCGCCAGTGACACCTCCGGGCCGTCCAGCTCGGCGACCGCGATGGCCCGGTTCAGGGCGACGATCGGCGAGGGATCGATGCGGATGAGTTGGTCGTACAGGGCGACGACCTGCGACCAGTCCGTGTCGCGGATGTCCCGGGCAGAGGTGTGTACGGCGTTGATCGCGGCGAGGACCTGGTAGCGACCCGGAGCCACCCCGGCGGCGGCCGCGGCGAGGCGCTCACGCACCAGCCGATGGCCTTCGGCGATGAGTGCCGCGTCCCACGCTCCACGGTCCTGCTCGTCGAGAGGCACGAGCTCACCAGTGGCCGACACTCGCGCGGTACGCCGGGCCTCGGTGAGGAGCATCAGCGCGAGCAGCCCGGCCACCTCACCGTCCGCCGGCATCAGAGCACGGATCAGACGGGTGAGCCGGATCGCCTCAGCGGTGAGCTCATGACGTACGGGATCGGTGTCGGGGCCGGTTGCGAGGTAGCCCTCGTTGAATACGAGGAAGAGCACGGAGAGTACGCCGGAGGCGCGCGCCGGGAGATCCTCCGCGGACGGCACCCGGTAAGGGATCCGAGCCGCCTTGATCTTGGCCTTCGCCCGGGTGATCCGCTGACCCATGGCCGATTCCTGCACCAGGAAGGCACGGGCGATCTCGGGCATGGTCAGACCGCCGACCATCCGCAGCGTCAGCGCCACCCGGGTCTCCAGCGAGAGCGCAGGGTGACAGCAGGTGAAGATCAGCCGGAGCCGGTCGTCGTCGATCGCACCGAGACGCTCAGGCGGGTCGTCGTCGTACACGATCTGAGCCTCCTTGTGCTTGTCGTCGCGCTTGCTCTCGCGCCGGATCCGGTCGATGGCCTTGCGGTTGGCCGTCGTGGTCAGCCAGGCGCCGGGGTTCGGGGGTACGCCGTCGGCCGGCCACCGCTCGACAGCGATCGCGAACGCCTCGGCGGCCGCCTCCTCGGCGATGTCCAGGTCGCCGAAGCGCCTGGTCAGGGCGGCGACCACTCGCGCCCACTCCTCGTGGTGGACCTGGATGATCGCCTGCTGGGCGTCGACCGCGCTCACCGGAACGGCCGCACCTCGACGTCGGTCTTGTCATCGATCACAGAAACCAGATACTGCATCTCGGAATCTCCTGCGGTTCGGGTGGCGCCCCTCGTGGGCACCCGCTCACCTCTGCAACGACAACTCTGCCCTGATCCGATACTGCCTCACGGCATTTCTTCAAGGACATTCCGGGGCCACTCACCGGGAGCCGGCCGCGTCGAGCGTTGTGGAGATGGGCTCGAGGTCCGCGATGAGCTGGTCGAGCTCGTTCGGCTCCAGGCCGTCGTACGCCGCGGCCGCGAGGTCGTCGGTGAGTGACTCGATCTGCTCCTTGGTCTTCCGGCCGACGTCACTGAGCCAGCCGGAGTCGTCGACGAGGCCACGGGCGCGCATTCCGTTCACGACCGCGGCCAGCTGGGCTGCGGGGAGATGGTGGACCCGGCCGAACTTCTCCGCGGGCATGTCCACGGAGAGCGCGTGAAGTACGTGGGCCTCCGTCCCGCCGATGCCCGCGGCGACCAGAGCCGCTATATGACCGTCGCCCCGGTGCTCGCGGAGCAGGGTGGCCGCATGCCAGAGCTTGGCCACGGGCTCCTCGGGTACGGGGAGTGCTCGGAGCCCGGCGTACAGGATCCGTCCCTCCGTCGGAGCGCTCGACGCTGCTTTGGTGGCGAGGTCGGCGGCACGCGTGAGGCCGGGGGAGTCCGCAAGGTCGCCGAGAATCCGCCTCAGCGCGGCGGCGCTGCCCTGCTCACGCGCGGCGAGGGCTGCCTCAGGCGTGGCGGTGTCCCAGACGCGGGGGATGTGGCGGGCGACCTCGCCGTCGGCGAAGTTGTAGAAGATCGCATGGACCACTTCGGCCGGGACACGTCCCAGTGGTGCGGCCCGTCCGGCGAAGTAGCCGTCCCAGTAGTTGCGGTGGCCGAGCGCCATGAGCGCCTCGGTCGGCTCCTCGGACATGTAGGTGACCATGTGGATCGGCTCCACGAGCCGGTGCAGGTGGCGGGCGGTGGACTCCATGATTGCTCCTCGGTGTGGACAGGTGCTCACCTCTGCCACGAACACCAGTGCCCCGATCCGACACCCGTCGCGCGGATTCCTTCTGCTCGTACTTGCCGGGGGAGAGGCTGCCCTTCACGCCCTCCTCGAAGGTGCCGTACGCCGCGTCGATCGTGAACAATCGCAACGCCTGATCGACCATCAGGCGTTGCGTCAGCTGCCAGTCCTCCGGCGTACGGCCGAGAGGGATCTGCCTGGTCATCGCCTGCTGGATCGCCTCTTGGGGGAAGTCGTAGCCTCGTGTCTCATGACAGAGCCAACCCAGGTGGTCCACATTCGCGACGCGGTGCCGGGGGACGGCGATGCGCTGGCGGAACTGCATGCCCGGTCGCGGGCTGTGTACTACCGTGCCGGCGGCCATGAGGTGGCAGCGCTGCCTGACGAGGGGTACCGGGAGACATGGCGCAAGATGGTGGACGATTCTCGGATCGCCGTCCTGGTAGCTGCCTTGGGCGATGACATCGTCGGTGTGGTCACAGTGGATGCCAGCGGGGTGTTTCCGACCAGAGCGCCTGACGAGACGCGTGTCCGGCTCGTCGGTATCTTCGTAGAGCCTGGCCAGTGGTCCATCGGCGTCGGTAGCGCTCTGATGACACGCTTCGTCTCCATCGCACGCCGTACTGACGCCGTCGGCGAGGTCGATGTGTGGGAGCGAAACTCTCGTGCCATCCGGTTCTACGAGCGGCACGGCTGGATCCGGGACGGAACCTCGCGTCCGGGGCCGGCCGGAGCCGCTTACCTCGGCTTCGTACACCTGCCCTGACTCGCAAGGCCAATGGAACCCGAGGTCACAGACCTGGTCCATCACGGCGTCGGGGTCCGTGCGACCCGGTGGTGGAGCGATCATCGGGCAGCCATGCCCGCCTGGTTTGGCGCGGCCCCCGGCGGCGGATCTGAGGGTGCGGCTGACCCCTCGGCGGGAAGGAGTCAGCCGGCCAAGTGGGACCAACGCGGGGAGAGTTCGGACCAGGGGCCGACCGCGGCGACCTCGCCGTCGACCAGTACGACCACCCGATCTGCCTGGGCCAGGGCAGCCCGTTTCGAGGTCGCGCCGATGACCGTCGCGCGGCGCTCCCGCAGTGTTTTCCACAGTTCGATCTCGGTGGTGGCGTCCAGGGCGCTGGAGACGTCGTCGGCCAGCAGCAGCTCCGCATCTGTCGCCAGGGCGCGGGCGAGCGCGAGGCGTTGGACCTGGCCGCCGGAGAGTCGTACGCCTCGATGGCCGACCAGCGCGTCCTTGCCGCCGGCGTCGACGACGTCGGCGTCCAGGCGGGCGCCCGCGACCGGACCCTCGAACGCGCGGGCGTGCCCGAGCCGTACGTTGTCGGCGATGGTGCCAGACAGCACCCGGGGAACCTGGGCAACATGCGCGACCTGGCCCGGACGCAGGAACAGTTGCGGGTTGTCGATGAGTTCGCCGTTCCAGCGGAGCTGGCCGCGATGATCGATCAGTCCGGCCAGGGCGGAGAGCAGGCTGGACTTGCCGGAACCGACCTGGCCGACCAACAGCACCAACTGCCCGGCCTCGACGGTCAGGTTGACGCCGGAGACGCCGATCGTGCCGTCGTCGTGGATCGCGCTGAGGTCGACCAGGTCCAACCGACGCAGCCGGGTCCGGGGCACCGGCTCGGGTCCGGGCGCGATGCCGGCGACCAGGTCGACACCGGGCGGCAGGTCCATCAGGTCGGTGCCGCCGGCGAAGCGGCTGGTCTCGGCCTGCCAGGCCCGGGTGCCCGGCGCGTCGGTGACGACCGAACTGGCGACTCGTCCGAAGTAGTCGAAGCCGTTGACGGCATTGGCAACCAGCAGCGCGGTGGCCAGGCTCCAGATGTTTCCCATGTACGCCGCCCAGGCCGACACCACGCCGACCTGCACCATCACGACGGGGATGCCGTCCAGGCACGCTTGCACCCGGTGTTCCCGCACCGCGGCGTCCACCCGGCCACCGTCCACATGCTTCAGATGGGTGTGCACCTGTGGCGTCGCGGCTGCCAGCTTGATCGTCCGGGCCGCGTCCAGTGCGGACACCAGTGCACGACCGAACCGAGCGCGGGCGGCCGACGCCGCGGCCGCCGATCGACCGGCGACGGGGCGGCCGACGGTCGAGGCCAGCGCCGACGAGACCATCACGGCCAGCAACACGGCGCCTGCCAGCCAGGTGCCACCGAGTACGGCGGTGACGACGGCGATCACCATCGCGTTGAGGAAGTCGACCCAGCGGTCGCCGTAGTGGACGATCCGGCCGGCATCCATGGAGCGGGCGACCACCTCGCCCGGCGGCGTCCGGGGTAGTCGGTGCTGTCCGGTCTGACCGAAGAGCACCGACATCCGCGTCCGCAGCATCACCTCGGCCCACCGGCGCGGATAGCGCCCGAGGCCTTCGGCCAACAGCAGCGGGGCAGCGAGCACGGTCGCCACCAGGGCCACGGCGAGCCACCACGGTGCCTGCCCGTGTTGCAGGGCCTCGACGACATGACCCCACACCAGACCGGTGACCGCTCCTTGCGCACCGGTCAGGGCCGCGAACAGGAACAGCACGGCGCCGACCACGCTCCATTCCGGACGGAGCAGCAGCGCATGCGCGACGCCGCGGGCAAGACTGGGTCCGGTGCCGACGTCGGCATGTTCGGGCGGTTCGCCGATCCGGCGCCGACCACCGACCGCCTCGGCCGGGGCATTGATCGCACGATCCCGCTCGCGGTGATGATCATGACCGTCGTCGGCGGGTCCGCCGGCCAGCAACAGTTCCCGGAACGGTCCGGGGGAGACGGCCAGTTCGGCACGAACTCCGTGCTGGACTACCCGGCCATGATCGAGGACTGCGACCAGCGGTGCTCGGGCGATCGTCGAGAGCCGGTGGGCGATCAGAACGCCGGTACGGCCGGAGAGCAGCCGGTCCGATGCGGCGATCACCAGCCGCTCCGTGAGCGGATCCATCCGCGCGGTCGCCTCGTCCAGGATCACCACCCTGACGTCGCGGACCAGCAGCCGGGCGAACGCGACCAGCTGTTCCTCGCCTGCGGACAACGACGTGCCACCCGGGCCGAGCAGCGTGTCCAGGCCGTCTGGCAGGCCTGCCACCCAGTCGCCGAGCCCGAGTTCCACCACGGCCGCGTCGATGACTGGCCTCGGCAGGTCGTCGTTGAACAGGGCGATGTTCTCGGCCAGGCTGCCGGCCAGGATCTCCGTCCGCTGGGTGACCACACCGACCGCCGCGCGCAGCTTGTGCAGATCGAGATCGCCGACATCGTGACCGGCCAGGAACACGCTGCCCGGCGGCGGCTCGACGGCTCGCGAGATCAGTGACGCCAGTGTCGACTTGCCGGAGCCGGTGCGTCCGACCAAGGCGATGGTCTGACCGTCCAGTACCTGCAGATTGATGTCGCGGAGGGCGAAGGTGCCCTCCGCGTACGAGAAGTCCAGGTCGCGGATCTCCAGGTCGACCGGGCCGTCCAATGGAAGCTCCAACCCGCCCTCCGGTTCGGGTTCGGCTGCCAGCATCTGCCGCAGCCGGGTGACGGCGCCGAGTCCGGCCTGGAGATCGGGCAGATTGTTGGCGATCATCGCGATCTGTCCGACGAAGGTCGAGGTGACCAGGAACAGCGTCACCAACCGTGCCACGGTGAGATGGTTGTCGACGGCCAGGGCGATCCCGGCGACGCCGATCGCTACCAGCAGGCCATGCAACAGCACGCCGGCCCGACGGGCGATCTGGCTGTCCACGGCGACCCTCGAGTTGACCTTCTCGTGCGCCGTGGCCGAGAGCCGGGCAACCCGGGCCAGGACGTGCGCCTGGCCAAGACTCGTCCGGAGATCGTCGCGGGCCGCGATGCCTTCCTCGAGTGCGGCGGTATGGTCGGTCCAGGCCATCTCCTCGATGATCTTCCGGCTGGCGATCTCGGCCAGGAGCTTGCGGATGGCGAACCAGGTGATCACGGCCAGCACCGGGAAGAGCACAGCGGCCGGCCACCAGGTCACCCCGGCGACGATCCACATCGGGATCGTCCCGAAGAGGATTCCCGCCAGCGTCCACAGCTGGGAACGCAGCAGGGTGCCGACCTCGTGGGAGTCGTCGTCGACGCGGTCGAGGATCTCGCCGACGGCTTGTTCGTTCAGTACGGCCAGGGGCTGTCGGATGGCGGCCTGGAGCACGTCCGCGCGGAGCCGGCCCTCGACCCTGTCGGAGACGCCAACCCAAAGGATCTTGCCGAAGCTGTTGATCACGGCCCCGCCGACGACACACACCATCAGCAATCCGACCAGCCGCCAGCTGGGCTGTGCCGCCAGCAGTCCGGCCACGACACTGCCTAGTGTGGAACCCAGCGACGCGATCGCCGCTGCCGCGAGCGCCAGCGCGGAGGCCGGCCCGCGGAGGCGTCGCCAATCGACCCGCCGGGCCGGATCGGCGGGCGGCGGTGGGGCAGTCGCGCGGGCATCCGGCAGCCGCGCGAGGAGGTCGGTCATCAATCCGAAACCCTAGGTCGCGGCGCGGAAAGAGTCAGCCGATTTTCCAGTCGCTGCGGCGCTCGCCGACGGGTGGTCGTCATGGTGGTTTCGCGCAGGATTCAACCGGTGAGCGATCCCAACCGGACAGGCTGGGGAAGCGGCGATAGGCCGGGTAGTTGACATAATGTCGCTTATCGGCGCTTAGGTTCTGCCAGTTGAACCTCGTTGTGATCCCTTCCTGCCGGTACGGTGCAGGGCTGGTGATGCGGTGTCGTGCATCGTGTTATCGGTTTTTCGGAGTACTCGACTCGTTTCAACTTCAATGACCCGAGGATGTTTGCCTTGAGTAACACGCCGGATCTCGGTCCCGTGCCGGAGCGCATCGACGTCAAGGCAGCGCAGGTACGCCGTCTCGTTGAGGAGCAGTTCCCGCAGTGGGCCGGTCTTCCCGTCCACCCCGTGGCCAACGGCGGCTGGGATAACCGGACGTTCCATCTCGGCACCGACATGGTGGTGCGCATACCCAGCGCGTCCGAGTACGCCCAGGCGGTCGAGAAGGAGCACAGGTGGCTTCCGACGCTCGCTCGCCAACTCCCGCTGCCGATCCCCGTCCCACTGGCGAAGGGCAAGCCGAGCGCGGAGTACCCGCATTCGTGGTCGATCTACCAGTGGCTCGACGGCGTGACTGCCACCGCGGACCGCATCGCCGATCCTGTTCAGTTCGCCCTCGACCTGGCCGGCTTCCTGGCCGCCTTGCAGAGCGTCGACGCCACTGACGGCCCCCAGCCGGGAACTCACAACTGGTTCCGGGGCGGCACACTGCGCACCTACGACAAGAACACCCACAGCGCGCTCGGGGAATTGGACGGCCACATCGATGTCGAGTTGGCCCGAGAGATCTGGTCGAACGCGCTCGACGCACGCTGGGACGGTGCGGACCGCTGGTTCCACGGAGACGTCGCAGAGGGAAATCTTCTGCTGGACAACGGGCAGTTGACGGCCGTCATCGACTTCGGGACATGCGGCGTCGGCGACCCGGCCTGCGATCTCGCGATCGCCTGGACGTTGCTGACCGCCGATGGCCGCCAGGCGTTCCGGGATCGGCTGTCGGTGGACGCGGTGACCTGGGCGCGTGGGCGCGGCTGGGCCCTGTGGAAAGCAATCGCCACCTATTGGTATACCTACGAAGATCCCGAGGATGCGGCGGTGTGTGCGAGCGCGAAGCGCGTCCTCGACGAGATCTTCTCCGAGTACTCGGGCAGCCGATCCCCGGCGTCGACTCCGACCGTGCGTCCGTCGGCTTGAGACCGGGAAGGCCGATCCTCCCCCGCAGATCATCGTGCTTGCTGATCCTGCTCCCCCGCCCGGTCGACGAAGTTCTTGCCTCAGGCAACGTAGAGCTGGGTTCTCGCGCCTGGTTCGAAGCCGATGGACTGGTAGAGCGCCCGTGCCTGCGGGTATCCGTCGTCACCGCGCGGACAGACCATCGCGTCGGCGGCACCTGCCTCGCGCAAGGCGTGGAGCGCGGCAAGGTTGACCGCCTGCCCCAACCCTCGACGCCTGTACTCCGGGGCGCAGCCGACCGGCTCCACGAGACCGATGCCGTGCACCTCGTCGTACCAGATCAGCGCAGTGGCCACGAAGTCGCCGTTCGGGGCTTCGACGACCCAGTCGAGCTCGGGCCGGTAGGGCCAAGTGGTCATCACCGCGGCGAAATCCTCGTCGGTCACCTTCGACGGACCCCAGTCGGACCAGGCGGCGCGGTGCCCCGCGCCCCGCTTCTCCACCTCGTCGGGTCGCGCGTGCCGGAGCGTCAATCCGTCCGGCACGACCGGACTACGGAGGTCGCTCAGCGAGATGCGGTGATGAGTGAAGAACGGGGCTTCTTCGTCCGGGTGGAAGCCGGCAGCCTCCAACGCGGCGACGAGGTGCGTCTCACTCTCGAGGATGCTGCAGGCTCCTGAGGGGGCGAGCGACCGGAACCACGCGATGACCTCGGCAGCGACCTCCGGCCGGACCGGATCGACCACCAGCGAGAGGTGATCGGGGAGCTCCGCCCATCCCCACGCGACCACTTGGCCGTTGTCCTCCCAGAGCGCAGTACGCCACGTGTCCCGGTGCCGGTGGAAGTTCACGCTGCGCTCCCAGGCGACGTCGCCGATGTGGAGCCGCGACCGCGGACTCCACGTCCGCTGGACCAGGTCCTGCATCAACCGGAGGTCGTCGGGGCCGTCGAAATCTCGTCGCCGCACTGCACCCTCCGATGGCTGGATCAGACCGTCCAGCATCATCTGAGCGTCGCCACTCCCTCAACCGATTTAGCTCCGAGTCACTCCCGACTCATCTACTCCCCTGCCGGCCGACGGAGGCTATCCGGGTTGCCGCCGGAGATACGACCAAGTTCCAGCCTCCGCTCGAGCTTTCGGCTACGGGACGTAGATGAGATAGGGACGGTACTGCTCAGCGCCAGTCGTTCGACCGATGCGGACCGGGTGGGCCGGCTCCTAGCCTCGCTGGCATGGGAAAGGTCATTATCCACAACCAAGTCACCGTCAACGGCGCCTTCGAGGCGCCCACGCCCGATGAATGGCTGGAGCTCGACGCCGACAGCGGCGACGCCGGCCTCGAGCAGCTGATCCTGGCCGACGCGCTACTTCTCGGCCGCAAGACCTACGAGGGACTGGCCGCCGTCTGGCCACACCTCGGCGAGGATCCGGCGATGGGCCACTACGCGGAGCGGGTCAACGGCATGCCGAAGTACGTCGCCTCGCGAACCCTCACCGGACCGCTGGAGTGGAACGCCACCCTCATCGACGGCGACGTCGCCCAGGCCGTCCCCGCACTCAAGAAGAAGCACACAGGCAACCTGATCGTCTCCGGCTGCGGGGAGCTGGCGGACACCCTCGCTCAGCAGGGTCTGGTCGACGAGTTCTGGTTCTGGGTGAATCCGCACCTCTGGCCGGCCGGGCCGCGGATCCTCGACGGAGTCGGCCCGATCCGCCTGCAGTTGGTCACGGCCACGACCTACCGCTCCGGAGTTGTCTGGCTGCGCTACCGGCCTGCTGGGGTCTGAGGGGAACGATGATCACGTACGCTCTCGTATCGGCCGACGACCCAGGGCCGGGCTGCATCAGACAGTTATCCACGGAGCGCTTGGAGGGGCAGCGATGGACACGTCCGCGTATTTGAACTCCGTTGTCGAGCAGACGGCTACGTTCGCCGAGTGGGTGGACGGCTGGGATGCGGCGACGCCGGTGCCGACGTGTCCGAAGTGGACGCTGGCCGATCTGGTCGATCATGTCGGTGCGACGCATCGGATGGTGGCGATGCTGGTGGGTGAGCAGTTGGCCGAGCCGAGTAGGGCGTTCGCGGCCTATGTTCCGGCGCCGGCCGATTCGGCGCAGTGGGCCGCCTGGATGGTCGAGGGTGCGGCCGCGGCGCAGCGGGCGGTCGCGTCGGTGGGCGATGACGCGCCGGTGTGGGATCCGTCCGGTGCCGCGGCGGGGGTGCCGTTTTGGTCGCGGCGGTTGTTCGGTGAGGCGTGTGTGCATCGTGCGGACGCGGCGGCGGCGCTCGACCGGCGGTATGAGCTGGCGCCGGAGCCTGCGGTGGCGGCGCTGGAGGATTGGCTGGACACGATGACGTCGCGCGGCTATTGGGAGAACAGGGCGGACTTCGCCGCTGCGATGCGCGGCGACGGCCAGACCCTGCACTTCCATGCCACCGACGCGCCCGGGGAGTGGCTGGCCCGCCGGGATCCGGACCGGGTCGTGCTGGAACACACCCACACCGAGGCCGACGTCACGCTGCGTGGCCCGGCCGCGGACCTCCTGCTCGTGCTCAGCAGGCGCCGCCGGCTGGACGCGGCACCCAGCCTGGAACTGGACGGCGACCGGGCACTGCTTGACCGCTGGATCGACCACATGGACTGGGTCAGCGACTGACCGACAGCGCTGGCATCGAAGCCGGTCAGGTCAGGTGCGTCGGGCTTGGAGCATGACGAGGGGACCGTACTGGCCGTCGGCCGGGATCCGCAGATCCGCCACAACGCGTCGCGCGGCGTCCTCCAGAAGGACGGCCAGCTGCTCGGGTCGCCATTGGTACGTCGTCCAGGTCACCGCGACACCGCCGTACGCCTCGGTCCGAGCGACATCGTCACCGCCCCCGTGCGTCGCGATCATGAAGTGCCCGCCGGGAACGAGTGCGTCATGGAAGGCGGCGAGGACGTTCGGCAGGATCTCGCGTGGCAGGTTGAACAGCGACCACCAGCCGAGAATGCCGCCGAACGAGCTCGGCTCGAGGTCGAGTTCGGTGGACGAGGCAACGGCGAAGCTGCACTCGGGGTGAAGGCGCCTGGCGTGCTCGATCATCCGAGGCGACAGGTCGACACCCGACACCTCGATCCCCCGCTCCTGCAGGTACGCCGTGACAGTCCCCGGACCGCAGCCGACATCGAGCACAGGGCCAAGACCGCGGACCGAGCCGGCGAACGCGTCGACAGCTGCCTGCAGCCACGGCTGGGTACGAATGTCCCCCATCCCCGTGGTTTCGAGCAGGTCGACATAGTTGTCGGCCACTCGGTCGTACGACGCGCGCACGACCTCGAGATCCGATGGCTGAACACTCGATGAAAGGGTCACCAGCCCGACCCTATCGACCACCTCTCCCCCGCTCCGGAACCGCCGCGCTCAGCAGTCGAAGACCGACCAGCAGATGGTGTTTCGTTGGTGCTGGTCGTCGAGGACGAGCGCGCGGATCGCCTTCGGGAGTTGGGCGCGCTGCCACTTGCACTCGGCTCGGCGTACCATCTCGGCCTCTTCCTTTGGCGAGGCAGCAACTGCGGCCTTGATGGCGTAGGCGGCCGCGCCCAGGTCGTGCTCGGCGACGTGAGCGACCGCTCCAGCTTGGCCGGCTGCGTATGCGGCATGCCGTGCTGCTCCACTCAGGTCTCTGGCCGCGCCCATCGCGTGGCCGCCCGCTGCGCGAGCCTCCATCATCTTGACCTCGCCACGCACCCAGGCGCGGGCGTGCTCGATCGCCTGACGCGGCCGGGGATCATCCGGCCGAACCGACTCGAACAGGGGCAGGACATGTTCCGCGCACGTGGCCGCCCAGAGAGCCAGGAGGTGGTGATCCGAATCGGTGAGGGTTCCACCTCGGCGGATCGTCACGAGGCGCGGGTCTCGGACCTTCGGAAGGATCATGGTCGGCACGCACCTCCGTACGGTGGCCAGGCACGATTCTTGTGTTGGGGTGTCGATTTCCGGGATCGCTGTTCGTCTTACTGCGACGATTCGGTATGACGAGTCCGGTCATCGGAGGAGCCAAGCCATGAAGTACATCATGTTGATCTACCAAGGCGGCGCGCTCGAGCAGCAGGCCGCACTGTCCGAAGACGAGCAGAAGCAGGTCTACGCCGACTACCAAGGGATCAACGAGACGCCGGGCGTCACGCCCGGACTGCCGATGGGTCGACCCGAGAACGCGACGACAGTGCGGGTCGAGGCCGGCAAGACCCTGACCACCGACGGGCCGTTCGCCGGGATGAAGGAGTCGGTCGGAAGCTGGTTCATCCTGGAGGCCGACAACCTGGACGCGGCGATCGAGGTGGCCGCCCGCGTCCCGGCGGCACGCTACGGTGGCGCGGTCGAGATCCGCCCTTCGGAGGTGTATTGGTAGCCTCGCAACCGAGCCACCGATCGCATCCGCCGCGGCCGCGACGACCTCGCGTCCGAGGCGATCTGGCTGGGCCGGGCGCTCACCGAAGTACTTCCGGACGAGCCCGAAGTCCACGGATTGCTGGCGATGATGCTCCTCAACGACTCCCGCCGGGAGGCGCGATTCAGCGGCGGCGAACTAGTGCTGCTCGTCGATCAGGACCGATCCCGCTGGAACACCGCGCAGATCGCGGCCGGACGCGCCGAGCTCGACACTGCGATCGCTCTGGGCGGCCACGGGTCCTACGTACTCCAGGCCTGCACTCGACCAGGGCCGAACTGCTGCGCCGCCTCGGCCGGATCGACGAGGCGCGCGACACCTACCGACGGGCCAGAGAACTCACCGAAGACGGCCCCGAACGCCGCTTCCTGGAACGACGTCTCACCGAACTGGCAGCCACCACGATGCCCCACGGGACGGGCTCCTCGTCGGGCTCGGACACGTGATCGATCCGCAGTCCGGCAGCGATGAAGGCGTTGAGGAAGTCGGCTAGTGACAGGTGTCGCATGCCACCCACCTTGGTCCTGATGCCGTCGGTCCCCCACCATGGAGCCGACAGATGCCGTCGAGCCTCGCGGTAGATGGTGTGCACGAGCCGGCTGCCGTCCGGGCATGCCTCTACATGCGGGCCGTTGAAGCATGGATGCACGCCGTAGAAGAGGAATCGGCCTCCGGGCACCAGGACGCGCGCGACCTCGGACAGCATCCTGTCGAAGTGTTCGACATCGGTCGAGGTCCAGGAACTGACAGCCATCGGTACGACGGACGACTTGATCGGAAGCCGTTCGACATCGCCCTGGACCAAGCGATTCGACCGCGGGCGCGCCAGTCGCAGCTGATCGGTGGAGAGCTCGACACCGACAGGCGTCCAGCCGAACTCCGCGATCACGGCCAGATCCCGCCCTGTCCCGGAGCCGATGTCCAGGCAGGGACCTTGACCAGTCGGCAGGTTGGCTCGCAGTACGTCGTGCCGATGCGGAGCCGTGTCCAGTTGCGCGTCGTACCAGTCGGCCACACCGTCGTACCGGGCCGTCGCCATCAGGCCAACGGCGGAAAGGTCTTGGTGCCTGGCATGTTGTCGGCGAACGCCTGAAGCTCCGGTGAGATGTCGCCGTGCAACTGCATCGCGGTGAGCTCGCCGAGCTCGAAGGCCCGCTTCAGAAGGTCGTCGCAGTGCTCGTTGTGTGCGAAGGCTGCGGCGCTGTCGACGTACTCCTCGATCACAACGAAGCTGTCCGGGTCGGCGTCCTGATACCAGTCGTACCTGAGCGTCCCAGGCTCGTCCCGAGTCGCCGCAGCCAACGCCTTGGCGGCCTGAACGAACTCGTCCCGCCGCCCTTCACGAGCAGTGAACTCAACGCGCGACGTGAGCGTCATTGTCAATCCTTTCCGTCAGAACCAGGTCGTCGTACAAAGCATCGAGCAGATCCGGCAGGCGCCGAGCTTGAGTGTCCGCGTCGGCCATCCCGTTCCAGTAGACGGCAACCACCACGTGCTCGGACGGGTCCGCGAAGCCGAGACTCCAGGTTCGACCGCCGTGGCCGAAGGTGCGAGCTGACGCACGAGTCCCGTAGCCGTGGGCCGGGTTGGACGAACCGAGCATGAACCCCAGTCCGCGGTCAACCGTCTCCTGCAAGTACTCGTCCCACCCGTCGCTCACCTGGCGGGCCGTCATCGCCTCGAGCGTTCGCGCAGACAGTAGGCGCTCGTTGAGAAGGGCCTCGTAGAAGTGGCCGAGTTGGGCGATCGGGCCGTGTCCTCCGCCGGTCGGGCGGCCCCAGGTGACCCAGGCTTCTGTGCCGGACGGACCAAAACCCGGGATGACGGCAATCCGGTCTCGGTGAGCCTGGTACGCATCGGCTGACATTCCGATCCAGCAGTCGTGCATGCCGGCCGGCTGAAAGATCTCGCTGCGGATGAACTCCGAGAACGACCGGCCGCTGATTCTCGACACCAGCTCAGCGACGATCCACAGCGCGACCGAGTTGTAGGCATTGCGCGTGCCCGGGATCCAGCCGTCCGCCAACGGCGCCGCGCAGATGTCGGCCACCATTTCCTCCGGCGGGGCGATGCCGGTGATGGTGCTGGTCAGACCTCCCGTGTGGGTCAGCAGGTGCCGGATCCTGACGGTCTCCTTGCCGGCCGCGGCGAACTCGGGGATGTGGAGACAGACCGGATCATCCAGGTCGAGCAAGCCCCGCTGCCACAAGAGTCCGATCGCAACCGATGGGATTGGTTTGGTAGCGGAGGCCCACTCGACGATGGTCGAGGTCGTCATCGGTACGCCGGGGCGCGCTTCGCCGACGGCCAGGTCGACACGCGTCTGCCCGTGCACGGAGGCGTACACCTGCGCTCCGGTGTGCCAGCCCCTATCTATGCCGTGCTGTACCTGGGCGAGGGTCCGCACCGGGGTGTCAGACATGCACGTCGAAGCCGAGGTCGACGTCGGAGGCTGCTTGGCCGCCGCGGATGCCCCAGTTCTCGGCCCCGCTTTCCCTGAGGGTGATGAGGACGTGGTCTTGGGGGATGCCGAATGGGGCGAGGCGGTTGACGATCTCGGCGTACAGGTTGCGCTTGGCTTGGACCGAGCGGCCTGCGAAGCAGTCGATCGTGACCAGGGTGAAGAATTCGGGTTGGGCCCGGTTCGGTGAGCAGGCGAATCGGTGCGGCTCGTGCGCGATCAGACGGACGTTCTTGTCCTCCGGTGGGATGCGGAAGGCGGCCACCAGCGCGCCGTGGACCGCGTCCATGAGGGCGACCTCCTCGGCCTCGGAGTACCGGCGGCGAACCTCGACGAGCGCGGTGGGCATGACGCGAATCCTTTCATCCAGCAAGAGTCACCGTTGGTACGCCGGGGTGACCTCGATGCCGTGGTTGGCGAGGAGGGTGATGAGGGTGGTGTGGCCCTGGGTGAAGTCCCACAGCTCGGCAGGGAAGCCGACGGATCGCGCAGACGCCACGTTGTCGGGGTTGTCGTCGATGAACAGGATGGTGGACGGGTCGGATGCGATCCGGTGCGCGGCCTCGGTGAAGAAGGCGGGGTCGGGCTTGGCGGCGCCGAGGTCGTAGGAGTAGCAGCTGACGTCGAAGATGTCGTCGTACCCGAGCGTCGTACGCATGTGTCCGCCGCGATACCTCTCCTGATTCGTGCCCAGGTGTACGCCGTACCCGTGGCGCCGGAGCTGCTCCACGATCGCGAAGGACTCTTCGATACGGTCGATGCGGTGCCACACGTCCTGGTAGACGACGTCGACTCGTGTCTCGACGCCGTACTCCGCGAGTGTTGCCGCCAGCAACGGCATGTAGTCACCCCGGCCCGCCAGCATCGGCAACTCGTCCTTCCAGGTCCGATGCAGGAACTCCCGCGTCCGCTCTCCGAGATACGGCTCCATCGCGGCGTACCACCCGCCGGGGAGGTCCTGCAGTACGCCGTCCGCGTCGAACAGCACATGCCGGATCGGCGATGCGGCGACCCCACGCTTGGATCCCGCGCTGGTCGGCGCCAGGACCAGGCCTTCCGGCAGCGGCGTCGGTTCACCGCGCTCGGCCGGGATGACGCCGATCTGGTACGCGTCCTCGTAGATCACCTCGCCGGGGCGGTCGGAGTGCACGACATCGAACGGCACATCGTGGGCGGCGAGGACCGCGCACAACCGGTCCACTCGCGTCTGCATCTCTGCGGGCAGCGGGGTCTTGAACCACGTGACCGCGCCGGCGGTATTCCCGTCGGCGTAGAAGCCGGGCTCGGGAAGGTACTCGAGAAACCAGTCGTCGATGTCGAGATACAGCGCCACCTGCTCATCCGTCAACCGCCCAGCCCGCCGCAGGTGATCCACCGCCACGAACAGACCCACCTCCACGCCAAGCCGCCCCCGATACCGAGCCTGCACGCGTAGATACGTTCCCGTCATCGCCACATCATCATCGAACCAGCCCACAAACCACGACCAAATATCAGCCCCTGGGCCCCAGCGCCACCGAGCCCGGGGCGCTGCTCAGGCTACGTAGTCGGCCAGGTGTTTGCCGGTGAGGGTTGTTGGGTTGGCGATCAGGGTGGATGGGGTGCCTTCGAAGACGATGTGGCCGCCGTCGTGGCCGGCGCCGGGGCCGAGGTCGATGATCCAGTCGGCGTGGGCCATCACGGCCTGGTGGTGCTCGATCACGATGACCGACTTGCCTGAGTCGACGAGGCGGTCGAGCAGGCCGAGCAGTTGCTCGACGTCGGCGAGGTGGAGGCCGGTGGTCGGCTCGTCGAGGACGTAGATGCCGCCCTTGTCCCCCATGTGCGTCGCCAGCTTGAGCCGCTGCCGCTCACCGCCGGACAGCGTCGTCAACGGCTGACCGATGGTCAGGTACCCGAGTCCGACGTCCGCGAGCCGATCCAGGATCCTGTGCGCGGCCGGCGTACTGGCCTGTCCCGAGCCGAAGAACTCGACCGCTTCGGACACCGGCATCGCGAGCACCTCGGTGATGTCCTTGCCGCCGAACTTGTACTCGAGCACGGACGCTTGGAACCGCTTGCCCTCGCACTCCTCACAGGGTGACTCGACCGTCGCCATCACGCCGAGTTCCGTGTAGATGACGCCGGCCCCGTTACAGGCTGGGCACGCACCCTCGGAGTTCGCACTGAAGAGCGCCGGCTTCACCGCGTTGGCCTTCGCGAACGCCTTCCGGATCGGGTCGAGCAGACCCGTGTACGTCGCTGGGTTGCTCCGGCGGGACCCGCGGATCGCGCCCTGGTCGACACTGATGACGCCATCCAGGTCGGCCACCGACCCGTTGATCAGCGAACTCTTGCCCGAGCCGGCCACACCGGTGAGAACCGTGAGAACGCCGAGCGGGATGTCCACATCGAAGTTCTGCAGATTGTGAAGGTCGGCACCGCGGATCTCCAGCGCGCCCGACGGCTCCCGCACCGACTCCTTCACCGAAGCACGGTCGTCGAAATGACGCCCGGTCAGTGTCTTGCTGGTCCGCAGTTTGTCGACGGATCCCTGGAACACCACCTCGCCCCCGCCGGATCCGGCGCCCGGGCCGAGGTCGACGACGTGGTCGCCGATCACGATCGTCTCAGGCTTGTGCTCCACGACCAGGACCGTGTTGCCCTTGTCGCGCAGTTGCAGGAGCAACTCGTTCATCCGCTGGATGTCGTGCGGGTGCAGGCCGATGGTCGGCTCGTCGAAGACGTAGGTGACATCGGTCAGCGAGGAGCCCAGGTGACGGATCATCTTGGTGCGCTGCGCCTCGCCACCCGACAGCGTCCCGGCCGGCCGCTCGAGCGAGAGGTAGCCGAGCCCGATGTCCACGAACGAGTCGAGCGTGTCCCCCAGCGCCTCCAGCAGCGGACCGACGGACGGCTCCTTGAGCTCACGCACCCAGGCGGCGAGATCGCTGATCTGCATCGAGCACAGGTCGGCGATGTTCTTGCCGTGGACCTTGGATGCCCGCGCCTCCAGGTTGAGCCGGGTGCCGTCACAGTCCGGGCAGGTGGTGAACGTGACCGCCCGCTCCACGAAGGCGCGGACGTGTGGCTGCATCGCGTCCACGTCCTTGGACAGGAACGACCTCTGGATCGCAGGGATCAGCCCGCTGTAGGTGAGGTTGATGCCCTCGACCTTGATCTTGGTCGGCTCCCGGTAGAGCAGGTCGTGCAGTTCCTTCTTGGTGTACTTCTTGATCGGCTTGTCCGGGTTGAAGTAGCCGGAGCCGCGGAAGATGCGGCCGTACCAGCCCTCCATGCTGTATCCGGGGATCGTCAGCGCACCCTCGTTCAGCGACTTGCTGTCGTCGTACAGCGCGGTCAAGTCGAAGTCGGTGACCGAGCCCATGCCCTCACAACGCGGGCACATGCCGCCGGCGTACACGGCCTTGCGTACGACGGTCTTCTCGCCCGCGCCCTTCTCGGCGACCATGGCCCCGGTCGCGATCCGCTTCGGGACGTTGAAGGAGTACGCCTGCGGGCCGCCGACATGTGGCTTCCCGAGCCGGCTGTACAGGATTCGCAGCATCGCGTTCGCGTCGGTCGCCGTACCGACCGTGGAGCGCGGGTTCGACCCCATCCGCTCCTGGTCGACGATGATCGCCGTCGTCAGCCCGTCCAGTACGTCGACGTCCGGGCGCGCGAGCGTCGGCATGAAGCCCTGGACGAACGCGCTGTACGTCTCGTTGATCAGCCGCTGCGACTCCGCGGCGATGGTGCCGAACACCAGCGAGCTCTTGCCGGACCCGGACACGCCGGTGAACACGGTCAGCCGCCGCTTCGGGATCTCGACGCTGATGTCCTTCAGGTTGTTCACTCGCGCGCCGGTGACGCGGATCAGGTCGTGGCTGTCGGCAGCGTTCTCGGTGCGCGACCGCGTGGCCTTGCTCATGGTGTCTCCATCTGTCGGGCGGAGCCGCGGTGGCGGCTTCCGTCTGGCACGGTCGTCGGGGTCAGGAAACCTGGTTGATCCGGATGTGGTTGCCGGCCGGGTCGCGGAACGCACAGTCGCGGATGCCGTACGGCTGGTCGGTCGGCTCCTGGATCACCTCGGCCTCGGTGGCCTGCAGCCGGTCGAACAGGCCGTCGATGTCCTTGGTGGCCAGCACAATGGTGGCGTAGGTGCCCTTGGCCATCATCTCGGCGATCGTACGGCGCTCGTCCTCGGTGATCCCGGGGTCGGCGGCCGGCGGGGACAGGACGATCGACGTACCGGGCTGGTCGGGAGGTCCGACGGTGATCCAGCGCATGCCGCCGTACCCGACGTCGGTGCGCACCTCGAAGCCGAGGATGTCGCGGTAGAAGGCCAGGGAGGCGTCCGGGTCGTTGTGCGGAAGGAACGTCGCATGAATGTTGAGGTCCATGCGAGTCACGCTACGTGCTGATCGCCGGCCGGTGCTTCTCGATTCCTGATCGGTCTGGTCACCTGCTTGGCCACGCACGACGGGATGCCCAGGGTCGAGTCCCCCGCGCGCTCCTTGTAGATGCTCGGCGGCATCCCGACCAGCTCGGTGAACCGGGTGCTGAACGTGCCCAGCGACTGGCAGCCGACCTCGAAGCACACGTCGGTGACGCTCATGTCGCCGCGGCGCAGCAACGTCATCGCGCGCTCGATCCGCCGCGTCATCAGGTACCCGTACGGCGACTCTCCGTAAGCACGCTTGAACTCGCGGCTCAGATGACCGGACGACATGTGCGCACCTCGAGCGAGTGCGTCGACGTCCAGCGGTTGCGCGTACTCCCGATCGATCCGGTCCTTGACCCGCCTCAGGCGTGCCAGATCCTGCAGCCGCTGCGCCTCGTCCGCCTTGCCCGTCACCCCAAAAATCCTGCCACGCCCCACCGACGATTACCTAACCCCCAACCACTTGACGTCGTCCGTGGGATAGACATGCCTCCATGCAGCTCAGGACTGTCGAGTGGGGTGAGGGCGGGCGGGTTGCTGTGTTGTTGCACGGGATGTTGGGGGCTGGGGAGCAGTTCTGGCGGGTTGGGCCGGCACTCCATCTGGTACGGCCATTTCTCCGAGTTCATGGCCGCTCTCGAGGGATGGATCTGATCGGCTACTTGGGTTGCCAGGTCTGTTGGCAGGCATGGATCTCGTCCTGGAGCTTCTTGTCTTGCGGGTTGGCGGCTTCGGCGACCGTATGCAAGGTATGGCGGAGGACGGCCGTGTCAGGGTGATCCGGGCCGTGCAACTCGTAGCCGGCGCCTAGCGCGTTGTCGACGTACCACAGGGCTTGTTCGACCTTGCCGATGCGGAGGTGGGCGCGGGCGGCCGACGCGTGCAGCCGGATCTGGTGCGTCGCCCCGCGGACATCCTGATCGGTCGGGATCTCCGCGGTCGGATCCGCCGCGACGGCCAGCAGGCCGGCGAGCCGCTTGGGACTGGTCCAAGAGTCAGCCGCTCGGCCTGCAGCCGCAGCCGCCCAGCGGCTCACTGGGTGATCCGGCCCGAGGCGGAGCGCGGCGCCGGCTGCCACGTGTTCGAACAGAGCCAACGCAGCATGTCGATGGTGAGTGGCCAGCAGCGCCTGGGCGGCCCGCAGGCGCAGATGGATCACCGCTGGATCGTCAGCCGCCGAGGACGCCTCGTGCGATGCGCGCGCCTCCTCGAAGAGTCGGAGGGCGTCCCGAGGCTCGCCCGACAACCACAGCTCATCGGCCTGCTGGTACGCCGCGTCGTCCAGCACTTGCGCTGGTACGTCGGGAACGGCCTGCAGCGCAGCGGTCAGGGCACTGATCCGCCGGCCCGCGAGCCGCTTGCGTCCGTAGTACTCGCCGCCACCCGACGAGATCACCCGGTACCGCCCGAGCGGGATCAACGGGATCCCGAAAACGAACCACAGCACGCGACCGTCGGACCCGCACTCCCGGCAGCGGCTGCCCCACCCGAGCAGAGACGTTCCGATCATCGAGACAGTGAACGTCGACGGCGCGGTGGTGAACTCTGTCATCGCGGTGCAGCGGCCGCAGAACGGATCGGCGGGCTCGACGTACTCGGCCTCGCGGTCAGGTCGCATCGGCCGATCATGTCATCAGGTGCGGTGCTTCGAGGCCCAGTTCAGGTAGGCGACGTTGGCCAGGAGCCAGCCGAAGCCGATCGCCTGTTGGCCGTCATGTTCGGGAGTTGGCTGGTAGCGGTTGTAGAGGGCTAGACAGTGGGCGTGGATCTTCGGGTCCCAAGCGGTGGCCTGCATCCAGCGCGGCGCCTGGTGTGCGACCGCGGCGGCGCCGATGGTGCCGCCGGCAACCGTTGTGTTGACGGCGGGCAGACCGTCGGCGTCGGTGGTGGCCACGTTCTGGGTGAAGGTGCGGGCGATCCGCGTCATGTCCTGGCCGGTGAAACCGAGCCGCGCCCGGAACGCCCGCACAGCGAACTCGACGTCGATCGCCCCGTGGCTGATGTCCTCGAACTGCTGCGCCGGGCCACCGGACGGCGTGAACACCGAGATGTCGCTCTGCGGCGATCCCGTCTTCGTGTACCCGTCGTAGATCCGCCCACCGGTCGGCCAGTAGTGCCATCGATAGGCATCGCCCTCGTCGACCGCGACCTGGCCGGCGAACATCCTCGCCATCGCCGCGACCTTCCGGCGATAGCCGCGGTCACCGGTGACGAGGGCGAGTTCGATCAGTGTCTGCCCGAGTCCGAGCGATTGGTTGATCGGCTGCTCGCATCCGTCGTACGGGAGTGGTTGGGATCTCGGCCAGACCAGGTATCCCCCGTCCGACGCGGTGTCGCGGTACTCCCAGTCGTGGACGGCGACCGCATCCCGGCAGGCCCGGAGGTATGCCGCCGCCTTCGTCCGGTACCGCCTTCGTAGGATCGTCGAGTTGTAGACAATCCGAACAAAGCTCGCGATCGGGTACGTGATCATCCCGGTGTGAACGGCGAAGACCACCGCCTTCGTCTTCATCGCGAAGACACCGCTCGCCGGCGTGTCCCCGGCAGCGGGATTCGGACGTACGTCGACAGCGGTCAACTGCAGCGGTCCCGGTGCCTCCGCGTAGATCCGGCGTACTGCGTAATCCGGACTCGAAGGATCCATGCTGAGATCCGTCAGCGTGACCTCACGGTCCACGGTCGGGTTGACCATCGACACCGTGAAGGACGCCGGCTCCGCGGTCACGGTGACCGTGGTGTCCTCGGCGTACGAGAGCGCCTGCCGAAGCTCGAGCAGCGGACGACCGTTGCTGTCGGCAAGCGTCGTGAAGCCGGTCGTGTACGGGTGATCCGCTCGCCAGGCCGGCAGCGACAGCCCGCGGTAGTCGGTGACCCCACGCTCGCTGTCGCGGACCGCGAGCACCTGGTCGAAGTTGTCGACCAGACGGTCGAGGTAGTACGTGTCCCGGTAGGTCTCGAACATCCGGACCAGCCCGAGCAGGACGTACGACTGGCTCCAGGCGAGCATCCCGGACCGGCCGTCCGCGTTCGTGTTGTCGTTCGGCTGATCCGGCTGACCAGGTCCGCCCTGCTGGAACAGGCGGTCCCAGTCGTCGAAGGTCTTTCGAGCGGTGTAGTCGATTCGGGCAGCGTATGCGGGTGCGAACGAGAGGGCGCTCCCCGCGACCGCTCCGACGGCGGCGAGGCCGCCGGCTCGGAGGAAGGCGCGACGAGACGGGCGGATGTCGGGCATGGCGGGCGGCCTCCAGCGTCATGGGCGGTGACGTGCTGCAGGGGGATCCACCAATTGTCCCGCATCCGGACTAGTCCGGCAGCTCGACCTTCAGGTACGGCGACAACGAGTCGAGGAACTCACGGGCGTCGAACATCTCCCCGGCCGATGCCAAGCCCGATGTCCGCGTCTCCCCGGCCAGGATCCGCCGTACGGCGCCGACCGCGAGCGGAGCCGTGATCGCGTAGATGTCCTGCCCACTCGCCGTGGCTCGCAGTTCCTCGTTGCTGGTCCGGATCACGGTGTCGACGACGAAGGTCTGATCGGATCGTCCGAGCGCGTCCACCGGCGTTGGCGGCGGCGTGTCCTCTCCCAGCAGGTCCTGGGCTGCCTCGACAGTCATGTAGGTGCGAACCTCGGGCACGTCCAGGTGGCTCGGGACCGTCACGACCTCCGTCATGGTGAACTCGGCGATCACGCGGCGCCGGCCGAGTGGCTCAGGGAAGACCCAGTCCTGCACGACAGGCTTGTCGTCGTGATACTGCAGCGCGCCTCTGGTGAACCGCAGCCGCCGGCCACCACGACGATCATGGGAGACCTGACCGGCCGCGCGCGTGCCTGGCGTGGGATGCCAACTGCTCAGGCCGTAGGCGACGTGGACCTCGTCGGCGGCGGTCCTCTCCCCCAGCGCCGCGGTCACCAGAAGATCACCCAAGCCGCCGTAGAACGCCATCGCCGGCACGACCAGGCTCCGGGCTCCCCTGTGGTTGGCGAACGTCGCCACGTTGGCCTCGATCTCGGCGGCCACATCGACGTACGGAATCCCGGCCCGGACCGCCGCCTCGACCAGCGGACCGCCCGTGACGGCGAACGGGCCGGCGCAGTTCACGACCACGTCCGCGCCGGCGAGCGCGCGGTCCAACGAACGCGCGTCGTCGACCGCGGCCGGGCGTACTTCGATGTCTCCCCACTTGGCGGCCAGCATCTCCAGCGCGTTGCGGTCACGGCCGGACGCGACTGTCGTGACTCCGCCGCGCAGCAGTTCCTCGACCACGAACCGACCCGTGTGCCCGGTCGCTCCGTAGACCACGACTACACCCATCGTTCCTCCGATCAGACTGTCTCTGGCATCGAGTCTCGCCGTCCGGCAGGCGGAACCGTGAGAGTCCGGAACGACACCATGCGTACACTTTCGGACATGCACACTGTCGCCCTCGCGACCGCCGGGGAACTGCTGCACTTCGAGTTCGGGGTCGCGTACGAGATCTTCGGCAACCCACCACCGGGTGAGCCGTGGTACGACGTCCTGCTCTGCGGACCCGAGTCGATCCAGGTCGGTCCGTTCACGGTCAAACCGGACCACGGGCTGGACCGGCTGGTCGACGCGGACACCGTGATCGTGCCGGCGTGCGCGGATGTCGACGTACCGCCGCCGACGGAGCTGGTGGATGCGGTCCGGGCGGCGTACGAGGCGGGTGCTCGGGTTGCGTCGTTGTGCACGGGAGCGTTCGTGCTGGGTGCGGCCGGGCTGCTGGATGGTCGGCGGGCAACGACGCACTGGGGGCATGCGAAGGAGCTGAGCGCGCGGTTTCCGCTGGCGGATGTTGACCCGGATGTCCTCTACACCGACAACGGCAGCGTGCTGACGGCCGCGGGCAAGGCCGCCGCGGTGGATCTCTGTCTGCATCTGGTGCACCTCGACCACGGTGCGGCCGTTGCGAACGCCGTCGCCCGGCGGCTCGTCGTACCGCCGCATCGGGACGGTGGGCAAGCACAGTTCGTCGCGACGCCCGTGCCTGTGTCGGGTGACCACATGCTGTCCCAGCTCCTGGGTTGGGCGCAGGAGCGGCTCGATCAGCCGCTGACCGTCACCGACCTCGCCCGCCGCGCGAACACCAGCCCACGCCATCTCACCCGGCTCTTCCGATCGGTCACCGGTCAGACTCCGCTCCAGTGGCTCCTGACCCAGCGCGTACGCCGCGCCCAGGAGCTTCTCGAGTCGACCGACCAGAGCGTCCACTCAGTCGCCATCGCCACCGGCATGGGCACAGCCACCACCCTCCGCCGCCAGTTCAAGCGCGTCGTAGGCGTGCCACCCGACACCTACCGGCGCTCCTTCCGGACCCCGATCTCAGCTTGACCCGACCGGGGACGGAAGGGTTGCCTCGGTCATCGAGGTGTTGTCGAATGGGGGCTCGCCGAGGAGCGGGGTGGTGGGATGTCGACGTATCCGCGACGAATGCATACGGCCCTGGACACGACGGATGGTCGCGGGCTGGCTGAGTTCTACCGAGAGCTGCTGGGTCTGCGTTATCGGCCGGGTGACGAGCCGCCGGCTGACGGTACGGCGGATGACGACAGCTGGCTCGTGCTTGTCGATGACGAGGGCAACCGTCAGCTCGCGATCCAGAAGGTCGACGCGTTGCCACGGTCGACCTGGCCGTCGGCCGACGTACCGATGCAGTCGCACATCGACTACGCAGTACCGACGGTGGACGACCTCCATCGGCACCGGCGCCGGGCCGAGGAGCTCGGAGCCGAGCTGCTGTACGACCGGACCGGGGTTGGGTCCGAGCCTCTCTATGTTCTGGCCGATCCGGCCGGACATCCTTTCTGTCTCCTCGTGGGGGTGCTGTGAGCAAGCAGACTGGGTACGCCGCGGTCAACGGGCTGCAGATGTACTACGAGATCCACGGCTCCGGAGGGACGCCACTGCTGTTGCTGCACGGCGGCCTGTTCAACATCGACCTGCAGTTCGGCGCGTTGCTGCCGGCGCTGGCTGAGAACCGGCAGGTCATCGCGACCGACTTCCAGGGGCACGGGTACACCAACGACATCGACCGGCCGCTCGGCACGATCGACCTCGCCTCCGACGTGGTCGGGCTGCTGCGGCATCTCGACGTACCGAAGGTGGATCTGTTCGGGTTCAGCGTCGGTGGTGCGGTGGCGCTGTACCTGACAATCAAGCACCCCGAGCTGGTCCGGAAGGCCGTGATCTCGTCGGTGTCGTTCAGCCGCGACGGCGAACGTGGTGCGAACGACGAAGCCATCAGCGAGATGAAGGTCGAGATGATCGCCGGTACGCCGATGGAGGCGGAGTACCTGGCGAAGTCGCCGCACCCGGATCTCGAGCACCTGCAGGCATTGCTGACCAAGCTCGGCGGCTACGACCGGGGCGTCGACGGCTGGTCCGACGACGAGATCCGCGGCATCGCCGCGCCGACGCTCTTCACCGTCGGCGACTGCGACGCGGTCAAACTCGAGCACGCGGTCCGCTTCCTCCAACTCCGCGGCGGCGACGTCAACGGCGACATGACCGGCGTCCCCACCAGCCAACTGGCTGTTTTCCCCGGCACCACCCACTTCTTCGGCCTCTCCCGAACCAACCTCGTCCAAGACACCGTCACCACGTTCCTCGACGCCGAATGATCCCGCTGCACCTTCCGCAGCGCTTGACGGCTTTCACCTGCACGACCGACGACGCGGGCCGCATCCTGCTGGTTCGCCACGAACGCCTCGGCGTCGTCCGCTGGGAAGTCCCCGGCGGGCACGTCGAGCCCGGCGAAACCGCAATCGGCGCCGCGGCCCGCGAAACGTACGAGGAGACCGGCGTCCACGTCACTGTCGGTCCACTGGTCGCGGACTGCCACCACCGCTGGCGGGACCGCACCGTGAACATCCTCTATTTCCACGCGACCCCGGCCGGATCACCTCACCCGCATCCCAGCGAGCCGGACATCCACGCCGTTCGGTGGCTCGCCCCTGACCTCCTGGATCCGGCCGACACCTCGGCGCTCGCCTGGCCCGTCATCCAGCACCTGGCGTACGACGGTCCCCGGCAACTCCACCTCGAAGCCACGCACCATCGGACTTCCGCCGGGTGGGAGCCGACCATCACGCGCCAACGGATCTGTTCATGACTCCAGACGGGTCACTCTGGGAGGAGCGGGCGCATGAAGGTGCGTTCGTAGCGGATGACGCAACCGGTGTCGTCGCGGAGCTTGTCGGCCGCGACGAAGTCGGGATGTACGCCGAACAGTTGGCGGTACTGCTCGTACGCCGCCAGGCTCGGGAAGCTGAACAGGGCCAGAGCTTTGTCGCTCGCACCTTCCGACGGGAGGAAGTAGCCGTGATGAGTCCCACCGTGCTCATTCACCAACTCGATCCATCGCTGTGCGAACCGCTCGAACTCGGCCACCTTCGCCGCATCGATGGTGTAGTCGACAACACACGTGATCATTCCGCGCCTCTCCGCTTGACCGCCCTGGCCAGGACCAAGTTCACCACTCGCCCGCTCATGGAGCTCCTCGACTAGGCTGCCCACCATGTTTCGTGAGGCGGACGCCGGGGACTTCGACGCCGTGATGCAGCTGTATCGGCAGCTACATCCCCGGGACTCGCCAGGCGGCCGGGAAGCTGAGGTCTTCGCGGAGATCCTGCGCACGCCGGGGCTGCGATTGTTCGTGCTGGAGGTCGATGGGGTCGTCGTGGCAACGACGTACTTCAATCTGATCCCGAACCTGACCCGCGGCGCGGCCCCGTACGCCGTGATCGAGAACGTGGTCGTCGACGCAGAAAGGCGCGGGACCGGGCTCGGGAAAGAGATCATGGCGCGCACATTGCAGGCGGCGTGGGATGCGGGTTGTTACAAGGTCATGCTCATGACCGGCTCGCGGACCCCGGCGACGCACCAGTTCTACAAGGCGTGCGGATTCGACCCCGGTGAGAAGACGGCCTACGTCTCCCGCCCCACCCGCTGAAGCTCCTCGAGTGCGACCTGTCAGGCGTGTTTCAGGGCCCAGTCCAGTACGTCGTCCGCGATCTTCTCCCAGCCGTCCTGGGCCATCAGGAGGTGCGCGTAGCCGTCGTACTCGCGGGCCTCGGTGATCGTCTTCGACTTGTAGTGCTTGGCGTTCGAGCGCTGCACCTCGGGCGGCATGATGTGGTCCTCGGACGCGGAGACGAACAGCAGCGGCGCCCGCGCGTCGTTGTGGTAGTCGACCCAGGTGTCCTGGTGACCGGGCTGGAAGTTCGCCAGCACGCTCCCCCACAGGATCCCGCCGTTGGCCGGGATCGCGTACCGCTCGTAGAGCCGCCGCGCCTCGTCCTCGGCGAAGGTGTTGGTGAAGGCGTAGTTCCACTGCTCGAAGTTCATCGGGATGGACTTGTGCCGGTTCGCCGGGCTCTTCAGCACCGGGAACGTCGACTTGACCTGCGAGAGCGGTACGACGCGCACGCCCTCGGTCGGTGCGGAGCACATCGCGACGCCGGCGGCGCCGAACCCGTGGTCGAGCAGGACCTGCGTGAACGCGCCACCGGCCGAGTGGCCGATGATGATCGGCGGGGTGTCCAGCTCGCGGATCACCGACTCGAGGTGGTCGATGATGGCCGGCACGGTCAGTTTCAGGATCGTTGTCGGGTCGGCGTTCAGCGCCTCGACCTCGACCTCGAACCCCGGATACCCGGGCGCCAGCACCCGGAACCCGCGAGCCTCGTAGTGCGTGATCCAGTGTTCCCAGCTGCGCGGTGTGACCCAGAACCCGTGGACCAGAACGATGGTGTCGGCCATGATCGCGTACCCCTCCGTCGTCGGGACTGCCCGCCTGCAACCTAGCTGCGGGTACGCCGGGCTCCGTAGGATGACCGTGCACGGATCTGGGCTGTGTGTGCACAGCTTCGCCCACCAGGTTCAGGGGTGGAGGGGGAAGGCGATGGCCGTGCTGCTGGATACCGCTGCGCTCCCGAGACAGGATCGGGCGGAGGCGTTCTACGCCGCGATGATGTCGGCGAGCGTGCCGTCGCGCGTCGAGCACGAGGACGCGGCCGGCAACGTCCACGCACGGATGGACTTCTGGCTCCTCGGTGCGCCGGATCTGTTTCGCAACGAGGGCTCCGGCATCCGGCTCGTCCGGACGCCGAAGCACGTCCGCATCGGCGGTCCGGAACGGCTCGCACTCGCGGTCCAGGTGATCGGCGAGGGAATGTTCAGCCAGGCCGGCCATGATCAGCGCGTCCGTACCGGCGAACTCATGCTGGTTGATCTGACCGCGCCGTACGAGTTCGGATGGAGCGGTCACAGCGCGTCTCAGGCCTTCCAGATCGACTACCGCGATCTCGGGTTGAGCGTCGAGGCAGTCCGCGCGGCCGCGCACCGGCTGCCCGCCAGTCCGCTGTACGAGCTCGTGCTCCATCACCTCACGGTCCTGCCGGGGATCCTTGCGTCGATCAAGGGAACCACGTCGGCCGAGATGGTTGGTGCGGCGACGACCCAGCTCGTCCGGGCGCTGTTGACCTCCGTTGCCGACCACGATCCGCCCGCGCCGGCCGACGTACTGTTCACCCGGATCCTCTGGTACGTGCGACGGCATCTCTCCGACCCCGAGCTCACCGCGGCCCGCATCGCGGCGGAGCACAACATCTCGGTCCGCTACCTCTACAAGCTGTTCGCCGACCATCAGCTGAGCCTCGAGCAGTGGCTGATCGCCGAGCGCCTCGCGCACGCCACGCGGCAACTCACCGACCCCGCGAGCCGGCATCGCCCGATCGCGAGCATCGCGGCCGCGTGGGGTTTCGTCGACGCCGGTCACTTCACCCGCCGCTTCCGCGCCGCCCACGGCATGACCCCGCAGGACTGGCGGCGGCTGCACTAGCCTGTCAGGCGGAACACCGGCCACGCGATCTCGGTGCGCCACGACGCCGGATCCGGGTCGTCCCGTGGACCCACGACGTACGTCTCCTGAACCGGTCCGTCGACCGCGAGGGTGTGGTCGACAACCCACGCCCCGAGGCGGCCGTAGGTGACGTCGATGTCGTCGTGGGGGCCGTGGTGGACGGTGGCCGCGAGCTCCACCGCGGGCAGTTCGACCGAACGCACTCGCCCGTACGACGGCGGATCGGCGACCGGAAGGTAGACGAGTACGGCGCCACGGCCTGCCGAGAACAGCTCGTTGGCGTAGTGACCACCCGGGGGTCCGAGCTGACCGTGGACGGCGGCGGTCAGCTCGGCCATCGCTCCGTCGTACCAAGGCAGTACGTCGTCCAAGTCGACGACATCGGTGATCGCGGCAACCATTCGCGCCGGCTGAGTCCGAAGTTCGACGACGAGATCGCCCGACTCCGGCCGGAGCAGACGCTGCAGCGAGGTGACCGCCGCTCGGGTCCGGTCGAGCGAAGTCCGCAGACGGTCGAGATGCGCTGCGATCAACTCGGCGCGAGCGTGTGGATCGTCGGTCGCCAGGATCTTGCCGACCTCGGCCAGCGGTACGTCGAGCTCCCGCAACCGATGGATGACCTGGGCCGACGGGATCTGCTCGGTCGTGTAGTAGCGGTAGCCGCTGGAGGCATCGATCGACGCGGGTTCGAGCAGACCACTCTCGTGGTACCGCCGCAGCGTGCGCACACTCAAGTGCGTCACCTGCGCGAACTCACCGATCGTCAGCCCCGGATGCACGCCGCCACTGTGCACCCTCCCCCGGCGAGAGAGTCAATTCCTTGACCCTCGCCCGCCGGGAGCACCCACAGTCGACGGTATGAACCTTCCAGCCACGATCACGAACTACCTGGCCGCTCACACTGCCCGCGACCTCGATGCGGCGACGCAGTGGTACGCCGCGGACGCGGTGGTCACCGACGACGGCACGACGTACCGCGGGCGCGACGAGATCCGCGCCTGGCTCGGCCGGTCGGCGAGCGAGTACACCTACACCGCCGAGCTTGTCGCCGCTCGCCAGGTGGACGACACGACGTACGTCGCGACCCATCACCTCGAGGGGGACTTCCCGGGCGGCACCGTCGACCTCGACTTCACCTTCAGCCTCGACGAAGACTTGATCACCCGACTGGTCATCGCTTCGGAATGAGCAGGATTGTGCAAGCGTCGGCGAGGAATCGTCTACCGACCCGCCCATCCCGGACCGTCTACTGGAGAGGTACCTGTTCATGACGTTCTAGGAGAATGACACGATCATGCAAATCGCTGTGATCACTGGCGGGAGTTCCGGCATCGGGCAGGGCGCGGCTTTCGAGCTCGCCCAGCGCGGGGTCGGGGTGATCCTGACCTACCGCGGCAACCGGTCCGGCGCCGTGGAGACGGTCGAACGGATCGAGAAGGACGGCGGTACGGCGGTCGCCCTGCCCCTCGATGTCGGCAGCGGTGACGCCTTCGCCGGCTTCAGGACCGCGGTCGAGGACGCGCTGCGTGAGCGGTGGGACCGAAACTCGTTCGACTACCTCGTCAACAACGCCGGCGTCGGGCAGATGCCGGTCCCGTTCGAGGAGACGACCGCAGAACTGTTCGACCAGATGCTCCAGGTCCATCTCAAGGGTCCGTACTTCCTCACGCAGACACTGCTGCCGCTGATCGCAGACGGTGGGTCGATCGTCTACACGACCAGCACCTCTGCGCTGCCGAGCGCCCGGCCGGAGCCGGGCTACTCGGTCTACGCGAGCATGAAGGGCGCGCAGGTCGTCCTCACCCGCTACCTCGCCAAGGAACTCAGCGCACGCCGCATCCGGGTCAACGCCGTCGCTCCGGGTGTGACCCGGACCCGGCTCGGCGACGACGCGTTCTCCCGCTTCCCCGACCTGATCCCGCCGATCGCCGACCGCACCGCCCTCGGCCGCATCGGCGAGCCCGACGATCTCGCCAAGGTGATCGCGTTCCTGCTCTCCCCCGAGAGCGCCTGGATCACCGCCCAAACCATCGAGGCCTCCGGCGGCTACGACCTCTGACCGTCCAGCCACTCCCCGACTGGCGGCGCAGGCTGACCTTCAGCGGCTTTCCGTCGTACAGATGCAGACCTTGTTGCCGTCCGGGTCGGCCAGGACGGTGAACGCCGGTGCCTCGGCGTCGCTGGTGATGGTGCCGCCGGCAGCCAGCGCTGCCTCGATGCGGGTGTGAGCGACCTCCGGCGGTAGCCACAGGTCGAGGTGGAAGCGTTGGCGGGGAGTCTCGTGCGGATCGGTGCGCTGGAACCACAGGTTCGGGACCCGGTCGGTCGGATCACCGACGTCGACACCGTGCATCGCGTCCGTGCTGCCGGTGAGCACCGCCGCCCAGAACGGACCGATCTTCTCGGGATCCGCGGTGTCGATCGCGATCTCCAGCTGCACCACTCCGGCAGGATCAGCCTGCACCTCGTGCGACCCGGCAATCGCACTGATCCGGCGCGCGAGCTCGACATCTCGCTGAGTCACCGACGGGAACACGTACTCGACGCCGTCCGGATCGCGGTACACCGCATCGGGACTCGCGAGTGCCACATCCACGAAGGTCGCACCGACCCGAACGTCGGGCTGGGTCCCAGCTGCTGCGCAGGTCTCGCCGATCGCGGTCAGGAACTTGAGCCCGTCGGCGAACGACGCGACCAGGAACCGTGCGTGCAGCCGTTGAGCCAGCTTCCGCCAATCCGCCAGCCCGGCATCCTGGATCGCCTGCACCGTCAACATGTCCATCGCCAACCCCCTCGGTCACGGTTCATCGAACGCTAAGCCATCACCCGGACAGTTTCTGATCACGACCTTTCCAGTACGGCGAGGTCGCGTTCGGCGTACTGGCGGTGCTCCCACTCCTCGCTGAGGATGCAGCCGAGGCAGCCGTCGACGAGATAGCTGTCCGACGCCGGGTAGCCGGGTTCAGGCACCGGCGTCGTCCGCTCGGCCAGCCGCTCGTCGGTGAGTTCGGCGATGATCGCGCGTACCCTGCCCATCCGGTCGGCGCGCAGGGCGAGGACTTCGTCGAGCGCCGGCCGGACGGTCCGGTCGCGCGGGACGGGCGGGGTGTCGTGCATCTCGTCGTGGGGCAGGTCCAGCGGGTCCCACGGGGACGGCTCGCCGAGGACGGTCCGCAGTACCCACGCGTCCGTCGCGAAGACGAGGTGACGCAGCGTCTCGATGAAGGACCATTCACCGTCCACCGACTCGTGCAGCAGCTCCGGTGGCAGCGCCCGGGCCCGGGCGATCGTCTCGGCCCAGAGCCGCTCGAGCAGCTCCCACGCCTCGCGATACCCGTCGGCATCGGTCGGGCGCATCTTCTCCCGGCCAGGCTGACGACGGTTGAGCTCGGCATCGATCAGCGGTACGACGTCGACACCCCAGACCCGCAGGCCGCGGATGTCACCATCGAGTGACACGTCGACCAGCCGCGCGCCGCGGATCGTCGCGCCGCTGAGGTTCACATTGTCGAACCGCGCCCCGGCCAGGTCGACGTCGTGAAACACCGCGTCCCGCAGCGACAGCTCCTCGAACCGCGCCCCGGCCAGATTGTCCTGCTTGAACTCGGTCACGGGCCCAGCTTCGCGCGCCCACCCCGCGCCGTCCAGGGCAGAATGGCCCGGGATCAGCAGCGCCTTCCGACCGAACGGAGCAGCATGTACCGACGGCTTGTCGTGAAGTTGTCCGGCCAGGCGATTGCCGGGGGTGACGCGTTCGGGTTCGACAGCGAGAGGCTCACGCACCTGGCCAACGAGGTGATCGCGTTGCGCGCTACCGGCGTTCAGGTCGCGGTGGTTGTGGGCGGGGGCAACGTCTTCCGTGGCAACCGGGCCGAGGACTGGGGCATCGACCGGGTCGAGGCCGACAACATCGGCATGCTCGGCACCATCATCAACGCCGTCCTGCTGCGCGGCCGGCTGGCCGCGCTCGGTGCCGGCGACGCGCGCCTGATGACCGCGATCCCGATCAACAACATGGCTGAGCCGTACATCCGGCTGCGCGCCCTGCGACACCTGGAGAAGGGCGCGATCGTCCTGCTTGCCTCCGGCAACGGGCAGCCGTTCACCACCACCGACTACCCCGCCGTCCAGCGCGCCGTCGAACTCGGCGCCGACGCCCTGCTGGTCGCCAAGAACGGCACTGACGGCGTGTACGACGCCGACCCCAACAAGTTCCCGGACGCCCGCCGATTCGACCACCTCAGCTACCAGGAGGTCATCGACCGCGGCCTCGGCGTGATGGACCAGTCCGCCTTCATCCTGGCTCGCGACCACCGTCTCCCGCTGCACGTCTTCGACATCGACCGCGCCGGAGCCGCGTCCTCCATCAGCACAGGCACCCCCGTCGGCACCCTGATCAACTAGCTCGTAGTTCCTTCGTGACCCTGGCTGCTTCGAGGGGGTCCGGCACGCGCGCATCGGGAGTGGACGGGCATGGCAGCAGCCTACGGTGTAGCGGAGGGCTAAACCGTTTGCCGGGTTCTACCGGTGACTGGTGTACTCGGAGTCGTCCGAAACAGGTGCCAATCAAGGAGAGCTGCCATGCGACCTCGCTTCATGTTCGCCGTGGAAGCCATCGACACCTGTTCAAGGGACATGAAGCTGCGTGAAATTACTGAACCTCGGGATCCTGGCGCATGTCGACGCCGGTAAGACGAGTCTGACCGAGCGGCTGCTCTACGCGGCCGGCGTCATCGACGAGATCGGCAGCGTCGACAGCGGCAGTACCCAGACCGATTCCCTCGCGCTGGAGCGCCAGCGCGGTATCACCATCAAGTCGGCGGTCGTGTCGTTCGTGATCGGTCATGACGACGACCCGGTCACGGTCAACCTGATCGACACCCCCGGCCACCCGGACTTCATCGCCGAGGTCGAGCGCGCGCTCAGCGTGCTCGACGGTGCGGTGCTGGTCATCTCGGCGGTCGAGGGCGTGCAGGCGCAGACGCGCGTGCTGATGCGCACGCTGCAGCGCCTGAAGATCCCGACCCTGATCTTCGTCAACAAACTCGACCGGTCCGGCGCGCAGTACGACGCCGTACTCAAGTCGATTGCGGACAAGTTGACGCCGGCCATCGTCCCGATGGGGTCGGCCACCCGGCTCGGCACCCGCGAGGCGACCTTCACGCCGTACAACGGGAGCGATCCGTACGGCGCCCTGCTCGAAGTGCTCACCGAGAACGACGAGGACCTGCTGCGAACGTTCGTGGAGAACGAGAAGGCGCTCTCGCATGACGTTCTCCGGTGTGCGCTGGCCCGGCAGACCAAGCAGGCCCTCGTCCACCCGGTGTACTTCGGCTCCGCGATCACCGGCGTCGGCACCGACGCCCTGACCGCGGGCATCCGTGAGTTCCTCCCCTTGGCCGGCACCGACCAGGAGCCGGTCGACGGATCGGTCTTCAAGGTCGAGCGCGGCCCGGCCGGCGAGAAGGTCGCCTACGTCCGGATGTTCTCCGGTACGGCGCACGTCCGCGACCGGCTGCGCTTCGGCGACACCGGAGAGGCCAAGCTGACCGCTCTCGAGGTGATCGGCGAAGGTACGGCGGCCGCCGTCAACGCCGGCCAGATCGGGAAGCTGTGGGGCCTCGCCGACATCCAGATCGGCGATCGCATCACCGCGACCGACCAGCCGACCCCGGCCACCACGACCGGATTCTTCGCTCCGCCGACCCTGGAGACGGTGATCTCGCCGGCACGGCCGTCGGACAAGGGGAATCTCCGGGTGGCGCTGTCTCAGCTCGCCGAGCAGGACCCGCTGATCAACCTGCGCCAGGACGACCTGCGGCAGGAGACCTACGTGTCGCTGTACGGCGAGGTGCAGAAGGAGGTCATCCAGACGACGCTCGCGACCGAGTTCGGGATCGACGTCGAGTTCCGCGAGACCACCACGATCTGCATCGAGCGGCTGCTCGGCAGCGGCGAGGCGGTGGAGTTCAACAAGAAGGACGCGAACCCGTTCCTGGCCACCGTCGGTCTGCGGGTCGAGCCGGCGCCGGTCAACACCGGGGTGACGTTCGAGCTCGAGGTGGAGCTCGGCTCGATGCCGTACGCGTTCATCAAGGCGGTCGAGGAGACCGTCCGGGAGACACTCCACCAGGCCATCCACGGCTGGCAGATCCCGGACGCGCGCGTGGTGATGACGCACTCGGGCTACTCGGCCCGGCAGAGCCATGCGCACGCCGTCTTCGACAAGAGCATGTCGAGTACGGCGGGCGACTTCCGGAACCTCACTCCCCTGGTCCTGATGACGGCGCTGCGGCAGGCCGGCACCCAGGTCCACGAGCCGATGCACCGCTTCCGGCTGGAGATGCCGACCGACACGACCCGTGCCGTCCTGTCCGCGCTGGCCCGCCTGCGCGCGATCCCTCAGGTGCCCGCACTGGCCGCGGAAACCTCAACCCTGGAAGGAGAAATCCCCGCGGCGGCCGTGTACGAGTTCGAGCAGCAGTTGCCCGCCCTCACCCGCGGCGAGGGCGTGGTGGAGTCGGCGTTCGAGCGCTACCAGCCGGTGACCGGACCGATCCCGGAGCGCCCGCGCACCGACCACGACCCGCTCAACCGGCGGGACTACCTCCTGCACGTGCAGCGGCGGGTTTGATGCCATACACAACGGTCGCGCCGAGGTCGTCGTCAGCGACGATCTCGGCGGCCAGACCGTGCTCGACCATCACCGCCTTCGCCAGCGGCGCCTGATGCTCGCTCATCTCCACGAACATGTAACCGCCAGGAGCGAGCCATTCGGGCGCCGCCGCGGCCACCCGGCGCAACATCGCCAACCCGTCCGGCCCACCGTCGAGCGTCACATGCGGCTCGTACAACCGCGCCTCCGGCGGCAACAACCGGATCTCGTTCGTCGGCACATACGGCACATTCGCCAGCAGTACGTCGATCCGCCCCCGCAGCTCATCCGGCAACGCGGAGAACAGATCACCCTGATAGACCGACCCTCGCCAAGGCACGAGATTGCGCCGCGCACACCGAACCGCGGCCGACTCGATGTCGGCGGCGTACAACGACACCTGCCGCTCGGCCGCGATCGCGGCACCCAAAGCACCCGAGCCACACCCAAGATCGAGTACGACGGCGCCCGGCGAGGTCACCCGCAGCGCTTCGGCGACCAGGAACTCGGTCCGACGGCGTGGAATGAACACCCCGGGATCAACGGCGATCCGCAGCCCGCGGAAGGAGGCCCAGCCGAGGACGTGTTCGAGCGGCAGCCCGGCGATCCGGCGATCGGCCATGGCCTTCAGTTCGGCGTCATCGCGAGCGGTCTCGGCGATCATCGCCGCCTCGTCCTCGGCGAACACGCAACCGGCCGCGCGCAACCGGTCGACAACGCTGCCGAGGTCGAATGATGGAACAGAAGAAACAGACACAGAACCCCTTCGACTACGAGGCTCCCGCGGTCAGCGAACGACGCTGACCACTCGAGGCGGGAGCAACCAACCTGCCTGACTGGTGATCGGTCCCACCTCCTTCGTCCGCCGCTGCGGTGCTGACCACATTACCCGAAGGCGTTCACTCCCGTGAGCTCGGCCGAGACGGTCCACAACCGCTCCGCCGAAGCCGGGTCCACGGCGTACGGCCGGACGCCCGGGCTGTCGTCGGTGGAGACCTCCGCGACCTCGCAGTCCTCGCAGAAGACACCGCCAAGACCGTCGAGCTGCGGCGACGTCGCGGCCCAGACCTGAGTGGCCGCTCCCTGCTCGGGCGACTTGAAGCCCCGGCCGACCGGGTTGCCGTCCTCGTCGATCCAGCCGTAGCCGACCATCTCCTCGCGGGTCAAATGACGCTGCAGCGGCGTCAGGATCCCGCCTGGGTGCAACGCGAACGCACGCACGCCGGAATCCTTGCCGAGGGCATCCAGCTGGACGGCGAACAGCACGTTGGCCGTCTTCGCCTGCCCGTACGCCTCCCACTTGTCGTAGCCCAGCCTGAACTCCAGATCGTCCCACCGGATGTCCGACCGCCGGTGCCCCGTCGACGACACCGACACGACGCGAGCGCCGCCGTCGGCCGTCAGCGCGGGCCACAGCCGGTTCACCAGCGCGAAGTGGCCGAGGTGGTTGGTCGCGAACTGCGCCTCCCAGCCGGGGCCGACCCGGGTCTCGGGGCTGGCCATGATCGCCGCGTTGTCGATCTGGATGTCGACGCTGCGCCCCGACGCGAGGAACCGGTCCGCGAACGCACGCACACTGTCCAGATCACCGAGATCCAGCTCGTCGACCTCGACACCCGAGACGTCGGCCAACGTCTCGCGAGCGGCGCCGGGCCGTCGCGCCGGTACGACGACGTGCGCACCGGCCTTGGTCAACGCACGGGTCGTCTCCAGGCCGAGGCCCGAGTAGCCGCCGGTGACGACCGCCAGCTTGCCGGTCAGGTCGATGCCGGCCAGGACGTCGTCCGCGGTGCTGTCGTGCCCGAATCCCGAACCGATCTTGTGCTGTGCTGTCATGCTCCGCACACTACGGATTCGAGTGCACTCCAAGTCAAGCGGTCACGCGTCGAGGTGCGGGTTCTCGCGCAGTGACTCGGCCAGGCGCTGGAGAGCAGGGTTGGGACTGTCCGGACTCCAGCAGGCGTGCAGCGTCACCGAGTGCGCGTCGGCCGGATCGAGCTCCCGGTAACGAACCCCGTCGACCCCCATCGCCTTGATCGAGCGCGGGATCAACGCACATCCGAATCCGGCTCTGACCAGCGCCAGCATCGTCGGAACCTGCGAGGCCAGCTGGCTGACGGCGTACCGGTCCATCCCGATCATCGCCGCACAGATGTCATACAGGTACTGCGATCCTTCCGGGCTGTAGCCGATGTAGCCATCCGTCACGTCGACCAGCGCGACCGGCGAGTCTCCCTCCGCCAGCGGATGGGAAGCCGGTACGGCGACCACCAGGTCCTCCGAGTGGACCAGCACCGACTCGAACTGCGACGGGATCGGTGGTCGAACCAGTCCAAGATCGATCTCCAAGTTCGCCAACGCCTCGAACTGCGACGGGCTGACCAACTCGGTGAGCTCTGCGGTCACCGCCGGAGTCCGCTTCGCGATCATGGTGAGGAAGTCGGCCAGTACGGCGTACGCGCCGATCGCGGTGAACGCGATCCGCAGGGTCCCGGTCTGTCCCTCGGCCGCGCGCCGCGTCGCCTCCGGGGCGACTTCGAGCAGGGCGAGTACTCGACGGGCGTGTTCGAGGAAGACGTCGCCGGCCGCGGTCAGCCGGACTCCCCGGCCGGTCCAGTCGAACAGCCGGACCTCGAGAGATCGCTCCAGGCCCTGGATCTGCCGGGTCAGCGGCGGCTGGGTCATGTTCAGCCGCTGGGCGGCGCGGCCGTAGTGGAGTTCCTCGGCGACAGCGACGAAGCCGCGCAGTTGCTGGAGCGAGAGGTCCATACCGGCACGGTATCGGTTCATGCGAAATCGGGCTTGGACCTGCATAACGGAAAGCGCCTACCGTCAAAGCGACGCTCAAGCGAAGGAGCCCCCACGGTGCCGAAACTCGTTGCCCTGATGTCCCCCGAACGTGCCGACGACGTGGTCGACCCGCAGACCCGCCGCCTGCTCGAGGACCGGTTCGAGGTCGTCTGGGCGCAGTCCGCTCACGCCGCCGGACCGGCAGCGCCCGGCAAGCCACCGGCGCTGGACCCGGCAGCCGTGCCCGGGCTGGTGGCCGGCGCCGACGTACTCCTGACCAGCTGGGGTACGCCGCATCTCGGCAAGGAACTGTGGGCCGACGGCAACGGACCGAAGGTGGTCGCGCACGCGGCCGGCACGGTCAAGAACCTGATCGACCCGGTCATCCTCGACCAGGGTGTCGCCGTCTTCTCGGCCGGCCCGCGGATCGCCTGGTCCGTCGGCGAGTACTGCCTCGCCTCGATGCTCACCCTGGCCCGTCGTCTCCCCCGTTTCGACCAGGCGATCCGGCACGGTGGCTGGAAGCAGACCGGCTTCCGCGGCCACGAGCTCGCCGGTGCCAAGGTCGGCATCGTCGGCGCGAGCAGTACCGCCCGCGCACTCATCACGCTGCTGCAGCCCTTCCACTGCGACCTCGTGGTCTACGACCCCTACCTCACTGCCGAGCGCGCGGATCAGCTCGGCGTCCGCACCGCCGAACTGCGGGAGACGGTCGAGAGCGCGTACTTGTCGATCCACGTCCCGAACGTGCCGGAGACCAAGGGCATGATCTCCCGCGAGCTGATCGGGCGGATCCCCGACGGCGCGGTCGTCGTGAACTCGTCCCGTGGACCCGCGATCGACCAGCAGGCACTGCTCGACCACGTGCTGGACGGACGCCTGTACGCCGCTCTCGACGTCTACGACCCTGAGCCGCCGTCCTTCGACGCGACGATCCTCCAGGCGTCCAACCTGCTGCTCAGTCCGCACGTCGCCGGCGATACGGCGGAAGGTCACCTCGCGCTCGCCGGGTACGTGCTGGCCGACGCACTGAAGTGGCTCGAGGACGGCACGCGCGGACCCAGCTTCGTCGATCCGGCCGTCTGGTCGATCGCGGCCTGAGAGGAGGACCCGATGTCCCGGATCGCCCAGGTCGAAGTCTTCCCGGTTGCTGTCCCGTTCGCCCGCCGGTTCGTGCTCGGCAGCGGAGCGGTCGGCTCCCCCGGCGCCGCTCCGGATCAGGCCGCCGCGGTGGTGTTCGTGAAGCTGACCACCGAGGACGGTGTGGTCGGATGGGGAGAGCAGAGGGCGCTGCCCAGCTGGAGCTACGAGACCGCCGAGACGATGGCCGTCGTGATCAGGCGGCACCTCGCCCCGATCCTGCTCGAACTCACCCCGTTCGACGTCGAGCTCTTCCACCAGCGCGCCTCCAAGCGCCTCAGCCCCGCGGTGTCGAACGGCTTCCCCTTCGCCCGCGCCGCAGTCGATGTCGCGATGCACGACGCGGCCGGCAAGCTCGCCGGTGTCCCCGTGCACGCGCTGCTGGGCGGCAAGGTGTACGACGAGATCCCGCTCTGCTCAGCCATCGGGGTCGGCGACCAGGAGGCGGTCCGCGACCATGCGATCCAGTCGTCGGACTACCCGGCGTACAAGGTCAAGATCGGGGGCGATCTGGATGCGGACACCGAGGCGATCCGGACCGTGGCCGAGGTGGCCGGCGGCAAGCCCTTGTGGCTCGACGCGAACCAGTCGTACCGCCCCAGCGCGCTGCGGCAACTGCTTGACCGGACCAGGGACATCCACACGATCCACTGTGTCGAGCAACCCGTGCCGAGCACGGACACGCTCGCGATGCAGCGGCTGCGTGAGCTGATCGACCTGCCGATCGCGATCGACGAGGGCAGCTTCTCCGCGCAGGACCTGGCTCGGGCGATCCGGTTGGACGCCGCGGACCTGGTCGTGATCAAGGTCTGCAAGTCCGGCGGCCTGCGGAACGCGCTCAAGACCGCCCAGACCGCGCTGTCCGGCGGTCTCGAGATCCTCGCCAGCGGCCTCACCGACTGCGGAATCGCGTTCGCCGCCGCGCTGCACGTGTTCAGTCAGCTCGAGCTCGCCCTTCCCGCCGAGCTCAACGGGCCGGAGCTGCTGTCCGATCTGTACGTCGAGGGACTGAGCATCACCAAGGCCGTCGCAACGGTCCCCACCGCCCCTGGACTGGGCGTTCAGGTCGACGAGGAGCGAATCCGCGCCGAGTCGATCGACCTGCTCTATCGGTGAGGAGACAACCATGAGCACGAAGCTGTCCCGCCGCAGCTTTCTCGAACTCAGCGGCCTGGCCGGGCTGGGGCTGGCCGTGGCCGGCTGCTCGTCCGGTCCACCGGCCGGGTCGGCCACCTGGGCCATGTGGTCGAGCAGCGCCGCGGAGCGGAAGGTCTGGCAGGACTTCAGCGCGTACGTCGAGCAGCAGCTCGAGGTGAAGTCCATCCCGACCCTGACCCCGTCCGGCCCCTACCCGACCAAGCTCGACCTCCAACTGGTGAGTGGGACAGCCGGCCTGGTGACCGCGCTGAACGGAACGCTCATCCCGACCTACGCCGCCCGCGGTGCGCACCGGCCGCTGGACGACCTGATCGAGGGCGACTCCGACTTCGACCTGGACGACTTCTACCAGCCGATCCAGAAGATCTCGAGCTTCAACGGCAAGACGTACGCGATCGGGTTCGACGTCGCGCCCACCGTCATGTACTACAACAAGAGCCTGCTGCAGAAGCAGGGCATCGCGCTGCCGTCCCGGACCGAGCCGATGCCGTGGGCAACGTTCCGCGACCTGGCCGTCGAGCTGACCCACGCGCCGGACCAGTACGGCTTCACCTGCGCGCCGGCGATCGACGACCTCGTGTCGTGGATCTACTGCGCCGGCGGCAACGTGATGAGCGAGGACGCCTCCCGCAGCATCCTCGGCGAGCCGGAGGCGATGGAGGCGGTGCAGTTCGTCATCGACCTGTTCGTCAAGAACAAGGTCACACCGCCGATCAAGAACCTCGTCACCGAGAGCTCGCTGTCGAACTTCCTGGAGGGCAACGTCGCCTTCATGCAGAACGGCCCGTGGCAGGTCGTCAACGTGCGCAAGGCCGAGTTCGACTGGGACATCATCCCGTTCCCGGCCGGTGCCGCCGGCAGCACGCCGCGGGTCTCCGGCTCCGGCTTCGCGATTCCATCGGGGGTGCGCGAGGGTGCCGATCTCGATCTCGCGTGGAAGCTGCTGAAGACGCTCACCAGTACGGGCGCCTTGGACATCTACGCCAAGGCCGGCCGGAACAACCCGGCCCGGTTCAGCGCCGGCAGCGCGTTCCAGCCGCCGCCGGACAACCTCGGCATCGTCCAGGACATCCTGGCCGGCAAGGTGGCGGGCGGACACCCGTTCGACGTCACCACGAACTGGAACCAGGTCAAGCAGTTGCTCGGCCAGGACCTGCCGCGCTCCTTCCTCGGTCAGGTCCCGGTGCCCGAGGCAATCGCCGGAGTGACTCCGCGTCTCGACGTACTGATGCGGCAGCACCTCGACAACATCCGCCAAGCCACCGCCAGGAGGGGGTGATCCCGATGGCCCTGACCACCACCACCCAACCCGTGCCGGCGACCGCCGTACCACCACGTCCCGCCTCGAAACCGACGCCGCGCTGGCGCAACCGCGAGTCGCTCACCGCCTGGCTGTTCCTGCTGCCGAGCCTGATCGGATTCCTGATCTTCACCGCCGGCCCGGTCGTCGCCGCCGGCGTCATCTCGCTGCTCGACTGGAACCTGTTCAGCCCACCCACCTGGGCCGGCCTGCGCAACTTCGCCCGCCTCGGCCCCGACCCGACCTTCTGGTCGGCGCTCGGCAACACGGCGTACTTCACCTTCGTGAGCGTGCCGCTGACGATCCTGGTGAGCCTCGCGCTGGCGCTGCTGCTGAATCAGGGCCTGCGCCGGATCGCCGTCTTCCGCTCGCTCCTGCTGTTGCCATACGCAACGATCACGGTAGCGGTCGCGTTCGTCTGGATCTGGCTCTACATCCCGCACGACGGTCTGGCGAACGCCACGCTCGGGCTGTTCGGCATCCACGGGCCGGCCTGGCTGATCTCGGACAACTGGGCGATGCCGGCGCTGATCCTGATGAGCGTGTGGAAGAGCTTCGGCTTCGGCATGGTCGTGTTCCTGGCCGGTCTGCAGGCGATCCCGCAGCAGCTCTACGAGGCCGCGCGAGTCGACGGCACCTCGCCGTGGCAGAGCTTGCGGAACGTGACGCTGCCGATGCTGTCACCAGCACTGTTCTTCGTGATCGTCACCTCGATCATCGGCTCGTTCCAGGTGTTCGACCAGGCCCTCATCATGACGAACGGCGGACCGGGCACGCGCACGACCACGTTGGTGATGTACATCTACCGGACCGGCTTCGAGAACTACGACCAGGGGTACGCCGCCGCGCAGTCGCTCGTGCTGTTCGCCTTCATCGTGCTGATCACCGCCACGCAGTTCTTCCTCGGCATCCCACGCGACTACGAGGAGGCCGCCCGGCTCGACGGTGCCAACCGCTGGCAGGCGTTCATCCGGGTGATCGTGCCACTGGCGGTCCCGGCGATCGCGACCCTGGCGGTGTTCAAGTTCATCGGTCAGTGGAACAACCTTCTGTGGCCGTTGGTCATCTCGAACAGCGACGCCACCCGGACGGCGTCGGTCGGGCTGCAGGTGTTCCAGGACACCAACGGCACGCAGTGGAATCTGCTGCTGATGGCCGCCACCGTCACCACGGTCCCGCTGATCATCCTGTTCTTCCTGACGCAACGCTGGTTCGTCCGAGGTATCACCATGAGTGGGCTGGGAGGCCGCTGAATGACCTATCTGTGGTCCGTCTTCACCAAACCCTGGGCGGGGCTGCCCGGCGACGAGCTGGGCCGGCTCGTCGCCGGCCTCGGATTCGCCGGCGCCGAGGTCCCGGTCCGCGACACCTCCTACGTCACTCCCGCGGCGGCGGAGACCGAGCTGCCGAAGTTCACGGCACAGTTGCGGGCCGAGGGCATCGAGCCGATCAGCGTTGCCAGTGATCTCTCCGAGCGCGTCTTCGCTGCTTGTGCGGAGGCCGGCGTACCGATGATCCGGATCATGGCTGACGTCGGCCCAGACGGGTACGCCGCATCGGTACGACGCAATCGCGTGCTGCTCGAGGAGGCCGCCGTACTGGTGGAGCGGTACGGCGTCCAGGTCGGCGTGCAACCGCATCACGGGCGGTTCATCGCGTCGACGCTCGGCGTACTGCAACTGCTCGACGGGCTGCCGGAGTCGTTCAAACTCGTGTGGGACGCAGCGCACGATGCGCTCGCCGGTGACGACCCCGCCGTCACCCTCGAGCTCGGCGCCGACCGGCTCGGCATCGTCAACCTCAAGAACGCGTACTACGTCCACACCGACGACGGCTGGAAGACGTACTTCGGCCAGGCCGGCGAAGGACTGTCCGACTGGACCGCTGTGTTCGCCGCCTTGGAAAAGCTCAACTACAGCGGGCCGATCTGTCTCACCGGCCAGTACTCCGACCTCAGTGTGCCGGTCGACGAACGCGTGAAAACTGATCTCCAGACCGCTGTCACATCATCGCGCCGGGATCCGTCGAGGGAGTGAAGACAACACCACGGAACCTGGAGAAACCTCCCATGAATGCACGGATGACGAACCCCGCCGAGATCCTCCCTGACGCCACCAAGGGCGTCCAGAACATCTACAAGGCCATCGCCCAGGCCGGCGCCCCGGGGTCGACGCTCGAACTGGTGCACCTGCGGGCCAGCCAGATCAACGGCTGCTCCCCCTGCGTGTTCGGCGGGATCAAGTCGGCGCTCAAGAACGGTGAGACCGACGAGCGGCTGCACCAGGTCGCCGCCTGGCGCGACTCGGACCTTTTCACCGCCTCCGAGCGTGCGGCGCTCGAGCTCGCCGAGGCCGCGACCCGGCTCGCCGACCGGCCGGGCGCGGTCACCGACGAGATCTGGGCCGCGGCCGCCGAGCACTTCGACGAGCGGCAGCTGTCCGGGATCGTGATGATGATCGCGCTCACCAACATGTTCAACCGGATCAACACCACCGTCCGCACCCCGGCCGGAGCCACCTGGTAGGACCTGCGCTACGCATAGTCTGAGCGCCGGTGTCGAGAAAGGCACCGGCGCTCCGACGTACCCAGGACAGGACGGAGATTCGCGATGAAATACATGCTGCTGATCTACGGGAACACCGACACCTGGGATGCCCTGAACGCGGCGGGAATCGAGCAGGTGCTCGAACAGCACCGCATCGTCGCCGAGGAGCTGAAGGCGAACGGCGAGTATGTCGACGGCCTCGGACTGACCACCGCGAGCGCCCGAGTGGTCAGGGTGAACGACGGCGTCCCGGCGGTCACCGACGGACCGTTCACCGAGGCGAAGGAAGTGCTGGCCGGTTACTACCTGGTCGAGTGCAGTCTGGAGCGGGCCACGGAGATCGCGGCCCGGCTGCCGGAGGCTCCGTATTCTCCGATCGAGATTCGCGCGCTGACCGATCCGATGGCGGACTGAGCGCCGTCCGCAAGGAGGGACAGCTACAGAAACTTGCCGGCCTCAGCTCGGCGTTGGGATCTGAGACCGGCGAGTCACTCAGCTCTGTGCTTGGCCGCTGGGTTTCAGCTCGGGTGTGCCGACGCGAGGATGACCCCACCTGATGCAGGTTGGTCACCCATGCCCCGGCCACCCCGGACGAACACAGTCGCGCCCCGCTCCGGCGCTGGTGCGCCTTCGCGGAGTCGCAGCGTGGTCGTCATACCGTTGCTCAGTCTGAGCACTGCCACGCGTCGCGGCCGCCCCGACGGAATCGACGAGTTCACCTCGTGGATGCCGGTGCAGACCGCTGGTTGGATCGAAGCCCGTCCGAGCTCTGCGTTGCCGTGACTCCTCACATCACGGCACTGCTCGGCGAGCCTTGTCATCGCTGACACGCGTCCCCCTTCTCTTGTTGTTGCCCCCGAGTGGCGGGTTGGCGCGGCCGCCGCGCAGGCAGCAGCCGCACACTCCCCCGTTCAGTCCGCACCCGGAAAGAACGCGGAAGTGATCATGGAAGCCTTGCTGAGAGTGACGACCATTTCAAGGGATCGTGACCGGAATCCCGCGTGCCGGGACCGCTGTCCACGATTACCCCTGGGTAGCGCGTTTACTGCCCGCCGAAGCCTGTCGTCGCGACACCCTTGATGATGTGGCGCTGGAAGAACAGGAAAACCACCACCAGTGGCAAAGCCGCCAGGATCGCCGAGGCCATGTTCTGCGCGTATTGCAGGCCATAGGCGCTCTTCACCGTCTGTAGGCCGACCGGCAACGTCATCAGGTCCGCGTCGGTGGTGACGATGAACGGCCAGAGGAAGTTGTTCCAGGCACCGATGAAGACGAAGATCGCCACCGCCGCGAGGATCGGGCGGGACAACGGCAACACGATCGACCAGAACACCCGCAGCCGGTTCGCGCCGTCCACCCGGGCGGCGTCCTCCAGCTCGATCGGGATCTGGTCGAAGAAACGTTTGAGAATGAGCACCATCGCCGGCGCGATCGTCTGCGGCAGAATGATTCCCCAGTAGGTGTCGACCAGGTCGAAGGCGAGCATCTGGCGGAACAACGGCACGATCAGCATCTGCGGCGGAATGATGATGGCGCCGATGATCGCGGCGTACAGCCAGCGCCGCCCGGTGAAATTGACCCGGGAGAAGGCATAGCCGGCCAGCGCCGAGACGGCCACGGTGAGGAACGTGATCGCCATCGAGGTGATCAGGCTGTTCCACGCCCAGGACGGGATGTCGCCGGCCGAGAGCACCTTGCGGTAGGCGTCGAAACCCAGGCCGTCCGGCGGATTCAGGCTGATCGTCGACGCCCCGGCGTCCGCTTCGCTCTTCAGCGAGGTCAGCACCGCCCACGCGAACGGCACCAGCCAGGTCGCGGCCAGGAATGCCAGCACCAGCAGCGCCACCATCCGGGAGATGCTCCACGGGTTCTCGCCCGGCTTGTGCCCCTGCCTGATGTTCCGGGCCAGCGTGTACGTACTCATGCCGCGTTCCTCCGGTTGATCAGCTTGTACTGCGCCAGCGACACCAGCACGATGATCGCGAAGAACAGGTACGAGATGGCCGACGAATAGCCGAACCGGTAGCCGGTGAAACCGGACTCGTAGATGTACTGCACGATCGACCGGGTCGCGCCGGCCGGACCGCCGTTGGTCAGCATGTAGATCTGGTCGAGGACCTTCAGCGACGCCAGGATCTGCAGCGTCACGATCAGCGCGGTGGTCGGCGCCAGTTGAGGGATCACGATCGAGAACAGTTGCCGCCACTTGCCGGCGCCGTCGATCGCGGCCGCCTCGAACTGCTGCTCCGGGATGTTCTGCAGCGCGGCCAGGTAGAGCAGGAAGTTGAACCCGATCGTCCACCACAGCGTGGTGACCACGACCGAGATCATCGCCACGTTCGGATCCTGCAGCCAGGCCACCGGCGCGATCGCGAACTCACCCAGTACGCCGTTGATCAGCCCGAGCTTGGGGTTGTACATCCAGGACCAGAACATCACCACAACGGTCGAGGCGAGCAGGTACGGCAGGAAGAACGACAGTCGCCACAGCCAGCGCCCCGGCAGCCCGAGGTTCACCAGCAGAGCGAAGGCCAGCGAGAGGACGACGAGCGGAACGGTGCTGAGGACCGTGAACCACAAGGTGTTACCCAGTGATTTCCACATGTCCGGGTCGGTCAGAGCCTCGGCATAGTTGGCGAACCCGAGCAGCTGACCACCCGAGCCGGTCAGCGTCTCGCCGGTGAAGCTGAGGTAGAGCCCGTAGATCGCGGGCACCACCAGGAACAGCACGAACAGGACGGCGAACGGTGCCGCGAAGGCCCATCCGGTCACTCGCCGCGCCGGGCCCGGTCCTGTCCGGATCCGGGGCCTTCGGCAACGACCTCGGCCGGCGTGGTGGTTGCGTCGATGGCGGTCGACATGATGACTCTCCTCTCACACCGGCTGCGGACGGTCGAGCAGCACGGTTAGCCGCTTGACGAAACCTTCGAATCCGGCGGCGGGGTCACCGCTGCCGAGGTACACGTTCTGGACGTTCTCGGCGAAGTACTTGTGGAAGTCACTGCCCGCGCCGCCGAACCAGACGTCCGGGTCGTAGTTCACGTATGCCGGGATGCCCGCGTAGTTCGACTGCGGCTTCAGCTCCTGGTACTCCGGACTCCGGACCACCGGCTGGTACGCCGGGATGTGACCGGCACCGGCCCACTTCACCGACCGCTTCAGGATCTCCGCGACCAACTGGTACACATGCTTGCGGCGTTCCGGTGACGCTTTCGACTGCCGCGGCAGCACGAACGTGTGCGAGTCCGCGTACGCCGCGTCGGTGCCGAACAGTGTCGGAATCGGACGAGCGTCGACCGGCATCTTGGCGTCCTTCAGCACCGGCAGTTCCCACACGCCGCCGAAGAACAGCCCGCTCTCACCGTGCAGGAACTCGCTGGTCGCCGTACCGCCGTCGCCGCTGCGGCTGGCGATCTTGTCGTCGAGCAACGACTGGACGAAGGACAGTGCCTTCACCGCCGCGTCCTCGTCGACCTGCGCCTTCTGGCCCGGCACGAGCTTCATCTCCGCGCCCAGTTGCCGGTAGAACGTGTAGAACAGCCGCCACATCTGCGAGCCGTCGCCCAGATAGCCGTACGAGACACCGTGCTTCCCGGTCACTTCCTGCATCTTGGTGGCGACCTCGGTGAACTCCTCCGGGCTCTTCATCGTCTGCAGGGCGTCCGTGACGCCGGCCTTGGTGGCGTGCTCGGTGTTGTAGTAGAGGACGAACGGGTGCGTGTCCAGTGCGATCGAGTAGAGCTTGCCGTCGTACATGCCCTTCTGCCACACCAGCGGCGGGAAGTCGCTCTCCTTCAGGCCGACCTCGGCCAGCAGGTCGAGGTCCCACGGCTCGAGCAGCCCGCCGGGCGCGTAGCCGGCGATCCGGGACGCGTGCATGATCGCGACGTCCGGAGCTCGGCCGCCGGCCGACGCCATCGCCAGCTTGGTGTAGTACGGCGGTCCCCAGGCGAGCACGGTCTGGGTCGCGTGGAAGCCGAGGTTCGCGGCGTTGACGGCGTCGACCAGGCCGGCCATCACGATGCCGTCGCCACCGGTCATCAGGTGCCAGTAGTCGAGGTCCGCGGTCGACCGCGACGCACCGGGCGCGCAGCCGAACAGCATCCCGCCACCAGCGAGCGCGGCCGCTCCGGAGAGCAGACGACGCCGGGAAATGTGCCGATCAAACGATGTCATACGGTCTCTCCTTCGGGCGGCGGGACCGATGATTACATCGTTAGAATGCACTCCACAGGAGGCCGGTGTGGATTTCTGCTGCAATGTGTCCGCTAGCGTGTGGTGCTGTTGCGTATCACGATGCGGTGCGGGACCATCACTCGGCGTGGCGCCGTGTTCTTGTCACTCATCCGCTCGCCGAGCAGGTCGAGAGCCGCCTCGACGAACGCGCGCCGGTCGAAGTCGACCGTTGTCAGCGGCGGGATCATGAACTGGCTCTCCAGGATGTTGTCGAACCCGGCCACCAGGGTCTGCTGCGGTACGGCGATGCCCGCGCTCCACAGCGCCGACAGTGTGCCCGACGCGATCGTGTCGGTGAAGCAGAAGAACGCGTCCGGCAGTTCATGCTCGGCCAGGTACTTCCCCACCACCGTGGCCGCGCCCTCGGGCCGCCACCGGTCCAGCCCGATCTCCAGCGCCGGATCGATCGGTACGCCGGCCTCCTCGAGCGCCTGGTGATAGCCGGCAGTCCGCAACCGGGAGGCCGCCGTACCCGGGGCTTCGGCGGAACCGGCGAGGACGCCGGCACCACTCGAGCCGCGTGGGACTTCCGGCGTACCGACGACGGCGATCCGCCGGCATCCCTGCGCCAGCAGGTGTTTCGTCAGGTCGCGGGCCGCAGCGACGTTGTCGATAGCGACCTGGCTGACCAGGTCCTGGTCGACGTCTCCGATCAGCACCAGTGGTGGCAGCGGGCCGGCCGACAGTACGGCGCTGTCGTCGAGGTTCACTGGGTTCAGGATCAGGCCGTCGACCAGGTACGCGCGGGCCTTGGACAGCAACTCGAACTCACGCTTGGGCTCGGCCGCGGTCTGCTCGATCTGCACGCCCCAGCCGCGCTCGTGCGCGAGCTCCACCACGAGATGGACGATCTCCGCGGAGTACGGCCGGAGCAGGTCGGGTAGCGCGAGCGCGATCATTCCGGAGCGGCCGTTGCGCAGGCCGCGCGCACTCATGTTGGGAACGTAGTCGAGCTCGGCCACCGCCTGCTCGACCCTGGCCCGCGTCTCCGGACGCACGAACACGACGCCGTTGATCACGTTCGACACCGTCTTCGGGGACACCCCGGCCAGCTTGGCGACGTCTTTGACGGTGGCACGCATGCCGCCATTGTCACACCTGGCCACGATGTCACACAGTCAGCGTGTACTCAGTGCCCCGCCGTTGACGTGCAGGACCTGACCGGTGAGGTGGCGTGCGGCCGGCGAGGCCAGGAAGTGGATCGTCCCGGCGATGTCCTCGACCTGCCCCTCACGGTTGATCATCGTTGCTTCCAGCAACGTTTGACGGCGCTCGGCCGTCATCCGTCCCTGGAAGAACTCGGTCTCAGCGGTGTAGCCAGGTGCCACCACGTTCGAGGTGACGCCGCGCGGTCCGAGTTCGGTCGCCGCATCCACGTTCCACATCGCCAACGCGGCCTTGGACGCGCCGTACGAGCCGGCACCACGGGCACCGGCGATCGAGCCGAGATGCACGACCGCTGTGGTAAGCCGCGATGCCAACGCCGTCGTCGTCAGCACAGCACTGAGCAGGTTGGCCTCGAGGTTGGTCAGCCAGTTCGCCTTCAGTTGCTCCAGGCCACCTTCCGGCGCACCGAAGTCGGTGTTGCCGCCGGCATTGTTGACCAGTACGTCGATCCGGTCCGGCAGCGCATCCAGCAGCCGCTCGATCTGTCCCGGGTCGGTCGCGTCACACACCACTCCCCTGGCTCCCAGATCCGCCGCGGTCTTGTCCAGCACGTCCTCGCGACGTCCGGTGATCACCACCTCGTCGCCGTCCGCGCGGAACCACTCGGCGGTCGCCCGCCCGATCCCGGTCGCTCCCCCGGTCACCACGATCGTCCTCGTCACGTTATTCCTCACGTTTAGGTCTAAATGTTTAGATCTAAACGTAGCATGTGGTCGTGGCCGACTCCTATCCCCTCGATTCGCCGAGCCCGTACCCCGCCGCGGAGATCGCCCGCGCCTGGCGGCGGGAGCGGCCCGGGACGCGGACCGACTCGATCGAGATCGTCACTCCCCTGTGGCGGCTGGCCAAGCTCTTCGCCGACGACCGGCGGCGGCTGCTCGCCGATCTCGGTGTCGACCCGGCCACGCTCGATCTGCTCAGTGTGCTGCGTCGAGCCGGAGTGCCGTACGAGTTGACGACCCGTGAGTTGAGCCGCCGAACGCTCGTCACCGCCGGCGCCATCTCGCAACGGGTCGCCCGCGCGGAGGACTCCGGCCTCGTCACCCGCCGGACCGCCGGTGATGGGACCCGCGCGGTCGTCGTGACTCTCACCCAGACCGGCCACGACCTGATCGAGCGGACCGTCGACCAGGTGCTGACCCGCGAGTCCGAGCTGGTCGCGTCCCTGTCCCCCACCGGCCGCGCCGAGCTCGCGTCCCAGCTCCAGGAGTTGCTCGACGACGTCGGCCGGCGAGCCCGCAAGCCTTAACCCGGGCGTAGAGGGTTCTGCGTGCAAGCAAGCGGGGATCCGCGAGCCAACTTTGTACGACCGGTTCAATGAAACAATTGAAGGATGCTTGCTGCCGACAATCACGATGCCATCCAGGTGCGGGGAGCCCGCGAGAACAATCTCGCCGGCGTCTCGCTCGACATCCCGAAGCGCCGGCTCACCGTCTTCACCGGGGTCTCCGGCTCCGGCAAGTCGTCGCTGGTCTTCGACACGATCGCCGCCGAGTCACAGCGGCTGATCAACGAGACCTACACCGCGTTCGTGCAGAACTTCATGCCCAGTCTGGGCCGGCCGGACGTGGACTCGCTCGGCAACCTGTCCGCCGCCATCGTCGTCGACCAGGAACGGATCGGCGCCAACGCCCGCTCCACCGTCGGCACCGCGACCGACGCCCACACGATGCTCCGCATCCTCTTCAGTCGCGCCGGGACGCCGTACGCCGGTCCGCCGTCGGTGTTCAGCTTCAACCGGGCCGAGGGCATGTGTCCCGACTGTGAAGGACTCGGCCGGACCACCGAGTTCGACCTGGACGAGTTGGTCGACCGGAGCAGGAGCCTGAACCAGGGTGCGATCACGGCACCCGGGTACGCCGTCGGCGACTGGCCGTGGCAGGTGATGGCGCACTCCGGGCTGTTCGATCCGAATCTGCCGCTCGAGGCCTATCCCGAGGAGACCTGGCGGCAGTTCCTCTATCAGGAGCAGACGAAGATCAGGGTCGGGAAGAGCAACGTGACCTTCGAGGGCCTCGTCGTCCGGCTTCGGCGCCAGTACCTCGGCAAGGACCGCGAGTCGATGCAGGGCCACCTTCGCGCGTTCGCGGAGCGGGCCGTGCATCAGCCGACCTGCGCCGCGTGTGGTGGCGTCCGGCTGAACGAGGCGGCCCGGTCGGTCATGGTCGACGGTCTGACCATCGGCGAGTGCTCGGCCTTGCAGATCAGCGACCTCGCCAAGTTCGTTGCCGGGGTCAAACATCCGGGCGTCGGACCGATGGTTGAGGGACTGCGCCAGACACTCGACTCGATGGTCACGATCGGGCTCGGCTACCTGAGCCTGGACCGGGAGTCGTCGACGTTGTCCGGCGGTGAGGCACAGCGGGTGAAGCTGGTGCGCCATCTCGGCTCGAGCCTGAGCGATGTCACGTACGTGTTCGACGAGCCGACCATCGGGCTGCATCCGCACGACATTCAGCGGATGAACAACCTGCTCCTGCAACTGCGGGACAAGGGCAACACCGTGCTGGTGGTCGAGCACAAGCCGGAGACGATCCGGATCGCCGACCACGTGGTGGACCTCGGACCGGGTGCGGGTCTGGCCGGCGGCCGTCTCTGCTACGCGGGCGATCTGGACGGGTTGAAGCAGTCCGGCACGCTGACCGGCCGGTACCTGGATCATCGCGTCGCCGTACGGGACGACGTACGGCGGCCGACCGGGCGGCTCGCCATCGAGAACGCGACGCTGCACAACCTGCGGAACGTCGACGTCGACATTCCGCTCGGGGTACTGACCGTCGTGACCGGGGTGGCGGGATCCGGGAAGAGTTCGCTGGTCCACGGGTCGCTGGCCGGACGCGACGGGGTGATCATCGCCGGGCAGGAGCCGATCCGCGGTTCGAAGCGGAGTAATCCAGCCACGTACACCGGGCTGCTCGACCCGATCCGGACCGAGTTCGCGAAGGCGAACAAGGTGAAGCCGGGGTTGTTCAGTGCGAACTCGGTCGGTGCCTGCCCGACCTGCAAGGGCATCGGGCTCGTCTACACCGATCTGGCGGTGATGGCCGAGGTCGCGTCGACCTGCGAGGACTGCGACGGCGCCCGCTTCACCGCGGAGGTGCTCGCCTATCGCCTGCGTGGCAAGAACATCAGCGAGGTCCTGCGGATGACGGTGTCCGAGGCGCGGGTGTTCTTCACCAAGGGACAGGCCGGCACGATCCTCGAGCGGCTGGCGGCGGTGGGTCTCGGCTACATCGGTCTCGGGCAGCCGTTGACCACGCTGTCCGGCGGTGAGCGCCAGCGGCTGAAGCTGGCCATCAACATGGGCAGGAGCGGTTCGATCTACATCCTCGACGAGCCGACGACCGGCCTGCACCTGGCCGACGTCGACCAGTTGCTCGCGATGCTCGACAAACTCGTTGACGACGGCAACACCGTGATCGTGATCGAGCACCACCAGGCCGTGATGGCGCACGCAGACTGGCTGATCGACATCGGACCGGGGGCCGGCAGCGACGGCGGTCGCGTCGTCTTCACCGGCACCCCGGCCGATCTGGTCGAGAGCAGCCCGACGCTGACCGCGGAGCACCTCCGCGAGTACGTCACCTCAGCGAACGAGCTCGGCGGCGAGGTTCTCGATCACGTCGCGCCAAGCGTCTAGGTGGCCGGCGGCGGGGCCGGTCTGGGTGACCACCAGGCGGGCCCCGCCGTTGCCGTCGCGCAAGGCCCAGGTGACCTCGCCCTGCGAGCAGGTGTAGGTCAGGAGCTCCGCCTCGGTCACGTCGGTCACCGCACCGGGATCAATGCCCTTGGCAACGAACCCGGCCGGCGGCCGATTGCCGACGGTCGCCGACTCGGCTCCGGTGAGCAACTGCCACACGACCTCCTTCGGCCGCACCAACTGCCGCTCGAACCGCACTCCCCCGTCGTCCAGCACGACGCCCTGGTCGAGCCCGTACGCCTTGACGAAGTGCTCGTGCAGTACGGCGTAGTCGCGCTCCGGCACGGTGTCGCCGAGCACCCGCTCGAGCGCGTCGAAGCACAGCGTCCAGCCGCCGGAGAAGCTCGCGGATCCAGGCCGGTCGTCGTACGTCGCGGTGAGGTGCAAGGTGCACCCGGCGCCCGACGGGACGAGTTCCCAGCGGAGCACCTCGACGCCCCAGGTGTACTCGATCAGGTGCGGTGGTTCGTAGGCGCGGATCACGCCACCGTTCTCGAGGTCGACGGGCGCGCCCGGGTCCTCCTCGAACGTGAACGTGACCGCACCGTCGAGCCGCAGGTCCAGCTCGACCGCGGCGGGGAACCACCCGGCCAGCTGCCCCGGCTCGGTGATCGCTCGCCAGACCTTCTCCACCGGATGCCGCAGTGCCCGCTGCATCCGCAGTACTGTCCGGCCGTTCTCCGTGCTCAAGGTCTCGGTCATGACCTCATATATACCCGATCAGGCATATACGATCAACCGGCGAACCGGGCCACATCCGCGAGTTCATCGGCGAGGTCCATCCGCGGGCCGAAGAGCTCGTACGAACGATCCGCATGCCGCCAGGTACCGATGACGCGCCCGCCCCGCACCACCGCCGGACGAAGCATTCCGCCACCCGGAAACACCTTCCGGTGGTACTCCTCGGCCAGAGCCTGCCGCCGATCCTGATACCCGAGCAGATACGCGTCGAACTCCCCCAGCAGGCGCACGGCCTCGCTCCCCGGCAGATCCTCGACCGCGACCAGCACATCCCCCTCGATCTCGAACGACTCGGTCGCCACGGCCCGCACCGCGGCCCGCGCGGCCGGCACCGGCAGCCCCGACCAGGTCGCGAAGTCCCGAGCCGTCGCCGGGCCGTACGCCCCCAGGTATCGACGGGCCAAGTCCTCGGCATCGCCTTCCAGCACGAGCGGCTTCCCCAGCCAGTCGCGGACCGCGACCCAGGTCTCGTCCTTGTCATATCCGGGCCCGTAACACAGCCGTCCGAGCAGTCCGGTGTGCCGGATCAGCGCATACACCGCCTGCCCCCGCGGTTCCTCGATCAGCCCGGCCTTCACGAGTACGTCGGCCAACTCGGCGCGACCAGTCGGTCCGTGGATGAGCAGATGCTCCTCGAGAAGGTCGGCCGCTTCGGCCCGGATCGCCTCGGTCAAGCCGAGTTCGCCGTACCGGCGCTCGGTGTCCTTGATCAGCTTCGGACCGAGCAGCCCGAGCAGCGGGCCGGCATCCTCCACCGCGACGAGTTGCAGAGTCCCGCGCATGAACCAGCCGCGGATGACGGATCGATCGACCTCCTGCGCCTGCGACACATCAGCGAAGGTCGTGGCAGCCGATCGAGCCCGCACGGCGTGCGCCGCCCCACGCCAGGCCTGGGCCTGCAGGCCGGCCGTTCGGTGTACGACGTCCGCCACGGCAGCCGGACCGGGATCGGTGACGGGGCGATCCAGGCAGTTGGCCTCGAAACGCGCGGCCAGAAGCCAGTCGACAGACCTGTGCGGCACCCCTGCATCACATCATGAGCAGGGGTGCCGCAGACAGGTGCCTCGTCAGCCCAGAGCGGGCTGGACGAGGTTGGCGTAGTTGGCTTGGCCGGTGACGTTCGGGTGGTAGGACTCGGTGACCGGGTTGGACAGACCGTTGATCCACTCCGGGCTGCCGCAGACGGAGTGGCCGATGAACAACTGGGTCGGGTTGACAAACGCGAACCCGGCCGCACTCGCCGAGGCGGCGATCTTCGAGTTGAGCAGGTCGGCGGTCGCGTTCAGCCGGGTCATCTCGTCCGGGCTGAAGAACGTGCCGGCGTTGCAGTCGGTCCCGTTGAAGATCCGCGGGTAGCCGACCACCACGACCCGGGCCGACGCCGCCCGGCTCCTGATCGACGAGTACAGGGTGTTCAGCCGGCCGGGCAGCGTGTTGTTGATGATCGACTGCGCATTGGCGACCGCGCCGGTGCAGTTGCCGAGCCAGGACGGCTTCGCGCACTCGGTGATCACCGACGAGAACCCGGCGTCGTTCCCGCCGACCTGCACGGAGACGATGTTGGTGGAGCCCGTCACCGACGGAAGCTGGTTCGCCGTGACGTCGGCGACCCGGGCCCCCGAGCAGGCCACGAAGGTCAGGTTGGCTCCGATCCGGCCGGCGTCGATGTAGGCGTACGCCTTGGTCGAGCGCTGGCAGGAACCGCTACTGGAGATGTAGGTGCGGGTGCCGACGCCCGAGGCGTAGGAGTCACCGAGTGCGACGTAGTTCGGTGCGGCCGCGTGGGCGACCCCGGGACTGAGGAGCATCGCGGCGCCGAGGGCCGCGGCGGTGAGCAAACTGGCGATGGACTTCATGGGGCGGACCGCCTTTGCGTATGCGAGAGGTGGCGACAGAAGTACTCATCGTCACCTTCGCTGACTCGCGAGTAACACACAAGGGTCTGGTAAGAAGTTCACCGCCAGTTGCCGATCCTGGTAGGCCGAGGTCTCCGGTTAGTCGTTCCACGACGACAAGCCGGGGCCGAGCGGCAGTGGATAACAGCCGTCCACCAACTCGACCCGGCCGTCCGCGGGCAGCAGCCCACTCTCCACGTAGATCGTGTTCGGCAACGCGGCCAGGACGTGGATGTGAGCACCCCCGCCGTGTGAGGCGTACGGGACACCGAAGCCGGCTGCCATCAGTCCGATCTCCAGACAGTCGGTGAGCCCACCGGCACGCCTCAGGTCGGGCTGCACCACGCCGACTCCCCCGCGGGCGATCAGATCCCGGAACGCCGCCTGCCCGTACCGGTTCTCGCCGGTTGCGATCGGGATGTCCAGCTTCTCGGCCAGCCGGACATGGGCATCGGTGTCGCCGGCCGGCAGTGGTTCCTCGAACCACCGGCAGTCCAATTCCTCGTACACCCGGCCCCGCCGCAGCGCCTCGGAGTACCCGAACGCCTGGTTGGCATCCACCATCAGCGGCGCGTCCGGCCCGATCACCGCCCGGACCGCCTTGATCCGCTGCACGTCCTCACTCAGCGGGCCGCCGCCGACCTTCATCTTCACGCCACGGAAGCCCTGCTCCATCGCCTTGGCCGACACGGTCTCCAGGCCCGTGACGTCCAACTCGAGCCAGCCCACCATCGCGTACGTCGGGATCGCGGTCCGCTGCGCACCGAGCAGCTTCCAGACCGGCACGTCCAGCGACTTGCCGAGCAGGTCCCACAGCGCCAGATCGATCGCCGAGATCCCGTACGACGAGAGTCCGGCCGTGCCCTGGTAGTCGGTGAGCGTCTGCAGTTTCTGCCGGATCCCGCGAATCAGCGTCGGGTCCTCGCCGACGATCGCGGGCGCCAGTTGCTCGGTGACGATCGAGGCCAGCACCGCCGGCGAGCTCGCCACTCGCCCGAAGTAGGTGTTGCTGACCCCGGTGATGCCTTCGTCGGTGTCGATCCGCACCCGGGTACGCCCGTTGCGGTCGAGCAACTGGATCGCGTCGCGAACGGGATGCGCCTTGGCCTCCGACAGCACCTCGACGCTGATCTCCGTGATCTTCATGTCACCCCTTGCCTGCGAGTACGTCTTCGACCTTCTGCTTGACGCTACCCAGGGCCGCGGCGGCGGTCTGCTTGCCGCTCCAGACGTCGTCGAGCACCGGCCGGTAGATGGTCCGGGCGCGTTCGATGTAGCGGCTGAAGTTCTCGTTCACCGCGTTGTCCAGCGCCTGCGTGACCAGGGCCAGGTTCGCCGGTCCCTTGTCGTCCGGCACGAACAGCGCCGACGAGCTCTTCGCGACCGGCATGAAGCCGCGCGACTCGGCGAGCAGCTTGGCCGCGTCCGCGGCGGCGCAGTACTTGAGGAAGTCCCAGGCCGTGTCGGGGTCCTTCGAGTCCTTCGGGATCGCCAGCACGGTCATCGTGTTGACCGTCTTGCGGGCGGCCTTCATCGGCGGCGGGAAGATGTCCCACTTCACCTTCGCGTTGCTGCGCAGGTACGGGATGCCGCTGGTCAGCGACAGCAGCATCGCGACCTTGCCCGTCCCCAGTTGCGAGAGCGCCCAGTTCGGGGTCTGACGGCCGGCCGTGACGGTGGCGAAGTCCGGGTGAACCTTGTGCACCAAGGCGAGGTCGGCGACCCACTGGACCGCCTCGGCACCCTGCGGCTCCGCCAGCGTGAAGCGCGTGGCGTCCTTCGAGTAGATGCCGTCGCCACCGTTGTTGACCGGCCACACGGTTTCCAGCGAGGTGTCGGGGAAGACCAGCGCGCCGTACCGCTCGCCGTTCGGCTTGGTCAGCTTCTTCGCGGCGTCGAGGAAGTCGTCCCAGGTCCAGCCGCTGGCGGCCCAGTCCTTCGGCGGCAGCTCGACGCCGGCCTCGGCGAACGCGTCGGTGTTGCAGTAGATGACGCCCGGGTTCGTCATGATCGGCCAGGCCGCGTGCGCGCCGTCTTCCTGCTTGGGGAAGTTGAAGGCGACCGGGAAGTAGTCCTCGGCCTTGATCCCGTCCTTGTCCAGGTACGGCTTCAGGTCGAGCAGGGAGCCCTCCGCGTAGTACCCCTTGACGTAGTCGTCGTTGATCCGGATCGCCGTCGGTGCCGCGCCGGACGACAGTACGGTGCGCAGCTTGGTGTCGTAGTCGTCGCCCGGTACCGACTGGATGTCGAGTGTCTTGCCGGCCTGCTTGGCCCAGTTCTCGGCGACCGTGTAGAGCGGGGTGCCGCTGTTGGTGTCCCAGGTCAGCCAGGATGCGTTGCCACCACCACCGCCTCCCGCGCCGCCGTTGCCGCTGCAGGCTGCCAGCGGCGCACCGACCGCGATCGCCCCGGTCGTGAGGCCGAGGGCTTTGAGCACCGACCTTCGAGAAAACTGTCCTGCGGTCATGGTCGTTCCTGTTCTGTCAGGGGTGACGCCACGCGGCACGCGTGACGGGTGTTGCAGTGCTCGGATGGGGCGGGGGTTGGCTCTCTCAGTTGGTGCGCAGCTTCGCGATCGCGTCCTCGTTCAGCTCGACACCCAGCCCGGGCAGTTCCCAGGGCGTGATCTCCCCGTTCACCGGGACCAGCGGGTTCTGCCAGATCGGCACGTCGTCCAGGATCGGGTTGTGCTCGATGTTGTACTCCTGCGGGTACACGCAGGCCGGCGTACTCACCCAGAGGTGGGCGTGTGCCGACGTACCGACCGTCTGCTGGGTGTTGTGCACGGTGATCGGCTTGGTGTAGGTGTCGGCGAGTACGGCGATCTTCTTGAACTCCGTGATCCCGCCGCACTTGATGACATCGGGCTGCAGGATGTCGACCCGGCCCTCCGTGATCAGATCGCGGAACTGCCAGATGGTGTACTCCTGCTCCCCCACCGCGATCGGGATGTCGACCGCGTCGGCCAGCCGTCCGTACGCCGTGTAGTCGTGCGCGGCGAGTGGTTCCTCGAAGTGCCAGACCCCGAGGTCCTCCAGCGCGTGGGCCATCTTGATCGCGGTGTGCTCGTAGTACGCGTTGTTGACGTCGACCAGGATCGGGAAGTCGTCGCCGACGAGTTCGCGGACCGCGGTCACGGTCGCGATGGTCTGGTCGAAGCCGTCGTCGTGCATCCACGGTGTCGACGAGTGGATCTTGTAGCCGTAGAAGCCCTTCTCCTGGAAGGACTTCGCCCGCTCGGCCTCCTCCTGTGGCGTCATGCCGCGGGCCATCGAGCTCGCGTACACCTTCATGCTCTGGCGGTACTTCCCGCCGAGCAGCTTGTAGACGGGCAGTCCGGCGGCCTTGCCGAGCAGGTCCCACAGTGCGATGTCGATGCCGGCGATGGCGTTCAGCTGAGCGCCGCCGGGTCCGAGCTTGTACGGCTTCGTGTACAGCCGGCGCCACAGCCGCTCGATGTCGGTGGCCTCCTCGCCGACCAGCAACGGAGCGAGCGCGTGTTCCACCACGCTGTGCGAGACGTGGGCGTTCATCGGGCTGACCTCGCCCACGCCCACCAGGCCCTCGTCGGTGTGCACCTTCACGAGGTGGAGTTTGTCGAGCAGGATGATCGATTCGATCCGGGTGATCCGCATGGCTATCCTTTCAGGCCGGACATCGTGATGCCCTGGACGAAGTACTTCTGGGCCAGCAGGAAGAGCAGCAACGGCGGCAGGATCGTCAGCGTCGCCGCCGCCATCATCAGATTGGTCTGGGTGAAGTACTCACCCTTGAACAGCGCGAGCGCGATCGGCATCGTCTGCAGCCGCGTCGAGTTGAGGAAGATCAAGGGCCCGAACAGGTCGTTCCACGAGCCCATGAAGGTCAGCGCGCCGACCGCGGCCAGCGCCGGCTTCACCTGCGGCAGCATGATCCGCCAGAAGGTGCCGAAGGTCGACGCGCCGTCGAGCTTGGCCGCCTCCTCCAGCTCCATCGGTACGCCGCGGAACGCCTGCCGGAGCAGGAACGTACCGAAGACCGGCGTCAGCACGTTCGGGATCCAGAGCGGGTAGTGGGTGTCGATCCAGCCCATCTCGCGGAACAGCATGTACTGCGGGACCAGGTACACCATGCTCGGGATCATTGCCGTCGACAACAACAACGCGAAGGCCAGGTTCTTGAACGCGAAGTTGAGCCGGGCGAAGCCGTAGCCGGCCAGCGAGGCGAACAGCAGCAGGAACCCGACGTTCAGCGCCGCGAGCTTGCAGCTGTTCACGAAGAACGGCAGCAGTCCGTCGCCGGCCTGGGAGTAGTTGCCCCACTGGAACGTCGACGGGATGAACGTCGGGGGCGACTGCAGTACCTCGTTCTCCGGCTTGAGCGACGCGCTCACCATCCACAGCATCGGCATCGCGAACACGACGGCGAAGAAGATCAGGACGAAGAGGACGACGATCCGGCGCGGAAGGTGCCGTGGTGGTTTGTTGACCGGAATCCGCAGCGCTTCAGTTGTCATAGTGCACCCACCGCTTCTCCATCTTCCACTGGATCGCGGTGACGACGCCGACGATGACGAACAGCACCCAGCCCATCGCCGAGGCATAGCCCAATCGGCCGTGCCCGAAGGCTGTCTCGTAGATGTGGAAGATGAACACCGAGGTGGCGTTGTTCGGCCCGCCGGACGTCATCACGTAGATGATCCCGAACACCTGGAACGACGTGATGAACTGCGTGATCGTCAGAAAGAACAGGCTCGGTGTCAGCAGTGGTACGACGACGGCCCAGAACCGCCGCCAGGCCGACGCGCCGTCGACTGTGGCCGCTTCGATCAGCGAACTGTCGATACTCTGCAGCCCGGCCAGCAGGATCACCATCGGGTAGCCGACCCCCTGCCAGATCGCGACGATGATCACCGCGATCAGGGCCGTCTTGGTGTCGGACAGCCAGGCCGGCCCGTCGATCCCGATCGTCCTCAGCGTCGAGTTGAACAACCCGTTGTCCGGGTTGTAGAGCCAGAACCAGACGAAGCCGATCGCGACCACGTTGGTCACCGCGGGCGAGTAGTACAGGGTCCGGAAGACGCCGATGCCCTTGACCTTCTGGTTGCACAGCACCGCCAGCCCGAGGCCGATACCGATGGTCAGGACGACCACGACCAGGGTGAAGATCACCGTGTTCCGCAGCGACGGGTAGAAGGTGTCGTCGACGGTGAACAGCTCGCGGTAGTTGCCCAGGCCGAGGAACTTCGGCGAGTTGAGTCCGGTCCAGTTCGTCAGCGACACCACGAGGGACGCCGCGACCGGCGCCAGCTGGAAGAACAGCACACCGAAGATCACCGGGCCGACGAACAGCCAGCCGGCCAGGTTCTGCCGTTTCGGTTTGGCCTTCACCCGCTTGCGGGCCGGGGGTCCGCCGTCGACGTCGGGCGGTGTCAGAGTCGGAAGGACGGCGTTGGCCATCGGTCACACCTCGATCCCGATGTACTTCTCCTCGAGGAATTCGAGGATGCCTTCGGAGCTGCCTTCGCGGCCGAGCCCGGACTGCTTCGTCCCGCCGAACGGCGCCGCCGGATCACTCAGTACGCCGCGGTTGACCGCGACCATGCCGGCGTCGATCCGCTGCGCGACCGCGAGCGCCTGGGCGGGATCGCCGTACACGTAGGCGATCAGGCCGTAGATGGTGTCGTTCGCCATCGCGATCGCCTCGTCGACGTCGTTGAAGGAGACGATCGCGGTGACCGGGCCGAAGATCTCGATCTGGTTGATCGCGCTCCCGTGCCGTACGTCGGTGAGCACCGTCGGCGGGTAGAAGGCGCCCACCTCCGGAGTCTCACCGCCCAGAGCGAGGGTCGCCCCGTCGGCGACCGCCTGGTCGACCAGCCGGGCCACCTTGTCGCGTTCCTCCGGCGACACCAGGGCGCCGAGGTCGTTCGACCGGTCGGCGCCCGGGCCCATCGTGATGCCCTTCATCGCCACCGTGATCCGGGCGCTGAACTCCTCGACCAGCGAGTCGTGCACGTAGAACCGGTTGGCCGCCGTACAGGCCGATCCGCCGTTGCGCATCTTCGCGACCATCGCGCCCTCGACCGCGGCGTCCACGTCGGCACCAGGCAGGACGACGAACGGCGCGTTCCCGCCGAGTTCCATCGACGAGCTGACCACCTGGTCCGCAGCCTCCCGCAGCAGCAGGCGACCGACTTCGGTCGAGCCGGTGAACGACAGCTTGCGTACGGCGGGATGGTGCAGCATCGCACTCACCGCGGGGCCGGCAGGCACAGGCGTCACAAGGTTCACGACACCCGCCGGGACACCGGCTCGACGGAGTACCTCGACGACGTACGCCGCGGTCAGCGGGGTCTGGCTCGCCGGCTTCAGCACCACCGAGCAGCCGGCTGCGAGAGCGGGAGCGATCTTGCGGGTCGCCATGGCCGCCGGGAAGTTCCACGGGGTGATCAGCACCGACACCCCGATCGGATCGCGCCGGACGACGATCGTCTTGTCACCCGACGGCGAGAGCCGGAAGTCGCCGCCGATCCGGACCGCCTCCTCGGCGAACCAGCGGAAGAACTCGGCCGCGTAGCTCGCTTCGCCGAGGGCGTCGGCGTACGCCTTGCCGTTCTCGGCGACGATGAGGCCGGCGAACAGCTCACGTTCGGCGGTGAGGATGTCGAAACAGGTCCGAAGGATCTCGGAGCGCTGCCTGGGCGGGGTCGCCGCCCAGCCGGCCAGCGCATCGGCCGCCGCGTCCACCGCCGCAAGGCAGTCCGCCTCGGTGGCGGCCGCGAACTGCGCCAGCTCGGACCCGTCGGCCGGATCGTGCACGGCGAACCGCCGGCCGTCGGCGGCCGGGCGCCACTGACCATCGATGAAGAGATCGTGCGGAGAGATCATCTGGTGTGCTCCCAAGGCCTGGTCAGAACGGGTTACTGCGATCGCCGGCGTACGCGGCGCGAGTGATCTCGTACAGCGCCTCGGTATCCAGCGGCCGGGGGTTGTTGTCGACGAGCCGGACCGACTTCAGCCCCATCGACGCGACGTACGAAAGCTGGTCCTCGGTCAGTCCGAGTTCCTTCAGCGTGGGTGGGATGCCGATCCCGTCCAGCAGGCGTTCGACCGCCTCGATGCCGGCCAGCGCCTGGGCTTCCCCGCCGTCACTCGCCGGTACGCCGAAGATCGTCGCGATCTCAGCGAACTCCGCGACCCGGGCGGGAGCGTTGTAGCGCATCACGTACGGGAGGAGTACTCCGACTCCGACACCGTGCGCGGTGTGGGTCAGCGCACCGAGCGGGTACTGCAGCGCGTGCGCCGCAGCGGTTCCGGCGACTCCGAGTGCATAGCCGCCCGCGTTCGCCGCAAGCATCACGTCGGAGCGTGCCTCCCGATCGTCCGGATGCTCGAAGGCCTCCGGGAGGGCCCGGGCCAGCAGCCCGAGACCCCAGCGTGCGTAGGAGTCGCTGATCACGTTCTTGCCGATGAACACGCGACCTTCGCCGACCGCGGTGGGCGGCCGCTGGATCGCGGTGAACGACTCCACCAGATGCGACACCGCGTCGGCACCGGCGCTCGCGGTCAGTGCGGGCGGGCAGGTGTAGGTCAGCTCCGGGTCGCAGATCGCGACCGAGGGAACGAGGTACGCCGACGAGATGCCTGCCTTGAGTTCACGGCGGCTGTCGCTGAGAACGCAGACCGGCGTCACCTCGGACCCGGTCCCGCCCGTCGTCGGTACGGCGATGATCGGCAGGACCGGTCCAGGTACGGCGTTCTCCCCGTAGTACCGGTCGATCGGGCCGCCGTGGCTGAGCAGCAACGCCAGCGCCTTGCCCAGGTCGAGGCAGCTGCCCCCACCGATCCCGATCACGACCTCGATTCCGGCGTACCTCATCGCGTTGTAGCAGGCGTCGATGTCCGAGGCCGGCAGCTCGGGCGCGGTGTCGGACCACACGCTCACGTCGATGCCGTGGTCCTTGAGGTCGTTGATCAGCTCGGTGAACTCGGTCGAGGCAGCCAGCCGCTCGTCCGTGCAGACCAGCGCCTTGCGCCCGTACTCCGCGGCGTGGCGGCCGAGCAGCGAGCGCAGACCGGCGCCGAACACCACCGTGCGCGGTGATCGTTGTACGCCGAACGAGGCAGTGGTGATCGTCATCGTGGCGGGTCCTTGTCCGGTCGTGGGCGGGGTCATTCGGCCAGAACTGCTTCGGGCTGGGCTGCATCCCGGGCCGCGTCCTGCGCTGTGTCCAGGGCGGTCAGCTCGCGCCACAACTCGTCGGCGATCTCGATGCCGTGAGCCACCGATTCCTGGTAGCGCGCCCGAGATCCGTCACCGGGAACCGCAACCGGTGAAGCGGGGTCGGCAGGTCGGCTGCCGCGGACCTGGTCGAGGTACTCCGAGGCGGAGTACCCACCGCCGCTCATCAGGATGAACAGGTCGCCCTTGTTACTCGGGCGGGTGTCGTCCAGCGTCCCGCCGACCGCCGTTCCGTAGGCGGCACCGGTCAGGAAGGTGACCATCGCACCCAGGCCCAGCCCGAGTCCGTAGCCCTTCGCTCCCCCGAACGGCGCGATCGATCCGCACTTGGCCGCCACGGGGTCGACCGTCGGGTTGCCGGCGGCATCCAGCGCCCAGCCCGGCTCGAGCGGTACGCCGCGGAGCGCGTGGTCATGGACCTTGCCCATCGAGACCTGCGACGTTGCCATGTCCAGCACCAGCGGATGCGGCCGCGCGGGAACACCGAGAGCCAACGGGTTCGTCCCGAGGATCGCCTCGGTACCGCCCCACGGATGGACCAGCGCCTCGCTCGTGGTCATCCCCAGACAGACCACGCCGCGCTCGGCCATCCGGCCTGCGTAGAAGCCGAGCATGCCGAGGTGGTTGTTGTTCGTGATCGAGCAGACCGCGACGCCGTGACGTCCGGCCGCCGGAACGACCGCCTCCAGAGCGCGGAGCGCGACCACCGGTCCCAGGCCCTGCTCGCCGTCGACGGACAGGTAACAGGGACTGAGCCATTCGTGCTTGCCCGTGTTCGTCGGGCTCGCGGTGCCGTTCGCCAGCCGGCGAAGCAGACGTGGCAGGCGGAGCAGGCCGTGGGACGGCACTCCCTTCGCCTCGGCGACCAGGAGAAGTTCGGCTTGCTGGGTCGCCGCCGGGGCGGGAACACCCGCAGTGACGAGTAGACGTTCGGCCAGGGACTGAGCTGTTGCGAGGTCTGTGTGCACGTCGACCATCCCAGGGGTGGATCGGTGGAGCGTGGCGATTCTTGGCAGGCTAGATCAGATCAGATATGATTTGCAATGGTCTGTGGATACGGATTCACGATCTGGCCCACCACCCCGCCGGCCGGACAGGGAAGACAGATGAGCGAACGCGGTGCCGAGCGTCCCGAACGGACCCGGATGAGCGATGTCGTCTACGAGCAGCTGCAGACATGGCTGCTGGACGGAGCGATCCAGCCCGGCGAGCGGATCCGGGTCGACGTGGTCAGCCGCCAGCTCGGCGTGTCCCAGACCCCGGTCCGGGAGTCACTGAACCGGCTGGAGGCCGAAGATCTGGTCACCAAGACACATCTGATCGGATATTCCGCCAGCCCCAAACTGACTCCGGAGCGGTTCGAGGATCTTTTCGAAGCGAGGTTCCTGATCGAGCCGTACTGCGCCGGCCTCGCGGCCGGCCGGCACCAGCGGGTCGAGGTCGAGCAGATCGCCGGGATCGCCGCCGACCTGCGCGTCCGCTACCAGGCCGGCACGATGTCGTACGGCGCCTTCGCCCGCGAGGACGCCGAGTTCCACCAGGCGATCATCGCTGCCACCGGGAACAGCTACTTCGGAGAGATCTTCGCCAAGCTGCACAGCCATCTGCAGCTGTTCCGGCTGCTGCGCGACTCCCGGGTGACCGAGGACGCGCTGGAGGAGCACGACCTGATCGTCACCGCGATCCGGCAGCGCGACACCGAGGCCGCGGACGCCGCGATGCACGCCCACCTGAATGCGTCCCGCAGCCGGCTGCGGTCCGCCTTCGAGTCGACCCCGGCAAGCGTCGAGGAGGCCGCTACGACGTCCTGATCAGCGCTCCGGGCCGGACACCGACAGCGGGTCGAATCCGTACGGGAGCTCCAGGCGATGCGCACTCATCAACTCGGCGTCGCCGAGCAGGTCACGAGTCTTGCCATCGGCAACGATCCGGCCGTCGTCCATGAGCAGGCTGCGCTCGCACAGCTGCAAGGCGTACGGCAGGTCGTGCGTGATCATCAGCAGGGTGACGTCGAGCCCGGCCAGGATGTCGGCCAGCTCCCGCCGCGCCGCCGGGTCGAGGTTGCTCGACGGCTCGTCCAGCACCAGGACCTCGGGCCGCATCGCCAGGACCGTCGCCACCGCGACCCGCCGCCGCTGACCGAATGACAGGTGGTGCGGTGCGACATCGGCGTGATCCTGCATGCCCACCTGGACAAGGGCCTCGTGCACGCGCTCGTCGAGCTCGGCGCCACGCAGCCCGAGGTTCGCCGGTCCGAACGCCACGTCGTCGCGCACGGTCTGCATGAACAGCTGGTCGTCCGGGTCCTGGAAAACCAGGCCGACCTTCCTCCGCACCTCGGCGAGATGCTCCCGATGCAAGCCGGTCCCGCCGATCTGGATCCGGCCGCTCCCGGTCCCACCGGCAACCGAGCCGAGGATCCCGTTCAGGTGTAGCACCAGCGTGGTCTTGCCGGCACCGTTCGGACCGAGCAGCGCGACCCGCTCCCCGCGCTCGACGATGAAGTCGACGCCGAACAGCGCCTGCCGCCCGTCCGGATAGGCAAACACGAGCCGCTCGACGTGAATCGCTGGACCGCTCACAGGCCCACCACCCTTGCCATGACTGCGATGAGGACCGCGAGCAGGGAGATCGTGAGACCTTCCAGCCATTGCGATCGGACTGCTCCGGTCTGACTCAGCAGAGGCATCCGGCCGGTGTAGCCGCGGGACCGCATCGCGAGGTGCACGCGCTCGCCGCGCTCGAAGCTACGGACGAACAGGCCACCCACTCCCCCGGCGACCGCCTTCAGATGGCCCACTCGACCACCGGCGTACCCGCGCGACTCCCGGGCGATCCGCATCCGGTGCAGGTCGTCCGACACCACGCTGAGGTAGCGGATCATGAACGACAGGATCGCCACCAGCGTCGCGGGGAGCCGCAACCGTTCGAGGCCGGCCAGCAGGTCGCGGGGCGCAGTCGTCGCGGACAGCAGGATCGCCGCCACCACTCCGAGCGTCCCCTTGGCGAGCACGTTCCATGCGCCGAGTACGCCGGACTGCGACAACTCCACTCCGAGTACGTCGATCCGCGGGCCGGTCGCCACGAACGGCAACAGCAGCGCGAACACGATGAACGGCGTCTCCACCGCCAGCCGCCGCGACAGCACGTGCACCGGCAGTTTGGCCACGACCACAGCAGCCACGAGCATCGCGGCGTACAGACCGAAGGCCCAGAAGACCGCCGCCGGCGTGGACACGACGGCGAGGACGAAGACGAACAACGCGACGAGCTTCACCTGCGCCGGCACTCGGTGGACTCTGCTGTCCACCGCCACGAGCAGGCCGTCGCCGCTCACGATGCCTTGTTCGCCCGGAGTGAGGCCAGCTTGGCGATGGCCAGGCCGAGCACGATCGTGACCAGTACGCCGATGATGCCGGCCAGAGCACCGGAGACCTCGGAGTTGCCGATGCCGCTGACCCCGTAGTCGGCCAGCGGGCTGCCGGCGACGGCGGACGACTTGGCGGCCGTCTCGAAGCCCAGCTTCGCCCCGACGAACTCCAGCCCGTCCGGATGCGCGCTCGCGAACAGGCTCAGCCCACCCGCCACCACCAGCGTCACCGCGATCCCGACACCGAGCGGGCGCCCGGCCGGCTTGGCCGCGATCGGCCGGTCCGGCGAGACGGTCGAAGTGTTGCCGTCGGCATCGACCAGGACGAGGTCCTGCTGCAGGTGGCGCGCGGCGTACACCAGATCGGGCCGCGTCGCGACCACGGCGCTCAGCACGGCCGCGGTGATCACGGCCTCACCGATGCCGACCAGGATGTGCCAGCCGACCATCGCGGTGGCGAGTTTGCCGAGCGGGATGTCGACCGCGCCACCGATCGCGTACAACCCGGTGAAGGCCAGCGCCGCGACCGGGACGGACACCAGCGCGCCGAGCGTGGCCGCGGGTACGACGCTGCCGACCCGGCGCGGCAGCGCCTTCAGCACGGCACGCGTCAGGAAGTAGCCGACGAGCACCGTGATCAGACCCATCAATGTGATGTTCGTACCGAGCGCAGTCAGCCCGCCATCCGCGAACAGCAACCCTTGAACCAGCAGCACCGTCGACATCACCAGTACGGCGGACCACGGGCCGACCAACGCCGCAGCCAGCGCACCACCGAGCAGGTGCCCGCTGGTCCCCGCGCCGACCGGGAAGTTCACCATCTGCACCGCGAACACGAACGCCGCGGTCAGCCCGGCCAGCGCCGGCCCGGTCTCGCGGATCTCGCGGTTGGCCCGCTGCAGGCTGAAGCCGACCGCGCCCGCCGCGATCAGACCGGTCGCGACGGACGTCGGGGCGTCGAAGAAGCCGTCAGGAACATGCACCTGAACAATGGTGAGCTAGTTGCGACCGGATCGCAACAAGCAATTTCACAAAGCCTTCAGTGCTTCGCCGATCGCCCGGTGGAATGTCGGGTATGCGTAAATCATCTGTCGCAGAGAGTGCACAGGAACCGCCGCATGCACCGCGACCGCCAGCGCGCTGAGGACCTCGCCACCCGTCGGACCCGCACTGGTCGCGCCGACCAGGACACCACGCTCGTTGTCGGCGACCACCTTGATGAAGCCCTCGTTGCCGGCCTTGTGGATCCAGCCGCGGGTCGACGCCGGAATCGGGGTCGACCCGGTCCGGACGTCCAGCCCCGCCTCCCGGGCCTGCTTCTCGGTCATCCCGACCGCGCCGATCTCCGGATCGGTGAACGTCACCCGCGGCATCGCGTGGTAACTCGCCGTCGGTGCGTCCGGCTCCTCGAGGATGTCGCGGACAGCGATGTCAGCCTGGTACATCGCATTGTGGGTGAACACGCCGACGCCGGTGACGTCGCCGATCGCCCACACCTTGTCGCCGGCCCGGACGTGGCCGTCCACCTCGATCCGGCGGGCCTTCGGGTCGAGCCCGAGCTGGTCCAGGCCGAGCTCGTCGGTCGCGATCCGGCGTCCCGTTGCCACCAGCAACTTCTCGCCGCTGACCGCGGACCCGTCGTCCAGCGTGACGGTGAACGTGTTCCCGGCGTACCCGACCTGCTTGGCGTGCAGGCCGGTGTGGAACGTGACGCCGTCGCGCTCGAGCGCCTCGCGGGCCAGTACGCCGGACTCCGGCTCCTCCATCGACAGCACCTCGGCGGCACCCTCGATCACGCTCACCCGCGATCCGAACCGGGCGAACACCTGGGCCAGTTCCATCCCGATCGCGCCACCACCGAGCACCACGATCGAGGCCGGCAGCGTGTCCGCCTCGATCGCCTCCCGGTTCGTCCAGTACGGCGTACCCGCCAGACCGTCGATCGGCGGGACGGCCGGGATCGTACCGGTCGCGATCACGATGCCGCGGGTCGCCTCGAACTCGCGATCGCCGGCCCGGACCGTGTTCCGGCCGGTGAACGTGGCGCGCTCCTTCAGCACCGTCGCGCCCTTGTTGACGAGCCGGTCCACCGCAACCTTGTCGTTCCAGTCGTCGGTCGCCTCCACGCGGATCCGCTTGGCCACCGGCGCCCAGTCCGGCTGGACGGACGCCGTACCGGCCATGCCGTCGACCCGTCGGGTCTCGGCGATCAGGTTCGCGGCCCGGATCATCATCTTGCTCGGGATGCAGCCGTAGTACGGGCACTCGCCACCGACCAGCCGGGACTCGATCCCGACCACGCGCAGCCCTGCCTGTGCCAATCGCCCGGCGGCCTCCTCGCCGCCCACACCCAGTCCGACAACGACCACGTCCACCTGTTCAGCCATGCGGACAATCTCGCAGAAGGGGCCGGAACCGGCCAAGCTCTGAGCCTGCGCGTCATCGCGCGGTAAGCAATCGTTCACCGCGGGCCACTACGCTGCGGAACTCGTAGAAGTGGGGATACGTTGTTCGATTTCTCTGGTTTCGGCAGCATCAACATCGAGACCGTCATTGCCGCCGTCACGCTGTTCGGCACCTCGATCGTCTGGCTGCTCGACCGCTACCTGTTGCGCCGCAAACGGCTCGTCTACCGGGTCCAGGTGGATGCGCAGATCGGGGTGCATCCGAAGCAGAACCGCGCCAGGGAAATGGTCGACGTCGAGGTGGTCCACCAAGGGACGGTGGTCCAGGATCCCAGCATCGTGCTGCTGCGGCTGGACAACGCCGGCGGGACCGACATCGACGCGCGCGACATGCAGGACAAGGTCTCGTTCGTGTTCCCGGACCGCAAGATCGTGCGGATGAAGGTGGTCGAGTCGCAGCCGGACTCGCTCGGCAAGATGCTGGAGAGCCGGATGAACCCGGCCGACTACGTCGACACCGAGAAGCTCGTGGTGCCCCGGATCGCGATCAACCGCGGCGACCACTTCAAGTTCCTGCTCGTGCTGTCCGGGAAGGGCCGCGACGTCGCCCACTCCGGCTATCTGGCCGGTGGGTCGACCGGCGGCGGGGTGTACCACGAACCACGGCCGCGCGGGCCGGGCCGCCGTACGTTGATGTTCGGCGCGACCACGCTGGTGCTGGTCGGCGCGCTGGTCGCGTTCTTCCTGGTCGACGTACTGCAGCCGCCGGACAACTGCGAGTCGGGGCAGCTCCGGGTGATCGGGTCGACCGCTGTGGAACCGACCATGACCGAGCTGCGCAGTGCGTACGTGACCGACTGCACGCAGGCCGACATCACGATCGCGGCGAACGGCAGCCGCAGCGGTGTGCGCAGCCTCAGCGACCTGGGGGCGCAGGACGGGACCGCGGCGAGCAAGGTGATCGCCATGTCGGACGGACCGGCCGAGGACGCGCCCACGCTGCGCGGGGAACCGATGGCGGTGGTGGTGTTCGCCGTGGTGATCAACCGGTCGGCCGCGGTGACGTCGCTGACCACCGCGCAACTGCGGGCGATCTACAACGGCCAGATCACCAACTGGAAGGACGTCGGCGGCAAGGATCTGCCGATCCGGATGGTCAGCCGGGTCGGCCCGGACTCGGGGTCGCGACGGGTGTTCCGGGAGAAGGTGCTCGGCGGCGACCAGGAGCTCGGGATCACGTCCGACGACTGCCGCACGGACGACGACGCTGCGGCGGCGAAGTACCACCGCTGCGAGGTCGGTACGACGGAAGAGCTGCTGACCCGGGTCAACGAGATCGGCGGCGCGATGGGCTACGCCGAGCTCGGCGGCGCCCGGAAGTTCCCCGACGTCACGATCGCGACCGTCGACGACGTCGTACCGGACTCCTCGAAGGTCGCGGCCGGGGCGTACAAGTTCTGGGAGGTCGAGCACGCCTACACCTACAAGGTGCCGGAGACCGGATCGCTGACCTCGACCTTCCTGGAGTACGTACGCTCGCCGCAGGCACGCCCGATCCTCGAACGCAGCGGTCTCGTCCCGTGCAGTGATCTCCCGACCGGGTTCTGTGGTTAGTCTGCGGGGATGATCGTCATCGCACACCTGAGCGACCCGCATCTCGACGGTTCGGACGGGCCACGATCCAGGCTCCGCCGGATCACGTCGTACCTGAAGGCCTTCGCCCAGCCGGTCGACGTCATCCTCGTCACCGGTGATCTGGCCGACCACGGCCTGGATTCCGAGTACGCCGAAGTCGCGGCCGAGCTGTCGACGGACATACCGGTGCTGATGCTCCCGGGCAACCACGACGTGAGCGCGCCGCTCCGCGCCGGACTGGCGTCGTACGTCGACTCACCCGGCGACGGGCATCCGGTGCATCAGGTCCGGGAGGTGGCCGGCGCGCGGTTCGTCCTGGTCGACAGCACGGTGCCTGGTGAAGACCACGGGCTGCTGTCCAACGACTCGCTCTCCTGGCTGGACGGCGTACTGCGGGAGTCGTTCGACGGACCGGTGTTCGTCGCGATGCATCACCCTCCGCTCGAGCTGCATCATCCGGTCATGGACCAGTGGATGCTCCACGACCGCGAAGGCCTCGAGACGGTCCTGACCGGCAAGACCATCACCGCGATCCTCACCGGCCACGTGCACAACCCGATCGTCACGACGTTCGCCGGCCACCCCGTCCTCGGAGCTCCTGGCATTCGCTCTACCGTTCCGCTCCCGTTCGAACCCCCGACCTCGGGCAGCGGTGTCGTCGACCCCACCGCCTACCCAGGTCTCGCCCTCCATGTCCACACGCCTGGCGAACCGCTGCAGACCGTCTACAGGTTTCCGCTGTGACCGGCGACCTCGTCCTCCGGCCGATCGGACGGGTCGAGTCGTCACTCGCAACCCGCGCGGAGGCTCCACGTCAGGGCGACGAAGGCGCACCGGACGCGTGGGTCGTGTTCGACGAGTCTGTCCGCGCCGCTCTTCAGGACCTCGCTCCGGGCGACGAGGTGATCCTGATCAGCTGGTTCGATCGCTCCGAACGCGACGTTCTCACCGTTCATCCACGCGGTGACCTGTCCCGTCCGGCGACCGGCGTCTTCAGCACCCGCTCCCCCGACCGCCCGAACCCGCTCGGCCTGCACCGCGTGACGATCCTGGCGACCGACGGCCTGCGCCTGCACGTCGATCACCTCGAAGCCATCGACGGCACCCCCATCGTCGACGTCAAACCCGTACTCGGCGACATCACCGACCGCTGAGATGCCTCAGCCAGGGACGCGCTGCCCGGTCGGTGCGCGGCTCGGGTACGGGCCGGTGAGGTAGGTGTTGATCTCGGCGACCGTGCCGTCGGAGTCACGGATGACATGGCGGAGGCCGTTCCAGCGGGCGACCTCGACGCCGATCGCGATCAGCCGCAGCCGGCTCGCCCCGGAGGCGAACGGCTCGGGGCTGTCACACCGCCGGGTGTACCACGTGCCGCCCTGGTGGTAGGTCTCCACATCCGCGTGCAGCTCGTTGGTGCTGTCTGGCTCGTCGAGGTCAAACGATGTCATCCGGCCTGCCTTCAGCTAGGAATCCCGGCACTGAAGTCCATCACCTGGCACCGCTGCGGCACTGCGGCCGAAAGTCCTCGATCCTCAGGACTTCGGTCCCGAACGACGAAGCCCCCCGGACCGCCTGGTCCGGAGGGCTCGCCGCAAGCCGGGATCAGAAGTTGATCATGTGGCCTTCGAGGCCGTGGAACACTTCCTGCAGGGCCTCGCTCAGGGTCGGGTGAGCGTGCACGTTGCGGGCCAGCTCCTTGGTGGTCAGGTCCCACTTCTGCGCCAGGGTCAGCTCGGGCAGCAGTTCGGTGACCTCCGGGCCGATCAGGTGGCCGCCGAGGAGTTCGCCGTACTTGGCGTCGCTGATCACCTTGACGAAACCGGTCGGGTCGCCGAGGCCGTGGGCCTTGCCGTTCGCGGTGAACGGGAACTTCGCGACCTTGACGTCGTGGCCCAGCTTGCGGGCCTCCTCCTCGGTGTAACCGAAGCTCGCGATCTGCGGCTGGCAGAAGGTCGCCCGCGGGATCATCGCGTAGTCGAGCTCCATCGTCTCGTGCCCGGCGATGGTCTCGGCCGCGACCACACCCATCGCCTCGGCCGCGTGCGCGAGCATCAACTTCGCGGTCACGTCGCCGATGGCGAAGATGTTCGGCACATTGGTCCGGCAGAAGCCGTCGATGTTGATCGCGCCGCGCTCGGTCAGCGCGACTCCGATCTTGTCCAGGCCGTAGCCGTCGACGCGCGGCTGGAAGCCGATCGCCTGCAGCACCTTGTCGGCCTCCAGCGTCTGCTGGTTGCCGTCCTTGCCGGTGACGGTGATCTTGACCTTCTCGCCGGACTCGTCGATCGAGTCGACCCGGGTCGAGGTGAGTACGTCGACGCCGAGCTTCTTGTACGCCCGGGCCAGCTCCTTGGACACGTCGGGGTCCTCGAGCGGCACCATCCGGTCCAGGAACTCGACGATCGTCACCTTCACGCCGTAGTTCGCCAGCACGTAGGCGAATTCGACACCGATCGCGCCCGCGCCGGCGATGACGATCGAGCCCGGCAGCTCCTCGGTGAGGATCTGCTCCTCGTAGGTCACCACGCGCTCGCTCAACTGCGTGCCCGGCAGCAGCTTGGTGGTCGCACCGGTGGCCAGGATGCAGTTGTCGAAGGTGACCGTCTCCGACGAGCCGTCGTTCAGCGTCACGTCGAGGGTGTTGGCGTCGGTGAACGAGCCCCAGCCGTCGAACTCGGTGATGTTGTTCTTCTTCATCAGGAAGTGGACGCCCTTGACCCGGCCGTCCGCCACCTTGCGGCTGCGCTGCACCGCGGTCGGGAAGTCGAAGCTCACCTCGCCGCTGATGCCGAAGGTCTTCGCCTCCGCCCGGAAGATGTGCGCCAGCTCGGCGTTGCGCAGCAGCGCCTTGGACGGGATACAGCCCACGTTCAGGCAGACACCGCCCCAGTACTTCTTCTCGATGATGGCGGTTTTGAGCCCGAGCTGGGCGGCGCGGATCGCCGCGACATACCCACCCGGACCTGCGCCGAGGACAACAACGTCAAAGTGCGAGGCCATGAAGTGAACTTTAATCGGTCACTCCAATCGATCCGACACCACCTACGGGCTCTGTGGCACGCCTCATGGTCACGTTCTGTAGACCAGGGTTTCGCCACGAGCTTTTGCCGCCTACGCTGGCCTGGCGCGGGGGCCCGTCTCCCTCCGCGCGCGTGAGGCGAGACGAATAGGGGGCCTGATGGTTGTGGGGAACCGTCGCGGGCTGCGATTGGCAGCACTCGGCACGCTGCTGGCAGTGGTCGCACTGCCGGCGTACGCCGATGACCCCACCCCACCACCACCCGCGTCGGTGACGGACGTCAACCGGACCCTGGAGGAGCTCCAGGCCGAGGCCGCCGCCGTCCAGGCCGACTTCGCCAAGGCGACGATCGCCTACACCAACGCTCTCAAGGCAGCACAGACCGCTGAGGCCGCCGCCAAGAAGGCCGAGACCACCGCGGCCGCGTCGAAGGGCAAGGCCGACGAGCAGCGCCGCCGGCTCGGCCTGCTGACCGCGCAGGCCTACCAGCTCGGCATCCCGACCGTGATGGGTGCGGAGTCGATGATCTGGTCGCTCGCGCCGGTCGCGGAGAACCTGCAGGAGATCGCCGACCGCCAGACCGCGATCACCCAGCTCGGCAGCACCCAGGTCGCGCAGTACAAGGCCGCGACGGCCGCCGAGTCAGAGGCCGGCCGGACCCGGTCCGAAGCCGCCGGCAAGCGAGCCGCCGCGAACGCGGCGGCCGCCAAGGCCAAGGAGCTCAGTCAGCAGGTCCAGCAGAAGGCCGCGTTCGCCGCAACGGCGATGGAAGGCCAGGCCGCCGACCTCGACGGTGCGTCCGAGCTCTCCAGGCAGCTGCAGCTCGCCCGCAACCACCAGGCCCTGACGCGCTGGAAGACGTACCTGACCGAGCTCACCACCGCCAAGGTCAAGCCACCGGCGGCCGCCGTACTCAAGAACCCTGCCAAGCTCCCGGCCGGCCTGAAGCCGCTGACCGCGGCCGGTGCGCCCGTGCCCGGAGCGGCGTCGACCGTCACCGGCGGACGGACGATCCGGGTGTTGCCGGCCGAGACGATCCGCGCGGTCAACCAGGCCTTCAGCCTGCTCGGCAAGTCGTACGGCGTCGGCGCGACCGGCCCGGCCAAGTACGGCTGCCTCGGCGCGGCCCGGGTCGCGTGGCAGCCCTACACGACGCTCCCCAACCTGGTCGGCAAGGTCTACCCGAACTACCAGGCGGTGCCCAAGACCCAGGTCCAGCCCGGCGATCTGCTCGTGATGGGCAGCAAGTCGCTCGGCCTCGTCCACATCGGCGTCGCCCTCGACAACGGCGAGATGATCGCCGCCGACGAGGCCAAGGGCTCGGTCGTCGTCACCACCGTCCCGGACAACCTGTACTCCGCGCTCCGCCCGACCCTGGGCAAGCCCGCCAAGCCGCAGGTCGCCCCGACCCCGACGTCCGCCTCGTACGCTTTCCGTTGCGGCAACACCGCGACGTCGTACGACATCGGCACCGGCGCCTGGACCTGGCCGCTCGCGGACGGCACCTATGAGATCGGTACACCGTTCGGCCAGGCCGGCTCGATGTGGGAGACCGGCATCCACACCGGCCAGGATTTCCCGGCCGCCGTCGGTACGCCGGTCCGTGCGGCGACGTCCGGTGTCGTCCGGGTCGAGCACCCGGCCTGGGCCGGCAACCTGGTCCGGATCGACCACGGCAACGGCCTCGAGACCCTCTACGCGCACCTGAGCGCGATCGACGTCGCCGACGGGACGCAGGTCAAGGCCGGACAGCGGATCGGCGCGGTCGGCACCGAAGGCAACTCCACCGGACCGCACCTGCACTTCGAGGTCCGGCTCGGCGGCGACCCGGTCAACCCGATGCCGTTCCTGGCCACCGGGTCGGCGAGCGTCGGGTGGGGCGGCTTCAGCAACGGCATGATCCCGTCCAGCAAGCTGTGCGGCCTCGGCTCCGGCCACAAGCTCCGCTGCGACGCGGCAGCGGCGTACGCGCAACTTGCCGCCGCCTACCGCGCCCAGTTCGGCAGGACGCTGTGCATCACCGACTCGTACCGCTCCTACACGTCCCAGGTCGACCTGTACTCCCGCAAGCCGTCGCTGGCCGCCCTCCCCGGTACGTCGAACCACGGCTGGGGCGTCGCGGTCGACCTGTGCGGCGGCATCGACCGGTTCGGCACGAAGCAGTACCAGTGGATGAAGAACCACGCTGCGACGTACGGCTGGGTGCACCCGTCCTGGGCCGAGCAGGGCGGCTCCCGCGAGGAACCCTGGCACTGGGAATTCGGCAAACCGGCCAGTGCGTGACCAGGCTTGAGCTTGGCGAACACGTACGCTGGGCGTGTGGCCGAGCAGAAGACTCCCGACCGCACTGATCACAACATCACGCTGGACGCTGACGACGACCGGTGGGAGTGGCGGCGGCGCATCCGGGCGAACCCGACGAAGCATCTCGTCTACCGGATCGGCGTGGGCGTGCTCGGTGGGTTGCTGCTCATTGCCGCGCCGCTGACCGGGTGGTTGCCGGGACCGGGCGGGATCCCCTTGTTCATCGCGGGTCTCGCCGTACTCTCGAGCGAGTTCGAGTGGGCCCAGCGCCTGCTCTACAAGGTCAAGGACTGGGTCAAGGCGCTCACCGCCTGGACCGGCAAGCAGCCGGCCTGGCTGAAGACGCTCGGCACCGTGGCGCTGTTCATCTGCGTGCTGATCGCGATCTGGCTCTACCTGGCCGTGCTCGGCGTGCCTGGCTGGTTCCCGGACTCCTGGGAGAGGTTGCTGGCGAGGCTCCCGCTGCTCCCCTGATCGAGCATCGGGTAGGCCGGCAGTTCGATCAGGTTGCTGAACTTCTGGGCCATCCTGAGCATCTGGTTCATGAAGAACTTCGTGTTCAGGATCCGGTTCCGTGCGGTGATCCCGAACTGCGTCGCCGGGGCGAGGAACTGACCGGTCCGGCTGCCGTCCTGCGTGGTCTGCACCGCCTTCCGCAGTCGCGCTTCGTAGCGCGAGAACGCCGCCCGGTAATCGCCGCGGGACTCCGCCAACTCCCCCGCCAGCACATACGCGCCGATCACCGCGGTACTCGTGCCCAACGCACCGAACGTCGCCCCGTACCCGGCGTCGCCGAGCAGCACCACCCGGCCGGTGGACCAGCGATCCACCTGCACCCGGCTGATCGAGTCGAAGTACAACTCGGTTGCCGCGGGCAACTCGTCCAGGAGCCACGGCACGTGCCAGCCGACGTCCTCGAAGTGCTCGCGGACGATGGCCTTCTGCTCGTCCGGATTGCGCCGGTCGTAGCTGAGCCGCGGTGACTTGAAGACGAACAACGTCTGCGCCAGCGCCGGGTCACGCCGGTCCGCACCGACGCTCGCCAACTTCCCGGGCACGTTGTACTGCAGCGCGTCACCGCTGATCCCGACCGTGTTCGGCGCTTCCCACCCGGCAACGTAGTAGCCGAGATGCCGCTCGGTCACCTGCTCCGGCGCGAACGCGAGCCGCCGTACGACCGAGTGCATGCCGTCCGCCCCGATGACCAGGTCGTACGTCTCCTCCAACCCACTCTCGAACCGCACATCGACCCCGCCCGAATGCTCGCGCAGGCTCGCGATCGAGTCACCGAACCGGTACGACGCCTGCCCGCGGCTGTGCTCGTAGAACACTCGGGACAGGTCGGCCCGCAGCACCTCGAGCTCGCCGCCGGCGAACTCCTCCGGCATCCGCATCAGCTGCCGGCCGTCCTCGTCGACGAACCGCATCGCGGTGCCGCCGGTCTGCAGCGCCCGCAGGTCTGGCAGCACGCCCATCTTGTCGAGGACGACCTTGTTCACCTCGCCGCGGAAGTCGACGGCGTACCCGCCCTGCCGCAGCGCCGGCGCGATCTCGACCACCGTCACAGCGTGACCGAACCGGCCCAACCAGAGCGCCACCGACGGGCCCGCAACGCTCGCACCCGACACCAGAACCTTCATCTTCTGCCTCCATCATCGTTAACTGTGTCTGTCGGACACAATAAAGTGTATGGTAGACACAGTTCAAGTGATCTGGGAAGGACGGCGATGACGGAACTCCTCTGGGGGCGGCAGCAGCCGCCGAGCCGCGGGCCGAAACCGGCGATGACACTGACCGGTATCGCGGAGGCGGCGATCCGGATCGCGGACGTCGAGGGCCTCGACGCGGTCTCGATGCAGCGCGTGGCCGACGATCTGCCGGTCACCAAGATGGCGCTCTACCGCTACGTGCCCGGCAAGAGCGAGCTGGTCGCGGTGATGAGCGACCTGGCCATCGGCGAGCCGCCGGAACATCCTGGGCTGTCCTGGCGCGAGGCGTTGCACGCGTGGGCGATGGATCTGTTCGAGGGCTTCAACCGCCACCCGTGGCTACTGCTGTCCACGGTTGGACGCCGCCCCGTCGGGCCGAACGAGGCCGCCTGGCTCGATCGAGGTGTGCAGGCCCTGACCGACTCCGGCCTGAACGGCACCGAGCAACTCGACTCGATCCTTGTCCTGTCCGGCCACGTCCGCACGATCGCACTGCAGACCGCCACCATGCCCGGCGGCAGGAAAGGTCTCACCGAGGAGGCCTTCACCGCTTCCTTCGCCGCGATCCTCGCCGCCGAGGCGGACCGGTTCCCGAGCCTCACTGCCGCTCTACGGACCCCGAGCGGTCAGGAGAACCAGGGACTCGCGTTCGGTCTCGACCGCATCCTCGACGGCCTCGAACTCCTGATCAGGGCAAGGAATGCGTGAGCTTCGGCGAATTGAAACGTTGCCGATACGTGCTTGCACTGAGGCCGTAGTGAGACTTGAAACGCCGCGCGAAGTAGTTCTGGTCCGGCCACCCGACGGCCTCCCCGATCCGGGCGATCGGCAGGTCCGTGTGCAGCAACTGAACGGCGGCCAGCTCGACTCGGTGCCGGGACAGGTAGGCCATCGGCGGCATCCCGGTCGCCGACTTGAACAACCGCACCAGATACCCCGGCGCGAGGTGCAACTCCTGCGCCAGATCGGTCAGCGTCCACGGCCGCGCCGGGTCCGCCTCCATCATCCGCATCGCGGCCAGTACGGCGGGATGCGTCTGGCGACCGAGTTCGTCGCGTTCGCCGACGGTCCGCGCGACACAACTCAGGTACAACGACAGCCACCCGATCAGATCACCGCGATGCCGGCGCATCGACTGATTGCGTAGCTGCCGCAGGCCGTCCAGGTGACCGAGCGCCTCGGTGAGGGTCTCGTCGTCGAGGTGCGTGCTCAGCACTCCACGCCGCTGGGCAGAGAAAGGTCCAGTCCACAACAGATAACCCAGCAAGGGATCCTCGCGCGTCCAGGCCAATTCGCGCTGGACCAGGTCGGCCGAGAAGCAGCAGTTGTAGACCTCGAGCGAACGGCATTGCTCGTACTCGTGCCACACGCCTGGTCGCAGCACCACCACGTCGCCGACGCGCAGGTCCTGACGCCCGGCCTGGCTGTGGTGGACCCCTTCACCACCTGTCACCAACGCGAGCTCGAAGAAGCTGTGCGTGTGCAGTGGATGGCAGTCCTCGTGCACATGCGGACCCGCGTGCACGATCGTCCCTTCGACGAAGTGCAGCAGTGTCCCTTTGGTCCTCACTGGCTCGTCGGCCATGCCTCACGATACGGGCCAAGGTGCATTTTGTGCTAGCGCGAGTGCACTCCGGGCTAGCCCCCGGCGGCGATCGGTCGCAGGATCGGGGGACAGGCGAAACCTCTCCGCCATCAATCCGTAACGCATCGAGTCCTTTCGCCACAGCACCCAATGAATCGTTTCACTCGCCGGTTGGAGTCTTATGTCGAACCTCGCCGCACCCGCCTTCCTCCGCTTCGAACACCGCACCGACGCCGGACCCGTGGTAGGCATCGGTACCGCGACCCCACGGCTGTCGTGGCAGATCCCCACCGCGGACGCCGCGTACGCGCAGACGGCGTACGAGGTCGAGATCACCACCGGCTCGGCGCAGGTCTACACGGTCCAGTCCCCCGACCAGGTCCTTGTCCCCTGGCCCGGTGACCCACTCGCGTCGCGGCAGTCGGCGCAGGTCCGGGTGCGAGTGCGTGGGAACGACGAGTGGAGTGACTGGAGCGACGCGGCGACAGTCGAGGCCGGTCTGCTGACATCGGCCGACTGGAGTGCACGCTTCGTCAGCCCGCGAGGCAACAGCTACGGCTCGCCCGCTCCCCTGCTCAGCGGCGTCGCCGAACTGCCCGACGGCATCGTCAAGGCCCGCCTCTACGCCACCGCCCAGGGCATCTACCTACCGGAGCTCAACGGCCAACGTGTCGGCGACGAGGAGCTGGCCCCGGGCTGGACGGCGTACCAGCAGCGGCTCCGCTACCAGACGTACGACGTGACCAGCCTGGTGCGGTCCGGCGAGAACCGGCTCGAGTTCCTGGTCGGCAACGGCTGGTACCGCGGCCGGCTCGGCTTCCACGGCAAGAACTCCTTGTACGGCGACCGTCTCGCCGTACTCGCCCAGCTCGAGATCACGACCGAGGACGGACAGGTCCACACCTTCGGCAGCGACGACACCTGGACCGCGCGCGAGAGCGCCGTCGTCGCCGACGACCTGTACGACGGCCAGCGCACGGACCTCCGCCGGACACCGGGCGATGCCACCGCGGTCGACGTACTCGACGCCGACCTCAACCTCCTGGTCGCACCCGACGGCCCGCCGGTCCGCATCACCGAGATCGTGCCCGCAGTCGAGATCACGAGCTCGCCGACGGGCAAGACGCTGGTCGACTTCGGCCAGAACGTCGTCGGCCGGATCCGCCTGAAGGCCCGCGGCGGCGCGGCCGGCGACGAGATCGTCCTGCGCCACGCCGAGGTGCTCGAGAACGGCGAGCTCGGCGTACGCCCACTGCGGACCGCCAAGGCCACCGACTCCTACGTCCTGGCCGGGCCTGACGAGGTCACGCTCGACTCGCCGCTGACCTTCCACGGCTTCCGGTACGCCGAGGTCACCGGCGTCAGCGAACTGCGGCTCGACGACCTCGAAGCAGTCGTCGTGGGATCGGACCTGCGCCGCACCGGCTGGTTCGACTCGTCGCACGACCTGCTCAACCGCTTCCACGAGAACGTCGTCTGGGGCATGCGGGGCAACTTCGTCGACGTACCGACCGACTGCCCGCAGCGCGACGAGCGGCTCGGCTGGACCGGCGACATCCAGGTCTTCTCGCCCACCGCGAGCTTCCTGTTCGACACCGCCGGCTTCCTCACCAACTGGCTGGCCGACCTGGCCGCCGAGCAGCAGAAGGACGGCTCGGTGCCGTTCGTGATCCCGGACGTGCTCAAGCACAACGGTCCGGCCACGGCCGCATGGGGTGACGCGGCAACGATCGTGCCGTGGGTGATCTACGAGCGCACCGGCGACGCGGGTCTGCTCGCCCGCCAGTTGCCGAGCATGCGTGCCTGGGTCGACAAGATGGCCAACCTGGCCGGCAGCGACCTGCTCTGGTCCGGCGGGTTCCAGTTCGGCGACTGGCTCGACCCGACCGCGCCGCCGGACAACCCGTTCCGGGCGAAGGCCGACCCCGACGTCATCGCGACCGCACACCTGGCCCGCTCGGCGGAGGTTGTTGCCAAGGCCGCGGAGGTCGTCGGGGACCCGGAGCTGGCCGGCGAGTACGCCGATCTGGCCGCGCGGGTCCGGCAGTCGTTCGCAGCGGAGTACGCCACCGACGGCGGTCGCGTGCTGAGTGACGCGGCAACGACGTACGCGCTCGCCCTGCAGTGGGCGCTGCTGCCCACCGACGCACAGCGTCAGCGTGCCGGCGAACGTCTCGCCGACCTCGTCCGGACGTCGGGCTTCCGGATCAGCACCGGATTCGTCGGTACGCCGCTGATGGCCGACGCACTGGCCGATTCCGGACATCCTGACCTCGCGTACCGCCTCCTGCTACAGACAGGCTGCCCCTCTTGGCTGTACGCAGTGACGATGGGAGCCACGACGGTCTGGGAACGCTGGGACAGCATGTTGCCCGACGGCAGCATCAACCCCGGCCAGATGACGTCGTTCAACCACTACGCCCTTGGTGCGGTGGCCGACTGGATGCACCGGCGGGTCGCAGGTCTTGCCCCCGGCGATCCGGGGTACCGGACGATCGTGGTACGCCCGCTGTTCTCCTCGCACCTCACGAGCGTCTCCGCCAAGCACCTCACCCCGTACGGCGAGGCGGCGGTCTCGTGGACGCGCGCCGACGGCCGGATCACGCTGACGGTGACCGTCCCGGTCGGCGCCCGCGCGCAGGTCGCCGTACCCGGTGCGGACGAGCAGGTCGAGGTCGGCCACGGGACGCACGAATGGACCGGTGACGACACGTACGCCGCGACCCCGGCACTGCCCGCAGATGCGAGCATCCGGCAACTGATGGACCACGAGCCGAGCTGGGACGAGATCTCCGCGGCGGCCCAGGAGACCGAGGTCGTCGCCGACGACGCCGACCTGGCCGGCCGGCTGGAGCGGTACCTCGACCAGCCCGCGGCCGACTTGGTCGAAGCGATCAGCCCCCGTGGCTTCTCCCCCAGCGCCAAAGCTCTTCAGGCCCGGCTCGAAGCCCTTCTCGACAACAACTGACCCACAACCTGGACGACTCCGCCCCGCTGCAGATGCCCTGATGAAACATCCCTTGGAGGTCATGATGACGTTCCGCCCAGGCACGAGAGGACTGGCCGTCATTGCGGCCTGCTCGCTCGCACTGACCGCGTGCAGCGCGGGCAGTCTCGGTTCCAGTGACGACGCCGGTGGTGGTGCTTCGGTCGAGATCACGTACCTGACCACCAACCAGGATCAGGACGTGAAGGAAGCCGAGCAGCTCGCCAAGGACTTCCACGCGAAGAACCCGACCATCACCGTGAAGGTGGAGACCCGACCGGGTGGCACCGAAGGCGACAACATCATCAAGACCCGGCTGTCCACCGGTGACATGGTCGACATCTTCAACTACAACACCGGGTCGCTGTTCAACGCGATCGCACCGCAGAAGAACCTGCTGTCGGTCAACGACGAGCCGTGGGTCGCCAACCTGGACGAGAACTTCAAGAAGACCGTGACCGCCGACGGCCAGGTGTACGGGGCACCTGTCGGCGGGTTCCAGGGCGGTGCGGTCCTCTACAGCATCCCGGTCTACACCAAGCTCGGGCTGAAGATTCCGAAGACCTGGGCCGAGTTCATGGCCAACAACGCCAAGATCAAGGCCTCCGGTGGCGGAGTCGCGCCGGTGATCCAGACCTACGGCGAGACCTGGACCTCACAGCTGTTCGTGCTGGGCGACTTCCACAACGTGTCCTCGGCCGAGCCGGACTTCGCGGACAAGTACACGAAGAACCAGGCGAAGTACGCGACGTCGCCGGCCGCGCTGAAGGGATTCGAGCACACCGAGGCCGTCCACGACGCCGGGTACGAGAACAAGGACTTCGCCTCGGCCAAGCTCCCGGACGGTCTCAAGATGCTTGCCACCGGCAAGGGTGCGCACTACCCGATCCTGTCCGGTGTGGTCGCGAACATGGTCGCCACCTACCCCGACGCGGCCAAGACCGTCGGCCTGTTCGCGCTGCCTGGTGACGACGCGAGCAAGAACGGCCTGACCCTGTGGACACCGGGCGGTCTCTACATCCCGAAGACCACCGAGGGCGACAAGCTGGACGCGGCGAAGAAGTTCCAGGCGTTCGTCGCCAGCCCGGACGGCTGCGCGTCGCAGAACACGGCCGGCGCACCGACCGGCCCGTACGCGGTCAAGGGCTGCACGCTGGGAGACGACGTACCGCAGTCGATCAAGGACATGCAGCCGTACCTCGACAAGGAGGGTTCGTCGAGCCTGGCGCTGGAGTTCCTGTCGCCGGTGAAGGGCCCGTCGCTGGAGCAGATCACCGTCGAGGTGGGCTCCGGCATCCGGAAGGCGAAGGACGGCGCCGCCCGGTACGACGAGGACGTCAAGAAGCAGGCCCAGCAGCTCGGACTGGCTGGTTGGTGAAGGTCTGTGGCCATCACTTCGATTCGCCCGCGCTCGCGTAGCGACGCGACCCCGGCCGCTCCGGCGGCCGGGGGGAAGGTCTACAAGCCGTACTCGTTGTGGTTCTACCTGCCGACCGCGGTGATCTACACCGTCCTGTTTCTCGTTCCGACGTTCGCCTCGTTCTACTACAGCCTGACCCGGTGGAGCCTGTTCGAGTCCAAGTTCATCGGGCTCGAGAACTTCATCACGTTCTTCCAGGAGCCGGCCCTGGTCAAGGGCTTCACCAACACGTTGATCTACGCCGTAGTGACGTCGGGTTCGAAGGTCGTGCTCGGCCTGCTGCTCGCCGTCCTGCTGACCTCGCAGATCGTCGGCCGCGGGTACCTGCGCTCGGTCGTCTTCTTCCCGGTGCTGGTCAGTACGGTCGGCGTCGGCCTGCTCTTCCAGGTGCTGATGAACCCCGAGCGCGGCATCATCAACGGGGCCCTGGGCGTGCTCGGCATCCAGGGACCCGGGTGGCTGACCGACCCGAAGTGGGCGCTGATGTCGATCGCCGCCGTCGATGTGTGGAAGGGCGTCGGGCTGGCGACCCTGATCTACATCGCCGGGATCGTGTCGATCCCGCGGGAGTACATGGAGGCCGCCCGGGTAGACGGCGCCGGGTCGTGGGAGTCGTTCCGCCGGATCGTGCTGCCACTATGCAAGCCGGCCACCGTCACCGTGATCATCCTGTCGCTGATCGGCGGCCTGCGGTCGTTCGAGCTGATCTGGGCGATGACGCGTGGTGGACCCGGATTCACCTCGGACGTGATCTCGTCGGTGATCTACAAGCAGTACCAGGCCGGGTTCTACGGTCTGTCCACGGCCGGCAACGTGATCCTGTTCCTGGTCGTCACCGCGATCATCCTGCCGCTGTCGTGGTTCCTGAACCGGAAGGAGGTGGACATGTGAGTACCGCCGAACTCGTCAACCACCGGCCGGGCCGCAGCTACCTGCTCAGCGCGGTCGCGATCGTGTCCTCGATCGTCGTCTTCATCATCCCGTTCGCGTTCATCGTGCTGACCGCGGTGAAGGACCGGCAGCAGTCCGCGGACCTGGACTTCGCCTGGCCGCACCAGTTCCACTTCGTGCAGAACTTCGTCGACGTGGTCAAGGCCCGTGACTACATGCTGGTGATCGCGTTCATCAACAGCACGATCCTGACCGTGGCCAGCGTCGCCGGGATGGTGGTGCTGGCGGCGATGGCCGGGTTCGTGCTGCAGCGCCGCAAGAGCAAGTGGAACGGCTTCATCAACTTCCTGGTGCTGTCCGGGCTGATCATCCCGCCGGCCGTCGTGCCGACGATCTGGGTGCTGCAGAAGATCGGGCTGTTCAAGACCATGCCAGGTTTGATCCTGATCGAGATCGCGTTCGGGTTGTCGTTCTGCATCCTGCTGTTCCGGGCGTTCGTCGCGACCATTCCCCGCGAGCTCGACGAGGCCGCGATCATCGACGGGGCCGGGCCGTTGCGATTGTTCTTCGGGGTCATCTTCCCGCTGCTCAGATCCGTCATCATCACCGTCGTCGTGGTCCAGTCGGTCAACGTGTTCAACGACTTCGTGAACCCGCTGTACTTCCTGCCCGGCGACAAGAACGCGACCGTCCAGCTGACCCTCTACAACTTCTCCGGCCAGTTCAGCACCCAGTACAACCTGCTGTTCATGGACATCCTGCTCATCACGATCCCACCCCTGATCATGTTCCTCTTCTTCAACCGCCAAATCGTCGCCGGCCTGACATCGGGCGCCGTCAAGGGCTGATCACTCCGGCTTGCGAACGATCACCGCCGCCTGCGGGTCCTTCTCGCCCGGGATCTGCGGTCGCGGCATCGTCACGACCTCGGCAAACCCGGCGTCGGCCAGCAGGGCGGACACATCGGCAGGATCGAACGTGTAGACCTCCAGATCGACGTCATGACCGTAGGCGTGGGAAAGGTGCCGGCTCCCACCGCCGACCTTGAAGCCATGGACCAGGTAGCCGCCCGGCCGCACCACCCGGAAGATCTCCGCGAACACGGCCGGGAGATCCTCGCGCGGCGTGTGGACCAGTGAGTACCACGCGAGAGCGCCGGCCAACTCGTCGTCCTTCAGGTCGAGGTCGAACAGGCTCCCGACCTCGAACCGCAGATCGGGATACTCCTGGCGGGCGACCTCGACCATCCCCGGCGACAGGTCGATGCCGAACACATCCAGTCCAAGCGAGGCGAGGTACGCCGTGATCCGCCCCGTGCCGCACCCGAGGTCGCCGACCGGCCCGTCCCCGACCAGCTCGGCGAACCGGTCCAGAGCGGGACGCTCGGACGGCTGCTCCAGCAGGATGTCCTTCAGGAGTCGGTGGTAGTCGGCGGCGACGGTGTTGTACGAAGTCTCGATCATGGTCCGCGACCCTAACCGCCGCCACCGACAGTCGGTCAGACGGCGGCGTAGTACGCCTCGACCGCCTCGTAGTCGACTGAGGTGTCCGGCTTGATGCCGAGGGCCTCGTAGTGCTTGCGCCGGGCCCGCATGTCCGCAAGCAGGATCGCGCGGGCGTGGGCCGCGACCTCGTCGGCGACCTCGGCCGGGACCACGATGACGCCGTCGTCGTCGCAGCCGACCATGTCGCCGGGGCTCACCTGCGTGCCACCACAGGCGACGGTGGTCTGCGTCTCCACCACCTTGATCCGGCCGGGGATGATCGTGCGGCCCCGGGCCCGCGAACAGATCGGGGTGCGCTGGGCAACAATCTCCGCGGTGTCCCGGCAGTACCCGTCGGTGACGATCCCGGCCGCACCGGCCTTCACCGCGCCCATCCCGTTCTCCGAACCCCAGAAGCCGACCTCCTTGCCGCTGACCGACCAGGACGTGTTCGAGATCCTGACGCTTCGCACCGCACTGGAGCGACTCGCCATCGAGCTGGGTGTGCCGGTGCGATTCCCCGACCGGCTCAAGGACGCGCAGGAGGCGCTGGCCGAGATGGAGCACTGCGCGGACGCCGAGGACCGCGGCAGTCTCGTCCAGGCCGGCTACCGTTTCCACGCCTCGCTCATCGCTCTCGCCGGACACCGGCGGCTCGAGGAGGCGTACGCATCAGTGCAGCAACAACTGCTCCTCTGCATGGCGCGCAATCTCTACGCCCGCGAGCACTTCTACGAGGACCTCCACGAGCACGTGGGGCGGCACCGGACCTTGCTCGAGCTCGTCGAAGCCGGCGACCCCGCCGCCGTACTGGCCGAGTTGGCGGTGCACGGCGAGCGGTCGTTTAGCGACCTTCAGAGCAACGCAGGCAGCCGCTCGGCGAGGGACTTGTAGTCCCGGAGCGAGTTGTAGGCGTGTGCGGACAGTCGGATGAAGCCGCGGCCGTCGAAGCCGGTCAGCGTGATCTCGGCCTTCAGCTCACGCGACACCCGGACCTTGAACGCCTCCCCGGCGGTGAGGTCGACGGACGACGGCAGCTCGACGAGCCGCATCGTCGCCGCGGGACGCACGACCTCGGCGACACCGGTCGCCAAGGCCTTCGCGATGATGCGAGCGCCCTCGTCGATCAGGTTGCTCAGCTGCGAGCGTCGTACCGGCCAGTCGAGTTCGTCCAGCACCCGCAGGGATTCGGGCGCGGCGATCCAGGGGACGTAGTCGTACGTGCCCTGCATGTCGAAGCGCTCCGGCATCCGCTCGTCGTACTCCGACCACGACACGATCAGCGGCAGCGCCTCCGACCGCCACTTCTCCGCGACCACCAGACCCGCAGTCGCCCGCGGCGAGGCCGGCCACTTGTGGAAGTTGCCGGTCCAGAAGTCGGCGCCGTCGGCAGCCGGCGCGTCGATGAGGGCCGGTGCATGCGCGCCGTCGACCACGATCGCCACGTCCCGATCCCGGCAGAGCGCCACGAGGTCCCCGATCGGGAACACCATCGCCGTCGCCGAGCTGATCTGGTCCACGATGAGCACGGACGCCTGGTCGAGCTGACCCGCGATCAGTGATACGACCGTCTCGTCGTCGGCCTCCAGCGGTACGTCGACCACGACGACCTCGGCCCGATTGGCCCTGCCGAACCGCTCGGCGGCGTACCGGACCGCGCCGTACGCGTGGTTGGTCAACACGATCCGGCTGCCGGGTGGGATCGGCAGGGTGGCGAGCGCGACAGTCACCCCGGCGCTGGCGTTCGGGACCAGGGCGAAGCCGGCCGGGTCGGTCCGCAGGTACGACGCCAACTCGAGACGGCTCGTGGTCAACTGGTCCGCCACCGAGCGGAACCATGCCATCGGGTTGGCCTCGGTCTCGGTGCGCAGGGCGGCCATCAGTTCCTGGGTACGCCGCGGCACTGCGCCGTACGAACCGTGGTTCAGGTGCAGTACGCCGGGGTCGAGGGTCCACAGGTCGGGGCGGGGGCTGAGTAGCGTCACCACGCAAACGGTACATACTTCCTGTCGTGTACCCCTACCTCGACCACGATGGGCCGATCGCAATGGCCCACCGTGGCGGCGCAAGGCACCCGGAAAACATCGGCTACGAGAACTCGCTGCGCGCCTTCGAGCATGCGGTAGGACTGGGCTACCGGTACCTGGAGACCGACCTGCACGCCACCAGCGACGGGGTCGTGATCGCGTTCCACGACAGCAAGCTCGACCGGGTGACCGACCGGACCGGCGTGGTCGCAGAGCTGCCGTGGTCCGAGGTGAGCAAGGCGAGGATCAACGGCCACGAGCCGATCCCCCGGCTGGACGAACTGCTCGAACATCTCCCGGAGATCCGGTTCAACCTCGACATCAAGGCGGAGAACGGGCTGCACCCGGCCGCCGAGGTACTGCGCTCGGCGAACGCGATCGACCGCGTCTGCGTCTCGTCGTTCTCGCAGTCCCGGGTACGCCGGATCCGGAGCGAGCTGGGGCCGCGCCTGTGCACAGGGTACGGCGACTGGGAGACAGCGCTGATCCGGTTCCTGCCCATCCCGCTGAGGGCGCGCGGGGCCTGCCTGCAGATTCCGCAGAACTACGGTCCGCTCCGGGTGCTCACGCCGGGGCTGATCCGGCGAGCCCATGCCCTGGGCAAGCAGGTACACGTCTGGACGGTCGACGATCCGACCGACATGCGGCGCCTGCTCGACGCCGGGATCGACGGCATCATCACCGACCGCACCGACGTCCTCCGGGACGTGCTCATTGACCGCGGACAGTGGCAGGAAATCGGCCACTGAAGTGTTATCCGCGGGTACGCCGCTTCGTCCCCCGGACCTGACACACTCCTGCGCATGGGACTTCTCTCCGCCCCGGCGGCGGTCGACAAGCGGGAGTACTGGGGGTTCAGCCTCTACGACTGGGCCAACTCCGGCTACGTCACCACGGTCGGCACGGTGCTGTTCGCGCCGTACCTGACCTCCGTCGCCGAGACCGCCGCCTGCGGGTACGTCGGAACCACGGACAAGCCGTGCCACACCAACCTCGACGTCCTGGGGCTGGGCCTGTCCCCCGGTTCGCTGGCCTTCTACGTGGTCACGGTCGCGACGCTGGTGTCGGCGCTGTTCCTGCCCGTCGTCGGCGCGATCGCGGACCGGATGGCGCGCAAGAAGTTGCTGATGTGCGGCTTCGCCTGGACCGGCGCGCTCGCTGCCTGCTGCATGGTGTTCGTCGGCGGCGGCCGCTGGGAGCTCGGGGCGCTCCTCCTGCTGATCGGCAACCTGTGCCTGGGGTCGTCCCTGGTCGTCTACGACTCGATCCTGATCGACATCGCCGGGCCGGACGAGCGGGACGACGTCTCGTCGCGCGCCTGGGCGTTCGGCTACCTCGGCGGCTTCATCCTGCTCGCGATCAACCTCGGCGTGGTCACCGCCCACGACGCGCTCGGTCTGAGCCAAGGGACGGCGGTTCGGCTCAGTCTGCTCAGCGCCGGCCTGTGGTGGGGTGCGTTCACGTTCATCCCGTTCACCAAACTGCGGAACCGCCCGCCGGTCCTGGTCGAGCCCGTGCGCGGCAACATCGTCCGGCAAAGCTTCGGTCAGCTGTCAGCGACGCTCAAGCACATGCGCACCTACCCGGTGACGTTGCTGTTCCTGATCGCGTACCTGTTCTTCAACGACGGGATCCAGACCGTCATCTCGGTGTCGTCGACGTACGGCGAGAAGCAGCTCGGGTTCGAGACCCAGGTGCTGATCGCAACGATCCTGCTGGTGCAGTTCGTGGCGTTCTTCGGTGCGCTCGCGTTCGGGCGGTTCGCCCGCCGGTTCGGGACCAAGCTGACGATCATGGGCGGGCTGGTGGTCTGGATGCTGATCGTGATCGCCGGCTTCCTGCTCCCGGCCAAGCAGATCGCGCCGTTCCTGGCGATGGGCGTCGCGATCGGCGTCGTCCTCGGTGGGACCCAGGCGCTGTCCCGGTCGGCGTTCAGCCAGCTGATCCCGAAGGGCCGCGAGGCGGAGTACTTCTCGCTGTACCAGGCCGGCGAGCGCGGTACGTCGTGGCTCGGCACGCTGGTCTTCGGCCTGGTCCACCAGATCACCGGCTCCTACCGGCCCGCGATCGTTGCCCTCGGCTTCTTCTTCCTCATCGGCCTGCTTCTGCTCTCCCGCGTCGACATGCGCCGCGGCATCACCGAAGCGGGCAACACTCAGCCGACGCTGGTCTGAGGTACGACAGACCCGACCAGCCGCTGCAGCGCTTCGGGACTTGGCGGTGTGCCGGTCCGGTCGGCGAACAGCATGTGCGCGGATCCGATCAAGGTCAGGGCCAGTGTGTCGACATCGGCACCGGCATCGAGTCGCCCGCGATCGCGCTCGGCAGTCAGGTAGCCGGCGATCGCGGCGACGGCCTCGGTGAGTATCGGAACCCCGGTGGGGCTCGATTGCCGCAGTCTGGCGCGCAGCCCGTCCCGGGAGATGGTCAACCCGACGATCGCGACGGCGACCGAGCTGAACAACTCGGTCAGGAAGCCGGTGAGGTTGTCGGCGATCGCCCCGCGACCGACGCATCCCAGCAGCAGATCGCCCTGACCGCCGAGCCGGCGGATCCGGTCCTGCACGAGCTCGGTCAGGAACGTGTCGAAGTCCGTGAAGTGCCGATGCAGCACGCCCTTCGCGCAGCCGGCCTCGGTGGTGACGGCCCGGCTCGTCAACGCGTCCGGGCCATCTCGGAGCAGCACGCGTTCGGCGGCGTCGAACAACTGCTCGCGTACGTCGCGCATGGCCACACCCGTCGGCATGACACCCCTTCCGTTGACGCGAGTGGGCAGGTGCCCATTATGGTGGGCACATGCCCACTCTATCTCCAGAACCTCATCAGCAGCGGCAGATGGCGGAGTCGTTCGGCGTCGATGCCGAACGTTACGATCGGGTCCGGCCGCGGTATCCCGACGCGTTGATCCGGACCGTGGTCGAGGCCAGCCCCGGCAACCACATCCTGGACGTCGGCTGCGGGACCGGCATCGTCAGCCGGCAACTGCAGGCGGCGGGGTGCGACGTACTCGGGGTGGATGTGGACGAGCGGATGGCGGAGTTCGCCCGCCGAACCGGCGTCGAGGTCGAGGTGTCGCCGTTCGAGTCCTGGGATCCGGGCGGCCGGACGTTCGACGCCGTGGTCGCCGGCATGACCTGGCACTGGATCGACCCGGTTGCCGGTGCGGCCAAGGCCGCCGAGGTGCTCGAGCCTGGCGGCCAGCTGGCCGTGTTCTGGAACGTCTTTCAGCCCCCGTCCGACCTGGCCAAGGCGTTCGCCGCCGTCTATCGCGAGGTGCTCCCCGATCGGCCGGCGTACCACCGCGTGTCGGCGTCGCCGCTGGACGCGTACCTTGCCTTCCTCGGCAAGGCCGCGGACGGGATGCGCGAGTCGGGCGCGTTCGGCGAGCCGGAGCGGTGGCAGTTCCCGTGGAGCCGCCCGTACAGCCGGGACGAGTGGATCGAGCAGGTGCGCACCGGCGGCGACGCCAGTCAGTTCGACCCGAGCAAGTTCGACGAGCTACTGACCGGGATCGGCGCTGCGGTCGACGCGGCCGGCGGCAGCTTCCAGATGGACTTCACCGCGCTGACACTGACCGCGACCCGCAGCTGACATGAGAAACGGGCCCTGACCGCGTCGTTGCGGTGAGGGCCCGTCAGGTTGTGCTCAGGCGGTGCGCTTGGTCCGGTGCAGGTGCGCGGGGCCGATCTCGCCCTTGCGGAGCAGCTCGACCCGCTCGGCGAGGAGCTCCTCCAGCTCGGAGATGCTGCGACGCTCACGCAGCATGTCCCAGTGCGTACGGGCCGGCTTCTCCTGCTTCGGCTCCGGCTTCTCACCGGTCGAGCGGGCAGCCTCGCTGCCGCAGTGCGGGCACTCCCAGATCGCGGGCACCTCGGCGTCGTGCGCCATGGTCACCTCGACCACGTGGCCGCGGGGGCAGTCGTACGTAATCATCTGGCGCGGAGCGAACTCAACACCACGGTCATCCTCGAAGCTGACCCCACCCAGCCCCGAACCACGCAGTACGCGATTAGACATGTCAAACCTCCGAGATCGTCATCCGTGCCAACGGTCGGCCGGCCCGGATCATTCCCATTTTGGCATGCCCGAGCCATATGTATGCACCTGACAGCACCGTCGTGACGCCCTGTCATCGAGCGTTCACACATCACGGTGTGTCGCGAACCGTCCGTCGTACGACGCGCGAACTTCACAGCCAGTTGCCAGGAATCAGGGATCAGTTCCTCAGCAAACGTCCTTAGCGTCTGCACCCATGGTGCTACCCCGCCACAAGCTCCGTGGCCTCAGCCTGCTCAACGTCTCCCTGGTGGCCGTCGTCCTGGCGATCGCGATCACGGCCTACCTCCTGTTCTTCCGCAAGGACACGCCGGCCGCCGGCGCGACCCGCCCGACCTTCGCCGTCGCCCGCGGCGAGGTGACCGCGAGCGTGAGCTCCAGCGGCACCCTGCAGAGCTCGCAGACCGCGTCGCCGCAGTTCGAGACGTCCGGAACGGTCACGCAGATCCTGGTCAAGGTCGGCCAGGTGGTCGCCAAGGGCGCCGCGATCGCCAAGGTGGACCCGTCCGCCGCCGAGCGGCAACTCCGGATCGCCGACCAGAACCAGATCGCCGCGGCCAACTCGGTCACCGCGGCCGGTGAGTCGCTCGACGACGCACAGGACGCTGCCGAGGCCGCAGCGGAGGCGTCGGCCTCCCCCAGCCCGACAGCGACCAACGGGCAGCAGGCACAGAGTCAGAACCAGAACCAAGGTCAGAGCCCCGAGGTGGCGGTCAGCAACGCGGAGGCGAGCCTGGCCCGCGCGAAGGCCGACAAGGAGCAGGCCGACCAGGACGTGGAGGGCGCGCAGGCCGCGGTCGACGCGACCACCCTCAAGGCACCCATCGCCGGCACGATCACCGCGATCAACGGCAGCGTCGGCTCGGTCACCGGCGGCTCGAGTTCGAGCAGTGGTTCAGGCGGCGGAGGCTCGACCTCAGGTCAAGGTTCAGGGTCCAGCACCTCGAGTACGACGACAACCTCAGCCTCCGGCTTCGTCGACATCTCCGACCTCAAGTCCCTCCAGGTGGCCGCGTCGTTCCCCGAGGCGGACGCGATCAAGATCAAGGCCGGCCAGTCGGCCACCGTCACCCTGAACGCGGAGCCCGGTACGACGCTCACCGCGACGCTCGCCTCGGTGTCGCCGACCCCGACCACCACCAACGGTGTCGTCGCGTACTCTGCGACCTTCTCGCTGGCCAAGATCCCCGCGAACGCCCGGATCGGGCAGACCGCCAACGTCACGGTCCAGACCGCGAAGGCAGCCGACGCTCTCTATGTGCCGAGTACGGCGGTCGCGACCAGCGGCACGACGTACACGGTGACGATGGCCGATGGCGGTGGGACGCGGGAAGTGAAGGTCGGCGTGCGGGGTGACAGCTTCACCCAGATCACGTCCGGACTGAACGAGGGCGACCGGGTCGAGCTGCTCCAGGGCGCGATCGGTGGCACGGCGAACCAGAACGCCCGGACCGGGCAGTTCCCCGGCGGAGGCCAGGGACAGCTCGGGACCGGACAGTTCCCGCGGACCGGTACGGGTGCCGGGGGCAACCGTGGCCGCTGACGCCCTGATCGAGATCCGGGACGTCACCAAGACGTACGGCGCCGGCGAGACCGCCGTCCACGCACTACGCGGTGTCTCCCTGCGCGTCGGGGCCGGTGAGTACGTCGCCGTGATGGGCTCGTCCGGATCCGGCAAGTCGACGCTGATGAACATCCTCGGTTGCCTCGACGTCCCGAGCCGCGGTGAGTACTGGCTGGACGGCAGCAACGTCGCCCGGCTGACGGAGGACCAGCAGGCGCTCGTCCGCGGCCGCAAGATCGGCTTCATCTTCCAGTCGTTCAACCTGATCCCCCGGACCACCGCCCTGGCCAACGTCGAGCTCCCGCTGACGTACGCGCATCTGCGGCGTGCAGAGCGACGCAAGCGAGCCGCCCGCGCGCTGGACCTGGTCGGTCTGTCGGACCGCGCCGACCACCGGCCGAACGAGCTCTCCGGCGGCCAGCAGCAACGGGTAGCCATCGCCCGTGCACTCGCCACCGGCCCCCGGATCCTGCTCGCCGACGAGCCGACGGGCAATCTGGACGCACACTCGACCGACGAGGTGCTCGGCATGTTCGATCAGCTGAACGCCGACGGTCGCACGGTCGTCGTGATCACCCACGAGCACGACGTGGCGGCCCGGGCCCGGCGGCTGATCCAGGTCGCCGACGGCCGGATCGTCGCGGACGAGGTGACCCGCCGATGACACCTCGCGACCTCATGGGTGCGGCGCTGCGCGGCCTCAGCGCGAACAAGCTGCGCTCCCTGCTGACCGTCCTCGGCGTCTCCATCGGGGTCGGCGCGGTCATCGTTCTGGTTGCTGTCGGCAACGGCTCGGGCAAGGCGGTGCAGGCCCGGCTGGAGGCGATGGGCACCAACCTGCTCACGGTGTCCACGACCGGCGGTGGTGGCGGCTTCGCCCGCGGTCAGGCCGGACCGTCGGCCCAGCAGTACAGCCTGACCCTCGCCGACGCCGCCGCACTGGCCGACGACCGCCTCGCGCCCGATGTCTCCGCGGTGGCCCCAGTCATGACGAGCTCGGGTACGGCGACCAGCGGCGACACCAGCTACACCGTGGACCAGGTGATCGGTACGACGCCGGAGTACATGCCGGCCACCAACACGCCGGTCGAACTCGGACAGTCCTTCACCCAGCAGGATGTCGACACGTCGCAGCGGGTCATCCTGCTCGGGCAGACGGCCGCGACCGAGTTGTTCACCAGGCCCGCAACCGCGGTCGGCCAGACCATCAAGCTCGGCGCAGTGGACTTCGTCGTCCGCGGTGTGCTGGCGAGCAAGGACAGCACCGGATTCTCGGATCCGAACGCGACCGCGATCGTGCCGATCAGCACGCTGCGTGCCACCCAGGCCGGATACGGTCCGCTGAACCAGATCGTCGTACAGGCGGCGGACAAGGACCGGGTCGACACCGCGCAGGCCGAGGTCACCCAGTTGCTGGCCGCGCGACACCAGGTGCCGACCGACCAGACCTCGCCGTTCCGTATCACCAACTCCGCGCAGATTCTGCAGACCAGCCAGGACACCGCCGCGACCTTCACCGCACTGCTGGCCACCGTCGCCGCGATCAGTCTGGTCGTCGGCGGGATCGGGGTCACCAACATCATGCTGGTCACCGTGACCGAGCGGACCCGCGAGATCGGGATTCGCAAGGCGCTCGGCGCGCGCCGGCGGACGATCCTCGGGCAGTTCCTGATCGAGGCGACGCTGCTCAGTCTCATCGGCGGCGCGGTCGGTGTCGCCGTCGCGCTGATCGTCACCCGCTTCCAGCTGGCCGGGGTGCAACCGGTGGTGGTGCCGTCGTCGATCGGGCTCGCGCTCGGTGTGTCCGCGGCCGTCGGCCTGTTCTTCGGCAGCATGCCGGCGCACCGCGCTGCCGGACTCCGTCCCATCGATGCACTACGTCACGAGTGAGAGAGGCTGTTCGATGAGCAACCAGACGCCCGATGAGTTCGCCCAGATCGGGTCCGACGAGGAGGTCGACACGGCGCTCAAGCCGAAGAAGACCCTCAACCTGCCGATCGCGACCGCGGTTCTCGCAGGCGTTGTCGTGCTGGCCGTCGGCCTGGCCGGCGGCGCGGGCCTGCACGCGGCCTTCGCCTCGGACAGTACGACGCAGTCGCCGCAGGCAGGTCGTGGATTCGGCGGCGGGTACGGCGGCTTCCGCGGTCAGAACGGTCAAGGCCAGGGTCAGGGCCAGGGACAGCGGCCCGGTGGTGGGCAGGGCAGCGCGGCGATCGGAACAGTCGTCTCAGCGAGCGGCTCGCAGCTCGTGGTGAAGACGCAGAACGGCGACGTCACGGTCAAGTTGACCGGCGACACGACGTACGAGATCACCAACAAGGGGACGGCGACCGATCTGAAGGCCGGCGAGCAGGTCGTCGTCAGCGGCCAGAACGCCGACGGCTCCCTGACCGCCACGACCGTTCGTCAAGGCGCTCTCGCCGGCGGCTTCCGCAATCCCGGCGCCACGCCGTCCCGCTGACAGATAATGAGGTTGTGGCCGGCAACTTGATCAGCACCCCCATCACCCTCGAACTCCTGCGTGGCGCGCTCGAGCTGGAGCAGACCGATCGCGGCGTACTGCCGCATCGGCTGCCCGCCTGGGCGCGCTCGCAGTACGTCGACGGGCAGCTGGAGATGGCGGAATCGCAGCCGTCCGGAGTACGTCTGGTATTCCGGACGCGCGCGACCGTGGTCGAGCTGGAGACTCTGCCCACCAAGCGGGATTACGTGGGCGCACCTACGCGGCCGGACGGCGTCTACGACTTCGTTGTCGACGGCAAGCTGATCGGACAGGCCAGCGTGGAGGCCGGCGATGTCATCACGATCGATCTGATGACCGGGGCGGCCGAGACCCGGCGCGGTGGGTCGGGCACGGTGCGCTTCGACGGCCTGAGAGACGAGCCGAAGACCGTCGAGCTCTGGCTGCCGCACAACGAGACCACCGAACTCGTTGCCCTGCGCACCGATGCGCTGGTCGAGCCGGTCCCGGCCGGCGGCCGACGAGTGTGGCTGCACCATGGCAGCTCGATCAGCCACGGCTCCGACGCCTCCAGCCCGACGGGCACCTGGCCGGCGTTGGCCGCCGCTCAGGGTGACGTGGAGCTGGTCAACCTGGGGTTCGCGGGCAGCTCATTCCTGCAGCCGTTCACCGCGCGCACGATGCGGGACACCCCCGCTGAGCTCATCAGCGTCAAGCTGGGCATCAACATCGTGAACACGGACTCTCTGCGGCTGCGTTCGTTCACCCCGGCTGTCCACGGTTTCCTGGACACCATCCGCGAAGGCCACCCGACGACTCCGCTGCTGGTCGTCTCCCCCATCCTGTGCCCGATCCACGAGGACACCCCGGGACCGACGGGCTGGGATCTGTCCGCGCTCGGTGAGGGAAAGCTCCGGTTCGCGGCGACCGGGGATCCGGAGGATGTCGCGGCCGGCAAGCTGACGTTGTCCGTGATCCGTGCCGAGCTCTCCCGGATCGTCGAGCAACGCGCTGCCGACGACCCGAACCTCCACTACCTCGACGGCCGCGTCCTGTACGGCGAGGCGGACAACGCCGTACGACCGCTACCGGACGATCTGCATCCCGACGGCGAGACCCATCGCACGATGGCCGAACGGTTCGCCGACCATGCCTTCGCGGTCAAGGGCCCGTTCGCCTGACCCCCGCCGGCGGTCCGGGAGTGCGGACGTGTGCCACTCACCAACTGCGTGGGGTCGACCTGGATCACGCTCGACTCGCGGCCGTTGAGGATGTGTTGCGAGGGTTGGTGAGTGCGGGGAGTCCGCCCCGCGGGGCGCGGTTCCCGCCAGTGATGCGGACGTGCAGGCCATCACATTCGCGCACATTCGCGGCGCTCGGGCCCCTGCCCGCGGGACCGCCGCCCGGCAGGCTCGGTTGTGATGGCCTGGGCGTCCGCCGGAGTAGTCGGTCAGACGGCGGCTGGTGAGGTTGTCGGCTCGGGGGTGGTGCTGCTACTGGGTCGGGGGGTGGTGCTTGTCGGGGTCTATGACCTCGCCCTGGATGACGTCGCCCTGGGATTGTCTCGGCGGCTGGGCCGGACCGGCGCCGGGGATGAAGCCGCCCAGGTTCGCACCGCCGAACTGGGTGGCGACGCGGCGCCCGAGGAACGCGTGCATGCCACGCCGGGCCAGCGGGCGGGTGAAGGGCAGGACGAAGAAGAACCCGAAGATGTCGGTCACGAAGCCCGGCGTCAGCAGCAGCGTTCCACCGACCAGGACGAGGGCCGCGTCGGACAGCTCACGCCCGGGCATCTTGCCGGTCTGCAGTGCGGACTGTAGCGCGTTCCACGCCCGCCGGCCCTCGCGCTTGATGATCCACGCGCCGAGAGCGCTCTCGACGAACAACAGTCCGACCGTCGGCCAGCCGCCGATCACCTGGCCGATCTGGATGATCACGAAGATCTCCACGATCGGCACCACCAGCAGCGCCAGTGCTACGAGCCACGGCATGTCCTACCCCTTCCGGCGATTCCCTCCAGTGTTGCGCACCGGGGAAGTGCAAGGCTCAGGCCGGAACCTTCTCACGGCTCCGCGTCGGCGAGGGCGGGGTGTCCGGCCCGTCGTCACGCCGCCGGCGGCGGGCCACCAGGGCCAGCGCGATGCCGACGATGCCGAGGCCGGTCAGGATCCACTGCGGCCAGCCGCCGAGCTTGATCGCCAGCGTCTCCGTGTCCCGGATCGGCACATTCGCTACGTACACGTCGCGGACGAACTGCCCAGACTTGTGCTCGACCTTGCCGTTCGGCTGGATCACGCCGGAGATCCCGCTGGTCGACGCGATCAGCACGGTCCGGCCGGTCTCGATCGCCCGCATCCGGGTGATCGCGAACTGCTGCTCGGGCTGCCCGGTGTCGCCGTACGTCGCGTTGTTCGTCTGCACCACCAGGACCTGGGCACCGCCCTTGACCACGTCCGAGATCACGTTGTCGTAGGCGAGCTCGAAGCAGATCACATCGCCGTACGTGACGCCGCGGATCGGCATCACGCCGGGGACCTTGCCGGGAGCCGTCTGCCGGCCGATCATCTCGAGGCGCTTGATGTACGGCAGCAACTGGTCGCGGAAGGGAATGTACTCACCGAAGGGCACCGGGTGCCGCTTGGCGTAGATCTGGCCGGGTCCGCTGACCGGGTCCCAGACGACGCCGGTGGTCTGCCGCTCGTTCGGGCCCGGGCCGTCCAGGACTGCGCCGACCAGGATCGGTACGCCGACGGCCTTGACCGCCTCCTCGATGTCGGCCCTGGTCTCGGAGTCCTGGAACGGGTCGATGTCGGTCGAGTTCTCCGGCCAGATCACCACGTCCGGCTTCGCCTCGGTGCCCTCCTCGACCCGCTTCTGCAGGTCGAGCGTCGCGGCCAGGTGGTTGCGCGTGACGGTCCGGGCGCGGCCGAGGAACTCCAGTCCCTTGCCTGGCACGTTGCCCTGCACCATCGCCGCCGTCACGGTCTTGCCGTTGCCCTCGGTCGACAGCGTGATCAGCGAGCTGCCACCGACGATCGCCACTCCCGCGACCAGCGCGACGATCCGGAGCCGCACGCTGCTCTTCAACCGCAGTACGGCGTACACGAGGACTCCGAGCAGCGCGACGACGAAGCTCAGGCCCGGGATGCCGACGAATGATGCCAGCCTGCCGACCGGGGAGTCCGAGAGCGCCCACGCGAGCCGTCCCCACGGGAAGCCGCCGAACGGAACGGAAGCGGCCGCGAACTCGGTCGCGACCCACATGCACGGAATCCACAGCATCCACAGCTTGAGTTTCAGCACCTGCGTCGCGAACAACCCGAAGACCGCATAGAACAGCCCTTCGAGGATGGCCAGCGCGATCGCGGCATCCCCACCGATGACCGTGAGCCAGGGAACCAGGACCGCGTAGTACGTGATGCCGAAGCCGGCGCCGATCAGGAAGCCGGCCTTGGCCGAGGCGCCGTTCAGCGCGGCCAGGAAGAGCGGTACGGCGATGATCGTCAGCCAGGGATGGTCGTGCGGTTCGAAGGCCAGGCCGAGCAGGGCGCCGGCACCGACGGCCACCGCAACCCTCGGCAGGACGCGTCCCAGAGCCTTCAAACGGTCCACGCGGTATCCCCTTGTCCTCACGGCCCGGCCGACGCCGGTCGCACGACCGTACAACGTTCCGGACACGCCAATGTATCCGGTCAGTAGCCAACAAGCAGCGATCGCGGAAAGTGAAGGGAGATCAGCAGAGTGCGAGGAAGTGAAAGACCTCAGAAGTCGAAGGGTCGTCGATCACCGTGGATACGGTCCGGCCCCAGGCACAAGGAAAGAGGCTCGGCGCTCCTTCGGACCAACCGTCGGACCACTGGCTGCGAACCGTCCGGCTGTTGTCTACTGGCCGCCGAGCCTCTTCCACCTCTGCCCCGCGGGGGGCTAACCACCGGCGATCTCTGCCCCCGTCGACTCAGGCCTGGCACTGGCCTGGTCAGCGTCGCGGGATCATCCGGTGGCCGAACTTCGTGTGACCGTTGATAAAACGGGATATGACGACTCCCAAAACGATGCTCGCTGACGGCGACGGTGTCAACCTCTCCAGCGGCTCCTTGAGGCCGTTGTAACACATTCGCCCGCACTTACTGGAAAAACGAGGGAATTTCAGCGAGGTCACGTTACAGAGCCGTCTCGGCACTCCACGTGATCGTTACCCTGGGCAACTATTCGTCACTCAACCGGTACGACGACGGTTCCCTTTGCGCGCGTGATCACAAGCGGTTCCGGCAGCACCTCGGCCGCCGACTCCGACACGTCCGGCCGGCCGCGGCAGATCACCGACGCACTGAACTCGATCTCACGGCTGCGGTTCCCGACCCGGCTGATCGTCGCCGTCACCTCCACAACGTCACCGGCCCGCAACGGCTGCAGGAACTGCACATCGGAGTACGACGCGAACAAGCCCTCGTCGCCGTCGGCCTGGATGCACACCTCGGTCGCGACGTCGCCGAACAGTCCGAGCACGTACGCACCGTCGACGAGGTTGCCGGCGTAGTGCGCATGGCTGTAGGGCACATAGCGCCGATGCGTCGCACTCTGGCCGATAGTTGCCTTTGACACCTATGCACTCCTCTTCGCAGGGACTCGCTTCGTCACCAGTGCATCGACCAGGTAGCTGGCCACCTCGCCCGGTGTGGTGCCGCGACCGAAGACGCGGTCCACGCCGAGGTCGCCCGCCATCTGCTCGGTGAAACGGGGGCCGCCGGCAACCAGCACCGGCCGCGCGTCCTCGGCGTACGCCTCCCGGAACGCGGCCGACATCTCCTTGGTGTTCAGCACATGCGCCTCGCGCTGGGTGACCACCTGCGAGACCAGGATCGCGTCCGCCTTCTCCGCCCTGGCCCGCCGGACCAACTCCGGCACGGCGACCTGAGCGCCGAGGTTGACCACCTTCAGCTCGCGGTAGTACTCCAGCCCCTTCTCCCCCGCGAACCCCTTGATGTTCATGATCGCGTCGATGCCGACGGTGTGCGCGTCGGTGCCGATGCAGGCGCCGACCACAGTGAGCCGGCGGCGCAGGTTCTTCCGGATCGCGAGGTTCACCTCCTTCGGCGACAGCAGCGGGTAGTCGCGCTCGATCACCTCGACCTTGGACGTGTCGACGAGGTGGTTCACCGGTCCGTACACCACGAAGAAGGTGAAGTCCGGCCCCATCGCCTTGGCGTGCACGACCAGCGCCGGATCCATACCCATCTTGTTCGCGAGTTGTACGGCGGCTCCCTCGGCCCGCTTGTCGTGCGGGACCGGCAGGGTGAACGACAGCTGCACCATGCCGTCCCCGGTGGTGTCGCCGTACGGCCGGATGATGCTCACTGGTCCTCCTCCAACAGCTCGGTCGCCGGGTTGTAGTACTCCGGCGATCTGCGAGCGACGCCCTCGAGGCCGCGGCCGGCGTCCTGGGGGCGCTTCATCAGGCCGAAGGTGCCATCGCCGATCGCGTTCAGCAGGCCGTCGTCGACGATCTCCTCCAGCAGTTCGACCGACTCCCCCAGCACCTGCCGGGCGCGCTGAGCGATGAAACCGTCCGGAGCGGGACGGAAGTCCTCGTGAAGGTTGCCTGCGGCCCCCAACACGTAACGGACGTTCTGCAGCGCCAGGTCCCGGTCCGAGATCCACGGAGTCACCACGGCCTCGGTCATCATCCCGACCAGCAGGATGCCCTGGCCTGTCATCGCGCCGACCAGGTTGAAGAATCCGTCCAGCAGGTACCCACGGAACACGTCACCGGTCATGTGCCGCGTCGGCGGCATCCACTTCAGCGGCGCGTCCGGGAACAATTGCCGGGCCAGCATCGCGTGCGCCAGCTCGAGCCGGAACGAGTCCGGCAGATCCGGGTTGATCTCGAACGCGTGCCCGAGGCCGAGCTGCCAGTCCTGCAGGCCGGCCTCTTTGGCGAAATACTCGTTCAGCAGTTGCGAGACGGTCACCGTGTGCGCGGCCTCGACCGCGTCCGCGGTGGTCAGGTAGTTGTCCTCGCCGGTGTTGATGATGATCCCGGCCCGGGCGTGGATCTGCCGGCTGAACCGCTGGTCGACGAAGGTCCGGATCGGATTGATGTCGCGGAACAGGATCCCGTACATGGAGTCGTTCAGCATCATGTCGAGGCGCTGCAGTCCGGCCAGGGTTGCGATCTCCGGCATGCACAGTCCGGACGCGTAGTTCGTCAGCCGGATGTAGCGGCCGAGCTCCTTCGACGACTCGTCGAGGGCGGCTCGCATCAGCCGGAAGTTCTCCTGCGTCGCGTAGGTGCCCGCGAAGCCCTCGCGCGTCGCCCCTTCGGGCACGTAGTCGAGCAGCGACTGCCCGGTCGACCGGATCACCGCGATGATGTCAGCGCCGGCGCGAGCCGCCGCCTGCGCCTGCGGGATGTCCTCGTAGATGTCGCCGGTCGCAACGATGAGGTAGATCCACGGCCGCTGCTCGGGGTCACCGTGCCGCTTGATCAGCCGGTCCCGCTCCCGCCGCCGTCCGTCGATCCGTTTCATTCCGGCCGCGGCGGCCTTCCGCGCCGCGGCCTGTGCCCGTACGGCGTCCCGTCCCTCGGGCAACCGGAACGTCACCGAGCCGGATGCGGCCTTCTGCGCGAGGACGGCCAGGTCCTCCGCCTCGCCCCGGACCAGTGCATCCCACACGGGCAGCGCGAGTCCGTGCTCCAGGCCGACGTCCGCACGCACCGTGTCCGCGAGCCGGTTGACCCAGGGGATGCCTTCGGTGTCCGCGCCGGTCAGTCCGGCTAAGCGCAGTACAGCTCGCTCGACCGAGACCGTCGTGTGCTGCCGCGCCAGGTTGACGATCGGCCGGCCTGCCTTGCGGGCCAGGCTGCGAGCCTTCCGGACGGTGACCGGATCAAGGTCGAGCTTCTTCTCCGCACGCGTCACACCGACCATTACTGGGACCATCCTTCAGCTTCATAAACCACGCGGCCGCCGACGGCGGTCCGCAAGCACGTAGGCGTTCCCTCACTGAGGTCCGGCAGCACGGGCACACCGGCCCGCGGATCCGTGGACCAGGCAGCGACGCGCTCGTCCGGCGTCTGCACGACCAGGTCCGCGTCGCTCTGCCAGATCGCGTACGTCGCCGCTGTACCGGGCGCGAGGACACCGGCGTCGTCGATCCCGGCCGCCCGCCAGCCACCGCGAGTGTGGGCCTGGAACGCGGACCGCACGGTCATCCGCTCGGCCTTCTCGTGGTGGAACGCGGCCGCCCGCACGGCGTCCCAGCCTCCAAGCTCGGTCACCGGCGAGTCCGAACCGAACGCCAGTACGACGCCCGCCCGCGCCAGCGAACCGAACGGGTTCATCCCCCGCCACCGCTCGCCTACCCGCTCGGCGTACATTCCGTCCGGGCCGCCCCACAACGCGTCGAACATCGGCTGGACGCTGGCGACCACTCCGCACTGCGCGAGGATTGCGATCGCGGCCTCGTCGACCATCTCGACATGCTCGAGCCGATGCCGCGCGGCCACCAGCGCCTGGACGCCGACCTTCTCGGCGGCCAACTGGAAGCCGCGGACGATGTTGTCGAGCGCCTGGTCGCCGATGCAGTGGAAGCCGGCCTGCACATTCCGCTCGGTGCACGCGATCACGTGCTCGGCGATCTGCTCCGGCGTCAGGTAGGCGTGACCGCGGTGGTCCGCGCGGTCGGCGTACGCCTCCCGCAACGCAGCTGTCCGCGAGCCGAGGGCGCCGTCCGCGTTCAGGTCCCCCGCAAGACCCGCCAGGTTGTACGTCGCGATGTGCTCGAAGACGCCGGGCTCACCCCAGTACAGCGTTGCCGACAGACCGAGCTGGTCTGCGACCTCGCGTACGAGCGGAAGCTCCCACAGCGGGCCGATGTGTGGGGCGGCCATCTCGTGGAACGCCCCGATCCCCTTCGACGCCATCGCCGTCAGCGCGGCCTCGATGTCCTTGCGCCGCTGGTCCGGCCCGATCAGTTCACTGAGTGCGTCACGGACCGCGTGATGCGCGTCGCGCTCGACCCGGCCGGTGGCGTCGTACCCGTCGCCTGTTGCCGCGGGCACCAATGCCGACGAGATCACGCCGGAGTGACCGTCGATGCGGGACAGATACACCCGGCGGCCCGCGGCGGCCCGGTCCAGCTCCTCGGCCGTCGGCGGGCGACCCTCGGGCCACTTCGTCTCGTCCCAGCCGGCCCCGTCGATCACTGCGTCCGCCGGAAGATCCGCGGCGAAGGCGGCGAGGCGGTCGAGGGCTTCGGTCAGCGAGGTGGTGCCGGCGAGGTCCAGCCCGGTCAGCAGTGCGCCGGTCTGGGCGGTGTGGACGTGGGCGTCGACGAAGGACGGCGTGACCAGCTTGCCGTCGAGGTCGATCACCTCGTCGGCGCCGTCGGCGTACGAGCCCGCGCCGGTGTCGTCACCGAGCCAGGTCACCACGCCGTCGTCGAAGGCGATCGCGGTGGCATGCGGGTCGGCGGGTGAGTAGACGGAACCGTTCGTCAGAAGTGTGCGCACGAACTAATCCTCCGCCAGCCTGCTCTCGAACAGACCCCGGACACCCGGTTCGGTCCGCAAGAGCTCCAGCGCGTAGTCGGCATGCCCGGGCACGTAGCCGTTGCCGACGAGCATCGTGACGTCCGCGGCCAGGCCCTCCGCACCCAGCGCGGCAGCGGAGAACGACGTCGCCATGGAGAAGAAGATCACCGTGCCACGAGCCGCCGTCGACAAGACGGCGCCGTGCTCGCAGCCCGGTACGTCGACGCAGACGACGGTGATGTCCGCCGGTCCCCCGGCCTCCTCGACGGCTGTGGCCAGGGCCACCGGGTCCCGCGCGTCGGCCAGCGCGACGGCATCGGCCAGACCCGCGGCGGTCAGCCGGTCCTTCTCGGATTCGACGGGCACGATCCCGATGGTGCGCGCTGCGCCGGCCTGCCGTGCGGCGGCCAGCGAGAGCGATCCACTTTTGCCTGCGCCGCCAATTACTGACACGACAGGCTTTGTGCCTTTGTCGACATACTCGCGGACCACGCGGGCGGTCAGGGCGGGCGCTCCGCAGACGTCCATGACGGCCAGCGAAAGCTCGGGTTTCAGGTCGTCAGGCAGCTTCGCGACGATCGACCGGGCGAACAGGATCGCGTGTCCCTGCGCCGGGACCTGCTCGCTCCTGCCGTCCCAGCTCGCAAGCTCGTCGGTGATCTGCAGCGGGGTGAGCGTCAGGGAGACGAGCGTGGCGACCCGGTCGCCCTTGCGCACGCCGAGCGGCGACTCCGGGCCGGCCTCGTCGACCACGCCGACCAGCATTCCGCCGGAGCCGGTGACCGGGTTCTGCATCTTGCCTCGGGCCCCGATGATGTCGAGCACGGCGCGGCGGATCGCCGTACCGTCGCCGCCGTGCGCTTCGGCCAACTGGCGGTACGACGCGGCGTCGAGATTCAGCCGCTCGACCGCGATCCGCACCTCGTCAGGCCAGATCTCAGGGCGTGCGTCGAGCTTGTCCGCCGCCTGCGGCAACACGCCGGACGGCGCGAGTACGCGGTGCAGTCCTACCGGGCTCGACGACACGGGGCCTCCTTGAGAGATCAGGCAAAATACTACTCAAACCAGCTCTTGACGAGAATTCTTGCGGCGTACTGTTGTATTGAAGGGAAGTTCTATCGCTATCCTCACATGAGACCGCACTACCCCTGAAGCCCCCCGGAGGACTTGTGACCGACCTGATCAGCCCGGAGCTGGGCGTCCCGGAGCCCAGCGAGCGCGATCTCGCGGGCCAGCCGTACGCGTACCGTCGGGCCGAGCTGGTGGAGCCGGACTGGACCCGGCTGCCCGGCTGGAAGGACGTGACGGCCGAGGAGTGGAGGTCGGTGCAGTGGCAGCGGGCGCACTGTGTGAAGAACGTCAAGCAACTGCGCGGCGTGATGGGCGACCTGCTCGAGGAGCGGTTGTACGAGGACCTGACCCGGGACCAGGCCGAGCGCGCCACCATGTCGATGCTGCTACCGCCGCAGATGCTGAACACGATCGTGCCGGCCGGAGCCTCCGACTACACCGAGGCGTTCTACGCCGATCCGGTCCGGCGCTACATGCTGCCGGTGTTCAGTGACCGCCGTACCGACTGGCCGTCGCATCCGCACGCGACCCGGGACTCGTTGCACGAGCACGAGATGTGGGCCACAGAGGGGTTGACCCACCGCTACCCGACCAAGGTCCTTGCGGAGATCCTGCCGACGTGCCCGCAGTACTGCGGTCACTGCACCCGGATGGACCTGGTCGGCAACTCGACCCCGGTCATCGACAAGCTGAAGTTCACCACGAAGCCGCAGACCCGTCTCGACGACATGCTCGACTACCTGCGGCGTACGCCGGGTGTCCGGGACGTCGTCGTGTCCGGTGGCGACGTGGCGAACATGCCGTGGCCGCGGCTGGAGTCGTTCCTCACCAGCCTGCTCGAGATCGAGAACATCCGCGATATCCGGCTGGCAACGAAGGCCCTGATGGGCATGCCGCAGCACTGGCTGTCGGACGATGTCCGGGCCGGCGTCGAGCGGGTGGCGTCGATCGCGCGGCAGCGCGGCGTCATGATCGCCATGCACACGCACGTGAACGCGGCCCAGTCGGTGACGCCTTTGGTGGCCGAGGCAACGAAGGCGATGTTCGAGGCGGGTCTGCGCGACGTCCGGAACCAGGGCGTGCTGATGCGCGGCGTGAACGACTCGGTGCCGCAGCTGCTCGACCTGTGCTTCGCGCTGCTCGACGGCGCGACCATCACGCCGTACTACTTCTACATGTGCGACATGATCCCGTTCTCGGAGCACTGGCGGGTCTCGGTCCGCGACGCGCAGCACCTGCAGCACGGCATCCTCGGCTACCTCCCCGGCTTCGCCACCCCACGCATCGTCTGCGACGTCCCGTACGTCGGCAAGCGGTGGGTGCACCAGTTGTCGGAGTACGACGAGGTCCGCGGCATCTCGTACTGGAAGAAGAACTACCGCACCGGCATCGAGCACCAGGATCCCGAGGCGCTCAACCGCACCTACGAGTACTACGACCCGATCAACACCCTTCCGGCCGAGGGCCAGGACTGGTGGCGGCAGCACGCCGGCACCTCCCTCGCCGAAGCCGAGAAGCACGCCGCCGCCTCCCGCGCCGCCGCCGAGTCGCAGAAGCTCTTGCAGATCAACTGACACCCGATCCCGCCTTCGGTGCCACCAATGCAGGGGGTGGCACCGGGGGCGTCCTGCAACTTTCCTGCAACCGACCCGGTCTCGGGCCGGTGTTGCACTGCTCAACCGCTAGCATCTGGGGTCGTCAATCGTCCGGCATGTCTGGGGCATGCCGCGATCTCGGGAGTGCGTGTGCGGGTCATCCGCTCAATTCTTGGTGTCCTGATCGCCCTGCTCGGTCTGATCGTTGCCGTCGCCGGAGGCGCAGCCGCCTTCTGGCTCGTCGGCCCGGACAACACGGTCCACGCCGGTGAACAGCATCTGACCAGCAAGGGTCTGGCCATCGTCAGTGCTCCGACGATGCTCGACCGGCACGGTCCCGTCCTGCACGTGGACGTCCGCTCGACGGCCGGCAAGCCGGTCTTCGTCGGTGTCGCCCGCGGGTTCGACACCGCCAGCTATCTCAAGAACATCGCTCATACCGAACTGGTGCAGGTGGAGTACCCGGCCACGCTCAAGACCGAGGAGGTCAAGGGCACCGCGGGTCCCCTCGCGGCGCCCGGCACTCTCGACTGGTGGGTCGCGAAGGCAACAGGGCCCGGCACTCAGAAGCTGGCCTGGAAGATCGAGGACGGCCCGTACTCCGTGGTGATCATGAGCGCTGACGGGAAGACCGCACCCGACGTACAGGCCGATCTGGGCATCGAGATCCCGAACGCCTTCGTCACTTGCCTGATCGTGTTCCTGAGCGGTCTGGTGCTGCTTGCCCTGGGCATCTTCATGGTGCTGTTCCGGCGCCGTCGTACGTCCACACCCGCTCCGCCCGTCACCGCGCAGGGTGAGGCCGAGGCGCCTGCGCCGCGGCAGCCCAGTCAGGTAGGACCCGTCCGCAGAGTGGCGGCGGTCACCGGGGTGCTGGCGTTGGTGAGCGGCTGCTCCGCGATCCCTCAGACCAACACTGTCGACGCTCTGACTCGGCCGGCGATCACCAGCGAGACGGCGGCCGCCGTCATCAAGCACTACAACGAGGTCAACAACGCGGCCAACAAGCGCCGTGACGACAGGCTGATCGCGACCGTCGAGGGCGGCAACCTGGTGCGCGAGAGCCAGGCCGGCTACGCGATCGACCGCGCCCTCGACAAGGCCGGCAAGGACGTCAGCAAGCCCTTCACCTACACCAAGCCTGTGGTCGGCGCGCCCGAGTACGGCGGTTACCCGATGCGGTTCGTCGCGACGGCAGGCATCTCCGACACCAAGGACTACCGGCAACTCGGCGTCTGGGAACGCAAGACCGCGGGCAGCCCGTGGCTCCTCACCTTCGCGGCGGCTCCGAAGACCACGGTCAAGCTGCCGGATCTGGCCGGTGTGCGGCCGATCACCGCTGCCGACTCGGCGAAGCTGATCGCCGCGCCACCGGCGGCCGTGAAGGCTCTGACGGAGTACCTGAACGCCGGAGCCAAGTCACCGCGGGCTGCGTCGTTCGCTCCAAACGCCGACATCAGCGCGGTGCTGAAGGACATCTCCGACGACAAGGCGCGGGCGGTCAAACAGCCGCAGATCTATCACGCGATCAGCTACACCTTCAGCAGCACCGAAGCACCGGTCGCCTTCCAGACCACGTCGGGCTCGGCCCTGGTCTTCATGACGCTCACCGAGCACTACGTGCTCCAGGTCGGCCAGGGCTACAACTTCAACTGGGCCTCCGGGGCCTCGATCGCCTTCAGCCCGCCGACGGCGAAGTACTACAACGCCCTCACCAGCGAGAGCATGCACGACGTCGCCGTCCTGATCCCGCCGAAGGGCAAGGGCAAGATGCGGATCCTCTCGCACGAGTCCCAACTCCTCACCGCCGGCGGCTACTAGCCCCTCGCGGGCTCGGTTCCTTGCCGTGACCGTGAACACCTTCTGGGGACCGTGAACAGGTTATTCCGTGTCCGCGGTCCCCAAACCCTGTCCACGGTCCGCTGGCGGCCCACTCCCGGCGATCAGCGCGGGGAGGTCGGTGAAGGAGGTGATCGTCGGGCCGGTCCAGGACGGGGCGCTGTCGGCGTGCTCGGTGGTCCGGATCGCGTACATGCCGAGCGCAGCAGCCGCTGGGAGTTCGCCGTACCCACCGTCGCCGACGTACACGCACTCGCCGGGCTCGACCTCCAGCGCGTGACAGGCCGTCAGATACATCTTCGGATCCGGCTTCACAGCGCCCACCTCGGCCGAGAACGCGGTCACCTCGAAGTACGACGCGAGCGGACCGTCGGCCCACTCGAGCGGCGTCTCCGCAGTCGCGTCACTGACCAGCCCGATCCGCCACCCAGCCCCCTTCAGTCCACCCAACGTCCTGACGGTCCCCTCCGGCACCGCATGCAGCAACCGCCGCACGTACCTTCGCCGCAATTCCGTTGCCTCTCGCACCTGTTCCTCACCAGGCGCACCTCCACACCGCCCCGCTACCACCCGCAGCGTGTTTCCCACATCGCCGTACGCCCCGGTGAACCGCTCGTACGCCACCGCCTCCAGCTCCCGCCCGAACGCCTCCCCCTCAACCCCCAGCACCCCCGCAACCCCAAGATCCTCCGCCTCCCGATCAGCAACCAACGTGCTGAACAGATCGACCAGGAGAGCCCGACGCGTGCCCCGCGACCTATCCCCGTGATCCGACCTGACGGTTCTCACGCCGGCCTCGAGTTCGTCTGACCGATCAGCTCCCGAAGCTCCGCGAACGTGGTGACCGTCGGCCCGGACCACGATGGGTCGCTGTCAGAATGCTCAGTCGTCCGAATCACGTACATGCCGAGTTCCGCGGCCGCACGTAGTTCGTTGTCTCGCCCGTCGCCGACGTAGATGCACTCGGCCGGTTCGACGTCGAGCGCGGCGCAGGCGGTCAAGTAGATCTCTGGCTCCGGCTTGGCGGCACCGACCTCGGCGGAGAACGCCGTGGCCTCGAAATACGGCTCGAGGGGGCAGCCGGCCCACTGCAGCTGAGTCTCTGCCGTCACGTTACTGACCAACCCGATCCGCCATCCGGCTGCTGTGAATTCGGCCAAGGTCCTCAGCGTGTCGTCAGGCACCGCCATCAAGAGCTTCCGGGACAGCGCCTGCCGCAGGTTCGTTGCCTCCCGCACTTGAGGGTCCGTCGGCGCGGCGCCACACCTGGCTGCGATCACCCGGAGCGTGCTAGGCAGGTCGCCGTACGCCCCGGTGAACCGCTCGTACGCCGTCGCATCGAACTCGCTCGCGAAGGCGCCGGCCTCGACTCCCAGCACGTCGGCAATCTCCCGATGCACCAGCCCCCGCTCACCGTCCCCACCAGGCACCAGAGTGCTGAACAGATCCAGTAAGAGAATGTGCCGCACAGCGGCACCCTACGACAGCCCGCCTACGAGCTACTGCCCGGCAGCAGCGTCGCACCGGTGCTGTGGGCCGAGTGTGCGCAGCAGGTCCAGGGTGTCGGCGTGGCCCGGTGGCGGGGTGAAGACTCGTAGTCGCTGGTCTGCGGCGGGTGTCGCCAGTACCTCGCAGTCGAACTCGATCCTGCCGAGGTCCGGATGGTTCAGCCGGTACGGATGTGATCTGCGTACGGCGACCTCGTGCCGGTCCCAGAGTGCCGCGAACTCGGGGCTGGCGGCGCGGAGTCGCGTGACTAGGGTGCGGGAGGCTTCGTCGTTCCCGCGGCGGGCCGCTGCGGCGCGCAGATCCGCGACCAACTGCCGGGCCTGCTCTTCGCGCTCCTCGGCCGCGAAGTGACTTCGCACGTCGGGCTCGGTGAACCAGCGCAGCACGATGTTGCGGTCCTCGTGGGCCACGTCGCACACGCACCCGAACAACGCCAGCGCCATATCGTTCTGCGCCAGCAGGTCGCCGAGGTCGCTCAAGACCTGGACCGGAACGCTGTCCAGCCGGTCGAGGATGTAGAGCATGCTCGGCGCGAGGTACTCCCCGGCCCGTGCTCCCTCCGGCGGCTGCTGCCCAGCGAGCAGGTATAGATGGTCCCGCTCATCGGCCGTCAGCCGCAGCGCGCGGGCCAGCGCGGCCAGCATCTGAACCGAGGGCTGCGGGCTCCTGCCCTGCTCCAGCCGCATGAGGTAGTCGGCCGACATGCCCGCCAACTGCGAGACCTCCTCGCGGCGGAGTCCCGGCGTACGACGCCTCGGTCCCTCGACCAGCCCCACGTCGCGCGGAGACAGCCGCTCCCGGGACCGGCGCAGGAAGTCGGCGAGGTCGTCGCGGTGCATCCCCATAGCGACAGTGATACCACCGTTCGCCCAACGCATCCTCGGACCGCTGATCCTAGGCAAACCGCTCCTCTCCCGAGCCGCCGACGGCGGATGCATAGTCGACGCCTGTCCGGTCCTAACGAGGAAGGCTGTTTCATGAAGGAATCCGTACTGGAAGTCCCCGGCGCCCGACTGCACCACTTCGTCCGTGGTTCAGGCCCCCTGCTCGTCCTCATCTCCGGAGGTCATGGGGACGCCGGCGCGACCGAAGCGCTCGCAACCCACCTGTCCGACAGGTACACCGTCCTCACCTACGCCCGCCGAGGCCTGTCCGGTAGCACCACCGACACCCCCGCGCTGACGCTGGCCACGCACGCCGACGACCTGTCCCTCCTGCTCGCCACCGTCACCACAGAACCGGCGTACGTCTATGGCAGCAGCTTCGGCGGCCTGATCGCGCTGGAACTCACCACCAGGCATCCCGATCAGGTCGGCGTGGTCGTCGCCCATGAAGCCCCCGTCACCCAACTGCTACCGGCCGCGGAGCGCGCCGCCGCCATCCAGGACTTCCTCACAGTCGAGGAAATCTTCACAACGAAAGGGGTCGCTCCTGCCCTCCGCTGGTTCGCGAAGTTCCTCGACATCGACCCGACCGACCGCGAACCCGACAACCCCCTGCGGACCCCCGGCCCCGACCATTTCCCGAACGCAGCGGTGCTCCTGACCCACGACACCCCAGCCATTCGCGCCTACACCGTCAATCTCACCGACCTCAAGAACTCCCCCGCCCGCGTGGTCCCCGCAGCCGGCCAGGACTCGACCCACATCTGGCCGAACAAGTGCGCCAGACTCCTCGCCGAACACCTCGGAGTCCCCTGCGAGCCGTTCCCGGGCGCTCACAACGCCTACACCTTCCACCCCCGAGCCACCGCGGAGCGACTCCACCAGGTCCTCACCCAGCAGGCGGCGGAGATGGGTCAGAGGGCTGGGGGGCGGCGTTCGTAGGGGGTGCTGAGGACGATGGTGGTTGTGGTGGAGACATTGGCTCGGCCCCGGATGGTGGCCAGGAGGTTTTCGAGGGCGACCGGGGAGGCGACCCGGACGACGAGGATGTAGCTGGAGTCGCCGGCGACGGAGTAGCAGGACTCGATCTCGGCGACGTCGCGGAGGCGTTCGGGTGAGTCGTCGGGCTGGGACGGGTCGATCGGGCGGATCGAGATCAGCGCGGTCAGCGGCAGGTCGAGCGCGGTGTGGTCGACGGTGGCGGCGTACCCCTGGATGATGCCGCGTTGCTCGAGCCGCTTGACCCGCTGGTGCACCGCCGACGTGGACAGGCCGGTCGCCTTGCCGAGGTCGGTGAAGCTCATCCTGCCGTCACTGGCAAGCAGCCCGACGATCTTGCGGTCCAGGTCCTCCATCCTGGAGACCCTACTGCCGCGGCACCCTGGCATGAAAGCATCGCCCCATGGCTGAGACGACCCAGCGGCTGATGCTGCTCGATACCGCGTCGCTGTACTTTCGCGCCTTCTTCGGCGTCCCCGACACGATGAAGGCTGCCGACGGTACGCCGACCAACGCGGTCCGTGGGCTGCTCGACTTCATCGCGCGGCTGGCCGAGAACCACCGGCCGACCCACCTGGTGGCGTGCTGGGACGACAACTGGCGACCGTCCTGGCGAGTCGCGCTGATCCCGTCGTACAAGGCGCAGCGGGTCGAGTTCGTGACGCCGAAGGGCGAGCAGGTCGAGGACGTACCGGACCGGCTCGAGGTCCAGGTGCCGTACATCCGCGCCTGCCTGGAGGCCCTCGGCATCGCCATCGTCGGCGCGGCCGATCACGAGGCGGACGACGTGATCGGCACACTCTCGCACCAGGCGACTATGCCGGTCGACGTCGTCACCGGCGACCGCGACCTGTTCCAGCTGATCGACGACAGCCGCGGCATCCGGATCGTCTACACCGCCGCGCGCGGAGTCGGCCGGGCCGACGTGTACGACGAGAAGGCGCTGCTCGCCAAGTACGACGTCCCCGCGAACCGGTACGCCGACTTCGCGACGCTCCGCGGTGACGCCTCCGACGGTCTGCCCGGCGTCAAGGGCATCGGTGAGAAGACAGCAGCCTCCCTGGTCACGGCGTACGGCGATCTGGACGCGATCCGGGCCGCGGCCGCGGATCCGAGTACGCCGATGTCGCCGTCGGTGAAGCGCAAGATCCTCGAGGCGAGCGACTACCTCGACGTCGCGCCGAAGGTGGTCGCGGTGGCCAAGGACGCGCCGGTCGGCACGTTCGACGCAACCATCCCGAGCGAGGTGGAGGACCCAGAACGATGGCTCGACCTGGTCGAACTGCTCGAGCTGGGCGGCAGCGCCCAGCGGGTCATGAACGCACTGAACCTGGGACCGAAGGCATGACCCGGACTGTCGAGCTGGCGGAGCAGTTCCGCGACGAGATCGTCGCCCTCCGCCGGGCGCTGCACCAGGTGCCGGAGTACGACCTCGAACTGCCGAAGACCCAGCAACTCATCCTCGACGCGCTCGCCGGCCTGCCGCTGGAGATCACGCTCGGCAAGGAGCTGTCCTCGGTGACCGCCGTACTGCGCGGCGGAGGCGGTCCCGGGCCGGTCGTCCTGCTCCGCGGCGACATGGACGCGCTGCCGGTGAGCGAGCGGGTCGACGTCCCGTACGTGTCCCAGCATCCCGGGATGATGCATGCCTGCGGCCACGATCTCCACGTCGCCGGGTTAATCGGCGCCGCGAAGATCCTGTCGGCGATGCAGGCTGAGCTCGCCGGTGACGTGGTGTTCATGTTCCAGCCGGGCGAGGAGACCACTGGCGGGGCGCCGATCATGATCCGCGAGGGCGTGCTCGAGGCGGCCGGCCGACGTGCGGACGCGGCGTACGGACTGCATGTCGGGTCCGCAGGACAACCGCGCGGGATGTGGAGCAGCCGTCCGGGCTCGTTCATGGCGGCGGCCGACCAGCTGAACGTCCGCGTCGTGGGTGCGGGAACGCACGGGTCGACGCCGTACCGCGGCAAGGACCCGATCCCGGTGCTCTGCGAGATCGTGACCGCTCTGCAGACGATGATCACGCGTCAGTTCGATGTGTTCGACCCGGTCGTGCTCACGGTCGGACGGATCGCGGGCGGCACGAAGGAGAACATCATCCCGGACGACGCGTTCTTCGACGCGACCGTCCGGACGTTCTCCGAAGAAGCCCGGGCGAAGGTGCAGCAGGCGTCGATCCAACTGGTCGAGGCGATGGCCTCGGCGCACGGACTGGTCGCCAAGGCCGAGTACCGGATCGGCTACCCGGTGACAGTCAACAACGTCGAGGAGTATCAGTTCGCCCGCGACGTCATCGTCGACGTCTTCGGCCCCGACCGCTTCCGCGAACGCGCCAACCCTCGCTGTGGCGCCGAGGACATGTCCTATGTCCTCAACGAGGTCCCCGGCGTCTACCTCAACCTCAGCGCCTGCCGGTCCGCCGACCCCGACGCGGCCGCCGACAACCACTCGCCCTTGGCCGACTTCGACGACTCCGTCCTCCCCGACGGAGCCGCCCTCCTGGCCGAACTCGCCGTACGCCGCCTCGCCCGATGATCAACGCGACGAGGAACTTCGTGGAGGTGCCCGACGGCTACCTCTACTACGAGCAGCACGGCCAAGGCCCGGATGTCGTGCTCCTGAACGGCGGCCTGGCCGACGTCCGGATGTGGGATTCGACGGTGGCATGGCTGTCGGAGACGGCGCGAGTCACTACCTGGGACTACCGGGACAACGGGCTCTCGTCACCGTCGTACGCGGCGTACAGCGAGATCGACGACCTGGCAGCGGTCCTGGATGCGGCGGGCGTTGAGCGTGCGGTGCTGATCGGCTCCTCCGATGGTGCCCGGCGGGCGTTGGGGTTCGCGCACCGGTATCCCGACCGAGTCCGCCGGGTGTGCGCGGTGGCCGGATCGTTCGGGGAGTTCCCGGACGCAAGCCCGGCGGAGGCGGCGGCTCGCGTGGTGATGCGGGCACACTTCACCCGTCTCGAGGAGATCCTGGCCGTTGACGGCATCCCGACTGCCGCGGCGTACGACGTCGGCGGCTGGTGCCCGATGGTGAACAACGCCGACCGCCGCCTGCTGATCGGCCTGGCGATCGCCAACTCCCGCGTGCTGACGATGCCCGTCCATCACGGCGAGGAGCTCGATCCCCCGATCAAGACCCGGTTCGCCGAGCTCAAGCCGCCATTGTCCGTACTCGTCGGTGGCCGCGACTTCCAGGGCACCCAACTCTGGGCCCGACGCCTGGCCGACGAGGCCCCGAACACCGAGCTCGAGGTGCTGCCGGGCGCGGATCACATGCCGATGTTCTCCGCGCCCGGCGAGTTCCGGGAGTTCCTCACGCGTTCTCTGTCCGGCTGACGAGTTCGCCCGGACCAACTCGGTCGCGGCGCAACGCGAGTGCGGTGAGCCCGATCCCGAGCACGGTGGTGATGGCGGCGACCAGGTAGATCGCGGGGAGCCCGGGGCCGGCGATGATCCGGCCGCCGAGCCATCCGGCACATGCTGCCGCGAGTTGGTACGCCGAGGCGTTGACGGCGATCGCCAAGGTCGGGGCAGCCGCGGCCGTGCTCAGGACGCGGCTCTGCATGCCGGGGATCACGGAGAAGCCGACGGCTCCGGCAGCGAACACCAGCAAGCCGGTGACCACCGGCGTCGGACTGACCCGCAGCGCGATGAGCAGGACGACGAGCACACTCAGGGCGCTGAGCTGGGAAGGCAACAACGCCCGGTCCGCCAGCCGGCCGCCGAGCAGGTTGCCGATCGTTGCTCCGACACCGTAGATCAGCAGCATCGGAGCGACCGCGCCTGCGGCGAACGAACCAGGTCCGGTCAGCAACGGCGCGAGATACGTGAACACCATGAGCAGACCGATGTTCGCGACCGCGGTGGTGGTGATCGCAAGCAGCAGGTCGCGATCGCGGAAGACGGCGAACTCCCCCAGCGCCCGGGTACGCGTGCCGGCCTGGTTGCCTGGCACGAAGCGGGCGACCAGGAGTAGCCCGACGGCGCAGCACGCGGTGATCGCACCGAACGTCGCGCGCCAGCCGAACGCCTCGCCGATCCAGGTGCCGAGCGGTGCGCCGAGGATCATGGCCAGATTCATGCCGAAGACAAACTTCGCGACGGTCGCCCCCTGCTTGCCCGCCGGCGCGGACGAAATCACGATGACGATCGCGTTCGCGAAGAACGTCGACGTCACCAGCGCGGTCACGATCCGCGCCGCGAACAGGACCTCGTACCCGGGCGCCAGAGCCGACAGCAGGTTGCCGGCCACGGCGACGACCAGCAGAGCCAGCACCAGTCGCTTGCGTGGACGGCCGGCGGTGATTGCTGTCAGCAACGGTCCGCCGATGATCATGCCGAGTGCGTACGCCGTCACCAGCAGGCCGGCCGCGGGGATCGAGACCTCCAGATCGCCGGCGACCGCGGGCAGGATCCCAGCGAGCACGAACTCGCCGGTGGTGACGCCGAAGACGCAGACCATCAACGCCAGCAGTGTGCCTCTCATGATCTCCTCACGAATACATTGCGGTTTATCCGTGAGAACCGTAGGCGGTTCTCACGGATATTGGCAAGCTGTACCATGAGATCCATGAGTGAGCCGTCGATTGCGGAGCCGGCACCAACCGCCCCGCTGCCACCTGCCCCCGGCGCCGAGGACTACCTGGCCCTCGACTTCGTCAACACCGCGATCGCGCTGCCCGGCGGTCAGTACGTCGACCTCCTCGGTACGCCGGAGGCGGTGAACCAGTGGCTCACCGGCCACGCGCTCGCGGCCGACGACGCCGGTGTTCAGGAGATGTGCGCGACGCAGCTACGCGCCCTGCGCGAACATGTGCGCGCGCTGTTCGCGGCCCGGGTCGAAGGGCTTCCCGCGCTGCCATCGGCCCTCTCCGCCGTCAACGACGCCCTGACCCGCGTCCCGACAGCGTCACTGTTGCTCTGGGACGAGCAGAACGGTCCGTACCGCGCCGCGATCTGTCCCCCGAACGAGACCCTCGACCGCGCCCTGGCCACCATCGCCGCCAGCGCCGCCGACCTCCTCACCAGCGCCGACGCTGACACCCTCGCCGCCTGTGACTCCCCACCTTGCAACCGCTACCTGCTCCGCCACGGCCGCCGCCACTGGTGCTCCACCCGCTGCGGCGACCGGGTCCGCGCGGCTCGTGCCTACGCTCGACGCACGCGGCCCCACTCAGCCTGAGAGTCTCGGCTCTCCAATAGCCGTGGACGGGGACGCCTGGTGGTAGGCGTCCCCGTCCCGGATTATCGGCGTACGGCGGGGGCTGCTGCCGGGGTAGGTGTCAGGGCTGCGGCTTCCTCGTCGATGTCTGTTACCGCGCCGCTGAACTGGGCGTTGTAGAGGCGGGCGTAGGCGCCGTCGGCCGCGAGCAACTCGCGGTGGTTGCCTTGTTCGACGATCGCGCCGTTCTCCATCACGAGGATGAGGTCCGCGTCGCGGATCGTGGAGAGGCGGTGGGCGATCACGAAGCTGGTGCGATCGGAGCGGAGTGCGGCCATCGCCCGCTGCACGAGGACCTCGGTGCGGGTGTCGACCGAGCTGGTCGCCTCGTCCAGGATCAGCAGTTGCGGATCGGCCAGGAACGCCCGCGCGATGGTCAGCAGCTGCTTCTCACCGGCACTGACGTTGCTGCCCTCCTCGTCGATCACTGTGTCGTACCCGTCGGGCAGGCTGTGCACGAACCGGTCGACGTACGTCGCCTTGGCCGCGGCCAGCATGTCCTCCTCGGTGGCCTTCAGGTTGCCGTAGAGGATGTTGTCCCGGATCGTGCCGCCGAACAGCCAGGTGTCCTGCAGCACCATCCCGATCCGCGACCGCAGGTCGTGGCGGGTCAGCTCGGTGATATCGACACCGTCGAGCGTGATCCGCCCGCCGTTCAGCTCGTAGAACCGCATGATCAGGTTGACCAGCGTGGTCTTGCCCGCACCCGTCGGACCGACGATCGCGACCGTCTGGCCGGGCTCGGCGACCAGGCTCAGGTCGGTGATCAGCGGCTTGTCCGGGTCGTACGAGAACGACACGTGCTCGAACGCGACCCGCCCGCGGGAGTCGGTGACCTTCTCCGGCGTCGCGTCGTCCGGCACCTGCTCGTCGGCGTCCAGTACCTCGAAGACCCGCTCGGCCGAGGCGACCCCGGACTGCAGCAGGTTGGCCATCGAGGCCACCTGGGTCAGTGGCTGGGTGAACTGGCGCGAGTACTGGATGAACGCCTGGACGTCGCCCAGCGACATCGTGCCGGAGGCGACCCGCAGACCACCGATGACGGCGATGACCACGTAGTTGACGTTCCCGATGAACATCATCACCGGCATGATCAGACCGGAGATGAACTGCGCCCCGAACGCGGCCTGGTACAGCTCCTCGTTCTTCTTCGCGAAGCTCTCCTCGATCTCCTTCTGCCGGCCGAACACCTTCACCAACTCGTGCCCGGTGAACGCCTCCTCGATCTGGCCGTTCAACGCGCCGGTATGACGCCACTGGGCGACGAACCGGACCTGCGACCGCTTGGCGATCACCGCGGTCAGGACCATCGAGATCGGGATCGTGACGAGCGCGATCAGGGCCAGCAGCGGCGAGACCACGAACATCATCGTGACGACGCCGATCACCGTCAGCAGCGAGGTGAGCAGCTGACTCAGCGTCTGCTGCAGGCTGGTCGAGATGTTGTCGATGTCGTTCGTCACCCGGCTGAGCAGCTCGCCGCGTGGTGCGCCGTCGAAGTAGCTCAGCGGCAGCCGGTTCAGCTTGCCCTCGACGTCGGACCGCAGCGCGAGGATGGTCCGCTGGACCACGCCGTTCAGGATGTAGCCCTGCATCCAGGACAGGAAGAACGCGCCGACGTACAGGCCGAGCACCATCAGCAGGACGTTGCGCAGGGCATCGAAGTCGATGCCGACGCCCGGGATCAGGTCGATCCCGCCGAGCAGGTCGGCCAGCCGGCCGTTGCCCGAGGCCCGGGCCTGCTCGATCACCTGGTCCTTGGTCAGACCGCTCGGGAACTGCTTGCCGATCGCACCGGAGAAGATGATGTCGGTCGCGCGGCCGAGGATCTTCGGCCCGAGCACCGACAGCGTGACGCTGCAGACCGCGAGTGCGACGACAACGGTCACCTGGAGCCGATGCGGCCGCAACCGCCCGAGCAGCCGCTTCGCCGACGGACCGAAGTTCATCGACTTGTCCCCCGGGATACCACCCGGAGGCCCGAACGCCCGGCCCGTGGTCGGCCGCTCGGTCGCCTTCACCGTCGTCGTACCACCGGCCGGCGCCGCCTCGGGCGTCGCAGCCGCCGGTCCCTGTCCGTTCGGAGAGGGCGGGGTCTTGTTCTCCTCGCTCATGCTGCCTCCTCCGCGGATCGCTGGGACTCGACGATCTCGACGTACGTCGGACAGGTGTCGAGCAACTCGTCATGCCGGCCCTTGCCGACGATCGCGCCGTCCTCGACCACCACGATCTGGTCGGCGTCGACGATCGTGGACACGCGTTGCGCCACGATCACCACACACGCTTGCGCCGTGATCGGCCGCAGCGCCGCCCGCAGCCGGGCGTCGGTGGACAGGTCCAGCGCGGAGAACGAGTCGTCGAACAGGTAGATCTCCGGCTTGCGGACCAGTGCCCGCGCGATCGCGAGCCGCTGCCGCTGACCACCGGACACGTTCGTGCCGCCCTGTGCGATCGGCGCTTCCAGCCCTTCCGGCATCGCCTCGACGAAGTCCTTGCCCTGGGCAATCTCCAGCGCGTGCCAGAGGTCCTCGTCGGTCGCGTCCGGGTTGCCGTAGCGCAGGTTGCTGGCGACAGTCCCGGAGAACAGGTACGGCCGTTGTGGCACCAGGCCGATCCGCTCCCAGAGCGCCTCCGGCTCGATGTCGCGTACGTCGATCCCGTCGACGAGCACCCGCCCGCCGGTGGCATCGAACAACCGCGGCACCAGCGAGAGCAGCGTCGTCTTGCCCGCACCCGTGCTGCCGATGATCGCGGTCGTCTGCCCCGGCGACGCGACGAGGTCGATGTTGCGCAGTACCGGCTCGGCCGCACCCGGGTACTGGAACGACGCGTTCTCGAAGACCAACTGACCGCGACCGGTGAACGACTTGATCGCGGTGACCGGCGGCCGGACCGAGGACTCGGTGTCCAGGACCTCGGAGATCCGATCCGCGCAGACCGCGGCGCGCGGCACCATGATCATCACGAACACGCCCATCATGACCGAGAACAGGATCTGGATCAGATAGCTCAGGAAGGCGGTCAGCGCACCGACCTCCATCGTCCCGTTCTCGACCCGGGAGGCGCCGAACCACAGCACCGCGATACTCGACACGTTCAGGATCAGCATCACCGTCGGGAACACCAGCGCCATCAGCCGGCCGGCCCGGATGGCCGTGTCGGTCAGGTTCTGGTTCGCCTCGCCGAAGCGCTCGACCTCGTGCGGCTCGCGAACGAAGGCGCGGACCACCCGGATGCCGGAGATCTGCTCGCGCAGTACCCGGTTCACCCCGTCGATGTTCTTCTGCATCTTCCGGAACTGCGGGACCATCCGGCTCGCGATGAAGCCGACGCAGATCGCCAGCAGCGGTACGGCGACGGCCACCAGCCAGGACAGGCCGACGTCCTCGCGGACCGCCATGAACACGCCGCCGATCATCGTGATCGGTGCGGCTACCAGCATCGTGCAGGTGGTGACCACCAGCATCTGGATCTGGGTGACGTCGTTCGTACTGCGCGAGATCAGTGTCGGTGCACCGAACTGGTTGACCTCCCGAGCGGAGAACTCGCCGACCCGGTGGAACACCGCGGCGCGGACGTCCCGGCCGAACAGCGCGGCGGTCTTCGCACCGAAGTACACCGCGATGATCGTGCAGATGATCTGCACCAGGCTGACAGCGAGCATCCAGCCGCCGGTTTGCATGATGTAGTCGGTGTCGCCCTTGGCCACGCCGTTGTCGATGATGTCGGCGTTCAGGCTGGGCAGGTAGAGAGAAGCGATCGTCCCGATCAGCTGCAGGACGACCACTATGGACAGGTTTCCCACGTACGGACGCAGGTGCGTACGCAAGAGTCGAACTAGCATCGATCATCCCCAGAGTCGTGATGGCGAGCACCGCCGAGTGCGTACTCGGCGACACCCCCGGGGGCGGCGTGCTGACCGGAGTCGTGCCAGCGGACACCGTCGAACGCGAAGTCGACGATCTCCTCGGCGGTCAGTACGACGCCACCGGAAATCATTGGGTGGGTGGCGGAGAAGGTGATCAGCCCGATCCGGCGGACCACCTCTTCGGGCGGGAAGCGCAACTGGTCCTGATCCGGGCGGAGCAGGTCGGCGAACGCGGCGTTGGCCAGGTCGGACTGGCGCTTGCGGTGGGCCTCGTCCATCGGCATGGACTTGAAGTCGGGCGGCCGGCGCATCCGTAGGGTGAACATGAGCTTGAAGACGCTGCGCAGGCGGTTCTGACCGACCTCGACCGCGGCGATGGTGCGCTCCCGAAGCGGCAGCGAGCGGTCGACGTTCTCCAGTGCCGTGATCAGGTCACTGGTGTCGAACGCGGTCGCCATCACGGCATCGATCAGCGCATCCTTGCTGCCGAAGGCCCGGAAGATCGTCCCCTCGGCGATGCCGGCCGCTTCGGCGATCTGCTTGGTGCTCACGTCGGCGCCGAACTCCTCCAGCAACGGCAGCGCGGCCCGGACGATGGCGGCGCGCCGTTCCTCGGGTGGCAGTGGTGTGGCTCGTGGTGTCACGTGTCGAGATTAACTGAGTGAGTACTCACTCACAACTTGTTTCGCACTTTCGGGCCAGACCGGTTCTCCACCAGCGCGGACACGCCGTCCAGGAGCCGCGCAAGACCGTATTCGAACGCATGATCGGAGTCGTACGGCGCGTCGAACTCATTCCCGACCGTCGTCCCCACCCGGGTCGCGAGCGGGAACTGCTGGGCGTCGGCGATCTTGTCCAGGTGCGGCACGTGTGCCAGCCACCACTCCTTGTCGGTCATTCCCGACCGCTGGATCACCTGTCGCGCCTCGACGTCGGTCCGTACGGCGCCGTGCACGTACCCGTTCACCAGAGCCACCGTGGCATCCATCTCGACGTCGGTCAGGCCGATGCCCTCGATCGCCGCGAGTTCGTACTCGTATTTCGCCATCACGTGCGGACCGAGCGGAGGGCGACTGACCGCGATCTGGAGCATCCACGGGTGGCGCAGGTACAGCTCGCGGTTCTCCCGGGCCATTTCGTCGATCCGGGCTCGCCAGTCCCCGTCCACCTCGCGCCGCGGCAGTTCGCCGTACACGGTGTCGAGCATGACGTCGAGCAACTCGCCCTTGCCCGGGAAGTAGCGGTACAGCGTCATCGCGCCGGCACCGAGCTCGTCGGCGACGCGGCGCATCGACATCGCTCCGATCCCCTCGGCGTCGGCGACGCGCACAGCGGCCTCGACGATCCCCTCCACCGTGAGCGCCGGCTTCGGCCCGCGGGTCGGCTGCGGCCGCCGGCGCCAGAGCAGCTCCAGGCTCCGCGCCGGGTCGCCGCTGCCGCTGTACTCCTGATTCATGTGCGCGATTCCTCCGGATTGGCTACACTCAACCGCACTTCGTACAGCGTACTCAGTTTAAAAGTCGATTGACCTCAAGCACTGTCGAGGTTCTACGGTCGGGAACTGTCGGTGCTGTCCTGAATCATCGACCTTCCCGATCGACCGATCCCAGCGGAGCACAGCCGTGAGCATGGAGATGACCGCGTGGAACTCGCTGTACCACGCGATGAACGCCCAGGACGAGAAACGCCCGTTCTCACGGGCCACACTGCTGCGGATCCTCGCCTTCGCGCGCCCGCACCGGCGGCAACTGATCGCGTTCCTCGTGCTGAGCGTCGGCGCGGCCGTGCTCGCGGTCGCGACGCCGGTGCTGGCCGGGAAGGTGGTCAACGCGATCGTGGGCGGGGAGGCGTTCAGCTTCGTTCTGCAGCTGTCCCTCCTGATCGCGGTGATCGCGATCGCCGAGGCCGGGATCAGCCTGTGGACGCGCTGGCTGTCGGCGCGGATCGGTGAAGGACTGATCCTGGATCTGCGGACGGCGGTGTTCGACCACATCCAGCGGATGCCGATCGCCTTCTTCACCCGGACCCGGACCGGAGCGCTGGTCTCCCGGCTGAACAACGACGTGATCGGGGCCCAGCGCGCGTTCAGCGACACGCTGTCCGGCGTCGTCAGCAACCTCGTGATGCTGGTGCTCACCCTGGTCGTGATGCTCGGGGTGTCGTGGCAGATCACTCTGCTCGCGCTGATCCTCCTGCCGATCTTCGTGATACCGGCCCGCCGGGTCGGGACCAAACTGGCCGCGCTGGAGCGGGAGGCGGCGAACTACAACGCGACCATGAGCACGCAGATGACCGAGCGGTTCTCGGCGCCGGGCGCGACGCTGGTGAAGCTGTTCGGCCGGCCGAAGCGGGAGTCGCTGGAGTTCGCGATCCGGGCACGGCGGGTGCGCGACATCGGCGTGCGGACCGCGATGGTGCAGTGGATCTTCGTCACCGCGCTGACCCTGGTGTCGGCGCTCGCGCTGGCGCTCGTCTACGGACTCGGTGGGTTCTACGCGCTACGCGACCAGCTCGACGCGGGTTCTGTCGTCTCGATGGCTTTGCTGCTCACCCGGCTGTACTCACCGCTCACGGCGCTGGCGAGTGCGCGGCTCGAGGTGATGACCGCACTGGTCAGCTTCGAGCGCGTCTTCGAGGTGCTGGATCTCGAGCCGCTGATCAAGGACAAGCCGGATGCCGGCCGGGTGCCCGAGGGGCCGGTGGCGGTCGAGTTCGCGCAGGTCGGCTTCGCGTACCCGTCCGCGGACAAGGTCTCGCTGGCCTCGCTCGAGGAGGTCGCCAAGCTCGACACCCGCGGCGGTGTCGAGGTGCTGCATGACGTGTCCTTCCGCGCCGAGCCCGGGCAGATGGTCGCGCTCGTCGGCTCGTCCGGCGCCGGGAAGTCGACCATCGCGCAGCTCATCCCCCGGTTGTACGACGTCGATTCGGGCGCGGTGAAGCTCGCCGGGGTCGACGTACGGGACGTGTCGGCGGAGTCGCTGCGGGAAACGCTCGGCATGGTCACGCAGGACGGTCACCTGTTCCATGACTCGATCCGCGAGAATCTGTTGCTCGCTCGGCCGGAGGCCTTGGAGGCCGACCTGTGGGATGCGCTGACCCGGGCACGGCTGGGTGAACTGATCAGATCGCTGCCGGATCAGCTGGACACGGTGGTCGGTGAACGTGGGTACCGGTTGTCGGGTGGTGAGCGGCAGCGGCTCACGATCGCTCGGCTGCTGCTCGCGCAACCGCGGGTCGTGATCCTCGACGAGGCCACCGCGGCGCTGGACTCGACCAACGAGGCGGCTGTCCAGGCAGCGCTGACCGAGGCGCTGGCCGGACGTACGGCGGTGGTGATCGCGCACCGGTTGTCGACCATCCGGGCTGCCGACCAGATCCTCGTGATCGAGGCCGGCCGGATCATCGAGCGTGGCACCCACACGGATCTGCTCGCTGCGCGCGGTCGGTACGAGGAGCTGTACCGGACGCAGTTCGATCAGCCGGACAGCGGTGCGGCTGATGTGGAGGCTGTCACGGTCTGAGGTCGTTTGCTGCGGATCGCATGAGAAGTGGTTAGGGAGGACGTCGGGTTGGCGAGTACGGGGCAGCAGGAGCTGTTGGGGTGTGCGGTGGTGTTCAAGCCGGCCGATCCGCCGCGGGAGGGCCGGATCGCGTTCTGGGATCCGGCCGGTGGGCAGCTTCCGCTGGGCGTTGGTGAGCAGACGGAGTTGGAGCTGGTCGTCGACGCGGAGCCGCGCTCGGTCCGCGCGATCGAGCTGACCGTCGCGGAGGCCGTGCCGGTGCTGGGCCGTGCGCGGCGCGCGCACGGCGCTCATCCGTCGGCCGCCTTCTGGGGCGGCGCCTCGTTGATCGCACTGCAGTTGGTGGCCCGGGGCAAGCTTCTTCCCGGCGTCTCCCCGGCCGGCCACGACGCCTGGCGTGCCGGTCCCCTCGATGCGGGCGATGTCACCCGCCTCCTCGAACTGGCCGAAGCCATGCCACCGTCAGCCCGAGCCCTCCCCCTCGAACCAGATCCCCCATCGGGTGGTCCGGCGCCGATCGGGCCTGCCGGTGGCGGTGGGGTGCGGTTGCCTGTTGCTGAGGATCTGGTGCGGGCGTTCGTGGATGCGGTTGCGGATGGGATGCCGCGGTCGCCGGCTGCTGCGAAGGCACATCAGTCCGGGCTGTTCGCGGCGTCCACCCCGCAGCGAGCGGAGCGGTTGCGGTCGTGGGCCGACGAGGTGTCGGTGGGTTTGGACACCGGGGTGCGGATCTCGTTGAGGATCGAGATGGCCGACTCACTGGCGTTCTCGGCGGTAGTGCAGCTGCACAGCCTGAAGGACCCGACTCTGGTGCGGGACGCGTACGACGTCTGGGCCGAGGACGTCGCCGGATTCGGTCCACGGGCGCGGATCGACGCGACGCTGGCGATCCGGCGGGCCGCCCGCATGTGGACACCCTTGGGTCGCCTCCTGGACTCCGCCGTACCGGATCGGATGGAGCTGGCCGACGAGGAGATCGGTGAGCTGCTGGCGGGATCGGCGCAGCGGCTGACGGCAGCCGGGGTGGACCTGCACTGGCCGCGGAGCCTCGGGCGTGCGCTGACCGCTCGGGCCGCGATCACGTCGTCGGACGGACCGCCCAGCGACCTGCCGAGCTTCTTCGGCGGCGACGCCACCCTCGACTTCAGCTGGCAGGTTGCCCTCGGCAATGACCCTGACAGCGAGCCACTGACCGAGGCAGAGATGGACCAACTAGCCGAGGCGACCCGACCAGTGGTCAGACTTCGTGACCAGTGGATGCTGATCGACCCCGACCTGGCTCGGAAGGCCCGCGAGCGGATCCTCAAACCAGTCACCGCGATCGACGCCCTCAGCGCCGCACTCACCGGCAGCGCCGAGATCGACGGCCGCCAAGTCACGATCGAGCCGACGCGCTGGCTCGCGGATCTGCGCGCCCGGATCGCCGACCCGGACCGCGCCGACGAACCGATCGAGGCACCGGCCGGCCTGCACGCCACCCTCCGCGACTACCAGCTCCGCGGTCTGCGCTGGCTCTCCCGGATGACCTCGCTCGGACTCGGCGGCTGCCTGGCCGACGACATGGGTCTGGGCAAGACGATCACTCTCATCTCGCTCCACCTGCACCGCCAGGAGTCGACCGCCACCGCGGGCCCCACCCTCGTGGTCTGTCCGGCGTCCCTGCTCGGCAACTGGGAGCGCGAGGTCCAGCGCTTCGCCCCAGGCACCCCGGTACGTCGCTTCCACGGTTCCTCGAGATCACTCGACGACGCCGAGCACGGCTTCGTGCTGACGACGTACGGCACCTTGCGGCGCGACGCCGTACGGCTGGCTGGTCATCGGTGGGCGATGGTCGTTGCCGACGAGGCACAGCATGTGAAGAACCCGTCGTCGAGTACGGCGAAGGCGTTGCGGACCGTGCCGTCGCAGGCGCGGGTGGCGTTGACCGGCACTCCGGTGGAGAACAACCTGTCCGAGCTGTGGGCGATCCTCGACTGGACGACGCCCGGTCTGCTCGGCCGGCTCGGGACGTTCCGGAATCGGTGGGCAGCGCCGATCGAGGCGGACAAGGACGAGGAGGTCGCGGAGCGGCTGGCGAAGCTGGTGCGGCCGTTCCTGCTCCGGCGCCGCAAGTCCGATCCCGGCATCGCGCCCGAGTTGCCGCCGAAGACGGAGACCGATCAGCCGGTGTCCCTCACGCGTGAGCAGGCGGTGTTGTACGAGGCAACGGTTCGCGAGCTGATGACGGAAGTGCAGGCCAGCGACCGGATGGCTCGGCGCGGGCTGATCGTGAAGCTGCTGACCGGACTCAAGCAGATCTGCAATCACCCGGCGCAGTACCTGAAGGAGGGCGAGGACGCGCGCCTGAACGGACGGTCCGGGAAGCTCGAACTGCTGGACGAACTGCTGGAGACGATCGTGGCCGAGGACGGCGCGGTCCTGGTCTTCACGCAGTACGTCGCGATGGCGCGGCTGCTCGAGCGGCATCTGGCCGACCGCGGCATCGGTACGCAACTGCTGCATGGTGGGACGCCCGTGCCGAAGCGTGAGGAGATGGTCGAGCGGTTCCAGGACGGCGAGGTGCCGGTGTTCCTGCTGTCGTTGAAGGCGGCCGGGACCGGCCTGAACCTGACCCGGGCGGATCACGTCGTGCACTACGACCGGTGGTGGAATCCGGCGGTCGAGGATCAGGCGACGGACCGCGCGTACCGGATCGGGCAGACGCGGCCTGTGCAGGTGCACCGCTTGATTGCCGAAGGCACCATCGAGGACCGCATCGCCACCATGCTGAGCAGCAAGCGTGAACTCGCCGAGGCCGTCCTGACCGGCGGCGAGGCGGCCCTCACCGAACTCTCCGACACCGAACTCGCCGACCTCGTTGAGCTAAGAGGTGCACGATGACGGAGGCTCAGGGATTTCCTGCCTTTCCGGCACAGCGGCGGAGTACTCAAGGGCGCTCGTGGTGGGCGCGGACGTGGGTGCAGGCACTCGAGGACACCTCGCTCGATGCGGACCAGCTGCGGAAGGGACGGCGGTACGCGAACTCCGGTCAGGTCGGGACGATCACGATCAGCCCGGGCCGGATCGCGGCGACCGTCTACTCCCCCGACGACACCTTCGAGGCCGTCGTTCGAGTCGATGAGCTGAGTGACTCCGAGTGGAGACGCTTCCTCGACCAAGTAGCCGCTCGCGCGGGCCACATCGCCGCGCTCCTCGACGGTGAGATGCCGCACGACCTGGTGGAAGCCGCCGCCGACGCGGGCGTCTCGCTGCTCCCCGGTATCGGCGACCTCGACCCCAGCTGTACCTGCGACGGCTGGGAACTCCCCTGCCAGCACGCGGCGGCCCTCTGCTACCAAGTCGCCTGGCTGCTCGACTCCGACCCGTTCGTCCTCCTCCTTCTCCGCGGCTCCTCCCGCGACGACTTGCTCGACCAACTGCAAACGAGGAGCCAGACGGCACCGGCTGACGAAGCTGACGACGTCGGCGCGTCACTGCACGACGTACTCGCGACTCCGGTCGGCGCGCTGCCCGACGTTCCGGACCTGCCGGGGAAGGTCGTCATCGACGAGCTGGCGGTGACTGGGATCGAGGCGCCCGCAGGCTTCGGGCCGACTCTGTTGCCGCTGCTCGTGTTGGACGCCGCTCGGCGGGCTCGCGCGTTGTTGAGTGCGCTGCTCAACGGCACCAGCGAGCCGCAGAGGCTCGACGAATGGCAGGACGCAGTACGACTGGCCGCGGACTTCCCCGAGTTGAGTGACACCCTGGCCACCGCAACCGGCCGGACCGAAGAGCTTGCCCTGGGCATCCAAGCCTGGCGGTACGGCGGAGCGCCAGGCCTCGACGTCCTCGAGCACACCTGGACACCCGATCCCGCCGAGCTCGCCCGCGCCCGGACCGAACTGCTTGCCGCCGACGACGAGCTCACCATCCAGGTCCTCGGCAACCAACTCGTCCTCGGCCCGGACACCCAGCTCAGACTCGACCACCACGGCCGCTGGCACCCGTACCGCCTGGTCGACGACACCTGGACCCCAACGGCACCCGCCACGACCGATCCACTCACCGCCCTGGCCATCGAGTCGTAAATCCGGTGCGACCATCTGACAACGTGGCTAAGGTGGCGGGAACTTCGGAGCATCGAGGAGGTGAGTTGATGTCGGCGCGAACGAGTGCTGCCGCATGCCCGGCAGTCGACACGCTCATCCAACTCACCCCGGGTTCCGTCTGACCAAGACCGGCGGAACCCCTTGCCCGAAAGGGATTCTCCGTTGTCCATCACCTGGAACACCCGCGCCGAGACGCCGGCCGACGCCGACACGGTCCGTGACATCACCTGGCAGGCCTTCGGCCGCCAGTTCGAGGTCGACTTCCTCGATGCCTTGCGTTCGGACCCGAGCGCCATCCTGCCGGGGTTGTCGCTCGTGGCAACCACACCGGATGACCGACCGGTTGCCTACGCGCTGCTCACCCGCGCCCACGTCGGCGACACCCCGATCGTGTCCCTGGGTCCGGTTGCCGTACTTCCGGCGTACCAGAGACAAGGCGCCGGGAGCGCGGCGGTCATCGCGGCGCTCGACACCGCGCGTGATTGTGATGAGCAGACTGTCATCGTGCTCGGTCACGACACGTACTATCCGAGGTTCGGATTCCGGCAGGCGATCGAGTTCGGCATCCATCACCCGCAGTACGACGGACCGAACCTGATGGCGCTCGCCCTCGGTGATCAGCGACCGCCCACTGGTGACCTCACGTATCCAGTGACGACCTGATCGACCGCGGGGCCGCCGGGGCGTAACACAGCCTCCGGCGGCCTCGCGGCGGTCGGCACTCGGGCGTTCGGCAGTGACTACGGCAGGCGGTCGTAAAAGGTTCAGCCAAACTCGCCGAATCACTTGCGCACCTGCCTTGTATACATGAAACAGTCGACAGGACCGCCTACTCAGGAGCACGCGATGACTCGTCGACTTCCGTCCTTACTGAACCGCTCCAGCAGGAGCTGCCGCCGCCCGATGGTCGCCGGAACCATGGTGGGGGTGATCGCGCTCGCGCTCGTCGGAACGGCTTGTTCTCCCGTCGAGCCGGCCGGCAATGACGGGGGCGGGGAAACCCAGTCGGCGGAGGGCAAAGACGTGTTCGGCGACCCGGCCGACCCGGCACAGGTCAAGCAGGGCGGCACGCTCACGGTCGCGCTGTCCGCGGACCCGGACAAGCTGGATCCGTCGCTGTCGCGCAGCCTGTACTCGCGCTACGTCTTCCACACCATGTGCGAGAAGCTGTACGACCTCGGCCCGGACGCGAAGGTCGTGCCGCAACTGGCCACCGCGCTGCCGACCATCTCGGCCGACGGGCTGAGCCTGACCATCCCGCTGAAGCAGGGCGTGAAGTTCGCCGACGGCGGGACGATGGACTCGAACGCGGTGAAGATCTCGATCGAGCGCGGCCTGACGATCGCCGGCTCCGGCCGCAAGAGCGAACTCGGCCCGATCACCTCGATCGAGACGCCGGACCCGAACACCGTGGTGATCAAGCTGTCGAAGCCGTTCGCCCCGCTGACCGCCGCGCTGGCCGACCGGGCCGGTATGGTGCTGAGCCCGGCCGCGGTGTCGAAGCTCGGCGCGAACTTCTCCAATGCACCGGTGTGTGTCGGACCGTTCAAGTTCGCCAGCCGGGTCGCGCAGAACTCGATCAAGGTGGTCAAGGACCCGCTGTACTACGACGCCGCCAAGGTGCACCTGGACGCGATCGAGTACCGGATCATCACCGACTCCAGCATCCGTTCGGCCAACCTGAAGTCCGGTGACGCGCAGATCGCCGACTCGCTGTCGACGCAGGACGCGCCGCAGCTGCAGAAGGACGGCACGATGACCGTGCTGCAGTCGCAGTCGCTGGGGTACCAGGGCCTGACCATCAACGTCGCGAACGCGAACGGCATCGGCAAGCCGCTCAAGCCGCTCGACACCCCGATCGCGAAGGACCCGCGCGTGCGCCAGGCGCTGGCGCTGTCGATCGACCGGGAAGCCTTGGTGAAGACGATCTTCAACGGGCTGAACACGGTCGCCTGCTCGCCGGTCTCACCGAAGAGCGAGTTCACCTCCGACGCCGCGCAGGTCTGCCCGCCGCACGACCCGGCGAAGGCGAAGCAACTGCTGGCCGACGCCGGCGTGCCCACGCCGTACAAGGTCAGCATGATCACCTCCAACAACCCGGACAGTCTGCGGCTCGCGCAGGCGCTGCAGGCGATGGTGAAGGACGGCGGGTTCGAGCTGGAGATCAAGCCGGTCGAGTACGCGTCACTGCTCGACCAGCAGGACCGTGGTGAGTTCGAGCTGTTGCAGCTCGGCTGGTCCGGCCGGGTCGACCCGGACGCGAACATCTACAACTTCGTCGGCTCGGAAGGCAGCCAGAACGTCGCCGGCTACAGCAGCCCCGACGTGGACAAGCTGCTGACCGACGCGCGGCAGTCGACCGACAAGGCGCAGCGGATCAAGCTGTACGGCGATGTCGTGAGCAAGCTGCAGGAGGACGACCCGCTGATCTACATGTACCGCCAGCGCAACCTGACCGGCGTCTCGAAGAAGCTCCTGGGTGTCCAGACGTTCCCGGACGGCGTGATCCGGACGGCGTTCGCCGGATTCGCCAAGTGAGCGTTCTCTCCGCCTGCGGGCGGCGGGAACGGGCGAGGTGGTGGGGTTCGTGAGGCGATACCTCTTCCATCGGCTGTGGCAGTCGGCCGTCACGTTGGTGCTGGCAACGATCGTGGTCTTCGCCGGCGTACGGGCGTTGCCGGGTGACCCGGCGCTCGCCCTCGCCGGTGAGGACCGGGATCCAGAGTCGTTGCGGGCGATCCGGGAGCAGTACGGGCTGGACCAGTCGTGGCTCGTGCAGTTCTGGCAGTTCGTCAGTCACGCCGCCCGGGGCGACCTGGGCCAGTCGATCCGGACCGGTGCGCCGGTGCGCGGGATGATCGGCAGTGCATTGCCGGTGACGATCGAGCTGTCTGTGCTGGCGATCCTGATCGCCAGCCTGATCGGTGTCGGCGCCGGGGTGGTCGCGGCTGTCCGCCGCGGCCGGCCGGCCGAGTGGGCTGCCAACGCGTTGGCGTTGCTCGGCCTGTCGGTGCCGCATTTCTGGCTCGGCCTGATGGCGATCCTGTACCTGTCCGTTGCCCTCGGCCTCTTCCCGGCGTCCGGATTCGTGCCGTTCTTCAGTGACCCGGCCGGCAACCTGCACCACCTGGTGCTGCCCGCGCTGATCCTCGGCACCGGTCTCGCCGCGGTCATCATGCGGCAGACCAGATCGTCGATGCTCGACGCCCTCTCGGCCGACTACATCCGGACGGCCGAGGCGAAGGGCCTGCCACCCAAGTCGGTGATCGGCAAACATGCCTTACGCAACAGCCTGATCGTGGTGGTCACGATCGTCGGCCTGCAGCTCGGTGCATTGATCTCCGGCGCGGTCGTCACCGAGCGCATCTTCGCCCTGCCGGGATTCGGCAAGCTCACTGTCGATGCGGTCTTCCAGCGCGACTACCCCGTGATCCAGGCGGTCGTCCTGGTGACCGCGACGGCGTACATCGTGATCAATCTGCTGGTCGACCTGCTGTACTCCGTGATCGACCCGCGCATCCGCGTGCGAGGTGACGCGTGATGGCCGTCGCCGAAGCAATCACCGCCGGTACGCCGCTGCGCAGCAACCGCAGCAAGGTGGTACGGCGGATCCTCCGCAACCCGCTCGCGATCAGCGGTCTCGTGGTGCTCGTGATCGCGGTGATCCTGGCGGTGTTCGCGCCCTGGCTGGCACCGCACGAACCGACCCAGACGAATCTCGGTCAGGCCTTCGCGCCCCCGGGTACGGCGGGACACCTGCTCGGCACCGACGACCTCGGCCGCGATGTGCTGTCCCGGATCATGTTCGGTCTGCGAGCCTCGCTCCACGTCGCACTGCTCGCGGTCGCGACGTCACTGGTGGTCGGCGTACCGCTCGGTCTGCTGGCCGGGTACTTCCGGGCGATCGACGCGCTGATCTCCCGGATGACCGATCTCGTGCTCGCGTTCCCGTTCCTGATCCTGGCGGTCGGACTGGCCGCGATCCGCGGTGCCAGCCTCGGCAACGCGGCCATCGCGATCGGCATCGCGCAGATCCCCGGCATGATCCGGATCGTTCGATCCGAGACCTTGCGGCTCAAGTCACTGGACTTCGTCGCGGCCGCGATCGTCGAGGGCGCCGGAGATGTCTGGGTGATGGGCCGGCACATCCTCCCGAACGCGGCCTCAGTGGTCATCGTCCAGACCACGGTCGGGCTCCCGGCCGCGATCCTGGGCGAGGCGGTGCTGTCGTTCCTCGGTCTCGGCATCCAGCCACCGGCGCCGAGCCTCGGCACGATGCTGGCCGATGCGCAGCAGTTCGCGTCCCGCGCACCGTGGGCCGCGGTGATGCCCGGCGTCGCGATCATGCTGCTGACGCTGGCGTTCAACGTCGTCGGCGACAGCCTGCGCGACGCGCTCGACCCGAAAGCGAGCCGCCGATGACCGCAGGAATCACGACAGCGCCGGTTCTCCAGGTGAACGACCTCTCGATCACCTTCCGGACCGAGGACGGCCTGGTGTCGGCTGTCGACCGCGTCAGCTTCGAGGTCGGCGACGGCGAGGTCCTCGCGGTCGTCGGCGAGTCGGGCTGCGGCAAGAGCGTCACCGCGATGAGTCTGGCCGGGCTGCTCCCCCGCACCGCCACGGTCGACGGCTCGGTACGGCTCGACGGGGTCGAGTTGATCGGCGCCGACAAACGCACACTCCGTACGATCCGCGGCCGCGAGGTGGCGTACATCTTCCAGGAGCCGATGACGTCGCTGAACCCGGTCTTCACGGTCGGGCACCAGATCGGCGAGGTCCTCCGCACGCACATCGGACTGAACCGGCAGGCTGCCCGGGACCGCTCGATCGAGCTTCTCAAGCTCGTCGGCATCCCGTCGGCCGAGCGCCGCATCAGCGACTACCCGCACCAACTGTCCGGCGGCATGCGCCAGCGCGTGATGATCGCGATGGCGGTCGCCTGCGATCCGAAGGTACTGATCGCCGACGAGCCGACAACCGCGCTCGACGTCACGATCCAGGCCGGCATCCTCGACGTACTGCGGGAACTGCGCGAACGGCTCGGGACCAGCATCGTCCTGATCACGCACGACCTCGGAGTGGTCGCGGACCTCGCCGACCGGGTGGCGGTCATGTACGCCGGACGCGTCGTCGAGACAGCCGACGTGCACGAACTGTTCGCGCATCCGCAGCACCCCTACACGGCCGGTCTGCTCGGTGCCTCACCCGCCGCCGGCCGTCACGCGGAGAGCCACCGGCTGAACGAGATCCCAGGTCTGGTGCCGGTCCTCACCCAACAGCCGGACGCCTGCACCTTCGCCGACCGCTGCCCGCGAGCAATCGACACCTGTACGGCGACCGAGCCGGACCTGACCCCTGGTCACCACCGGGTCGCGTGCTGGAACCCGGTCAGAGAATCAGTGGAGGTCCGATGAGCACCCTCGCTCTGGAGGTAGAAGACCTCGTCATGCACTTCGGTCCGGTCCGGGCGGTCGACGGGGTGACCCTGCGGATCCGCCAAGGCTCTGTGGTCGCTCTGGTCGGTGAGAGCGGCTCCGGGAAGTCAACGGTGGGGCGCTGCATCGTCCGACTGCTGGAGCCGACCGGTGGGACGGTCCGACTCGCCGATGCCGATGTCACGCACCTCACCCGCCGGCAGTTGCGTCCACACCGCCGGAACGTGTCGATCGTCTTTCAGGACCCAGCGGGCTCGCTCGACCCGCGGCTGTCCGTCGGAGACATCGTCGGAGAGCCACTGCGGCTCATGCACCGCAAAGACATCTCAGCCAAGGTGTCCGAGTCGCTGCGTCGCGTCGGACTGCGCCCAGAGGTCGCCCAGCGCTCACCACACGAGCTGTCCGGAGGGCAGCGTCAGCGCGTCAGCATCGCTCGTGCTCTGATCTCAGAGCCGCGTCTACTGGTCGCGGACGAACCGACGAGCGCACTGGACGTGTCGGTCCAGGCGTCGGTCCTCAACCTGCTCGCCGACCTCCAGCGCGACCTCGGCTTCGCCTGCCTCTTCATCACTCACGACCTGTCCGCGGTCGAGTACCTGGCCGACGAGGTCGCCGTGATGTACCTGGGGCAGCTGGTCGAACAAGGCCCGCGTTCGCGCATCTTCGGCGTACCGGCGCATCCCTACACGCAGGCGCTGCTGTCCGCGGCGCCCGTGCCCGATCCGGCCGAGCAGCGGGCGCGGAGGCCCGTACTGCTCGGTGACGACCTGCCGTCGGCGATCGACCCGCCGTCCGGGTGCCGATTCCACACCAGATGTCCGGTAGCGGTCGACACATGCCGGACAGTCATCCCGGAGCCGCGCGTGATCGGAGAAGGTGGACACCAGGTCGCCTGTCATCTGGTCGACGACAACGGCACCGGTCCCGATGTTCGTACTGGAGAGGGAGTTGCCCGATGACCTTCACCACCCGGCCCACGCTGCGCGGCACGTTCGGGATGGTTTCGTCCACGCACTGGCTGGCGTCCCAGTCGGCGATGCGCATCCTCGAGCTCGGCGGCAATGCGTTCGACGCCGCCGTGGCCGCGGGGTTCGTGCTGCACGTGGTGGAGCCGCACCTCAACGGCCCAGGTGGTGAGGTTCCGGGGATCATCGCGACCGCCGACAACCCCACACCGCGCGTGCTGTGCGGTCAGGGCGTCGCTCCGGCCGGCGCGACGATCGACCACTACACCTCGCTCGGCCTGACGCTTGTACCCGGCTCTGGACCGCTGGCCGCGACGGTGCCGGGTGCAGTCGACGCCTGGCTGCTCCTGCTGCACGACCACGGCACACTACCGCTGCGCGTCGTACTCGAGCCGGCCATCGACTATGCGCGCAACGGCCACCCGCTGGTGCCGCGGGTCGGTGAGACGGTCAGCACCGTGCAGGAGCTCTTCGAGGAGAACTGGAAGACGTCTGCCGCGCTCTGGCTGCGTGACGGGCGACCGCCGACCGGCATGTTCCGCAACGAGGCGTACGCCGCCACCCTCGAGCGACTGGTCACCGAGGGCGAAGCGGCCGGCGCGGATCGGCAGGCGCAGGTCGAGCAGGCCCGCAAGACCTGGCGTGAAGGCTTCGTCGCCGAGGCGGTCGACAAGTTCTCCAGGCTGCCGCATCGAGACTCCAGCGGCGAGGACCACGCCGGACTCATCACGGGCGACGACATGGCCGCGTTCCAGGCGACCTGGGAGGACCCGGCCACGCTGGACTGGAACGGCTACACCGTCGCCAAGACCGGACCCTGGGGTCAAGGTCCGGCTCTGCTGCAGTCGCTCGCCGTACTGGCCGAGCTCGGTGACGTCGACCTGGACAGCGCCGACGGCGTACACACCACCGTCGAGGTGATGAAGCTGTCGTACGCCGACCGCGAGGCCTGGTACGGCGACGACGCCGACGTACCGCTGAAGACCCTCCTCTCCCCCGCGTACGCCGCGGAGCGGGCGAAGCTGGTCGGTCCGGAGGCAACGCGCGAGCTTCGTCCCGGCCATCCGGACGGCCGGAAGCCCGTGCTGCATTCGATTGCCGTGGGCAATGACCTCGGCGACGCCACGACCGGTGAGCCGACCGTCTCCTCGGACGGCGTGACGCGGGGCGACACCTGCCACGTCGACGTCATCGACCGCTGGGGCAACATCATCTCCGCCACGCCCAGCGGCGGTTGGCTGCAGTCGTCGCCGACGATTCCGGAGCTCGGGTTCTGTCTCGGCAGCCGGGCACAGATGTTCTGGCTCGAGGATGGACTGCCCGCGTCGCTCGCACCCGGCAGGCGGCCGCGGACCACACTCACGCCGACGCTCGTACTGCGCGACGGGCAGCCGGTGATGGCCTGCGGTTCGCCGGGTGGCGACCAGCAGGACCAGTGGCAGCTGCTCTTCCTGCTGCGGCACCTCGGCGCCGGCATGGATCTGCAGGAGGCGATCGACGCACCCGCGTGGCACACCACGGGCTTCCCGTCGTCGTTCTACCCGAGGGCGACCGAGCCGGGCGGTCTGGTGATGGAGAGCCGCCTCGGCTCAGCCGTCCGCGACGAGCTGGTACGGCGCGGGCACGTCGTCACCGAAGGCGATGCGTGGAGCCTCGGCCGGCTGTGCGCCGTACGCAAGGAGGCCGACGGCGTGCTGGCCGCGGCCGCCAACCCGCGCGGGATGCAGGGCTATGCGGTAGGACGCTGACCTAGAGCCGCCTTCGCTGCAGCCGCCACGTGCAGGGCGGCTGCGGTGCTGGCGGCGTCCGGATCCTTGGCTGCGATGGCGTCGACCAGGCGAATGTGCTCTTCCGTGGAGTGTGGCGCCCGCTGGGCGGCGCCGACGCGGAACACCCAGTGGACGTGGTGATACATCGCTGTCGAGATCGAGTGCAGCCAGCGGTTGCCGCTGACCTCGATCACCGCGCGGTGGAACGCGCTGTTCAGCTCGGCGAGCTGGTCGAAATCCTTGGCCTCGCTCGCCTTGTTCGCGTCCTCGAGCAGCCGCTGCAACCGCGCGACGTCGGCGGCGTCCGCGCGCTCCGCCGCCAGTCCGGCGGCCAGCGTCTCCAGTTGCTGCCGTACGGCGAACAGGTCGCGCACCGCGGTGTCGTCGAGGGTGGCGACCACCGCACCACGCCGCGGCAGGATCTGGACGAAGCCCTCGGCCTCCACCACCCGCAGCGCCTCACGCACCGGATTGCGCGACACCCCGAAGTCGTCTGCGAGCCGGGTCTCGGTCAGCCGCTCGCCCTGCCCGTACTCGCCGTCCACGATCCGGCGACGCAGCTCCGTCAGCACCTGCTCGCGCAAGGCGACATGGTCCGCACCGATCGTCCGTATCTTGGCCCCACCCGGCTGATCCACCCGGTGCTCCTCTCCCCGTCGGCTCCGAAGCACGGTAGCCGATGGAGCGAGCCAGTGTCCGAAATCTCACGTCGAACTCCCGACTCAGGACACTTAGGGCACGTGATCCACCGGCGCGATATGTTGCCGCCTTGAGCATCACGCTGACTCCCCTGACGGATCCTGACTTCCGGCCGTTCAGCCGCCGGATCGCCTGGCTCGCCGCGGACGCCGACGGCAACCCGGTCGGATCGGCCTTCCTCCGGCTCAACAGCCGCGAGTCCCATGCCCATCTGGCTGAGCTCGAGCTGAACGTGCACCCGGCCGAGCGCCGCCGCGGCATCGGCGCCCGTCTCCTCGACGCGGTGGTCGCCGCGGCCCGTGCGCACGAGGTCCGGACCATCCTGGCCGATACTCCGGACGACTCCCCGGCGTACCACTTCCTCACGGCACGCGGTTTCACGATCGGCCTGACGCTCGTCTACGCGCGTCTGCGGCTGGCCGACCTCAACGACGCCGTACTGATCGTTCCTCAGGACCCGGGCTACCGGTTGCAGTCGTGGGCAGGTGTCGTTCCCGATGAGTTGGCGCAGACGTTCACGGACGCGCGGTCCGGGATGGACGACGCGCCCTCCGGAGACATCGCGTACGGCGCTGACACGTGGGATCTGGAGCGGACCCGGCACGCGGCCCGGGTGATCGAGCAGCGCGGTGATCATCTCTCGACCGTGGCGGCCGTGGACAGGTCGACCGGGACGATCGTGGGTTTCACCGAACTCGTCGTACCGGGGAACGGCAAGGGCGATGCGCAGCACTACGGCACCGCGGTCCTCCCGGCGCACCGTGGTCGCGGTCTCGCCCTGTGGATGAAGGCCGAGCAGGTCCGCTCGGTCCGCACCCACTTCCCCGACCTCGACGGCCTCCTGACCGACACGGTCAGCACGAACCTGCCGATGCAGCGAGTCAACAACCAGCTCGGCTACCTACCGACCGAGACCACGCACCGCTGCACCCTGGATGTCTGTACCTACTAGTATGTCGGCATGCCACTGATCCGGATCGACGCCCTCCGGGCCGGCCCCGACCGTCTCGCCGGCCTCGGCCGCGCCGTGCACGACGCGCTGATCGAGACGATCGGCATCCCGCCCGACGATCTCTTCCAGGTGCTCACGAGTCACGACGGCACCACCAGCACACTGCGGTACGGGGGCTTCCCCGGCATCGAGCGCGACGACGATGTCGTGTTCATCGTCATCACGTTGCGAGCCGGCCGACCTGACGAGGTCAAGCAGGCGATGTACCGCCGGATCGCCGAGCTCGTCCACGACTACACCGGCACCGACCCGCGCAACGTCCTCATCACGCTCACCGAGAACGCATCCCCCGACTGGTCCTTCGCCAACGGCGAAGCGCAGTATCTCTAGACCTGTGCAGCTCGACAGGATGTGTCGCCGGTGACCCCGGACTGGTGAGGCTCACGGGCCAGGCCAATCGTCGAATCCAGGGGGACACGTCCTGTCGAGCTGCACGCTGATCAGGTGGTGGGTGCTAGAGCAAGCGGTACAGGACCAGGGAGCCGGCGACCGCGACGTTGAGGCTGGCTCCGGTGGCCATCGTCGACTGTGGTTCGTCGTTTCCTACGCGAGCCCGAGCTCGCCTGGTCACTCGCCGAGGATCTTCTGGACGGCGGCGGTGGTGATGGGGTGGTAGCCGGGGCGGGCTTTGGCGAAGACCTCGGCTGCGAACTCGCGGTCGGTTCCGGCCAGTGCTCGGTAGACCGGCAGGACCAGCTTCATCCGGCCGACGTTCGTGAGGAACCCGGCCAGCTCGGCGTACGCCGCCTCGTAGCTGCTGGCGGCAACGATCTGGTACCAGCGGCGGGCGATCTCGCCGTTCGCCGTACCGGTCAGGCCGAACTCCCGGTCGAGCTGCTGCAGCTGCACCGCACCCAGCACGTCCGGCGCCGCGTCCAGGAACCGCAGCCACTCCTGCGTCGTCCACGCCGCCGCGCCCTGCGGCAGTTCGCCCGTGCCGAGCCACCTGTCCCGCGCCTCGTCGACCGCCTCGAAGCGCTCCGACACCGCCCGCGCCGCGAACGCCGGAATGCCTGCCTCGTCCAGCCACGCCGCGACCTCGGCCTCCGTCACCACGCCCGGGTGCGGCTCCAGCAGGTGCTCGCGCAGGTGCGCGACGAAGTCCTCGGAGTTGATGCTGCGGAACGCGAACCGGTCGAAGTAGCCACGCAGGAACGGGTCGAACACCTCGCGCGTGAACCGCTCCTCGAGCCAGGACAGGAACCACGACCCCTTCAGCGGGCCGCACGAGGTCGTGCCGTGGTACTCGGACCGGTGATTCAGCCCGGGCAGCTCCGCCGCCAGCTCGGCCGGCGTCAGCGGGTCCAGCTTCACCACGGTCGCATGCTGCTTGATCGCCGTCTCCATCACCGCGAACTCGGTGCCGTAGACCGCCTCGACGATCCGGTTCTCGACGTACGACGTGAAGCCCTCGTTCAGCCAGATGTCGTCCCAGCTGTCCTGGGTGACCAGGTTGCCGGACCAGCTGTGCGCCAACTCGTGCGCGACGACGCTGACCAGCGACTTGTCACCGATCACCACGGTCGGCGTCGCGAACGTCATCCGCGGGTTCTCCATGCCGCCGTACGGGAACGACGGCGGCAGCACGAGGATGTCGTAGCGGCCCCAGCGATACGGCCCGAAGAGCGCCTCGGTGACCCGCATCATCTCCTCGGTGTCGGCGAACTCGGTCGCCGCCCGCCGGGCCATCTCCGGCTCGGCCCACACGCCGGACCGCTCACCGATCGGCTCGAACACCAGGTCGCCCGCGGCGATCGCCAGCAGGTACGACGGGATCGGCTCAGGCATCACCACGTCGTACGAACCGGTGCGCCGGGACGTCGTCCCGTTGTCGGCGCTCATCAGCACCATCAGCTCGGGCGGTGCGGTGACATGGGCGGCGTAGCTGAAGCGGACGCTCGGAGTGTCCTGCACCGGCACCCAGCTGCGGGCGTGGATCGCCTGCGACTGGCTGAACATGAACGGCATGACGCCGCCCGCGGTCATGGACGGCTCCAGCCACTGCAGTCCGGTCGCGGTCGGCGCGGTCCGGTAGCTGATGCGCACCCGCTGGTGCTGAGGTGTGCGGATCGTCAGCGCGGAGCCGAGCTCCTTGTCGGGTACGGCGACGCTGTACTCGAGCGGCTCCCAGCCGTCTGCCGTCGCACCCTCGACCGCCAGCACGGTCAGATCCCGCGTGTCGAGCACGAGCCGGTCACTGGTGCCGGTCCAGGCGAGCGTGTGCGTGGCCGTGCCGGCCAGCACCTTCTCGTCGAAGTCCAGCTCGAGGTCGAGCTCGAGATGGGTGGTCCGAACCAAGGCAGGTTCGGCATAGGAATGCCGGTCGTACGTCACAGAGTCTCCCCGAGAGAGGTGGTCCGGGGAACAGTACCCAGGCTGGAGCATGATCAGGCGGCCAATCTGAGCCAACAGCACCACCGTGCCAAAACACTGCTGTCTTGGTGCGGCCCGGCACCATGGAGACATGCGGGCCGCGTTGGCCGCCATCCTCGTCCTGCTGGCCGCCGCGTGCACCAGCAGCGCTCCGCCACGCCTCCCTTCTCCCGCACCATCCTCGAGCGCACCTCAACCCCGACCGACGCCCACTCCCACGCCCACCCCTCGGCCGACCCCAGCTGTCTTCGACACCCGCGCCGCACTGCAGACGGTCGGCCACCTCGCGGGCCTAGGTCCACGTGAGGCGACCGGTCCGGCGTACCTGCGCGCTCTCACCTGGCTGGAGCAGCGCTTCCGCGCCGCCGGCTACCAGACCACGCGTCAGCCTGTGCGCGTGCCGTCAGGGGTCTCCTGGGGCGTGCCGGTCCGCGCCGGGACCAGCTGGAACCTGATCGCCGCCAAACCAGGCTTCACACCGTCAGCGCCGCACCGCATCGTCGGCGCGCACCTGGACACAGTCCCCCAGGCGCCCGGCGCCGAGGACAACGCTTCGGGCGTCTCCGTCCTGCTCGGCACCGCTCAGCTCTACCAACGCCGGGCACCGAGGCTCCCGACCATCTTTGTTGCCTTCGGCGCCGAGGAGCCACGTGGCGACGGCGACAACCGCCACCACTACGGCTCGCGCACCTATGTGGCCGCGCTGCCGCCCGCACAGCGCAGAGCGCTTCGCGGCATGGTGTCCCTCGACCGCGTCGGCGTAGGAACCGTCGTACCGATCTGCTCTGCTCAAGCGAACGCCGTCGCGTTGCGGAACGAGCTTCGGACGGTCGCAGCGCGCGCTCGCGTGCCGAGTCGAGCGTGTGTGAACAGGTCGAGTGACCACTGGTCGTTCGTTCGCTCCGGACTACCAGGCGTCCGGCTGGGAAGCACGCCGTACGCCGAGTATCACAGCGCCCGCGACCTCCCTCGGGTTGTGTCGCCCGCCCAGCTCGGCCGGATGGGTCGTGTGGTGACCACCTGGCTCGACAGCTAGCGGAGGTCCGACAGGATCTGCTCCGCCCGGTCGCCGGTCACGACCCGCGGGCTGAAGTCGCTACCGATCACGTACGGCGTGAGCCGCGCGGCCTTGAGTGCCTTGCCCCAATAGGTGAGCTCCAGCAGGACGCCCTCCTGGGTCTGCTGGGAGAAGTCCATGTCGAACACCAGATTGCCCAGCGAGTGCGCGACCACCTTCCCGGCCGCGAACTGCACGTCCTGCACCCAGTGCGGATGCCCGCCGATCACCAGATCCGCCCCAGCCTTGGTCAGTGCAGTCGCAACCGTCCGCTGCGCCGGAACGGGTGTGTGCGTGTACTGCTGGCCCCAATGCGGCAGTACGACGACAACGTCGACGGCGGACTTCAACGTTGCGACGGCCTTCGTGAGCGCAGCCAGGTCGCCGGCGTTCAGCGGTCCTGTCCGTGGCGGCATCCGCACGCTGAGCGCACCGGGGCTCGTTGGCGTCGCGCGTGGCGTCTCGCCGATCGCATTGAACGCGAGGAAGCCGAACCGAACTCCATCACGCTCTACGATTGCGGGGCGGACGGCCTCCGCGACATTGCCTCCGGCCCCTACCGGCTGGAGGCCGCCGGCTCGCACCAACCGGAGCGTCTCCAGCAGGGCGCGATCCTGGAAGTCGCCGGTGTGGTTGTTGGCCAACGACAGCACATCGACGCCAGCGTCCCGCAGACCCTTCACCACGCCTGGTGGGGCGGCGAAAGAGTCACCACCTTGCTGTGCCGTTCCTGCCCGGGACAGTGTGCTCTCCAGGTTCACGACGGTGACGTCGGCTGCGGCCAGCCTCGGTCCGATGACGCGCAGCGGTCCGGCCACATCACCGGTCCTGGCCGCCGCAGTCGCCACCCGTCGGCCGAGCATGACATCACCGCCGAACGTCACATCGACGACCGGCTCGGTGGGCTGCGCACCGGCTGTCCGGAGCGGATACCGCACGGGTTGCTTCAGCGGGTCGATCCCGCCGACCGTCAGCGGCCGCACACTCGGCCCGACCACGGCAGCAGACACGACTGCGAGTGCGCTGGTGGATCGTTGCGCGTCCCGCAACGACGTGACGCGGAATCCCCGCCAGGACTTGGTCGTTCCCCGCGCGATCGCCTTCGCGGTCGCCAGGTCGATGTCCTGTGCCGCCCGGGTCGGATGAATAACGAGAACGAGCGGTTGAGTTTCTTTGACGGTGGGAGTCGGTTGCGGACGGCTCGGCGAAGACTTCGGCGTACTCGCAGGGCTGGGCGAGGGCCGCGTTGTGGTGTTGTCCGAGCAGGCGACCAGGGCTGCCGCTGCAGCAGCCAGCGAGACACGCCGCCATACCGCCATGGATCCACGGTAGCCAGACTCGCCAAGGAATAAGACGGTTGCGGGAACCGGGGTGGTTGCTAGCAGACTGTCACCATGATGTCCGAGGGACGACCCGAACTCGTGCTGAAGCGGCGGCCGTTCGGATCGTGGTTGCTCGGACCGGCCGACCAGAGTACGACGCTGCTGCGGTTCCGGCTGCAGGTGCTGATGACAACGTTCTCGATCGTCACCAACCTGATCGGTGCCGCGGTCGTGTTCGTGCTGGCCGTCTTCGTGCTGCCCGGACCGCCGCTGGTCGACGAGCTCCAGCTCGCCGAGGCGATCGTGATCCCGCTGTACTTCCTTCTCGCCGTGGCGATCGGCTGCATCTGGAGCACGCGGCTCACCCGCCACGTCACCCGGTGGGTCGACGAGGAACGGCACGCCACCCGGAAGGAGCAGCTCGCGACGCTCCAGTTGCCGCTGAGGCTGACGTTGATCGAGGTGCTGCTCTGGTCGGTCGCCGGGGTGATCTTCACCGCGATGACGCTCGCCCTCCAGCCGGAGAACGCGCTCCGCGTCGCGGCCACGGTCTTCGACGGCATGATCATCACCTGCACGATCTCCTACCTGTTGACCGAGTTCGCGCTCCGGCCGGTCGCCGCGCGGGCGCTGGCCGACTCCTCACCGCCACGCCGGGTGCTCGCGGCGGGCCTCAAGGCCCGCATCGTGATCTTCTGGGCGGTCGGCTCCGGCGTACCAGTGGCCGGCCTGATGCTGGCGGCCATCGTCGCCCTGTTCGAGAAGGACGTCTCCACGACCCGGCTCTCGGTCGTGATCCTTGCCCTGGGCATCGTGGCCATCGGCAACGGCTGGTTGCTCACCGTACTGTCGGCCCGGTCGGTGGTCGCGCCGGTGCGCTCGGTCCGCAACGCGCTCACGCTGATCGGCGAGGGAGAGCTGAACATCCGCATCCCGGTCTTCGACGGTACCGAGCTCGGCTCGCTGCAGTCGGGCTTCAACCAGATGGCGGAAGGCCTGCGCGAGCGCGAGCGGATCCGGGACGTCTTCGGCCGGTACGTCGGTCCGGAGGTGGTGCAGGAGGCGCTCGCGAGTGATCGGCTCGGCGGGGAGGATCGCTTCGTCGCCGTCCTCTTCGTCGACCTGATCGGCTCGACGGAGCTGGCCGCCGAGCACCCACCGGCCGCGGTGGTGCAACTGCTGAACCGCTTCTTCACGATCGTGGTCGACGAGGTCGACCAGCAAGGCGGGTTCGTCAACAAGTTCGCCGGCGACGCCGCACTCGCGATCTTCGGCGCCCCGGCCGAGCTACCGGACGCGGCCGGAAGTGCTCTCCGGGCCGCCCGCACGCTGGCCGCCCGGCTCGACGACGAGCTGCCCGAGGTCACAGCCGGAATCGGGGTCACCGCCGGCATCGTGGTCGCGGGCACGGTCGGCGACGTACGCCGGCACGAGTACACGGTCATCGGCGACCCGGTGAACGAAGCCGCCCGCCTCAGCGAACTCGCCAAGTCGACGCCCGGCCGGCTGATCGCCTCGATGACCGCCGTCTCAGAGGCAGTCCCGACGGAGGCGCAGAACTGGCACTCAAGTGACCAGGTGACCGTCAGGGGCCGCGCCGCCCCGACCCATCTGGCCATCCCGCACTGACCTCTCCTGGAGGAGTTGGTGCAGCAAGGCCGAGCCGTGGAGCATCGCATTCGTCTGACGGTTGTGCGCGGCCCGGCGCTCGGCAATCGCACTGCGAAGAGCCTCGGTGCTGCCGGTACGACGGAGGCCGTCGAGGACAGGCCTGATCTGCTCGAAGTAGTAGCGCCCCTGCCGCAGCATGTGGATGATCCGGGCATCACGGATCTGCTCCGGTCCGTACTTCCGGTACTTCGTCCCGGGCTCCCGCGTCGGCGACAGGAGCCCAGCCGCCTCCCAGACCCGCAGCGCCGAGGTACGCACTCCCAGCTGATGCGCCAGCTCACCGACCAGCAACGACGGACCGTTCGCCGGCATCTCGTCCAGGAACTCGGCCGCCATCGCCCCGAGCGCCTCGCTGGCCGCATCGGTCGCCAGCCGTTGCTGGTGGAGGCCGGCATGCGCGGCGTCGACCAGCCGGTAGGCCAGCTCGTGGTTCCCCGCATGTACGGCCTGCATGATCGACGTCGCCACCTCAGGCGCGAACCCAGGTGCCAGCGCCCGATAGGTCAACAGCGCGGTCAGATGCTCATCGCCGTACTGGCGGTACCCGCTCGCACTCCGTGGCGCCGGCGGCAGGATCCCGGCCGCCTCGTAGTTGCGCACCAACTGTGTCGAGACCCGAGCCCGCCGCGCCAGATCCACCGGCCGCAACCCCACGCCACACCTCCCTTCAAGAGCTCCGGCGGTCAGCGGCCGCCGGAGACGTCGAGGGTCGTGCCGGTCATGTAGGACGAACGATCGGAAGCGAGGAAGGCGATCGCCTCGGCGACCTCCTCCGGCTTGCCAGGCCGGGCCAGTGGCGGCGTGGTTCCGATGCGGTCCAGCCGGCCGGGCTCGTGGATGTCGGTCTCGATCAGTCCGGGGCGGACGCCGAGGACGCGAACGCCCTCCTCCGCCACCTCGCTCGCCAGGCCGATCGTGAGCGCATCGACGGCGGCCTTGCTCGCGGCGTAGTCGACGTACTCGCCCGCCGAGCCGAGCACGGCCGCTCGCGACGACACGTTGACGATCACGCCCCCGGTACCGCCGTACGCCGTGGACATCCGTCGTACCGCGGCGCCCGCGACCAGGAAGGCGCTGATCGAGTTGATCCGGAAGACCCGGTCCAGCCGTTCGGCGTCGTACTCCGCCACCCGGCCCAACGGCGAGACGATGCCGGCATTGTTGATCACGGCACCGATCGGCCCGAGTGCGGCGGCGACAGTGTCGAAGAGGTGCTCGATCTGGTCCGCCTCGAGCACGTCGGCCTGGACAGCGACCGCGCGCCGGCCGAGCCGCGCGCACGCCTTCACGACGCGTGCTGCCTCGTCCGCACGAGTCCGGTAGTTCACGCCCATGTCCCAGCCGTCGGCCGCCAGAGCGACCGCCGCCGCAGCCCCGATGCCGCGGCTCCCACCGGTGATCAGAGCGACCCCGCGCCGTCCGTCAGTACCAGTCATGCCCCTACCCTGCCATGCCTCACGAAGCAGGCGGCAGGGTGAACTGCAGCTGGGTTTCCGTGTCCTGGAAGCCGAGCGCGCGATACAGCCTGATCGCGAGGTACTCCGGGTCCGCCACCATCACCAGCGTCCGCGCACCACCATCGGTCAGCCCATACGTCGACGCGTGGTGGACCAGCGTGCTCGCGATGCCACGGTTGCGGGCGTCCGGGTGGGTCTGCACGTGCTGGAATCGCGCGAGACCCTTGCCGTCGAACATCAGCCCGAGCGAGCTCTGCAACCGGTCATCGTCGAACGCGCCGAACCACTTCCCGTGCCCGGCCTCCACCAGCGCACGGTGCGCCGCGTCCCTGCGCCGGGTGAACTCGACGTACCCGTCGTCGACCTCCATCGTCGCGGTCGCCAGGCCGAGCTGGGTCACCTGCTCCCAGTCGTCGTCACTGGTGATGAACCGGTACGTCGACTCGTCATTGGGCCGGCGGGGTGCGACGACGTGACTCGCGGTCATCACCACGTTCCGGTCGACCGTGAAGCCGGCGGCGGCGACCTCGTCCTCGGCGCCGATCTCGCCGTCGACGCTGTCGATGCCGAAGGCAACATGCTTCCCGGCCGGGAACTCGGCGCGGTACGTCTCCAGCCGGGACTTCACGTCACCGGCCGCGAAGATCGAGCGGTACAGGAGAAAGTTCCCCCACCAGTACGTCGGGTTCGCGGGCGTCCGGATCACGACGTACTCACCGGCGTCCTGGAATTCGCTGCCGCTCAGCTCCAGCAGCAACAGATCGGTCCGGTAGCCGAGGCTCTTGATCTCCACCCGCTCATCCTCCAGCGCACGTCAATCGGATTCGGGCGTTGACATGCAGCCGTCTGGCTGCCTATCGTCAATCATGCAGCCAGACGGCTGCATGTCCTGATCGGAGTGCGATGGACGACGAGGTGTTCCGCGCCCTGGCCGACCCCAGCCGCCGGCAGTTGCTCGACATGCTGAACGCGCGCAACGGGCAGACGCTGCGGGAGCTCTGCGCCGGCCTCGACATGGCCCGGCAGTCGGTGAGCAAGCACCTCGCCGTCCTCGAGACGGCGAACCTCGTCACCACCGTGTGGCGGGGCCGGGAGAAGCTGCACCACCTGAACGCCGAGCCGATCAACGCCATCGCCGAGCGCTGGATCAACCGGTACGACCGCCGGCGCGTCGAGCTGTTCGCCGATCTCAAGACGGTTCTGGAGGCCGAAACCATGGGCGACAACGACTTCGTCTACACCACGTACATCAAGACCACGCCAGAGCGGCTGTGGCAGGCACTGATCGACCCGAAGTTCACCGAGCAGTACTGGGGTGTCCAGTTCGAGACCGACTGGACCGCCGGCTCCGAGTTGGTCTGGCACCAGGGTGACGTCACGATGGCTGGGCCAGGCCAGGTCGTGCTGGAGCACGACCCCTACACGCGGCTGTCCTACGCCTGGCATCACATGACGCCCGAGTTCGCCAAGGCGGTGGACATGGATGACGACCTGTACCGCAGGGCCAGCGCTGAGCCCCTGTCCACGGCGACGTTCGAGCTCGTGCCGACCGGCGACCAGGTCAAGCTGACCGTTGTCCACAGCGGCTTCGGGCCGGGCAGCGCCATCCGCGAGATGGTGAGCGAGGGCTGGGTCGCACTCCTGTCCGACCTCAAGTCCTTCGTCGAATCCACCCCTGAACTCGCGGCCGTGAAGTAGTCCCTACGGACGCTTGTGGATGAGAAGTGGGAGGACTGCCGCCGCACCGGATTCGCGGAGCTTGGCGGCCGCGACGGTGACGGGCCACTGGGAGGAACTGGCGTCGACGAGGAGAAGTACGGTGCGGCCCGCGACCGACTGTGCCGTCTGGTCGTCGACGTGGAGGCCGTCCCGCCAGACTTTGGCTTCCTCGGCAGAGGACAGGTCGTCGGTGAAGCCGGTCGGGTTGATCGTGAGCTCCGCGCGGTCCAGGTGGCCGACGGATGCGACGTGGTCGGCGATCGCCGAGGTCAGTCGGCCGTGGCCCGCGGCCGGCAGCGGTACGACGACCTCGGGGCGACCTGACCAGCTGCTGCGCCAGCGCGACAACGCGGCGACAGCGCCGGACTTCAAGGCTTCGAGAGGCTGGGCTGGGAGCTCGGCATCTGCGTTGAGGGTGGCACGGAGGACCTCGCGCCATTCGGGAGCGTCGGCGTAGATGAGGCTCCGGCCGGGCTCGGCCATCAGCTCCGCGGGGATGCGCCCCTTCGCACCGAACGCGCCACCCGGCCACATCTTCCGCGGCTCCAGCACATGCACCTCGCCGCGCAACAACCGAGTGACCGTCGCCACCGTCTCCGCCTGCGCCGAAGGCAGCAGCGGATCCGGCAACGCCCCGAGGCACACCGAGCATCGGCCGCACGGCTCGGCCGACGGGTCGTCCAGCGACTCCTGGAGCAGTTGCATCAGGCAACGGTCGCCACGCGTGTAGGCGCGCATGATGTCCGCCTCGCGCCGCCGTACCGCGACGATCCCGTCGTAGTGCGCGGCGTCGAAGCTCCACTCCACGCCGGTCCGCACCCAGCCGCGCTCGACCCGGTCGACCGCACCGTCGACCGCCAACTGCTTCAGCATCAACTCGACCCGCGTCCGGCGCAGTCCGGTCTCCGCCTCGAGCATGGGAACAGTGGCCGGCTGATCAGGCCCGTAGGCTTCGAGGGCCTGCAGCAGACGATTCACGTTCTCCGGAACAGGGATGGTCGCGGTCGCGAAGTAGTCCCACACACCGGCATCCGCGTCCGATGGCAGCAGCGCCACAATCGCGTGGTCGATGCCACGCCCGGCCCGCCCGACCTGCTGGTAGTACGACACCGGCGACGGCGGCGATCCGACGTGCACCACGAACCCCAGGTCCGGCTTGTCGTAGCCCATGCCGAGCGCCGAGGTCGCGATCAGCGCCTTCAACTGGTTCGCGCGCAGCGCGTCCTCGAGACTCTCCCGCTCCCCCGCCTCCAACCCACCCGTGTACGCCGCCACTGGCACATCGCGCCCGTGGACCTCCTGGATGGTCGCCGCCAGCCGCTGCGCGTCGGCCACGGTGAGCGTGTAGACGATCCCGGATCCCGGCAGCTTCGGCAGGTGATCAACGACCCACGCGAACCGATCCAGCGGCGACAGCGCATCGACCACCGCCAGCTGCAGGCTCGATCGCGCCAGCGGACCTCGCAGTACCAGCGTGGACTCGCCCAACTGATGCGCGACGTCGTCGGTGACGCGTGAGTTCGCTGTCGCCGTGGTCGCGAGAACCGGGGTCTTCGGGTTCAGCTGCTGCAGTACGTCGGACACCCGGCGATAGTCCGGCCGGAAGTCGTGGCCCCAGTCCGACACCGCATGCGCCTCGTCGATCACCAGCAGCCCGACCTGGCCGGCCAGCCCGTCGAGCACCCGCCGCCCGAACCCCGGATTCGCGAGCCGCTCAGGCGACACCAGCAGTACGTCGATGCCCCCGGAACGCAGGTCGTGCTCGATGCTCGACCATTCGTCGATGTTGTTCGAGTTCAGCGTCGCCGCGCGCAGCCCGGCACGGCTCGCGGCCGCGACCTGGTCCCGCATCAACGACAGCAACGGCGACACGACAAGCGTCGGCCCAGCCCCCTCGGCCCGGCGAATCGCGGTCGCCGCCCAGTACACAGCCGACTTCCCCCACCCGGTCGCTTGGACGACCAGCACTCGCGCGCCCGCCTCGCACAGGGCGGCGACCGCCGTCTCCTGATCGGGCCGCAACCGCGCGCTCTCCCCCGCGATCGCCTGGATCACGCCGCCCGCGATCCCCGCGCGCGTGTCGGTCAGAGTGAGCGTCGCACTGGAGTCAGCCATGCCGAAACCCTAGACGCCTGCACCCCCAGTTCGCTGGGCGCGGCCTCCGACCTGTGGAAAACCCTCGGTCAGGCGCACTTTCCTGGATGACACGGCTCGCCGTTCGCGGCCACCAGTCGCTGCGGGCCTGGTCCGTTCGCGGACAGAGCGTCGTACGGGTTGGCGAGGGCGCAGCGGTCGAGGGACAGGCAGCCGCAGCCGACGCAGTCCTTGAAGTCGTCCCGGAGTTGTTCGAGATGCAGGATGCGCTTGTCCAGCTCGGCCTGCCAGCACTCCGAGATGCGCTCCCAGTCCTGCCGGGTCGGCGTGCGGCTCTCGGGCAGCAACGCCAGGATCGCCGCCACCTCCGCGAGCGGGATACCGACCCTCTGGGCGATCCGGATCAAGGCGACCCGGCGCAGCGTGTCGCGCTTGTACCGGCGCTGGTTGCCCGACGTACGGCGACTCACGATCAGGTGCTGCCGCTCGTAGAAATGCAGCGCCGAGATCGCCACGCCACTGCGCTGCGACAGCTGCCCGACCGTCAACTCACCTGGCTCGATGTCCACCGCTCCGCCCTCCGACCTCAACCTAGATCGAGGCTAGCTCAGAGAGTCAGGTGGTCACGAGTCGGCGTCCGATGCTCGCGGACATCAGCGCGGCCGCCGCGCACAGTCCCCCGGCCAGGTACCAGGCGAGGTTGTAGCTGCCCTGCACGTCGCGGATCGCGCCCGCACCGGTGGCTGCCAGCGCGGCTCCGATCTGGTGCGACGCGAACACCCAGCCGAACACGATCGGCCCGTCCACTCCGAACCACTCCCGGCACAGCGCGACCGTCGGCGGCACGGTCGCGACCCAGTCGAGGCCGTAGAAGACGATGAACACCCAGACGCTCGGTTGCGCGGTCGGACCGAGCAGCGACGGCAGGATCAGCAGCGACAGCCCGCGCAGCGAGTAGTAGCCGATCAGCAGGTACCGCGGATCCCACCGGTCCGTCAGCCAGCCGGACACGATCGTCCCGCCGACGTCGAACACACCCACCAGCGCCAGCAGCGACGCCGCAGTCGTGGCCGGCATGCCATGGTCGTGCGCAGCCGTGACGAAGTGCGTACCGATCAGACCGTTGGTCGACGCTCCACAGATCGCGAACCCACCCGCGAGCAACCAGAACGCCGGCCGTCGCAACGCGGTCCACAACGCGGTCACCGCGCGCACTGCGCTGCTCCCGGTCGACTCGACCCGTTGCCCGGCTGTGCTCCCCTCCGGAGCGCCGTACGCCCTCAGTCCGACGTCGCTCGGGTAGTCGCGCAGGAACAGCAACACCAGCGGCACGACGGCCAGTGCGGTGCCGGCCGCGACCAGGGCCGGCACACGCCAGCCGTAGTCGGTCGCCAGGTTCGCGATCAGCGGTAGGAAGATCAGCTGCCCGGTCGCACCGGCCGCTGTGAGGATCCCGGTGACCAGTCCGCGGCGGGCAACGAACCAGCGACCGGTGATGGTCGCGACGAACGTCATGGACATCGATCCGGTGCCGACACCGACGAGCAGACCCCAGCAGAGCAGCAACTGCCAGGACGAGTTCATGAAGATCGTCAGTCCGCTGCCGAGAGCGATCAGCACCAGCGCACCGCTGACCACCCGGCGCACACCGAGCCGGTCCATCAGCGCCGCGGCGAACGGCGAGATCAGGCCGTACAGCAGCAGGTTGATCGACACCGCCGACGAGATCGTCGCGTGCGACCAGCCGAACTCGTCGTGCAGCGGGTCGAGCAGCACGCTCGGCACGGACCGGAACCCGGCCGCGCCGATCAGGGTCACGAACCCAACAGCGGCGACTGCCCAGGCGAGATGCACCCGGGCAGCCTTTTTCGTCGGCAGAATCTGCGTCACCCGCCTAGATTGCCGTCCGGAGCGTCGCCGAACCAGTGGCCATACCGCCACCATGTGTCAAGATATGGCCATGACAGCCCGAGGCAAGCGGCATCTGGCCGCGGTCGGCCCGCACCGGGTCGCCGTCCTGGCCCTCGAACCGGTGGTCGGTTTCGACCTGACCATCCCACCGGCCGTGCTCGGCGCCGCGGCCCGCGCGGACGGCAAGCCGCTGTACGACGTCCGCGTCTGCGGCCTGGACCGGTCGCCGGTCCGGACCAGCGCCGGATTCAGCCTGCTCCCGGACTACGGACCCGAGGAACTCGCGGAAGCCGACACGGTCATCATCCCGGGGACCTACTACCCGAAGCCGCGCAACGAGGGCATCCTGCCCGACGACCTCGCCGCCGCCCTCGCCACGATCCGTCCCGGAACGCGGATCGCCTCGATCTGCACCGGCGCGTTCGTGCTCGCCGCGGCGGGCTACCTGGACGGGCGGCCGGCCACGACGCACTGGAAGCGAGCCGAGCTGTTCCGGCGCATCTACCCGCACATCGACCTGCAGGAGGAGTTGCTGTTCGTCGACGACGGCGACGTGGTCACGTCCGCCGGTCTGGCCGCGGGCGTCGACATGTGCCTGCACCTGGTCCGCCGCGACTTCGGCAGCGAGGTCGCCAACCGCGCTGCGCGGAGCTGCGTCGTACCGCCGTGGCGCGACGGTGGCCAGTCCCAGTTCATCGAGCGCGTCGTACCGGACGAAGGCACCGACGGTACGGCGCCCACCCGGGCCTGGGCGCTGCGGCGGCTCGACGAGGAGCTGACCTTGCCGGGGCTGGCCGCGCACGCCCGGATGAGCGTGCGCACGTTCAGCCGCCGGTTCAAGGCCGAGACCGGGCAGTCACCAGGAGCGTGGCTGCTGCAGCAACGCGTGCGGCATGCCTGTGAGCTGCTGGAGACGACCGACCTCTCGGTGGACCGCGTCGCCGACGCTGCCGGTCTGGGCACCGCGGCGTCGTTGCGGCACCACCTCCGGTCCGAGCTCGGGGTGTCGCCGCTCGCCTACCGCAAGACTTTCCGCGCCGGCTGACGGGCGTCAGAGCACGACGAGGTCGTGCGGCCGCTGGTTCATCGGCTCGACGCCGTCCTCGGTGACGACCACGATGTCCTCGATCCGTGCACCCCACCGGCCCGGCTGGTAGATGCCTGGTTCGACGCTGAACGCCATCCCCGGCTCGAGCAGCAGTCCGTTCCCACCGACGATGTACGGCTCCTCGTGGACGTCGAGCCCGATCCCGTGACCGGTCCGGTGGATGAAGAAGTCGCCGAAGCCGGCTGCCGCGATCACCTCCCGCGCCGCCGCGTCGATCGATTCCGCGGACACCCCCGGCCGCACCGCGTCCACCGCCGCTTGCTGCGCATCCCGCAGTACGGCGTACGTCGCGGCGACGTCGGCGTCGCGCGGTGTGCCCACGGCGTACGTCCGGGTCGAGTCCGAGTTGTAGCCCTCGGCAACGGGTCCGCCGATGTCGACGACCACGACGTCGCCCGCCTCGATGACCCGATCGGACAGGGCGTGGTGCGGGCTCGCACCGTTCGGTCCACTGGCGACGATGACGAAGTCGGCCACGACGTGACCCTCCTCGACGATCGCGTCCGCGATGTCCGCGCCGACCTCCGCCTCGGTCCGGCCGGGCCGCAGCCACTCGCCGACCCGGGCGTGCACGCGGTCGATCGCCGCGCCTGCCTTCCGCAGAGCCTCGACCTCCGCCGCGTCCTTCCGCATCCGCAACTCACGCACGATCGGACCGGCCAGAGTCTGCTCCGCCTTGGGCAGTGCGTCTCTCAGCGATAGCACGTGGAGCGCGGGCGTGAAGTCGCTGACCGCGACTCGCTGCGAACCGCGCAGCCGATCCGCCGCCAGGCCGTACGCATCGTCGCCGTCGACCCACGTGACGACCTCGACCCCGAGTTCCTCCAGCGGCAGGCCGTCGTACCCAGGTGCTTCCAGCTTCGGTACGACGAGTGCCGGGGCCCCGTCGGCGGGGATCACCAACGTCGTGAGGCGTTCGAAGGATCCGCCGGGCTGACCGAGGAGATAGTGCAGGTCGGAACCCGGCGCGATCAGAAGGCCGGTACCGGCCGCGGCCTCTCGGGCACGCTCCAGGCGGGAACGGAGAACCGCGGATTCAGGGACAGGACCAAGGGGTGAGCGACGAGCCATGAGGTCGACTCTAGAACTGTCGGCGGCGATTGCTACAACTTGTTTCGCCCTGACCGGGCTCGGCGAAAGGCGATTCTGATGACACTGCACCACGTGTCCTACGGCGACGGCACTCCGGTGCTGGCGCTGCACGGCTGGACTCCCGACCACCGGCTGATGACCGGCTGCCTCGAGCCGATCTTCACCGACCTGCCCGGCTATCGCCGGCTCTACCCCGACCTGCCCGGCATGGGGCAGAGCCCTGCCGGCGACATCGACAGCTCGGACGGGATCCTCGCGGCCGTGCAGAGCTTCGTCGACGAGCAGATCGGCGCCGAGCCCTTCCTGCTCATCGGGGAGTCGTACGGCGGCTACCTGGCGCGAGCCCTGGCTCGGGAGAGACCGGAGCAGGTGCTCGGTCTCAGCCTGATCTGCCCGATCGGCACGGTCGTCGAGAACGCGGACCGCACCGTGCCCGAGCACGTCGTGCTGCGATCGGAGCCGGGCGTCGTCGAGTCGCTGACCGAGGGTGAGGACTTCACCGAGCTGGCCGTCGTGCGGACCGCCACAGCCTTGGCGGCGTACCGGAAGGACGTTGCGCCAGGGCTCGCGATCGCCGACACCGCAGCGCTCGATCGCATCGAGAGGAAGCGCAGGCTGTCGGTCGATCCGGAGAGCGGTCCCGTCTGGACCCGCCCGACGCTGATCGTCTGCGGCCGGCAGGACTCGATCACCGGATACGAGGACACCTATGTCCTGCTCCCCCACTACCCGCGGGCGAGCTTCGCCGTCCTCGACGTGGCGGGGCACAACCTCCAACTCGAGCAACCGGAGCTGTTCGCTGCTCTGACCCGCGAGTGGTTGCAGCGGGTCGCCGACGACGCGCAGGGCCTGCCGCAGCCGCCTACCAGCGGGTAATGTCACGGTCATGGTGACTGGGAAGCGGTCGATCGGGTGGTCGTTGCTTGTCGCGCTGACCAACGGGCGGGCGCGCATCGGCGACGACCAGTTGGCCGCTGCCGTCGGTGGACAGGTCATCCTGGTGACCGGGGCGTCGTACGGGATCGGCGAAGCGACCGCGCGGCGACTCGCCCGGGCCGGAGCGACCGTGCTGCTGGTGGCTCGGACGGCCGACCAACTGGAGGTGGTGGCCGGCGAGATCCGGGCAGCAGGCGGTACGGCGTTCGTCTACCCCACCAACCTGGCTGATCCGGCCGCTGTCGAGGAGCTCGTGCGGACAGTGCTGGCCGAGCACGGACATGTGGACGTGCTGGTGAGCAACGCGGGCAAGTCGATCCGCCGATCGATCGCCGACTCCTACCAACGCTTCCACGACATCGAGCGGACGAACGCAGTCAACTACCTCGGCCCGGCCAAGCTCGTCCTCGAGCTGCTCCCGTCGATGCGCGAACGCCGCTCCGGGCACATCGTGAACGTCTCGACCGCCGGAGTCCGGACACCGCCGATGGCCCGCTGGTCGGCGTACCTGGCCTCGAAGAGCGCGTTCGACGTGTGGCTGCGGTCCGTGGCGCAGGAGATCCGCGGCGACCGAGTCACTACGTCGACCGTCTACATGGGTCTCGTGCACACGCGGATGAGCGAGCCGACCCCCTTGCTGAACAAGATGCCCGGACTGTCGCCCGAGCAGGCCGCCGATCAGGTGTGTACGGCGGTCGCCGAACGACCGCACAACATCACGCCACCGATGGTCCTGCCGGCGGATGCCTTGGGCAACCTGTTGCGCGTGCCCACCGACCGGCTCTTCGAGCAATACTTCCGACGTACCGACGGGAGATCCAAACGCCGGGGGCAGCCGTGAGGGCGCCGCGGCCGATCGCGCCGATCCGGCCGCCGGACTGGCTGGTCCAGGGCGCGGCCGAGGTCGGCGGTGTGTCCGTCGCGTTGCTCAGGTCCGGAGTCTGGCGGTCCGCACGACCTTCACACCTCATCGGGATCGAGCGCGCTCTGCGCCACTGGGGCCAGTCGATGGCCGCACTGGGCGTGATCGCCGCGATCCGCTACCCCGATCGCGCCGCCGTGATCGACGAGGACGGCAGTGCGACGTACGCCGAGCTGGACCACCGGTGCGAACGGATCGCGGCGGCGATGCACGCCCAGCACAAGATCGTTGCCGGCAGCAAGGTGGCGGTGCTGTGCCGGAACCACCGCGGCTTCCTCGAGGCGACGTTGTCTGCTTCCCGGGTGGGCGCGGACGTGTTGTTCGTGAACACCGAGTTCGCTCCCCCGCAACTGGCCGCGGTGCTGGAGCGGCATCGACCCGATCTACTCATCCACGACGCGGAGTTCGACCCACCGGCGGACGTCCCGTCCGTGCTCTCGGATCTCGACGAGCTCGCCGCATCCGATGCACCTGAAGCGCCGAACCCGGACTCGCCCGGGCACATCACCATCCTCACCTCAGGCACGACCGGGACGCCGAAGGCCGCGCCCCGCGTGCCGACCGCGCTCGGCCTCGCCGGACTGACCGCTAGCGCGCTCAATCGCATCGGGTTGCGGTCGGGCGAGCCGATGGTCATCTGCCCGCCGCTGTTCCACGGACTCGGTCTGCTGACCTCGATGCTCGCGCTCTTCCTCGGCTCGCCGCTGGTGCTGGCCCGCCGGTTCGACGCCGGCGCGGTGCTCGCCTCGGCCGAACGGACCAGAGCCGGCTCGATGGTCGCCGTACCGGTGATGCTGCGGCGGATGCTGGAGCTCGGCCCGACGGAGATCGCGACGCACGATCTGCGGTCGCTGCGGGCGGTGATCTCCGGTGCGTCCGCGCTCGGCGCGCCACTGGCCGAGCGGTTCATCACGCAGTTCGGGCCGGTGCTGTGTGACGCCTACGGATCGAGCGAGGTCGGCATCGCGACCATTGCGACGTCCGCCGACCTGATCGCCGCGCCCGGGACGGTCGGGCGGCCGTGTCTCGGCAGCTCGATCCGGATCCTCGACGACCACGATCGGCCGGTGCCCACCGGCGAGACCGGTCGGATCTTCGCCGGCGGCGGGCTCGTGTTCGGCGGCTACTCCGATGGCTCCAGCAAGACGGTCGTCGACGGGCGGATGAGCACCGGCGACCTCGGCCACCTGGACCGGCTCGGTCGGTTGTTCGTGGACGGCCGCGAGGACGACATGATCGTCTCAGGCGGCGAGAACGTGTACCCGGTCGAGGTCGAGGAGTGCCTGGCCAGTCACCCCGCGGTCGCCGAGGCCGCGGTGGTCGGCGTACCGGACGAGGAGTTCGGCCAACGGCTGATCGCGTACGTCGTACTGCGCGAGCCGGTGTCGGAGGACGACCTGATGGCTCACGTCCGCGCGAACCTGGCCCGCTACAAGACGCCCCGCGAGATCCGCATCGTGGACGAGTTCCCCCGCAACGCCACCGGCAAGGTTCTTCGCAATCGGCTACTCGACGGCTAGTCCGAAAGCGTCGTGGAAGCGGGTCATGCGGTCCAGGGTTTGGTTGTGGTCGCCGAAGGAGACTGCCAGGGAATCGGCGCCGGCTTCGGTGAGTTCGGTGCCCTGCCGGACGACGGCGTCCAGTTCCGACGCTGCACCGGACCAGTGCAGGCGCCTGCCGACCTTGACCTGCCGGTCTGTCTGAGCGCGGATCTTCGCGACGGCCGCGCGGAAGGACGATGAATCGAGACCCAAGCCCTGCCACTCGTCGCCGAAGCGTGCGACCCGACGGAGGGCGGACGCACTGTCGCCACCAATCATGATCGGGAGCGGGGCGCGCGGCTTCGGCTCGAAGACACCGCCGCGGTCCTCACCGGCGAACAACCCTCGGATGATCTCCAGCGACTCGTCCGTCCGTCGCCCCCGCTCGCGGAACGGAGCACCGACGGCGGCGAACTCCTGCTCGGTCCACCCCACGCCGACGCCGAGCACCAGTCGCTCCCCGGACAGCCGATGCAGGGTCGCTGCCTGCTTCGCGACGACGTACGGGTTGCGCAGCGGGAGGATCATCACCGAGGTCCCGAACCGGATCCGCGTCGTCCGTGCCGCGAGGTAGCCGATCGTCACCAGCGGCTCGTACACCCCGCCGTACTCGGAGCCGAACTCACCCGGCGGCAGGATGTGATCGGGCAACCACGCCGTACCGTAGCCGAGTTCCTCCGCGGCGACGGCCAGTTCGACCAGCCGTTCGGGCGGCATGGTCGCCGATTCGTCAGGCAGCACCACTTGCAGTTCGACCATGCGGTCGACGCTATCGCCTCACACCGGTGTCAGAGTCAAGCAACCGGGGTGGGGCGGACGTGCGCCACTGCACAACCCGCTCCGATCGCCTGGACGATGCGCCGGATGAGCGTGAGCCGGTCGGCTTCCGCGTCGTTGATGAGTGGCACAGGTCCGGAGATGGGAGAGTGAACCTGTGAAGATCCTGGTCGGTTATGTGCCAACTCCCGAGGGTGAGGCCGCGCTCACGGCGGCGGCCGTGGAGGCCGAGCTGCGGGGAGCGTCGGTGCTGCTACTGAACACCAGCCGTGGCGACTCGTACATCGACGCTCGCTATGCCAACGCCGACGAGCTGGCCGCCGCCGAGGCTCGGCTTCGGGAGCTGGGCGTCGAGGTGACGATCCAGCAGGCCGTCTCCTCGGGCGACGTGGCCGGCGAACTCCTCAAGGCAGCCGGCGCCGAAGACGTCGGCCTGATCGTTCTGGGCCTCCGCCGCCGAAGCCCCGTCGGCAAGCTGATCCTCGGCAGCACAGCCCAAAGGGTCCTCCTCGAGTCCCCCGTCCCCGTGCTCGCCGTGAAGGCGTCGTCTCGGGACGAAGACTAAGGAGCCGGACCTCCACGCCATCACAATCCACGCGGACGGAACGTTCGCCCGCGCAGGCCGGTGCGGAGGCGACGGTTGTGATGGCCTGGCGGTCCACTAAACCCAGGTGAGGCGCTGGCGTGGGGCGCCTAAACTGGTGGGGTTATGCCAGAAGCCCGGACCGAGTCACCCAGTCCCTCCCCTGCTCCCACCAACCGGCGTCCTCGTCGCCGGGGGCGTGGCCCGAAACCGTCATCGGATCAGACTCCGGCCGCTGAGCTCAATCTGGGTAACGTGGTGGCGCGGCTCGAGGGGCTTTCGGTGTATGACCGGGAGCAGCTCGGGCGGCGGCTGGAGCGGGTTCGGAGTACGAAGGAAGCGCACAAGCGCGAGCAGGCGTTGCAGGGTGTGCTCGGGGCGGTGGAGCAGGCCGAGCAGCGCGTGGAGTTGCGCCGGCAGGCGGTGCCCGAGATCACGTATCCGCCGGAGCTGCCCGTCAGTCAGCTGAAGGACGACATCGCGGCCGCGATCCGGGACCACCAGGTCGTGGTCGTCGCCGGCGAGACCGGCTCCGGGAAGACGACCCAGCTGCCGAAGATCTGCCTCGAGCTCGGCCGCGGCATCCAGGGCATGATCGGTCACACCCAGCCCCGGCGCCTCGCCGCACGCACCGTGGCGGAGCGGATCGCGGAGGAGCTCGGCACGGAGCTCGGCGAGACCATCGGGTTCGCCGTACGGTTCACCGACAAGGTCAGTGAGCGGTCTCTGGTGAAGCTCATGACCGACGGCATCCTGCTGAACGAACTGCAGCGCGACCGCGACCTGAGCCGGTACGACACGCTCATCATCGACGAGGCGCACGAGCGCAGCCTGAACATCGACTTCATCCTCGGCTACCTCAAGCGCCTGCTCCCCCGCCGCCCGGATCTCAAGGTCATCATCACCTCCGCGACGATCGACCCGGAGCGGTTCGCCGAACACTTCTCCGACAGCCAGGGCAACCCCGCGCCGATCGTCGAGGTCTCCGGCCGGACCTACCCGGTCGAGGTGCGCTACCGCCCGATCAACGACCCGGACGACCCGAGCACACTGGACCGCGACCAGACCCAGGCGATCCTGGACGCCGTCGACGAACTCGAGCACGAGGCCTCGGGCGACGTACTGGTGTTCCTCAGCGGTGAGCGGGAGATCCGCGACACCGCCGACGCGCTCAACGACAAGTACGCCGGCCAACGCGGCCGCCCCGGGGCCGTAGAGGTCCTGCCGCTCTACGCCAGACTCTCCAACGCCGAGCAGCACCGCGTCTTCCAGCCCCACTCGAACCGCCGCATCGTCCTCGCGACCAACGTCGCCGAGACCTCGCTGACCGTCCCCGGCATCAAGTACGTCGTCGACCCCGGTACGGCGCGCATCTCGCGGTACAGCCATCGCACCAAGGTCCAGCACCTGCCGATCGAGCCCGTCTCGCAGGCCAGCGCCAATCAGCGCAAGGGCCGCTCCGGCCGGACCAGCGACGGCATCTGTATCCGGCTGTACTCCGAGGAGCACTTCGAGAGCCGGCCCGAGTTCACCGACCCCGAGATCCTGCGGACCAATCTCGCGTCCGTCATTCTCCAGATGACCTCGATCGGGCTCGGCGACATCGCCGCGTTCCCGTTCATCGACGAGCCGGACAAGCGCAGCATCACCGACGGCCTGCAACTGCTCACCGAGCTCGGCGCGATCGAGTCCGCGAAGGCGACCGAGCGGCACCGCAGGCTCACCCCGATCGGCCGCCAGCTGGCCCAGATCCCGCTGGACCCGCGGCTGGCCCGGATGATCGTCGAGGCGGACAAGCACGGCTGTGTCCGTGAGGTGATGGTGATCGCCGCCGCGCTGTCGATCCAGGATCCGCGCGAGCGGCCGACCGACGCCGAGGCGCAGGCGCAGCAGGCGCACGCCCGCTTCCGCGATCCCACCAGCGACTTCCTCGGGTTCCTGAACCTCTGGAACTACCTGAAGAAACAGCAGAAAGAGCTGTCCGGCAACCAGTTCCGCCGGATGTGCCGCAGCGAGTACCTCAACTATCTGCGCGTCCGGGAGTGGCAGGACATCTTCGCCCAGCTCCGCCAGGTCGCGTCCCAGATCGGCGTCGCGCTGAACAGCGGCGAGGCGGCCGACCCACAGGCGGTCCACGTCTCGCTGATGTCCGGTCTGCTGTCCCATCTCGGCATGAAGGACCCGGCCAACCAGCACCAGTACCTCGGTGCCCGCGGCACCAAGTTCGCGATCTTCCCCGGCTCCGGACTGTTCAAGAAGCCGCCGCAGTTCGTGATGGCCGCCGAACTGGTCGAGACCTCGCGGCTGTGGGCGCGGGTCAACGCCAAGATCGAGCCCGAGTGGGCCGAGGACATCGCGCAGCACCTGATCAAACGCACGTACTCCGAGCCGCACTGGGAGCGCAAGGCCGGCGCGGTGATGGCCTACGAGAAGGTCACTCTGTACGGCGTACCGATCGTGGCGCGGCGCAAGGTCAACTACGGCAAGGTCGACCCCGAGGTTTCTCGCGAGCTGTTCATCCGGCACGCGCTGGTCGAGGGCGATTGGGACACGCACCACAAGTTCTTCCACGAGAACCGCAAGCTGGTCGAGGAAGTCGAGGAGCTCGAGGAGCGGACCCGCCGACGCGACCTGCTGGTCGACGACGAGACGCTGTTCGCCTTCTACGACGAACGCGTCGGCGCGGAGGTCGTCACCGGTCGGCACTTCGACACCTGGTGGAAGAACGCCCGGCAGCGTGACGCCGACCTGCTCGACTTCGAGCGGTCCCTGGTCGTCCGCGAGGGTGCCGAGGTCAAGGAGGAGGAGTTCCCGCTGCACTGGATGCAGAACGGGATGACCTTCGACCTCACCTACGCCTTCGAGCCGGGCACCGACGCGGACGGCGTGACCGTGCACATTCCGCTGCTGGTGCTGAACCAGGTCACCGCGGACGGCTTCGAGTGGAGCGTGCCCGGCTTCCGCGAGGAGCTCGTCACCACCCTGATCAAGTCTTTGCCCAAGGCAATCCGGCGGAACATCGTGCCGGCCCCGGACCACGCCCGTCAGATCCTCCCCCACCTCGACCCGGCCTCCGGTCCGCTCACCGACGCCATGGCGCGTGAACTGCGCAACCTGCGCGACGTACTGATCGAGCCGGGCGACTGGGACTGGAGCCGGGTGCCGGAGCACCTGCGGATGACGTTCCGGGTGATCGACGACAAGGGCAAGACGGTGGCCGAGGGCAAGGACCTGGCCAAGCTCAAGGAGCGCCTCAAACCGAAGACCAAGGCCGCCATCTCGCAGGTCGCGTCGAAGGCTGTCAGTGGACTGGAGCGGTCCGGCCTGGCCGACTGGACGTTCGGCGACCTGCCGCGCAGCTTCTCCGAGCACCGCAACGGGCTCACGGTCGCCGGCTACCCGGCGCTCGTCGACGAGGGCAAGACCGTCGCGATCAGGCTGCAGGAGACCGAACGTGACCAGGCGGCAGCGATGTGGAACGGCACCCGCCGGCTCCTGCTGCTGACAATGCCGTCCGTGATCGACGTGGTCCAGCGCAACCTGACCAACCAGCAGAAGATGACGCTGATGGCAGGCCCGCACCGCAACGTCGGCGAGCTGCTCGACGACGCGATCTCCGCGGCCGTCGACCAGTTGATGACAGCGGCGCACGGCCCGGCATGGAACCTGACCGCGTTCTCCGTACTGCGGGACGCCGTACGGTCGGAGCTCGCGGACACGGTGCTGACGATTCTGCGGCAGGTCGAGCAGGTGCTGGCCCACGCGCGCACGGTGGACAAGCTGATCTCGCGGGCATCGAGCCCGGCGCTGCTCGCGGCGTTGTCCGACGTTCGCGGCCAGCTGGAAGGTCTGGTCCACCCCGGCTTCATCACCGAGACCGGAGCCACCCGGCTGCCCGATCTCGTGCGCTACCTGCGCGGGATGGAGCAACGACTCGACAAGATCGGCGCCAACGCGATGCGCGACCGCTCGGGCATGGCGATCATCCAAACGCTCGATGCCGACTACCGCGCCCGGCTCAACGCCGTACCGACCGGCAAGTATCCGAGCCCGGAGCTTCTCGAGGTGCGGTGGATGCTCGAGGAGCTGCGGATCAGTCTGTTCGCGCAGACCCTCGGTACGCCGTACCCGGTCTCGGAGAAGCGGATCCGCAAGGCGCTCGCGACGGCTTGATCGATCGTTGATGCCGGCGCGGGATCGTCGGGTCATGACTGGACGATTCTTGAGGGTGCGGGCCCTGTGCGCGCTCGCTGCGCTTGTCATGACGCCGCTGGTGGCTGTGGGTACAGCCCCGGCGAGCGCCGTCGCGACCGGTGACTGGACCCAGTTCCGCAACGGGCCTGCTCACCAGGGCGTCAACACTGCCGAGACAGCGCTGTCGGTGTCGACCGTCGGCGGATTGCGGCAGCAGTGGGTGACCAAGATCGGAGGGAGCGTCTGGTCCTCACCGGCGACCGCCGACGGCCGGGTGTACGTCGGCGGGCTGGACGGCCGGCTGCACGCGCTCGACGCGGCCACGGGCCAGCAGCTCTGGGCGAAGCCGGACAGCGCGCTGACCGGCGACTGGACGTTCACGTCGCCGGCAATCGACGACGGCGTGGTCTACCTGGGGATCAACCGGCCGGCCGCCGAGATCTGGGCCTTCGACGCGGTGACCGGAGCGACCCGGTGGCGCACCGGAGCCTCGGTCAGCAACATCAACGGATCGCCCGTGGTCGCCGGCGGAGTGGTGTACGCCGCCACCACCGAGGACCAGGTGCTGGCCCTGGACGCCGCCACCGGTACGCGGATCTGGGACGCCAAGCCCAACGGCGGTCGCGGTTCCGGCTTCTACTCAAGCCCGACTGTTGCCGGTGGCAAGGTGTTCGCGGCGTCGCTCAACCAGCAGGTCTATGCCCTGGATGCGGCGACCGGCGCCGTTCTGTGGTCGTTCCCGACCGGCGGGCACAACTCCTCGACACCGGCCGTGGTCGACGGCACCGTGTACTTCGGCTCGCGGGACGGCAATGTGTACGCCGTGAACGCCGAGACCGGCGTACAGCGGTGGAAGGTGCGGTACGCCACGAACATCCTCGCGTCGTTCCAGTCCTCGCCGGCAGTCGTCAACGGCACGGTCTACATCGGCACGAACAACGACCGCCGCGTGCTCGCGTTGGACGCAGCGACCGGGGCCGCGCGATGGAGCTTCCGCACCGGCGGCGTGGTGATGTCATCGCCGGTGGTGGCGAACGGCGTCGTGTACGTCGGGTCGGACGACCGCAGCGTCTACGCACTGCGCGCAACCAACGGGCAGCGGCTGTGGTCGGCTCGGGTGTCCGGCGCGGTCGACTCCGGACCGGTCGTGGCCCAGGGCAAGGTTTACGCAGGAACGTACGGCGACAACGGCGGCGGGAACGTCTACTCGTTCGCACTCAGTCGTTGACCCTTGCCATGCGGTCGGGCCTGGCGAAGGGTCTCGCGGATCAGCCGTAGGCACCGCGCCGCACCACGCTGGTCGTCGGTGCGCTCACAGATCGCCAGCGCGGACCGTAGACACTCGAGCGCCTGGTCGACGCGGCCCAGGTCGCGATGGGCGAGGCCGAGGTGGGTCAGGCAATGCGCCTGGCCCGCCTCGTCGGCCAGCTCGCGAAAGATCGCGAGACCCGCGGTGAACCTCGGGAGCGCCTCGCCAGGTGCGCCGGCGGCTTCGTGGACCTCACCGAGATTCGTGACTGCCGCCGCCTGGCCGCGACGGTTGCCCAGCTCGGCGAAGATCGCCCCTGACTCGGCGAGATGCCGCAAGGCTTCGTCGTACCGGCCGAGTTGCCCCAAGACCGGACCGAGGTTGTTCAGGTAGACGCCCTGGCCGTGCGGGTCGCCGAGCCGGCGGGCGATCGACAGTGCCTGCGAGAGGCAATCCGCAGCCTGGTCGTAGCGTTGCAGGCTGTCGTAGACAGTGCCGAGGCCGTTCAGACACGAGGCCTGCCTGGTGTCGTCACCCGCCTCGGTGAACAGTCGCAGGCCAGCCCGCAGATGCCCCGCGGCCTGATCGAAATCGCCCTGCAGTTCGTACGCCGCACCCAGGTCGCGATGCGCGAACCCTTCGGCGTACGCATCCTTCATACGGCGTGCGACCGCCAACGCGGTCTGGTTGAGCCGTATCCAGTCCCCCCGATGACCGCGAATGTGGAAGAACGCGAACAGCGCCCGCGCCAACTGGCCAGGGATCTCGTCCGGTACGCCGTCCGTCGCGGCAGCCTGCTCGGCACTGGCCAGCAGGTTGGCCCGCTCGGTCTCGAACCATTCGAGCGCTGCCCTGACCCCGGTGAAGGTCGTACCGCCAGCGGCCCACGCACCGGCGGTGTCCAACCGCGGGTCGCCCGGGCGCAGCATGGCGTACCCACTCCAGGCGGTGGCGACCTGCCAGCGCATTGCCCGCGTCAGTGCGGCGGTCCTCTCGTCAACGGATCGCTCCGCGCCGACCTCACGGGCCAGTAGCCGCAGCAGCTCGTGCAGCCGGTACCGACCCGGCGCAGGGCTCTCCAGCAACTGCGCATCGACGAGCAACTCCAGCACCGGCGTCGCGTCCACTGCTCCGAGCAACCGTTCGGCGAACGGCGGACTCAGGTCCGCTGCGTCGGGCAGGCCGAGCAACCCAAAGGCCGATGCAGCTGCACGCTCCGCCACCGATCCGGCCTCCAGCAACCGGTGACCGACCTGCAGGGAGGCCCGGACGTCGAGATCATCCGCGCGCAGCTCGTCGAGGCGGCTGCGGGCATTCGCAAGCCGATCGGTCAGGGTGCGCACCGGCCAGGTGGGCCGTGCCGCCAACCGGGCGCCGGCAATCCGCACCGCCAACGGCAGTCCCCCGCACAACCCGACCAGCTTCCGCGCGGCGGCCGGATCCGCGGCGATCCGGTCAGCTCCGGCCAACCGGCCGAGCAGCGCCGTCGACTCGCCAGGAGGCAACGGGCGAAGGTGCAGGTGACGTACGCCGTCCAGCGTCGCGAGCACCCGGCGACTGGTGACCAGCACCGCACAACCGGGCCCGGCCGGCAGCAACGGCCGTACCTGCGCGGCATCCGTCGCGTTGTCCAGTACGACGAGCACGCGCCGGGTCGCAGTCTCGGCCCGGAACCGACCGGCTGCCTCGGTCAGGTCGTACCGCCCACCATCGGGTACGTCGAGCGCCCGCAGGAACCGGCCGAGTGCGCCGATCGCCGTGCTGTCCGCGGACAGGTCGGCGTACAACTGCCCGTCCGGGAAGCCACTCGCGACGAGATGCGCGGCGTGTACGGCGAGCGCGGACTTGCCGATGCCCGCGACTCCGTCGACCGCGCCGATCGGCGGAATGCGGTCGTCCGGGTCTCCTCGTAACAGGTCCGCGAGTTCGCCCAGCTCGGTGCTGCGGCCAGTGAAGGACGCGGCGTCTGCCGGTAGTTGACGTGGGACCACCGTCCGCGTTCCTTGCGACACCTCGCCGGGCAGATCGAGCTCGGGGTCCGCAGCCAGGATCTGCGCGTGCAGGTCGCGAACCGCGCGGGCCGGCTCTGTCCCGAGTTCGCCGGCAAGGCGGTCCCGGAGACGGCGGAAGGCAGCGAGTGCATCGGCCTGGCGGCCGGCCCGGTACAGGGCGAGCATCCACTGGTGCCAGAGCCGCTCGCGGAGTGGGTTCTCCTCGACCAGAGCGCACAGCTCGGCGGTGAGTTCGGTGTGCTGCCCGAGTGCGAGACGGGCCTCGACCAGGGTCTCGCTGGCGGCCAGGCGCCGTTCCTCCGCAACGACCAGCCGGCCGTTGGGGTCCGCGTCGACAGCTACGTCCTCGAGCGGGCGGCCGCGCCACAGAGCCAGTCCCCGGCTCAGTAGCTCCGTAGCCGCCAGTGGGTCGCCGTCGCGCAGTGCCTGCTCGCCGCGGGTCGTGAACTCCTCGAACGCGAGCAGGTCGAGGTCAGCGGCCGTCACATCCATTCGGTAACCGGCCGCGTCGGTCACCAGCCGGGGTGGCGCGGCGTTCAGTTGGAGGTCGCGGCGCAGCGTCGAGACGTAGGTACGAAGCGCTCCGATCGCAGTGGGCGGCCGACGGTCGGGCCACACCATCTCGACCAGCCGGCCGGCGGGCAGGGGCCGGTTGGCGCTCACCAGGAGCACTGCGAGGACGGCACGCAGCTTCGCCGAGCCGAGTTGCACCGGCTCGCCGCGGCCGTCGCGAATCTCCAGCGGTCCGAGCACCTTGAACCGCACAGTGCGCCCTCCCGTCCTCACCCTGACCAACGGATGACCACCCTCTGGGGTTCACCCGCTACGGCACGAACGCTCGCTGCGAGCGACGGCGGAAGTCCCGGGGCGAGAGCTGGTGGGCGGCGGTGAAGCAGCGGGTGAAGTACGACTGACTGGTGAAACCGCAGCGGGCCGCGATCGCGGCGACCGGGTGATTGGTTGCTGCGAGCAACGATGCGGCGTGTTCCAGGCGGAGGTCGGCGACGAAGGTGGTCGGCGTACGTCCGTAGGCCGCCCGCATCGAGCGGGACAGGTGGGCTGGGCTGACACCGGACAGCTCGAGGAGCCGCGGCACTCCTCCGCGCAGATTCTCCTCGGCCCGCATCGACCGGCAGGCCTTCGACAGCCAGTCCGGTGCAATGGGCGTGCCGGCGGGTGAGGCGAGTTCCCCCGGCGAGACCAGTGGCAGCAGGTCGATCCAGAAGCGCATCAGATCGTAGGCGCCGGGTTCGTCCTGGAAACGGTCCAGGGCGTGTTCGAACACGGCGATCGCGGCGGGCGTGTGGAAGGCCACCGGCCCACGCGCGGTGGCCCAGCTTCCGGTCGGGTTGGTCCTGGTCAGGTCGAGGAAGCCTTGCCAGGCCGAACTCGGGAAGGCGACGTTCACGAACTCCAGCCCGTCAGGTGCCGCACCGCGGACCGCGTGCCGATCCTGCGGCCGCACGAGTACGACGTCGCCGGCCACGAGGCTCTGCGTACCTGTGGTCAACAGGTGCTCTCCGCTGCCGGACACCACGCCCATCAACTCATGGAAGTCCGCATGGGTGTGCAGTTCGGTGTCGCGCGCTCGCGCGGCGATCCGGACGCGGGCCGCGTGATACGGACGGCCGAACGCGTGCGACTCGAAGCGCAGCGCCTGATCCACATCAACACGCTACAAGTTCTCGTCAGCTTGCTGCTAGTAGCCGATGGCTCGACCCAGCAGCATGGAGACATGTTCGAAGACGACGGCTCTGTGATCTTCCGCGATGTCATCGATCCGGCCCTGATCAAGGAAGTGAATGATCATGTCGAGTGGCTGCAGGCCCGGCACCCCGACGTACGGCCGGAACAACTCGGGCACGTGTACCTGCGCGACGACCCGTTCTGGGTGCGGTTGGTGAGTGACGAACGGCTGCTCGACATCGCGTCGCAGTTCGTCGGACCCGATCTCGCGCTGTTCGCGTCGCACTACATCTCCAAGCCGCCGTACTCCGGGCAGCCGGTGCTGTGGCACCAGGACGCGGCGTTCTGGCCGCTCGACCCGATGAAGGTCGTGACGCTGTGGCTGGCGGTCGACCACTCCACGCCGGCGAACGGCTGCGTGCGGGTGATCCCGGGCAGTCATCGCTCGGGGGTGGCCGGGATGCGCGACAACACCGAGGTGGAGAGCGTTCTCGGTAAGGAGATCGCGGTCGAGGTCGACGAGTCCGCAGCCGTCGACATGGTGCTCGCGCCGGGTGACGTCGAGGTGCACCACCCGAACATCGTGCACGGCAGCAACGCGAACACGTCGCCGAACCGGCGGTGCGGACTGACGATCCGCTACATCCCCACGTCGACGCGGATCACGGATCCCGAGGTCCCGTACCCGAGCGCCTTCCACCTGCGCGGTGAGCCGGGGGTCAACAGCTACCAGCCACGGCCGAAGTACGTCGAAGGCACGCATTTCCCGTTCACCGGAAGCAGTGCGTGGGTCTGACACAGCGAGCGCCCGCCCCGGCCGATAGCTGGGGCGGGCGCTGGACGGTCGCCTTACTCGAGGCAGATCCGGAACGGGTGCCCTGCGGGGTCGGCGTAGATCCGCCAGCCGCGACCGTTGCCGGCCGGTGGCGGGTCCAGGGGGTCGAGCGGTTCGGCCCCGAGGGCGACCACGGTCGCGTGGCCGCTGGAAATGTCCTCGACGATCAGGTCGAGATGGAGATCCTGCGCGTCGGTGCCGGGCCAGGTGGCCGGCACGTACTCCTCCGAGCGGCGGAAGGCCAGCACCGAGTTGCCCAGTGACGAACCGGGGCCGGTCAGGCTCCGCCAGTCGTCGTCACCGTTCTCGTCGATGTCCAGCCCCAGCAGCGCTGAGTAGAACTGGGCGAGCTCGAGTGGGTCCGGGCAATCCAGCACCACCGAGCCGAGCCGCCCGGCAGTACTGCCCGGCTGCTCTGCCACCTGCGTCATCTGTCCTCCAGCTTCTGTTCACCAACTGCCCGCCCCTGTCTGGGGCAGGACCGGCCAGGCCCGTCGTGGTCGGAAGGCCCGGCCGCCTACGATGACAGGTCCGACGGACACTTCGCATCTTTCGACACGCCTTCTTGACAGGTCAGCCGGTCGCGGACAGTGAGCAGCCGCCAGAACTACCGGCATAACTCCTAGACAGTGGTAGCGCGCCGCCGCTCGGACAGCTTGCGGATCTTCGCGCGGGTGCCGCAGTCCTCCATCGAGCACCAGCGGCGCGATCCGTTCCGGCTCCGGTCGAGGAACAGCCAGCCGCACCCACCCTCGTCGATCGGGCAGGCGCGCAACTGCCGCAGCTCGACGGTCCGGAGCAGCTCGATCGCGGCGGCCACCAACCGGTCCGGGATCATCAACGCCGGCGCGGTGCCGACGCGCAGGTCGACGACCCCGGAACCGTCGGTCCGCGCGACCAGCATCGAGCGCGCGGCCGCCGCGGCCCAGCGCAGCATCAACCGTTCGTAGACGGGCTCCTGCGAGGTTTCCGCCGGCAGCGCAGGAGCCCCGCCCGCGCGCGGAGCCAGAACGGCGTACGTTGCCTCGCGGATCTCGTCCGTCGCCCGGAGAGCCTTCTCGGCCAGGTCCGGGGCACCCTCCCAGACCGCCGCGATCGCCTCACCCTCGGCCGGGTCGACGAGCTCGATCCGGCGACTCCAGTCGAGCAGATCCGTCGGCCGTCTCAGATAGTCGTGCAGGTCGGGACGGCCCGGAATCCGGGGCGTTACCGTGTTCACGAGGTCCAGGGCCGGATGCCCACCGACAATCCTGAGCTCGTCGCGAAAACTGTCGGTCATGGGTGAGATGCTACCACCATACAGTCCTTCAGTGGAATCACAGGTGAAGTCATGCCCATCACATCCCGCCGGGCCAACGCGGCCCTGCTCATGCTCGCCGTCAGCACCTTCTCGTACGTGACGATCGAAGTTCTCCCGATCGGCCTCCTGACCGTGATCGCCGGCGACCTCGATCGATCCCGGTCCGAGGTCGGCCTCCTGGTGACCGGGTACGCCGCCGTCGTGGTGGTGGCCTCGATCCCGCTCGCCCGTCTGACGCTGCGGCTGCCCCGCCGCCTTGTACTGGGCAGCACGCTCGGCGTCCTGGCGGTGTCGACTGCGCTCTCCGCCGCCGCGCCGACGTACCAGATCCTCTTCGCCAGCCGGCTGCTCACCGCGCTCTCCCAGGCACTGTTCTGGGCGATCGCGCCGCCGATCGCGACCAGCCTGTTCCCACCGCAGGTCCGCGGCCGGGTGGTGGCCAGGCTGGCGATCGGCACGGCGCTCGCGCCGGTCCTCGGCATCCCACTCGGCACCTGGCTCGGCGAGCAGGCCGGCTGGCGGGTCCCACTCGCCGTGATGGCCGTTCTCGGCGCCATCGCGTGCGCCGGCATCCTCTTGCTGCTTCCGGCCGTCGAGGGTCGCAACAGAGCAACCGGTCGCGGCAGTTCGCCCGACTTCCGGCGGTACGGCGTGGTCCTCGCCAGCTCGGCGATCGGGGTAACCGGCTTCCTGACGTTCAACACCTACGTCACGCCCTTCCTGCTGGACATCACCGGCCTGCCCCGGGATGCCCTTGGCCCGATGCTGTTCGCGAGTGGACTGGGTGGCCTGGCCGGGACGCTGATCGTGGGCCGGATCCTTGATCGATTTCCGTGGGGATCGGTGGTCGTCTCCTATGCGCTCCTCAGCTCTGCGCTCGCGGGCCTCTACGTCTTCGGCAGTCACCTGGTGGCCACAGTCGCCCTGATCGCTGTCACCGGCCTCGCCTTCATGGGGATGGCCGTCGCAGTGCAGAACCGCACACTGCAGGTCGCTCCAGGCAGCACCGACCTCGCCTCGGCCGGCACGAGCTCCGCGTTCAACGTGGGCATCGCTGCGGGTGCGTTCATCGGTGGTGGCCTGGTCGACGGTGTCGGAGTGCGCAGCGTGGCCCTGGTCGGCGCCCTGCTGGCCGCCGCAGCGGTTCTGACGTTGCTGGCCGAGCCGGTGCTGGCTCGGCGCCCGGTCCGGGTGGCAGAGTGCGAACATGACCGTCCTGAGCGACAGGTTTGTGAAGAGGCGGCATGACGCGCCCCACGGGTTCTTCGAGGTCGAGGCCGCCGGCCTGCACTGGCTCGCCGTACCGGGCGGCGTGCCGGTGGCCACGCCGGTCGATGTCTCCAGCGACCACCTGAGCACTGTCCGGCTCGACCTCGTTCCGCCGACCGGAGCGGCCGCGGACGAGTTCGGCCGGCGGCTTGCGGTCACCCACGACGTCGGCGCGCGGCACTTCGGCGTACCGCCGGATGGGTGGGACGGCGACGGCTACATCGGCACGATCAGGTTGCCGCACGCGCTGGAGCCGCTGAAGTCGTGGGGTGAGTTCTTCGCCAACCTCCGGCTCCGGCCGTACCTGCGGGCGGCGTACGACCGAGGCACGATCGACGGGCACCAACTGGAGGTGTTCGAGCTGGTGTGCAGGCGGCTGGCGGCCTGCCAGTACGACGACCCGTCGGAGCCGCCGAGCCGGATCCACGGTGACCTCTGGTCGGGCAACGTCCTCTGGAGTGCGGACGGCGTACACCTGATCGACCCGGCCGCGCACGGGGGTCACCGCGAGACGGACCTGGCCATGCTCGGCCTCTTCGGCATGTCACAGCTCGAGCGAGTGCTGCGTGCGTACGACGAGGTGCATCCGCTTGCGGAGGGTTGGCGTGACCGGGTCGGACTGCACCGGCTGCACCCCTTGCTGACCCACGTGGTGATGTTCGGCGGGAGCTATGTCGCGCAGGCGATCGCCATCGCGCACAAATATGGATAAGACTCTTCCAAACAACCCACGCGATCACCGGAGCCCACCCTGATTCCGCAGCCTGTCACCCAGACCCCCCTGCCCGACCAGACCTTCACGCTGCAGTCCTCGGCGACTGTCGGCGTACTCAGCACCGACGAGGCGGCCACCTCGGTGGCTGACCAGCTCGCCGCCCAGCTCCGCCTGTCCACCGGCTTCGCCCTGCCTGTGGAGCCGGGCACCGGCACCGTCACGCTCTCGACCGACGGGCCGAGCTCGCTCGGCACGGAGGGCTACGAGCTCCGCGTGGACAGCTCGGCGGTGACGCTCACCGCGGCCACGGCCGAGGGCCTCTTCCGCGCCGTGACCACGCTCCGCCAGCTGCTTCCGGCCACTGCGGATGCGGGCACCGAGCAGTCCGGCCCCTGGGAGATCGCCGGTACGACGATCGCCGACGCACCGCGCTACCCGTACCGCGGCGTCATGCTCGACGTGTCCCGGCACTTCCGCTCGGTCGCCGAGGTCAAGCGGTGCATCGATCTCGCGTCGCTCTACAAGCTCAACCGGCTCCACCTGCATCTATCCGACGACCAGGGCTGGCGGATCCAGGTGGATTCCTGGCCGGAGCTGACCAAGCACGGAGCGAGCTCCGAGGTCGGTGGCGGCCCAGGTGGCCACTACACCAAGGCCGACTTTGCCGAGATCGTCCTGTACGCCGCGGAGCGGTTCGTCACCGTGGTCCCGGAGATCGACACCCCGGGACACACCAACGCGGCGCTGACGTCGTACCCCGAGCTGAACGCCGACGGCGAGGCGACGGAGTACTTCACCGGCACCGAGGTCGGATTCAGCTCGCTCGCCGTACACAAGGACGTCACCTACGACTTCCTGGACGATGTCTTCCGGGAGGTGGCCGAGCAGACGCCGGGCGACGTCATCCACCTCGGTGGGGACGAGGCGCACTCGACTCCGCACTCGGACTACCTCACGTTCGTGCCGAAGGCGGCCGAACTGGTCGTCAAGCACGGCAAGCGGGTGATGGGCTGGCACGAGATCGCCGATGCACCGCTGCCGGCCGGAAGCATCGTGCAGTACTGGGGTACCGACGACGACCGGTCGCGGGAGCTGACCCGCAACGCGGCCGCCAACGGCGCCGAGGTGGTGATGTCACCGGCCAACCGGGCGTACCTGGACATGAAGTACGACCAGGACACGCCGTACGGCCTCGACTGGGCCGGTCTGGTGAGTGTGGAGAAGGCCTATCGCTGGGACCCCGCGACGCTGATCCCGAACCTGCCGGAGAGCGCCGTGATCGGCGTGGAGGCGCCGCTGTGGTCGGAGACCTTCGACGACATGTCGAAGATCGAGTACATGGCGTTCCCGCGGCTGCCGGGCATCGCCGAGCTCGGGTGGTCGCGGGCGTCCGCGCTGGACTGGGAGTCGTACAGGGCACGGCTGGCCGGACAGGCGGCGCGCTGGGACGTGCTGAACGTGAACTACTACCGCGCTCCTGAGGTCGACTGGAGCTAGGGGTTGTCAGACACGCCCTTAGTGCCCCAGGACGCGGTCCAGCAGCCACGCGGTGGTCTGGTCCACGTCCTGTTCGGCGACGGTGAGGTGCGTGGCATCCGCTCCTGTGGTGTCACGCACCTCGAGCCGGTAGACGTACCGGTCCGGTTGCGGACGGCCGGTGCCGAGCTTGTCCTGGTCGAGCGCACGCACCGCGGCCTCCAGTTCGCCGGCGTCCGGTTCGGCGCTCGTGTCGAGTTCACCGTGTGCCATCAGGCCGGCGAAACCGCCACTGCGGGTCACTTTGACGATCAAGAGTGCCTCCTCGGGCACACCATTGCGTGCCGCGCAACGAATGTCCAGAGCCGCGCGACACGCCGGGAAACCCGATCAGGTTCGCGCGACCATCACCCGGCGTACCGGCGAAATGTCCTTCGTTGCCATCGGGCCGGACCCGGCGCCGGCCGCGAATCAGCAGGTCGGCGCGGGATTCGGCGTACGCCGGGGTCCCGGAGAGGCTGGATCGGACGCACACACAGCGTCGCAGGCGGCGACTATTAGCGACACGTGTTCGTGGTCACCCCTTCCACGCGGCCCCAGATCGGCTACAGTTGTCGCGTTGCACTTTTGGACTCCCACTGACTTTCGCTGTGCTGCATGGCCGGTTCTGTCTTCTGGGGCCTTTCGGCGACACGTGGCTCATGAGGTGTGGGTCGCGGTTTGTTACAAGCCATCAAGGAGATAGACACAAATGGCTGTCGGTACTGTCAAGTGGTTCAACGCTGACAAGGGCTTCGGCTTCATCACCCCGGATGACGGTGGCGCGGACGTGTTCGCGCACTACTCGGCCATCCAGACCTCGGGCTTCCGCTCGCTGGACGAGAACCAGCGCGTCGAGTTCGAGATCACCCAGGGCCAGAAGGGCCTGCAGGCGGAGAACATCCGCCCGATCTGATCTCTGGATCACCCTTCTCGAAACTGAAATGAAAGAGCCGCACACCACCCGGTGTGCGGCTCTTTCGCCACCCCGGCGCCCTAGCGGTAGCGGGGAACGACCTCGGCGACAACCTGCTCCAGGACGTCCTCGCTGCCCGCGTAGACGCCTTCGGAGCGGGGCCAATGAGTGATGACGTCGGTGAAGCCCAGCTCCCCCGCACGGCCGACGACGTCCTCGAAGGCCGCCACGCTGGACAGTGAGTAGCGAGCCGAGTCCAAGGCCAGGTAGCGGTCGAACGACTTGCCCTGGAGTACGTCGTCCAGCCGGTGGCTGAGGTCGACGACGGACGCGAACCAGGTGTCGAAGTCCGGCGACTTCAGGCCCGTCGTTACCCAGCCGGTGCCGTACTTCGTGGCGAGCCGGAGCGACCGTGGTCCGTTCGCGGCCATGATGAACGGCACCCGCGGCTGCTGCACGCATCCCGGCAGAGTGCGGCCGTTGCGCGTCTCGAAGTACTCGCCGAGGTAGTCGACACCGTCGTTCGTCAGCAGTTTGTCCAGCAACTCGACGAACTCCGTCAGCCGGTCCACCTTCTCCCGCGCGGTCAGCTCCGGACCACCCTGGATCGTCGCGTCGATGCCGCCGCCCGACCCGATGCCGCACAGGAAGCGCCCGTCGGACACGTCGTCGAGGGCCAGGATGTCGCGGGTCAGCGCGAGTGGATGACGGAAGTTCGGCGACGTCACGAACGTGCCCAGCCGGATCGTCGACGTCACCAGCGCCGCCGCGGTCAGCGTCGGCGTCGTGCCGTACCACGGCGAGTCCTGCAGGCCGCCCCAGGTCAGGTGGTCGTAGGTCCAGACATGGTCGAAGCCGAGCTCCTCCGCCCGCCGCCACCGCGGCGCCGCGTCCTTCCACCGGTACTCCGGCAGGATCGTGATCCCGAATCGCATGCCCGCACCCTAGTACGCCGGCTGTTTCCCGAGTTTGCCAACGGCATCCAATGGCTGCGTCTTCTGCTAGCGCACCGGGGTCGGGAAGCTGGCCAGCGAGCTCGTGCCGATGCTGCCCAGCCAGACCTTGCCGTCCCGCTCGCGCACCCCGGTGGGCATGTGGAAGTCCGGGTGTTTGGCGCGAAGGTCGTGCACCAGCGTGCCGTTGTCGTCGTACGCCTGGATCTCGATGATGTCGGCGGCCTTCGGTTTGAGGGCTTCGGGCAACTGCCAGACGAGCTTGCGGAAGACGGGCTGCTTCGGCAGCAGCAGGTCGAGGAGCGCGTTGCGAGGCGAGCCGATCGCCACCCAGATCAGGCCGTCCGAGCCACGCGCGATGTTGTCCGGAAGCCCTGGGATCGCGGCCACCTGCACCGGATCGGCTTCAGGATCCGCGAGGTCGAGCTTGAACAGCCCGTACGTCGCGGTCTCGGCCCAGAAGAGCGTACGGCGATCACCGCTGAGCGCCACGCCGTTGGGGAACGAACGGCCAGTGGCCAGCTGGGTGACCTGACCGTCCGGGGTCAGCCGGTACACACTGCCCGTCGAGGAATGCTCCAGCAGGTCGGCCATCCACTCGTCGACGCCGAAGCGCGTGGACGAGTCGGTGAAGTAGATCGTGCCGTCCGGCATCACGTCCGCGTTGTTGCAGAAACGCATCGGGCGGCCGTCGATCTCGGCCAGCAGCGTCGCGATCCGGCCGTCCTTGTCCAGCGTCAGCAGACCGCGGTTCGCGTCGCAGACCAGCACCTTGCCGTCCGGCAACCACTCGAGACCGAGTGGCCGCCCACCGGTGTCCGCCACCGTGGTGATCGTCTTGCCGTCCCCGCTGACCCGCAGGATCCGCCCGTCGAACAGACCGGTCAGCACACTCCCGTCGTCATCGATCAGCGTGTCCTCCGGCCCCTTCCCCGGCATCGCCACCGTCTCCACAGCGACGTTCTTCGGGTGACGAGCCGCGGCAGCCGGCGGCGGCGTCCAACGCACCGGCGAGATCGAAGACTTCATGCCGCCGACCTTAACGCGTATGTCGCACTGCCTGTCAGTGGGTCAGCACGAAACGCGACAGCCCGGGCCGATCGGCGATCGGTCCGGGCTGGGCGTTGCAGATCAGAAGATGACCTCGCCGCGGGCGCGGCGGGCGCGGAGTTTTTCGAGGGCCTCTTCGAGGATCTCGGCGGCCTCCTGCTCGCTGCGCCGTTCCTTCACGTAGGCCAGGTGCGTCTTGTAGGGCTCGATCTTCGGCGGCGGGGGCGGATTGTTCACATCGGTGCTGGTCGGCAGACCGCACCGCGGACAATCCCACGCCTCCGGGATCGCTGCCTCGACGGCGAACACCGTCGCGGTCTCGTGCCCGTTCGCACAGAAGAACACGATGCGCTGCCGGGGCGCGCTGTCGCCACGCTCCGCCTCGCCCATCGGGCCCGCACCGACCCGGCTGCCACGAATCGCACTACCACCACCAGCCACGGGAACCTACTCCCCCTCAGCCGAGCTTGTAGAGCAGGCCGAGCGCCACGATGGCAGCGAACCAGACCAGACCGATGCCGATCGTGATCCGGTCCAGGTTCCGCTCCGCGACCGATGAGCCGCCCAGGCTGGACGACACACCGCCACCGAACAGGTCGGACAGACCGCCACCGCGGCCTTTGTGCAGCAGCACGAGCAGCGTGAGGATCAGGCTGCAGATGATCACGACGATCGAGAAAGCGAGAATCACGAGGAGTAGCCTAACTGAAGGTCCAGGTAACGGCAGATTCCGGCGAACTCGTCGACCTGCAGGCTGGCACCGCCCACCAGGCAACCGTCCACGTCCGGTTGGGCCATGATGCCACCTGCGCTGGCCATCTTCACCGATCCGCCGTAAAGAATCCGTACCGAGTCGGCCACCGAGGGTGAGAACGTCTCCTCCAGCCGGCCGCGGATCCCCGCGATGACCTCCTGCGCGTCCTCCGGGGTGGCCACCTCGCCGGTGCCGATCGCCCAGACCGGCTCGTAGGCGATGACGAGCTTGCGAACGTCGTCCGCCTTCAGCCCGGCGAGCGCGCCGTCGATCTGGTTCACGCAGTGCTCGACGTGACCGTCGGCCTGCCGGACCTCGAGGCCCTCGCCGACACAGACGATCGGGATCAGTCCGGCCTCGAGCACCTTGGCTGCCTTGGCGTTCACCACCGCATCGGTCTCGTGGTGGTACTGCCTGCGCTCGGAGTGCCCGGCCAGCACGTAGGTGCAGCCGAGCTTGGACAGCATCGCCGCCGAGATCTCACCGGTGTAGGCGCCCGCGTCATGCAGCGACACGTCCTGGGCACCGTACTTGATCTTCATCCGGTCACCGTCGACCAGCGTCTGCACGCTGCGGATGTCGGTGAACGGTGGCAGCACCGCGACCTCGACCCGCTCGAAGTCGTGCTTCTTGTCCTGCAGCGTCCACGACAGCTTCTGTAGCAGGTGCACGGCCTCAACATGGTTGAGGTTCATCTTCCAGTTGCCCGCCATGAGTGGCGTACGGGCAGCATCTGCCATCGTGCTCAGTCCTCTTCCAGTACTGCGAGACCCGGGAGCTCCTTGCCCTCCAGATATTCGAGCGACGCCCCACCACCGGTGGAGATGTGCCCGAACGCGTCGTCCGCGAAGCCTAGCTGGCGCACGGCCGCGGCGGAGTCACCGCCACCCACCACGCTCAGCCCGTCCACCTCGGTCAACGCCTGCGCGACGGCCTTCGTTCCGCCCGCGAACGCCTCCATCTCGAAGACGCCCATCGGACCGTTCCAGAACACCGTCTTCGCTCCGGCGATCTCGGCGGCGAACGCCTTGGCGGACTCCGGGCCGATGTCGAGGCCGAGCTGGTCGGCCGGGATCGCGTCCGCGGCCACGACAGTCGCCGGCGAATCGGCCTTGAACTCGGGCGCGACCACGATGTCGGTCGGCAGCACGATCTCGACGCCCTTGGCCTTCGCGGTCTCCAGGTAGCCCTTGACCGTGTCCAGCTGGTCGTCCTCGAGCAGGCTCTTGCCGACCTCGTGCCCCTGCGCCTTCAGGAAGGTGAAGACCATGCCGCCACCGATCAGCAGCTTGTCGGCCTTGGCCAGCAGGTTGTCGATCACCGCGAGCTTGTCCGACACCTTCGCGCCGCCGAGCACGACGACGTACGGGCGCTGCGGGCTCTCGGTCAGCTTCTTCAGTACGTCGACCTCGGCCAGCACCAGGCCGCCCGCGGCGTGCGGCAGCTGGCGTGCGACGTCGTACACACTGGCCTGCTTGCGGTGCACCACACCGAAGCCGTCGCTGACGAACACATCGGCCAGCGCGGCCAGCTCTTCGGCCAGCGCACCCCGCTGCGTCTCGTCCTTGCTCTCCTCGCGCGGGTCGTACCGCACGTTCTCGAGCAGCAGCACCTCGCCCTCGTCCAGCTCCTGGACGGCTTCCTGCGCGCTGTCACCGGTGACGTCGGCCGCGAAGCGCACGGTGATGCCCTCGGGCTGCAGCAGCTCGCCGAGCCGCTTGGCCACCGGGGCCAGGGTGAACTTCGGGTCCGGCGTGCCCTTCGGGCGGCCGAGGTGCGCGGTGACGATCACCTTGGCGCCGGCCCTGGCCAGCTGGACCAGCGTCGGCAACGACGCACGGATCCGGCCGTCGTCGCCGATCGTGTCGCCGTCGATCGGCACGTTCAGGTCGGAGCGGACCAGCACCCGCAGGCCGGCCACGTCGCCCAGTTCTTCAATCGTCTTCACTGTCAGCTTCCTTCGAAGAAACGGCTAACGTCCGGAGAACTGTGGCAGGAAGCCACAGTTCTCCGGACGCAACGTGAACGGGACGCGTCAGAGCGAGGCGCCGACGTGGTTGACCAGGTCGACGAGGCGGTTCGAGTAGCCCCACTCGTTGTCGTACCAGCCGACGACCTTGACCTGGTTGCCGATCACCTTGGTCAGGCCCGCGTCGAAGATGCAGGACGCCGGGTCGGTGACGATGTCGGTGGAGACGATCTCGTCCTCGGTGTAGGTCAGGTAGCCCTTCAGGCTGCCCTCGGCGGCGGCCGCCTTGTAGGCCTCCTTGACCTCGTCGGCGGTGACCTCGCGGCCGACGGTGACGGTGAGGTCGGTGGCCGAGCCGGTCGGGACCGGGACGCGCAGCGCGTAGCCGTCCAGCTTGCCCTTGAGCTCGGGCAGCACCAGGCCGATCGCCTTCGCGGCGCCGGTGGAGGTCGGCACGATGTTCAGCGCGGCGGCGCGGGCGCGGCGCAGGTCCTTGTGCGGGCCGTCCTGCAGGTTCTGGTCCTGCGTGTACGCGTGGATCGTGGTCATCAGACCCTTCTCGATCGTGAACGCGTCGTGCAGGACCTTGGCCAGCGGGGCGATGCAGTTGGTGGTGCAGGACGCGTTCGAGATCACGGTGTGCTTCTCGGCGTCGTACAGGTCGTGGTTCACGCCCATCACCACGGTCAGGTCCTCGTTCTTCGCCGGGGCGGAGATGATGACCTTCTTGGCGCCGTTGTCGGCATGCGTCTTGGCCTTGGTGGCGTCGGTGAAGAAACCGGTCGACTCGATCACGACGTCGGCGCCGACGTCGGCCCACTTCAGGTTCGAGGGGTCGCGCTCGGCGAACGCCTTGAAGCTGTGACCGGAGACGGTGATGTCGTCGTCGGTCGCGGAGACCTCACCAGGGAAGCGGCCCAGGATCGAGTCGTACTTCAGCAGGTGAGCGAGGGTCTGGTTGTCGGTCAGGTCGTTGACGGCGACGACCTCGATGTCGGCACCGGACGCCTGCGCGGCGCGGAAGAAGTTACGGCCGATCCGGCCGAAGCCGTTGATACCTACGCGTACGGTCACGGGACTGCGTCTCCTCAGAACTAGCTTTCGAGCACTGCCGCTTCACCCCGAACACTAGCCCAAGAGCCCACTCGGCCAACTGGTAGCGTCCACAGCAGACCACCGCCGCTCGCGACGGCCCGCCGGGCGGGCCGGCGGCACGCACAACGGCCCCGGAAACCTTCCGGGGCCGCCATGTGAATACCAGTTGACTGGCTGGTACTGGATCAGGCCGGGTCGAGCATCTCCGGCGTCAGGTTCGCCTCGGTGTTCGGGATGCCGAGGTCGGCGGCGCGCTTGTCCGCCATCGCCAGCAGGCGGCGGATGCGGCCGGCGACCGCGTCCTTGGTGAGGGCCGGCTCGTGCAGCTGCCCGAGCTCCTCCAGACTCGCCTGCTTGTGCTCGAGCCGCAGCTTGCCCGCCACCTGCAGATGGTCGGGTACGTCGTCGCCCAGGATCTCCAGCGCACGCTCGACACGTGCACCGGCAGCAACCGCTGCACGCGCGGAGCGGCGCAGGTTCGCGTCGTCGAAGTTGGCCAGCCGGTTCGCTGTCGCGCGGACCTCGCGGCGCATCCGCCGCTCCTCCCACGCCAGCACGGACTCATGCGCACCGAGGCGGGTCAGCAGTGCCCCGATCGCGTCGCCGTCGCGGATCACCACGCGGTCGACGTTGCGTACTTCGCGGGCCTTCGAACCGATGCCGAGTCGCCGGGCCGCGCCGACCAGCGCCAGAGCAGCCTCGGGACCGGGGCAGGTCACCTCGAGCGAGGACGACCGGCCGGGCTCGGTCAGCGAGCCGTGCGCGAGGAAGGCACCACGCCACGCGGCCACTGCATCGCAGGAGGCGCCCGACACGACTGCCGGCGGAAGGCCGCGGACCGGACGGCCGCGGTTGTCGACCAGCCCGGTCTGGCGGGCCAGCGCGTCGCCGTCGCGCACCACGCGGACGACGTACTTCGTCTGCTTCCGGATTCCGGACGGGGAGATCACGACGACGTCCGACGGGTGGCCGAAGATCTCGGCGATGTCCTTGCGCAGCCGGCGAGCGGCAGCGCCACTGTCCAGTTCGGCTTCGATGACGATCCGCCCGGACACCAGGTGCAGACCGCCCGCGAAGCGTAGGACGGAGGACACCTCGGCCTTGCGGCAACAGGGTTTCGTGACCTGAATACTGGTCAACTCGGACTTCACCTGTGCTGTCATCGCCATGAACGCCATCCTCCCACCGCTGTCAAAGACCCTCGGGCTGCAACTCCAACGGCCACCCGGCCGATCTGTTACGGGCGGTGCAACCTTCCGAACAACTCGCCGCATTCCCTCATCGACACCTGTGAGGAGGCTGGATGAGACGACGCGACGAGGACGAGTTCACCGAGTTCGCCGCGGTGACCATGCCCAGGCTGCGCCGTACGGCGTACCTGATGTGCGGCGACTGGCATCGCGCCGAGGACGCCGCCCAGGATGCACTCGTGAGTGTCTACCGGCGGTGGAACCGGATCGAGCGCGGGGACGGTCTCCTGGGATACGCCCACCGCTGCGTGGTGAACGCCGTACTGACGCAGGCCCGCCGTCCCTGGCGCCGCGAACGCCTCGACAACATCACCGACGAGAGCACCGCACCCCTGCCGGATGCCGCCGCGGCCGTTGACGACCGTCTGCTCGTGGTGCGGGCACTCGCCGCACTGCCGCCGAGTCAGCGGGCCTGCGTCGTCCTGCGGCACTACGCGGACCTGAGCCTCGAACAGACCGCCGAAGTCCTCGGTGTCGGCATCGGCGGAGTGAAGAGCCAGACCTCTCGCGGCCTGGCCCGCCTCCGCGAACTACTCGACCAGACCGTGAGGAGCACACCGTGAGCACCGACCTCGAACAGCTGATGATCCAGGCCGCCGACGACACCGATCATCCACTGCAGACGTCCGTCGGCGACATCGTTCGCCGCGGTCGCCGGACGACGCGGATCACTCGGGCCGCGACCGTCGCCACCACGCTTGTCACCACCGCCGCGGTGGTCGCAGGTATCACCGCGTGGACCGGACACCGCCCCGACGGCGTCCGGCCGGCCGGCGTCCCGGGTGCCGGGCCGACGCTCCAGCCGGCAGCCAGCCATCTCACCGACGCGCAGATCGTCAGTCGCTGCAGACCTCTCGACGACCAATGGCAGCTCGGCAACCACAAGGCCGGTGGCGGCACAGGATCGATCGCCGGCTGGAAGGTCGCCATCAGCCAGGCGGCCGACACCTGGATCCGGGCGATCCTGGTGTCCCCCGACAAGAAGAAGTGGGCGATCTGCCAGGAGAACTCCAGCGCCGGCGCCCCCACCGACTACTACCTGCGCGAGGACCTCAAGTTCCAGGAGGCCTTCGTGAACTGGACCGACAACAACGGCACGGAAGGACCCGTGCCCAAGAACATCGCCTCGGTCGAGATCCAGATCGACGGCGTCACCAGCGAGGCGGCGGTGAAGAACGGCTTCATGCTCTGGTACGCCGATCTCACCCCCCTCAAGGTGCGGGACAAGCCGATCTGGGCGATCTACTACGACAAGAACGGCCGGGAGATCGCGCGGTTCGACACGAACATCTACAACCCGTGGGAGGGGGAAAGCTCGCACCGCAAACCTGTCTACCCACGGTGAGTCACTCGAAGAGTTCGCGGTAGATCTTGGCCAGTTTGCCTGGGTCGTGGTGGAGCTGGCGGTCCTCGGCGGCGATGTCGGCGATCACCAGGTCGGCGCCGAGGGCTTGCGCAGTACGGCGCAGCGACTCCGGGTCGGGGACATGTTGTTCGTCGGCGAGGACGACATCGATGCGCAGATCCGGCGCATGAGCCGCCAGCACTTCGAGGTGCGTTTCCGGCGAGAAACCGTCGGTCTCGCCCTTCTGTTCACCGAGGTTCAGGGTGAGCAACCGGCGAGCGCTCGTTTCCTGGAGGCCGCGAGACAGTTCGGGAACCAGCAAGTTCGGGATCACTGACGTGAACCACGAGCCCGGGCCGACCACGACCCAGTCGGCCTCCGCGATGGCCACCAAAGCCTCGGGACAGGCCGGCGGGTCGGCCGGGTCGAGTGTGACATCGACGACGTGACCCTCGGTCGTCGCCACCTCGGCCTGGCCGCGGATCTCCGCGATCGCCTCCGGATGCTCCGGATCCAGCCCGAGCACGCGCGCGGTGATGTCCAGCGGTACGGCGGACATCGGCAGGACGCGGCCTTGTGCGCCGAGTAGCCGGGCCACCCAGTCGAGTCCGTCGACTGCTTCGCCGAGCAACTCCCACAACGCGACGATCAACAGGTTGCCGACCGCGTGATCGTGCAGCTCACCGTTGCTGCGGAACCTGTGCTGCAGTACGTCGGCCCACGTCCGGCCCCACTCGTCGTCGCGGCACAGCGCGGCCAGCGCCATCCGCAGATCACCAGGCGGCAGCACACCGAGCTCGCGACGCAACCGTCCGGACGAGCCACCGTTGTCGGCGACCGTGACGACCGCGGTCAGCTGGTCGGTGACATGACGGAGTGCGGACAGAGAGGCTGCCAAGCCATGCCCCCCACCTAAGGCGACGACCCGGGGGGCTGAGCGGGGGTCTGTGGGTCGCCCCCCAGCCGGCACGTCAGAGCGCCCCGGCCCGTGCTCTCCGCGGGCAGAGTCGTCCCAGACGCCCTGGCTCACTCCCGCCCCAGATCCCGGTGTACGACCAACGTCGGTGACCCTCTCTCGCGCAGCCTGCGGGCGATCTCCTCGGCCATCGCGACACTGCGGTGCTTACCCCCGGTGCATCCGATCGCGACGGTGACGAAGCGCTTGCCCTCGTTCAGGTAGCCGGTCCGCAGGGTGTCCAGCACGTCCACGTAGTTCTGCAGGAACTGCTGGGCCAGCGGATGGCCGAGGACGAAGTCTGACACAGGCTTGTCCTGCCCGGTCATCGGCCGCAGATCCGGCTGCCAGTACGGGTTCGGGATGAACCGCATGTCGGCCACCACGTCGGCGTCCACCGGGATGCCGTACTTGAACCCGAACGACACCACGGTCGCCCGCAGCTCGGCGTTCTCCTCGTCGCCGAAGGCGTTCACGATCTTCGCGGCGAGCTGGTGGATGTTCATGTTCGAGGTGTCGATGACCAGGTCCGCGCCGGCCCGGATGTCGCCGAGCAGTTCACGCTCGCGCTGGATCCCGGTCAGCAGCCGGCCCTCGCCCTGCAGCGGGTGCGGCCGGCGGACGCTCTCCTGCCGGCGCACGATCACGTCGTCGGAGGCCTCGAGGAACAGCGTCAGCGGCCGGTACCCCTTCAGCCGCAGGTCGTGGATCGCCGAGCTCAGCTCGTCGAAGAACAGCCCGGTCCGGACGTCGACGACGATCGCGAGCCGGGGCGCCGCGCCGGTGCCGACGACCTGCTCGACGAGGGTCGTCAGGAACATCGGTGGCAGGTTGTCGACCACGAACCAGCCGAGGTCCTCCAGTACGTCCGCGACCGAGCTCCGTCCCGCGCCGGACATACCGGACACGATGATGAGATTGCCGCCCGAGTCGTCCATCAGCTCTCAGTTCTCCTTGGGTCCCCGTCGGGCGCCCCGGCCGGCGCCGGGACGTCGTCATCCAGTATCTCGCCTGTGGCGGTGTTCACCGACGGCGCCCGGCCGGTATCGGCCTTCGTTGCCGCAGCGTTCACCGCGAGTACGACGGACTCCGCCGTCCGACGACCGAACCCGGGCAGGTCGGCGACCTCGTCCACGGTCGCCTGGCGCAGCTTCTTCAGGGACCCGAAATGCCGCAGCAGCGTCTTGCGCCGCACCTCGCCCAGGCCGGAGACCTCGTCGAGGACGCTCTCCACCATCGACTTCGACCGCCGGCTGCGGTGATGGGTGATGGCGAACCGGTGCGCCTCGTCGCGCAGTCTCTGCAGGAGATACAGCCCTTCGGACGTGCGGGAGAAGATGACCGGGTCCTCCTCGTCCGGGACCCAGACCTCCTCGAGCCGCTTGGCCAGGCCAACGACCGGAATGTCGCCGAGGCCGAGCTCGTCCATCGCCTGCCGCGCGGCCGCGACCTGCGGCGGACCGCCGTCGACCACGACCAGACCGGGCGCGTAGGAGAACTTCCGCGCGCGACCGGTCTCCGGGTCGATCAGGCCGGCAACCGGGTCCTCGTCCTCCTGCAACGTGGCCCGCTCGTCCAGCAGCCGCTTGAACCTCCGGGTCAGCACCTCGGCGATCGACGCGACGTCGTTCTGCCCGTCGACGCCCTTGATGACGAACCGCCGGTACTCGCTCTTGCGGGGCAGGCCGTCCTCGAAGACGACCATCGAGGCGACCACCTCGGTGCCCTGCAGGTTCGAGACGTCGTAGCACTCCAGCCGCAGCGGCGCCTCCGGCAGATCGAGCGCGGCCTGGATCTCCTCCAGCGCCAGGTTGCGAGTGGTCAGATCGCTGGCCCGCTTGGTCTTGTGCATGGTCAGCGTCTGCAGCGCGTTCCGCCCGACCGTCTCCATCAGCGCCTTCTTGTCACCGCGCTGCGGGACCCGGATGAACACCTTCGAGCCGCGCAGCTCGGACAGCCACTCGGTCAGCGCCTCGGCGTCGTCCGGCTCGGTCGGGACCAGGATCTCGCGCGGGATCACGTCGCCCGAGTCACCGGCGTACGTCTGCTGGATGAACCGCGACACCAGGTCGCCGGTGGTCGCCGTACCGTCTGCCTTGTCGGCGATCCAGCCGCGCTCACCGCGGATCCGGCCGCCCCGCACGTAGAAGATCTGCACCGCGACCTCGAGCGGATCCTCGCTGAGGGCGATCACGTCGGTGTCGGTCCCGTCGCCGAGGACCACCGCGTTTTTTGCCAGCGCCTTCTCCAGCGCGGCCAGGTCGTCGCGGATCTTCGCGGCCCGCTCGTACTCCAGCTCGGCCGCCGCGGCCTTCATCTCCTTCTCCAGCCGGCGCACGTACGTCGCGGTCTGGCCGGAAAGGAAGGCCGCGAAGTCGTCGACGATCTTGCGGTGCTCCTCCTGGCTCACCTGACCGGTGCAGGGCGCGGCGCACTTGCCGATGTAGCCGAGCAGGCACGGACGGCCGATCTGGCGGTGCCGGTTGAACACGCCCTTGCTGCACGAGCGCATCGGGAACACCCGCAGCAGCAGGTCGACGGTCTCGCGGATCGCCCAGGCGTGGCTGTACGGACCGAAGTACCGGACGCCCTTCTTCTTCTGGCCCCGGCCGACCATCACCCGCGGGTAGTCCTCGTTGAGGGTGATGGCGAGCCACGGGTACGACTTGTCGTCGCGGTACTTCACGTTGAAGCGCGGGTCGTACTCCTTGATCCAGGAGTATTCGAGCTGCAGCGACTCGACCTCGCTGCCGACCACGGTCCACTCGACCTTCGAGGCCGTCGTGACCATCGCCTGGGTGCGCGGATGCAGGTTGATCAGGTCCTGGAAGTACGACGACAACCGGGCCCGCAGGTTCTTCGCCTTGCCGACGTAGATCACCCGTCCGGCAGCATCACTGAAGCGGTAGACACCGGGTGAGTCGGGGATCGACCCTGGAGCGGGACGGTACGAGGACGGATCAGCCACCCAACCACCCTAGTTCGGTTCGCCGACAAATCCGGAATTCCGCAAAAGTCTCTACTGCAACTTCAATGACACACTTGAAAGCATGAACGTCGACGAACTGGATCGGCTGATCCGCGCGGACGACGGCCTGCGGGTACTCGAGGCCCAGGACGACCTGTTCTACCTGTACGACCCGGCCGCGGACCTGCCGCCGGAGCGGCAGCAACCCTTCGCCACGATCGTCACCGGCGACCACTACGAGAAGGTCTCCCGGCTGGACGAGCCCGGGGCGTGGCGACTCAACATCGGCCTGACGAAGGCGACGTACACCTCACTCTTCGGACCCGTGCCGACCGAGCGGGATGCCGACTGGGTGCTCGACTCGGGCCACGACTACACCCAACGCGACAAGCTGATGCCGCATCCCTTCTACGCCTCGCAGTACTGGGTCTGCATCGTCTCCCCCACCGAACTCGACCCGTTGAAGCCGTTGCTGACCGAGGCCTACGAGTTCGCGGTCCGCAAGTACGACCGGCATCGGGCCCGGCAAACCAAGTGAACATTGCGATCGTGTTGCGGGTTGTCCCATAAGGCCGGTCTGACCCCCGGTTGGGATGAGCGGGCTCTCTAGCCTGTGACTCAGGGTAGACAGGCAGGTCCTTTGCGTGAGGCAACAAGGCCTTGCGCTGACTCGAGGGAGTTCCGCCCATGTCCCTATCCGTACGCAGGCCACGTGCCGTTCTCGGCGCCGTGGCAGCGGCCGCGCTCGCCGCCACAGTCATCGTCGCCACCGCTGCCGGCAGTGATGCCGCACAGCAGGCCGACGTGACGATCCGCGGCGCCGGCACCGCAGACGCGATCCCAGGCAGCTACATCGTCGTCCTCGCGGGCCAGCGCTCGCAGGCCCAGACCCGGGCCACCAACCAGAGCCTGGCGAGCAGCTACGACGTGAAGGTCCGCGACCAGTACGACGTGTCGATCAAGGGCTTCTCGGCGAGCATGAGTGAGGAGCAGGCGAAGAAGCTGGCCGGCGACGAACGAGTCGCCTACGTACAGCAGAACCAGAAGATCACGGTCAGCCAGGACGACCCGCCGTGGGGCCTGGACCGGGCCGACCAGCGCGATCTGCCGCTGGACAAGAAGTACGAGGCAGCCACCACCGCCGACAACGTGAACGTCTACGTGATCGATACCGGCATCTACCCCCAGCACAAGGACTTCGGCGGCCGCGCGTCGGTCGGCACCGACACCGTCGGCGACGGTCAGAACGGCGTCGACTGCATGGGGCACGGCAGCCACGTGGCCGGCACCATCGCCGGTACGACGTACGGTCTCGCCAAGGGCGCCAAGGTGTTCGGCGTCCGGGTGCTCGACTGCAGCGGCTCGGGTTCGACCGAGTCCGTGGTGGCGGGGATCGACTGGGTGACCAAGAACGCGAAGAAGCCCGCGGTGGCGAACATGAGCCTGGGCGGCGGCGCGGACGACGCGCTCGACGCGGCGGTGAAGGCGTCGGTCGACTCCGGCGTCACGTACGCCGTTGCCGCGGGCAACGAGAGTTCGGACGCGTGCGGTGGCTCGCCGGCCAAGGAGCCGTCCGCGATCACGGTCGGCGCGACCGACGACCAGGACCAGAAGGCGACGTTCTCGAACTGGGGCACGTGCGTCGACCTGTTCGCGCCTGGTGTCGACATCACGTCGGTCGGCATCACCGACCCGGACGCGACCGCCAAGATGAGCGGTACGTCGATGGCCACGCCGCACGTGGCCGGTGGGGTCGCGCTCTATCTGGCCGACCACCCGGACGCGACGCCGGCTGACGTCGCCACCGCCCTGGTCGGCGCCTCGACGACGCCGGACAAGGTCGGAGACCCGGGCACCGGTTCGCCCAACAAGCTCCTGTTCGTCGGGAAGGCCGACCCGGCACAGGGCTGACTGGTGTGAAAGGCCCGGCTGCTCTCTGGGAGTGGCCGGGCCTTTCGCTGTTTGTCAGGCGGACTGCACGATGTTGCTGCCCTCGACGGCCACGTTGACCGCCGGGAGCGGGCGCTGCGCCGGACCACTGGTCGGGCTGCCGTCGCTGATGCTGAAGTGGCTGCCGTGGAACGGGCAGACGATCTGTCCGCTCTCGATCGAGCCCACCGGGTTGCCCTGGTGGGTGCAGACCGCGGAGAAGCCCTTGAACTGGCCCGCGGCCGGCTGCGTCACGACCACCTTCGCGTCGGTGAAGATCTTGCCGCCGCCGACCGGTACGTCGGACACCGGGCCGAGGACTGTGCCTCCGCTCGCACTGGACGGCGGCGCCGAGCTGGTCCCGCTGGTCGGTGCCGAGCTGGTGCCCGTCGTCGGTGCTGAGCTGGTGCCGGTCGTCGGCGCGGAGCTGCTGGTGCCGCCTCCCGCCGTGTCGTTGCCACCACCACAGGCCGCGAGAATCGGGGCGCTGGCACCTACGAGTGCAGCCATGGCCGCACAGCGCAACACCGTCCTCCGGTCGCGCACGTCCTCGGGCGCAGGGGTCGCCTCGGTCGACTGCGGGGTGGGTGGTGCCATGGTGTCATCGCTCATGAATCTGGACCTCCAGGAGCTTGCTGGTCGAAGTAATTGAATGCTCTGCTTCTTTGCTGTCTACCCGACCCCTCCAAACGGGCGGATACCGAGTCAAACGACCAGCTGAGGCGAACGGTTCAACCGCTACGGGATTCAACCGCGATTTGAGAGTTTGCTGAGAATCAGCTGGCAGTGCGGGTGACGGTGTCGACCACCCGGGCGGCCAGGTCCAGCACAGCGCGCCGCGTCTCGGCCTGGAGCTCCTCGGTATGCATCGGCCAGGCCTGCGCGATGTGGACGTCGTACGGCAGCACGATCGGCTCCAGACCGCGTTGCCGGAAGGCCTCGACCAGCCAGTTGATCGAGCCCGGGTGGACGTTCTCGACCATGGTGATGACGACGACGCCGCGGCTCAGCAGCACGTCCTGTCCGTCCGGCGTCAGCTGGTCGAGCTGCGTCAGGCAGTAGTTCGCCACCTGCTGCGCGGACGGCACCACGAGCACCGCGCAGTGCCCCGAGGACGCCATCACGGTGGCGATCTCGTCGAACATGGTCCCGGGGCAGTCCACCACAGCCAGACCGACGTCCCGCGCGCCTTGACCCTGCACCTCGGCGAGCGTCGTACGGACCGCGTCGGCGCTGGCGTCGCTTCGGACCAGACTGACGCCCTCGATCGGACCGGCGCCCAGCGACAGCTCGAGCCGTCGCGACAGCTCCGCACCGGCCGGGTCGACGTCCACCGCGACCACGCGGTCGCTGCGTTGCGCCGCAAGCATGGTGGCGAGCAGCGCGGTGACAGTCGACGTACCGCCGTCGGTGACCGGACTCAGCACGCCGACGCGACGCATGATCGCGATCGGACGGCGGATGGTCGCGATGTGGTCGACGTCGCGCTGCATCCGTCCGGACGCGCCGATCAGGTACGCCGCCTCGGACGCGATCCGGCGGAAGTGCCGGAACACCGAGTCGCCCTCGTCCCCCTCCTGCTGCGGCTGCGGCGCTCCCCACCCGTCCTGCTGAGGTTGAGGCGGCGGCTGCTGCGGTGCGTAGTGCTGTGGCGGCGGCATGTACTGATACGGATCTGGCTGCGGCGACGGGTACTGGCCCTGGCCGTACTGCTGCTGAGGGTACTGCTGTGGTGGGTATTGCTCCTGCGGATACGGCTGCGGCGGGTACTGCTCGTACGGCTGCTGTGGCGGGTAGTACTGCTGCGGCGGGTACGGCTGCTGGTCGTACTGCTGCGGCGTGTACGGCTGCTGGTCGTACTGCTGCGGCGGGTACTGCTCCTGGGGGTAGGGCTGGGGCGGGTACTGCTGTTGCGGTGGCGCCGGGGCAGGCGGTGCTTCCGGACCCGGTTCCGCGGGAGCCGGCGGGTTGTCGGTGCGGGCCTGTTCTTCGGCCGGTGGCTGCTCCGCCATCTGGCGCAGCATGTCACCCTGCCAGTTCGATTCAGTCATTCCATCCGGTCGTCAGAACGCGTGCAGCAGTTTGGAGTAGACGCCGAACACACCCAGCGCCAGGGGGACCGTCACGATGATCGCCCCGACCTCAAGATAGTCGAGCAGTTGCGTGAGCCGCGCGCGGACATGCTCCGCCGGTGCGAAACCGAGACCGAAGGCGCAGAACATCGCCACCAGCACCAGCAACCCGAGCGCGATGAACGCACCACCCTGACCGTTCAGCGCCGCGATCAGCACGCACCCTGTCACGATCGTGAACGCGGCCGCGAACAGAACGGCCACCTCACTCACCAGCGGGTACAACCGCGACCGCGACGCCAGCAGGAACGCCAGCACCAGCGCAAGTGCGACCGCCCATGCACCGCCCTGCCGGAGCAGCATGATCCCGGCGACCGCCGACGACACTGCGATCGGCACGGTCGCCAACGCGAGACCCAGGTGCGCCGCGTTCAGCGCACTCTGTACGTCGCCGCGCATGATCTCCTGGCCGGACGCGCGACGGTCGTCCAGGTTGGACAGTCCGGACAGCGCCAGCGCCATCCGCGGCAGCAGTCCGAGCAGCAGTACGGCGAGCAGTGCCGCGAGCGCACCGACCCGCTCGGTGGCCAGTCCGGTGCCGACACCGATCATCCAGACCGCGACGAACAGGATCGACGTCGCGGAAGCGACCGCGCCACCACCGGCCACGCCCGCGGCGGCGTACAGCAACGGTCCGAAGGCAAGGCAGAGTGCGCCGAGCGTGATGACGAGCCCGAGATCCCATCCCGCGTCGAGCGCCCAGAAGCCCACCGACAGCGCCAGCAGCACCGTCGCGACCGTGACCAGCGGGATCGCGACCACCTTGCTGCCGCCGCGACCGAGGGCGATGCCGATGAAGGCACAGATCGCGGCCAGCACCACCAGGATCGCCGCGGTCAGCGCGTTCGGCGCGGCCACCAGCAGCGAGATCGCGCCGGCGATGATCGAGAACACCAGCCCGGCTCCGGCCAGGATCCGCCGGTGCGCGGGCTTGAACGTCGTACCGCGGCGCTTGAGGTCCTCGACGGCTTCCTCGGTGACGTCGTACACGGTCGGAGGCGGAGGCAGCTCACCCTCGGCCGCGAGCCGCAGCACCGTGCCGTCGATGATCTGCGCGGACGCGAGCGTGCCCTCCGGTGGAACCAACGCACCGGCCGCGGTGGTGAGGAAGCGCCGCTGAGGTGTCTGCTGGAGCGGCTCGTCCAGCATCCGCAGAAGGTCCGGCAGCAGTACGCCGAGCGGTTCGTCGGCGGGCAGCACCGCATCCAGCCGACGGCGCTGACCGATCACCGTCACCCGGCTGTACACGCTCATCCTTGTCTACTCCCGTCGTACTCGTTCGTCACTTCCGGCCGGCCAGCGCCTCGGTCGGGATGAGCTTCTTCATCAGCGCCGCGTACTTCTCCCAGTCGCGCGGATCCCGGCCGTTCCCGATCGGGTACCAGATCGCGGGCGCGTGCGCCGGGCCGATGGCCAGCGCCTTGCTGATCCCCTCGACCTTCACCATCTCCGCCACGCTGGAACCCTCGACCGCCTCGTGGCCGGCCGCGATCCCGATCGGGCTCGCCATCGCGACGAACCGCGGCTGGTAGGTCCCGTCGGCGGCGCCGTACGACCCCATCACCATCGCCGAGATCAGCTCGAAATTGTCGGCGATCTCGTCGATCCAGTCGCCGACCTTGTTCACGTCGGGGAAGTCCATCCCGGGCTGGGCGACCGCCAGCGTCACCGTCTCGTCCAGGCCGGACTGGGTCCGGCGAGCCTCCAATGTGCCGACCGCGGGCCGGAACTCCGCGCCGGGCTGCCCCGCGAGGATCAACCAGGTCGGATCCGGCGCCCGGCCACGGCAGTACTCGGTCAGCGCCTCCGGGCTCCAGGGCTGGGTGACAGGCTCGGACGTCGACCAGCCTGCCGGTCCGGTGCCGGTGGTCGCGGTGAACAGCCGTTCGGCGACGCGGCCCAGCACCAGGCTCGCAACCGGCTTGTGCCGGACCCGCACGGTGAACTGCAACTGGCCGAACAAGTCCTCCTGGACGGCGAAGTCAGGATGCAGGTCCGACGTCTGCTCCCCTGGCCTGGCCGTCGACCGGGCCAGGAACTGCTCGCCGTTCCACTTCAGCCGGACCCCGTTGAGGCCGTCGAAGTACTCCCCGTCGTCGGCGGTGACGACCCACTTCGCGTTCAGGCCGCCGAACAGCGTCGAGCGGACCGGCCAGGTCAGCCGGGACGCCTTCGGCGTGATCAGCTGGACGTCGCGCCCGGCCGCCTTGGCCGACGTCAGCGCGTCGCTGAGCCAGGCCGACATGCCGATCACCGGGCGGTCCTGCATGACGACGGCGACCTTGTCCGTGATCAGGTCGACGCCCGGGCTGAAGGTCAGGTCGTTCGGCATCTCAGTTCGTCCCTTCGGTCTCGGGTGCCCCGACGCCCGCGGACGTCCAGAGCTTGCCGCCGAGCCGGTCGATCAGCGAGTTCGCGTACTTCTCCGCCACTTCGCGGCCACCCTTGGTCGCCGACGCGCGGATCTCCACCCACCACGCCGGCGTCTGCACCGGACCGACGCCGGGACCGAGCATCCGCTCGACCTCGCCCGGCACCTGGATCAGCAACGGCAGCTCGACCGACACCAGCGGCAGGTCGTCGGCGTCGCAGAGCTGGACGACGGCCCCGTCGCTGACCGCGCGTACACCGAGCTCTTCCCCCGCGGCCTGCAGGCCCGCCAGGATGTCGTCGCTCGACGGCCGCCCGTCCACGAGCGCCACCAGGTCGTAGGTCATGTCGTTCCTCCGCTGCTCTGGGCGACGGCCGGTGCCGGGTCCGCCATCGCCGTCTGGACCAGCTCCGGCCCGTCTCCCCGTCGTACGAACAAACCGCGGCCGGGCGGGTAGTCGCCCGGGTAGGCCCCGGTGAAGAGCTGTCCCTCGCTGCGGTCGCCGGACAGGACCAGACCGGCCGCTCCGGACTCGAGCACCGCGGACATGAACGGCTCGTACATCTGCCGCGACGCACCCGAGGCGCGCCTGGTGACGATGAAGTGCAGCTTGATGTCGCGGCCCGACGCGACGTACGGCAGGAACGCGTCCATCGGCGACTGGCCGCCCGATGTCAGCAGATCGTAGTCGTCGGCCAGCACGACGATCCGCGGGCCGCCCTGCCCTGCCTCGGGGATCGCGCCGGTGTCGTCCGGCATCCGCTTCGCCAGCTCCTCCGACACCCCGTTGGCGAGCCCGGCGGCGACCCGGCCCGTCGGCGCATAGCCACCGACGTACGCCTCCGGCACGAACTCGCGCAAGCCGCGTCGCGGGTCCATCACCGCGAACACGAGCTGGTCCGAGGTGTGCTGGTCGAGCAGCTGCTGCACGACCAGCCGGACGATGTTCGTCTTGCCGGAACCGCTGTCGCCGAAGACGACCAGGTTGGTGTCCCGGCCGGCCAGGTCGAGATGCACCGGTGCCAGCGCCCGCTCGTCCACACCGATCGGGACAACGGCCGGCTGCCGGACCTCGTCGGCCACCTGGTTGCGCGGCAGCTGCAGCGGCAGGATCCGGATCTGCGGTGCCCGCGGACCCTGCCAGGTGGACCGCGCCGCCACCGCCTGGGCCTCGAGTACGTCGGTCAGGTTCGTGTCGTCGGCCGCACCGTCGATCCGGGGCAGTGCGAACTGGGCGTACAGCTTGCTGCCTGGGATCAGCATCCGGCCCGGGCCTGCCTTGCGCAGCACGTCCTGCAGGCGCCGGTCGATATTGGAGTCCGACGGGTCGTTCAGCCGGAGCTCGAGCATCGTCCCGAACATCGACTGGTTCTGCATCCGGATGTCGTTCCACCGCATCATCGCCGTGACCACGTGCACGCCGTAGCTGCTGCCCCGCTGGAGGATGTCGGTGATCGGCTCGTCCAGTTCGTCGAACGTCGTCCGGATCGCGCCGAAGTTGTCGATCACGAGGACAACGTCCGCCGTCGGCAGCTCCGGGAGGCTGCCGGCCGCGTGGTCCGCGCGCAGCGCCTCCATCGTGTCGATGGCGTGGTTGCGGAACACCCGCTCGCGCTGGTCGATCATGCCGCGGATCTCTTCGACCGTCCGCCGGATCCGCTCCCGGTCGGTGCGCAGCGCGACACCGCCGACGTGCGGAAGCTCGGACAGCGCCTGCATACCGCCACCGGCGAGATCGAGCGCGTAGATCGCGACCTCTTGCGGGGTGTGGGTGTGCGCCAGCGAGGTCACCAGCGTCCGCAGCGCAGTCGTCTTGCCGGACTGCGGGCCGCCGACGATCGCGGCGTGACCACCGGCCCGGGTCAGGTCCAGCCGGAGGACCTCCTGACGCTGGTTGGCCGGGTCGTCGACCACGCCCACCGGCGGGCACATCTGCGGCGAGCGGACCGCCAGCTGCAGCCCACGGCCGTCGACGTAGTCCGCACGGCCGGCCAGACCGTCCAGCGTGCACGAGGCCGGCAGCGGCGGCAGCCAGATCTTCAGCACCGGCTGAGCGGTACGGCGTACCTGGTCGACGAACACGTTCAGCACCGTCGGACCGGTCGTCCGCTCGGTCGCCTTCTCCGCGACCGGCATGCGGGCCTCCAGCTCCGCCTCGGACTGCTGGTACGGCGTCAGCTCGTGCGGCTGGACGTACTCGCCCTGGTTCTCGACGACCTCGTCAGCCGGCCTGACGTACGGGCCGGAGATGTACGCCGCCCGGAACCGCTGGTAGACGCTCGTGTCGACCTTCAGGAACCCGAAGCCCGGCAGCGGCGGCAGGTGGAACGCGTCGGTGGTGTCCAGCACCGTCCGGCTCTCTTCCTCGGAGAACGTCCGCAGACCGAGCCGGTACGACAGGTAGGTCTCGAGCCCGCGCAGCTTGCCGGACTCGATCCGCTGGCTGGACAGCAGCAGGTGTACACCGATCGACCGGCCGATCCGGCCGATCGAGAGGAACAGATCGATGAAGTCCGGCCGCTCGTTCAGCAACTCGCCGAACTCGTCGATGATCACGAACAGGTGCGGCAGCGCCGGCAGGTCCGGGTTCTGCTCGCGGTGCAGCCGGTAGTCGGTGATGTTGGCGATGTTGCCCGCGTCCTTCAGCACCTGCTGGCGGCGCAGCACCTCGCCTTCCAGGCTCTTGTACGCGCGCTCGATCAGACTGGCGTCGTCACGCAGGTTGGTGATGATGCCGGCCACGTGCGGCACACCGGCGAACGGCGCGAACGACGCACCACCCTTGAAGTCGACCAGAACCAGCGCGAGATCCTCCGGACTGTGCGTGGCCAGCAGAGCCAGCACCATGGTCCGCAGTACCTCGGACTTGCCCGAACCGGTCGCGCCGATGCACAGGCCGTGCGGGCCCATACCGAGCTGGGCGGATTCCTTCAGGTCGACCAGGACGACGGCGCCGTTGTCGTCGACCCCCAGCGGGACCCGCAGGAACTGCCGATCGGACCGCGGCTTCCACAGCTGGCTGAAGTCCAGCTCGCCGACGTCCCCGATGCCGATCAGGCCCATGAAGTCGACGTCGTCGAGCTGGGCGTCCTCCTCCAGAGACTCCACCGACAGCCGCAGCGGCGCGAGCTCGCGGGCCACGCCCTCGGCCACCGCGGCGTCCAGGCGGTCGACCTGGCCGCTGGCGACCATCGGGTACTGCCCGCGCAGGTCCTCGATGCGGACGTCGTCGCCGTACACGGTGATGCGCATCGTCACCGAGCTCGGCTCCTGGACGCGGTCGGCGACCAGGTGCAGCACGGTGACACCGAGCTCGCCGGGGACGAGGGAGTCGTCTGCCTGCGGGCGGACCTCCGCCGCGACGTCGCCGTACGTGTCGTGCAGGACCAGGATCCGCTGGGTCAGCTTGCGGCGGTCCTCGAAGCTCACCGAGCCTCGGCGCGACTCGGTCGCCCACTGGACCCGCTCGGACAGGTCGTCCGAGAGCAGTTGCGACAGCTTCTGCGGCGTGTCGGCGATCCGGCGGAACGGCGTCGGGCCGTCCGCGCGCTCCGGGTCCTGGACATGCGGCAGCCAGCTCAGCCACTGCCAGTCCGGGAGCGCGGCCCGCGGATACGCGGCCGCCAGGATCACGTCCTCCGGTGCGTGGAACACCGCCGTCTGCACGAGCAGTGACCGAGCCACCCGGACGACGCCCTCGCGGTCACCGATGATGCTGACATTGCCGACATGGTCCAGCGGGACCGTCAGCGGCATGTCCGGCATCAGCGTGAACCGCCGGACCAGCGCGTTGGCCTCCGCCATCATGAACTGGTCCGGGGGCTCCATCGCGGAACCGCCCTGGCCTACCGACGCCGGGACCACCGGCACCCGGCCGCTACCGCAGCGCGGCTGCAGGAAGTCACTGTCGGTACGGCGCCGCTCCCACAGCCGTGACACATCCACGACGCAGTCGAGCAGCGCGTCCGGTGGCGGGTTCAGCTCGAGCGCCTGGTCCCGGGCCTTCCGCTCCTCTTTCGAGAAGTCGTCCCGCATCCGCTCCAGGTAGTCCAGGTAGCGGGTGCGCTGCTCCTTGCGGTCCTTGCCACCCTTGCCCCGGGACGCGACCATGCCGCCGATGGAACCGACCATGGTGAGCGCGAGCAGCCCGACGCCGACCATGACCATCGGACCGGAGCGGCCCATCGTCATCATCGCGACCGAACCGATGCTGCCGACCATCGGCAGCAGCATCTGCATGGCGCCGCCGCCTCCACCGCCGCCGGCACCGCCAAGACTCGGTGCGACCTCGATCACTCGCTGCTGCTGCACCCCGGGGGCAGGTGTACGCCGCGCCGGGCGGTGCACGATCCGGCTTGCCACTAAGGTTTTCCTCCGCTGGACCAGCCCGCGGTTGCGCGGGGGACTTCGTACTTCTTACCGACGGACGTGCGAGACACTCTAGTGGTGGGTGAGGTCAAGGGATGACGGGCGCGAACGATTCCACCGTGGTGGAAATGATTTCGGATCTCGCACCGATCTGGTTACCGGGTTGCGTGGTGGACGCCGACGAGCGGACCGTGGAGGTCGGCTGGGGCCGGGGTGCACTGCAGATGTCCGCGGTGGTCGGCGTCGGCGAGATCGTCAATCGTTGCCTCCAGCTACCACAGCCGCGCTGGCCGGAGCAGATCGAGGCCTGGCTGCGGGCCGTCGTCGCGGAGGGTGAGCTCGCCACCGAGGAGCACCGCTACGGCGACGTCGGCGAACGTCAGCGTGCCCTGCTGGTGCAGCGCGGCTGGTCCGCCCGGACGGCAGGCCCGGTCGCCGACGCGTTGATCCCGTTCGGGGACCACTTCGAGGTCGTCGTCTTCGTCCGTACCGGCGACGAACTGCGCCGGCTGACCGTGGTCCGGCGCGCGATGCTCGGCCTCGCCGATCCCGGCGTACCGTCACCGGTGCAGTTGTCCCTGGCCGAGATCAAGGACCTGGAGCCGCAGCAGAACGATGGATTCACCGTTCTCGGCCGCGACGACGACCCGCTGGTCTCGATGGCGATCGTGGACCGGGAAAACTTGTTGCCACAGGCATCGATGGGAGCGGGCCTGTTGATCGGCGTACCCCGATTGAGCACGCTCGCGTACTGCCCCGCCGACGCCGGGCAGGCGCGCGCCGACGCGCTCGCCCGGTGGGTCGCCGAGAGCTACCAGGGCGCGCCGGACCGATGCTCGCCGGATCTCTTCTGGTTGCAGGGCGACCAGATGGTCCAGGTTCCCGTGACGCTGGAGACACCGCCGACCGCAGTACTCCCGGCCGCGGTCAAGCCACAACCGCGGCGGACCTGGCTTCGGCACCTGTTCGGTCGCTGAGGCCGGCTACTTCTTCGACGGTGACGGACTGACCGGGCCGGAGGTCGTTGCCGTCGGCACCGGCTGCTGGTTCTTCTCGTTCTCCTTGGCCATCGAGGTCTTGAAGTACGAGACTCCGGCACACCCGGCACAGGCGACCGCCCCGATCATCACGCTGGCGAACACCTTCCCGGTCTGCTCGGTCAGCGTGTTCCTGGCCCGTTCGGCCCCGAACAACCAGGCCTCCCGCAACCGCCGCCGCCGGACCGCGACCGACTCGATGACCTGCGTACCGTAGTTCCCGGACATCTCAGCCCTCCCGGTCCAACGCGTCCAACGACGCCGCGTCGATCGGTTGCGGCGCAAGCGAAGCCCGCTCTGCCACCGACAGGATCGGGAGCGTGCCGTAGCCCAGCTCGATCGCGCCGTTGGCCACCGTGTACGCACCGCCACGGCCGAACATCACCAGCAACGGCTCGTACGGATCAGCCAGCTCTGGGAACCGTTGCCGCGGGAGGCTCCCGAGCGCTGCCCACCGCACGATCACCGCGGCATCCGTCGGACGGACCGGAAACTCGCCCGCGGTCGCCGCGTCGAGCGCGAGCCTGGCCTGCAGCGCCGGGTCGACAGCGACCGCCGGATCCACGGCGCCGGCCAGATCGCCGAACGGCCAACTCTCGATCGCTCCGACGGCCAGCGCCCACTGCGCCGTCCGTCGCAGGAACTCGCTCGCCAGCCGTGCGCGGGAGCGGCGCCGCTGATAGGCGATGTCGTCGTCCCACTTCACGGCGAGGAGGCGGTCGACCATGCGCTCCGCGGCGGTCGTGTCGGTCACCATCCCATCCCCTCGATCGCAGCTCGGACGACCTCGTCCAGGTTCGACAGATCAGGCGCGATCCCACCGGGAGGAGGGGTCAGCCCGAGCGTTCTCCAGTGTTTCAGCAAGTCCGCCTCGTCCCAGCTCTGCAACGACCGGGGTGCCACCTGATGCGCGCCCGCGTGCTCGCGACTGAAGTCGTAGTACTTGTCCGGTCCCCACAGCTTCGGTTCGGCGAAGTTGTACGGTACCCCGGCCTCGATCAGCTTGGCTTCCACGACCTCGTGGGCGATCAGTGACCGCAGCATGTTGACCTTGTCGCGGGACAACTGCTTCCCCGACGCCGCTTCCTTCCACAGGTCGGCGATCACCTCGTCCGCTCTGAAGTTCCCGTGCCGGACATCGCCAGGGCCGATCGCGACATCGTGGGTGTTCACGAAGAGGTTCCGCCTCGCTGTGTCCACCAGCGACGGATCGAGGTTCGCCGCCGCGGCGACGTTCGGAACGTCATCCGTCATGTTCCGGATGTCGCGGAACCCGGCCTCCGCCTTCGGGGTGTCGTTCTCGACGAACTCGTTGTGGTCCGGGTCGCGCACCGGATACTCCGCGTTCCGCTGGGCCGCCGGCGAGGCACCCTCCGGCGCGGTCCCGTGCGCCGGCTGTTCACTGTGCGTCGGCCGTTCACCGTGCGCCGGCCGCTCACCGTGCGCCGGCCGCTCACCGTGCGCCGGCTGCTCGCCGTGCGTCGGCTGCTCGCCGTGCGTCGGCTGCTCGCCGTGGCCGGCGTGTGACGAGTAGTCCGGCTGCGGACCGTCCGGCGCGGATCCGTATCCGCTCTGCCGCGGCGGCTGGTCGTGGCGGGCGTACGGCCCGTGTTCCTGCGGCGAGTACCCCGGCCGCTGCTGCGGGTTGTGCGGCTGCTGCGGGTTGTAGGGCTGCTGATGCGGTTGCTGCGGCGGCCCGTACGGCGACTCCGGCTGACGCGGAGGCCCATACGGATCATGCCCCGCCGGCCCAAACGGCTCCTGCCCCGGGTGATACGGCGGCTGCCCCGGCTGCTCCCCTGGGTGATACGGCGGCTGCCCCGGCGGCTGCCCTGGGTGGTGCGGGGGCCGGCCCGGCTGCGGCGGATGCGGCTGCCCAGGCTGGTTCGGCGCATGCGGCTGCTGATGGCCCGGCCCGTACGGCGGCCGCTGATGCGGTGGCCCGTACGGCTGGTGCGGCTGGCCCGGCTGCTGATGCCCCGGGTACGGCTGGTGCGGCTGCTGGCCCGGGTACCCCGGCTGCTCCGGCTCCCGATGCCCCGGACCGAACCCCGGCTCCCCCGGTTGCCGATGTCCTGGACCAAACCCCGGCTGCCCGGGTTGGCCCGGCTGGTTCGGCGCATGCGGCTGCTGATGCGGTGGCCCGTACGGCTGGTGCGGCTGCCCCGGCTGCTGATGCCCCGGGTACGGCTGATGGGGCTGCTGCCCCGGGTACCCCGGCTCTCCCGGCCGCTGCGGCCCGTTCGGCTGCTGATGCCCCGGGTAGCCCGGCTGCTCCGGTTGCCGATGCCCTGGACCAAACTCCGGCTGGCCCGGCTGGTTCGGCGTATGCGGCTGCTGATGCGGTGGCCCGTACGGCTGATGCGGCTGCCCCGGCTGCTGCGGCCCGTAGTCCGGCTCCAGATGGGGCGGACCGTAGTCAGGCTGCTGGTGCTGCCCAGGCCCAAACGACTCACCCGGCTGATGCGACTGCCCAGGTCCGTACGACTCACCCGGCTGGTGCTGGCCCGGACCGAACGACGGCCCCGGCTGAGGCGGCCCATAGTCCGGCTGACCCGGACCGAACGACTGCCCGGGCTGGGGCGGGCCGTAGTTCGGCTGGCCTGGGCCGTAGGGCTGCTGGTGCTGGCTCGGGGCGAACGGGTCGGCTGGCTGGTGCGGCTGGCCCGGGCCGAACGGTGCCGTCGGGTGCACAGGCTGGCCGGGAACGGACAGGTCTACCGGAGGCTGCGGCGGGTGCTGCGGCGACGGGTAGCGGCTCTCCGCCTGCTGCCGCCAGTACGAACTCGTGTTGTCAGGCTCCACCGCAACCCGCGGCGCTTCGCCGACGGGCGCGTCGGCTGGCCCGCCGTGGTCACGCACATGCACGTGCCACGTCTTGGTCTCCGGATCGAACTCCAGCTTCGTCGGGTAGAACGATGTGTGCGGCGGGTGGATGACCTCGTCCACACCAAGGTGCGGATCACGCAGGAACGACATGTCCTTGCCGTGGTGAGCATCGATGTGCATGACCACCCGAGCCGGCGCGTACCGCCCGCCGCTGAAGATCTCGGCGCCGGCTGGATCCTTGTCCGAGTGCGTGAACGCCGGCTCCCGGACGGTGCTGCCCGGTGTGTACCGGTCCAGGAACGCCTGCAGTTCGCCGGGTGTGTCGAATGTGATCCCTCGATGGATCTCCCCCACGTGGTCCGGCAGTCTGTTCATCGCCGACGTCGCCACACGGACGAGCGGCATCCGCTCGACATTCGGGTCGCCTGCACGGAACGCTCGGTTGATGTCCTGATGGGGCATCCCGAGCATCTCTTCCATGGCATTGAGCTCGACGTCCGACAGATCGTCGATCTGATCCCCGAGCTGTGCTCGCCCACGCCCCCGGTGCTCGGCCATCTTGGCCCGGTCGATCGACCGCAACGTGGCTCGGTACGCCGCCTCGTCCTGCGCCGAAGCCCGGAACCCCCGATCAGCCAACTCCGATCCCGCAAACGGTCCGCCATCGTCCGCCCGCCCAGCCCCGAACTGCTGAGCCCCACGCCCCTCCGGCGCATGCGTGCCGGAAGTGTGCGTGTCCGGGACACGCGTCTCTGCCGCATGCGTACCCGGAGTACGCCCCGCCGGCACACGCGTCTCTGCCGCATGCGTATCCGGCGTGCGCGCGTCCGGAGTGCGCCCATCCGGCGTACGCCCGTCGACCCCCGGAGTACGCCCGTCGACCCTCGGGGTACGCCCCGCCGGGGTGTGCGTTTCCGCGGTACGCCCGCCAGGCGCATGCGTCTCCGGCGCTCGACCCTCCGGCGCACGCGGCTCCGGCGTACGACCCTCCGGCGCATGCGTCTCCGGAGTGTACCCATCCGGCGTACGGCCGTCGGCCCCCGACGTACGCGCCGCCGGGGTGTGCCTTTCCGGCGTACGACCCTCCGGCGCGTGCCGATCCGGCGCACGACCCGCCGGCGCACGCGTCTCCGGAGTGTGCCCATCCGGCGTACGCCCGTCGGCCCCCGGGGGACGCCCCGCCGGGGTACGCCCCTCCGGCGCGTGCGGGTCTGGCGTGTGGGCGTTCGGTGCATGCGTGTCCGGGGCGTGGTGTGGCTGCTCCGGAGTGCGGGATTCCGGTTGATCCATGTGACGGGGCGTCTCGGACTGCGGAGCGTCGGACCGCGAGCTCGGCGTACCGGACTCTGGTGCACGCCCCTCGGGGCGTGAGGCTGTTGGTGACGCCGGGTCCGGGGTGCGGGCTGGCGCGTCTGGTGGGTTGAGGCGGTCCGCGATGGACGTGGGCGCGTTGGGTACGTCGGGAGCGCCCGAGACGGGACGTACGTCGCGCTGGAAGCGCAGCTGGGACGCCGGCGGGGTGTTCGGCGAGCGCGGGATGCCGTCCCAGCGTCCGCCTGGTTCACGGGTGGCGAACATAATGGAGTCGATATCCACCGGCCGGCCGTTGGCGTCGTGGTACGGGTTCACCGGGTGCGGGGACGTGTGGCCGGGTGGGAACGAGTCCACCAGCCTGCCGCCCGGAGGCTGCGCGTCCAGGAACTTGACCCGGCCGCCCTCGTCGACGAAGGCGTTGAAGACGTGCCCGCCGGTACCGCCCTTCCAGGTCACGAAGATGTTCGCGTGCGTGCCCGGCGGCTTACCGGTCAGCGCGTCGTACACCCGGCGGTACGCCGCATTCGTGAAGTCCGCCGGGTTGTGCGGGCCCTGCGGCGCCGCCATCTTGTGCTCCGGCCGGAAGTCGTCCAGGTCCATCCACTCGAGGGTCCCCTCGGGATCCTCGCCGCTCTTGAACGCGTTCCCGGACGCCAGCCGCGGCTCACCGCCGTTCAGGATGTCGGCGACGTTCCGCGAGATGTCCGGGCAGTTCATCCGGTAGTGCGGGCTCAGGTCATGGTCCGGATTGACCCGGCCCACCCAGTCCGGCACGTTGCTCACCGGCGGGTCGCCGACCGAATCGTTCAGCTCGCCCCAGCGCGGGTCCTCCCGCCGCGCCGGAATGTGCTGGTGCGGGTCGACCATCGAGCGCGGCTTTCCCGGCTCCGGACGCAGATAGTCCGGCTTCAACCGGTCGAGCTCGACCTGCCGGCGCAGCGGGTCGTCCCACTTCGGATCGTTCGCCGCGTCATGCGGCCGATTCGGCGCACCCGGCGCGTTGGAGTGCGGCGCGTTCGGCGTGCCCGGGGCGTTGGAATGCGGGGCATTCGGCGTGCCCGGGGCGTTGGAATGCGGGGCATTCGGCGTGCCGGGGGTGTTGGAGTGCGGGGCGTTCGGTGTGCCGTGCGGTGCGCCGACGTGCCCTGGTATGCCGGGGTGCACCGGCATGAACGGCTGGACCATGGGGTCGGCGTTCCTCGCCGCAGGTGCCACGTCCGGCGCCCGCGCCGGCCCCGGCTCAGGCGTGCGGGGCGTCTCCGGCGTGTGCGTACCGGGGATCTCCGGGGAGCGTGTGCCGGGGGTCTCCGGGGAGCGTGTGCCAGGCGTCTCCGGGGTGTGCGTGCTCGGTGTCGTCGACTCAGGTGTGCGACCCGGGGTGGTCGATTCCGGCGTATGCGGAGTCCCACTTTCCGGCATGCGCGGAGTGTGCGTGCCGGGGGTCTCCGGGGAGCGTGTACCGGGGGTCTCCGGGGTGTGCGTGCCGGGTGAGTCCGGCGTGTGGCTGGTCCCCGGCGTGTGCGTGCTCGGCGTAGACGGCTCGGGCGTGCGGCCTGGAGTGGTCGACTCCGGCGTGCGGGTCGGGCCTGGCGTCCCTGACTCCGGGGTGTGCGTGCCGGGTGAGTCCGGCGTGTGGCTGGTCCCCGGCGTGTGCGAGCTTGTCGTAGACGGCTCGGGCGTGCGTGTGGTTCCCGGGGTCGTGGTGGAGTCCGGGGTACGCGTGGTGCTCGGCGACGTGGAATCCGGCGTGCGGGTGCCGCTGGGCGTGGTCGAGTCGGGCGCGCGGGTCGAACCAGGTGCCGAGGACTCCGGCCCGCGGGACGTGCCCGGCGTCGTCTGCCCGTCAGGAGTGCGCGTCGTCCCCGGCGTGGTCGACTCCGGTGCACGCGACGTAGACGGCGTGTTCGACTCCGGGCCGCGCGATGTGCTCGGCGTACCGGACTCCGGTGCGCGCGAGGTGCCCGGCGTGGGCTGGGTGTCCGGGGCGTGAGTGGTTGGCGCCGACATTTGGGTTGTCGGGGCCGGGGAGTTGCCGCCGGGTGTGGTGGTGCCGGGGCCGGAGTGCGCGGCGGGCGACGTCGTACTCGGGTCGGCGTGAGACAGCGGAGCCGACGGGGCATCGCTGACCGGACTCTGCGGCGTGCCGCCTGTGTCGTGTACCGCAGGCGTGTCCACCGATGGACTGTCGACCGTCGGTGCATTCGCATGGGCCGCCGGCGTGCTGACATCCGGGGTGTGCGTCGGCGTGCTGACGTCCGGGGTGTCCGACGAACTGACGTCCGGAGTGTGCGTCGACGGTACGTCGATGTTCGGGACGCCCTGCAGCTTGAAGGTGTCGCCGACGATCGGGATCTTCGACAGGCCGCCGACCACGTCGCCGACCTTCGGGATCTTCGTCACCGCGCCGAGGACGCCGTCGTGCATGGCGATCCTGGTCCCCTGCGCGAACTCGGCCACCTTGGCGACCTTCGCCACCGCCATGCTCGCCGCGCCGAACTTGCCGGCCATCGCCGCGGTCTTGATCGCACCGGCACTACCACCGCTGGCCACGGTCGCGACCACGTTGGTGAGCGCCATGCCGAACGCCTTGCCCGGGTTCTTCGCCCACTCGTCCCAAGCGACGAAGCCCTTGACCATGCCCAGACCCATCTGGGCGCCCTGCTCGCTGTACGACTTGACCGCGTCAGGCCGGGTGTCCAGGCCGGTGAGCTGATCGAAGCCCCACCAGGCGAGCTCGATGGGCGCGGTCGCAAGATGGGCGACCATCAGGCCCAGGCCCTTCCAGGCGTTGCCCGCATCCTCCCAGGTGGGCATGTCCCACCCGAGCTTGTCCTTCGCCCAGTCCCGGACACCGGGGATGCTGGCGATCGCGGGCAGCACCGGGATCAGGGTCAGCAGACCCTCGAGCGTCTCACCGACCACGGTGGCGACACCGACGACGAAGTTCACCGGGAACTCGAGGCAGTCCTGCCACAGCGGCTTGTCCCGCTCCTCGGACGTTCCCCATGCCTCCGGCGGCGGATCGCCGTCCTGCTCCTTCTGCTCCGGCGGCTTCTCGCCCTCGCGCACACCGGTCTTCGAGTCCCAGGGCTTACCGCCGTGCAGCTTGACGATCTCGTTGGCGGCGGAGAAACAGAGGTTCGGAATCTCCTCCCGGACGATCCGGCGGACGTCCTCGACCATCCGGTTGTTGTCGTCGATCATGTCCTGATCGTTTTTCCACTCCGGGTTGCGGTTCTTCCGCCGATGCCACTCGTAGGCCTCTTCCCGGATGTCCTTCAGCGTGCCGAGCTTGCCCCGGACGTCGCCGGTCAGGTTGGTCAGATGCCGCGACATGGCCGGCAGACTCGGACCGAACTCGGTCAGGTTCGTCTGGATCTTCTTCGTCGAGTTGACCAGGACCTCACGCTCAGGCGCGTGGTACACGCCGTTCAGGCGCTGGAACGTGTTGTGGACGTTGTTGCCCAGGTCGGTGAACTTCTGCCCGAGGCCGCTGAGTCCTGGCACGTTCTGCTCGAGCGCCGTGACCACGGTCGAGATCTTCTCGATCGGGATGCCGTTCGGTTCGATCATGTCGGTTCAATTCCTCGGTCGCGCTGGGTCAACAGGATGCTGGTTCCGCCGGGGGGCCTACCGGGTACGGCGACGTACGCTCAGGCCCGTGGCCGAGCCGCGGCCATCGCCTCTTCGAGCGACTGCTCGCTCGGGGCGAACGAGCTGACACCGTGCTCGGCCACCAGGAACACCTGGTTGGCGTAGCCCGGCGGCACGAAGACCAGGAACTCCTCGGCGGGTCGCGCCTGCCAGTCGGCCAGATCCTCCGGCGTCGCGCCCAGATCCGGCGACGGCGCCTGCGCGGTCAGCCACTCGGCCAGCCGGACCCGGCCCGCCTCGATCACCTCGGCCGGCACCTCGGCCGGCTGCTGCTCACTCATTCCGCCCTGCTCCCTGCGGTCCGCCGGGTCGAGCCGGGCGGCTTCGGGATCTCGCCCCGCCCCGCGGCCTGTTGCGCGTTCAGGACCATGTCGTGCTGGCCGTTCATGTAGGCCTTGACCGCGTTCGACGCGCCGGTCAGTGAGGAGCCGACCTGCTTGGCGGCGGCCTCGATCGTCGGCTGCCAGTGCTGGGCGTACTCCCCGATCGCGACCGCGACGACCGCGAAGGCGTCGTACTTCAACGGGGTGATCAGGTTGGTCAGCTTGTCGCCGTAGTCCTTCGACAGCTTGTTGAACGGCTCGGCCGCCGTCTGTGTGTCCGTGAGGACCTTGCTGGTGCCGGCGACATCGATATCCCAGTCCACTCTTGCTCCTCCGAGGGGTCGGGGGCCAACTTGGGCTCACAAACCGGCCCGGACGCAGCCAGTCGCTGGCCGGCGTCCGGGACCGTGCGGATCCGACGGTGCGTCAGCCGATACCGTCGACCGCGGCGGACGCCTTCTTCAGCGTCGCGGCGGCGGTGGCGTCGTTCGCCGACATGGTGTCCTGCAGCGACTTGATGATCGCCAGCGTCGACGCGGCCGCCTTGTCGAAGCGCGCCTCGACACCGCGGTACTTCTCGGTCACGTCGGTGGCCGAGGCGTCCCCGAGCGCGGCGGCGACGTTCTTCTTGTGCGCCGCGATCAGACCCTCGATCTGGCCGGAGAGGTTCTTGATGGTCGTCTGCACCTCGCCGGAGGCGGCAGTGTCGTAGCTGTTGCGGTTCGCCATCGTCAGTTCCTCTCTCAGCGCTTGCCGAACTTGGCGGCGTTGAAGTCCGCGCCGCCCTGGTTCTTCTTCGCGGTGTCGGCCATCTCCGTGTCACCGCCGCGGAAGGCGGTGTCCATCCCCGACTGGCCCTGGTTGATCGCCGCGAGGCCCGCATTCAGGTCGCCCGCAATGCTGTCGACGTTGGCCTTGAAGGCCATGAACGCCTGCTTGCCGGAGCCGTTCATCTTGCCTTCCAGCGGTTGCGCCGCGGCGACCAGTTGCTTCACCAAGCCGCCGAGGTCCTGCGTTCCGGTCGTGGTCTTCTTGGCCAGTTGGCCCAGGGTGTCCTGGCCCATGTCCCAGCGTCCGCTCACAGTCTCTCCTTCGCAGTGTCGTTGCGCCGCACCGTCAGGTTAGTGGTCGGAGCGGGTCACTCGGCGAACCTTGTCGGCAGACCGTCACTTTCGGCTCACGTCGACCAGAGCGATCGCGCAACGCCCGGAACTCGTTGCCTTAGCCAACTTGTCTCCGGGAACGCCGAGGCCCCCAGCCCGATATGAGCTGAGGGCCGGCCGGCCGCAGGAACTAGCTCGCGACGCGCTTCCTTGCCGCGGTCTTCTTCACAGCCGTCGCCTTCTTCGCCGCGCTGGACCTCGCCGCCGCCGTCTTCTTGGCTGCCGTCTTCTTCGCGGCGACCGCCTTCTTGGCGGGCACCTTCTTCACTGCGGCCGCCTGCTTCACATTCGGCTTGGCCGCGCGACCGGCCAGGATCTCCTTCAGGAACTCCCCCGTGTACGACGCCGGGTTCTCCGAGACCTCCTCCGGCGTACCTTCAGCGACCAGCGTCCCGCCGCGACGCCCACCATCGGGTCCGAGGTCGATGATCCAGTCCGCGGTCTTGATCACGTCGAGGTTGTGCTCGATGACCAGGACCGAGTTGCCCTTGTCCACCAGGCCGCCGAGGACGCCCAGCAACTTGCGGATGTCCTCGAAGTGCAGACCCGTCGTCGGCTCGTCCAGCACGTACACGGTCCGGCCGGTGGAACGCCGCTGCAGCTCCGACGCCAGCTTCACCCGCTGCGCCTCACCACCGGACAGCGTCGGCGCCGGCTGCCCGAGCCGGACGTACCCGAGGCCGACCTCGACCAGAGTCTTCAGGTGTCGCGAGATCGCCGGGATCGCAGCGAAGAACTCCGACGCCTCCTCGATCGGCATGTCCAGTACGTCGGCGACAGTCTTGCTCTTGTAGTGCACCTCGAGCGTCTCGCGGTTGTACCGCGCGCCGTGGCACACCTCGCAGGGCACGTAGACGTCCGGGAGGAAGTTCATCTCGATCTTCAGCGTGCCGTCACCCGAGCACGCCTCGCACCGGCCGCCCTTGACGTTGAACGAGAACCGGCCCTGCTGGTATCCGCGGACCTTCGCCTCCGGGGTGTCCGCGAACAGCTTGCGGATGTGGTCCCAAACCCCGGTGTACGTCGCCGGGTTGGATCGCGGCGTCCGGCCGATCGGCGACTGGTCCACATGGATGACCTTGTCGACCAACTCCATGCCGGAGATCTTCGTGTGCCGCCCCGGCACCGTGCGGGCGCCGTAGATGTGCCGCGCCAGCGACGTGTAGAGGATGTCGTTGACCAGCGTCGACTTGCCCGAGCCGGACACCCCGGTGACTGCGACGAAGACCCCGAGCGGGATCGTCACGTCGATGTCCTTGAGGTTGTTCTGCCGGGCGCCGTACACGGTCAGCTCGCGGCCCTCGGTCAGCGGCCGGCGGACCGCCGGCATCGGGATCTCCCGGCGGCCGGAGATGTACGCGCCGGTGATCGAGTCCGGGTGGTTGCGCAGGTCGTCGACCGTGCCGGAGACGACGACCTGGCCGCCGTGCTCGCCGGCGCCGGGGCCGATGTCGACCACCCAGTCGGCGTGGTCGATGGTGTCCTCGTCGTGCTCGACGACGATCAACGTGTTGCCCAGGTTCTTCAGGCGCACGAGGGTGTCGATCAGCCGCCGGTTGTCGCGCTGGTGCAGACCGATCGACGGCTCGTCCAGCACGTACAGCACGCCGACCAGGCCGGAGCCGATCTGCGTCGCGAGCCGGATCCGCTGCGCCTCGCCGCCGGACAGCGAGCCGGCCGGGCGGTTCAGCGCCAGGTAGTCCAGACCGACGTCGAGCAGGAACCGCAGCCGCTCGCCGATCTCCTTGACCACCCGCTCCGCGATCTGCTTCTCCCGCGGGCTCAGCTCCATGTCCACGAGGAACGCGTGCACCTCGTCGATCGACATCGCGCTGACCTCGGCGATGTTCTTGCCACCCATCGTCACGGCGAGCGAGATCGGCTTCAGCCGAGCGCCGTTGCAGGCCAGGCACGGCACCTCGCGCATGTACTCCTCGAAGCGCTCCCGCCCGGTGTCGCTGGACGCCTCGGCGTGCCGGCGCTCGACGTACGGGATCACGCCCTCGAAGGTGGTGTAGTACGACCGCTCGCGACCGTACCGGTTCTTGTAGGAGACGTGGACCTGCTTGTCGTGCCCGGTCAGCAGCGACTTCTTCGCCTTCGCCGGCAGCTCGCCGAACGGCGTGGTGGTCTTGATCTTCAGGTCCTTGGCCAGCGCCGCGAGCAGTCTCTCGAAGTACTGCGAGACGTTCGCTCCGGACCACGGCTGGATCGCTCCCTCGTCGAGTGACTTCGACGGGTCCGGGACCAGCAGCTCCGGGTCGACCTCCATCCGGGTGCCCAGACCGGTGCACACCGGGCAGGCGCCGTACGGCGAGTTGAACGAGAACGACCGTGGCTCGAGCTCGTCGATCGCCAGGGGGTGATCGTTCGGGCAGGCGAGCTTCTCGGAGAAGCGGCGCTCGCGATGCGGGTCGTCCTCCGGCAGGTCGACGAAGTCCAGCACCAGCAGACCGCTGGCCAGGCCGAGCGCGGTCTCGACCGAGTCGGTCAGACGCTGCTTCGCCGAGCTCTTCACCGCGAGCCGGTCGACGACCACATCGATGTCGTGCTTCTTCTGCTTGTCGAGCTTCGGCGGGTCGGTGAGCTGGATCGTCTCGCCGTCCACCCGGGCCCGCGACAACCCCTGACCGCTCAGCTGGCGGAACAGATCGAGGTACTCCCCCTTGCGGCCGCGGACGACCGGCGCGAGCACCTGGAACCGGGTGCCCTCCTCGAGCTCCAGCACGCGGTCGACGATCTGCTGCGGCGTCTGCCGCGCGATCGGCTCGCCACACTCCGGACAGTGCGGCCGACCGGCGCGGGCGAACAGCAGACGGAGGTAGTCGTACACCTCGGTGATCGTGCCGACGGTCGACCGCGGGTTGCGCGAAGTCGACTTCTGATCGATCGAAACGGCCGGCGACAGCCCCTCGATGAAGTCGACGTCGGGCTTGTCCATCTGGCCGAGGAACTGCCGCGCGTACGCCGACAGTGACTCGACGTACCGCCGCTGGCCCTCGGCGAAGATCGTGTCGAAGGCGAGACTGGACTTACCGGACCCCGAGAGTCCGGTGAAGACGATCATGGAGTCCCGAGGCAGGTCGACCGAGACGTCCTTCAGGTTGTGCTCGCGTGCTCCGCGCACGATCAGACGGTCAGACACAAGCTCACTCTCAGCCGTTCTCGAGGGTTACCGGGGACATGCCCCGTCATGCTAACGAGGCCCACCGACAAAAACTTCCGGCGCTGTGGCGGAGGCACCGGAAGGGCCGGGACACCGGTGCTGTCCCCCGGCCGCTTCGAAAGTATATTCGATCGTGACGGGTGGTTCGCGCAACCCGGGCCGGACATGACCGGAACGCCTCCGGGGTGCGAGGATCGGCGGTATCACCGACATCCAGGGAGAGGGCGCATGCCGGAGTACCACGGAAACGTCAAGGTCGGCGGACCAGCGCAGACGCACGAGCTGGCCCAGTTGATGATCACCAAGGTCGCGGTCGGGCCGATGGACAACAACGCCTACCTGCTGCGTTGCCGGCAGACCGACGAACAGGTGCTGATCGACGCCGCCAACGAGGCCGGCACGCTGCTGAAGCTGATCGGCGACGGCGGCCTGGCCCGCATCGTCACCACCCACCGCCACCAGGACCACTGGCAGGCCCTCGCCGAGGTCGTCGCCCGGACCAGCGCCACCACGGTGGCCGGCCGGTACGACGCCGAAGGCATCGAGGTCCCCACCGACCAACTCGTCGACGAGGGCGACCACATCTCTGTCGGCAACTGCAGCCTGCGCGTCATCCACCTGGTCGGCCACACGCCCGGCTCCATCGCCCTCGTGTACGACGACCCGGACGGCCCACCTCACCTGTTCACCGGCGACTGCTTGTTCCCCGGTGGCGTCGGCAATACGCAGGGCGACGCGGAGCGCTTCACCTCGCTCATCAACGACGTCGAGACCAAACTCTTCGGCACGCTCCCCGACGAGACCTGGGTCTACCCGGGCCACGGTGCCGACACCACTCTCGGCGCCGAGCGCCCGAAGCTAGGCGAGTGGCGAGCACGCGGTTGGTGAGAGGGTTCGGCGTTGACGATCCTGCGTGACGGCGCGTCGCCGTGAAATCACCCACAGCGGATCATGCGCGCCGGTGCGGAGGATCCTATCGTCGAGGCAATGGCGCGATGGCCGCGCACGGGAAAGGGAGCCTCGGATGCGTTCCTCGTTCGACAAACTCATCTCGTGGACCGGCTTGTTGCTCGCCGCCACACTCTTGCTGGCGGGCGGTCTGCTGACCTGGGCGTACGTTTTCATCAACAACGAGGTCGAGGGTCAGCTGTCCATCCAGGGCATCACGATGCCTGAGGGTCAGGCGCTGGAGTCGCTGCCCCCTGACGACCGCGACGCGCTCGACCAGTACGCCGGCAGCCCCATGGACACCGGCCCCGAGGCCAAGGCCTACGCCGACCACTACATCCTCGTGCACATGAACGCCGCCTCCAACGGCCGCACCTACCAGGAGGTCAGCGGCGCGTACCTGGCCATGAGCCCCGCAGAGAAGGTTTCCCCGCAGGGTCAGGCGCTCGCCGGACTGCGCGAGACCTTGTTCCAAGGCAACACGCTGCGCGGCCTGCTCCTCTACGGCTACGCGTTCGCGACGATGGGCACCATCGCCGGCATCGCGGCAATCGGTGCGTACATCGTCGCCATCATCCTGCTGGTTCTCGGCGTGCTGGGCCTGCGCCATGCCCGCCGGGCCGCGGCAGCGGAGCAGGCGAACGCCGCCGGGGTCTCACCGCCCGTCACGACCTGAGACAACCTCAGAACGGGACACGATGGTGTAGCGCCAGGTCCCGGCCAGCTTGCGGAACGGTTCCTCCAGGCCGCCGTCGGTCAGCGGGCGTTGGCCAAAAGGCCGCGCGGGTGGTCGGTGCGGACGCTAGGGTCGTGAACGTGTCGAGCTCACCGGTGAGTAGGGACGTGGTCGTCGTCGGCGCCGGCATTGTCGGCGCATCGGTGGCCTATCACGCCGCCCGGGCGGGCGCCAGCGTGACGTTGGTCGACGCCGGGAGGCCAGGCGCCGGCGTGACGGCGGACTCGTTCGCCTGGGTCACGCTCGCCGGGCCGAGCGGAGCGTCTGGCGTGCACAAGGGTCCGGCCGCCGGGCTGCGGGCCACCGCGACGGCGGAGTACCACCGACTCGGCGTCGAGTTGCCGGGACTCCCGGTGAGCTGGTCCGGTTCGCTGAGCTGGACCAGGGAGGACAGTGCGCCGGACGCCCGGCCTGGGCAGACGATCGTGGACGCGGCCACCGTGGCGACGCTCGAGCCCACCGTTCGGCAGCCTCCGGAGTGGGCAGTCTGGGCGCCGGCTGATGGCGCTGTTGACTCGGTGGGCGTGACCGAGCGGCTGGTCGCGGGCGCTCGCACCCATGGAGCTCGGGTACACCTGGACACGCCGGTTACCGCGGTCCGCCGGGATACGGCCGGCCGGATTGCTGGGGTTGAGACGGCAGCCGGACCCCTCTCCGGTGCGACGGTGGTGCTGGCGGCCGGAGTTGCCACGGCTGCGCTGGCCGCGCCGCTCGGCGTGCACGTCCCGGTCGAACCGTCGCCGTGCCCGCTGTTCCGGCTCCGCGCCCCGGCCGGTCTGGTCCGCGGCGTGGTCAACACCGAGGACTTCGATCTTCGGCAGGTCGCCGCGGACCGGCTGATAGCCGCCGCGGACTCGCCCGAACGGACCCTTGCCGCCGTCCGGTCCACTTTCCGTGGCGCCGGGAGCGTCGAGCTGCTCAGCACCCGACTCGGAGTGCGTCCGATGCCGGCCGACGGTGACCCGATCGTCGGCCCGGTCGCCGAGGTCCCCGGCCTCTACGTGGCAGTGATGCACTCGGCGGTCACGCTCGCCGCGGCCGTGGGCCGCCTGATCGCGCGGGAGTTGGTCGAGGGAACCGTCGAGTCGGCCCTGTCAGGTTGCCGCCCGGGCCGCTTCTGATGGTTGTGCGTCCTGTCCGACGCCATCCGTGAACGAGATTCAGACGCGGGACACTAGATGCCGGAACGGGCAGCCTCGATCTGCTCGCTGACCTTGGCGGCTCCGGCTGACGCCGCTAGCTCCTGCGCCTCGTCGGCCAAGGCACAGGCGTCGCCTGGGCGGTCCTGGGCGATGGCTACGTAGATGAGGCCGACGAGGTTGGCGGCGACACCTGCGGTGAAGCCGAGGGTACGACGGAGTGCTGTCGACTCCTCGAGGAGCGCACGGGCGCCGTCGAGATCGCCGGAGATGTGCGCCGCGATGCCGAGGTGCCGGAGGGCATAGGACAGCGTCATGTCGTCCCCGGCCGCCCTCGCCAGGTCCCGCGACGTCGTCAGCGGCTGAATCGAGGCCGCGATGTCGTCGCGCACGACCTGGTGGAAGCACCCGATCCAGAACTGCGCCTCTGCCTCGCCGCGGCGGTCACCCAGCGCCTTGCAGAACTCGGCCGCCTGCTCGAACAGCGTGAGCTCCTGCGCGTCCTCAACGCGGTTGTCCAGGAACCGCGCATGCAACACCTTCCCGCGAGCGAGTGCGAGATCCGCCCGCACACCATCGAGCTCCCGCTCGGCCGCGGTCAGCTCCTCGAACTCCCCGTTGAAGATCGCTCGCTCGCAAAGCTCCGCGGCACGCACCATTCGCTCGTCCATCGGTGGATTCTAGGCTGACGTAATGAGCGGGTTCGCGGACTACGAGCCGGAGACTGACCGCCGGGCGTTAGGTGCCGAGGTACAGACACGACCGGCGAAGGAGGCCGATCTCGATGCCTGCGCGCGGCTGATCGTGGCCCGCACGGGCGGGTCGGTCGACGGCCGCCGCCGACGGTTACTCGGCGATCTGCAGGATCCACGTCGGTACTCCGCGGTCGCGTGCGTGAGTGACGAGGTGGTCGGCTACGGCGGTGTGATCTGGCATGAGACCACCTCCGCCGATCCACCGACGACGGCACCGACCGGGTACTACCTGGTCGGCCTGATCGTGTCACCGGCCTGGCGCCGGCACGGTATCGGCGAACTCCTGACAATCGAGCGCATGCGGTGGACTGCAGAGCGCGCCGACACCATCCACTACTTCGCCAACCTCGCAAACGGCCCCACCCTGGACCTCCACGCCCGCCTCGGCTTCACGGAGCTGACCCGAGACTTCACCTTCCCCGGCAACCCCCTGAAACCCGGCACCGGCGTACTACTTCGAGCCCCACTCACGAAGGACCACTGAGCTGTCACTCAGTCGTGAACAAACGTCGGCCCCGAGCGGTTTCCCGAACCCGGATCCACGACTCGGCACTGGTGACGCTATCTGTCGGTTAGTTCGGTTGGGTGGGCTACTACGTCTACCAGGGCGTTGTTGCGGATGGCTGTGATCTCGGTACGTCGTCCGATGGCGTCGGCGAAGAGTTGGCGTTGGAGGGATTGGGCGTCGCGGAGGGGTGCGCCGTCGACGGCCAGGACGAGGTCACCTTGACGGAGGCCGGCTTGTGCGGCGGGGCTGCCCGCAATGACCTCGACGACGCGCAGCGCACTGCGTTGGTCGAAGCGTTCAGCCAACTGGGGCCGCAGGGGTGCGGGCGTCGTTACCAGCCCCAGGTACGCACGGCGTACCCGCCCGTCATGCAACAGCGAGTAGATGATCCGGCGAGTCGTCGGGTTGACGGGGACGGCGAGACCGAGACCGATGCCGGCGACGGCCGTGTTGATGCCGATGACCCGTCCGTTGCCGTCGGCAAGGGCTCCGCCGGAGTTGCCGGGGTTCAGCGCGGCGTCGGTCTGGATGACGTCCTCGATGATCCGTTGCGCGGACCCACTGCGTACCGGCAGTGACCGGCCGAGTGCGCTGACCACGCCGGCGGTGACGCTGCCAGCCAGGCCCAGTGGGTTGCCGACGGCAACCACCAGGTTCCCGACCTTCAGGCCGTCCGCGTCGCCGTACTCCGGCGGGTCCGGGATGTCGCGGTCGGCGCGCAGTACGGCGAGGTCCGACAACCGGTCGACGCCGATCACCCGGGCTTCGGCCGAGGTCCCGTCGGCGAACTCCGCGGTCGCGTGCTCGCCCTCGCCGACCACGTGGGCGTTCGTCAGCAGGTGCCCGTCCTCGGTCAGTACCACTGCCGATCCGGACGAGTCGCCCCGCCGGCTCCGGATCCGCAGGCTCGCGACCCGCGGGATCAAGTGTTCCGCCACTCCCGAGACCACCCGGGAGTACGCGTCCAGTACGTCGTCCTCCGCCATCTCCGCCTCCTGATTACAGCATTACACCGCAATCAACCCAGCGCACCAGACGTGAGCCGCAGCACAGATCTGACCGATCGGTTGAAAACTGGCCGATCGGTCAGGAAAGATGGCTTTCATGGCAGCCACCCCGGTCCGGGAGCGCACCCGGCACGAGATCGTCCGGCAGGCGATGCACCTGTTCCAGGACAGGGGCTACAACGCCACATCCCTGCAGGACATCGCCTCCGCCGCCGGTTGTTCCAAGGCGACGGTGCTGTACCACTTCAACGGCAAGCCCGCCGTCCTCGCCGCCGTGCTCGAGCCGGCCGCCGCGGACCTGGCCGGGCTGATGGACTCCGCCGCCGGGCTGTCGCAAACCGACGCCCAGGAGTTCGCGATCCAGCAGTTCACCGACCTCGCGGTCCGGTACCGCGGTGTGATCGACGTACTGCAGGACATCCTGCCGGTGATCGACGAGGTGCCCGAGATCGCCCAGTTGGTTGCTGACGGCATCAGGCTGACCGACCTGCTGGCCGGGAGCGACGACCCCCTCGAGCGGGATCTGGCCAAGTTCGCCATCAACGGCCTGCTCGGCGAGTGCCGCCATCCCGGTGAACGCACCGACGACGAACTCCGCAAGCTCTGCGACATCGCCCTCCGCAGAATCCTCAGATCCGCCTGACCTCGACTCCGATCGCCCCGGCCTCCGCCCCGGACGCCGCGCTCCTCTGCCCGCCCGTACGACCCGAACGGACGCCTACCCGATGGCCAATCTGCTGTACCGGCTCGGCCGGTTCTCCTACCAGCACCGGCGGCTCGTCGCCGCCGTCTGGGCGGTCTTCCTCGTTGCGCTGGGGGTCGCTGCGCTGACTCTCGGCGGCAAGACCGCGAACACGTTCTCGATCCCCGGCACCGAGTCGCAGCGAGCGCTCGACGCTCTCAAGCAGGAGTTGCCTGCGGCCAGCGGCGCGTCGGCCACGGTCGTGGTGAAGGCACCCGACGGCAAGACCCTCGCCGACCCGACCGTGAAGGCCGCCGTCGGCACGACCGTCGCCAAGGTCGCGAAGGTGCCTGAGGTCATCGGCGCGATCGACCCGTTCACCAGCAAGGCGATCAGCCCGGACGGCACCACCGGCCTCATCAGCGTCCAGTTCAGCAAGCCGGCCGATGAGCTCTCCAAACAGAGCACCGAGGCGTACGACGGCCTGAGCGGACTCAGCTCCGGAGACCTCAAGGTCGTCCCGGGCGGCCAGGTCGTCGGCGGCGTACCCGAGATCGGCGCGACCGAGGTGATCGGCGTGGTCGTCGCGGGCATCGTCCTGGTCGTCACGTTCGGTTCGCTGGTCGCGGCCGGGATGACCCTGCTGACGGCGCTGCTCGGGGTGCTGGCCGGGATGGCCGGCCTGTTCATCGTGACCGCGTTCACCGACGTGTCGTCGACGGCACCGATCCTGGCACTGATGCTCGGGCTCGCTGTCGGTATCGACTACGCGTTGTTCATCAGCTCACGGCACCGCAGCCAGCTCGCCGAGGGGATGGATCCCGAGGAGTCCGTTGCCCGGGCGGCGGCGACCGCCGGATCGGCGGTGCTGTTCGCGGGTGCGACCGTCGTGATCGCGCTGGCCGGTCTGTCCGTGGTCGGCGTTCCGTTCCTCACGGCCATGGGATTCGCGGCTGCCGCGACGGTGCTGACCGCCGTACTGGTCGCGCTCACGCTGCTGCCCGCGATGCTCGGGTTCGTCGGAAACCGGATCCTCCCCCGCAAGATCCGCAAGGCGCCGGCGACTGCGCCGGTCGAGGGCGCCGGCTTCCGCTGGGGGCGGCTGGTCACCCGGTTCCGCGTTCCGATCGTTGCCATCGGCATCATCGGATTGGGACTGCTGGCGATTCCGGCCAAGGACATGCGGCTCGCGCTGCCCGACGGTGCATCGGCCGCGGCCGGGTCGAACCAGCGGGTTGCGTACGACCTGACCGCTGAGGTATTCGGAGCAGGCGCCAATGGTCCGCTCGTCGTGGTTGTGAAGAGCAACGACCCGGCGCGGTCCGGCGCGCTGGTCCAGCAGGTGCTCGCGAAGACGCAGGGCATGCATGATGTGGTCGCGGCGCAGCCCGGCCCGGCGAGCCAGGACGGATCGACTCGGTTGCTGCAGATCATCCCGCAGAGCGGACCGGCCACCGAAGCGACCGCGGACCTGGTGAAGGACCTGCGGTCTGCGGTCAAGCCGCTCGCCACCGGCGACGCGAGTATCTCGGTGACCGGCAACACGGCCGTCGGGGTCGACGTGTCGAACAAGCTGTCCGACGCATTGCCGACGTACCTGTTCGTGGTCATCGGGCTCTCGTTCCTGCTGTTGCTGCTGGCGTTCCGGTCGCTGCTGGTGCCGCTGAAGGCGACGCTCGGATTCGTGCTGACGATCGGGGCGACGTTCGGCATCACCGTCGCCGTGTTCCAGCAGGGCTGGGCGGCCGGCCTGGTCGGGGTGGACTCCCCCGGACCGCTGGTCAGCTTCCTGCCGATCATCATGATGGGCGTGCTGTTCGGGCTGGCGATGGACTACGAAGTCTTCATCGTGTCCCGGGTGCGGGAGGAGTTCGTGCACGGGCGGCACGCGACCGACGCCACGATCGAAGGTATCGGGCACGGCGCTCGGGTGGTGTCCGCGGCTGCGCTCATCATGGCGTCGGTGTTCGCCGGGTTCATCCTGGTCCACGACCCGATCATCAAGGCGATCGGCTTCGGCCTGACGATCGGCGTACTGATCGACGCCTTCGTGGTCCGGATGACGCTGGTGCCGGCCGTACTCAGCCTGCTCGGCGACCGCGCCTGGTGGTTCCCGAAGTGGCTCGACCGCATCACCCCGAAGGTCGACATCGAAGGCGAGTCCCTCCGCATCGACGAAAACCCCGACCCCAAGAAACTCGCCGGCATCCACTGAACACCCTGAGGGCATCGGCCGACCCAACCCCGATGCCCCTCACCGCAACAAACTCGACGCATCCCCGACCCGGTAGGCGGCGTAGCTTTCCGCGGAGATGCCTACCCGGCCGGCCAGGACACTGCTCGGAATGACGTAGATGCTGCCGTCGCCGAGAACGATGAAGAACAGGTCGATCGACTCGGGATCGTAAGGCATCTTGCCGGCGGACTTGTCGAGCACGTACGGGCGGCGTCCGACCCCGACATACCAGTAACCCCTGCCGTTGCGTGAGGCACAGGTCTTCACCTGTACCCGCTGAATACCCTTGGAGGTCGTCACCAGCAGGTCATATTCCTGAGGCTCGACGGGCAGCGCAACCGCACATCCGCGCAAGGTGAACCAGGCCATCGCCAGCGCCGATGCCGCAGTACGGAGCGACTCCAGCCGGACCGGCTCGACGAAGACGTCTTCTGCTGTCGCCGAGAGGTCCAGCTTCTTCAAGTGCATGCAATCCAGACCCAACCGGACCGCATGTCCCTTGACCCGAACCCGATTCTCACCGTTGTCGATGACCCCGAGGCCAGCAAGCACATCGGCCCAACAGCTCGCCCCGATGACCGTCTCACGTAGCAGTTGGTCGGACCAGCGGCGCTGCCCGGTGAAGTGCGATGTGTCCAGTTCGAGACGTGCAACGTGCCGCTGCACCGTTCGGATGACTCCCGCGGACGTGCCCTTCAGTCCAAGGGCGCGGGCAACAGCACGCCAGGAGCTGCTGCTCTCGACTGCCTCACGCAGTTGGTTGTCGTTCCAGCTTCGTCGATCCCCCATGGTGTCAACGTAATGAGGGGCACCGACAATGTCGGTGCCCCTCATGGGGTCGGGCTGCCGAGATTTGAACTCGGGATCTCTTGTCCCCCAGACAAGCGCCTTACCTGACTAGGCCACAGCCCGCGAGTCGCTCCTAGGAGCGAGCCGGGGTAAACCTTACCCCATTCGTGGGGGTGGTTCTTACCGGGTTTGTCGGAGCTGGGTTCAGCGCTTGGACTTCTTCTGGCGGGCTCGGATCTGGACGTGGACGGGGCTGCCGACGAAGCCGAAGTCCTCGCGGAGGCGGCGCTCGATGAAGCGCTGGTACGACGGCTCGATCTGGCCGGAGGTGAAGATCGCGAACGTCGGCGGCATCGTCGTGGCCTGGGTGCCGAACAGGATCTTCGGCTGCTTGCCGGACCGGACCGGGTGCGGGTGCGCCGCCACCAGCCGGCCGAGGAAGGCGTTCAGTTGGCCGGTCGGGACGCGGGTCTGCCAGCCCTCGAGCGCCGCCTCGATGGCCGGGACGAGCTTCTCCATGTGCCGGCCGGTCAGCGCGCTGATGTTCACCCGCGGCGCCCAGCGGAACTGCACCAGGTCGCGGTCGATCTCGCGCTCCAGGTAGTAGCGCCGGTCCTCGTCGACCAGGTCCCACTTGTTGTACGCGATCACGAGTGCCTTGCCGGCCTCCTCGACCGCGTTCATGATCCGGATGTCCTGCTCCGACATCGTCTCCGACGCGTCCACCACGACCACGACGACCTCGGCCCGCTCGATCGCCGCGTTGGTCCGCAGCGAGGCGTAGTACTCGTGGCCCTGGGCGTTCTTCACCTTGCGCCGGATGCCGGCGGTGTCGATGAACCGCCACTCCTTGCCCGCCAGCGTGATCAGCTCGTCCACCGGGTCGACCGTCGTACCGGCAATGTCGCTGACGACGACCCGGTCCTCCTTGGCCACCTTGTTCAGCAGCGAGGACTTGCCCACGTTCGGCTTGCCGACGATCGCGATCCGGCGCGGTCCGCCGGCCTCGCCGTCCCGCTCCGGCGGCGCCTCGGGCAACGCCGCGAGGACGGCGTCGAGCATGTCGCCGGTGCCGCGGCCGTGCATACCCGAGACCGGGAACGGCTCGCCGATGCCGAGGCTCCACAAGTTCATCGCCTCGGACTCGATCCGCTGGTCGTCGACCTTGTTCGCGGCCAGCACGACCGGCTTGCCGGACTTGCGCAGTACCCGGACGACCGCTTCGTCGGCGTCGGTGATTCCGACCGTCGCGTCCACCACGAACAGGACCGCGTCGGCGGCGTTGATGGCCACCTCGGCCTGGGCGGCGACCAGCGCGGCCATCCCGACCGCGTCCGGGTCCCAGCCGCCGGTGTCGACGACGGTGAAGCCCCGGCCGGCCCAGTTCGCGTCGTACGAGACGCGGTCGCGGGTGACACCCGGGGTGTCCTCGACGACGGCCTCGCGGCGGCCGATGATGCGGTTCACCAGCGTGGACTTGCCCACGTTCGGCCGGCCGACGATCGCGAGGACCGGCAGCGGGCCGGTGTCCTCGCGCTCGTGCGTTGGCTCGGCGAAGTCGTAGCCGGTGGGCAGGTCACTCATCAGGGTCCTTCTTGTCTGGCTCGCCCGGGAGGGGGTGGCCGGTGGCTTCGACGGCCGCCTTCATATGGGCTCGCAGCACGTCGCCGATCTGGTCGGCAACCGCTCGTACGTCGGAGTGCCTCCGGGGAAATGGTACGCGGTCAACCGCGAACACCTCGCCATAGACGACATCGATCCGGCTCCCGGCCGGTGGGAAGCCCTCCACATCGCCGTGCGGCAGCCGGGTCCCGAGCAGCGCCACCGGCAGGATCGGCGCCCCCGTCACCATGGCCAGATACGCCACCCCGCCCCGGATCCGGCCGAAGTCGCCCGCCCCACGGGTCCCCTCTGGATAGATGTTCAGCACCCGACCGTCTCGCAGTACCTGGATCGACTTCCGCACCGCGAGCGGGTCGTACGACGACCTGTCGACGGGGATCTGCCCGATCCGGCGCAGCAACCAGCCCTGCAGGCCACCGAACACCTCGATCTTGCCGAGCTGGTGCAGCATCCGGGGCGCCATCGCCCCGAGCAGTGGTGCGTCCAGCAGGCTGAGGTGGTTCGGAGTCATCAGCACCGGCCCCGTCAGCGGGAACCGGTCCTCGTGGTGGACGGTCAGCTTGTACTTGCGCCGGAAGTAGGGCCTGGCGACCTTGCGCAGCGGCGACGCGAGCCGGTACGGCAACGGGCGCAGGTCTGCGGTGCTGGGCAACTCCAGGTGCCCGGTGACTTCGGCTGTCATGACTCCCGGCGCGCGGCCTCGGCCTCCTTCGCGAGCCGGCTGATCACGTCGATGACCTCCTCCAGGGAGAGGTGCGTCGAGTCGATGGTGACCGCGCCGTCGGAGGCGACCTGGAACTCCGACACGGTCGCGTCGTCGGCGTCCCGGCGGACGATCTGGTCGCGGAGCTGCTCGGCTGTCACCGAACCGGCCGCAAGTTCCGCGCCACGGCGCGCCATCCGGGCGGCCTGGTCGGCGGTGAGCAGCACCTTCAGCTCGGCGTCGGTCGCGACCACGGTGGCGATGTCTCGGCCCTCGACCACGATCCCGCCGCTTGGCTGGGCAGCGTCGATGACGGCGCGCTGCCGCCGGATCAGCTCCTTGCGGACGTCCAGGTTGGTGGCGATCTTGGAGACCGTCTCGCTGATCCGAGGCTCCCGGATCGCGGCCGTCACGTCGGTGCCGTCGGCGATGACGAACTGCCGCGTGGGGTCGGTGCTGATCTCCAGCCGCAGCTCCCGCGCCCGCTCGGCGACCGCCGCGGTGTCGTCGAGATCGAGACCGTGCTCCATCGCCGACCACGTCACCGCGCGGTACGTCGCACCGGTGTCCAGAAAGCGCAACCCCAGCCGGCTGGCGACGCCGCGGGCGGTACTCGACTTGCCGGAGCCGCTCGGGCCGTCCACAGCGATGATCATGGCCCAGAGATTACCTGTGGCCGGGGACAACCTCGGCACCTACCGGTGCACGACCCAGCCTCGGTCGGTCAGTACGTCGACCAGCTGGTCGACCGAGGCGGGTTTGACCGCCAACTCGACCTCACCGACCGGGCGGCCGGGGCTGTGGTCGATCCGCAGGTCCTCGACGTTCGCACCGGACTCGGCGGCGTCGGCGAACAGCCGGGCCAGCTGTCCCGGCCGGTCCGGGATCGTGACCAGAACGGTGACGAGATCGATGTGCGGCGTACCGTGCTTGCCGGGTACGCGGACCGCACCGGACACGCCTTGGCCCAGAATCGAGGTCAGCTCCTCGCCCGCCTCTTCCTTGCCCAGAGCAACGAGAACGCGGTCGAGTTCGCCGCGGATCTGCTCGAGCAGGCCGGTCAGCGCGGTCGAGTTCGCGGACACGATCTGGGTCCACAGCTTCGGGTCGCCGGCCGCGATCCGGGTGACGTCACGGACACCTTGGCCCGACAGTTGCAGGTGTGAGCTCGGGGCGTCGGCCAGCGTCCCGGCAGCGAGCGCCGACATCAGATGCGGCAGGTGCGACACCCGGGCGACGGCGAGGTCGTGGTCCTCGACCGACAGCTCGACAGTCCGCGCGCCCGACGCCTCGGCGAGCCGCCGAACCAGCTCGACCGCCTCCGGAGCGCTGGTCTCGTGCGGCGTGATCGCCCAGGTCGCGCCGTCGAACAGGTCTGCGCGTCCGGCCAACGGGCCGTTCCGCTCCGACCCTGCCATCGGGTGGCTCCCGACGTACCGGCTGAGGTCGGTCGTGAGCTTGCGCGCGTCGGCCAGCGGCTTGGACTTCACGCTGGCCGCGTCGGTCACGATCGCGTCGGTCTGCTCGAGCTGCTCCGCGATCACCGCGCCGACATGGTCAGGCGGTACGGCGACGACCACGAGCTGTGGCTCGATCTGGACCAGCCGGGAGCCGGCCCCGATCCGCTCGGCCATCAGCGCGCTGTCCGGGTTGGCGTCGACCAACTCCACGACCACACCGAGCCGGGCCAGCGCCAGGCCGATCGACGTACCGATCAGGCCGGTACCGACGATCCGGACCGGACCCCGCAGCTCACTCATTGGTCACTGGGCGCCCGTCAGATCCGGGCGGAGCGCCACGGCGCCGTGCAGGTAGACATGCTGGATCTTCTCCCGCGACCGCGGGGTCTCGGTGTGCACCATCATCCGGACCACCCGCGGCAGTGCGTGCGGTACCGCGATCTCCTGCATGCACATCAGCGGTACGTCGGTCAGGCCGATCTGCCGGCCCGCCACCGCCGGGAACTCCGAGTGCAGGTCCGGCGTGACGGTGAACAGGATGCTGATCAGATCCTCGTTCTCCAGATCGTTCGCCTCCAGGACCGCCCGCACCAGCTCGGCGGACCGCTCGAGCAGATGCTCGCGCTCGTCCACGTCGAGCTGGGTGGCACCCCGGATCGCCCGTACCGCCACGTGTCGGCCTCCTCGCTCAGGTCTTCTTGTCTGTCTCAACACTAGGCCAGAGCCGCCACAGAGTGGACAGCCGTCTCGGATTCCGCGCTCCTGCAGACCCCTGGAGTCAGCCACTCCGGGCCGCCTCCAGCAGCCGCCTAGCCACCGGAAGCAGCCCGGCCTCGCGGACCGGCGCGAGCGGATCGGACAGCTGCCGTCGACGCCGGAACGTGCCAGGCGGTTCGCCGTACGCGAGGGAGAAGCGGCGTGAGAAGTGGTACGGATTGCTGTAGCCGCCGTCGGACGCGATCTCCGCGATCGTCGCGTTGGTGCGCAGCAGAGCGGTCGCCGCGCGGGCCAGCCGGATCAGATCCAGCGCGTACGCCGGTCCGCAGTCGTACCGCTCCCGGAAGAGCCGGTGAAGGTGTCCGGCCGACATGTTGGCCGCGGCGGCCAACTCGGGGACGGAAATGATCCGCGGCCCGCGCCTGGCCCACACGCTCGCCACGTGGTCGACCATGCGCCGAACGCCATCCGGCAGCTCGTCACGCGACGGGCCGACCGGAGCACTGACGAAGACCTCCAGCATCGTCGCCACGAGCCGGTCGCTGTGTCCCGGAACCGACTCCGGCACGCCGGTCAGGTCCAGCAGATAGGTGCACAGTTCGTCGAGCAGCCCCGGATCGGATCTCGATCGCACCGAGGGCCAACTCGACGCAGCGCCGAGTCCGCCGAAGTCCTCGATCTGGAAGTGCACGTAGGCGTGCCGGGACCAGTGATCACAGTCCCAGATATAGGAGTCCCGGTTGCCGCGCCGGGCCAACGCCACCGTTCCGGGGCGCAACTCCTCCTCCACCGTCGCCTGATGGACTCCGGCGTCGTCGTACAGCTCGGTCCGCCAGAGCGCCGAACCGTGCAGGAGCCAGAGCAATTCGAAGTTCGGCAACCAGCGCGGACCGTAGGTTGCCCCGGGCGCATAGTCCGCGACCTGGACCACGGAGTTCACGCTGATCACCGGTGGTCGCGATGTCACGAACAGATAGTAGAGCGCGCGCCGGCGACATTGGCCGTCCGGTCGTGCTCTGAGATTGTGAAGCCGGTCATCGCCAACCCCAGGCCGGATGGAGCGCCCCAATGCAGCCTGTCACCGCCGTACGCAGGTTCACCGAGGTCACCGACGAGTTGATCGAGTCGTTCCGGCGCGACGGCTTCGTGGTCCTCGATCAAGCCCTCCCACCCGACCAGGTCGCCGCGCTCCACACAGCGGCCGAGCACCTGTGCCGCGGTGACCTCGGAGCCGTCGAAGGCAGCCCGAGCACGGAGCCGGGCGAGGACGTCGTGCGCAAGTACCTGTGCATTCACCAGCCCCACAAGGTGTCCGACGTGGCGCTGGCCGCGTTGCGCGCACCGCGCGTGGTGACCGCACTGACCGCGCTGATCGGGCCGAACGTGAAGGCGATGCAGTCGATGCTGTTCATCAAGTCCGAGGGCAAGCCGGGCCAGGCCTGGCACCAGGACGAGTTCTTCATCCCGACCAGGGACCGCTCGCTGACCGCGGTGTGGATCGCGCTCGACGACGCCACCGTGGAGAACGGCTGCCTGTGGGTGCTTCCGGGCTCGCACCGGCGCGGTGTCATCTATCCCGATCGGGAGCAGGACGATCTCCGCTTCGACTGCACGGTGGAGTTGTTCGACTTCCCCTACACCGACGACGACGCAGTACCGGTCGAGGTGCCGGCGGGTTCGGCGGTGATCTTCAACGGCTACCTGCTGCACCGATCACTGCCGAACACCACGCGGCGCGGACTCCGCCGGGCCCTCGCCAACCACTACATGAGCGCGGAGTCGCTGCTCCCGTGGCATTCCGTGCCGGCCGGCGTCCATGTCGGCAAGCACGACTACCGCGACATCGTGATGGTAGCCGGGACCGACCCGTACGCCTACAAGGGCATCGACGACATCGCGCGCCCGCATTCCCGCGCCGACAAGGACGGCGGCTGCGACCGCTAGGACACGTCGCTAGAGCCGTGCCCTAGCGGGTCTGCGCCTCGGCGGCGTCGACGGCCTGCTCCAGGAGCAGGGCGATCGTCATCGGACCGACCCCGCCGGGGACCGGTGTGATCAGGCTCGCGACCTCGGCCGCGGCGGCGAAGTCGACGTCCCCGACGTTGCCCTCGTTGTAGCCGGCGTCGACGACGACCGCGCCGGGCTTGAGCCAGTCGCCCTGGACGAAGTTCGGCCGGCCGACCGCGGCCACCACGATGTCCGCGGTCCGGACGATCGCGGGCAGGTCGGTGGTTCGGGAGTGCGTGTAGGTGACGGTCGCGTTCGATGCCAGCAGCAACATCCCGGCCGGCTTGCCGAGAATCGGGCTGCGGCCGATCACGACCGCGTGCGCCCCGGCGATCGGCACGTCGTACGCCTCGAGCAGGCGCATGATCCCGCCGGGCGTCGCGGACCGGAAGCCTGGTTCACCGAACGCCATCGCACCGAACGACCGCGTGGTCACGCCGTCGACGTCCTTGGCCGGGTCGATCGCCTCGAACGCGGCCCGCTCATCGATCTGCGCAGGCACCGGGTGCTGCAGCAGGATCCCGTGCACCGCCGCGTCCTGGGACAGCTTGGTCAGCTCAGCGACCAGCTCCTCGGTCGTCGTCTCCGCGGGCAGTACCACGCTCCGCGACCCGATGCCGGCCTTCTTCGACCGGTTCTGCTTCATCCGCACGTACGTCGCCGACGCGGGATCGTCACCGACCAGCACGGTGGCCAGGCACGGCTGGACCCCGGTCCGCTCCTGCAGTGCACGGGCCCGGTCGGCCGTCTTCGCCACGATCTCGGCGGCAACGTCGGTACCGGTCATCAAAGTGGCAGTCATAGCGCGCGCTCCCTTGGGCGTCGACAACAGGTCAAGTGCCCAGGCGCGCGGCTCGGCCGGATCCTCCGGCGGACCGTTCCCCGGTGGTCGTCCACCTCAGCGCCAGTCGCGGTCCACCGCTCAGGATACCCGGCCACCCTCCGTCGCCTCGGTCAGGAAGGTCTCGATGACAGGGTCACCGAGTTGGGGATGGGTCTTGGAGTGTGGCAGGCGGGTGTCGCGGATCGTCTTGGCCTGGGTGACCAGGTGGTCGATCTGGTCCCGGGTCGTGGCGGCGTCCGAGCTGTTGCCTTCGGCCACTGCTTCGAGGTGCCGGAGGGACTCGCGGAGTGCTTGCGCCCAGAGGAAGGTCGCATCGAGCCAGGCTCCGGCCTCGTCGGCGAACGACGGGTCGGACACCCCGGCGCGGATCCGGGCCGGAGCGTTCTCGATCGCCTCGAGGTACGGCTCGAGCTGCGCGATGGCCCCGGCCAGGTCGCCCGTCTTCCAGGTCTTCCAGAACGCGGCGGTCTGCGCGGCGAGGACCGGCGCGTTCACCAGGTGCAGCCGGCCGTCATAGGTGGTGAGGTCGGCGAAGACCTCCAGCGCAGCGATCGTCTCGGCGTCTCCCCCGGCCCGCTCGGCGAGCGCGCGGTGCCACGAGGCCTGCTCGTCGTACGTCGCCGGGTTCCAGCCGAACTCGGCGAACGAGTAGAGCGCGATCTTGCTGGCCCCGGCCTGGTTCATCGGGTTCGAGATCACGCCGACGACCTGGTCGGCCAGACCAGGCTCGCGACCGCTGTAGGCCGGCAACGGACTGCAAAGGGTCATTCTCAACAACCGTCTCCGGGTCGACCTCCGCCGCGAGCAGGATCCGGGCGGCCGCGTAGTCGTTGACCGGGTAGTTGTCCCAGATGAGGATGTCGTGCCCGAACACGGCCTTCGCCTCGGCCGCTTGTGCGCTCGTGATCGTCTCCGGTACGACGCCGATACCGGTCCAGTGCACGACCACCGCGCTGTCCAGCTGCTCCCGCAGCGCCTGCTTGTACGGCGTCTCGTCGACGTTGTAATACTCGGTCGGGACCATCTGCAGGGGGGCGAGGTCCGGCTTGGTCGCGACCCACTCGCGCTGGATCCGGTTCAGCAACTCGCTCTGTGCGCGCCCGGCTCCGCCACCGCCGGCGCCGTACTTCTCCTCGTCCTCGGCGCTGTGCCACTTCTCGTACTCGATGTCGTCCAGGGCCACATTGAACGCGCGCGCACCCAGCGCGTACAGGGCCTCGAACTTGGCGATCAGCGCCTGGAAGTCGCTGTCGTCGGTGTAGCGGATCGACAGGCCGGGTGACAGCGCGAAGGTGAAGTCGACCTTGTTCCGCACCGCACGCTCGGCCAGCTTGTCGGCCGGGTACGGGTCGCGCCACTGCTCGCGGTGGTACGGGTCGTCCTTGGGCGCGTACTCGTAGGTGTTCATCCGGTGCGTGCCGAGGTAGTCCAGATGGTCGAGCCGGTCCGCGTGCGACCACGGCGTACCGTAGAAGCCTTCGATCGAGCCGCGGTACCGCATCGTCGGCCAGTCGCGGATCTCGACGCCCTCCACATGGTTGCCCTGGACAAGCTGTGCGAAGGTCTGCGCGGCGTAGAAGGTGCCGCGCTGATCGACACCGTCCAGGACGACCTGGTCGTCGCCGACGGCAACGACGTACCCCTCGAGCGGCAACCCGTCGGCAGCCGCGTTCGTGCCTCCGAGCCGCACAGTGACAGCAGACTCGCCGTCGGTGATCGTCCGTACGCCGGCCCGTGCCAGGGTCTCGCGGACGACGCGCTCGGCGTCCGCATCGGTCGTCGGGCCGTGTACCAGCCCGACGGTGTCGCCGAGGTCGAAGCCGTCGTCGCGGTGGGTGGTCTGCTGAGGCTCAGGCGTCATTGCCCTACTACAGCAGTCCGGCGTGATCCAGCGCTAGATAGGCCGCGTCGACTCCGGTCATCGCGCCTGGTGTGCGCAGCTCGGCACGGAACGCATCGACAGTGAGCTCGACCGGCACACAGTCCTCGGTCTCGTCCAGTGACTGCTTGCCGTCCGGCCGGCAGCCGCGCGCGATCGCGATGTACTTCCGGTACGTCGACGACGCCGAGGACCACTGCCAGCCGACCAGGTCGAGCGTCTCGCAGGTGTACCCGGTCTCTTCCTCGAGCTCCCGCGCACCGGCCAGCGCCGGGTCCTCCCCCGGCTCGACCAGCCCACCTGGCAGGTTCGTCACGATCCGGTCGGGTCCGGCCCGGAACATCCGGATCGTCACGATCCGTCCCTCCGGCGTCAACGGCAGCACCGTGACACCGGCGCTGATCCCAGCGTCGGACTTCGGGCCGAACACGTCCCACTCGACCTCACGCCCGTCCGGCAGCCGGTACCGCCGCAACTTCACCGTCAGGAACCGGTGGAAGCCCAGCTCCTCACCCACCAATTCCCAGGCCGTCGGGTCACCGGGCCGAGACAGTTCAGCCGCCGCGGAGTCCGCGGCGGCTGAACGCCATTCCGGCTCGCTCACAGCGGCCGGTCGTCGTCCGGCTCCTCCGGTGGAGCAATGGGTACGTCGTCCGCCGGCGGGGCGTCGTCGGACGAGGAGGATGCTGTGCTGTCCTCCGCGGCCGGGGTGTCCTCGCTCGCCTTGCCGTCGGCCGCGGGCTTCGCGTCCTCGGCCGGGCGGGACTCGGACAGGATGCGCTCCAGCGTCTCCACGGAGATCCGCTTGAACTTCCGGACCTGGGTCCGGGTCCGGTCCAGAACCGCGACCTCGATCTGGTCCGACGTCAGCTGCCGGACCTCGGTGCCGTCGTGGCCGAGCGCATCCACAGCCAGCCGGAGCGCCCCGGCCAGCGAGATGCCCTCCTGGAAGTGCTCGCCGACGTACTCCGCGACCTGCTCGGCCGGCCCGCCCATCACGGCGTACCCGCGGACGTCCGCGATCGAGCCGTCGTAGGTGAGCCGGTAGACCTGGTCGTCGGCGGCGCTGGCACCGACCTCGGCGACCAGGATCTCCACCTCGAGCGGCTTCTCACCGCCGGAGGAGAAGATCGCGCCCAGCGTCTGCGCGTAGGCGTTGGCGAGCGCCCGGCCGGTCACGTCGCGCCGGTCGTAGGAGTACCCACGCATGTCGGCCAGCCGGACGCCGGCGATCCGCAGGTTCTCGAACTCGTTGTACCGGCCGACCGCGGCGAACGCCATCCGGTCGTAGATCTCGGCCACCTTGTGCAGCGCGGGCGAGCGGTTCTCCGCGACGAACAGGATGCCGTCGGCGTACTGCAGTGCGATCGCGCTGCGGCCCTTGGCGATGCCCTTGCGGGCGAAGTCGGCCCGGTCCCGCATCAGCTGTTCGGGCGAGACGTAGAACGGAACGCTCATCGAAGGTGTCGTCCTCTATCGGTCGATGGGGTCAGGTCAGGTGAGGGAGGCCGAGGCCGGGCCGTCGGGGCGCTGGTGCCGCTCGGCCCAGACGCGGTCCACGATCGCGGCCACCTCGTCCTCGGGCAGCCGTTTGTAGCCGTCCGCCGTGACCACGCCGACCACCGGGAAGATCCGCCGCAGCATGTCCGGGCCACCGGTCGCCGAGTCGTCGTCAGCGGCGTCGATCAGGGACTGGATCACCACCGTCACGCAGTCGGTCGCGGACAGGTCCTCGCGGTACAGCTTCTTCAGCGCGCCGCGGGCGAAGAGCGAGCCCGAGCCGACACTGTGGAAGTGGGTCTCCTCGTAGCGCCCGCCGGTCGGGTCGTAGGAGAAGATCCGGCCGCCCTTGATGTCCTCGTCGTAGCCCGCGAACAACGGCACCACGGCCAGGCCCTGCATCGCCATCGCCAGGTTGCCCCGGATCAGCGCGCTCAACCGGTTGGACTTGCCGTCCAGGCTGAGGGTCGCGCCCTCGAGCTTCTCGTAGTGCTCGAGCTCGACCTGGAACAGCCGGACCATCTCGATCCCGAAGCCGGCCGAGCCCGCGAACGCGACCGCGGAGTACTCGTCGGCGGGGAACACCTTCTCGATGTCACGCTGGGCGATGATGTTGCCCATCGTGGCCCGCCGGTCGCCGGCCATCACCACGCCACCGGGGAAGGTGGCCGCGACGATCGTCGTACCGTGCGGGACGTCGTGGGAGAAATCGGCCGACCCCAGGCTGCGCCGTCCAGGCAACAGGTCGGGCGCGTGCCCGGCCAGGAAGTCCATGAACGACGAGCCACCTGGGATCAGGAAGGCTTCCGGCAACCGGCCGGAGGCATCAAAAGTCATCGAGCGGTTCACTCCCCACCCTTTTGCACGAATCCGCGGACGAACTCCTCGGCGTTCTCCTCGAGCACCTCGTCGATCTCGTCCAGGATCGAATCGACGTCCTCGTCGAGCCGTTCCTTGCGCTCCTGGACGTCCTCGGACGCCTCGACCTGCTCGACCTCTTCCTCGGTCGACGAACGCTTCGGCTGCTTGTGCTGCTGACCGCCGTCCTTCGCCATGGCACACACCTCCTAGAACCGCCGCCTGCGGCGGCCGCCCAACCGACCCCCGCAGTGTTTCCTTATACGGCGACCCTACCCGGCGGCGCCCCCAGTAATGGTGCGAACCAGGTCACTCGCGGTGTCGCATTGGTCAAGAAGTGCCCCGACATGCGCCTTCGTGCCCCTCAGCGGGTCCAGTGTCGGGATCCGCTGCAGCGACTCCTTGCCGGGCAGATCGAAGATCACCGAGTCCCAGGAGGCGGCCGCGACCTGCGGCGCGTACTGCTGCATGCACCGGCCGCGGAAGTACGCCCGCGTGTCGGTCGGCGGGTGTGAGACCGCCATCCGGATCTCCTCGTCGGAGACGAGTCGCTGCATCCGGCCGGCCTTTACCAACTTGTAGTAAAGCCCCTTGTCCGGGCGCAGGTCGGCGTACTGCAGGTCGACCAGGTGCAGCTTCGGGTCGTCCCACTCCAGGCCGTCGCGGTCGCGGTAGGACTGGAGCAGCTTGTACTTCGCCACCCAGTCGAGCTGGTCGGCCAGCTTCATCGGGTCGATGGCCAGCTGGTCCAGGATCTGCTCCCAGCGGTGCAGCACGTCCTTGGTCTGCCGGTCCGCGTCGTCGCCGTACTTGTCCTCGACGTACTTGCGGGCCTGCTCCAGGTACTCCGTCTGCAGCTGGACGGCGGTGAGCTTGCGGCCGTCCTTCAGCGTCATCAGGTGCGTACAGGTGGGGTCGTGGCTGACCTCGTGCAGCGCGGTGACCGGGCGGTCCACGCTCAGGTCGTCGGTCAACCAGCCGTCCTCGATCATCGCCAGCACCAGCGATGCGGTGCCGACCTTCAGGTACGTCGAGATCTCGGACAGGTTGGCGTCGCCGATGATCACGTGCAGCCGGCGGTACCGGTCCGGATTCGCGTGCGGCTCGTCGCGGGTGTTGATGATCGGGCGTTTCAGCGTCGTCTCCAGGCCGACCTCGACCTCGAAGTAGTCGGCCCGCTGGCTGATCTGGAAACCGTTCGCGGCGCCGTCCTGGCCGATCCCGACGCGGCCGGCGCCGGTGACCACCTGACGGCTCACGAAGAACGGCGTCAGATGCCGCACGATCGAGGCGAACGGCGTGGACCGGCGCATCAGGTAGTTCTCGTGCGAGCCGTACGACGCACCCTTGTTGTCGACGTTGTTCTTGTACAGGTTCAGCGGCGGGGCGCCGGGGATCTGCCGGGCCTGCCGCGCGCCCTCCATGATCACCAGTTCGCCGGCCTTGTCCCAGACCACCACGTCGCGCGGATTGGTCGTCTCGGGCGCCGAGTACTCCGGGTGGGCGTGGTCGACGTACAGCCTCGCGCCGTTGGTCAGGATCACGTTCGCCAGCCCGGTCTCCTCGTCGGTGAGCTGGCTCGAATCGGCCACCTCCCGGCTCAGATCGAAGCCGCGCGCGTCCCGCAGCGGGTGCTCCTCGTCGAAGTCCCATCGGGTCTTGCGCGCGAGCGGCTGCGTCTGCGCGTAGCCGTTCACCACCTGGCTCGAGGTCAGCATCGGGTTCGCCCCGGGCTGGCCTGGTACCGAGATCCCGAACTCTGTCTCGGTTCCCATGATCCGCCGAACACTCATGCGAACGAGCCTACGCGGTGTCCGCGACGAAATCCGTTGCTGTGTCCACAGGGTTACGTGTGAGACTTCGCGGGTGGACGAAATGGTGGCCATTCTGGACGACGACAACGTGGTCATCGACGCGCGGCCACGGTCGGAGATGCGACGGGACAACCTGCGACACTCCGCGACCGGCGTACTCGTCCGGAATCCGGCCGGTGAGATCTACGTGCATCGCCGTACGCCGACCAAGGATCTCTACCCGAGCCGATACGACTTCTCGGCCGGCGGCGTCGTCGCGGCCGGCGAGGACCCGTACGACGCCGTCGTACGGGAGCTGGCCGAGGAACTGGGGATCACCGGCGCCGAGCTGACCCGGCTGCCGGAGGACGACTTCGCCGACGACCACACCAGGTACCACGCGTACCTGTACACGTGCGTCTGGGACGGCCCGGTGAAGCACCAGCCGGAGGAGGTCGAGTGGGGAGCCTGGATGTCCCCCGCCGACCTCGTCGCCAAGCTGGACGACCCCGAGTGGTCGTTCATGCCCGACACCGCCGCCCTGCTCGGTCCCCTCGTCCGCGGCCTGCCTGGTGTGACCGTCAGCGAAGGTTGGGACAGCGACGCCTGGATCGACGGTCCGTGGCTCTACCGGTCCCCTCGCCGCCCGGCGGTCGAACCCCGTCTCCTGGCCGAGGTCACACTCATGCACTGGCTCGCCCCACAGCTCCCCTTACCCGTCCCAGTGCCCGAGCGGACACCGGACGGCGTACGCCACCTCCTGCTCCCTGGAATCCCTTTCGAGGACGGTGGCACGGCCATGGGCCGCAAGCTCGGCGAGTTCCTGACGGCGCTGCACTCTGTCGACCCCGGCGAAGCAGTCGAACACGGTGTCGTCGACGCGGCGACCGCCGCTGCCGAGAAGGCGATCGCTCTCGACGAATTCCGGGACCTGATCGTGCCACTGCTGCCCGCAGAGCTGCGGCCGATGGCCCTGGACCTGCTCGACCGCGTCGCCCGGCACCGGAGCAGCCTGATCCACTGCGACTTCGGTCCGGACCACATCCTCGTCACCGACGGCCGGGTCACCGGCGTCATCGACTGGACCGACGCGGTCATCGGTGATCCCGCCCTCGACCTGGCGTGGCTTCTCGACGGCGCTCCGAGCGCGGTGGCGGCCGGCGCGGCCGAGACGTACGACCTCACCCCCGAGCTGCGCGAGCGCGCCCGGGACTGGGCGCGCCTGTCGCCCTGGTACGGCGTTCACCGCGGCTTGCTGCTGGACCTGCCCGACGACGTGGCGACCGGACTCAGAGACATCGTCTCCAGCCTCTGAGGACCGCTCAGCGGCCGGTGTGGCGGCCGGCGGTGCGGGCGAGGTTGATGCCGACCAGGCCGGCCCAGCAGACGATCACGCCGATCAGGCCCAGCATGTCCGCGGCGATCGCGGTGATCGGGATAGCGGCGACGATTGTGATGATCGCGAGCGCCAGGCCGCCGGGGTCCGTCTCGCGCCGCTTCAGGCCGACGGCCTCCAGTACGTCGTCCTGCCGGTGCCGATGCGCTTCCCGCGCGTCCAGCTTCTCCAGGAAGCTGTCGATGATCTCAGCTTCGTACTCCGGCCCCAGCTCCTGCCGTGCGGCCACAGCCGCCCGCAGGTCCTTCCGCTCCTCGTCCGTCGCCATACTTCCCAAGTTAAGCCCGCCCGAGCCCCTGTCGAATCAGGGGAAACCCCGGCCGTCCCCTCTTGGACGCCGACACCGACCCGGCGCCAAGGGGGTGCGGGTGGCGAAGCCCCCGCTCGCGGCGAGCGGAGCGAGCCGCACAACACGACGAAGCGACGTGGTCCGCGCTGTTCGCGGACACACGTCGCCTTCGCCTTCGTCCCTACAGGTACTGACCGGTGTTGGTGGCCGTGTCGATGGAGCGGCCGGGCTCGGTGCCCTGCTTGCCGGAGATGAGCGTCCGGATGTAGACGATCCGCTCGCCCTTCTTGCCGGAGATGCGGGCCCAGTCGTCCGGGTTGGTCGTGTTCGGAAGGTCCTCGTTCTCCTTGAACTCGTCCACGCACGCCTGCAGCAGGTGCTGCACCCGCAGACCCTTCTGGTTCTCGTCCAGGTAGGCCTTGATCGCCATCTTCTTGGCCCGGTCGACGATGTTCTGGATCATCGCGCCCGAGTTGAAGTCCTTGAAGTACAGGACCTCCTTGTCACCGTTGGCGTAGGTGACCTCGAGGAACCGGTTCTCGTCGGCCTCGGTGTACATCCGCTCGACGGTGCGCTGGATCATCCCGTTCACGCACTCCGCCTTGTCGCCGCCGAACTCGCTCAGGTCGTCGGTGTGCAGCGGCAGGGTGGTGGTCAGGTACTTCGAGAAGATGTCCCGGGCCGCCTCGGCGTCCGGGCGCTCGATCTTGATCTTCACGTCCAGCCGGCCGGGTCGCAGGATGGCCGGGTCGATCATGTCCTCACGGTTCGAGGCACCGATGACCAGGACGTTCTCCAGGCCCTCGACACCGTCGATCTCGCTCAGCAACTGCGGGACGATGGTGTTCTCGACATCGGAGGAGACACCACTTCCGCGGGTGCGGAACAGCGAGTCCATCTCGTCGAAGAACACGATCACCGGCATGCCCTCGGAGGCCTTCTCACGGGCCCGCTGGAAGACCAGCCGGATGTGCCGCTCGGTCTCGCCGACGTACTTGTTCAGCAGCTCCGGGCCCTTGATGTTGAGGAAGAAGGACTTCTGCCCGTCCACCCCGGTCCGCTCGGCCACCTTCTTCGCCAGCGAGTTGGCCACCGCCTTCGCGATCAGGGTCTTGCCACAGCCCGGCGGGCCGTACAGCAGGACGCCCTTCGGCGGCTTGAGCTCGTGCTCGAGGAACAGGTCCTTGTGCAGGTACGGCAGCTCGACCGCGTCCCGGATCTGCTCGATCTGACCGGACAGGCCACCGATCTGCGTGTAGTCGATGTCCGGCACCTCTTCGAGGATCAGCTCCTCGACCTCGGACTTCGGGATCTTCTCGTAGACGTATCCGGAGCGTGGCTCCAGCAGCAGCGAGTCACCGGCCCGCAGGGCGATGTCGAGCAGCGGCGAGGCGAGCCGGACGACCCGTTCCTCGTCGGCCTGCGCGATCACCAGCGCCCGCTCGCCGTCGGCGAGCAGTTCCTTGAGCATCACCACGTCGCCGACGACCTCGAAATCGCAGGCCTCGACCACGTTCAGCGCCTCGTTCAGCATCAGCTCCTGGCCGAGCTTCAGCCCGTCCAGGTCGACCGAGGGGCTGGCCGCGACCCGGAGCTTGCGGCCCCCGGTGAACACGTCCAGCGTGTCGTCGTCATTGCGGCCGAGGAAGGTGCCGAAACCGGACGGCGGTTGGGCCAGCCGGTCGACCTCCTCCTTCAGGGCGATGATCTTCTCTCGCGCCTCCCGCAGCGTCTCTGCCAGCCGCTCGTTCTGAGCGGTGACACTCGCCAAGGAGGCCTGGGTTTCGGACAGCCTGCTCTCGAGCGACCGGCTGTCAGCCGGATGCTCCAGCAACCGACGCCGCAACGCTGCGACCTCGGCTTCCAGGTAACGGACCTGGTTACGCAGCTCTGCCGCGGTAGGACTCTCGTCTCCAGCCACGATCATCACCTCACCATGTGGGGCTCGACCTTATGGACCTTACCCAGAAAACGTCGCTGGGCAAGCTGAATCCCATCACGTGTCGGTTGCGGATGAATCAGTTGCTTTCGGCACGTCTTCCGATCTCTCGGCGCGACGCGGTCCGGCGTAGTCGTCGCCGTACGCACCCGGCGCCGGCCGGCGCTTCTTGCGCGGCGCCTGAACTCCGTGTGCCATCCGTCGTGCGGTGACCAGGAAAGCGGTGTGCCCCTGCATCCGGTGGCCCGGGCGCACGGCCAGACCCTCGACATGCCAATCCCGCACCAGTGACTCCCAGGCGCGCGGCTCGGTGAACTCACCATGTGCCCTCAGCGTCTCCACAACACGGCTCAGCTGCGTCGTGGTGGCTACATAGGCACAGAACACCCCACCGGGCGACAGGGCTTCAGCGGCGGCGTCAACGCACTCCCACGGCGCCAGCATGTCGAGGATGATGCGGTCCACATCCTGCTCGTTCAGCTTCTCGACCAGGTCGCCGACCTCGAGCCTCCAAGCCGGGTGCTCAGCACCGAAGAAGCCGGTCACGTTCTTGCGCGCGACCTCGGCGAAGTCCTCGCGCCGCTCGAACGAGATGACCTGGCCCTGGATGCCGACCGCGCGCAGCAGTGCCGTGGTCAGCGCGCCGGAGCCGGCGCCGGCCTCGACCACCTTCGCACCTGGGAAGATGTCGGCCATCGTGACGATCTGCGCGGTGTCCTTGGGGTAGATCACGGCCGCGCCGCGCGGCATCGAGACCGAGTAGTCAGCCATCAGCGGGCGCAGCGCGAGGTACTCCACGCCGCCCTTGGACTTGATCACCACGGCGTCCGGCCCGTCGATCAGGTCGTCGTGCGCGATCCCGCCCTTGGTGGTGTGGAAGATCTTCCCGCGCTCCAGGAAGACCGAGTGCCGGCGGCCCTTGGAGTCCTGCAGGGTGATCCACTCCCCCGCCTGCAAGGGGCCGTGATGGACCCCGGAGTACGCCTGGTCGGGAAAGTCGCGCAAGTCAGCCATAAGGCGCTCACCTTAACTTTCAGTCACCGCGATCCCCGAATCCCGCCCTCCCCACCAACCTCTCACGGGTTGACCCACCAGACCCATCACGACGACGAGCAGCCTCTCGGTGGATGGCGGCTTTCGTCACCGCGGCCGGGTTCGTACGGCGCCAGCCACGAAACAACCCGCCAGTCGACCACCTCCCACACGCACCGCTCGAATCCCACGCAGGCATGCCGCCGGGCAAAGGGTCAGCCAGGCAGCTGGTGGGTTGGCCAACCGGGTGCCGTGGGCCAACCCGCCGGCTGATGGGCCAACCCACCAGCCGAGGCGAGGCGGGGCGCGCGCGGGGGCTGGCGGAGGATGGGCGGGCGCGGGGCAGGGGACGCCGAGAGTGGGCCGAGGGGGTTGGGAGGGGGTGGCTCAGCGGCCGCGGAAGGCTCGTTCGATGTCGCTGGTCGCCAGCACGCCGTACACCGCGCCGGCCGCGTCCAGGACCAGGTACTCCGATGCCGGGTGCTCGCGGATGGTCTTGAGGATCTCTTCACCGGTGTCGTTGATCCCGATGATGTGGCCCGCGCCGATGCGGGTCGAAACCTCGCTGACGGTGGTCCAGGGGCGTTGGTTCGGCGCGACCGCGCTCACCGCGGTCTCCGACACGAGCGCGTGCGGCTTGCCCTCGCCGTCGATCACGACGACCGCCCCGGCCTGCGCGTCCGCGGCCAGCCGGACCGCCTCGGAGATCGGCGTACCGGAGTGGACGGCGATCGCGCGGCGGGCCATCGTGCGGACCTGGAGCGCGGGCAGTTTGCGGCGGAGCCGCGCCTGCATCAGTGACGCGGTCGACCCCATCCAGAGGAAGAACCCGACCGCGAGCGCGATCAGGAAGTCGATCATGGTCGGTGGGCGATTCCAGACCTCTTCGAGGATCACCGGGGCCGCCAGCACCAGCATCGCGAGGATCCGGCCGGCCCACGCCGCCACGATCGTGCCGGTGTGCATGTTGCCGGTGACCTTCCAGACCACCGCGCGCAGCACCCAGCCGCCGTCCAGCGGCAGGCCGGGCAGCAGGTTGGTCACACCGACGATGAGGTTCGCGATGCCGAGTTCCCACAGAGCGACGTACCCGACGCCCTCGTCGAACGCGCGCGAGCCGAGGTACGCGAGCCCGCCGACGACCAGGGACGCGACCGGGCCGACCACCGAGACCGCGAATTCCTCGAGCGGTGACTTCCGCTCCCCCTCGATGTGCGTGCCGGCCGCGAAGAAGCCGAGGTTGATCTCCGAGACCCCGATGCCGAACCGCATCGCCATCAGGGCGTGCGCCAGCTCGTGGACCAGGATCGACAGCGTGAACGCGACGACGAACGCGAGCGCGGCCAGATAGCGCCAGCCGCCCAGGGAGGGGAACTGCTGCCCGATGATCGCGGCGAACCCGATCGCGAGCAGCATCGCCACCGGCAGCCAGGTGAATCGCATGGTGAGCCGGATGCCGCGGATACGACCAAGCACCCAGGTCCCGGGCGGCGGCGGGCCGGCCGGCTGGGCGGGATTCTGAGGATCACGCGATTCTGGCATCGACCCAACGCTACTTGCCCGCAGGTAACTCCGTGCTACACACCCACCTGTAGCGACGCGACATACCCCTTGCCCACGTCGCCGCTGACCGTGGCGAGCTGATGGACACCGCCGTCATCGCCGAACACATTGTCGTTCTCGAGCGACGTCCTGGACATGTTCTCGGCGCTGCCGTCGTACCCGTCGGTGGCGTAGACGGTGTCGCAGACGTCCTTCGGCAGGGCCAGTTGCGACGTACGGGTGATCTTGCCGGCCGCGGTGGCCTCGGACAGGCTCGCGTAGACCTCGAAGTGGATGTGCGGCCAGCGGCCCATGTACGCCGCCGGAAAGATCGTCGTGAAGGTGACCTTGCCGGACGAGTCCGCCGCCTGGACACCTCGCAGGTAGTTCTCGTTGGTGGCGCCGTCGGAGTAGAGGGAGTAGCGACCCTGCGCGTCGCAGTGCCACAGGTAGACGGCCGCACCTTCCAGTGGGGTGTCCTTGTCGGCGTCCAGAATCGACAGCGTCACGGTCAGCGGTACGCCGGTTGCCACGCCGGACGCGGAGCCGAACGACTTGGTGAGATCGCTGCGGACGATGCCGGACTCGGTCAGCACGTTCGGCCCGTTGGAGCCGTCACCCGGATAGGGTCCGCCGGTCTCCTGTGGGATCTCGTCGACGTCGGTGCTGCTGGTCGTCGTACTGCCCGAGGGAGTACTGGCCGAGGTAGTACTGGCTGAGGGCGTGCTGGATGTCGTGGTCGTCGTCGAGCCGGACGTGGCCGAGTCGGTGGCGTCGTCCGGAGTACAGCCGGCCACCGCGGCCAGGCCAGCGCCGGCGAAGAGGCCGAGGAACCGCCGGCGGTGCAGGGTGCCGAGGTCGTACTCCAGGCCCAGATCGTGTTCACGGGGTGGTTTCGGTGGTGGCGTCATGAGTCGAGCGTGACAAAGGGAGCCGATGGTTTCCCGAAAGCCGGCTGGGAGTTCGCTGCGAACGGTTCTCCACAGGTCCGGGTGTGCACCGACGAAGTGTCGGTGGACTCGCCTAGGGTGCTGGCATGAGTGTTGCAGCCGAAGCTGACGTGCACGGGCATCCACGCGGAGCCCTGTCGCCGTCGCGGGCCGCGGACTTCATGAGCTGCCCGCTGAAGTACCGCTTCCGCGTCATCGACCGGCTGCCGGAGAAGCCGTCCTCGGCCGCGGTCCGGGGCACGGTGGTGCACGGTGTGCTGGAGCGTTTGTTCGACCTGCCTCGCGGGCAGCGCACGCTGGAGCAGGCGGCGGAGCTGCTGGAGCCGCAGTGGCAGCACGTGCTCGAGGAGGAGCCGGAGGTCGCGGAGCTGTTCGCCGAGGACGCGAGCGGCGAGGAGCTGGCCAAGTGGCTGGCCGAGGCGCACCAGCTGCTCGGGAAGTACTTCACGCTCGAGGACCCGAACGCGCTGGAGCCCGCCGAGCGCGAGCTGTACGTCGAGACCGAGCTCGAGTCCGGTCTGGTACTGCGGGGCTACGTGGACCGGCTCGATGTCGCGCCGACCGGCGAGATCCGGGTGGTCGACTACAAGACCGGCCGGTCGCCGTCGGAGTTCTTCGAGGCCAAGGCTCTGTTCCAGATGAAGTTCTACGCGCTGGTCCTGTGGCGGCTGCGGGGCGTCGTGCCGGCGATGCTGCAACTCGTCTATCTCGGCAACGGGGAGATCGTCCGGTATGTGCCCGACGAGGCGGATCTGCGCGCTTGTGAGCGGAAGGTCTCGGCGTTGTGGAAGGCGATCAGCCGGGCGCTCGAGTCCGGCGATTGGCGGCCCAGCCCTGGTCCGCTCTGCGAGTGGTGCGACCACAAGGCGATCTGCCCGGCCTGGGGAGGCACCCCGCCGCCGCTCCCGACCCGTTCGGTTGAAGAGGTCGCCGCCGAGTCGGCGGGCGTGGACCTCGTCGATGTCGACGGCTGAACGCGATCGTTGCCTCGCGGTCCGCAAGGGCGACTTGGCCTACAGCCACACGTCGGATTCCTAGATAGCCTGCCATTGTGCCGGGCACAGTGCAGTCCATCGAGCGGGCTGCCGCTGTGCTGCGACTGCTCGCGGCCGCACCGGACGGGCTCGGCGTCGCCGACCTCGGCAACGCGCTCGGCCTGGCGAAGCCGACTGTGCACGGGATACTCCGGACCCTGCAGCAGGTCGGGTTCGTCGAGCAGGACCACACCGGCGCGCACTACCACCTGAGCGACATCTTCGGTCGGCTCGGCGAGAGCTACCTGGACCCGAACGAGTTGCGCAGCCGCGCGATCAACTGGGCCGACTCGCTCGCCTCCCGCAGCGGTGAGGTCGTCCGGGTCGGCAGACTCGTCGACGGCAAGGTCGAGGTCGTCCATCACGTCTTCCGCCCTGACGACAGCGACCAGGACCTCGACGTCGGTACGACGCTCCCGCCCCACGCCACCGCCCTTGGGAAGGCCGTGCTGGCGTTCGACACCAGCGGAGCCGCCCGACCGCGCCGGCTGGAGGCGTACACGACCCGGACGATCACTGATCCGAACCGCCTGGCCGAGGAGCTGGCCACCGTTCGTGCGCGCGGGTGGGCCAGTGAGTTCGAGGAACACACCGTCGAACTCGCCAGCATCGCGGCCCCGATCCGCGGGCTGGGCGGTCTGGTCGTCGGTGCGGTCGGTCTCGCCGGACGGCTCGAACGCATCTGTGACAGCAAGCTCCGCCACCGCCCCGACCTGATCAGTATGGTCCGGGCCACCGCCGAAGCCATCGCGCGTGACCTCCGGGAGGACACTTGACGAGAAGGCGGCCGGTTCGACCTGAGCGATCCGGCCGGCGAGAGATCGGGGGGTGGCTCGATGGCTGAGCAATACGTGGCCGCGGTGGACCAGGGAACCAACTCGACGCGGTGCATCCTGTTCGACCGCCGCGGGCGGTTGGTGTCGGTCGCACAGCGCGAGCACCGGCAACTGTTTCCGAGACCGGGCTGGGTGGAACACGACGCGGCCGAGATCTGGCGGAACGTGACCCGGGTGGTCCCGACCGCGGTCCGGCAGATCGGCGCCGAGCCGTCGCAGATCGTTGCCATCGGCATCGCCAATCAACGCGAGACCAGCCTGCTGTGGGACCGCTCGACCGGCTGGCCGATCGGCAATGCGGTGGTCTGGCAGGACACCAGGACCTCTCGGCTGGTGAGCGACCTGGCCGGCACCGAGGGCCCGGACCGGTTCGCCGATCTGTGTGGTCTGCCGCTGACGACGTACTTCTCGGCGCCGCGGCTCAAGTGGATGCTCGACCACACCCCGGGGCTGCGGCAGCGCGCCGAGCGGGGCGAGGTGTACTTCGGCACGATGGAGTCCTGGCTGATCTGGAACTTCACCGGCGGCGCGAACGGCGGGCTGCACGTCACCGACGTGACGAACGCGAGCCGCACGATGCTGATGAACATCGAGACCCTCGAGTGGGACGACAAGTTGCTCGAGGCGTTCGACGTACCGCGGGCTGTGCTGCCGGACATCCGCCCGTCGTCCGGGGTGTTCGCGACAGCGACCGACGTCCTGCCCGGGGTGCGGATCGGGGCGGCGCTCGGGGACCAGCAGGCCGCGTTGTTCGGGCAGACCTGCTTCAGTCCCGGTGAGGCGAAGTGCACGTATGGCACGGGGTCGTTCCTGCTGCTGCACACCGGCCACGAGATCGTCCGGTCCACGCACGGGATGCTGACCACGGTCGCGTACCAGATCGGCGACGAGAAGGCGTCGTACGCGCTCGAAGGGTCGATGGCGGTCACCGGTTCGCTCGTGCAGTGGTTCCGCGACGGGCTCGGGCTGATCCACACCGCCGCAGAGATCGAGACGCTGGCCCGGACGGTCGAGGACAACGGCGGCGCGTACATCGTGCCGGCGTTCTCCGGACTCTTCGCACCGCACTGGCGGAGCGAGGCGCGCGGGGTGATCGCGGGCCTCACCGGCTACATCACCAAGGGGCACCTGGCCCGCGCGGTGCTGGAGGCGACCGGTTTCCAGACCCTCGAGGTGGTCGACGCGATGAACGCCGACTCCGGCATCGCGCTGACCGCGTTGAAGGTCGACGGCGGCATGACCGCGAACAACCTGCTGATGCAGTTCCTCGCCGACCTGCTCGACGTCCCCGTGGTCCGCCCGATGGTGACCGAGACAGTCTCCCTCGGCGCCGCGTACGCCGCCGGGCTGGCCGTCGGCTACTGGCCCGATCTGGAAGGACTACGGAGCAACTGGCACCGCGCCGGTCAGTGGCTGCCGCACATGGATCCGGACCGCCGCGCCACCGAGTACGCCAACTGGAAGGCCGCAGTCCAACGCACCTTCGGCTGGATCCGCCCCGAACAGGTCGCCGAGTAATCCGCCTCAGGCCGGGGACACGATGTCCGGGGCCTCCAGGCGGACCTTGTCGGCGGACTCGTCGTCGGGCTGGTCCTGGGAGGCGCGTTCGGACTGGACGCGGCGGATGTAGAACGAGACCTCACGCTCGATCGTCGCCTCGTCCCAGCCGAGGATCGGGGCCACCAGCCGGGCGGCCGCCTCAGCTGCCCCGACCCCACGATCCCAGGCCTCGATCGAGATCCGGGTCCGGCGAGCCAGGATGTCGTCCAGGTGCCGTGCCCCTTCGGCCTTCGCGCCGTACACGATCTCGGCCTTCAGGTAGTCCTGCGTGCCCGGCAGCTGCTCACCCAGCGACGGGTCCTCCTCGACGAGTTGCAGTACCTCGTCGACCAGAGCGCCGTACCGATTGAGCAGGTGCTCGATCCGGGCCACGTGCAGGCCGGAGCGTTGCGCGATCAGGTGCCGCTGGTTCCACAGCGCGTGGTAGCCGTCGGCACCGACCAGCGGCGTGGTCTTGGTGACCGACTTCGGCACCCGGCCATCCAGCGCCGCGGCGGCCGCGTCGATCGCGTCCTTGGCCATCACCCGGTACGTCGTGTACTTGCCGCCGGCAACCACCACGAGACCCGGCGCCGCGTGCGCCACGACGTGTTCACGGGACAGCTTCGACGTGCTCTCCGACTCACCCGCGAGCAGCGGCCGGAGTCCGGCGTACACGCCCTCGACGTCCTCCCGGGTCAGCGGCGTGGTGAGTACGGCGTTCACGTGGTCGAGCAGGTACTCGATGTCCTTGCTGGTCGCGGCCGGGTGAGCCTTGTCCAGGTTCCAGTCGGTGTCCGTGGTGCCGATCAGCCAGTGCCGGCCCCACGGGATGATGAACAGCACCGACTTCTCGGTGCGCAGGATCATCCCCGTGCTGGACTGGATCCGGTCCTTTGGGACGACCAGGTGGATCCCCTTCGAGGCCCGGACGTGGTACTGGCCGCGCTCCCCCACCATCGCCTGGGTGTCGTCGGTCCAGACACCGGTCGCGTTCACGACCTGCTTCGCCCGGACCTCGAACTCGCGGCCGCTCTCCAGGTCCTTCGCCTGCACCCCGGTGACCCGCTCACCCTGGCGCAGGAACCCGGTGACCTTGACCCGGTTCGCGACATGAGCGCCGTACGACGCCGCCGTCCGGGCCAGCTCCATCGTGTGGCGGGCATCGTCGACCTGGGCGTCGTAGTACTGCAAGGCGCCGACCAGGGCCGACTTCTTCAGGCTCGGCACCAGCCGCATCGCGCCACGCCGGGTCAGGTGCCGGTGGAGCGGGAGCCCGGCACCGTGCCCGGAGCTGACGGCCATGCCGTCGTACAGGGCGACACCGGCTCCGGCGTAGAACCGCTCCCACCAGCGGTGCTGGAGCGGGTAGAGGAACGGCACCGGCTTCACCAGGTGCGGTGCCAGGCGTTGCAGGAGCAGGCCGCGCTCCTGCAACGCCTCGTGCACCAATCGGAAGTCGAGCATCTCCAGGTAGCGCAGGCCACCGTGCATCAACTTGCTGGACCGGCTGGAGGTGCCGCTCGCGTAGTCGCGGGCCTCCAGCAGTCCGGTGGTCAGGCCCCGGGTGGCGGCATCGAGCGCCGACCCCGTGCCGACCACCCCGCCACCGATCACCAGGACGTCCAGTTCCCGTCCGTCGGCCATCGCGTCGATCGCGTCGGCCCTCGCTTGCGGTGACAGAGCCACTACGCCCACTGTGCTGTTCCTTCCGATTCCGTTACGTTGCTACCGAGCGGGCAGGGTCAGTCGACGTCGACCCAGTCCAGCGTCCGCTGGACCGCCTTTTGCCAGCCGGCGTACCCCTTGGTCCGCTGCTCGTCCGTCCACTGCGGCTCCCACCGCTTGTCCTCGTTCCAGTTCTGGACCAGCTCGTCGGTGTTCTTCCAGAAGCCGACCGCCAGGCCGGCCGCGTACGCCGCACCGAGCGCGGTGGTCTCCGCGACGACCGGCTTGCTCACCGGGACGCCGAGGATGTCGGCCTGCATCTGCATGGCCAGCTCGTTCGCCGTCACGCCGCCGTCGACCTTGAGCACGTCGAGCCTCACGCCCGAGTCCTTCTCCATCGCGTCGGCGACGTCCTTGCTCTGGTAGCAGATCGCTTCCAGTGTTGCTCGGGCCAGGTGCGCGTTGGTGTTGAACCGGGATAGACCGACGATGGCGCCGCGGGCATCGGACCGCCAGTACGGCGCGAACAGTCCGGAGAACGCCGGCACGAAGTACACGCCGCCGTTGTCCTCGACCTGCCGGGCCAGCGTCTCGGTCTCACTCGCACCGGAGATGATGCCGAGCTGGTCGCGCAGCCACTGGACCGCGGACCCGGTCACCGCGATCGATCCCTCGAGCGCGTAGATCGGCGCCGCGTCGCCGAACTTGTAGCACATCGTGCTGAGCAGACCGGCCTTCGACCGGACCAGCTCGGTGCCGGTGTTCAACAGCATGAAGTTGCCGGTGCCGTAGGTGTTCTTGGCCTCGCCCGGGTTGAAGCAGACCTGGCCGACGGTCGCCGCCTGCTGGTCGCCGAGGTCGCCGGTCAGTGCCACCACGCCGCCGACCGGACCGTTCGCGAGGGTCTCGCCGTACTTGTTCGGATCCGACGACGGCCGGATCTCCGGCAGCATCTGCCGCGGGATGTTGAAGAACGAGATCAGCTCGTCGTCCCAGTCGAGCGTCTCGAGGTTCATCAGCATGGTCCGGCTGGCGTTGGTGACGTCGGTGATGTGTACGCCGCCGTCCGTCCCGCCGGTCAGGTTCCACAGCAGCCAGGTGTCGGTGTTGCCGACGACGGCGTCACCGGCCTCGGCCGCCTCGCGCACCCCGTCGACGTTCTCCAGGATCCACTGCACCTTGCCGGCCGAGAAGTACGTCGCCGGCGGCAGGCCGGCCTTCTGCCGGATCACGTCGCCCTTGCCCTCGCGCTCGAGCGCGGAGGCGATCCGGTCGGTCCGGGTGTCCTGCCAGACGATCGCGTTGTAGTAGGGCCGCCCGGTCTTGCGGTTCCAGACCACCGCCGTCTCGCGCTGGTTGGTGATGCCGAGCGCGGCGAGGTCGCTTGCCTGCAACCCCTTCGCGTTCATCGCGGTCCGGACGACCGAGTTGGTCCGCTCCCAGATCTCGACCGGGTTGTGCTCCACCCAGCCGGCCTGCGGCAGGATCTGCTCGTGCTCCAGCTGGTGGATGCCCACCTCGTTGCCGGAGTGGTCGAAGATCATGAAACGGGTGCTCGTGGTGCCCTGGTCGACGGCACCGACGAAGTCAGCCATGGAAAGTCCTCTCCTCACACTGCTCAGTGGTACGGCGCGTCACGCCGTGGTCTCCTCGTCGGGCACTCGGCCCGGCTCCTCGTCCGCGTCGCTCACCGGCAGGTTCCGGCCGACCAGCAGGTCGTAGAGGAACGCGCCGATGAGCGCGCCGATGATCGGTCCCACGATCGGGACCCAGAAATAGGGATCCCCGAACTGGTCCTTGAACGCTCCCCCGTACCCGGTCAGGTAGGACGCCAACCGCGGACCGAAGTCACGGGCCGGGTTGATCGCGTAGCCAGCCAGCGTGCCCCAGGCCATGCCGATGCCGACGACCAGAAGACCGATCATGAACGGGCCGAGGTTCGCCATCGGCGCGGTGTTGCGGAGGTCGACGATGGCCAGGATGACCAGCATCAGGATCGCCGTACCGATGATCTGGTCCAGGAATCCACCCCACATGCCGACACCGAGCTCCGTGCTGCCGTTGCCAGGCAGGGTCGAGAACACGCCCTGACTCTTGATGGTCAGGCCGGGGTCGAACTTCTCCAGGACCTTGTCGTAGTTCCAGCGGACCACCAGCGCCGCCGCGAACGCACCGAGGAACTGTGCGCCGATGTACGGCAGCACTTTCCGCCAGGCGAACCCGCGGAACGCCGCGAGGGCGATCGTGACCGCGGGGTTGATGTGGGCACCGCTGATCCGGGCCGACACGTACACGCCCATGGTCACGCCGATACCCCACGCCCACGAGATCGAGTCGTGATCCCCGATACCACCGGCGACCACTTGGGCCACCACACCCACGCCGAACAGGATCAGGATGAATGTCCCCGCGAACTCCGCCGAGCATTCAGCCAGAAGGGTTCTTGCCTTGACTGTTTCCGTCGTAGCCATGCCGAACCTCCCCTCCACGCCGTGACGACCACGGCTGGCTGGAATGTAGAAGCGTTAGCGGGGCGGCACAACGCCGGTCGTTCGACATTGTCGAACGCCGCAACCCCACCACCCGGCTGCGACACTCAGTGATCGCGCGTACTCGCAGACTGATCAATCCAGGACCCAACGCTTCGACGGTCTGACCGCGTCACAAGGGTTGAATCGACCCGGGCCGACAGAGGGGACCAGATGGCCGACGAGCGGGACACCGCCGGGTTCGCGGAGTTCGCGACCACCCGGCACCGCGCGCTGTACCGCTACGCCTACCTGCTGGCCGGTGATCGCGGCCTGGCGGACGACCTGGTCCAAGAGGCGCTGGTCAAGACGTACGTCGGGTGGCGACGCCTCCGCGACCCCGGCAACGCGGAGGCCTACACCCGCCGGGTCATCACCACCACCGCGATCACCTGGTGGCGGCGGAAGTCGTGGCATGCCGAGCGGCCCCATGACGACGTACCGGATCGGCCGGTGGATGCGGGCGACACCACTGCGCGGATCTGGTTGTGGAACGAACTCCGGCAGTTGCCGCCGAGGCAACGAGCGGCGTTGGTCCTGCGGTACTACGAGGACCTGACCGAGGTACAGACCGCCGAGGCGCTCGGCTGCAGCGTCGGCACCGTGAAGAGCCAGGTCTCCGACGCGCTGAAGAAGCTGCGCAGCCGCCTGGGTGGCGACGTCGCACTGATCGTGGAGAAGGCAGGGATGACGGAATGAACGAGTTGCTCAGGGACACCCTCGCCGAGCACGCGGACAGCGCCGAGCCGCCCGCTCTCGACCTGGACGGGATCGTCGCGGCCGGCGACCGCCGGATCAGCCGCCGCCGGGCCACCGCGGTCCTCGGCGGCGCGGTGGTCACGCTCGCCGCCATCGCCGGTGGGGTCACCGCCGCCCGGTCGCTCGACCGTCGCCCGGCACCGGCCACACCTCCTCCCTTCGCCGAACGCCGCGCGACGTACGCCATCGGCAGCCAGATCCACTACGGCAAGGACGTCATCTCGGTCGCGCCGCACCGGGTCAGCGCCCTCGTCCAGACCGACGCGGGCTTCGTCTTCCTCGACGACGACAACCACATCTACGTCGCCGGTCCCGCCGGAGTACGCCGAATCGCGCCCGGCAAGGGCACCGGGCGTCTGACCGCCGACGGCCACGGCAGCCTGGTCGGCTGGGTCGAGGACTACACCGACCGCAGCGAGTCGGTCGTCTACGACGTGGCCGCGGACCGCGAGGTCGCCCGGACCGCGATCGGCAACCTGCGCGGCCCCTTGCTCGACGCCGTGATGGGACCCCGGGTCGTCGCCATCGACGGCGACACGGCGTACTTCGGCACCCTCAAGGGGCTCTATCGCTGGGACCTGAAGGCCGGCACCGGCCGGTTCATCGCCCAACTGGCTCCCAACGTCGTGCGTGGCGTCTCGTCCGGGCAGTACCTGTTCCAACGGCCGCTGCAGCACCCGACGAGTGGGACGGGCCTGGCGGTCGGTCCGGCACCGAGCGACTCCGCCCGTCGTACCTTCCCCGGCCGCCAGGGCTACCTCTCCCCCACCGCGGACTATCTGGTCGCGGGTCCGGCCGACAATCAGCGGGCCGAGCCGGCCGCCGCCGCGCTCGACCTGTACTCGGTGAGATCCGGCGCGAGGCTCGCGCTACGTCACCCAGATCATCCGCGCCTGATCTTCGGCCAGTGGCTCAACGACAGCACCTTCACCGCCGTCGGTGTCCGCGCCGGGCAGAACGCTGCCGTCGACCTGCTCACCTGCTCCGCCACCACCCTGGCCTGCCAGGTCAGCACAGCGGCCTTCTCCACGTTCACCTTCGACCCGACCCCACCCCGGGACCTGCCGTTCGCCGTACCCCTGGGCGTACGGATCACCCACTACTTCGGCTGACCTGGGGTCGTCCGTGCTGTTGAGGCGTGGCCTGCCAGAATCTGGGCGACGAAAGGGGCAGGGTGGAGGATACGTTCGCGGCGCGGCTGCGGGACGCACGCCGGGCCAGGGGTCTGACCCAGGAGAGCCTGGCGGAGCTGGCGGGTCTCAGCGCGCAGGCCATCGGTCTGCTGGAACGCGGCGTCCGCCGGTTCCCGCACCCGACCACGATCGACAAGCTGGACGAGGCGCTCCAGCTCGCCCCGGAGGAGCTCGCGGCCTTCAAGCGGCTGGCTTCACGCGGCGCCGCCGGCCCGACAGCCACCCAAGCCAAGCCCGCAGGTCCGGCCTGGGTCGTGGCTCGCCAGTTGCCGTCCGCGAACGCGGGGTTCGCCGGCCGCACGCAGCAGGTCGACCAGCTGACCGATCTCCTCCGCGGAACTCCGGCACAGCCCGGCTCACCCATCGTCGCCACGATCCGCGGCATGGCAGGCGTCGGAAAGACCGCACTGGCGATCCACGCCGCCCACGCGAGCGCTGACCTGTACCCCGACGGCACCCTGCTGGTAAACCTGCGCGGCTTCGGCGCCGGTACGCCGGTCAGCCCGCTGCACGCGATCGGTCAGCTCCTGCGCGGAACCGGCGTACCGCCCGATGCCGTGCCGGGCAGTCTCGCCGAGGCCGTCGCAGCCCTTCGGAGCCGGTTGGCCGACCGCCGCGTGCTACTGGTTCTCGACAACGCGCAGGACGTCGGTCAGGTCGCCGACCTCATCCCGGCCGCGAGCGGGTCCGCCGTACTCATCACCAGTCGCGCCACGCTGACGGCCCTGCCGGCGAGCCTGCACCTGCAGCTCGAACCGATGCCGGTGGATGAGTCACTCCGTCTGCTCGAGACCATCGCCGGAGCAGACCGGCTCGCCTCGGCCGCGGCTCGCGTCGCGGAGCTGTGTGGGCACCTCCCCCTCGCGCTCTCGGTGGCCGGCGCGTGGCTCGTCCGGCATCCGTCCGCTTCCGGCACCGAGTTGGCGCAGCGACTGGAGGACGAGTCCCGCCGACTCGACCTCCTCGGCGTCGACGACCTCGACGTCCGGGCGAGCCTCTCGCTGTCGATCGAGCAGTTGACCCGCAGCTCCGACCCACTCGACCACAGCGCCGCACAAGCCCTCACGTTGCTCAGCCTCAGCGACGCCGAAGACTTCACCGCGGAGACGGCAGCGGCCCTCATCGACACGCGGCCGACCGACGCCGACCGCTGGCTGGAACGCCTGACTGACCTGCACCTGCTCGAGTCTCGTGCGCCCGGTCGCTACCAGTTCCACGACCTCGTCCGCGCCTTCGGCCGCGAGCTCGCCGCCCGGCTCCCCGGGGACGAGCAGGCCGCCGCGCTCGACCGCAGCCTCGCGTTCTACGTCGCCGTCGCCTGGCGGGCGACCAGCATCGGCGATCCGAACGCCGCCCGGATGGCCTGGCCCGGCCGTCCACCGGCGCCGGCCTCTCCGGCGTTCGATCGCTCGGAGCAGGCGCTGGCGTGGATCGACGACGAGCTCCGCAACTGCCTGGCCCTGATCGACCAGGTCCGCGACCTCGGTGGCCGCGACGAACTCGCGGCCGGCCTCATCGTCGGCCTCTACAACTACTTCGCGATGCGCGGCAGCATGTCCGACTGGCTGCCGGCGATCGACCGGGTCGCCGCCGGACAGCTCGACCGCTGGACCCTGGCCCAGCTCCACGCCGACGCTGCCATCGCCCTGGCCGAGCTGGCACGGTACGACGAGTCGGCGGTGCGCTTCGGTCTCGCCCGCGACCTCTTCGAGTCGATCGGCAATCTCCGCGGGGTGTCACTCGCGACGAACAACAAGGCGCGGCTGCTGATCCGGATGCATCGCTACCGCGAGGCCTTGCCACTCGTCGAGCACGCGCTGGCCGTCAACCAGCAGCTGGACAACCAACGGGGGCTGGCGGCAACCAACCTCACGTTGACCGAGGTCTACACCGAGCTCGGCGACTGGACCGCGGCCGAGGCTGCCAGCACCGCCGCGATGCAACTGTTCGCCGCGGTCGGCGACAAGGGAGGCGCCGCCAACGGCAGGATCGACCGGGCCTGGGCGCGGGCGAAGTCGGGCCGACCCGAGTCCGCCGTACCCGAAATCGTCCAGGCGATGGCCGAGCTCGAAGCGCTCGGCCACCGCAAGAACGTCAGTGACGCGCACTACGTCCTCGGCCTGGTCCATGCCCGGCTCGGCGACTTCGAGTCGGCGATCGAGCAGACCGAAGACGCCCTCGAGATCGCTCTGGACGTGGGTGACCTCCGGCGCGAGGCGCAGACCCGGCTGGAGCTCGGCCGGGTGCTGAACGACATCGGTGAGCACGACGACGCCGTACCGAACCTGGAGTTCGCACTCGGCTTCTATCGCGAGCACGACAGCGCGCTGGCCGAGCAGACCGAGGACCTGTTCGCCGCGGCCAAGGAAAGCACTCAGCGCCTGACGCCGACCGTCAGGCGCTGAGCAGTCAACTCGCGTCAGTGACTGGAGGCTCGACCTGCTTGGCGGGCTGGTTCTCCGGGAAGTGGCAGGCGGTCTGGTGACCGGGAGCCAGCTGCAGCAGCGGCGGCTCCTCCGTCTTGCAGATCTCCTGGGCCTTCCAGCACCGGGTATGGAAGCGGCACGCGGGCGGCGGGTTGATCGGGCTCGGCACGTCGCCCTGCAGGCGGATGCGCTCTTGCTTGGCCTTCCGCTTGGTGTCCGGCACCGGGACCGCCGAGAGCAACGCGACCGTGTACGGGTGCATCGGCTTCTCGTACAGGCTGACCCGGTCGGCGATCTCGACGATCTTGCCCAGGTACATCACCGCGACGCGGTCCGACACGTGCCGTACGACGGACAGGTCGTGGGCGATCATCACGTACGTCAGGTCGAACTCGTTCTGCAGGTCCTCCAGCAGGTTCACGACCTGGGCCTGGATCGACACGTCCAGCGCGGAGACCGGCTCGTCGGCGACGATCAGCTTCGGACGCAACGCCAGGGTGCGGGCGATACCGATGCGCTGCCGCTGACCTCCGGAGAACTCGTGCGGGTAGCGGTTGTAGTGCTCCGGGCTCAGGCCGACCAGTTCGAGCAACTCCTGCACGGCCTTCTTCACGCCGTGCTCTGTCTTGACGTGCTGCAGCCGGTACGGCGCTCCGACGATCTTGCCGACCGTGTGCCGCGGGTTCAGCGAGCCGTACGGGTCCTGGAAGATCATCTGTACGTCGCGCCGCAGCGGCCGCATCTGGCCCTCGCGGAGGTGGCTGATGTCGCGGCCCTCGAGCACGATCCGGCCGGACGTCGGCTCCAGCAGGCGGGTCAGCAGCCGGCCGGTGGTGGTCTTACCGCAGCCGGACTCCCCCACCAGCGAGAACGTCTCGCCGCGAGTGACGCTGAAGGTCAGCCCGTCGACCGCCTGGACGGCGCCGGTCTGGCGCTGCAGCACGCCCTTGCGGATCGGGAAGTGCTTCACCAGGCTGTCGACCGACAGGAGCTCCTCGCCCATCGCCGGTTCGATCACGCCCGGGACGGCGTCGGATTCGGTGTCAGCAGTCGTCACAGTCGTCGTCCCGTTCACAGCTTCGGCTTGATGTCGGTCTCCCACGCCTGCTGGCGGTTCTTCGGGGAGAGATGGCAGGCAACCATGTGGCCGTCGCCGACGTCGAGCAGCTCGGGCCGGTCGGTCTCACTGGCGCCGCCGTTCAGGTGGGCGTAGTTGCAGCGTGGATTGAACGCGCACCCGGTCGGCACATGGATCAGGCTGGGCGGCGTGCCCTTGATCGGGATCAGCCGTTCACTGCGCTCCCGGTCGATCCGCGGCATCGAGCCGAGCAGACCCCAGGTGTACGGGTGCTGCGGCCGGTCGAAGATGTCCTCCGCGGTGCTGTACTCGACCGCGCGGCCGGCGTACATCACCTGGATGTCGTCGGCCAGCTCGGCAACCACGCCGAGGTCGTGGGTGATGATGATGACCGCGGAGTTGAACTCGCGCTGCAGGTCCCGGATCAGGTCCAGGATCTGCGCCTGGACGGTGACGTCGAGGGCCGTGGTCGGCTCGTCCGCGATCAGCAGGTCCGGGTCGCAGGACAGCGCCATCGCGATCATCGCGCGCTGCCGCATACCACCGGAGAACTGGTGCGGATAGGCGTCCACCCGCCGGTCCGGCTGCGGGATGCCGACCCGGTCGAGCATCTCGATCGCGTGCTTGCGCGCGACCGACTTGCTCACCTCGTTGTGCACCCGGTACGCCTCGATGATCTGCTGCCCGACGGTGTAGAACGGGTGCATCGCCGACAGCGGGTCCTGGAAGATCATCGCCATCCGCTTGCCGCGCAGCAGCCGGACCTCTTCGCGGCTCGACGAGACCAGGTCCTGGCCGTCGAGGAAGATCTCGCCGCTGATCTCGGCCACACCCGGCGGGTGCAGGCCCATGATCGACAGGCTGGTCACGCTCTTGCCGGAGCCGGACTCCCCCACGATGCCGAGCGTCTTGCCCCGCTCGAGCTTGAACGAGATCCCGTCCACCGACTTCACCAGACCGTCGTCGGTCGGGAACTGCACCCTGAGATCGCGGACGTCGAGGAACGCCTCGCCGCGGGGAATCCGCTGGACGGTGTCCTGCGGCGGAGTCTGGTCCTGGGGCTCGGTCACGTCTTGGGGCTCGGTCACGAGATCCGCACTCTCGGGTCGACGACGGCGTACAGGAGATCGACGATCAGGTTCGCCAGCACGATGAAGAAGGCGGCGACCAGAGTCACGCCGAGCACCTTGGGCAGGTCGTTCGCCCGCAGCGCGATCACGGCGTACTGACCGATCCCGGGCAGCGAGAACGTCGTCTCGGTGAGGATCGCGCCGCCCATCAGCAGACCCAGGTCGAGACCGAAGATGGTCAGGATCGGGGTCAGCGCCGAGCGCAGGCCGTGCCTCATCACCACCGTGCGTTCGGTCAGGCCCTTGGCCCGGGCGGTGCGGACGTAGTCCTCGTTCATCGTCTCGAGCATGCCGGCCCGGGTGAGGCGTGCGTACGCCGCGGCGTAGAGGAAGGCCAGCGTGACCCAGGGAAGGATCAGGTCGTAGGCCCACCAGATCGGATTGGTTTCGTCCATCGGATTGGTGCCGCCCTGGGCGGTCCAGCCGAGGCCGTAACTGAAGATCGACAACGCCAGCAGACCGGTGAAGAAGATCGGCAGCGAGACACCGGCCAGCGCCACCGACATGAATGATCGGTCCAAGGCAGACCCGCGTCTGAGTGCCGAGATGACGCCGGTACCGACACCGGTGACCAGCCAGATGAACGCGGCACCGCCCGCCAGCGAGGCGGTCACCGGTATTCGCGCGACCAGGTCCGGCCAGACCGGTTGCGAGGTCAGGAACGAGTAGCCGAAGCACGGTGCCGGGCAGTGCTCGATCCCCGCGCCGTAGTCGTAGTCCGATCCGACCATCAGGCCCTTCACGAAGCGCCCGTACTGGACATAGAGAGGGTCGGTGAAGCCGAGTCGCACCGCCGTGTCGTGGATCTGTGCCTCACCCGCGCTCTTGCCGACGTAGCGCGAGGCCAGGTCGTCGGCGGTCGCACCGCCGAGCTTGGGTACCAGGAAGAAGATCCCGAACGTGACGGCCGTGACGATGAAGAGCAGGATCACTGCTCCGATCACCCGGCGGACCAGATATGCGAACACCGTGCTCGGCGTGGTGACCGGTGATCATCGCTGATCACCGGCCACCGTCAGCCTTCACCTACCTCTGCTGGCGAAATGATGGTTGGTCAGGGCTATCGACGACTACTTCAGACCGATCGCGGCGTAGTCGTACATGCTCTGACCGTCGTTGGAGAACACGTTGGCCAGGGTGTCCGGGCGGTACAGCAGGCCCTTGGCCCAGATTCCCGGCAGCGCAGCCGCCTGCTCCATGACCTTCTTGTCGACGTCAACCCAGATCTGGTTGCGCGCCGCCTCGTCGGTGGTGGACAGCGCCTTGTCGATCAGCTGGTCGACCTCGGGGATCTTGATCCCGAGGTTGGAGTTACCACCAGTCGGCTTGATCACCCGGCTGTCGACGATCTGGCTCAGGAAGCCGAAGCCGTCGCTCCAGTCCGCACCCCAGCTGTAGACGATCAGGCCGAGCTTGTTGTTCTTCGCGAAGTCCGGCTTGCCCGCGTACAGCTTGGTGTAGTCACCGGTCGGGTAGGGCTTGGTGCTCAGGGTGATGCCGGCCCGCTTCAGCGACTGCTGCAGCGTCTCGGCGACAGCCTTCTCCTTGGGCCGGTCGGCCCGGTAGGTGATGTTGGTGGCGAAGCCGTTCGGCTGACCGCACTGCTTCAGCTCGTCCTTCGCCTTGTCGACGTTGCCGTTCTTGTCGGTCAAGAAGCCGTAGTCGTCGAACTTCTGCGCACCGGTGACGAGCGGCGGCATCAGGTTCGTCGCGATGTCACCACCGATCGGACCACCGTACGCACGCTGGTAGCCCTCGTGGTCGGCGGCGTACAGGACCGCCTTGCGGCAGTGCAGGTTGTCCAGCGGCGGGACGTCGCTGTTCAGCACGGTGAAGTTGAGTCGCGGCGCCGGCACGTTGTCGGTGTGCGCCTTCAGCTTCGGGTCGGCCAGCACCTTCGCCTGGGTCTCGGCCTGAACACCGGTGCCGGCGATGTCGACGTCGAGGTCACCGGCGATCAGCCGGTTGTCGATGTCGGTGCCGTTCACGTTGAACGCGACCGTGATCTTGTCCGGCAGCGCCTTACGCCCGGAGTCCGGGTCGGTCGAGGCGTCGTACTGATCGTTGCGGATCAGTGCCATGCCCTTGTTCGCGTCGTAGCTCTCGAACTTGTACGGGCCGGTCGCGATCGGGTGTTCCTTGTACTTCGCGCCGGTGTCCTTGGCCTGCGGCACCGGAGCCGTCGACGGGAGCTGGGCGAAGTAGTCGAAGCCGGCGAACGGTTTCTTCAGGTGGAAGACGATGGTCTGGTCGTCCGGCGTCTCGATCGCCTTGGCCACACCGGCCAGCGACTTGTCCTTGTAGACGCTGTAGTTCGCCGGGACGTCCAGCAGGAAGTCGTTGAAGTACGTCGGGCCGCTCGGCAGCGTCGCCTTGTCCAGCGAGCGCGCGACCCCGTACTTCACGTCCTTCGAGGTGACCTCGGTGCCGTCCTCGAACTTCACGCCCTTGCGGATCTTGTAGGTCCACGTCTTGGCGTCGTCGCTCGGCACACCGGGAGCCTCGGCGAGGTCCGGGACCGGCTTGGCGCCCTCGGCGCCCGGAGCGGCCTTGAACGTCATCAGCGGCCGGACGTAGTTCCGAACCAGGTTCCAGGACAGGCCGTAGTAGGTGTCACCGGGGTCTGTGGAGTCCCACAGCTCGGTGATCGCCATCCGCAGCGTGCCGCCCTTCTTGTCGCTCGGGCTGAACACCTTGTTGACAGCCGCATTGGCCTCCGGGGTAGCGGCGCCTTCGCTGCTGGTCCCTCCTCCGGGCGTCGCCTTGGGTCCCCCGCAAGCCACCAGGCTCAAGGCGACGGCCGCACTGACGGCGGTTGCCGTCCTGATGCGATTCCATCTCATCTCTTGTTGCACCCCTTTTTTCGTGAGAGCTGTGACATCCGTGGGCTCCCTGGTTGGAGAGAAGTCCTATCGCGACCGCGGGTCCAGCGCGTCGCGCAATCCGTCGCCGAACAGGTTGAAGGCGAGCACAGTCAGGAAGATCGCCAGACCGGGCGGGACCATGTACATCGGGTCGACCTGGTACCAGTTCGCGGCGATCGACAGCATGTCGCCCCAGCTGGCCGTCGGCGGGCGGATCCCGACACCCAGGTACGACAGGCCGGCCTCGAAGAGCACGTTGGTCGGGATCAGCAGCGTCGCGTAGACCAGGATCGGGGCGATCAGGTTCGGCAGCAGCTCGGTGAACAGGATGTACGGACGCCGGGCACCGAGGCTCCGGGCGGCGTCGACGAACTCCCGCTCCCGCAGCGACAGTGTCTGCCCGCGGATGATCCGGCCGATGTAGGGCCAACTGAAGAAGCCGATGATGAAGACGACCAGCGCCACCCGCAGCGCGTCACCCTGGATGCCGAGCAGCTTGTCCGGGAGGGCACCGACCAGCGCGAGCGCGAACAGCAACAGCGGGAAGGCGAGGAAGATGTCCATGATCCGGCTGAGCAGCGAGTCGATCCAGCCGCCGAAGTACCCCGCGACGACGCCCACCACGACGCCGATCACGACCGACACCATCGTGGCCAGGAACGCGATCAGCAATGAGATCCGGGCGCCGTAGACGATCCGGGCGAAGATGTCGCGGCCGTTCACCGGCTCGATCCCGAGCGGGTGGTCCGCGCTGATCCCGCCCCACTTGCCGATCGGGGTCTGCAGTGACGGGTCGACGAGATCCTGGTGGAAGTCGTTCGGGGTGACGCCGAGGAGCTTGCACAACAACGGGGCGAAGATCGCGACCAGGACCAGGAAGACCACGAAGGCGCCACCGGCGAGCGCGACCTTGTCGCGCTTCAGCCGCATCCAGGAGATCTGCCACAGAGAGCGACCCTCGATCTTGCCGGCGCCCTTGAGGATGGCCTCAGGCTGCGCTGCCGATGCTCCCGGCTCGACCTCGAGTGGCGTGCTCACGCGATGGGTTCCCCTGCCTCGATGTTCGATGGAACCGGGACGAATCCGGTATGGCTGCCGCCTTAACCTGCCGCCATTACAGGCTGGAGTCAAACGCGGAAAGTGCTGCGTTGCCCGATCGTGACCGTCAGGAAATCGTCCCGTATCGTGGACATTCCGCAGTAAACCACGGCGCCGTACCCACGGTCGCCGGAGCCTTGCGAACCGTTACTGTCATGGCATCTTTGTGTCACGCGGCGGTGATTACTTGCGGAGACCGGACAGGTACAGGAACGACAGCGAATTGAGCGCCGCGGGCACATTCTCGATGTCCTTGCCGGCCGCCACCGTGAACCGGCCCTGCCACGCCGGGACCGCCGGAACCTCCTGGGCCAGCACTCCCTGTAGCTGACCGATCAGGTCGTCGCGTTCCAGCCCGTTCTGCTCGGTCGTCTCCTGCTGCAGCAGCTTGGCCGCCGCCGAGGACCGGTAGCCGTTCTGGAACACGCCACCGGTCCGGACGAACGGCGCGAGGTAGTCGTCGGCATCCGGGGACTCCGGGATCCAGCTCCCGTAGTAGAGGTCGTACGCACCCGCGCGGGCCAGCGTCTGGTACTCCGGCCAGTCCGCGTTCCGCAGCGTCACCCGGAACAGCCCGGACGCGTCGAGCTGGCGCTTCAGCTCGAGCACCTCCGCCTTCGCGGTCGTGCCGTACTGCACCGGCGTCCACCCCACTGTCAGCGGCACCGGTACGGCGATGCCCGCCTCCTTGAGGATCGCGGCCGCGGCGACCTTGTTCGGCTGCTTGTACTCCGTCTTGAACGCGTCCACCTGCCCGCCGAACCCGGGCGGCACCAGTGAGAACAGCGGCGTGACGTGGTCGCCGTACACCTTCTTCACCAGCGTCTGCCGGTCGAGCAGCTGCGCGAAGGCACGGCGTACTGCGAGCTTGCGCGACGTCAGCGACTTCATCTGGAACGAGTAGAACTGGATCGCCGCGGAGTCGGACTCGACCAGCTGGACCCGGTCCGACGTCCGCAGCTTGTCCAGCAGGTTCGGCCCGAACCCATGGAACGCAAGGTCCGTCTTGCCCGTCGTCATCGCCTGGTACAGCGCGGTCGAGTCCTTCACGAACGTGATCTCGGCGCCGTCGTTCTGCGGCCCGCGCGGACCGCGGTACCCGTCGAAGCGGGCCAGCATGATCCGCTCCCCCGGCCGGTACGCCGTCAGCTGGTACGGGCCGCTGCCCATCGCCTTGGTGTCGAGCAGCTTGTTCGCCGGGTAGTACTCCTCGTCCACGATCGACCCGGCCGTCGTGGTCAGCAGGTACGGCAGCCGCGCATCCGGGGTCTTCAGGTGGAACACCGCGGTGAGGTCGTCCGGCGTACTGACCGAGGTCAGCGAGGAGAACAGCGGGGCCGGGCCGTTCGGGGTCTTCAGCTTCAGCATCCGCTCGAAGCTGAACTTCACGTCCGACGAGGTCAGTTTGTGCCCGTTCGGGAACTTCAGCCCTTCCTTCAGGCTGCAGGTGTACGTCGTCGGCGAGTCGAACTGGCAGTCGGCTGCGTCCGGAACCGGGGTCGGTTTGCCCGGCATGATCGTGAGCAGCGTCTGGTACAGGTTCGCCTGGACGGTCCGCGAACCCACGCCGTACGGACCGGCCGGGTCGAGCGAGGTGACCTGGTCCGTGGTCGCGAGCCGGAGCACCATCGCCTTCGGCGTCGGCTCACCCGGATGCGGCGCGTTGTCGTCCGGCTCACCACACGCCACCAACGACACGCTCAGCACACCCACCGCGGCCGTCACCGCACCCCGGCGCCACCACTCGGTCAACATCTCACCCTTCCCCAGCCCGCTACCCGAACAACGCCCCCGAGGGCACCAAGTGACGGTAACCCGTCAACGGAGCAGGTCGCGCAGGGCCTCCGGTGTGAGCGGCTCGAGCGAACGCACCACCAGCCGTCGCGGCGCGTCCGGAATCGTCACCCACTGCGGTACGGCGACCACGTACGCGCCGGCCGCCGTACCGGACTCGGTACCCGTGTTCGAGTCCTCGATCACCACGCACCGGGCCGGGTCGACGCCCAGCTTGCGGGCCGCGGTCAGGTACGGCTCCGGGTGCGGCTTGCCGTGCGTCACCTCGTCGCCGGCCACGATCACGTCGAACGGGTCGGGCGGCAGATGGCCGAGCACCGCGTCGATCATCACCCGGTACGACGCCGACACCAGCGCGCACGGGATGTCCTCCTTGCGCAGTGCCCGGAGCAGCTCGACCGCGCCCGGCTGGAAGCTGACCTCCTTGCGGAGCTCGTCCACCACCCGGCCGAACATCTGCTCGGCCAGCTCCTCGGCGGTGATCACACCGGCCGGGACCCGCGCCATCCAGACCTCGACCGCGTCCCGCAGGTCACTGCCGATGAGGGTCAGGCAGTCCTGCTCGGTCCAGGTCACCCCGAGCTCGGCGAGGAACCGGATCTGCACCTCGGCCCAGGTCTTCTCGGAGTCGACCAAGGTTCCGTCCATGTCCCAGAGCACCGCTTGGAGGGATTGTTCCGGGTGCAAGTGCAGCTCCTTCGTCAGGCCTGGCGCGATCGGTTCGCGGAACCATTTTCCTTGGTCCACCCCGACCGGCCGCCGCCGGGTCCGGGCCAAGGACGGCGACACGTTCCGCTGGGCGTGAAACCCGGCACGCCCGTCGGCGCGACCACGTAGGCTGGCAGTCCGGATTCCGGCGACCCCGCCGGATGGCACACAGACGACAGGGGGCCTGCGAGTGGTTGACCTCGCGAACCTGAGGGACCCGGTCGTGATCGCCGCGTTCGAGGGCTGGAACGACGCGGCCGAGGCGGCCACCGGCGCGGTCGACCACCTGATCGACGAGTGGGACGCGGAGCTCGTCACCGCGATCGACCCCGAGGACTACTACGACTTCCAGGTGAACCGCCCGATGGTCGGCTTCGACGAGGACGGCGGGCGGCAGCTGACCTGGCCGACCACCCGGGTGTACGTCGCCCGGCCCGAGGACACCGACCGCGACGTGCTGCTGATCCGCGGCATCGAGCCGAACATGCGCTGGCGCGGCTTCTGCCAGGAGCTGCTCGAGGTCGTCGACGAGTCGAACGCCCAGCTCGTGGTGGTGCTCGGCGCACTGCTCGCGGACTCCCCGCACACCCGGCCGATCCCGGTCTCGGCGACCTCGTCCGACCCCGAGCTGTCTGCTTCGTGGAGCCTCGAGCCGTCGACGTACGAGGGCCCGACCGGGATCACCGGCGTCTTCGCCGACGTCTGCAGCACGCTCGGCGCGCCGTCGGTGTCGATCTGGTCCGCGATCCCCCACTACATCGCCAGTACGCCGTGCCCGAAGGCATCCCTCGCGCTGCTGACCAAGATCGAGGCGCTGCTGGACCTGCAGATCCCGGAAGGCGATCTGCCCGAGCTGGCCCGCGCCTGGCAGCGCGGCGCCGACGAACTCAGCGAGGAAGACCCGGAGGTCGCGGAGTACGTGCACTCGCTCGAGGAGCAGCGCGACACAGCGGACCTGCCCGAGGCCACCGGCGACGCGATCGCCGCCGAGTTCGAGCGCTACCTACGACGGCGGAACAAGAACCACCCGAGCGATTAGGTCGTGTCGGGATTGCCGGACACGGCCTACAGCTCCTGGGCGGCCGTGGTGATGACGTCGTCCAGGACCGCGCGGGACGTGGCCAGGTCGGCGATCATGCGGTCGATGCGGTCGCGCTCGGCGGTCAGGTCGGTGACGAGTTGCGGGGTGGCTCGTTCGTTCGGGCCGCCGTCCGGGTCGCGCATGCACGGGAGCAGCTCAGCGATCTTCTTGCTGTGCAGGCCGGCCGCGAACAGCTCCTGGATCAGGATCACCCGGTCGACGGCGCGATCGGCGTACTCGCGCTGTCCGCCGGGACTCCGCTCCGACACCAGCAGTCCCTGCTGCTCGTAGTACCGCAGCGACCGCTCGCTCACCCCGGTCCGCCGGGCCAGCTCACCGATCCGCATCGCCGATCCTTCCGCGGGACTTGAACTTGACACTGATGTCAGATTCTACCGTGCCGGTATGACACTCGAACTCTTCGACTACAGCCCCATCACCGAGCGCCCCAAGCTCACCTGGCCGGACGGCAAGAAGGTCGCCTTCTACGTCGGCCTGAACGTCGAGCACTTCCTCGTCGACCGGCCGTCCACCAGCATCTGGCCACTCGACGTGATCCCGGACCCGCTCAACTACGGCTGGCGCGACTACGGCGCCCGGGTCGGCATCTGGCGCGTCATCGACATCTTGGACAAGCACGGCCTCCGCGCCAGCACGTTGCTCAACTCGATGGTTGCCGAGCACAACCCGCAGATCGTCACGGCCGGGGTCGAGCGCGACTGGGCGTGGCTCGCCCACGGCAGCACGAACTCGATCCTGCACACCGCCCTGGAGCCGGACGAGGAGCGCAAGGTCCTGACCGAGATCGTCGAGACGATCGAGAACGCCACCGGGACCCGGCCGAAGGGCTGGATGGGCCCCGCTCTCACCCAGACGTTCAAGACGCCCGAACTACTCGCCGAACTCGGCCTGCAGTACGTGCTCGACTGGACCAACGACGACCAGCCCTACCGGCTGAACGTCCCCGGCATGCTCAGCGTCCCGTACACCCTCGGGCTGAACGACCTCGGCCTGTTCCTCCGCGGTACGTCCGGGCCCGAGTTTCTCCAGATGGTCAAGGACCAGTACGACGTACTCCGGGCCGACTCCGAGCACACCGGCCGGGTGATGGCGCTCGCGCTGCACCCGTTCGTGATCGGTCAGCCGTTCCTGGCGAAGTACCTCGACCTCGCGCTCGAGTACATTGCCTCGCAGAGCGACGTCTGGCTGACCACGAGTGACGAGATCGCGGCGCACTATGTGACGGCCTGATCACGGGGAGCGGGTTATGGGCGAGGGGAAGGGCGGGAGCTCGGCTCCGGCCTTGCCCCCGACGCCGGTCAAGACCCACCAGCCGGGACGGGCTGACCGCTACACCTACAGCTTGACGCCGAGCAAGGCGTCGATCGCCAGAGCCACCAGTGCGGGGGCCTCGGGGTCGTCGCCGTTGGTCTCGGCCCAGGTGTCGATCGCGGACAGCGCGGCGACGCTGTCCAGGTCGTTCGTCAGCGCGGCCCGTACGGCGTCGACCGCGGCCGCACCGTCGGGACCCGAACCCCGGCTGACCGCACCGCGCCAGACGTCCAACCGCTCCTGCGCATCGAGCAGCACCGACTCGGTCCAGAACCACTCGGTGCGGTAGTGGTGTGCGAGCAGCGCCAGCCGGATCGCCATCGGGTCCGACCCGGCCTGCCGCTCCTTCGAGACCAGCACCAGGTTGCCCTTGGACTTCGACATCTTCTCGCCGTCCAGGCCGACCATCGCCTGATGCACGTACGCGCGGGCGAACGGGTGCTCGCCGGTCGCGACCTGCGCGCCGCTGGCCGACATCTCGTGATGCGGGAAGATCAGGTCTGTCCCGCCGCCCTGGACGTCGAACGACATCCCGAGGTACTCCAGTGCGATCGCCGAGCACTCGACGTGCCAGCCGGGTCGGCCGCGGCCGACGGGCGAATCCCAGGCCGGCTCCCCCGGGCGCTCGTGACGCCACAGCAGGCTGTCCAGCGGGTCCCGCTTGCCCTCACGCTCCGGGTCGCCGCCGCGCTCGGCGAACAGCTCCGTCATCGTCTGGCGGTCGTACCCGGACACGCCGCCGAACGCCGCGTCCGCCTTCACCGCGAAGTACAGGTCGCCGTCGACCGCGTAGACCGCGCCGGCCCGGCGCAGCTCGTCGACCGCGTTCGCCACCAGGTCGACCGACTCGACCACGCCGATGTAGTGCTGCGGCGGGATCACCCGCAGCGAGGTCATGTCGTCGCGGAACAGCTGGATCTCGCGGTGCGCCAGATCGGTCCAGTCGATCCCGGTCTCGGCCGCCCGCTCGAGCAGCGGGTCGTCGACGTCGGTGATGTTCTGCGTGTAGCGGACGTCGTACCCGGCGTCGCGCCACATCCGGTTGATCAGGTCGAACGTCACGTACGTCGCCGCATGGCCCATGTGCGTGGCGTCGTACGGCGTGATGCCGCACACATACATCCGGGCGGTGCCGCCGTCGGCCGGTGGTACCTCGACCAGTCCGCCCGAGGCGGTGTCGTGGAGCCGCAGCCGCCGGGCCGGACCCGGGACGACCGGGATGTCTGGAGTTGTCCACGCCTGCATGTCCTGGAGCTTATGCCAGCCCGATTTCAGTGCCGCGACACGGTTCCACTCTCCGGTCGCCTCCCACCCGAAGATTCATCCGGGCCGGGTGACGTTGCACGGTCGTTCGGCGCACACGATGGGTTTGCGACGGCGACGCTCGCCGCGCGTTCCGGGCGCGCGTTCGGTTCGATCGACGGCAAATCGACGGCAAGGAGTGCACCATGACCGCCTTTACGGTGTGGAAGTTCGATGGTCCGGACGGCGCCGGGCACGCCGAATCCGTTCTCAAGGGCTGCGAGCGGGACGGACTGGTGAAGATCCTCGATCACGCGATCATCTCGTGGCCGAAGGACGATGCGCATCCGACCACCAAGCAGGGGCATGAAGACACCTGGCGCGGGACCGGCTGGGGGGCATTGTGGGGCGTCCTCCTCGGTGCCCTCTTCTTCGTGCCGCTGATCGGTGGCGTCGCCGGGGCCGCGATCGGCGCGATCAGCAAGTCGACCCAGGATGCCGGCATCACCAAGGAGCAGCTGCAGAAGATCCGCACCGAGGTGACGCCGGGAACCTCGGCCCTGTTCGCGGTCACCGAGCAGGGCGATCTCGACCGGGTGGGCGAACGGTTCCATGGCATGCACAGCAAGCTCATCGACACGAATCTGACCGATGCCGAGCGTCAGGTGCTGCTGGAAACCTTCGGCGGCCGCTGACGCCGTACTAGAACGCCGGCCAGGGGATGGCCGGCCAGTCCTCACTGGGGTACGGGTAGATCCCGGTCTTCAGGAGCGACGCACACCGCTCGCGGGTCGCGGTCAGCTCCACCGCCGTGATCAGCTCGCACAGCTGCGTCCCGAGCCCGCCGGCGAGCCGGTCGGCCAGCGTCCGTACGTCGTCCAGCAGGTCGGCCGGGATCGGGTCACCGGCCCAGCCCCACAACACGGTCCGCAGCTTGTCGTCGGCGTTGAAGGTGACCCCGTGGTCGACCCCGAACACGCGGCCGTCCCCCGGGTTCAGCACATGGCCGCCCTTGCGGTCGGCATTGTTGACCACGGCATCGAACACCGTCATCCGCTGCAGCGCCAGGTTGTCCGCGTGCACCAGCGTCACCGGGTTGTGCCGGCCGTCGAGCGCGTCGAAGACGCCGACCCATCCCTTCGGCACCCGGCCTTGCGGGACGATGTCGACCAGCTCGGTCTCCCCCGCCGGCAGTTCGACCTCGTCGATCCACAGCTGCACCATGCCCTCGCCGAGCGGCCCGTCCCGCAGCAGCGTCGGCGGCACGACCGACCAGCCCAGCGCCTCGGACACGACGTACGCCGCGTACTCGCGCTGGGCCAGCGTGCCGTCGGGGAAGTCCCACAGCGGCCGCTCGCCCTGGACCGGTTTGTAGACCACCGTCGCCGTACGGTCCTCGAGACTCACCGAGCCCTGGAACGTCCCGTTCGACGCGGCCACCAAGCGGCCGTGCAGGGACAGCTCCCCGTGGGTGAGCAGGTCCTGGTCGATCATTCCGGCAGGTGCCTGCGGTAGCCGTTGGCGCGCGGGCAGATGTGCCCCTCCGGGTCGATCGGCCGGCCGCAGAACGGGCAGCTCGGCCGCCCGGACGCGACCAGCGCGACAGCCCGCCGGGCGAACGCCCGGGCCTGCTCCTCGCTGATCCGGACGATGAACACCTCGGCGTCCTCGGAGTCCATCGCGGCCTGGACCGGGTCGGTCTCCTCCAGCTCGGCCTGTTCGCCGGGCACGACCGAGAACACCTCGATCACCACGCGCTCGGCGTCGGCCTCCCAGGCCAGCGTCATGGTGCCGGCCCGGAACTCCTCCTCGATCGGCTGCTCCAGCGGGTCGGTGTCGTCCGCTCCGGCCGGTGTGACCGGATCCCGGTCGAACCGCCGGGCCACCTCGTCCAGCATCACGTCCAGCCGCTCCGCGAGCGCCATCACCTGCTCCTTCTCACAGGCCACCGATGTCAGCCGGGCACCGGCCCGGGCCTGCAGGAAGAAAGTCCTGGCACCGGGTTCCCCCACGGTGCCGGCGACGAACCGATCCGGATCGTCGTACGAATGAACAACGCGCGCCATATGTCGAACCCTATTACCGTCCACCGACCACTGCGTCGGAAGACTGCTTCTTGGTCCGGCCCTTGGCCGGGGGTTTGGGGATCAGGGACTCCAGTTCGCTGCCGGAGTCGTTGAGTCGAACCAGGAACGGGCGGGTCGTGGTGTAGGTGATGATCGTCGTCGACGCCGTGTCGACCACGATCCGCTGGAACGTGTCCAGGTGCTGGCCGAGTGCGTCCGCCACGATCGCCTTGATGACATCTCCGTGCGACACCGCCACCCACAGAGCGCCGGGGCCATGGCTCTTCGCCAGCGCGGCGTCGTGCGCCCGAACCGCGTCCACTGCACGCTGCTGCATCGCGCGCATCGACTCGCCACCCGGGAACGTCACCGCGGACGGGTGCTGCTGCACGACCGCCCACAGCGGGTCCTTCGCCAGTGTGGCGATCTTCTTCCCGGTCCAGTCGCCGTACCCGCACTCGGTCAGCCGCCGGTCCGTTGCCGGACGCAACCCTTCGTGGAGTTTCGCGATCGCTGCCGCGGTCTGCTTGCACCGCTCCAGCGGCGAGGTGACGATCGCGGCCAGCGGCAGCTCGGCCAGTCGTTGTGCGACCGCCTCCGCCTGGCGCACACCGGTCTCGTCCAGCTTCACTCCGGGAGTGCGGCCGGCCAGCGTGCCGGAGGTGTTCGCGGCGCTGCGGCCGTGGCGGACCAGAATCACCGTGGGCATGACCTGCACGTTATCCGGTGCGCGCAAGTCACGGTGCCATGATGGGGCTGTGATCGTGGACTGCGGGGTGTACGCCGACGGCGAACGGCAGGACCTGCCCAAGGACCCCGAGACCGTTGCCCAGGCCATCGACGACCACGGCGAGTGCTTCGGCTGGGTCGGCCTGCACGAGCCGTCGGACGCCGAGATGCGCCGCGTCCAGCGGCTGTTCGACCTGCACGAACTCGCCGTGGAGGACGCACTCAAGGCCCACCAGCGACCCAAGGTCGAGCGGTTCGGCGACGCGATCGTCGTCGTACTCCGCACCCTCTGGTACGTCGACGACGGCGACGCCGTCGAGACCGGCCAGCTCAGCGTCTTCATCGGCCCGCGGTACGTCGTCACCGTCCGGCACGGCGAAGGCGGTGAGCTGGCAACGACCCGGCAGGATCTCGAGGAACGCGCCTCGATGCTCGGCCACGGCCCGGCCGCGGTGCTGTGGGCGATCTGCGACTCGGTCGTCGACGGGTACGAGACGGTCGCCGAGTCGGTCGAGGTCGACGTCGACGAGATCGAGTCGTCGGTCTTCTCCGCCGACCGGACCAGCGACGCGGAGCGGATCTACCGGCTCAAGCGCGAGGTGCTCGAGATGCGCCGCGCGGTCCTGCCGCTGCGCGAGCCGATGGAGCAGTTCGCGCACGGCGTCCCCGGGATCAACCCGAAGGCGGCGCCGTTCTTCCGCGACGTCGCCGACCATGTCAACCGAGTGGCCGACCAGACGGAATCCATCGACACGCTGCTCAGTTCGGCGCTCGGCGCCCACCTGGCTCGCGTCTCGGTGCAGCAGAACGACGATATGCGCCGGATCTCGGCTTGGGTCGCAATCGCCGCGGTGCCGACCATGCTGGCCGGCATCTACGGGATGAACTTCGACTACATGCCCGAGCTCACCTGGCACTACGGGTACTACGGCATCCTGCTCCTGATGGCCACCGTCTGCTTCACCCTGTACCGCTTCTTCCGCAAGGTCGGCTGGCTCTAGGTTGCCGTGATGGTTGAGGTGGCGAGCAGGATCACGAGGACGATGCCGAGCAGCAACCGGTAGAACGCGAAGACCTCGATCGTGTGCTTGGCGACGAAGCGCAGGAGCCACGCGACCGACGCGTACGCGACCACGAAGCTCACGATGGTCCCGACGATCAGCGGCACCGCACCGACGTCGCCGTTCAGGGCGTCCTTGAGCTCGTAGACGCCGGCGCCGACCAGCGCCGGGATGCCGAGCAGGAACGAGATCCGGGTGGCTGCGACCCGTTCGAGACCGCAGAACAACCCGGCCGAGATCGTCGCACCCGAGCGGGAGATGCCAGGGATCAGTGCCAGGCACTGGACCAGGCCCATCACGATCGCGTCGACCAGCGTGATCCGGGTCAGCGGCCGGGACTTGCTGCCCACCCGCTCGGCCGCCACCATCACGACCGACCAGCCGATCAGGGCCGCGGCCACCCACCACAGGCTGCGGAGCGGGCCCGAAATGATGTCGCGGGCAAGGAACCCGACGATGACGATCGGCGTCGAGCCGACGATCACGTACCAGCCCATCCGGTGATCGAACTCGCCGCGGTGCTCGGGCTTGACCAGACCGCGCACCCAGGCGATCGCGATCCGCTGGATGTCCTTCCAGAAGAACAGCACGACCGCCGCGATCGCACCGATCTGGATCACCGCGGTGAAGCCCGTGATCGACGGGTCGTCGATCTGCAGGCCGAGCATCTTCGCCACGATGGTCAGATGGCCGGTGCTGGAGACCGGCAGGAATTCGGTCAGGCCCTCGACGATGCCGAGGATGATGGAGTCCCAGATCGTCATCAGTTGCCGACTCCGGCGAGTTCGAGCGCCTCGGCGACCGTGCGCAGGTCGGCGATCCGCTGGTCCACGGTGGACGCGAACGGGGTGATCGCGACGGTCGTCGCGCCGGCCTCGGCGTACGCGGTCAGCTTCTCGGCCATCCGCTCCTTGCTGCCGAGCAGCGAGATCGAGTCGATGAACCCGTGCGGTACGGCGGCCATCGCCTCGCGGTGCTTCCTGTCCAGGTACAGGTCCTGGATCTCCTTGGCCTCCTCGGCGTACCCCATCCGGATCGCAAGGGCGTTGTAGAAGTTCTTCTCCCGGCTGCCCATGCCGCCGATGTACAAGGCGGCGTACCCACGGATCGGGTCGGCCGCGGCGTGCAGGTCGTCGCCGGTCATCACCGGCACGGACGCGACGACGTCGAAGTCGTCGAGTCCTTGCTGACGGATCTCGCGACCCGACTTGATGTGCTTCAACTGCTCTCCCAGATAGGCGGGGTCGTTGAGGATACCGAGCCAGCCGTCGGCGATCTCACCGGCCAGCTCGAGGTTCTTCGGGCCGACGGCGGCCAGGTAGACGGGTACATGGTCGCGGATCGGGTGCACGGTCAGCTTCAGCGCCTTGCCGGGGCCGTCGGGCAGCGGCAGCGTGAAGTACTTGCCCTCGAAGGTCACGGTCTCGCGGCGGAGGGCGGAGTTCACGATGGCAACGTACTCACGCGTCCTGAGCAACGGCTGAGCGAACCGGACGCCGTGCCAGCCCTCGGACACCTGTGGGCCGGACACGCCGAGGCCGAGCCGGAACCGGCCGTTCGAGAGGCGGTCCAGGGTGGCCGCCGTCATCGCGGTCATCGCCGGCGTCCGGGCCGGGATCTGGAAGACCGCCGCGCCGACGTCGATGGTGGAGGTCTGGGCGGCGATCCAGGTCAGCAGCGTGGCCGCGTCCGAGCCGTACGCCTCCGCGGCCCAGGTGACCGAGAAGCCGAGTCGCTCGGCCTCCTGGACCAGCCTCAGATGATCCAGATGATCGGTGCCACCGAAGACGAAGCCGATGTTGAGTCCGAGTCGCATGACAGGCGAGCCTAACGAGCCGTTGTCGGTCCTCCGCAATAGGCTCGGCACATGCAGCAGCGCTATCTCGGTCACAGTGGCCTGGCGGTGAGCCGGCTCGGCCTGGGCACCATGTCCTGGGGCCGCGACACCGATGAGCACGAGGCGCGCGAGCAGCTGGCCGCGTTCGTGGCCGCCGGTGGCACGCTGATCGACACCGCTGCGGCGTACGGCGACGGCGACAGCGAGCGACTGATCGGCTCGCTGCTGGGAGACGTGGTAGAGCGGGACGACCTGGTCATCGCGACCAAGGCCGGGTTCAGCGTCCGCCGGGGTGAGCGGATCACCGACACGTCCCGGGGCGCTCTGCTGCGCGACCTGGAGGGCTCGCTGCGGCGGCTGAACGTCGACCACATCGACCTGTGGCAGCTGCACACCTGGTCGGACGACGTACCGCTGGAGGAGACGCTGTCGGCGCTCGACCACGCGGTGAACTCGGGCAAGGTGCGGTATGTCGGCGTCTCGAACTACGCCGGCTGGAAGTCGGCCAGGGCGGTGACCTGGCAGCAGGCGTGGCCCGGGCGCGCGGTCCCGGTGTCCAACCAGGTGGAGTACTCGTTGCTCGCTCGGGATGCCGAGGCGGACGCGATCCGGGCGGCCGGCGGGCTGGGCATCGGCGTACTCGCGTGGTCGCCACTTGGGCGCGGTGTGTTGACTGGAAAGTACCGCACGGGGATCCCGGCGGACTCCCGGGCAGCGTCTCAGCATCTGTCCAGATTCGTCGACCCCTACCTCGACGGCCGCGGTTCGGGCATCGTGGAAGCGGTCGCGCGAGCCGCCGACGGGCTCGGCTGGACCCCGCTCGAGGTGGCACTCACCTGGGTGCGGGACCGGCCGGGGGTGTCGGCGGCGATCGTCGGGGCCCGGACGGCGATGCAACTGAAGTCCGTGCTCGGTGTGGAGGAACTCACTCTTCCGCCGGCCATCGTGGCGGCGCTGGAGGATGTGTCGTGAGGTAGATGTCGTTGGGCAGGTGGAGGTGCGGATGGCCGAATACGAACTGCAGCAGTTCGAGTTGTCCAGGACGGAGTCGCGCGGCGCGGTGCGCCGGTTGCTGACCGAGCACGCCGAGTACGGCGGCTGGGAACTGGCCCGACTTCGTCGCTATCCGGACGGCACTCGCCGAGTCTGGCTCCGCCGCCGCATCATCCGCGTGATGCGGACCCTCTGAGCAACGCGGACACCAGCTCGCGGCGACTGCCGACGCCGACCTTCTCGTACGCCGCCCGCACGTGTTCCTGCACGGTGTGTGGTGAGAGGCACAACCGCTCGACGATCTGCCGCGTGGAATACCCCCGCAACAACAGCTCCGTCACCCGCTGCTGAGCGGGCGTCAACCCGTGCAGATCGAACAGCAGCGACCCGAGCTGCGCCGGAGTCACCGGCTCGATCACGACGACCATCTGCCCGTCCTCGCCGAGCCTCGACGCATGCAGTGCGAGCCATCGACCGGCTCGTGTCCTGACCTTCAACCGAGGCGCAGGCCCAGGTGTCAGCCTGGCTGCGACCGCTCTGACAGCGACCGGTAGCTCCGTCCGCCGATCCGGCTGCAACTCGGCCACCCAGTGCTCGCCTTCCGCGTTCGCCGACAGTTGGTGCAGGCCGGCATCGAGCACGATCACGCCTGGGCCGACCTCACTGTCCTCGCCGGACCGCGTGAGCAGACCACGCCGCAGTCCCTCGGCCACGTGCGGTCCAAGACGCCGTACCAGCTGGAGCTCTTGCTCCGAGAACCCGGTCGCGGCATCTTCCCGGTGCAGGCAGATCACGCCCCAGCAGCGGCCGTTCGAGATCAGCGCGGCCCGGAGTTCGTCACCGAAGCCGATCGGCCGCATCACCTCGACGTACCGGCTGCTGCTCTGCCAGTCGCCCTTCGTCGCGTGGGTGAGCGAGCTGACCGGATCTCGCGCGGCGGCGAGCGTGACGAACTTGTTGACGTCCGGCTGGCCGAACTCGTTCGCGAGGAACTGCTCGGTCACCTCGCCGAGCGGCGCGTCCGCACTCGCCGAGGTGAACAGCAAGGTGGCCGGGTCGACGGTCGCGAAGAACGCGGCGTCGATCGTCATCAGGGACCGCAGCCGGGTCAGCAGCTCGGACCGCAGCTCATCGGCGTCCAGCCCCGCGTAACAGCGCTGGATCAGCACTTCCAGGCGATCCGCCGCCCCCATGATCGCGATGCTACGCCGGTACGACGCCGAGCTGCCGCAGGAAGCCGAGCTCGTCCAGACGGCCCCAGCGCTCGACGATCCGGCCGTCGCGCAGCCGGAAGATGTTGATCCCGGGCAGGCTGACCGTGTTCCCGGTCGGGCCGACGCCCATCACCTCGCCCTCGTGCGTCCCCGCGGCCGTGAAGCGCTCGACCACGATCTCGCCCTCGGCAACGAGCGCGTGCAACTCGCTGTGCCAGTCGGGGAACGCGGACCGCATCAGGTCGCCGGCCGCCCGCATCCCCTCGCGATCCGGCGTGACCCCGAACGGCGGGTCGTGGTTGATGAAGTCCTCGGCGAGGTACACGTCGACCGCGCCCGGGTCCCCCTTGGTGAACAGCCCGTCGATGAAGTCCCTGACGACGGCTTTGTTGCTCTCTGTCGTACTCATGTCTTCGATGCTGCGGCCGTTCGCCGGAGCGTCGTACCCCGAATAGTTGGGGTTCGTCTTCGTGTCGCGGAAATATCTCTGCGACAGAGGTATCGTGGACGCGTGAACACCACCGACGTCCTCGCGGAGGAGTTGCTGGGCGCGATCGGGCTGGTCCGCCGGCACCTGCGCCGATCGGCCGGGAGACCCTCGCCGCTGTCGGCACTGACCAGCTCACAGGCCGAGCTGGTGCGGACGGTGCGCCGCAACCCCGGGATCTCGGTCGCCGAGGCCGCCGCCGAGCTGGGGCTGGTCGCGAACACGGTGTCGACCCTGGTCGGACAGCTCACCGAGCGTGGGCTGCTGCGGCGGGCACCGGACGAGTCAGACCGCCGCGTCGCCCGGCTCACGTTGACCGAGCCGGCCCGCGAGCAGGTCGAGGCCTGGCGCGACCGCCGTACCGCGCTCGTCACTCAAGCCCTCGACGGCCTCGAGCGGGACGAACGAGAGGTACTGCGGGCAGCACTACCGGTCCTCGGCGTACTGGCGGAGCGACTGCATCCCGAGATCGAGCCGAGCAAGGAGCGCGTATGAGTGCGGAAGAGGCGATCGAGCCGGTGCCGGCCGTGCGGATCGACGGGTTGAGCCACCGGTTCGGCGATCATCTCGCCGTCGAGGACCTGGACCTGACCGTGTCGCCGGGCGAGTGCTTCGGTCTGCTCGGTCCGAACGGTGCCGGCAAGACGACCACGCTCCGGGTGCTCAACACCCTCTACCCGCCGCAGTCCGGCACGGTCCGGGTCTTCGGGCTGGACGTGCGTTCCCAGGCGATGGCCGTACGACGGATGCTCGGCTACGTCCCGCAGCAGCTGTCGATCGAGGGAGCGTTGACCGGCCGGGAGAACGTGTCCTGGTTCGCGCGCCTGTTCGACGTACCGCGCCGGGAACGGGCCGGTCGGGTCGCCGAGGTGCTGGAGATCGTTGACCTGACCGACGCCGCTGACCGGCTGGCCTCGACGTACTCCGGCGGAATGGTGCGCCGTCTGGAGCTGGCGCAGGCGCTGGTCAACCGGCCGGCGCTGCTCGTGCTGGACGAGCCAACGGTCGGTCTCGACCCGGTCGCGCGGGATTCCGTCTGGGCACGCGTTCAGGACATGCAGGACAAGTACGGGATGACCGTGCTGCTGACCACGCACTACATGGAGGAGGCCGACATCCTGTGTGACCGGGTCGCCCTGATGCACCTCGGCCGGCTGCGCGCTGTCGGGAGTCCGGCCGATCTCAAGACCGAGCTGGGACCCGACGCCAGCCTCGAAGACGTCTTCCGTCACCACACCGGCGAGAGCCTCGCCGCCGGCGAGAAGGGAGGTCTGCGCGATGTCCGTGGCACCCGCCGCACCGCCCAGCGCATGGGCTGAGACCCGGCTCCGGGCCACGACCCGGTTGTTCTCCCGGATCGCCACGTTCTGCCTGGTTGAGTTGCAGAAGCTGAAGCACGACCGGACCGAGCTGATCACCCGTGCGATCCAGCCGATCCTGTGGCTGGTCATCTTCGGCCAGACCTTCAGCCGGATCCGCGCGATCCCGACCGGAGACGTGCCGTACCTGGACTATCTCGCGCCGGGCATCATCGCGCAGTCCGCCTTGTTCGTCGCGATCTTCTACGGCATCCAGATCATCTGGGAACGCGACGCGGGCATCCTCACCAAGCTCCTCGTCACGCCCAGCCCGCGGTCCGCGCTGGTGGCGGGGAAGGCGTTCGCGGCCGGCGTACGAACGATCTCCCAGGCGATCGTCGTCATCATCGTCGCCGCGCTGCTCGGCGTCAGTATGACCTGGAATCCGCTGAAGCTGCTGGCGGTTCTCGTGGTGGTTGTCCTCGGTGCGGCGTTCTTCTCGTGCCTGTCGATGACCATCGCTGGTCTGGTACTGCGGCGTGATCGGCTGATGGGGATCGGACAGGCGATCACGATGCCGCTGTTCTTCGCGTCCAGCGCGCTGTACCCGATCGCGATCATGCCCGGCTGGCTGAAGGTCCTCAGCCATGCCAATCCGCTCACGTACGAGGTCAGCGCCCTGCGCGGGTTGCTGATCGGGCAGCCCACCAACTACTGGCTGGACTTCGGCGTCCTCATCGTGGCTGCTGTCGCAGGAATCTGCGCGGCTTCCTCACTGCTGCACCGGCTTGCTCGCTGAGGCTCAGAGGTCGTGGCGGATCCAGACGTTGGGCTCGACGTACACCGCGTGATCGTGCTCGACGTCGACATGCACCGGCACAAGCGCCTTCGGCACGATGACGTCCCCGGTGGTGTCGAACGGCAGACCGGTCCACTCACGCCACTCGGCCAGGCTGCCTGCGATGACCATCGACCGTGGCGCGACCTGCACGATCGTCCCACCGGCCTTCACATGCACGCGCAGCCATGGATCCATGGGGAGACCGTCCTCCCTGACCTGCTTGATGTACTCCGTCATCGGTAGCTGGGCGTCCGTCTTCCCATTCGGACGGACGGGCGCGAACAAGGCGGTGTGGCCCTTGGCCTTCACCGCAGCGCGCATGGCCTGGAGCATCTCGTGCGACAGGCCGCGGCCCAGGTGCGTGGGCCGGATCAGGATCTCCAAGGCGCTCGAGACGTTCGGCTCGCGTCCGTTGCGCAGGTCCATGAAGCCCCAGTGCAGGACCCGGTCCCAGCCGCCGGTTGGCAGTTCGGTGCGGTGCTCGTCCGGGAACACGAACGGGATGCTCCGGCCGTGCGCGATCAGTTCACCGTCCTCGGTGGCGACGACGCACTGGTCCGGGAACTGGCGCGGTACCTGACCCATGAAGGCGTTGCCGATCGGGTCGTTGTGCATGAACGCCGGCCACGCGTCCGCGAACTCGTACATCCGCTCGAGGTACTCAGGCCGCGCGGCGAGGGTGGTGATCACGATCTCCGACATGCTCGGCAGTCTGACAGCGCACCAGGACGCCTGTCGCGACAATTGCCGTCAGCAGTCCGGCACCGACGAGCGTGCTCTCGGCTCCGGCGACCGCGATGATCGGCCCGCCGATCAGCAGGCCGGCAGAGCTCCCCGCGTTCACCACGACCGTCTGGCCGGACAACAGCGTTCTGCGCTCGGCGCCCGTTGACGACCGGGTGATGAGGATCGAGATCGCCGCGATGCCCAGTACGACGGCGACACCCGCGAGCGCCCCGAGCACCGCGATCACCGGTGGGGTACTCCACAGGCCCATACCGATCCAGCACCCGCCCATCCAGATCCAGGCGAAGGCCGCGAGCCGTACCGGCGGGATACGACGTACGACGGCGAGCGAGATTGCGGTGCCGATGACGGAGCCGACGCCGTACCCGGTCATCCCGGCGGCCAGGTAGAGGCCCGGCCGGTCCCTCTCGGCACCGATGACCGACAGGCCGAGGGTGAACGCGAACCACGTCACGCAGCCGGTTCCGCGGGTGATCCATCCGTAGAGCACGTCGCGGCGACCTGTGAGGCTGGCGCGGATCGAGGGTGGCTCGCTGGTGGCGGGCGTGCGTTCGGCTTTCACCGTGCAGGCCAGGAGGCCCGACCCGAGCACCGCCACCGCTTCGGTCCACAGGAGGCCGTTGGTCACGCCGGCGGACACCGCGAATGCTGCGATCATCGGGCCGATCGTCATACCGATCCTGCGGAGGCCGTCCTGCCAGGTGAGGAGCACGACGGCTCTGTCCTTGGCCCAGCGGTCTCCGGTGTCGGCAAGGAGCGCCGACCTGCCGGGCCCGGCGAGTGCCTCACCGCAACCGAGCAGCAGGCCGCTGACGATCAGGACCCCGGGGGTGAGCAGGTCGAGGGCCGCAACTGCGGGCACCATTGCCAAGGCGACGGCCTGAACGACCGCGATGACCGCCAGCCGGGTGCCGGAGTCGACCCATTGGCGGGCTCGGCGGGCCCACCATGGCGAGAGCAGTACTGGTACGCCGGCGGCACCACCGACCAGACCGGTCGCGGCGACCGAGCCGGTCTCGTGCAGGATGACCAGCGGCAACGCGACCTGCGTGAACCGGAGCGCGAGGTCCGCCACTCCCCCGCCGGCCAGTAACGCCAGCGCCTCGGTCCGCGCTCTCATGCCCTTGATTCTTTGACGTATCAGCTGCCCTCGGTAGGTATCCGATGCTTGGTGCTTGCCATAGGCTGAACCTATGGCCTCATTGCCATCGGTCGAGGATCTCCAGCTGGTGCAGACGATCGTGCGGACCGGCGCGGTCGGCACCGCCGCGCGTGAACTGCGCATCTCCCAACCCTCCGCGTCCCAGCGACTGGCCCGCCTCGAACGCATGTGCGGTACCAAGCTGTTCGAGCGCGACACCCGCGGCGCCCGGCCGACCTCAGCCGGCGCCGAGCTCAGCCGCCGGGCCGACCACATCCTCGGCCACCTCGAGGAGGTGTACGACGCCACCCGAGCGGCCGCGACCGGTCAGCGGCTGGTGGTCGGAACGTTCGCCAGCATCGCGGCCATCCTGTTCCCGATCCTGGACGCCGACCTGCCGGACCTGGACATCGAGCAGCAGGTCGACCACGGCCATTTCCTGGTCGAACGTGTTGCCGAGGGCACCATGGACGCTGCCTTCATCGCGATCGCCGACCAGATGACGCTCCCCCGCGGCGCCATCGCCCGCCGCGTCGGCCGCGACGAACTCGTCCTGTTCGTCCCACCCGGCGCCCGCCCGCCGGGCCGGGGAAAGCATCCTCTGAAGGACCGCCAGATCGCGTTCTCCACCTACGACCGGGGCGCCGAGGACATCCACGCCCGTCTGGTCGCGCTCGGCGCGCTCCCCCGCCGCGGCGTCACCCTCAACACCACCGTCGCGATGGCTCGCCGCCGCTCCCAACTCGCCCTCGTTCCCCGCAGCGCCCTGGCCACCGAGCTCCGTCCCGGCGAACACCTCACCGCCGCGCCCTTCCGCTACCGCCTCACGCTCTCGCTGATCACCACCCCAACCCCACCCAAGCCCCTCATCCGTCACCTCCCCCATCTCCGGGCCACGTTGAACTTGTCGTGAACTCCGGGCCCGAGCGGCTTGGAGTGCGGCAGACTCGGGGCATGAACCTGGGGCGGTTGGCGCGCGGGCGACGGCTGTTGACGGCGTTCTGGGGTACGACGGTCGTGCAGGTGGCGGCCGTTGCCTTCGACGTCAAGATCCTCAAGCAGGCGAGCAAGGCGTCACTGATGCCGCTGCTGTGGTCGTGGTCCCGGAGTCAGGACGCTCCCCCGCTGTTGCAGGCGGCGCTGCTGGCGTCCGCGGCCGGGGACCTGCTGCTCGAGACCGACCTCCAGTTGGCCGGCATGGCCGCGTTCGCCGCGGCTCACGCCTGCTACCTGGCTGTCTTCCTCGCCAATCCCGGACAACGGTCCGTACGCGTAGTTGCGGCGTACGCAGCGCTCTGGGCGGCTCTCGTCGCGGTGCTCGCGCCGAGCCTGGGCAACCAGCGCGTCCCGGTCGCGGCGTACGCCTTGTTGCTCACAGCAACCGCCATCGCGTCCCGCTGGCACAACCCACGCAGCGGTCTGGGAGGCACGTTCTTCCTGATCTCGGACGCGCTGATCGCTCTCCGGCTGGCCGGGCGCGACTTCCCCGGCCGCGGCGCGCTGTGCATGTCGACGTACGCCGTCGGCCAGTACCTCTTGACCTCAGGCCTCGTCGAGAAAGCGGTCCAGCACCCTAGAGCCGAACTCTAGAGACGAGGTCGGAACCCGCTCGTCGATGCCGTGGAACATGCCCATGAAGTCCAGCTCAGGCGGCAACTGCAGCGGCACGAACCCGAAGCAGCGCACACCCAGGCGGCTCCACGACTTCGCGTCGGTACCGCCCGACATCAGCAGCGGTGCGAACCGGCTCTGCGGGTCCTCGGCCGTGACGCACGCCTTCATCGCCTCGACCAGACCGCCGCTGAACTCCGTCTCCAGGGCAATGTCCGTGACCACGGTCTCGCGCTGCACCTTGTCGCCGATCAGCTCGTCGAGCGTCGCGTAGAACTCGTCCTCGTAGCCCGGCAGGAAGCGCCCGTCGATGTGTGCCTCGGCGTCGCCCGGGATCACGTTCACCTTGTAGCCGGCGTTCAGCATCGTCGGGTTGGTGGTGTTGCGGACGGTCGCGCCGAACATCCGGCTGAATGTGCCGAGCTTCGCCAGCGTCGAGGTCATGTCGTCGGGGTCGAGCTCGATCCCGAGCACGTCCTCGAGCGTCTTCAGGAACTCCCGCACGGTCGGCGTCACCCGCAGCGGCCACTCGTGGTTGCCGATCCGGGTGACGGCCTCGACCAGGTTGGTGACCGCGTTGTCGTTGTTCACCATCGACCCGTGACCCGCCGTACCGCGGGCCTTGAGCCGCATCCAGTTCATGCCCTTCTCGGCGGTCTCGATCAGGTACAGCCGCAGGTCGTCCTTCACCGTGACCGAGAAGCCACCGACCTCGCCGATGGCCTCGGTGCAGTCCGCGATCGTGTCGGGGTGGTTGTTGATCAGCCACTGCGCGCCGTACACGCCGCCGGCCTCCTCGTCGGCGGTGAAGACCAGCCGGACCGGGCGCCGCGGCTTCACGCCGGCCCGCTGCCGGGCCCGGACCACGGACAGCACCATCGCGTCGAAGTCCTTCATGTCGACCGCGCCGCGGCCCCAGACGCAGCCGTCGAAGATCTCACCGGCGAACGGGTCGACCTTCCAGTCCTTCGGATCGGCCGGTACGACGTCCAGGTGGCCGTGCACGAGCAGCGGATCGGCCGACTGGTCCTCACCCTCCCAGTGCGCCACCAGCGTCGCCCGGCCCGGCTCCGCCTCATAGATCGTGGACTCGATCCCGACCTCGTCCAGCTTGGCCGCGACGTACTCGGCTGCGACCCGCTCGCCGTTGCTCTTGCCGTTGCCGTAGTTCGTGGTGTCGATGCGGATCAGCTCACTGCAGAGCTCCACCACCTCGGCGTCAGGGGTGTACGACGGACGGTCGCTGGGGGTCGGAGAAGTCATGGGCCCATCCTCTCCCACGCCTCCGGTCAGAGCACTTTGAGGCCGTACATCTCGCCCAGCGGGTCCGCGATCAGCTCGATCCGCGCGCCATCGGGGTCGCGGAAGTAGATCGACGTACCGCTCTCCTCCAGGTACTCCACCCCCGCCGTGTCCAGGTTGTGCTTGAGCCGCTCCCACTTGCCCGGCTCGACCGAGATCGCCAGGTGGTGCAGTCCGCCGAGGACTTCGGCGTACGGGCCGAGGTCGAGGCCGGGGAAGTCGAAGAACGCGAGCAGGTTCCCGTTCCCGATGTCGAAGAAGAAGTGGTTCGAACCGTCGTAGTCCCGGTTCCCGACGATCTCCGTGAGCGGGAACTCCAGCACCCCCTGGTAGAACCGGATGGTGCGCTCGACGTCGGCGCAGAGGATCGCGACGTGGTGCAGCCCCCGGGCCGAACTCGTTCCGCCCTCCTTCAGGTACGCCGTCCTGATCCGGTCGCGCTCGGCCTCGATCGCGGGCAGGTCGATATCGGTCATACGGGTCCCCCTCAGATCCGGAAGAACAGGTTGAGATAGCGGTCGGCGACCGCACGATCGCCCCGGATCGTACCGGCGTTGCTCCGGCCGAACGCGGTCAGCACGAAGCTGCCTGGGTCGAACTCGATCACGGTGGCCAGGCCGTCGACATTCCCGGGCTCGTAGTCCATGCCGTCAGGGCCAACCTTCACGCGGGTGTCGCCGGCGTTCGGGCCGCTGGTGATCCGGATGCCGAGCTCGCACGGATCCTTGGCGCCGGTGGTGTACTTCCACAGCACGAACATGAACGGCACCAGCAGATCCGCCGCGTCACCCGAGAGCCCGTGCGCCCGGCCGGTTCCCTGCCGGATGTCCCAGGAGTGGACGCCGTAGTCCATCAACTGGAACGCGGGGAAGAAGTACGACGGCAGCGACCCCATGTAGAAGTGCGGCACGTTGAACCCGCCCCACTCCTCCGGCCCGAGCGCGTCGAAGATCTCCATCACCTTGTCGAAATCCCCACGCAGCCGCTCGACCAACTCGGCCCGCGGCACGGACCGCAGCGCCAGCGCCTGCTTGTCCACCCGCTCAGCCATCCCCGGCAGCCCGTACGCCGCCGGCACTTCCTCGTGCGCCCGGGCGGCATCGAACGCGACGAAGTACGCCTCGGTGGTGTCCGCGATATGCGCCACCACGTCCCGCACCTGCCAGTGCCCCGCCCCGGTCGGCGCCTCCCAGACGTCGTCGCTGTCCACCATCTCGAAGAACCGCCCGGCCTCCGCCCGCACCACCCCGAGCAACGTCTCCTTGCCCTCGAACACCATCCCGTTCCAGCCGCTCACGCCCGTACACCTCCCACCCACGACCCGCTCCTTGAATTTCAAACTACGCCTCCCCGAACCTCCTCCAACACCCCCACCAGCCTCGATGTGAATTCCACCCGTGGTCTTTGCTACTGTTCTCCGGTCAGCACCGACCCCGGTGCGACCACTCGTCCGGGTGGCGGAATAGGCAGACGCGCTAGCTTGAGGTGCTAGTGCCCTTCACAGGGCGTGGGGGTTCAAGTCCCCCCTCGGACACAGGCCTTATCCACACGGTCACCCATCGGGTCGACCTCAACGTCGACCGTCTGGTCGTCGTGGTGGTACTTGAGCGAGAGCCGCAGTGATCCGTAAAGCTGATTCAGCTCCTCCGGGCTGGCGGCGTCCAGAGCCCGTCCGATGTCGCCCAGCTCGTCGATCCACGCCTCGAGTTGTCCACGGGGAATCGTCACCTGAGTCGGCAATGAAGCCAGAGCCTTCTCCGCCACCTGCTTCTCCGCCACCGCCGCGTTGTACTGCTCTCGCAGCTCGACCGGGTCCCAGGCTGCATCGAGAGCCCTCCGGACCCGATCCATGGTGATCTTTGCCGCACGGACACGCCCCTGAAGGTCCTCGACAAGTTGGATCCGACGATCCTCGCCATCATCCTCGATCAGAAGCGCCTCGATCGTCTCGGAGCGATGCACCGGATCGAACAGCGAACCGATCCACCGATTGACAGCAGGCGTCACGACATCCTCCCGCAAGTAGATCTGCCGAGGATGCGCCAACGCACTCGCGGACCCTGGAACCATCGTCCGGGCATTGCACCGGTAGTAGACAACGTCTTGCCGCCGCGCTGCCCCTTCCATCTTGCGAGCGCACAGTCCACACCTCACCAGGCCACGCAGCGCGTACACGCGTTTCGGCGACGTACGGCGCCGCTCGACCGCAGACCACTTCTGGATCCCATCGGACTTCCGCTTCCGCTGCCGCAACTGAGCCGCAGTAAAGGTCTCCACCGAGATGATTGCGGGGTGTGCCAGCTCCCTCGATCGCACGATCTTCGCGTGCGGCGACCTCCGAAACCTCACCACGTAGCCGGCGGCAACATCGTCCGGATCAAGGAGCTCCTCGACCTTCTGCCACCGCCCGTAGACGGCGTACCCGGTGTACCGCGGATTGTTGAGAATGGCCACGACCGTCGAGTGCTGCCAACCATCCATCGTCCGATGCCGATTCTGCTGTGGCGAATGCGCCGACGGACACGGCACGCCCTCCCGGTTGAGCTGCTCAACAATCGCCTTTCTCCCCCACCCCTCCAGATACAAGTCGAAGATCCGGCGCACCACCGCGGCCGCAAAATCATCAATCGCCAGCACCCGCAGCCGCTGCCCTTCAGCTGCTTTCCGCGGATGCGGATGCGGTCCGCCGTCCACCACGACATACCCGTACGGCGGACGCCCGCCCTGGTACCGCCCGTCGATCAGCACCTGCGCAGCCATCGCAGCCCGGACCCGACGCTGCACATGCTGCCGCTCCGATTTCGACAGCCCACCCGTAATCGTCATTGCCATGTCATGGACTGTGTTCTCCGGGTCGAACCTTCCCCCGAGACTCGGTATCCACAGGGACACGCCATACCGATCGAACTTCGGCCAGGTCAGGCTGAACTGATTGCCGAACCAGCAGCGAGTCGCCTCCCCTACGACCAGTCCATCCCAGCCTCGGCCTGGATCCTTCAGTGCCCGGAGAACCCTGCTGGCATCGTCACGCCGCTCCCACGGCAACGACCGCGACTGACCGATGTCGAAGAACTCCTCGACGATCTCGCCGCCAAGCGGCTCGACAAACCGAGCTGCCTCGCCGACCTGCCAGGCCTTTGAGGTCGCGGGATCCTGGTTGTCCTCCGTCGAGCAGCGTCCGTAGAAGGCGAGCCTCCCGATCCCATCGCCCGTCACAGACTGGTTCGCCAGCGCCTCCATACCCAACAGCTCATCCAGAGTCGCCCACGCGTCGACTGCGTCCCCACTCAAGATGCCCTCTCCTCCGCGTCTGGTGCTTCCTTCTTCTCGCGCACAAGCATCACCTGCCGTACGACGATCCGGCGGAGCACACGAGCGGCCTGTGGATAAAGCACAGGAGGACACCGCGGAACCCCAACCTCGATCCCCGACTCATGGCACGCACCTGAGCCCGCCCTAGCGCCGTCCTCCCGCCGTTCCTTCATACCCGCTCAACGGTCGGACACCCAGAGTGATCATGCTCTCGCATTCCCACTCGTCGTCTCCAAGATCCGACACCCCGAGCCCGAGTCCGCCGCCTAGACGGTATGACGTGACGCCGTCGTGGTGGCGGGGTTGCGGGCCGGGGCCTCACTCACAAGATTCGTGGGTTACCGGGCAGGGGCTGCCTGCTCGGCCTATCCGACATTTGTGGGAGGCCCCGGGTGTTTATCGAGCGTACGAGTGTGGGGCTGGATGTGCACGCCCGATCCGTCGTGGCAGCGGCGATCGATGGGGTCACGGGTGAGCTTGTTCAGGCGAGATTGACGCCGTCGCATGAGCAGATCGGGTCGTGGCTTCGGGGTCTGCACGGGCCGGTGGCGGTGACTTACGAGGCCGGCCCGACCGGGGTCGTTGCCTTACTTGTTCCAGCGGCTCAACGGTCTGCACCGGTCCGCGGTGACACCCACGACGATCCGGCGCCGTCTCCGGGCCTGCTGCGCCGAGCTCGCGAAGATCCACCCGGAGTTCGAGGGCGTAACGTTTGCACCGCACGCCTTCCGCCGGCTGTTCGCGACCGAACTGGTCAACTCCGGGCTGCCGATCCACATCGGGGCGGATTTGCTCGGTCACCTCAGCATTGAGACCACCCGCGGCTACGTCGCGGTCTTTAACGACGTCGTCGTTGCCCACTACCAGCAGTTCCTCGAACGGCGCCGCGAACAACGTCCACCCGAGGAATACCGCGAGCCCACCGCGGACGAGTGGACCGAGTTCGAGGAGCACTTCGACAAGCGCAAGGTCGAACTCGGCTCGTGCGGCCGCCCCTACGGCACTCCGTGCGCCCATGAGCACGCCTGCATCCGCTGCCCGATGCTTACCCTCAGCCCGAAGATGTTGCCTCGCCTGGACGAGCTCGAGGCCGACCTTGTCCAGCGCCGCAACCACGCCGCCGACAACGGCTGGAAAGGGGAGATCGAAGGTATCGATCTGACACTGACCTTCCTGCGCAGCAAACGCGTCCAGACGCGACGATCGGTCAGCCTTGGAATGCCGGCGCTTCCGGCCCGCACTGTCGACGCGTGATTCCGCACCCCGTGCTGGCTCTCAGCCCAGGACCCGAGGGGCATACAGGACTCCGATGGCAACCGCGAGGCATGCCAACAGCAGCCGCAGAGCTTTCTCTGGCACGCGCGGCTGCAGTGTGATCGGCCAGCAGATGTGCGACACATCTCCGCCAACTGATGCGCGACAGGCTGGGCGTCCGGCGACCGGCTGAGGGAGCCGGCCAGCGCAGGGAGCAGCCGATGTGCGGATGCTGGAGCGCGTCATGCACCAGCCGGGTAGTGCCGCCTTGGTCACAGGCAGCGCCGCAAACTATTCAGCGCGCTTCCAACTCGAAGAACAGGAAGCAGATGAATGAGCGACCGTCCGCCTTGGGGAGCAGTTCCGCTGGAGTGTTGGCCGCAGGTGGTGGCTCAGTGACCGTCTTGATGGCGAACCCCGCGTCGATGAACGTGTTGATGACGTCCTGCAGGGGGCGGTGCCAGTAGGTCATCCACACGGTTCCTTCGCCGAAGTCGTAGTCCTCGGAGTACTGAGTGAGGGCGAAGTAGTCGGCCTCGGGGTACACGATCGCGTAGACCGTGGGATGGATGATCGAGACGATGAGCCGGCCGCCTGGTTTGAGCACACGCCGCAGCTCGGCCAGTGCCGATGCCCAGTCCTTGACGTAGTGCAAGGACAGTGATGCGACGACGCGGTCGAACGCGTCGTCGGGATAGGGAAGGGGCGCACCAAGGTCGGCGACTTTCACGTCCGCGTCCTCGCCCAGCCTCTCGCGGGCGAGTTCGACCATGGCGGGGCTCAGGTCGAAGCCGGACACGGACGCATCCTTGCCGCGCAGAGCTTCCATCAAGGGGCCTGAACCGCAGCCGGCGTCGAGAATCTCCAGGCCCGCGACGTCGCCGGCGAGACGAATCATCTCCGGACGCGCGTAGTAAGCGTTATAGAGGTTGTTCTCGTTGCTGGCCGAGTACGCGGCCGCGAAGCTGTCGTAGTCAGCGACAGAGGCAGGGGACTTGCTCACCGAATCGGGCATGACAGGTTTCTACCCCGGGGGCGCATGAGCGCGCCAACCAGGCAGGCGGTCCAGTCGGGCGACGCACTCATCTGCCGCGATACGCGCTTCCGAGTGACTAGTGCAGAGAAGGTGCCACGTGATCCAGGTCGGTCATCGAACCTCCTCGTCGCCACGGATCGCGGGGCCGCGATACCTGCGCTCCGATCCGCACGATTCCAACGATGCCGTCTCGCACGCGGGCTGCATACGTGCCCGATCGGCGAAGGCCGGACTCCATCGTTGCCGGGTATCGGCAACCTCGCCGATACCCGGCCGACCGAAGGGCGGGCGTATCTTCATCGACGATGACGGAGACGTTTCCCGAGGTCCGCCTCAAACCATGCCCCCTGCTCCAGCCCGAATCTGAAACTGGTTGTTCACCGTCAGCATCAGCTACCTGACAGGTCAGCTCTGCCGACCTCCTTGTAATTCTACTCCTTCGAAACCATCGATATTCCACCCATTGCAAGTGAGAACATCCGGACAAGCGCCGCCCGAACATCCGGATCACGGTCGAGTCGCGCCAATGATTCAAACCGCGCCGGATCGAGATCGATCGTGGCAACTCCGCCAGCGTCGGCGTCACCAGCGAGCGAGAACATCACGAGACACCGATACGATCGCACAACGCCGCCTCTCTCCTCGCGCATCAGCGACTGCAGAAACACCCGTTCTTCCTTGACTTGGCTGCGCAGTGCGTCCGTCGACGTCCAGCGCGTTCCCCAGCCTCGAGCCTCAGCCTCGGCCTGAATTTCGATTAGCGTATCGAAACCGATCTCACATATTCGGAAGTCGGCGTCACCTGAACTGATCATCGGCATCAGGAAAGCTACTCCCCGAGGTAGATCTGGATATTAATTCGCGTATTGGGATCAATGCGCCCACTGTTGATCCTCGCTTGAAGTTCATCCCAACGGTGATGCCCTCCGAGGATCTTGCCGTTGCGAAGAGCCACAATTCCCTCTCCCTGTGCCGCATTGTTGATCTCTTCCAGGAGCATATCGTTACTCAGGTACTCGTGATACCACTGTGAAGATGGATCACGGGTGGACTGACCCTCGGTGTACTTTCCCGCGAGCTCCCCCGCTTTCTCTTGGCGTGTCGAGTACTTCGGACTGGGTGGCTCTGACCCCGTTGAGCCCGGGCTGTAACTCTCGCTGAGGAGTCGTCCCCAGTCATTGCTGAACCGCTGCGTTCCAGTTGCCGTGACTGCCGCGCCTGCAGCACTGATTGCTATGCCCCCGACGACGGCGACCGCCCCGGGTGGGCAAAGGATTCCCGCACTACCGCCGCAGACGACGGTTCCGCCCCCGGTCAGGGAGCCACCGGCCGCGGTGACGACGGCGCCAAGGCCCATCCAGCCGATGTCCTTCAGGATGTTTCCAAGGGCTTCACGATTGACGTCAACGTCACCGCCAGAATCTGGGTGGCTGCGCAACCAGTCAGCTGGAGCATCGCTCGGCCCACTCTGTGTCTGAGCAGGCGTGAGGGTGGAGCCAGTGGTGCCCGGCGCCGTGATTGTCGGGGTCCCCCATGATTCCCGGTTGCCGTACCCGTCGACGGCGTAGTGACCGGTCAGTTCGACACGGCTGATCGGGTTGCCGCCGCCGAACATGTACCGGTTGGTGTTCCATGGATCCATACCCAGCGAGAGGTCGGACAGAGCCCCTTCGAACATGTCGCGGGTGAGGAACCGGTTGAGGCCGGGGTTGTACTCGCGGAACCCCATGTCGTAGGTGCCGGTGGCGCCATTGAAGCGCTTGCTGTTGAACCGGTAGGGGTTGACGATGTCGGCGTCTTGGTTCGCGTTGCCGGTGATGGCGTCGTCGCCGGTGGTGCCGGCCTGGTCGGCCTGGCCGTAGGCGGTGTAGCGATAGGTCGATGTCGTCGAGCCGGTGGTGGCGTCGGTGAGGGTTTCGACGTCGCCGTGCGGGTTGGTGCCGTAGAACGACTTCTTCGTTGTGGTGGTGTTGACCGGGGTGTCGACCAGGGACAGGTTCTCGCCGCCGGCGCCATAGGCGTACGACTTGGAGACCTTCCAGGTCCCGCTGGTGTCCTTTTCTTCCTCTGCTGCGACCTGATCGGCGAGTCCGACGAAGGTGTAGCGGGTGGAGACCGAGGCGCCGGCGCCGACCTTCTCGGACTGGCTGGTGACCCGGTCGAACGGGTCGTAGGTCGAGTTCCGGGTGAGGGTCGGGGTGCCGGCGGTGTCGAACTTTTGCTGGCGGACGAGGCGGTCGTAGCCGTCGTAGGCGTTCTGCTCGACCACCTGTGCACCGACATCGGCGGTGGTGGAGCGGCCGAACGGGTCGTAACGCTGGTTCAGGGTCGTGGCACCGGTGACGGTCTTGGTGAGGCGGTTGCGGTCGTAGGTCATCGTCGACGTGGTCGCGCCGATGGTTTGTTTGGTGGTGTTGCCGGCCGCGTCGTAGTCGTAGGCCTCGCTATACGGCGGCGACTCCAAGCTGCGGATCGCTTTGCAGGAACGAGCGATTGGTTACGTGCTCGCGGTGGCCTGCGACCATCAGATCACCACGCCGGCCGGCAAACACCCGGCCAAGACCCTGGCCCGCCGGCTGCCGTCGCGGGCCTGGAACCGACTCAGCGCCGGCGTCGGCGCGAAAGGGCACCGCTGGTACGACTGGGCCCTGATCGACATCGCGGTCGCCGACGCCGAAGGAGGTGGCACTGTCGGCGGTCAGGCGCTGCTGGTCCGCCGCTCGATCAGCACCGGTGAACTCGCGTTCTACCGCTGCTACACACCTACCCCGGTCCCGCTGGCCACCCTCGTCGCGGTGGCCGGGCGCCGGTGGACGATCGAGGAGTCCTTCGAAGCAGGTAAGGGAATGACCGGGCTGGACGAGCACCAGATCCGTCGCTGGACCTCGTCGCACCGCTGGACAATCCTCGCCATGCTCGCCCATGCATTCCTCGCCGTGATGACTGCCACCGCACGAGCCGAAACCCCTTCACCACAAGGGCTCATCGCGCTCACCGCCAACGAGATCCGCCACCTGTTCACCCGACTCGTCAACCACACCCAACACGGCATCCGACACCTGCTGCACTGGTCACGATGGCGACGCCGCCACCAAGCCCGCGCACGCGACAGCCACCACCGCCGTCAGACGGTCCAGCTCGCCTGATCACGAACTACGGCTGGAGTACTAGGCCGATGGTGGGGTTGTCGAAGAGCAGCCCCCACCAACTCCCACTCGGTGCAGGGATGAGCTCGTCGAGCCGCAGATCGTCATCGTCGTCGGTCACGAAGGAAGTCTGGCAGAACCTTCGGCCGGTTCACCGGACGGCCGTCGACGAACCTCAGCCTGACAAGCCACCATCGGCTCCCGCATCGAGCGGCCAGGCCAACGCCGCGCCGTCAACCCGACACGACTACGACGTCAACGTTCGTTGGAGAACCCCACCGCAAGTACGGTGAGTCAGTTATCGAATAGCACTATCAATCGGCACGTAATCCCAGCTCGCACCGTCGTCGACACTGCGGTAAAGGTGACCGCCGGGAGCAGCACCTGGAATCTTGAACGCGTTGTTCGTGGTCAACCAGACCGTCCCGCCCGCGACCGGGTCGATCCGAGTGATGAGCTGCTTGGCCGGCAGCCGAAGGTGGCGGCGCTGCCATGGGCCTGCCGGGTCATCGGCGACGAAGAGGTCGTGGCCCGCCGCCGTCCAGATCCGCCCGTCCGCCCCCCACGCCGCCGGGTGCGGTCGGCGCGAGCGCACTGGCACCATCGGCAGCCGGTACGGACCAGCCCAGTCCCGCGACCCGACACGCCGGTAGACGTAGCGGCCCTCCCACTTCGGCCGCCGAGCCGCGTCCCGGCCAGAGAGGGCCGACAACACCAGCAGGACAGTTCCATCCCGGCCCATCACCGGTTCAATCCGGCGTTCCGCGTTGACGGGCAGCCTCGGCGGCGGCTCCAACGCCTCCGGCTCCCAACTGACGCCCGCATCCACGGTCCGATACAGGACGTTCGCCCCGTTTCCTTCGGCTGCCACCAGCAGCCCGTCGGTCGCCGACTGAAAGGTCACGTCAACCACGCCAGAACCTTTCACGCCCGCAAGGCTGTGCCAAGTCGCGCCACCGTCCCAGGTGCGTACGAGATCGGTCCGCGCCATCCCGGGCATCCCGCTCTGCTGGTGAACATATGCCCTCAGCCACATCTGCCCAGGTGTCAGGAACCCTGCCCCAAACCCATTAACCGGAGCCTGTGCCAACGTCCAGCTGACACCGGCATCCTCGGTGCCGGCCAGGAAGGCGTCCGGCCCAACAAAGGGATCATCGGCGGCGTGGGGTTCCGGCCGGTAGCCATTGATGTCGTCGCCCTGCGACACTGCCAGCGCAAATGCGGCCCGACGCTCGTCGAACGCGGTCAACCTGCCGTAGAACAGACCCCGCCACGCCAACTGCGGACGCCAGGTCGCGCCGGCGTCCTGAGTAAACAGCACCCGGCACTGTGCCGCTTCCAGGTCCACGACATAGGCCCACCCGGCCGTCGGTGAGGCGAATGCCGTGTCGCCGACCACGAATCCGGCCTCGGGAGGCCGTGACTTCGCAGCGGCCACCTCCACCGGCGCAGGCGTGCCCGGCATCGGTTGCCAACCCGGCTCCACCATCGGCCCGCCTCCCTGAGGACATTGGTCCTGCCTCTGCCTTCCGACCGCCAACGTCGTGAGCCCGGACATGCTACCCGGCCCTTCTGGTCCGCCGCCGAGCGGCGCTGCTGAGGTCACGCCGACTGCACCGCGGCGATATACAGCTCACGCGTGAAGTGGCGTGAGCCGCAGGCGAATTGCGACTACCCAGGGAAGTCCGTCGGGAACAGCGCCGCGATGTCCAGCCACTTCGCCCAGTCGGCGCCGGTCTTCATCTTGCGCACCTCGGCCTCCAAGACTCGGTGCAAGTCCTCCACACTCACTCGCTCATTGCCCACAGCAACCTCCATCGGATCCGAGCGTCAGCAGCTCAACGGTCGAGGCTGATCGGCTCCTGTCCTGGATCCGGGATTCCAGGGCTGTGAAAGGTTTGGAGTGGCGCGGGATACCTCGTGTGTCGCTCGCCGGCTGGACGCGCATGGTGCGACGTACCGGCGAGTCGACGTGCAACTTCGGACGCCGCACTCAGGTGGTCGGCACTCCACCCCAGGGCATCGGTCAACTCGTCGAAATGTGTCGGGAGGTTTGTGCGTACCCACCGTGCCTGGAGTGGCCTCGATCCGCCGCCTGGTCTGCGCAGGTAGGTCAGCTCGAGCTTGGCGACCTCACGTCTCGGAACAAACAGCCGACCGTCCAGGATGAGTCCGCCCACCGCTTCCTGCTGTCTTCTAGCCACTTGGTCCGCTGACCACGCGAGCTCGTCCATCACGTCCAGGATCCCCGCCGCAAAACGCCGATTCGGTACCAGCTCGACTGATGGCAACAGAGTGCCGTCAGGTCGTACGACGCGGTCAAGCGCAGCCTGTAGATCGAGAAACGCGCCCTCGCCTGGCGTGTTACTCCCCCCGCTCAGGTCGGACACTCGGCGCCGCCAGGACTCGCCGACCCTGACAGCGCCGGCATCAAACGCCCGCAACTCGGCTTTGAGAACCCTCAGATCGCGTCGCTGGCCAGCATCGAGATCAGCCGCAGGCGCTACGAGCAGTTGGTCGGCCAGATGCCACACGTGACCGCACACGGTTCGCAATTGCGCAGTCGTCGAGCGAAGATCCCGGGTCAGCAAGGTCCGCGGTGGCATGGATTGGTGCGCACGTTCCCACCTCGCGGCGTACCGAGAGAGGAGCGACAGGTCATCGACGGGCGCCGGTGGTCCGCCTGCCGTGAGACCACCGAGTGCCCCCAGTCCGACACGCCGAACGTCGGACTGCGCCAGGGACTCGAGTTCTGTCATCACGGTGAGGAGGTGGTGGTATCCGGGGGTTCTGGTGCGGATGTTGCGCAGCACCGCTCGCGTACCGATCAGCGCGATCGCCCCGAGTTCCGCCCTCGCGGCGGTCAGGTCGTCAGGCCGGTCCAGCGCACTCACGGTCGCTGGATCCTGTGTGGCGAGCAGGTCGCCCGCCGCTCCGATGGCCACGGCCAGGCGCCCAAGCGAGGTATCGGAATTCCGACTCGCTGGCCTAGTGGTGCGCCCGACAGTCCTGAGTCGGCGACGCAACCAGCGCAGGTGGCTCGCAGTCGCGGCTATGACTGCGTGCCAATCGGCCATCAAGCCGGCCTCATCCGCATATCTCCCGCGGTGCGCATTCACCGCCATGCGCCGGGCGGTGCGCAGCAGATCCTCATACGTCGCGCGCATCCCGAACCATCCGAATGTCCGCCGCCGCAGTCCGCAGAGCATCTCCCAACGCGAGCCGCCAGCTGAGCTCCTCGATAGCCACGTCCAGACCATCGACCGCGAGCGCAGCCTCCTCGAGCAGCGCAGCCGGCTCACCCTCGAGATCTCCGTCGTACGGTCCATACGGCACGACATCGAGCAACTCGCACACCCGATACCGGCTGAACGCCGTCATGGCCCACCGGCCATCGACAGCCGCCATCTCCATCGCCTCAACGATCGCCTCGGCCCGAGCCACCAAGTCGGCCGCTCGGCGGCGTTCGTCCTCGCTGCCCGGCAGTTTGCTGTCCACGCTGATTCCTTCCGTTGCGTCCTGGAGCGAGTGGTCCGAGGTTGAGCGCAACGAACCACGGCCGATCAACGGATGCCGCCGACAACCTTCCGGACCTGGCTCACAGCAGGCCACATCAAGACTGTGGGTGCTCCCGGCTGGGTGCGGATGGCGCTGCGCGTTAGAGCTTGGCTCACCATCACAATGGCCGGCGTTGCTCTTCTCCTTGCGCGGGGCATTTGCCCGAGACGCCGATTGGTGGGTCCTCGTACTCGCCGGTCTAGGCGCCGTCGCAGTCGTGGCCAGGTCCACACCCGGCTATCTGGTGCTGCGACTTGCCACCACCCGAGGATCACTGCGCAACTGGGTCGAGGAGATGCAGAAGTACTTTTTCAAGATCGGACCGGTCGAGTTGACCGACGGGAACCTACTCGCAGAGATCGTCGACTTCTTCGAGGAGGGCGTGGCGGCCGGCAAGGGAGTCCTGGAACTCATCGGCAACGACGTCGCACCCTTCTGCGACGACCTGATCAAGGACTCGCGCACCTACGCCGACATCTACCAAGAGTCCATCACCGGGAAACCCACCACAGCCGAGGACTAGACCGACTGGGCAGATGCCAGCCGTCTGTTGACGGATCCGGCTCCCCAGACAGTCGGGCTGACGAGCAAGGCGTGTCTGCTGCACCGGCTGGCACGCGGGCCTGGCGGATACCCGTCGATGTTCCTCTCGTTCATGGGCCGAGTAGGCCCACAGCGAATGAGACCACCAAAGACCGACAGCATCAGGGCTGAGACAGATTCGACCGCCATCAGCAGCTTGGCTCGAACGGTCAGCGGCATGGTGTCGGTGGGGCTGAAGGCCGAGGAGCAGATACATGGCCGGAAGGACTCTGGGGCACTGGGCGAACAGGTAGTTGAGAGGCCCGCGGGCTGTTCAGGTGCCGAGGTCGCGCGCGTTGAAGGAAGCAGCGCGCGCGACCGCCCCAAAAGTATCCCCGAACGGCCCAGCACCGGTAGGCGACCGACCGCATTCCCCGGGATCGGCGGGGTACCGAGGGCGCATGACAGTTCAGAACTCTGTGTGGCTGGCGACCGCGTCCATGCCGCAGTACGACGCACTCGACACCGATCTGAATGCCGACGTGCTGATCGTCGGGGGCGGAGTGATCGGGCTGACGACCGCGCTGTTCCTGCAGCAGGACGGTGCCGACGTCATCCTTCTCGAAGCTGGCCGGATCGGCGCGCGGACCAGCGGCAACACCACCGGCAAGGTGACGTCGCAGCACGGCGCGATCTATGCGAGTCTGCTCGACCGGCACGGGCGCGACACGGCGCAGCAGTACGCAGCTGCCAACCAGGCGGCCGTCGAGGACGTTGCCGATCTGGTCCGTCGTCTAAACATCGAGTGCGAGCTGAGCCGGACGCCGAGCTTCGTGTACACGACCGAGTCCGCGGACCTGCGGCGAGAATCCGAGGTGGCAGCGCAGCTCGGTCTGCCGGCACAGCTTACCGATTCTGCAGAACTGGCGCTGCCCCTGGCAGCGACGGCCGTCGTCCGCTTCGACAACCAGGTGCAACTGCACCCCAGCCGCTACCTCGCCGGACTGGCCTCCGCGTTCAGCCAGGCGGGCGGTCGGGTCTTCGAGCACAGCCGGGTGACAGAGGTGCGGGACGAGGCCGACGGCGTCGAGGCAGCCACCGAGCGTGGATGCGGCGTTCGTGCGTCCCACACGATCCTGGCGACCCTGTTGCCGATCGGGTCAGTGGGAGGGTACTTCGCTCGGACGAGGCCGAATCAGTCCCACGGAATCGCGGTACGTTTGCCGGTCGACGCGCCCGCCGGGATGGCGATCTCCGTCGACGAACGGGTGCGGTCGACCCGGCCGTGGCCAGGGGGTGGCCCGACTGGTCTCATCGTGGTCGGCGGTGATCACGAGACCGGTGACCAGACCGACACCGACGCGGCGTACCAGGGCCTGGTCGACTGGGTCGGCTCGTTGTGGAATGTGAGCGTGCAGCCGGAGTACCGCTGGTCCGCGCAGGACTACAGCACGCCCGATCTGCTGCCGTATGTCGGCAAGGCGCCCGGATCGCCCGTACTGGTTGCCACCGGTATGCACAAGTGGGGCCTCAGCAACGGAACCGTTGCCGCAGGCATCCTGTGCGACACGGTCCTCGGCCGCGACAATCCCTGGAGCAGCCTCTACGACGCCGGCCGCATCGGCGACGCACACGCGGTGGCACAACTGGTCAAGGACAACCTCAAGGTCGGCAAGGAATTCGCCACCGGTCATGCACGACGCATTCTCGGCGTCGGGATGGACCACGTCGAGGTCGGTGAGGGAGGTCTGTACGACGGCGACGAGCACACGGTCGGTGCCTATCGCGACCACGACGGCGCACTGCACACCGTCGTACCAGTCTGCACACACCTCGGCTGCCCACTGCACTGGAACCAGGCCGACACCACCTGGGACTGCAACTGCCACGGATCACGCTTCACACCCGACGGCGCGATCCTCGACGGCCCGGCGATGGCGCCTCTCGCGAAACCCGAAGACTGAGCCGATCGCCCCGTAGTTTCTCGGTCATACCGCGGGGCACCGGGGAGCCGGCGACGAGGCGGACACCGGTCCGTCAGGAGCCGAGGAACTCAGACAGCACGGACGGAGGGAACTCAGATGGGACACCATGAGGCGTCGACGACCGTCGACGTTGCCGCAAACATCTTGTTCGACTACCTGTCAGACCTCGACAATCTGCCCAGCTATCTCCCCCGGCTGACCGAGATACACCGGACCGCGCCGACGCCTGACGAGGCACAAGGCCTCGAAGCACGCCGCCCCAAGGAGCCCGTCCATGAAGAGGTCGACGTAGCCGCCACCACGCCATCGGGCGAGACCGTGCACAGTGAGGCCTGGATCGACATCGTCGAGGAGAACCGCAGTCTCCGCTGGGGCGCACCGGGCGGCAGCGACTACCACGGCGAACTCGACGTCGACTTCGTTGCCGACGGCACCTCCAGACTGACCGTGCGCCTGGATACCGAGCACGACACCACCGACGCCATCAACAGCCAACTCCACGAAGCCCTCGAGACCATCAAAACCAGCCTCGAACAAGCACCGCGGTCCTCAGCCGGCACAGAAGCCTGACCATGACTGAACTTCCTGAGGAGTTCAAGCGACCTGAAGGTGTTGATTTCGAACGGCGTGAGGTCGATGTCGATGCCATAGGCACACCGACTGTCGACGCAGTTGGTGCTCTGTCGCAGGCAATGGAGACCGTGATCCGCGCGCGCGGCGCGCTGTACGAGTTCCACCAACTGACCGGCAAGGCGGACAACCAGGTCGCCGAAGCTGTCAAGCTCTTGCGCACCGCCGGCCACGACCACGTAGCGGACCAGGTCGAGCGGGAGATCGCCGGACGAAACGTGAACGACCGCCGGTGGACCTTCCAGATCGTCGAGGACTACGAGCGGACATACTACGAACCATTCGTCGCCCGCCACCGCCAAGTCCGCGACCAACTGGTCGAAGGGCAACGCCACCAGCAGGAAGCGGAAATGAAGCAGAACCGCGCAACGCCCGGCGAGCCCGCACACGGCTTCTGATTACGTCCTCACGCGTTTGACGTCGTACCAGATCGCCTCTCTGCGTGGCGCCGGCCCGAGGTCGTGGGTGCGTACAGCGATGTCAGCATCACCACAAACAACCCACCGATGATGCTCAGCACTGCCGCACTGATCGGATGGCCCGCGACGTGCGCTGTGGTTCAGCGGTACTGGTCGATCAGGCTTGCTGCCATGGACTGGGCTCATTGCGCGGCTTCGGCCCTTGATGATCGGAGTCTTGCTACAGGTGCCCAGTGGGTGCTGATCCGCTTGGGTCATGGATGCTGGGCTCCGGCCGGCTCAGCACCTGCCGATCACAGCCATATGAGCGTCGTTCAGCCTCACTGTCGGGCCGATCACCAGGACCTCCGGTCGCTTCAGCGCCCGGTCACGGCACGGACCGAGGGCAGCTACCGGCGTGCGTCGCCGCGCCAGGTTCCGGTTTCGCTACACGGCTCGGATTGGAGGTCGGGCGTCTACTGCGGGATGGTGTCGGCCTTGACGGCGTTTCGCTCGCCGAGGGGACGAGGCTCCCCCGTCGTGGTGTCCCGCGCCGTCTGCTGCTCGGCCTCTGCGTTGATCTCGGCTCCGAGCAGTACGGCGTACGCGGTCAGCCACAGCCACAACATCAAGACCACCACTGCGGCCAGGCTGCCGTAGGTCTTGGCGTAGTTGCCGAATGTCTCGACGTAGATCGAGAAGCCGATCGAGGCGGTGAGCCAGATGACTGTGGCAACGATGGCCCCGGTGGACACCCAGCGGATGCGTGGCGCGTCCCGGTCCGGGCCCAGCCGGTAGGTGACGGCAAGCGCCACCGTGATCAGTACGACGGCGAGCACCAGCCGTGCGACCACCAGCAGGATCCGGACCGGCGTGGCGACATCGTTGCCGATCGCCGCGCCGGCCGCGAACAGGGCGATCGCCAGCAGGACGAAGACGATCGCGCCCAGCGTCATACCCAGCGCCAGGAGCTTGCGGCGGGCGAACCCGCGCGTCTGCTCCTCGTCGTACGCGAGGTTCACCGCGGTGAGCAGGTAACCCACACCTCCCGACGCGCTCCACAGCGCGACCACCACGGCGACCGCGACGCCGATCCCCAGCCCCTGCCGTGGCGCCGAGGTCAGAGCGTCGAGCTGCTGGAGCAGCAGATCGCGCCCTGACGCCGGCATCGTGGCGGTCAGATCCTTGACCTGGTTGCGGATCTGCGCCGGGTCCGCAACCAGGCCGTAGGCCAGCACCCCGGCGACGATGGCGGGAAACAGCGACAGGAAGCCGAAGAACGCGACACCGGCCGCAAGCAATGGGACTTGGTCGGCCTTGGCCTCAGCCCAGGCTCGCCGGATCACCTGCCACCAGCCGGCCGCCGGAATCTCCGTCGGCTTCGCGGCACCCAGTCCCGGGACGTCCGGCCGTCGCTCGCCGCTCATCAGCTCGACGAACCGGCCTGCCGGACGTTGTCCGCCGAGTCCTTCGCCCCGTCCGCGACCTGCTGAGCCGCCGAGCGACCCTCGTCCGCCACGTCGGTCGCAGCCTCGGATGCGGACTGCTTGACCTTGTCGACAGCCTGCTGCGCCGGCTCCTGCAGGTTCTCCTTGACCTCTTGAGCCACCTGTGCGGCCTGCTCCTTCACCGGACCCGCGGCCTCCATCGCTTTGTCCTTGGTGCCTTGGGCCAGCTCGCGTTCCCGCGTCGATGCAGGGAGCGCTGCGGCCGCGACCCATCCCGCTGCGAAGGCGATCAGGCCGGCGGCCAACGGCGTACCGCGAGTCCGCGCCCGGGCCAGGTCCGGTGCCGAACCGACCGCGTCACCGACCTTGCTGCCTGCGTCCTGCACCGTCGACACAGCCGAACCAGCGGTATCGCTCACGGATCCGCCGACCGACTCCGCCGAGCCCATCACGTGCTCCTTCAGCCGGTGGACACCGCCACGGGCGCGGTCGACCCGGCGGCCGACGACCCGACTGGGGCTGACCTTCTCGGTCAGGGCGTCGACGTCGCGACCCAGGTTGCGCCGGGTCTGCTCGATGTCGCGCTTCAGCTCTTCCGGGTCTTC